>NZ_CP101291.1:1266560-2533120 GCF_024300645.1 Alteromonas sp. LMIT006 | reverse complement strand
TATTATTTTTTTGCTCATCATATTTCCGTAAAACTTCCGCTTAATCGCCCCCTTTTATTTTCTCGGCTTTCAGCTGATTTCCGTTGCTTTCCGCTGAGAATAGAGCGGAAAAGAAAGGGGTTTTTGGAAAAATTATTATTAATCAATGCTTTACTTTTACATTCAGCTTAGCTCATAATCGGCAGGTCCCCCGTTCAAGTCGGGGTCGGGCCACCATTTCTCTTCTATTTTTTGTTCCTTCAACCACCATTGTGAATTGTTGTATAAAGATCGAGTATAGTTTCGGCTGTGTCCCGTTTTGAATTCATTTACATTATGGCAGAAACCTCTAATTATTGCTTGTGCCTTTTTAGGGTAAGTTTACGCTACAAGCTTTAAAATTCATTATATACATTCTATGAATGTGAAAGCTTAATAATTTTAAATGTTACGGCTTTCGATGTATCAAATTTCAATATACATTGACTATTAAATGGAATCTCTGAAGGCACAGAATATGAGCTTAACCAATACTCTTTATCTTTTTCAACATACTCCAGATAATCTTTGCTAGAAAACTCTAAAACCATATTGCTGCACTTCATATCCCCAAAGAAACTGGCTTCCTTATCAGTTACAACTTTAACGATATACTTTCCAGCATAACTATGAGATAAATTTAATTTTTGATAACCTTTATGGTTAATTTTTATTGATACTATTTCATCAAAGTAATTTGATGGTGGAGAAGAAATATTTAATACAGTATAAATAAATCCCTCATCAAAATTTCTCAGATGCCATTTAACATAGACTGGAAAAGCAATTAGCATCAAGATTATAACAATCAACGAATACAATAGAAGTTTCATTTTAGGATTCAAAGTTTATTAATGACCGATCTAAAAAGTGCATCTCTAACTACCGCAGTTGCAAAATCTTGACACTGATTTGATGGAAGAAATAAGCTGTATTTCCCCTCGAAAGATGATTTTAGATTTTTGATTGACTGTCTGATTTCGTTATCAGAAATATTTATTTTTTCACAGCTTTTATACTCGCTTTTTTTAAACTCCACGTCGGAACGAATAACGCCGTTTTTATTACCATCTTTAAATAAACCTACATTAGTCCCATCATCCAAAAATAATTGGTCATGTCTCAATACACCAAGCATAGGACCTCCACCAAGCCCCCGACGACATACCTCTAGAAGCCCTATCAGATCAATTTTAGAAACAGGATTTCCACCCACATAAGCATAGGTATTCATCCCACCAGCTAAACCAATGGGGTCGCTGGTAATATATCTACCTGTGCTGGCATCATAATAGCGATGAATGTTATACCACAGCTCAGTCTCTTTATCGTAATACTGCCTTGGAAAACCGAGGTTAAATTCTTCAATGGCGGATGATACATAAATCACTGACCGGTCAAAATGAATAACCCATTATAACTACTTTGAATTTCTCCAGCCAATAATCACATTCTCAAGTTTGATATTAGGTTTAACAATAACAACATCGAAAACTTTGTTCAACTTATAATTTTTTGGATATTTAAATGAAATTTCTAAGTTTGTCGGACTTGTTGAGTATGTCATTTTTTTTAAAACCACAAGCTCTCCTGTATTGCTATTTTTTAATTCTATTAATACACATCCTTGAGGGAACTTCTCTTTTATAAAATCTAATTCTTTAACCACACCTAAACCTAAAACATTAGGCAGCATATTTGTAACATCGATAACTATTTCTGCATGATAGTTAACTGCGTAAATTGGTTCAGGTGTATTTATTGAAAATCTCTCATCTATAGTCACTGGGTCTATTGTTAGCAATATAAACTTTGATAAAAATAATATTTTTATAAATTCTATCATTGGTTTATCTTAGCTTCTATAAGAACGTCGGAAACCCACGACTGACAATTTCTAGCACCTGAGATCATTAAGCCAATAGATAGTTTTGATGGGTAGCCAGCTAAATAACCACTGCCACTATAGGCAATGAATGCGCCAGAGGAATGTAAAACGGGAACTGCTAATAAAGGCAACATAGGATATCCTTTTATGTAAGTATTTTACTTTGCCCAAATATAATCCAGCACTGATGTCATAACTATAAGAAAATTTCTTAGATTATGATTAGTATATCGAACATATCATAAAATACTCTTAACTACCTAATGGTACTTATTACAAAGTTGGGGCCACTAATGAGGTAGCCCTAGGCACCCCTAGGCTTTCATTAGGGACCATTAGTAGACCCTTAGTGCTACTTAGAGAACATTAGGGGGTTATTCTTATTATTCTCTTTAATATTTAATAGTATTTAAAGAAGATGAATACTAAATATCCTCTCCCTTGATATCAGTATAGCTATCATAATATCTCTGCATGAGGTTTCCCTCTTGCTTAAATAGGAATGCTTGATGAAGTTCTTGTGTTGATAGGATGTCCTCATGGGGTGGCCTGAGTGCCATATCTTTATTCTGGATATGCAAAGTGCGGTGTGACTTGATGACCTCTGGTTTTACTGTTATCTCCACACCCATTATTTTCTTAAAGCTTTGTTGCATCTGTGTTTGTAGGATATCCCAGTGTGATGCTGTCACAATAAAGCTGTCATGAATGGGCAAGCAGGTTATCCCAAGTGCCAAGAGGGACAGCATGATATCTTCTGCCACACAGCTATCGTAATACTGAGCCTCTAGGCCTATTTGTGTACTGAATATAGATTCTATAACAGGGTGGGTGAGTATGATTTTTTCTTTCAGTTCCTGAGTGTTACACCCGAGGGCCTTAATGTCTTTTCCACTTAATCGATAATGTCCCTTTTCATCATTGATAAACGCATTAAAGGCCTTTTTTACCACAGGGCGACGTCTATCCTCTTTCCCCTCCCAGTTTGGTAATCCAATATCATATACATCTATTTTAGGAAGCAGGCATGTCTTATTAAGTGCATATATTATATTGATGGCAATTCCACTGAAATCTATTTCGATGGTCTTGCGGTTGTTGATCCGAATGACTGGGCGGTGCTCTGATGATACCCCTTGCCACCAGCCTCCGTAAAATCGCCCCCCTCTATCTAAACGTCCTTTTGCAAATATGCGTCGTAATTGCACCATATTGATATCTATATGGTGTTGGTAAGGTTGTTGAGTGCGTTGGTCAACATGCTCACGTGTCAGTATTTGCCTGAGCTGCTCGTCCGTGGCATCAAGGTGGATGCACTGTTGTACAAGGTGACCATTTATCTTCGCCAAATTTTGTTGATATGTGTGCAATTTTTCATGGTCAAGATTGGGGTGGGTATGAGCAATAGCAACGGCCTTATCTGTTTTGTCTTTGTCTCTGATTTCAACGCCTCTTTGCATTGGCATGGGCTGTTGTGCAAGCCAGTGTATGTTTAACTGAGAAAAGGCCGTTTCCAGTATTTGTGTTGCTTTAAAAACCGTGACTTTGGATTGACCTGAGGAGCGATATTGACCTTTTTGTATCGTTATCCAATCTAATCTATCAAGCGCCTTAAAGACCGCTTCGACTTTGTTGGGGTATACATAAGGAATTTTGTTGGGGTCAGTGAGGTGGTAATGGCGCTTGTGCAAAGGAATACTGATGAGCTTTTCATGCCTGTGGTATTGCTTTTCTTGGTAGTTAATAAATAGTGCGCATATCAGATGTCTGGCAATGTCTTCCAATGCAACTCGTCGCTTTTGTGCATTACCCCCTTGCTGAGATTTGTTCAATAGTTCAACACTGGTATTGGCTAACTCATCCACCAGCTTATTGATACTCTTGTTGGTAAAAGTTGGGTACCAATCAAAGCGTCTATCGAGTTTATCAGTCAACACAGCTCCTTACTGTTCATGCACATTACAAAATAGGTATCGCTATAGAATAAACATAATCAGAGATGCTCGCAAAAACTGATTATTTAAACTGAGAAAAAATCAGTATCTATATCGGAAAACTCCTTCCAAACAGAGCACGGTATTTCATTACGTGCACTGCTCCATCTTATTCATTTATAGGAATACCTTATGTATACAACATACACGTGGCCATGGGATACCCCTATGGCAATCTCTAGTCATGCGCATCGGTTATTACATGATGTCATCGTAACGCCTTTTGATAACTTGCAGGAGTCAAAAGCATTCTGGCATGACACCAAATGCTGCTTGCATATTCAGTTATCGGATTATCCAACTGTTTTGACGGATGCTCAAACTCGCTGTTTATTAGAGCCGGACTTTGTCGAGCATGATGATGGATGTTCACTTTACTGTCAGATCACCGGTAATGCCGGGGGCGGTGTGTTTTTACTCATCTTGCACGCTGAGGAGGTCTAACATGGAGGGTTATACTCTAATATCATCGGGACAATGCCCTCTACTCAATGCACGTTCGCATGCAAAGCTTAACTACGACATCCTGCATGATGACAAACAGAATATCTATTTGCGCTTCGTATCGAACTCTGGAGGTGGGTTTTTTAGCCCGGACATCATTGCTATAACAGCAATCAAAGATGTTTTGCAGAAACTCCCAACAGAGAAAGTATTTAGCTCAACGGTATTCAATTGCTTGTTTGTTGGAAAAAGCGCAAATAACGCTTCTTTTTTAGCAGCAGTATTACGCCAAGAAGGCATGCTTTGCCCATCCTCAAAGCATGTTTATCGACACGAAATTGGCAACCTCGATGCCATCTGTAAAAACCACGCAGTTGTCCCTAACAAGACGACGTCTTAAATCATCAATAAACTTGCCCACCCCAATCAATACATATCACTAAATGTCCTTTTAGCGTTATGCATTTGTTTGGTGTGGGTGTATCACATTCAAAGGAAACCAAAGATGTTCTTGATACTATCATTATTTACTATTTACCTCATTTGTACCAAACCTCTCGCACTAGAGCGTCTAAGCCAGTGCATGTTTGGTATGTTCAGCTTGCTTATTTTGCTCATTACGAAAATCCATCGATTTTATAAGAGTGCCAAAAGGAGTAAGGCATGAGTCAAATTAACTATGTGGCTTATTACCGAGTCTCGACGGTGAAGCAAGGAAAAGCTGGCTTAGGAATGCAAGCTCAAAAACAGGCCATAAGTGATTTTCTAAGGCTACACAATGGCATCTTAGTGGCTGAGTATACAGAGGTTGGTTCGGGCAAAGCCTCTGACCGTCCAGAGTTTGAAAGGGCTGTGGAATATGCTCAACTGGCTAATGCTGTTTTGTTAGTGGCTAAACTAGATAGGCTAAGCCGAGACTTACACTTTATTACTGACTTACAGAAAAAAGGGGTCCGCTTTAAACTCGCTGATTTCCCTGACATCGACCAACTGACGATTCATATCTTGGCTGCAATGGCCCAACATGAAGCGCAGATGATTTCGCAACGAACTAAAGCAGCCCTTAGTGCGGCAAAGTTGCGTGGTGTGAAATTGGGTAACCCCCAACTTGAGCGTTGTCGTAATACTGACACTATTTCTGCAACTCAAGCCCGTACGTCTGCTCAAGGCGCTTGGCGACAAAAAATCATCAAGGTCATCCATCATCTGCAAGCTCAGTACCCGCAAGCCAATACGGTCGAACTGGCCCACTTGCTCAATCAACGTGGGTTATGCAGTTATCGTAACAAGCCTTTCAGCAGTGCCATCGTGTCACGACTACTGCGTCAGGCTTAATCATACAAGGCAGGCTCACCCCTGCCTTTTCATTCAAAGCATTAAACAACATTTTATACCGGAGATAATGATGAAATACTCATATATTGACCAAACTTTTATTGATAATTTACCCACACCAAAGGACAAGATTAAGGCGGAGTATCGAGCGGACAATTTACCGAAAGGCTTTCGCATCGAGATACGTCAGACGTCAAAAGGGGTGGGGACATATCGCTATCGCACCAAAGAAAAAGACCATAACTTAGGACGTTCCGATAGGCTTTCATTGGAAGAGGCATTACAAAAAGTGGCTCAGCTCATCCCTCAATCCAGCCAATCCCCTCATTCCCCCTTTTCACCACCCATTACCCAGACGAGTCATATGTCAATGTTGAGCTTGAATGCGTTTTGGGAGCAGTATTATTGGCCACATGTCAAAACCCGATTGCGCACATTTAGGAATATTGAGTCGATGTGGCGACTGCGTCTTAAGCCAACTTTTGGTCGTCAGCAGCTTGAGGAGATTAAGGTAATAGATATAGAGCGGTTTCAAACTAACTTGTTAGAGCAAAATTTATCAGGTAGTCATATTACCGGACACTTAAAGTTATTGAGTCGCATGTTTACATTGGCAATACAATGGGAGCTTGTCACTAAGAACCCATGTGATAAGGTTGAGTACATTAAGTTTGATAATCAAAAAGAGCGCTTTTTAACGCCTCAAGAGCAACAGCGTTTTATCGAAGTCCTCATGCAGCACCCTGATCGCCCGGTTAACCTATTGATGATATTCTTACTGGTAACGGGAGTAAGAAGTGGGGTAGCAAAAGCGCTTCAATGGTCTTGGGTCGATATGAATAGCTGCACAATAACGGTTCCACCTAGTGTCGCTAAGAATAAAAAGCAAAATGTGATCTTACTCAACACAACCGCCATGGATATCTTATCCCGAGTGTTAGGAATGCATTGTACTTATGTGTTTATTAATCCTGTGACGCAAAAGCCATATAACGATTTTAAAAAGTCGTTTAAGAGTGCTTTAAGGGAGGCTGATATACCTCAGACTGTGCGTATACATGACCTACGTCATACGTTTTGTAGTAATCTTGTATCGAGCAACGTTTCATTAGCGAGTGTTCAACAGTTAGCGAATCATGCCTGTTATACCACCACCCTTCGATATGCAAAAATATCTCAGGAGACTCTTAGAAACGCCTGCCAAGTGGCCGCCATTGAGCTTTAAAATAACGCCCCTACTTACTCATATTGCTATGGGTGGGTAGGGGATTTAGATTTTAAAAGGTTATCTAGGAGGGGATATGATAGTGTGTAATATAGAAACGTAAGCGAGTGAGGGAAATTTATGAAAATCTTGATCAAGGCATTTTTAACATTACTTCTTGTTTTATCCCTTGTAGTAAATGGTTTGCTGCTGGTCTCAAAAGCGGGATTTAATTTTTTAACTGGCTTATTGGATAACTTAGGGTTAAATCCCCCTGTTGTGCAGATGAAAAAGGATAATCAAAACATAAAAAAGCAGAATCAAAAATTAAAAAAGCAAAATCAGAATATGAGTAAGCGTACGGTCATTACATCTTTAAACGCCTCATAAATCTGTCATCCTGTCATTTTCATAGTTGAGTTGATTATGTCAGGAATCAAGCAAACAACTTCGCGCAGGGTGTTTTCCCCTGAGTATAAAATGCACATCGTCAATGAGGTTACACAAGGCACATTGTCTGTATCTGTCATTTCACGACAATTTGATATCAATCACAATCAGATTTTTCGTTGGGTGCGCGAAGCGAGAGATGGTAAAGCCTCTTGGGTCACAAAAGCCAAGCAAACAACGGAATTAGTTGCCCCTGAGTCGGCTGTATCAGAGTCTTTATTGCCTGTCACTGTTGTGTCTGAGCCAGTTAAGCCCTCAGTCCCCCCACCGCCAACTGCTGCATCAATGCACATTGAGTTACGTAATGGGCATCGGATTGTGTTTCATGACAATCATCCTGGCTTCATCAAAACCGTTATTGAGGCGCTGACATGATTGGATTGTCACACGATGTGCGCATTTGGTTATGTGCAGGACACACGGATATGCGTAAAGGCTTTGATGGTTTATCCGCCATTGCCCAGCATGTTTTAGACAAAGACCCATTTAATGGCCATGTATTTGTGTTTCGTGGTAAGCGTGGCGATAGAGTCAAATTGTTGTGGTGGGATGGCCAAGGATTGTGTCTGTACTACAAGCGTTTGGAGCAAGGTCGTTTTGTCTGGCCTAGTGCACAATCGGGTGCGGTGCATCTGTCTCATGCGCAATTATCCATGTTATTAGAAGGCATCGATTGGCGTCCTCCGGCAAGGCGTTCTCGCCCACAATACAGCGCTTAAAAAGAGTGAAAAAAGGCCTTAAAAAAGGGATTAAAACGTGTGTTCATCTGGGCTCAGTGGTATAATAAAGCCCATGAAAACAAGCCCTTCCGCCTTACCCGACGACACCAACGCCTTGCGTGAAATCATCGCGCAACAAGCGGCTCAGCTGTCTCAAAAAACGGCTGTCATCGAGGACTTGTATCAGCAACTCAATGCACTCAAACGTCATCGCTTTGGTCGCTCATCCGAACAAGTTGAGAAAAACATCCATCAAACCGAGTTGCAACTTGAAGAGCTAGAAACTCAGATAGCGCAAACAGCAGCTTCTGCTGATGATACATCGTCGATGGGGAAACGCACTCCTAAGCGTCGAGTGAAATTACCCGAATCTTTACCACGTGATGAAAAACGCCTCGACAGCCATCAAAGCTGTCCATGCTGTAACGGTAAGCTGATGCACATTGGGGATGATGTCTCTGAAATGCTCGATGTCGTGCCAGTCAGCTACCGTGTGATTAAAATCGTTCGCCCTAAGTATGGCTGTAGTCAGTGTGAGACTCTCGTACAAGATGCAGCGCCTGAGCGTGTGATTAACAAGGTTTTACCCAGTGCGAATGTGCTCACCCAAGTCATGGTGGACAAGTACCTTGACCATCAACCACTATACCGTCAGGCTCAAAAGATGGTACGCGAAGGCATCGATGTAGAGCGCTCTACTTTAGCGGATTGGGTCGGTCAGGTAAGCCGATTACTTAGCCCACTCGCTGAAGCCATTGGCAAGCATGTCAAACAAGCTTCTCACTTACATGCTGATGACACCACCGCCCCCACACTCTCCCCAGGAAAAGGTCGCACGCAAGTCGGGCGCTATTGGACGTATGTTCGAGATGGACGCGCATGGAGCGAGCAAGCACCGCCTGCGGTCTGGCTACAATACAGCGAAGATAGAAAAAGCATTCATCCCACTTCACACTTGCGTCACTTCAAAGGCGCACTGCAAGCCGATGCTTATGCCGGCTACAACGATGTGTATCGCAATAATGTGACCTTTGTAGCGTGCATGGCACATGTCAGGCGTAAATTTTATGATATTACGCAATCAGGTCCTGCTCCGATTGCCGAACAAGCCATCGCGTATATCCAAAGACTGTATGCCATTGAAAAAAATATCCGCAATCAACCACCCGATAAACGAGTCAAGATAAGACAACAACAGGCTATCCCGATACTAGATACACTATATGAATATCTAGACAATCGCTTACGCACCGTATCGAAAGGCTCAGCCATATCGAAAGCCATTGCCTATGCGATAAAGCAAAAGGACGGTATCTATGCCTACACAAAAGATGGTCGAGCCGCAATCGATAACAACTCGGCAGAGCGCTCTATCAGACCCATTGCACTCGGGCGTAAAAACTATCTGTTTGCAGGCTCAAAGGCGGGAGGCGAACGGGCAGCTGTACTGTACTCGATACTTGGCACCGCAAAACTCAATGACATTAATCCAACACAGTATCTGACAGCGGTACTCAAACGCATCAGTCAGCACCCTATCAATCAGATTGATAAACTCTTGCCGTGGAATATCGACCTAGACGATAAGTCATCACTACAGGCTATTTAAAAATAAGTGTCCACTAGAAGATATTTAAAGATAACTTTCAGGGTGATTATTTATCATACACCCTCACACTTTTGGTTGCTATGAAACGTGAGACAAACCCTAAATATCAATACGTAAAGGCGATTTATTAGTTTTCACATAGATCATAGCAAAAAGGTGAGAATAAGCGTAACGAGTTAATCAAGATTCTCACTTTTTCAAACCTAGCAATTTGCAAAATATAGTTGGATATTTGTTTTTTGCTAATACTTAATAAAGCGCCGTTTTATGCAAAACTTGGTAGGAAACTATTTTGGGGTTAATTGCTCAAAACTACGGAAAGAGGTTACTAGCTATGCTTCATCAAAGAGTGGTGCACTTATTTATATGAATTTACGACTAATAAAAATCAAACATAAAGGCTTTGCAGTATTTAGGTGATGAAAAGCTTTTAGCTGGTAGTAATAAAAAATAACAAATAGAAGTCATTGCAATTTAGTTTGAAATATACAGCTCTAAAATAAATACTGTTAGCTAATAACACGTTAACTTTTCAAAATGGATATTTACCATAAATAATTAATTACAAATAATTTAACCACCTATTATCCTCATACTTATGTCTAATTGTCAATATTTTGTCTATTCCGCTTAATTCATAAAAACAGGTCCCACGAAATAAGATGCACGAAACAGGAGCCGCCTCATGCCTTCATTATCACCAAAACCTTCAATTTTTTTACTCTTCGGTGCAATAACTATCGTATCAGCATCAAGCCAAGCGGCTGACTTCACATTAATAGAGCAAGAAAACCAATCGTACCTTGTAAAATGCCACAATCAGGTTGAAGCGCATATTGCGTTTGAGTTTTCTGAAGAATCGCAAATGTATGACATGTGTGTGCTTCGTCATTATCAGCAATTACCTAACGGAGTTGATGTGGTTGAAGTCAATCATTGCGTGAGTCATTCTTCGAATGATCTTAATGACGTTGCAAAACAATTATGTGATCCCTATCAAGCTGTGACATTAGAAGGGGATGATAATGAAGGTTAAGTCTTTTGTATGTAGTGGACTGCTTATGTTACTGTCTGGATTCACTACGACAGCCAGTGTTGCATCAGTCCATGGTTTTGAATCCGGTTGGGATGGTTTTATTAATACCGGCTCTAAAGTTTTTTTTCGTCGTCAAGGGGCAACGCCTTCTTCTGGAACTGGGCCTGCTTCAGGGGCAAATGGCAGTCCTTATTATGTGTTTTTAGAGACTTCCTTCGGTGGTGCATATCATAAAGGCAATACCGCCATGCTGCAAAAAAGCAATGTCAGCAGTAACACGATTATCTTTGATTATCACATGCATGGTGATCAGACTGGTACCCTTGGGCTTGAGGTGTATTTTGAGAATGCTTGGCATCGCGTCTGGCAAGCTTCGCATCAGCAGCATAAAAATTCCTCCACTCCATGGACACGTCAGCAAGTGAGTCTTGCGTTTTATCCGGGAAGAAAATCCATTCGTTTTGTGGCTATCGCTGCAGGTGGATATCGCGGCGATATTGCTATTGATAATGTGCAATTTGCTAATACATCCGCCAGTACGACTTCTACTTTTCATTATGACTCTCTCAATCGCTTAGTCTGCGCCGAAGATGCCGTCAATGGTGATAGACAATATACCTATGATAAGGCAGGTAATCGTGAGCAAATGCGCATAGGAGAGTGTCATGAATAAACCATCGCTAATATTTTATGGACTACTCATATTCTTTATTAGTGTTCCAAGCAGTGCATTAGCTACGACTGAAAGTACAGGTATGGGTGACAGTGGTGCCTATGAAGGTCCCGCTTTGGGTTTGCCACACTATTCTGTTACCGATGAGCATTTGATTAATGTGGCCTCAGGGGCGATATCTCACTCAATACAAACGGTGTCTATTGGGCAAGGACAGCATGGGCTAGCTCATAGTATTTCGGTGATTAACAATGATTTAGTCAATTATCATCAATCACAAGCGCCAGGTTATAAAGATAAATTTCGTGGGGGCATCATCACGCAAAAATTCAGTGAAAGAACTGTCAGTGGTGCCCCCGATGGTGGTGCCTATGGTGATACCACTTATATTTACTACACAACACACGTGTTTGACCATGAAGGCAGCTACGATTTTGATTTAGATGCATCTACAAATACCTTTACCAATATTCGCGATGACCAAGTCACACTGGTTTATCAAAGTAACGGGCAATATCTGTTAACCAAAGCCGATGGAACAAAAGTATATTTCAAAGGTTATTTCAAACCCAATGCACAAGAACACCTCAAAACCTATGCGGTGATGGTAAAAATCGTCAAGCCAGACGGATTTACAATTGATATTCACAAGCGCCACAATAGTATTTTTAGCCCCATCATGAGTGTTAATACCAATAATGGTTTACAGCTCAAATACATTTATGACGTGCACCATCGTCCTATTGCAGCGGATAAGCGTGATAATCCACACATGGCGCAGATACCTTCCGAATCCGGCTCATGGTCAAGTGCGTTTCCTAGTAAAATTGTTGCACTAAACAATGCTTTAGAGGTATGCCCTATTCAAAATAACACTTGTCAATTAAGTCATGATTGGCCGACAGCAACATTTGATTGGCCGGATGGCATGCCGCGGGCAATGTATGTGGGTCAAGATACCTTCACCGTCACCGACATGGGAGGATTGAAGACAGTGTTTCACACTTCTCAAGCGACGCATCCACTTTATTCGTATAAAAGTGGCTCTGTGATCAGCAAAATAACATTGCCTAACGGACAATCTATTACTTATGGATACAGTTTATTCCCAATACTGCAAACATTTCCTCCTGGCTCAATGCAACCCCCTTATGTCAAAGATTATATTCTTGGAGTATTAGGCGCAGCAACCAAAGATGGCAGAACTACAGAATATTGGGTCGGTCCCAATAAAGCCTCCAAAGATGCTTATAGTGGAGAAACCATTGCAACAACTACCAATGTTGACCGTGGCGTAGAACGAATTTATTTTTCCAATGTATTAACAGCTCAATCACATTCACCAAAAAGTCACTGGGGTAAGGTCATCACGGTACCGTATTACATTGAAACGTGGGATAAGATTATTCATTTGACCAAAGATGCGACTAATCGTGTGACAGAAATAGAAGATAAGTTAACCGACCATTATTCCTTATTTGAATACGATAATAAAGGGCGCCTCTATCAATCCACTGTCAATGGTGCAGTGACGCAAGCGCAATTTAACACCTATATGTGTAATAGCGTTAATTGCAATAAACCCAGTGCAACGAGCAGTCCATACAGCACTTTTCTCGGCTATGATAGGGACGAGCCTGCACCGGTGTGGACGTATACAAAGTACAGCCACCAAACGGGACAACTCATAAGCATTACTCATCCCCAAAATGCCAGCAATATCAATCCGATGTCAGTCTATAAATATACCTTGTTATCTGCGCGATATAAAAATGCTGCTGGTAGTATTGTCAAAGCGACAACACCCATATCCATGTTAACGCGAGCAATCAGTTGTGAAAACTCCGCCATGGTAAGTGAGCGCTGTCAAGGCAATGACCAAATCACCATCGATTATCACTACGGTACAGGAAGTGGTGCTAATAATTTATGGTTAATTGCAAGCACCTATTCTTCTCATAGAGAGCGCAGCAGTTTTGTGACGTGTTATGAGCATGATAAATACGGACGCGTTATTGGTGAATCCCAACCCAAATCAGGCATATCAGTGAGTGCCTGTAATACAAAACGAGGGTTTTAATCATGATTAATTTACATAAAACCTTCATTCTTCAAAGCTTAGTCATTGTATTTTTATTCAATATGATAAGCACGGTAAATGCCTCGCAAGTTGCCAGTGAATTTACCACTGCAACGCGTTATGACATTGCCGGACGAGTCACCGGTACAATATCGCCAGACCCTGATGGTCGCGGGCCATTGACCTATGCTGCAACAAGAATCACTTACAATGCAATCGGCTTAGTGTCGTTAATTGAGCAAGGTGTACTTGCAAGATGGCAATCAGAATCCATTGCCCCTGCTAATTGGTCACACTTTACCCGTCATTCCAGTGTCATGCATTATTACGATAGCAAAGGACGCTTAGTGGGCAAAGCCATTCGGGATGCGAGCAACACGACACGGCAATTTGTTCAAACGAGCTATGATAATTTTGACCGCGTTGTGTGTGAAGCGCGGCGTATTATCCCCAGTCAGTTTGATAACGTAACCATTGATGCTTGTAAGGCCGGCTATCATCCAGATTACGGGTACGATAGGATTACGCGCTTTGAATATGATAAATATAATCAGGTATTGGTTGAATATCGCGCGTGGGATACGCCCCTTTCCCAAGCGTATCGCGAAAATAT
Organism: Alteromonas sp. LMIT006; assembly: GCF_024300645.1. Taxonomy (NCBI): domain Bacteria; kingdom Pseudomonadati; phylum Pseudomonadota; class Gammaproteobacteria; order Alteromonadales; family Alteromonadaceae; genus Alteromonas; species Alteromonas sp. LMIT006. The sequence continues at coordinate 2,519,057 of NZ_CP101291.1, read as the reverse complement.
TTATGTACCATCACGACCAGGATTACTTGCTTCGGTAAAAGATGCCAAAGGCAACGAAACCCGCTATACCTATGATAGGTATTTAAATATCTCGCGCATTGATTATCCTTACTACGGACCAAGTCATTACAATCAATATCGCTCGGATAATGAATATGCCACCTTTACATACGATGCACGTGGAAATTTACGTCATGAGCGTAAACGCAGTGGTGATGAATTTGAGTATCGTTACGATAATCTCAATCAACTCGTTGCTAAAATAGCACCTGATAGTCAAGATTCAGTGCGCTATCGCTATGATGCTCAAGGTTTGCAACTCTCAGCAAGTAAAGGCAACTACAATGATAAAATCACTTTAACGCATGCCTATGATGCACGAGGAAACCTGAAAAGTACTACCACGGCAGAAGGCTATTATGGCACTACGCGAGTGCGCACGGTGTCGATGGAATATGATAAGAACAGTAATCTCAGCAGTATTACCCATCCTGATGGCCAGCGTTTTGCCTTTACTGTGGACGGACACAATCGCTTAAAAAGCATTGTGCATGCCAATAACCAAATACTGCTGCGCATTGATTATTCAGCGCAAGGTCGTCGAAAACAACTATGGCGTGCTAATGGAAACCACACGCATTATGCGTTTAATGATATTGGGCAATTTACACAACACCAACAAGCCTTTGGGCAAAGCCAATATAACCTAACCCAAGGCTTTGCCTACAACAAGATTGGGCAAGTCCAAGAGATTAGTACCAGTAATATCGGCTATCACTATCAAGGTAATGAGCAGCGTCAAGGCCAATATAAGGTTAATAATCTCAATCAGTACATTATGATTGAAGGTGCGATGTTGCACCACGATAAAAATGGTAACCTCACTAGTGATGCCGATAACAACCGCTACAGTTACGATAGTGAAAATCGTTTAATTGCTGTCAATGGCAATGACACCGCAAGTATTACCTACGACCCCAATGGGCGTTTATATAAGACCGTTATCAATGGCAAAACGAGTTACTATGTATTTGCAGGGGATGCGCTAATTGCCACAACGGATGGCAATAACAACATCACCGCGCGATTTATTCACTCCAACCAAATCGATGAGCCGCTCATCCAATACCAAGGCTCATTAGCAAGTTACAGTGCCACTCAATACTTACATGCCAATTACCAAGGCAGTGTCATTGCGGTGAGCAATCTGAGCAATAACAAAGTATCGCAGGTCAATCAATACGATGCTTTTGGTGTGCCTGCTGGCATTAACAACACCTTGTTTGCCTACACGGGGCAATTGTATTTAAACGAGTTACAATTATACTACTACAAAGCACGGATTTATCATCCAAAGCTTGGGCGATTCCTGCAAACTGACCCTATTGGTTATGAAGATCAGATGAATCTGTATGCATATGTGGGGAATGATCCTATTAATATGGTTGACCCCACGGGTAAAGTTGCTGAGTCGATCTGGGATGCGTCTAGCCTCAGCGTAGGGTTAGTTTCTTTAGGAAAAAATTTAGCTGCAGGAAACTGGTCTGCTGCTGGCATTGATGCGATTGGAGTAATTGCAGATGGAGCTGCTTTAGCAATTCCATTTGTTCCGGGCGGTGCTAGTACGGCGATCAGTGGCTATCGTCAAGGGGCTGATTTTATAGCTTCAGCTGATGGTGCTGTAGTGCGCAATTCTACTTCAGCGGTAAGAGAGTCATTAGAAGGCGCTGGAATGTCTGGAACAGCAGTAACGAACAAAGCGGGAACAGAAGCCGGAACTATTCATAATGTACCTGATATGAAGATGGATGTTAGAGTCATGGATGGTGGTCCAAATCATCCACCAAGAGTAGTAACGTCTAGGCAAGGTTCTTCTCAGCCAGTAAATCCTGCAAATGGCAAAAATTTTGGTAACATGAAAAAAGCGGAACAAAGAGCTAAAAGTCATTTGGAGGTTGATAAATAACATGGTGCAAACGGATATCGAATCAGCAAACAAAAAATTGACTGCGCTACTTCTAGGGGCGCAACTTGATAGAATTGTGATTTCAAGCATAGAATTGAACATGTGCTTTATAAGTGAAACTATCCCTAGAACTGAAATTTGGTTAACAACTAGTGGAAGGGTGTCATCTAGTAATTTATTAACAGAGGAGGATTTTTTTGAGCAAAGAGGTAAATCTTTATCGTTAATATACAGCTTGATTGGAAGCACAATAGCAAGTATTAATGTAATTGAAGAAGGCCAACTTTCGTTTGAACTTAATGATTTGACAATCTATATCCTACCAGATGAAGATAGCTCAGAGGAAGTATGGTCGGTGACGCCAGATAGCTACTCTCCATATCAGGACTATGAATGGTTTGTAACTTTCACAGATAGTCATGAGCTTTTAGTTAAATAGTTTAACTTTTGAATCCAAAGCCTCGCTAGTCGGGTCTTTATTATATAGTATGGCATTGAAGGAAAATTCATAAGGACCAAGGCTTTGCCTACAACAAGATTGGGCAAGTCCAAGAGATTAGTACCAGTAATACCGGCTATCACTATCAAGGTAATGAGCAGCGTCAAGGCCAATATAAGGTTAATAATCTCAATCAGTACATTATGATTGAAGGTGCGATGTTGCACCACGATAAAAATGGTAACCTCACTAGTGATGCCGATAACAACCGCTACAGTTACGACAGTGAAAATCGTTTAATTGCTGTCAATGGCAATAACACCGCGAGTATTACCTACGACCCCAATGGGCGTTTATATAAGACCGTTATCAATGGCAAAACGAGTTACTATGTATTTGCAGGGGATGCGCTAATTGCCACAACGGATGGCAATAACAACATCACCGCGCGATTTATTCACTCCGACCAAATCGATGAGCCGCTCATCCAATACCAAGGCGCAGCAGCAAGTTACAGTGCCACTCAATACTTACATGCCAATTACCAAGGCAGTGTCATTGCGGTGAGCAATCTGAGCGATAACAAAGTATCGCAGGTCAATCAATACGATGCTTTTGGTGTGCCTGCTGGCATTAATAACACCTTGTTTGCCTACACGGGGCAATTGTATTTAAACGAGTTACAATTATACTACTACAAAGCACGGATTTATCATCCAAAGCTTGGGCGATTCCTGCAAACAGACCCTGTGGGCTATGAAGATCAGATGAATCTGTATGCATATGTGGGGAATGACCCAGTAAACAATTTGGACCCTACAGGAAAGACTACAACAGCTGCTGGTGCCGCAGCAGGCTGCGCTTTGACAGGACCAGCATGTCCGGCAGGGGCAGTTGTTGGTGCAGTTGCAGGTACATTGATTGGTGCCGTGGGTGTATTTGTATACAATGAAATGTCCGATGATGCGCCAGCAACACCTGATCCTGAATCGGGAAATGAACCTGATCCTGCTGATAAAAGTGGCGAATTGACTAAGTCTGGTAGGGCACTTCAAAAGCATGGTAGCAGAGCAGGTTCAGCCTTTCCTCCTGCAACAGGAAACTCAGATAGTAAAAATCAGCAGGGGCAAGGAGTTCTGGAGGGGATAGTAAATGATCCTGACTCTACTTCTACGGAAGGAAATCGTTTTGGTGGTACTGACGTAACGTCATCGGACGGTCGTGGAGTGCGATTTGATAAGGATGGTAAATTTAGAGGATTTTTGGAGCCTAAACGTGACAAGCAAAATTGATATAAATATTAGCAGTGATTTGGATTACGAAAATTTAATCGCGGAAGTAATAATAGAAGGTAACTTTGTAGGCTTAGTAACGAATGAACCTTCGAAAGAAATTTGTTATGAAGCTCCTGAAGGGCAGGTTTCAGATAAACCTGTCGATTTAGATATATTTATCGAAGCCCTTAAGGAAGCAAAACGTCTATTATTAAAATAACCTTTTAATTCACAAGCCTCGCTAGTCGTGGCTTTATTATTTAGTATGGCATTGAGGAAAAGAGGGCTTTTTAATATCTGACATAATCACCTTAACGTTAAAAATGAAAGGATGACAGATTTATGAGGCGTTTAAAGATGTAATGACCGTACGCTTACGAATATGAAAAGAGGAGTTAGGGATTATGCTAAAAAGAAACAGACAAAATTAGTTAAGAGGTCAACTCGTAAAGTTGCCGATAGTACGTTCAAGTCTGCTGCAGTATTTATACCCGCAGGTGCTAATGTCGTTATTGCTGGTTCCGTAATGCTTGATATGGTTGAGTTAGCAGAGATGTGCGAAGACTTAAATGAGCTCGAATTATTGATGGAAAACATGGATTTTGAACCCACTGAGGAGAAAGGGTTCTTCGATAGTTTTACCCCAGATAAAGTTAAAGTTTGTGGTAAGAGAATTAAACAAGTATCTCAGGCTAGTGCAGAAGGTATTTTCAGTAATATTCAAGGGGTAAGTGACATGTATTTTGAGCAGTTTAAAGATGGTACACGTCAGCTATCTAGTGATGTCAAAGATACACTTGGTAAGTCAGTTGGTGGTTTGCTCCAAATGAAACAACGTATTAATGAAACCTCAACCTGTGATTTGCTTGGAGAAAATACTTGTAAGGTGTTTTCATGGCCATTTGAGACAGCATGTGAACTCACTGATAATAAGTTGTCAGGATGTGTTTCGCAATAAAACTACCCCCTACTTACTCATATTGCTATGGGTGGGTAGGGGGATTTTATCATTTTTTTTTGCTCATCATATTTCCGTAAAACTTCCGCTTAATCGCCCCCTTTTATTTTCTGGGCTTTCAGCTGAATTCCGTTACTTTCCGCAGGGCTTAAAGCGGAAAAAGGAAGGTTTTTTTGGAAAAGTTATTATTAATCAATGATTTAATTTTACATTCAGCTTAGCTAATAATCGGCAGGTCCCCCGTTCAAGTAGGGGGGATTACACATCCATTTTTGATACTAATCCCAATCCTGGGCCTTATGAAATGCAAATATTCGTGAATGAATATCGGTTTACGCAAACGGAAAGTGACATTTTTGAGTATGTATATCCAAGTTTACCATCCTCTGAGCAAAACAAAGAAGTGTTTGTCGATGCGGGACAAACCGTGACGTTGACTGCGCCAGATATTGGAGGGTTTGGCAAAATGGTAGAGTGGGAACAAACTACCGAGCGGGACATTGAGGTGGCAATGGTGAACCAAGACAGTATTTCTTTTACGATGCCGGAACTCGCTACAGATGAAAATATTCGTTTTGATGTCACGATAACTTCCACAAGAGGTAAAGTGTCCGCTACTCAAACCGTTTCATTAAATAACTCGAATCAAAATTCAACCCCCACCACGAGTAACCCTGCGCCAGTTCAAGCTGAGACAGCTTCTGCCAACTCCAGCGGTGGAGTCTATAGTGGCCTTTGGTCTCTCTTGCTGTTTATCTGTGTGATATTTAGGAGGCGAACCACCAATTGCTCATCATCAACGGCCTTGAAAGGCCTGCATTACTCGTCACGCGTAGAGGAATTACTGCATTTTTTTCACAAGATTAACACCAAAATCTAACTTCTCATTTGATCCATGACCTCTTATTCTTACAGCAAAGATGTAAGGATAACCAGTCATGCACGATTTTTTCGCTCCTCAATACCCTGATTCTGCAAGTTTATGTCACAAAGCAAAAGCCCGTATGCCGCGCTTTGCCTATGAGTACCTACAAGGCGGTTGTATTGACGAACACGGTTTAGACCGCAACAACCAAGAACTCGTCCAAGTGCGTTTGCGCAGTGAGTTACTCCAACCTAGCGTGAACGTGAATACCTCGGTTGAATTATTTGGCCATACGTACGCAGCCCCATTTGGGATTGCGCCGGTAGGTTTGCAGGGGTTAATGTGGCCCAAAGCACCTGAGATATTGGCAAAAAGTGCTGCGCAAATGAATATTCCCTATGTACTTAGTACAGTATCTTCAGCCAGTTTGGAAAATATTGCAGACATTAGTGAAGGCAAAGCGTGGTATCAGCTCTACAACCCTACGGATACCGAAACTCGAATCGATTTAATAAACCGGCTCAAAGCCAGTGGTTATCAAAATATGATGGTCACAGTGGACGTACCTACCTTTGGTTATCGGGTGAATGACATTAAAAACGGGCTTTCTATGCCACCCAAGATGTCTTTATCCAATATTGCACAGATGGCCTTATCGCCGCGCTGGTTATTGGAAACGGCAATGGCCGGTGAACCCAAAATGGAAACGTTGCTCCCATACATGCCACCCAATATGCCAACTGATCAATTGGCGGCGTTTATGAATAAAACCGTGATGGGGGCCGTTGACTTTGAGGCGTTAAAAGAGCTTCGCGACCTGTGGCCAGGAAACTTCATCATCAAAGGAGTAGTCAACCCAAATGACGTACAAAAAGCCGTTGAGCTTGGGGCAGATGGCGTAGTGATCTCTAATCATGGTGCGCGTCAACTCGATTGTGGTGAATCCTCCATCGCCGGGTTGCAAGCGATTCGCCAACAATACAAAGACAAAATTACCTTGTTGTTTGATAGTGGTATTCGTTCCGGTACTGATATCGCTGCGGCGATGGCCAGTGGGGCTGACTTTACCTTCTTGGGTCGTACTTTTGTGTACGCGGTTGCCGCTTTAGGAGAAAAAGGCGGTGAACACGCAATAAATATGCTATTAAAACAATACACTCAGGTGCTTTCTCAGTTAAAATGTGCCCATTCCTCTATGCTGCCTGATTTTTTGGTAAACCATGACTAAACGCGATTTGGCTCAATCTGTTTTTGGTTTAGCAATGGTCTTTGGGATCTTTGGCTTCAGCGTTTGGCTCAGTCAATGGCTGCCATTGCCCGGTGCTCTGATAGGTTTACTTATTTTGCTGGCAGGGTTCTTCGTGATTGGCGATGTGCCCAAATGTATCGCCTTACCTTGGCAGTTTATGCTCAAGCATATGTCGCTATTTTTTGTACCGGCGTTTGTGAGTGTGCCTTTGTATCAAGCACAAATCATGACCGATTTTTGGGCCTTGTTTTTGACCATTTTTGTTGCGACTTTGCTGTGCATGGTCGTGATTGGGGCAGTGACTGAGCGTTGGTATCGCACTAAAGTGACCAAAAGTGAATCACGCAATGGGTGAATTGCTCTGGCTGGGAGTTGCCTTACTTGCTTATTGCATGGCGTTATGGATCTATCAACGCGCACAACACAACGCGTTACTTCATCCCATCATGGTCAGTGCGTTAGTGATCTTGGCATTGATTCATGGCCTAAATGCCCCTCTCAAAAGTGTCGTGGATAATATTCAGCTTCTGCACTGGTTACTCGGCCCCACTACGGTTGCGCTAGCCATCCCAATCTATCGGCAAACCAAATTAGTCAAACAGCTAGGCATTGGGTTATTACTGCCCATTGTGGTGGGCGGTATGGTGGCTCCACTCTCTGCTTGGATAATCTTATATTGTTTAGACAGCAGTATCGCATTGCAACTTACTATTTTAACTAAATCTATCACCACGCCATTGGCCATGGATACGGCAAGGTTAATTGGTGGCATTCCGCCGGTTGCAGCCATTGTTGTTATTATGACTGGGATTGTGGGTGTGGTGTTTAGTCAATGGATTTTTAAGTTCGCTCACATAGAAGAAGATGCAGTGAAAGGCTTAACTTTAGGTATTTTTGCGCATGGCATTGGCACGGCCAAAGCGATTCAAATCTCTGAACGGGCTGGTGCGTTTGCGTCTTTGGCGCTAGGCGTTAACGGAGTTTTAACAGCCATTATTTTGAGTTTGGTATTACAGTAATTCGCTTGTAATCAGATTGAAAAGTTACCAGTCAGTTAATGCGGCCATCGTAAAACGGGTGCCATTGAGCGATAAAACAACATGTTGTGGTTCAATGGCTTCAATTTTGACTCTCCCTTCAATCATGTCGCCCTCTTGCAATCGACGATTGTTCACTCGTACCCAACGCGCATCAGCCTCACTCGAATACATGTGTTGGGCAAACACCATGGAAGGCATTTGAGTTAAGAGACTGGCTGGAAGCTGACCAATACGAGGTAAGTCATCACTGGAAGTGACTTTTACTTGTGTGGCAGGATCGGGCGCGGGTAAATCATCGAGCTCGGCAAGTGCTTCGGCTAGGCGCGCTTGAATTTCTGGAGAGGGTATTCCACTATCTTCTGTTGCGCCAGTCAGTAAACGACCCTCTGCTTCAGACTCTGAAGGGATATTTGACTCTTCAGTAAACACTTCAGGTTTAAGAGCGGTACGGGAAGGAGTACTTAATAAATCCGTACTGGCTTCTAACGGGCTAATATCGGCTACTTGTGTCGCATCGTTAGTTGGATTTTGGACAGCTGAAGTTTCGGTTTGAGCTTTAGGCGTTTGCTCAATCTCAGAAGCTTGTCCAGCCTGTGGTGCTTGAACAACAGCGGAAGGCTGCGCTATCTCAATAGCTTTGGGCGGATAGATATAGCCCCACATTGCTGTATAACCGAAAGTTAAACCTACACTAAACACTAGCGTATAGCGCACAATATCGCCTCGTAAGCGTTCCCACAAAGAAGGCATGCGTTGGATACTGGGCAAAAAGATACTGCGATTGAATTGCTCAGACATTTCATTATCGAGATTGCGTGCTTGAGTTTGTTGCAACAAGGCTTGGGTTTGACTTGGCGCATGGCTTGAGTCGATTTCAGCAGAAAACTCAGGCTCAAGAACGATACTTTGCGTCACATCGATTTGCAATTCAGTGACACCCATTTCGGTTAGCCCTTTGACCATATCAGGGCTATTAATATGACCTTGTTTGCGAATTTTTACAGGGCCATTTTGCGCGGTAATTTTTACGACATACATGCCAGGTGTCAATTCTTCGATAGGAATAATCCGTAAATCAGCCATGAATCCCTCCCGCTATGAGTGCACCGAGCACCAAAGCAGCGATAAAGGTCAATCCCATGTAAAGATGCTGTTGTTTTTGCAAACGCTGTTCGACTACATCCTCGCCCAATATTTGTGTTGCAGCGAGACGCATCATGTGCTTTTTCACTGCCGGAGATTGCTGCGTAAAGCTCAAGGTTAACGCGCGGTCACACAACAAGTTAATGACTCTCGGGATCCCTCCAGTGATCTGATAAATGGTATCCATGGCTCTAGGATGAAACGCACTGATATCCCCTCCGGCAACTGACAATCTATGGGCGACGTAGGCTTTGACCTCTTCTGAGTTTAACGGCAATAAGTGATAGCGAGCGGTAATCCGTTGGGCGAGTTGGCGTAACTCGTTGCGTTGTAATAAGGCTTGAAGTTCAGGTTGACCGATCAACACCACTTTGAGTAGTTTCTCGCGATGAGTTTCTAGATTGGTTAACAATCGCAACTGTTCCAGTACTTCAGGTAACAAGTGTTGCGCTTCGTCAATGATCAAAACGGTGTTGATGTGTTTCGCGTGGTTGCTGGCCAGATGAGCCAAAATCAAATCGGTAAAATATTTTAAACTGCCTTTGTCTGCATCGTACGTGATCCCAAATTCATCACATACTGTGGCGAGTAATTCCATTGCCGATAGCGTCGGATTCAAAATTAACGCGACTTGAGTGTTTTCAGGTAACTGGTCGAGTAATTTACGCGAGACGGTGGTTTTGCCCGTACCCACTTCTCCAGTCAACATCACAAAGCCACCGCTTTCGCGTAAGCCATAAGTTAAATGTGCCAGCGCTTCTTTATGGCGTGGGCTCATGTAAAGATAAGCAGGGTTTGGTGCGATGGAAAAGGGATTATCCTGTAACCCAAAATACGATAAATACATGGTTTGATCGTTTATCATTGATTTATTCATAAACCTAAACATCTTGATGGCGTTTGTCAAAAGTTAATCAAAAAATTATCCGACTTTATCCGCTTTTGAGGCATAATGCGCATACTGAGAGGGTGTAAATCGATGCAAACTTATTTAGTTGGTGGCGCAGTGCGTGATGCACTATTAGGATTAGAAGTTTCTGACCGCGACTATGTGGTGGTCGGCGGTTCTGTGCGTGAGATGTTGGCACAAGGCTTTACGCCAGTTGGAAAGGATTTTCCCGTATTTTTGCATCCGAGAACCAAAGCTGAATATGCATTAGCGAGACAAGAGCGCAAAGTCGGGGAAGGCTACACCGGCTTTACCTTTAACACAGACAGTTCGGTGACCTTGGAAGAAGATTTGCTACGTCGCGATTTGACCATCAATGCGATGGCTCAGGATGACAGCGGGAATATTGTTGACCCGTACGGTGGGCAAGTTGACTTACATAATAAAATCTTGCGTCATGTATCTCCTGCGTTCAGTGAGGATCCTTTACGCATATTGCGTGTGGCGCGTTTTTACGCGCGTTTTCGCTCATTGGGTTTTAGCGTCGCCTTAGAAACCAAAGCTTTACTCAAAGGGATGATTGAGCAAGGCGTATTAAATCAGTTGGCTGCACCTCGAGTCTGGCAGGAATTATTGAAAGTATTACAAGAGCCTGAGCCGGCTGCGTTTTTTGAGCTGTTACATGAACTTGGTGGGCTATCGCCTTGGTTTGCCGAGTTGACCTCTGATATCATTCTCTCGCCATCTTGGCAAGCGCAGTTAATGCTTGCCCAACAAGAACATAATAATATTGTCAGAGTCCCCGTACTACTTGCACCGCTACATTCAGCTGAGCAGAATGCCTTTTGTCAGCGTTTACCGGTGCCTAATGAGATCACTGATATCGTTACCCTAGGCCAAGAGGTCAATCATCAACTGCGTGACTATGCAAAGTTAAGTGCTGATGAATTAGTGGATTTACTCTATCGAGTCGATGTGATGCGTCGCCCAGCTCGATTACAAGTTTTAATTTCAATCGCTCAGGTGTGTCATCCAGAATTATCAGGCATTCGGTCCTTTTTTACTGAAGCCGAGCAGGTTTTGAGGTCGATTAAGGCCTCTGATCTTATCGCTCAAGGGCATCAGGGGGCAGCAATCAAAACCGCTTTACGAGACGCTCACATTAATAAGATTCAGTCCTTTCTTGCGCAGTGATGTGGTAGACTACTCTCGTTTTATATTACAGGATAAATTTGCATGTTTGCAGCGCTCGAACTGGATGACGTATTATGTCAAGCCGTCACCGATATGGGTTTTTCTACCCCGACTAGTATTCAACAAGCGGTGATCCCGCATGCGATGGACGGTCGTGATATTTTGGCTACTGCACCGACGGGTACAGGAAAAACTGCCGCGTTCTTGCTTCCAGCTGCACAATTTTTGCTCGATTTTCCAAGGCAGCAACATGGTGCGTGTCGGGTACTGATTTTATCCCCCACCCGAGAGCTTGCTATACAAATCTATGAACAAGCATGTGCCATTACGCAACATACTGATTTAGTGTGTGGGGTGATCACCGGCGGTATCAATTATGGAACGGATAAAGCCGTATTAGAGCAAAATCTAGATATCCTCGTTGCCACGCCAGGGCGCTTGTTTGAGCATATTGAAAAAGAGACCTTTGATTGTCGTGACATTGAGATGTTCATTCTTGATGAAGCAGATCGCATGTTGGATATGGGTTTTCGTGGGATCGTTAATCAAATCTCAGCAGAGGCTCGTTGGCGTAAACAAAGCATGTTGTTCTCTGCAACGTTAGAAGGCAAAGGGATCAGCCAGTTTGCTCGTGAGATCCTCAAAAATCCTGAATTTATCGAAGCTAATCCATCGCGCAAAGAGAAGAACAAAACCTTACAGTGGTACCATTTATGCGATGACTATGCACACAAATACGCCATTTTGAAACATATTTTGACCGAGCAGATTGAATCGGCAGTGGTCTTTATCAAAACCCGTGAGCGCTTACAACAACTCAAAGACAACTTATCGAAAGACGGCATCGAAGTGTGTTGGTTGCAGGGCGAAATGCCTCAAGACAAGCGCAATGCTGCGATGCTTAGATTCAAAAATAAAGAAATCAATATTTTGCTTGCAACGGATGTCGCAGCACGAGGCATTGATGTGGATAATGTCTCGCATGTGATTAACTTTGATATGCCGCGCAGCGCAGATGTGTTTCTCCATCGTATTGGTCGTACTGGTCGAGCAGGCGCTAAAGGCACGGCTATCGCGTTAGTCGAAGCGCATGATTTTGCTATGCTGGGCCGGGTTTCGCGCTACCTGGGCGAAGTCATCAAACCCCGTAATATCCCTGGGTTAGAGCCTAAACACCGTCCACCTAAAGCGACCAAAAAGAAGAAAAAAGCCAAAGGCAAAACCGTCGTGAAGAAGAAAAAGAAAGTTGGACGTGGTCCAAAGTCGCCTAAAGCGAAGGATTAAACATGTTGAACAAAATCGTACTAGCCAGTGGAAATCAAGGCAAAATCAAAGAGTTTAATCACCTTCTATCCGATTTGGGTGTTAATGTGATTGCTCAGGGGGAGCTTGGTGTTCAAGATGTACCTGAGACCGGATCAACCTTTATTGAAAATGCCATTATCAAAGCACGCAATGCGTCGTCGGTTACAGGACTACCTGCTTTAGCTGATGATTCGGGGTTAGTGGTGCAAGCGCTTAATGGAGCGCCTGGGATCTATTCTTCGCGTTACGCTGGAGCCGATGCTACAGATGAGACGAACATTGATAAATTGCTTAGTGGGTTAGAAGGACAGAATGAACGTTCGGCCTATTTTACATGTGTGTTGGTGTTCATGTTGCACGCAGATGATCCATCACCGATTATTGCACAAGGTCGTTGGCATGGGCAGATTGCCTTATCACGACAAGGGGAACAGGGCTTTGGTTATGATCCGGTTTTTTATTGTCCCCAAACCGGGCGTCACGCTGCCGAATTAGAAAAGTCCGAGAAAGCTTCGGTCAGTCATCGTGCACTGGCATTGTCTTCTTTGCTCCCTGAGTTAACAAAGGTGCTCGGTGGCTAAACATATTCCACTCGCTTTGTATGTGCACGTGCCTTGGTGTGTGCAAAAGTGTCCTTACTGTGATTTTAACTCACATACGTTAAAGCAATCCGTTCCAGAAAAAGAGTACATAGCCCACCTCCTCGCTGATCTTGATCAAGACTTAAAATATGTACAGGGCAGGGCATTACAGTCTATTTTTATCGGGGGAGGCACACCGAGTTTATTATCCGCAGAAGCGATACTGCAACTCCTGCAAGGAATAGGCAAACGCATCGCTTTTTCTCCAAACATCGAAATCACACTTGAAGCGAATCCGGGAACGATTGAAACAGGTCGTTTTGCAGGGTTTGTTAAAGCTGGGGTTACTCGGATTTCGATTGGTGTGCAAAGCTTTCAGACTAAGCATCTCAAAACCTTAGGGCGCATTCACGATAACCGACAATCTTTTGCGGCGATAAAACAGGCCAATGAGGTTGGCTTGCGTACCTACAACATGGATTTGATGCATGGCCTACCGCAACAGTCAATTGTCGAAGGATTATCTGACCTAGAAACAGCCCTAAGCTTTGCTCCTCCACATTTATCTTGGTATCAGTTGACGATTGAGCCGAATACTCAATTCGCATCTAAACCACCTGTATTGCCTGAAGATGAAGTGTTATGGGATATCCAAGAACGAGGCCATGCGCTGTTAAAAGCCGCTGGCTACCAGCAGTATGAGGTGTCTGCTTATGCCAAGCCTGGTCAGCAATGTCAGCATAATCTTAACTATTGGCAGTTTGGCGATTATCTAGGGATTGGCTGTGGAGCACACGGCAAAGTGACTTATAATGGGATGATTATCCGCACCGAAAAAATCAAACATCCTCGCGGTTATATGGATCTAAAACAGGATTACCTTTACCGTTCAAACCAAGTGAATGATGAAGATGTGCCGTTCGAGTATTTTATGAATCGCTTGCGCTTGTTTGCACCATTTACGCTCGAAGATTATGAGGTCCATACACTGCAACCTTTGCCCCAGCAGACTCGTCATGTGATTGAACGCGCCCTAGCAAGTGGCTTTTTAATTCAATCTAATAGGCAGATTACCCTCACGTCACAAGGCCAACGCTATCTTAATACACTTCTGGCTGAGTTTATCGATTAAAGCGCAACAAGCTTCAAAAACTGATCTAATTCGTCGTCAAAATCCGCGGGATTAATTAAGCAATCAATTAAGCCATCCTCCTCTTGAACTTCAATGCGTTCAAGAGGAATATTTGTTTTTGTGACCATGTCATAAAAGACCAATAATTCTATTCGTTCAGAGGGGTCGTTTGATGCTTTGGCGACTACTGCAAGTTTTTGATTGGTTAATTTGAGTAGACTACCCAAGGTGAATTCAGTTGCATAATCATACCGTTGGGGAGTGCTTGAAGCTATTTGTACACGGGGGCCTTTGAACACATCCACACGACTTTTTTCGGTATTAATTATGAGTTCTTTGATGCCGCATTTTCTAAATTGATCAATGTCTTTGTTAGACATCACCATACCAGGCATGATGGAAAAATTAGAATTGCTTTCAGAACATTTGATGTTCTCTACGAACATGCCCGGAACGAGTTCTGCAATAGTAACGGTTTGGTGCATGATAAAACCCTCTTGTGACGTGACTTCGCCTAGTCACAAGAGCGTCTCAATTCCCTTATAACCAGTTTTTAGCAGAAATCTCGTATTCTGTAATGGAATCAGCATAGGTCAATGTTAACCCAATAGCATCGAGACCATTTTCTAGATTGTACTTATGATGAGGTGCAATAGCAAAGGAATACTCTGCATTTTGTGTTTTTACACACAGGTTAGGCAAATCGATAGTTAGTACGCTCATAGGGTTATCAGTGACCAATGAGATTATTTCGTCAATTTGTTCATTATCTAATACAATTGGCAACATGAAATTATTTATGGCATTGCCATAAAAAATATCAGCAAAACTGGTCGCAATAACCACTTGGATCCCAAAGTCTTTCAATGCCCAAGGCGCGTGTTCTCGTGAGGAACCACAGCCAAAATTCTCGCGAGTCACCAAAATGGAAGCACCTTGATATTCAGGCTTGTTGAGATTGAACTCAGGGTTAGGCTCTTGCTCGTGTAAGTCCAAATAACGCCAATCGTGAAATAAGTGTTTACCATAGCCTTGACGGGTAACTCCCGTTAAAAACTGTTTAGGGATGATTTGGTCGGTATCAATATTGGCAATATCTAAAGGCACAGCGGTACCAGTATGTACGGTGAATGCACTCATGTTTTACTCCTGAAAATCGCGAACATCGGCAAATGTGCCAGTTAATGCAGCGGCCACTGCCATGGCAGGGCTCACTAAGTGTGTGCGCGCACCGCGGCCTTGACGACCTTCAAAATTACGGTTGCTAGTTGAAGCGCAGCGATCTCCAGCTTCAAGTAAATCATCGTTCATACCCAAGCACATAGAACAGCCGGGCAAGCGCCACTCAAAACCAGCATCAATAAAGATTTTATCAAGACCTTCACTTTCTGCTTGGACTTTAACTTGCGCCGAGCCTGGCACGACCATAGCGGTTACGCTAGGTTGTACTTTACCTTTCTTTGCAATGCTAGCGGCAGCGCGTAAGTCTTCAATACGTGAGTTAGTACAAGAGCCGATAAACACATGAGAGACAGGCGTTTCACTAAGCTTATCACCTGGTTTGAGCCCCATGTATGCAAGTGCTTTAGCGGCAGATTCTTTGGTGACAGGATCACTAAAATCATCCGGAGAAGGTACCGGCGTATCCACTGCAATGACTTGCCCAGGATTAGTACCCCACGTGACTTGTGGCTTGATATCCTTGGCTAGTAAGGTAACGACTTTATCAAAATCTGCATCAGCATCGGTAAACAAGGTTTGCCAATAGGCAATGGCTTCTTGCCACAACTCACCTTTAGGTGCTTTCTCACGACCTTCTAGATAATCATATGTAATTTGGTCAGGGGCGACCAAGCCGGCTTTCGCACCCGCTTCAATACTCATATTACAGATGGTCATGCGCTCTTCCATGGATAGAGCGGCAATGGTATCACCACAGTACTCAATGACGTAACCTGTGGCACCGGCGTGACCTAACTCGCCAATGATGGCTAAAATGATGTCCTTAGCAGTGACACCAATAGGCAATGTGCCAGTGACTTCGACTTTTAAATTTTTGGCTTTGGTTTGTTTGAGCGTTTGTGTCGCTAAAACGTGTTCGACTTCTGAGGTGCCGATACCGAAAGCTAAAGCACCGAATGCACCATGGGTGGCTGTGTGAGAGTCACCACATACAACAGTCGTACCAGGTAAAATCGCGCCTACTTCTGGCGCCATAACGTGAATAATACCTTGTTTTTGATGGCCGACTGGATAGAGCTCGATGCCATGCTTTTCGCAGTTTTGTGCAAGGGTTTGCAGTTGTAATTGATTTTCAGGCCCACAAGCATCCAATGCGATGGAGCGAGTGGAAATACTGTGGTCCATTGTCGCAAGCACTTTTTCTGGGCAGCGTACTTTGCGATTCATTTCATCTAAACCAGCAAATGCCTGTGGTGAAGTGACTTCGTGGATCAGATGGCGGTCGATGTACAACAATACATCGTCACCGGTATTCGGGACGACATGAGCGTCCCAGATTTTGTCATACAGAGTCTTTGCCATGACCTTAACCTTCTAAAATCTGTTGCGTAATATAGTCACCCACTTGCGCCGTTGATTTTGCTCGACTGCGCTGTTCTGGTGCAAGTAATTCGCCAGTTAAAATACCGTCGCCTAAAGTGTTAATAACGGCATTTTCAATGGCATCGGCTGCGTCATTCAAATTTAGTGAGTAGCGTAAAAGCATAGCGGCTGAAAGGATTTGCGCAATTGGGTTGGCAATCCCTTGTCCAGCAATATCAGGAGCACTGCCTCCAGCAGGTTCGTATAAGCCAAAACCATCGCCGTTGATACTTGCAGACGCTAATAAGCCCATAGAACCTGTTATCATGGCGCATTCATCAGAGATTATGTCACCAAACAAGTTGGAACATAACATGACATCAAAATGTGCAGGATCTTTGATCAGCTGCATGGTCGCGTTATCGATATAGATATGCTCAAGTTCAACATCTGGATAGTCTTTGGCGACTTCTTCAGTGGTTTCACGCCATAAACGAGAGCAAACTAGAACGTTGGCTTTGTCTACAGAAGTGACTTTTTTACTGCGTTTGCGCGCGGCTTCAAACGCTGAAATCGCAATGCGGCGAATCTCTGCTTTGGTGTAGCGCATCGTATCAAATGCGACTTGTTCTTCACCTTCACCTTCTAGGCCTTTGGGTTGACCAAAGTAAATGCCACTTGTCAGTTCACGCACTACTAATACATCAACGCCACTGGCTGCAATGTCTTTGCGCAGTGGGGATAAATCTTCTAGACCAGGATAAATTTTGGCCGGACGAAGATTTGAGAACAAATCAAAGTGACTGCGCAAGGTCAATAATGCCGCGCGTTCAGGACGCTTCTCGAGAGGGAGGGAGTCCCACTTTGGTCCGCCAATCGAGCCAAATAATATGGCATCAGCATCTTCACAGCCTTTTAACGTCTCAGCTGGCAGGGCTTCACCGTAATGGTCTATGGCATATCCACCCACTGGATAGGCGGTTCGGTTTAAAGTTAAGTCAAATTTTTGCTCTATGGCATCAAGGACTTTATTTGCTTCGGCCATGACTTCGGGGCCGATACCGTCGCCGGCTAGCACGGCGAGTTGATAAGTAGACATTTATGCTCCTGTGGCCGATTGTAGCTTTTGCTCGTCAATCATATCGGCTAAATGCATGTTATTAAGTACAAATATCAGGGCTTTAACGCCTGATTCTACGATGTCTGTCGCTAGACCGATGCCATGAAAACGGCGCTCGTTGTATTGTACAACAATACTGACTTGCGCTAGGGCGTTGGCACCTTCGCCTTTGGAGTCCAATTTGAAATCCACGATGTTTATCGCATCTTCTCCGATCATTTGCATGATGGCGTTATACGCAGCATCTACAGGGCCATTACCGATGGCGCTATGGGTCGTGGGTTCTCCACCGACGTTTAGCGTGACAGTTGCGCTAGGAATGATCTCTTTTCCTGAGCTGGCGTGCAAATATTCGAGTGAATAATACGAATCATCTTGTTTTTGTTGGTTAAAGAAGAGGATCGCTTCAAGGTCATAATCATACACTTGCCCCTTTTTGTCGGCAAGGCGTAAAAAGGCCGCATAGACTTCATCTAGGTCGTAATCGCTGTCGCTGTAGCCAAGTTCGTGCAAGCGATGCTTAATCACATGACGGCCTGAGCGAGAGGTTAAATTTAATTGATTTTTGTTTAAACCAACACTTTCCGGCGTCATGATTTCGTAGGTATTTTGACCTTTTAATACACCATCTTGGTGAATGCCTGATGAGTGTGCAAAAGCATTGGCACCAACTATGGCTTTGTTCGCTTGTACCGGCATAGAGCAGAGTTGGCTGACGAGCTTAGACGTACGCGAAATTTCATTACTTTTAATATTCGTTTCGAGTTGGTAGCGTTCTTTACGAGTTTGTAAAATCATCGCGATTTCTTCCAACGACGCATTACCCGCACGTTCGCCAATACCGTTAATGGTACATTCGACTTGGCGCGCACCTTGTTCAACCGCAGCTAATGAATTTGCCACTGCAAGACCTAAGTCATTGTGACAGTGGACCGAGATGGTCGCTTGGTCAATATTAGGCACTCGATTAAAGAGTTGTTGGATTATTCCACCGAACTCAGTTGGTGTGGTATAACCAACTGTATCTGGAATGTTCACTGTGGTCGCGCCTGCTTTGATGGCAGATTCGACCATACGGCACAAATAATCAATGTGGGTACGGCCTGCATCTTCGCACGAAAACTCAACATCGTCAGTGTATTGACGGGCATGTTGAATGGCTTTGACTGCCATTTCGACCACTTCGTCTTGGCTTTTTTTCAACTTAGTGCCAACGTGAATATCTGAAGTGGCGATAAAAGTGTGGATACGAAAACGCTCAGCAACTTTTAATGCTTCTCCACAAGCATCAATATCTTTGGCAAGAGCCCTGGATAAGCCGGCAACTGTGGCATTTTTGATTTCACGCGCAATGGTTTGCACTGAAGTAAAATCTCCGGGGCTAGAGACTGGAAAACCCGCCTCGATGATGTCAACGCCGAGTCGTTCGAGTGCCAGTGCGATTTGTAGTTTTTCTTTCACTGTTAAGCTTGCAGGCAACGCCTGTTCACCATCTCGCAATGTGGTATCGAATATTTTGACTTGTTGTGACATAACACCATCCTTTCGTTTTTAAAACGTATACAAAAAACCCGTGCCAGGCACGGGTTTTGTGAAATTTAAGACAAGCTCACCCGTGCAGTTTACCTACCAGTAATAAGAGTAGCAGAGTGTAGAATGCGCTAAATATTTTCATACCGCAAATGTACTGTGTCAAAAGTGATAGGTCAAGCGCGAAAGAGTGTTTTTTGCCAGAAATGATGATGAATATACTAAAGAATAATAGGTTTGTGGTGTTACTTACCACTGAATATGAAAAGATAACTTTAATTCTCGCAAACTCAGCGCACGTGGAATACCTTTGCCTTTCCAGCGCCACAGATGTCCACAACAGGCTGCTTGCATTATCGCTTTGGTGGGTTTGACTAACCGAATCGCATCGTTAGCTTGTTGAGATTGTCCGTCTGGATGAAACCATCCGTGTTTATTCACGTGCAAAAGGTTACTTTCTTCGTCAACGCGGTCGACTGAATCTAATTCAAAGTGATAGCCATCAATAGTTTTGACTTCAACCGGTAACACTCGCCCGATATCGGGTATCTTTGAGTAATATTGGGCAATGAGTTCCGAGGACTGCTTTAAACTCGGACAATTGGCAGCTTGTTTTCCCTGATAGGACGCATTATAAAAGTCGATATCCAATGGCGCCTTGGTAGTGAGAAGGCTACGTGCGCATTCTTGGACTAACTGAGGTAAAAACTTGAGTTTGCGTTTAAGCAGGTTAATCTGCGAGGACGATGATTCGGCGAGGTTTTGACATTCTCTTTGATACAGCGCATTGCACAGTTCCGAAAAGTGGATACTGTCTTGGTTATGGCCGAAAATATCATGCTGTTTAATCATCATGCTATTATCGACAGAAAATCACAAAAAATAAAGGGATTTAGTAGATCATTCCCTCTAAATAGAGCCATTTGCCCTGCGTACGCACGAATGATGAGCGTTCGTGCAAATAAGCTAAGCTGCCATCTGGTTCTAGGTAATAAGCTTTAAATTCGACGATACCTGAATTACCATCGACAGATTTGCCCAAAATATCTAGGTGTTGCCAGTCAAGGTCAGGGGTATTTAATTCAATTGGATTGTCTGTCGGGCAGGTTTCTACCGCCCAAGTGTTAATCAAATATTGCCCATAACCACCAAGTTTGTAAGCACTAAAACGTGAGCGCATCAGTTGTTCTGGCGTTTTGGGGTATTTCGCGTCATCGCTATTTAAAAAACGACCGCAGCATTTGTTTAAGACTTTATTTGAGGTGCAAGGGCAGGGGGATTTGCCAACAAGTTGATTCATATCTAAAACTTAAAAAAATGCACAGCCTCAAGGCTGTGCATTCTGGTTAGGTTGATAAAGGTTACTTACTGACCTTTGATTTCGCTGCGACCGCGATAAGGCGCGTCTGCACCTAGCGCTTCTTCGATACGCAGTAATTGATTGTACTTAGCTACGCGATCAGAACGACACAATGACCCTGTTTTGATTTGACCTGCCGCGGTACCCACTGCTAAATCAGCAATTGTGGCGTCTTCCGTTTCACCTGAACGGTGCGAGATAACCGCAGTGAAACCAGCGTCTTTCGCCATTTTGATGGCATCAAGCGTTTCGGATAATGAACCAATTTGGTTAAACTTAATCAGGATTGAGTTACCAATTCCGTTATCAATACCGCGCTTTAAGATCTTAGTGTTAGTTACGAACAAGTCATCACCAACTAGTTGTACTTTATCACCAATCTGCTTAGTTAAATATGCCCAGCCATCCCAATCAGACTCGTCCAAACCATCTTCAATCGAAACGATAGGGTATTGGTTTGCTAGTTCTCCAAGATAATCACTGAATCCCTCTGAATCAAACGACTTATCTTCACCACTTAATACATATTTACCGTCTTTGTAGAACTCAGATGCGGCGCAATCAAGTGCCAACGTGATATCTTCATCCATTTTGTAACCAGCGTTTTCTACCGCTTCTACGATCACTGCTAATGCTTCAGCGTTAGAAGTCAGGTTTGGCGCAAAACCACCTTCATCGCCTACCGCTGTGTTCAAACCTTTTGCAGATAATACTTTTTTCAAGTTATGGAAGATTTCTGCACCCATGCGCAATGCTTCAGAGAAGCTTTTCGCGCCTACAGGCTGTACCATAAATTCTTGGATATCAACGTTGTTATCTGCGTGCTCACCACCGTTTAAGATGTTCATCATTGGTACCGGCATGGAGTATTCGCCAGAGGTGCCATTTAAATCAGCAATATGTTGATATAAGGGAATACCAGCGCCATTGGCATACGCTTTTGCTGCTGCAAGTGATACAGCAAGAATCGCATTGGCACCCAAGACTTCTTTGTTTTCAGTACCGTCTAAATCAATCATAATTTGGTCAAGCTTACGCTGATCTGCAGCATCTTGGCCGACTAATGCAGGCGCGATTTTGTCATTAACTGCGGCAACGGCTTTTAATACGCCTTTACCTAAATAGCGAGCAGGATCTTGGTCACGTAGTTCTAGGGCTTCACGAGAGCCAGTAGATGCACCAGAAGGTGCACAAGCACGTCCCATCGCACCATTATCTAAATAAACATCTGCTTCGACTGTGGGGTTACCACGGGAATCCATGACCTCACGGCCAACGATACGGCTAATTGTTGCCATTGCGTTATTTTCCTTTCAAATTTAGTGATTAGTTTTCTTAAAACGACCTGCTGCGGCAATAAAGCCTTCAAAAAGTGGATGGCCATCGCGCGGGGTCGAGTTGAACTCAGGGTGAAATTGACCAGCGATGAAGAACGGATGTTCTGGGATCTCGATCATTTCAACTAATTGTTTATCAGTAGATAAACCACTGACTCTTAGGCCAGCTTCTTCGATTTGGGTACGTAAAGTGTTATTGACTTCATAGCGATGACGATGGCGCTCATAAATCTCAGTACTGCCATAACATTGATGGGCAAGACTGCCCTCAATCAAGTGACAAAGTTGAGAGCCTAAACGCATGGTGCCACCAAGGTCAGAATCTTCTGTGCGCTGTTCTTTGTTGCCTGATGCATCAAGCCATTCTTCAATCAAACCAACGACTGGGTAAGGCGTTTCTGGATCAAACTCTGTTGAGTTTGCACCTGGCATATTCGCAACATTGCGGGCGTATTCAATAAGTGCAACTTGCATGCCTAAACAAATGCCAAGGTACGGAACTTGGTTTTCACGTGCATATCGAGCCGCTTCGATTTTGCCGTCTACGCCACGCTCACCAAATCCACCTGGGACCAAAATGGCGTCAAGGTGCGACAAAATATGGTCGCCTTTGGCAATGATGTCGGATGAATCAATGTACTCAATATTCACCGCTAAGCGATTTTTTAATCCGGCGTGTTTTAAGGCTTCATTGACCGACTTATACGCATCTGGTAATTCAACATATTTACCCACCATACCAATGGTGACTTCGTCTGTTGGGTTGGATTCAGCATATAATACGGCTTCCCACTCTGATAAATCTGCTTCAGGGCAATCTAGGCCAAAGCGTTGTATGACAATCTCATCCATCCCTTGAGCTTTTAGATGTGCTGGGATCTTGTAGATACTGTCGACATCCTTCATTGAGATAACCGATTTCTCTTGGACATTAGTGAACAAGGCGATTTTGGCGCGCTCATTTGCTGGCAAGGCCGCTTCAGAGCGACAGACAAGAATATCAGGTTGAATACCAATTGAGCGAAGCTCTTTAACCGAGTGTTGTGTCGGCTTGGTTTTCACCTCTCCTGAGGCCGCCATATAAGGTACAAGGGTAAGGTGCATGTACATGGCTTTTTCACGACCTAATTCAGTTCCTAACTGACGAATTGCTTCTAAAAACGGTTGTGACTCGATATCACCAACAGTTCCACCAATCTCAACGATGGCTACATCATTTCCTTCGGCACCGTCGATGACGCGACGTTTGATCTCGTTAGTAATGTGCGGGATCACTTGAATGGTTGCGCCAAGATAATCACCGCGACGCTCTCGCTCTAATACAGATGAATAAATTCGACCTGTGGTAAAGTTATTGCGCTTGGTCATGCGCGTGCGAATGAAGCGCTCATAGTGCCCTAGGTCTAAGTCAGTTTCTGCGCCGTCATTGGTGACGAACACTTCACCGTGCTGAATAGGTGACATCGTGCCAGGATCGACATTGATGTACGGGTCCAATTTTAACATGGTGACTTTGAGGCCGCGCGCTTCCAAAATGGCGGCGAGTGATGCTGCTGCAATTCCTTTGCCCAATGACGAAATCACCCCACCGGTGACGAATATATAATGTGTCATGTATAACCCAAGGCGTTAATTTATCGTGTAAGATTACGTTTTAGCAAGACGAGTGGTAGCGTGTCAAAACGCATTGATTCGGTCTATGCTGAATGGAGCAATAGTATACGCAAAAGGGGATTTTAAGACAATCAAAAAAGGTTATTTTTGCCGTAATGTTTTGAGTAAATACAATAACTCATGTGCTTGTTTTGGCGACAGTTCATCCGGATCAGTGTTGTCCAACGCATCAAACAGCGCAGAATCAGTTTGATCGAGCGGTAACTGAAGTGGCTCTGTAACTGCTTTTGCCGGTGATCCAGTCGGTAATGGATGCGTGTTATTTGTGGTCTCAAGTTCATGTAATTTTGAACGCGCAGCACTAATGACGTTGTCCGGTAAACCAGCGAGCTTAGCGACTTGAAGGCCGTAGCTTTTGCTCGCAGCACCGTGTTTGACATTGTGCATAAACTTAATGCTGTCATTGTGTTCAATGGCCGTCAGATGGACATTTTCCATCCCTTGGGTATTGCTTGCGAGTTCTGTTAGCTCAAAATAATGCGTCGCAAAAAGCGTCATTGCATGAATGTTATGATGTAAAAAGTCCGCACACGCCCAAGCTAGGGACAATCCGTCATAAGTAGAAGTACCCCGGCCTATTTCGTCCATCAGAACCAAACTGTACTCGGTGGCATTATTCAAAATGGTTGCGGTTTCCGTCATTTCCACCATAAATGTCGAGCGACCAGAGGCCAGATCATCAGCGGCACCAATACGCGTAAAAATTTGATCTACAGGTCCTATTTCACACGCTTTTGCGGGTACAAAACAGCCAATGTGCGCCATGAGTACGATTAATGCTGTTTGCCTCATGTACGTCGATTTACCGCCCATGTTGGGTCCGGTAATCAGAAGCATGGATTGCGTTTCATCGATTGTAAGCGGGTTGGCAATAAACGGGGAGGCCAGAACCTCTTCAACGACAATGTGACGCCCATCTTGGTATGCAATACCACGCTTGTCAGATAGGATGGGGCGGCTCAATTGTTTATTTTGCACAAGATGCGCAAAACCCAACAATACATCTAATTCGGCAAGTGCTTGAGCGGTAGTTGTGAGGGCGTTTAACTTGGGTAGCAAGGCATCAAACAGTGCATCGTAGAGTTGTTTTTCTAGGGCAAGTGCATTGGCTTGGCTATTGAGAACTTTTTCTTCGTGGGCTTTGAGTTCCTCAATGATAAAACGCTCGTTGTTTTTGAGTGTTTGCCTGCGTATGTAGTGACTTGGCGCAAGATGCGCTTGACCTTTACTGATTTCAATAAAAAATCCATGTACCTTGTTATAACCAACTTTGAGCGTACTGATACCTGTGGCGTGTTTTTCTCGAGCTTCAAGTTCACTCAAATAATCAGTAGCGCCTTTAGACAGCGCGCGTAACTCGTCTAATTTGGCATTGTAACCATCTGCAATGACACCGCCGTCACGAATAACCACAGGTGGATTGTCACAGATCGCTTGGTTGAGCAAATCGGCAAAATCAGGATAAGTACCGATTTGTTGAGTTAATGCCGTCAGTTTAGGTGCTGAAAATTGAGATAAAGTGATATGTAATAAAGGCAGTTCATTAAAACACGCCTGTAATTTGGCAAAATCGCGAGGACGCGCACTGCGCAAAGCTAATCGAGCCAAAATGCGTTGTATATCACCGATGCTGTCGAGGTGTTGCGTGAGTTCACTCAACTCGCTTGCGCTTAACTCAGCTACAGCATCATAGCGTTGGTTGAGTCGAAAATGGTCGCGAATTGGCCGCTGGATCCACTGTTGTAAAAGACGTGACCCCATTGCGGTTTGACAACTGTCCAATACAGAAAATAAAGTATTCTCGATGCCGCCACTCAAATTTCGAGTGAGCTCCAAATTGCGCCGAGTAGCAGCATCCAGTTGTACTGTATCTTGCGGTTTGTCTAACATCAGTTTGTTGATATGAGGCAAAGCACAGCGCTGGGTATCTTTAATATACTGCAAAATACAACCCGCGCACGTTAGTGAAAAATGTCCCTCTGGGATCCCAAATCCGCTTAAATCTCTAGTGCCAAATTGTTGTGTAAGCAAGTGCAGAGCAGAGTCTAAATCAAATTCCCACCCGGGACGACGCCGTAAACCGCTGTACGATTGCAGTATCGATTCGAATGCGAATTGCTCAGGATATAAAATCTCTACGGGTCTCAAGCGTTCCAACTCAGCGACTAAACGTTGTTCTGAGCATACTTCAGATAAAGTAAATTCACCGGTACTCAGCGCAAGACTGGCAAGGCCAAATTGCGTTTTACCTCGAGTCTGGTGAGCAAACACTGCAGCTATGAGTGTGTGTTGCTTGGCGTTGAGAAGCGCATCATCGGTCACGGTACCTGGGGTAACAATGCGTTGTACTTGTCGTTCAACGGGACCTTTACTAGTGGCGGGGTCGCCAATTTGTTCACAAATCGCCACGGCTTCACCCATCTCGACTAATCGCGCAAGATAACCTTCTACCGCGTGATAAGGTACACCCGCCATTGGAATAGGGGCACCATTGGCTTTGCCACGAGCGGTTAAAGTCAGATCGATGAGCTTAGCTGCGCGAACCGCATCGTCGTAAAACAACTCATAAAAATCCCCCATACGATAAAACAAAAGCTCTTCAGGGTGCTCTGCTTTAATAGCTAGGTATTGTTGCATCATTGGGGTATGGGTGGTTTTCAATTGACTCACTTTTGGCTTTTGTTATAAGTTGTGACGACTGTTTAGTTAATTAAAGCATACTAAAAAAATGTGGTGCAATCTAAAAGAAAATACAAAATATCAGCTTGAGGCCATCGCGCGCCACTGCAATGCTCAGAAATTGACCATTAGCTGCGCAGAGTCATGTACAGGGGGTGGCTTGGCCTTCTATTTGACGGAACTGCCCGGTGCCTCAGCATGGTTTGAACAAAGTTTTGTGACGTATGCAAATAGTGCTAAAGAAATTTTGGTTGGTGTACCCGAAGTAACTTTAGAAGAGCATGGTGCAGTGTCAAAACAAACAGTTAAGGCAATGGCACAAGGCTTAGTGTCTCGTTATGGTTGTGATCTGGGTATTGGTATCAGCGGTATTGCAGGACCGAGTGGTGGCACACCTGACAAACCTGTTGGCTTGGTGTGGTTTGGTTTATGTTATCGAGGAAAGCTGATAACTGATTCACAAGTCTTTGCCGGCGGGCGCAGTGAGGTAAGAATGGCAGCCATTGAACACGCCATTACACTGATCGCAAACACACTGATTACGTAAACAGTTATAAAGGACAGCTGACAAGGGGCGTCAATCCATCTAATATGTGTTGCATAAAGATACACATAGGAATGCATGTATATAAATACAGTAAAAAAACTTGAACTGTATAATCATACAGTATTATAATCCGAATCACTAAGTAGATAACAACGCTTTTACAGCGAATATTATTAAGAATATTAAGGTTGAGTCACTATGTCAGACGATAACAAAGCACGCGCCCTATCCGCCGCCCTAGGTCAGATTGAGAAGCAATTCGGCAAGGGTTCCATTATGAAGCTAGGTGACAACCAAGCGATGGACATTGAATCCGTCTCAACTGGTTCACTCACCATTGATATCGCATTAGGTATAGGCGGCTTGCCTTGTGGTCGTATCGTTGAAATCTACGGCCCAGAGTCATCAGGTAAGACGACATTGACGTTGCAAGTTATTGCTGAGGCACAGAAAGTGGGCAAAACGTGTGCCTTCGTGGATGCGGAACATGCTCTGGATCCCATCTATGCAGAGAAGCTTGGCGTAAATATTGATGAGTTATTGGTATCACAGCCAGACACTGGGGAACAAGCATTAGAGATCACAGACATGCTCGTGCGCTCTGGTGCAGTGGATGTGGTGATTGTGGACTCAGTTGCAGCGTTGACACCAAAAGCCGAAATTGAAGGTGACATGGGGGATTCTCACGTCGGTCTTCAAGCTCGTTTAATGTCTCAAGCTTTGCGAAAACTGACGGCCAACATCAAGCGCTCAAATACATTGTGTATCTTCATTAACCAAATTCGTATGAAAATTGGTGTGATGTTTGGTAACCCTGAAACCACTACTGGCGGTAATGCACTGAAATTCTATTCATCGGTTCGTTTAGATATTCGTCGCATTGGTGCTATTAAAGAAGGCGATGAAGTGGTTGGTAACGAAACTCGAGTCAAAGTGGTGAAGAACAAAGTAGCTCCGCCATTTAAGCAAGCTGAATTCCAAATTTTATATGGTCAAGGGATCAGTAAAGAAGCCGAATTGATCGATTTAGGCGTCCAGCAGAAGTTGGTCGAAAAAGCGGGGGCATGGTATAGCTACAATGGTAACCGCATCGGTCAAGGTAAGGCCAACGTGACACGGTTCTTAAAAGAAAACCCAGCTATATCTGCTGAGATAGAAGAGAAAATCCGCGCAGAGCTGTTGTGTAAGGCCAAGCCAGTTGAAGAAGAGACTGAAGACGCCGAATAAGTCACGTAGGATAAAAAGAGCCCGAGTTTTACTCGGGCTTTTTAGTATGAAGTCGATTAAGCATCTTTAAATACACACCAACATACCACTAATTGCCCAACAACAAATAGTCAAAAAACATTCATTTATGATAATATGCTGCATGTTTTTAAAGTGGATAGAGTAACTGATTGTTGGACGTGTTAATTGCCCAGTCATTAACCTGTGTAAAACAAGATAGGGTGTTATTTTCTGACCTGGATGTGATTTTACGTGCAGGGGAACTCGTCCATCTGACCGGACCTAATGGGGCTGGCAAAACAAGTCTATTGAGAATTCTAGCAGGCCTAGCCTATCCAGAAACTGGCTCAGTGCACATTAATAGTGCCGATACTTATGATGTTCCGTTGCTGTACCTTGGGCATAAACTCGCGCAAAATAAACACTTATCTGCCATAGAAAACCTTACTTATTGGGCAGCATTGCAGCGAGTGAATCCTTCCGTAGAGTCGCTTTACAACATTTTGGCTCAATATCAATTAGTTGGCTTAGAAGATTTGCCCACCGGACAACTTTCTGCAGGCCAACAACGCAGGGTGTCACTCGCGCGAACGGAGTTAGTGCAAGCGCCATTATGGGTCTTAGATGAACCATATACGTCGCTGGATGTGACAGGTGTTGCATTTATTCAGGCGCGTGTAGACGAATACGTCTCTCATGGAGGTTGTGTCATTATGACTTCTCATCAAGCATTATCATCATCCCATCAGGTCAGAGAACTGGCATTGGAGTATCAAATATGAGTCCGTTGTACAGTGTTATCCATCGTGATATCACTCTTGCAATGAGACAGAAAGCGGATATTTTTCAACCGCTTACCTTTTTTGTGTTAGTTCTTACCTTATTTCCAATCGCCGTGGGTCCGGCACCTGAAACGTTACAAAAAATTGGCCCTGGAGTCATTTGGGTAGCTGCGATTTTATCTGCGTTGTTGGGTATGGAGCGATTATTCCGCGATGATTTTAACGATGGTGTGTTAGAGCAGATGCAGCTGTCTAACTTGAGCTTGTCATGGATTATGTTCGCCAAAGTCATGACTCATTGGTTACTTACTATTGTGCCATTGATCCTGATATCACCGTTATTGGCGTTGTTCTTAAATCTGACCATGCCAATGTACTGGGCACTCCTTGCAACGTTATTATTAGGTACGCCGATTTTGTCTTTGCTGGGATCTATTGCGGTTGCGTTGACCGTGGGGTTACAAAAAGGCGGGATTTTATTATCTTTGATCATAATTCCTGTATTTATCCCTTTACTGATTTTCGCCACTTCTGCGGTAGACACGGCCTTATTTGGATTAAATTATTTACCACAACTTGCTATTATTGCGGCAATGTTGTGTATCGCTATGGCATTGACGCCCATGGCGATGAGTTATGCGATTAGAGTGAGTCATCAATAATGTTTGTCTGGTTACATCCTTATGCAAAAACAGAGCGAGCTTATGCTCTATGCAATACGCTTATGCCATATTTTTTATCTGCTGCGGTTTTAGGACTCAGCGTCGGTCTGGTATGGGGGATGCTATTTGCGCCTTCCGATTATCAACAAGGTGACTCGTTTCGCATTATCTATATTCATGTGCCATCAGCAATTTTGTCTATGGGTACCTATGTGGCGATGGCGATTGCTGGATTAGTTGGCCTAGTGTGGCAGTGGAAAACCGCTTACATGAGTATGATTGCGATGGCTCCAGTGGGGGCATTAATGTGTTTCATATCTTTATTTACTGGTGCTGCGTGGGGTAAACCAATGTGGGGGACTTGGTGGATCTGGGATGCAAGACTCACCTCTCAGCTTATTTTATTGTTCTTATATTTTGGCGTTATGGCGTTGTACTATGCCTTCAATGACCGTCATCAAGCAGGCAAGGCTGCTGCAGTTATTGCCTTAATCGGTGTGATAAATATCCCTATCATTCATTACTCTGTCGAATGGTGGAATACCCTACACCAAGGCTCGACCATCACCAAAATAGGAAAACCTTCTATTGCCCCGTCTATGAAATGGCCATTACTTGTATCAATTACTGGATTTATGGGATTAATTGGTACCTTGACTCTAATGCAGCTCAAAAATGTGATCATTGAGCGAGAACTGCATCGTCCTTGGGTTAAGCAACTATTAAGTCAGCAGGAGACAAAATAATGGCATTTGATAGTTTTGCTGATTTTATTGCAATGGGTGGCTATGGCTTCTTTGTGTGGCTATCTTATGGTGTCAGTTTTTTGAGTATCGTGCTTTATATCGTTTATGTGAAACGTCAAAAAAGACAGTTAACGCAACATGTTGTTGCACAGCAAGCTCGCGAGGCGAGAATTGCGGCAGCAAAGCAATTACAGGAAAAGTAACATGAACCCTAGACGTCAACAACGCTTAATCACTGTCTCTGCAATAGGGGTTTTGTTAGCGGGTGCGATTGGGTTAATGCTCTATGCATTAAGCAACAATATTGATTTATTTTATACACCATCAGAGGTCATTAATGGTAAGGACGGTCAAAAACCCCAAATTGGCCAACGCTTGCGCATTGGTGGAATGGTGGTTGAAGGTTCGGTTGCGCGCAATCAAGAATCTTTAGCGGTAGAGTTTGATTTGGTCGATACAGGACCTCTGGTAACGGTGAGTTACAATGGAATTTTGCCTGACTTGTTTCGAGAAGGTCAGGGCATTGTGGCAACCGGCGTGTTGCAAGCGGGTAACTTGATCATTGCCGATGAAGTCCTCGCTAAGCACGATGAAGAATACATGCCGCCAGAGTTAGCTGAGCAAATGAAAGGCATCAAGCACGTTAAGCCATCTGCAGCAGGTTATTGAGCATGTTTTCTGAAATTGGAAATCTAGCCAGTGTGCTGGCGATGTTGATGGCGTTGAGCTTAGCTGTTTACCCAATGTGGGGCAGTTTCTCAGGACAAAAATGGATGATTGCAAGTGCCAAACCTCTTGCCTATGGCGTGTTGTTTTTTACTTTGATTGCCTACGTTTGCTTAACTCAAGCCTTTCTCAATGACGATTTTTCCATCGCATATGTTGCTAATCACTCCAATAGTATGTTGCCTTGGTACTACAAAGTGACCGCTGTTTGGGGGGGGCATGAAGGCTCCTTCTTATTATGGGTATTGACGTTTGCGGTATGGATGGTTGCAGTGGCTATATTCAGTAAAGGGATCCCGGCAGTGATGCTCGCTCGGGTTCTGTCTGTTTTAGGTATGGTCTCGATCGGTTTTTACTTGTTCATGCTCCTGACGTCTAATCCTTTTAATACCTTGCTGCCTTACATTCCAGTAGATGGACGAGACTTAAATCCATTGTTACAAGATTTTGGCATGATCATTCATCCCCCTATGCTCTATATGGGGTATGTGGGGTTTTCTGTGGCTTTTGCTTTCGCTATTGCTGCTTTAATATCGGGACAATTAGATTCAACTTGGGCGCGCTGGTCTCGCCCATGGACAATTGCTGCGTGGGCATTCTTAACGGTCGGCATAGCACTTGGCTCTTGGTGGGCATATTACGAACTCGGCTGGGGCGGCTGGTGGTTCTGGGACCCAGTTGAAAATGCCTCATTCATGCCTTGGCTTGTCGGCACGGCGTTAATGCATTCCCTAGCGGTTACTGAAAAGCGTAAAGCGTTCAAATCATGGACTGTGTTACTCGCAATAGCGGCATTTTCGTTGAGCTTGCTTGGTACGTTTTTGGTACGGTCAGGCATTTTGGTGTCGGTGCACTCGTTTGCTGCTGACCCATCGCGAGGCATGTTTATTTTAGGTTTGCTCGTGATTGTGATCGGCGGCTCACTACTGCTCTACACTGTACGAGCATCACAATTACAGTCGCGTACACAATTTTCATTGCTGTCACGTGAAAATATGTTGCTGGGTAATAATATACTATTATGTGCTGCAACGGTTGTAGTCTTATTAGGGACTCTGTTTCCATTAGTTCACAAAGAATTGGGTCTGGGTTCAATATCAATCGGGGCACCGTTTTTTAATCAAATGTTCACTTGGCTGATTGTGCCATTTGTAATGTTCCTAGCGATTGGCCCCTTGAGTCGCTGGAAGAAGCAATCTCTAACCGCTTTGCGCAATCAGTTGTTGGTTGCTTTTGGTCTTGCGTTAAGTGCTTCGTTATTGATTGTAAATGCCTATGATGGTGAAAAATATCTAGCAACATTAGGTATGCTTCTCGCGTTTTGGATTTTAGTATCGACGATACAAGAAATTTATCAGCGGGTGAACGCACAACAAAACGTCACTTTGCTCACAGGTCTTGCACGTTTGACACGCTCTCATTGGGGAATGGTGTTAGGACATGTAGGGTTTGCAGTATCTTTGATCGGCATTACCTTGGTGAGTAATTTTGAGACAGAACGCGATGTCCGTATGCAATTCGGTGATAGCGTGATGATTGCTGGTTACGAAGTGCGCTTTGATGAAGTAAAAGCCATTCAGGGTCCAAATTACACTGCGGATCGGGGGATTTTTGATGTGTACAAAAATGGCGAATTTGTGGTCCATCTTGAACCGGAAAAACGCCTTTATCCTGTGCAACAAACCACAATGACCGAGGCTGGGATTCATTCAAATCTCGTTCGAGACTTGTTTATTGCCATGGGTGAGCCATTAGACAACGGCGCCTGGGCAGTACGAGTGTATTACAAACCTTATGTAGTATGGATCTGGCTAGGTGCTGGAATCATGGCACTTGGTGGCGTATTCTCAATGGCGGATAGACGGTATCGCCTCGCCAGCATTGCCAAATTAAAAGGGGCTTTTGCGGAGAAATCAGAGACAGCGCAAGCGGAGCCTAGTCATGCAAAATAAGCTGAGATTTGCGATTCCTTTAGTGTTCTTTTTAGGGTTGTGTGTGTTTTTGTTTCAGGGGCTATATTCTGATCCGCAAGCGCGAGATGCGATGACCTTAGATCGCCCAATGCCAGAATTTACTTTACCTGATCTAATGCAACCAGAAGTTATGTATACACAGGATGTGTTTGAAGGCAAAGTTACTTTGCTCAATGTTTGGGGCGTCTGGTGCGTAACGTGTCAGGTAGAATTACCTTATTTGACCGCATTATCCGAACAAGGGGTGCATATTGTTGGCTTGTATTACGACCAAGACCTCGACCCAGATTTTGGGATTAAAACCCTCGCAAGAGTGCAACAAGAAGTCATTGATATAACAGACCGTCTTGGCAATCCTTTTGCTTATAATATTTTTGATGTGTATCGAGATACATCACTTGATTTAGGAGTTACCGGTGCCCCTGAGTCTTTGCTGATTGATCAAAATGGTATTATTCGCGTGCATCATATTGGTGATGTCAACCATCGCGTTTGGCAAAACAAGTTTGCCGATGTTTACTTCGAGTTGACGGGGCAAATGATTAACGGAGTGGCCGAGTAATGAAATATATGGTCGTGGCCTTGTTCCTTCTCTTAAGCTCATCTTCTTTTGCGGCGCAGGAAAACTATCAGTTTGACACGCCCGAACAGCAAGCCTTGTTCAAAGAACTCACCGCAACCTTGCGTTGCCCAATGTGTCAAAATCAAAATATTGCCGATTCAGATGCCATGATTGCCCATGATATGCGCCGCAAAGTATATCAGTTAATTACCCAAGGTCAGGATCACGATCAAGTCGTCGCATTTATGAAATCTCGATACGGCGATTTTGTTTATTATCAACCCCCAGTTACTCGCACGACAATTTGGTTGTGGCTGTTACCTATATTTGTGGTTCTTTTAGGTATCGTGGTTATTTTAAGAAGAAAGCCCAACAAACTTACTGCACAAGACGAGCAAGCTGCTTTAGCCAAAGCCCAAGCATTGCTTGACGAAGATAAATAGGAACATCTTTCATGCAAACATTTTTGATTATTGGCGTAGGCCTAATGATGCTTGCGGGTGTGTTTTTCGCCATCCCTTTATGGCGACGTCGTCAAACTTTAGATGATTCAGATTATCAATTATCTAATACTCGTTTGATTAAACAACGCATCGCGGAGCTTGAAGAAGAAGTCACACAAGGCGTAATGACAGAAAAGCACAAAAAGCTAGCCATAAAAGAATTAAAACTTGCTCTAGTCGATGAGAGCAATACTCAAGACAAGGTGTCTGTTACCCAAAGCTCGATGCTTGTGTGGGGCAGTTTTTTGATATTAGTAGGACTGAGTGTCGGTCTGTATCTGCATATTAATAGTGTAGATAAACTAGCCCATGTCTATGATGTTCATCAGCGCATGGATGAACTGACGCAAAAGATCATCATGGGTGAGGGGGGCGAGATTACATTACAGGACGTTCGCGATTTTAGTCTTGCCATCCGCACACGCATCGATCCAGAAAATGAAGACGGCACTGGGTGGATGTTATTGGGGCGTCTTTACGCAAGTATGCAAATGTTCGAAGAGGCCTATCAGGCTTATGATAAGTCTTTAGCCATTGCTCCGGATAACATGGATACGCGTGAAAATTATGCGCAAGCGTTGATGATGCCTAATCAACTTGATTATCTTCGTCGAGCGAGAGCCCAATTAGAGTATATTCTTGAACGTGAACCGCAGAATAATAACGCCGCGCTCATGTTGGCCTTAACGGCTTCTCAATTGGATGATGCTGAAACAGCAGAGTTGTATTTGGCGCAAGTATCAGGTTTGCTACCTGAAGATAACCCAGCAGTGGTGCAAATTCGAACCAAAATTAATGAGCTCAACGCGCGAGGTAAGGTCAAACCAACGGGGTTTGCCATCAAAATCAATGCAACTGATATGATTAATCGTCGGTTGAAAGCGGACAATCAATTGACGCCAACGACCATGTTTGTCTTTGCTCGCGATGCCGCTGGGTCAAGACCTTTGCCGGTCGCGGTTAAAAAACTAAACCTGACTTCGCTGCCAAGCGTAGTGAACTTAATTCATACTGATGCAATGGTGGCGAATTGGTCACTCAAAAACGTCGAAGAAGTGGAATTAATTGTGCGTTTGTCTTATGACGATAACGTTGCTCCTGCGCCAGGTGAGTTTACCGGAAGTATTGTGATGCCGGTACGAAAAGAACAAATCCAAGCTGCGACTATTACAATTAAAGAGGAAATTAAGTGAAAGGATTAACTTTAGGTAAGAGTATTTTATTGGCTGTAATACTGATACTCGGGAGTGGCTGTGCCTCGACAAAGCAGGAAGCATCCTCAGCCCAAACTAACCAAGTTCAAGGCGATCCGCGCGACCCATTGGAAGGTTTCAACCGCACCATGTGGGATTTCAATTATGAAGTCTTAGACCGATTTTTCCTGAAGCCCGTTACCCAAGGATATGTTGCCATCACACCAACTCCGGTTCGCAGTGGTTTGCGCAACGCGGTCGAGAACCTTGAAGAGCCAGCAAACTTACTGAATAATGCTGCGCAAGGTAAATTAGACGGCACTATGGTCTCACTTGCCCGGTTTTTGATTAACTCTACCGTGGGGGTGTTAGGTGTCTTTGATGTGGCTGACATGATGGAATTACCAGCCAAGGAAGAAAGTTTTGGGGAAACTCTGGCAGTATGGGGATTGGAAACTGGACCGTATTTGATGTTACCAGCACGAGGTCCAACGGATATTCGCTCTACTACCGGAGATGTGGTCGATTCACAAGTGTTTCCAATGCAGGCGCTGAACAGTAATTTTAATCTTGCCACGTTATTAGTTAGTGTTTTGGAAGGGCGAGCTCGCGCTCTAGAACAAGAAGCTAACTTACAAAGCTCATTAGATCCATATTCCTTAGTCAAAGATGCGTACTTCCAGAACTTAGAGTTCCAAGTTAAAGATGGACAGATTGAGTCCCAAGTGGATGATGAATTATTAGATGACTTTGAGGCTTTCGATGATTTGTTGGAAGACACTCCTCCAGTTCAATAACTTATGCCGACGACTACGCAAGTCGTCGACATTACAGATAGCATTAAACTGATTTGTATCCATTGGGGTTATTGGATTGCCAGCGCCATGCGTCGGCGCACATTTCGGTAATCCCTCGCTTCGCTTCCCAACCTAATTTGCTTAATGCTGTGCTCGGGTCTGCCCAGCAGGCTGCGATGTCACCTGGTCGGCGTTCTACAACTTGAAAGGGTACAGGGTGGCCGCACGTTTGGCCAAAAGCATCTAGCATTTGCATGACACTGTAGCCAATACCGGTACCAAGGTTGATAATATCGAGATCAATATCCTGGCTAAATCGCTGTAAGGCTTGCAGATGACCTGCTGCTAAATCTACAACATGAATATAATCACGCACACCCGTTCCGTCCTCAGTCGGGTAGTCATTACCAAATACACTGACGCGTTCTCGTTTACCCATAGCCGTTTGGCTGACAAATGGCATTAGGTTGTTTGGGATCCCGTTCGGATCTTCTCCGATTAAACCGGATTCATGTGCGCCAACGGGATTGAAATAGCGCAATATGACGATTTGCCATTGATTATCTGAGATGTATAAATCTTGTAAGACTTGCTCTACCATTAATTTGCTTTTGCCGTAGGGGTTGGTGGGGGAGCCTGTTGGCATATCTTCCCGCAAAGGCAGTTCAACTGGGTCACCATATACGGTTGCCGAAGATGAAAATACAATGTTTTTGACCCCATATGTGCCCATGACTTGGGTCAAGCAAACGGTGCCATAGACATTGTTTTCATAATAGTTAAGGGGCTTTTCGACAGACTCTCCAACCGCTTTTAATCCGGCAAAGTGAATCACTGAATCAATTTCATTTTGCGCAAAGATTTCATGTAAACACGCTTTATCACGAATATCACCTTGAATAAAGGTAAGATCTTTTTGGGTCAATTCGCATACGCGTTTGAGAGATTCAGCGGAAGAATTGGAAAGGTTATCTAAAACGATAACGCGGTAATCTTGTTCAAGTAATTGTAAAACAGTGTGAGAGCCAATGTAACCGGCTCCACCAGTAACGAGAATCGTCTGCATAGGTACTTCCTTGTTTGGTTGTCAAAAGACTACCTAAGGAACATCCTATGCCACCCTGTCTACTCTTTGGGCAACACCTTAGGTAGGTATTTTACACTCATTGAATGTTGTATCGGCCGAACGAGCAGAGGATAAAGTAGCAAAACCAATCCCGCCCATAAAAGTGATGTCCAATCGTTCACAACGCGTAACAGCAAAATGAAAACGGGGACTATCACAATTAACTTTAGTACATTTAATAAAGTTTTCTCGGGTATTGTCATTTTTTTTGCGGCTTCATCGAGATAAGCCATGCGCTGCGTCAGTGGATACTGACGCAGACTGTCGATGGATTGTGTTGAAAAATAAAATTTCATCATAAAAATATTAACTTAGGCCTTTTGGGCGTTGGCTTCTGCTTCCGCCTCAGCAGCTTGTTCCCATAGCTTTGATTTGAATGCTAAGAGTACCAAAATAATGCCGACGCCGATGCCAAACAGTGAAATTTGTAAGTACAGATTCGGCATTTGCTCGACATTATTAGGATCAAAATTACCTGATAAAAGACCTGCAATCACATTACCAATTGAGTAAGTCAAAACAAATACGCCCATCATTTGTCCCAAGAAACGTTGAGGAGAGAGTTTTGATACAGCGGATAATGCGACTGGGCTCAAACAGAGCTCACCTACCGTGTGCAAGAAATACGTTGCCACTAACCAATATGGCGCTACTTTAAGACCCGCTGCTGCGTATTGTGAGGCAAAGAACATCACAATAAAACCAGAGGCCATAATGATTAAACCAATCGCACATTTGACGGTATAGCTTGGCGTGATCATGCGCTTGGCAAGATTTATCCATAATGCCGCAAAGAAAGGTGACAGAATAATGATGAAAAACGAGTTGGCAGACTGGAACCAGGCCGTTGGAATTTCAAAATCGCCCAACATACGATCAGTATAATCCCGACCAAATAAGTTCAAAGATGAACCCGCTTGTTCGAAACCAGACCAGAAACAGGCCGATGCGATACAAATTAAGAACAATGCATTCATGCCTTTTTTCTCATTCGGGGTCAGGTTTCCACCAAAATAAATCGCACCAAAGTAGCCCAAAAAGATCAGACAAAATATCACAGCAACCGATTTGGCCACCGGAACTGGGTCAATCACAATTGCACCAGACATCGCCATGGCAGTGACAACCGCGACGATAATTAAGAATGCCATGATTGCCCCATAGGTGTTGCGTTGCGCACTTGGTGTAAGTGGTTGGATAGGAGCTGCAGCGACAGAGCCAAGATTTTTTAGAGTAAGCTTATATTGCACTAAACCAATAAACATACCCACGGCAGCTGCACCAAATGCGTGATGATAACTGAATTCGACTTGTAGGTAACCGCACACAGTGTAACCAATCACGGCCCCAATATTAATACCCATATAATACAAGGTATATCCTGAGTCACGACGGCGATCTTGGGCGCTATACAGCTGCCCAACGATTGCACCGATATTCGGCTTGAGTAAACCGGTTCCGACCACAACAAAGGTCAACCCTATGTAAAATGAACTTGCGGCAGGAATGGCCAAAATAATATGGCCGAGCATGATAATAATACCGCCATACCATACGGCTTTTTGTCCACCAATGAGGCGGTCAGCTAACCAGCCTCCAGGTAATCCCATAAAATATACAGCACCTGTATACAGGCCGTAAATAGCACCTGCCATGGCAACGGTAATACCTAAGCCGCCTTCTTGCAAAGAAGCCGTCATATATAAGACCAGTAATGCGCGCATCCCATAGTAGGACATACGTTCCCACATTTCTGTCATAAACAGGGTTTGCAAACCCATAGGATGGCCAAAGAAGCCGGTGTCGAGAGATTTGTCGAGGTTTTTTGTTGTCATTCTTATACCTTCTTATATGACATGAAAAATCAATGCATATAATAGGGGAAACTGCTATTTGATGGTAGGTTTAATTGTTCTGTCTTTTTTCTTTCATAATTGTGAAACCAGACTGTCTTTAAATTGATGGAAATGTGCCGATAACAAAAGTTATTGGATTTAGATTTAAGGATGAGTATGAAAGTTACCGTATTTGGTATTGGTTATGTGGGACTAGTCCAAGCCGCAGTCCTCGCAGATGTCGGCCATGATGTTTTGTGTGTTGATGTCAACCAACACAAAGTAGAGGCCCTCAAAGAAGGCATCATTCCAATTTATGAGCCCGGTCTCACCCCACTTGTTACCGCTAATTACGAAGCCGAGCGACTTGATTTCACTACCGACGCCGCAGCGGGTGTTGCGCATGGCAACCTGATTTTTATTGCAGTGGGTACGCCACCTGACGAAGATGGCTCAGCTGATCTACAGTATGTTCTTAAAGTGTCTGAAACCATCGCAACTTATATGGATAAACACACCATCATTATCAATAAATCGACGGTGCCGGTCGGTACTGCCGATAAAGTCAAAGAGCAAGTCGCTACCACGTTACGCGACCTACAAAAAGACCTCACTTATGATGTCGTGTCTAATCCAGAGTTTCTCAAAGAAGGCGCTGCCGTGAATGACTGTATGCGACCGGACCGGATCATTATTGGCACCGACTCTGATTTTGCTGAGAAAAAACTTCGCGAGTTGTATTACCCTTTTAATCGCAATAATGACCGCGTCATCAAAATGGACATTCGCAGTGCAGAGTTAACCAAATATGCAGCTAACTGTATGCTAGCCACTAAGATTTCGTTTATGAATGAAATGGCGAACTTAGCCGAAAAGTTCGGAGCTGACATCGAAAATGTGCGCAAAGGCATCGGTTCAGATCCTCGTATCGGGTATCAATTCATCTATCCTGGTTGCGGTTACGGAGGGTCATGTTTTCCTAAGGATGTACAAGCTCTTATTCGCTCTGCTAATGCCATCGGTCATCAAGCCAAAGTATTAGAAGCCGTTGAGCAAGTAAATCAAAATCAAAAAGCCAAATTGTTTGATTATTTAATGACCCATTTTAATGGGAATTTAAGTGGTAAAACCATTGCTCTTTGGGGATTGGCATTTAAACCTAATACTGATGATATGCGTGAGGCATCCGCACGTGTATTAGTGGAAAAACTATGGGATGCCGGTGCAACCGTGCAAGCGTATGATCCGGAAGCGATGGATGAAGCCCAGAGAATATATGGACATCGTGCTGACTTCAGGCTGATGGGCACCAAAGAAGCGGCGGTGACCGGTGCGGATGCACTGGTTGTCTGTACCGAATGGCAAGCCTTCAGAGCGCCTGATTTTGATTTCTTAGCAAACACTCTGACAGACAAGGCCATCTTCGATGGTCGAAATATCTATGAACCGAGTATTGTGTCGGAATATGATCTTGCGTACTATGGTATTGGACGTGGTCTTTCAGTAAAAGGATATTAAATCAATGAGTCAAGTTAAAAAAGCCGTCATTCCCGTTGCCGGTTTAGGTACTCGAATGCTACCTGCCACCAAGGCAATCCCTAAAGAAATGCTTCCAGTCGTGGACAAGCCACTTATTCAATACGTGGTCAATGAATGTGTTGCGGCGGGTATTCGCGAGATTGTCTTAGTCACGCA
Organism: Alteromonas sp. LMIT006; assembly: GCF_024300645.1. Lineage (NCBI taxonomy): Bacteria > Pseudomonadati > Pseudomonadota > Gammaproteobacteria > Alteromonadales > Alteromonadaceae > Alteromonas > Alteromonas sp. LMIT006. The sequence goes on along the minus strand of NZ_CP101291.1, from coordinate 2,478,404 downwards.
CGCCTCTAAAAATTCTATCGAAAATCATTTTGATACGTCATTTGAGCTTGAAGCCACGCTTGAGAAACGGGTTAAGCGTCAGCTATTAGAGGATGTACAAGCCATTGTGCCTAAAGACGTCACCATCATGCACGTGCGTCAAGGGGTTGCAAATGGTTTAGGACATGCCATTATGTGTGCTCACCCTGTCGTTGGCGACAACCCATTTGCTGTGGTACTACCTGATGTGATCATGGATGATGCGGCGAGTAACCTTAAAAAAGATAACCTTGCCGAAATGGTTTCGCGCTTTAATACTAGTCGCGTGTCTCAAGTTATGGTCGAAGAAGTACCAGAAGAGGACGTGAGTAAATTTGGTGTAGTCGATTTAGACGGCGCACAAATTACTGCCGGTCAATCAGCGAAAATCCATGCAACGGTTGAAAAACCAGCGATGGATGAGGCTCCTTCAAATCTAGCCGTTGTCGGTCGTTACGTTTTGTCTGAAAAGATCTGGGAGTTACTGGAGTTCACTCCTCCTGGTGCCGGCGGTGAAGTCCAGCTTACCGATGCCATTGCGTCTTTGATGAATGTAGAACAAGTTGACGCCTATTACATGAAAGGCAAGAGTCACGATTGCGGTTCTAAGATTGGTTATATGAAAGCCAATGTGGATTTTGCCTTACGTCATCCAGAAATAGGTCCAGCATTCAAAGAATATTTAGCCAGTAAAAACGGCTAAAACGCTAACCTAACCGATTTAAGCGCCATATCAGAGGTGATACTGGCGCTTTTTTACTGCACGCGGATACGCGATTCGATTTTGGCAAGTAGCTTTCGGCTAATACCTTTTACTTCAGTCAAATCTTCTTTTTTCAAAAACTCACCGTGATCTGTGCGATGCGCCACAATGGCTTGGGCTTTCTTAACCCCTATACCTGGTAAAGCCGTGAGTTCGGTGACACTTGCTGTATTGATATTGAGGTGTTGCACTACGTTGATGTCTTGACTAATAGATTGTGTTCCCTGCACGGTAACCGTCTCAGCCAACAGATTGGTTGATAGGCAAATTTGAGACAGTAAAAGAGCAAAAAGTAGGATGTTTTTCATGATTCGATACCTTGTATTTCAATAAATTAATATTCATGTTGCTTAGCGTTTTGCTAAGTAATGACAAGTGTAGCGAACTCGTTGCGAGAGATTGGCCAGTTTTAGTGTTTCGAATGAAAATCCATACTTTTGAACAGCCATAAAAAAACCGGATTAAGTCGCCTCAATCCGGTTTAAGCTTTTGGTTCTATTATAGACGTTCAAGTACTGCTTGAGTAAAGTCTGTGGTGCCGTGTTCGCCACCAAGGTCGCGAGTTGTGCGATCACCAGATTCGATGACGTCTTTTAATGCGGCACGGATTTTTTCTGCTTTGTCGCCCATTTCTAAGTATTCAAGCATCTGGATTGATGCAAGGATAACTGACGTTGGGTTAGCGAGGTTCATGCCAGCGATATCAGGCGCTGAGCCGTGAACTGCTTCAAAAATAGCTGATTCTTCACCGATGTTTGCACCAGGTGCCATGCCTAAACCACCGACAAGGCCAGCACATAAGTCAGACAATATATCACCAAACAAGTTAGTCGTAACAATTACATCAAACTGACCAGGGTTCATCACCAGTTGCATACAAGTGTTATCGACAATCATCTCAGCAGATTCGATATCTGGATAACGTTCGCCTACTTCTCGTGCGACTTTTAAAAATAGTCCTGAAGTCGATTTTAAAATGTTTGCTTTGTGAACGGCGGTCACTTTTTTACGGCCTTCACGACGCGCTAATTCGTAAGCGAAGGTAACGATTTTTTCTGCGCCATCACGAGTGATTTTACTTTTTGCTTCCGCTTCAGTGCCGTCGTCTGATACGATTTGACCTAGGCCTGAATACATGCCTTGAGTATTTTCGCGAACCGTAATGATGTCGATATCATCATAACGTGCTTTGGTGCCTTTGAAAGACAACACAGGACGAACGTTAGCATACAATTGGAACTGTTTGCGCAAGCTTACGTTGATTGAAGTAAAGCCTTCACCAACCGGTGTCGTTAGAGGGCCTTTCAATGCAACTTTGTTCTTTGCAATCAAATCTAGGGTTTCTTGAGGAAGTAATTCACCGTGGTTCTCTAATGCCATCAGACCTGCATCGGCGTAGTCATAGGCAAAATTACAGCCGACCTTGTCCAAAATTTGGATGGCTGAATCAATAATATCCGGTCCAATACCGTCTCCACGAATGACGGTAATTCGTTGTTGTGTCATGAAAATTCCTTTGATAGAAATGGATGTGTCGTTAATTTTTAATATTTTAACTTAGCCACATGCCAATCTCTACTAAAATAAATAAATGTGGACTATAGTTGTATTGAATTTACTTAATTTTTGACTATTTCATAACACGGCTCATAAGTCTTGCCGGGCAGCTTCATCCTACCTTGAGCAATAAACTGTTCTAATAGCCGCTCGACCATGGTGATAAGTTCTGGGTCGCCAGTTAATTTGAACTTTCCTTTTTCGGCAATTTGAGCGATGGTATCAGCTTTGATGTTACCTGCGACAATTCCTGAGAACACCTTGCGTAAATTTGCAGCCAAATCAGCGGAAGACTGGTCTCGATGTAGGTGTAAATTGGCCATGTTTTCATGTGTCGGAACGAAAGGAATTTGAAATTCAGGCTCAATTTGCAGTGACCAATTAAAACTAAACGCGTCTCCGTTCTGAAGACGTTGATTGCGAATGACTTCACGTTGGTTGTTGATATGTTGTGCAACCGCCTTTGCATCATCGACGATAATTCTATATTTTTGTGTGGCTTCTATACCTAATGTCGCCGCTACAAAGGCATTAATCGCTTCAAAATAATCTGAAGTTTCTTTTGGCCCAGTTAAGATCAAAGGCACTTGTTGCGATTGGTTTTTAGAATGCAGCAAGATACCTAATAAATACAATAACTCTTCTGCGGTGCCGACCCCACCCGGGAACACCACAATGGCATGACCAAAACGCACAAAGGCTTCTAAGCGTTTTTCAATATCTGGTAGAATCACAAGTTTGTTGACAATGGCGTTAGGTGGTTCAGCAGCAATAATACTCGGCTCAGTTAATCCCACATAACGTCCATTTTTGATCCGTTGTTTGGCGTGTCCAATCGCGGCGCCTTTCATTGGCCCTTTCATTGCGCCGGGTCCACATCCTGTGCAGATATCGAATCCTCTGAGACCAAGTTGATAGCCTACCTCTTTGGTATATCGATACTCGGTGTGACCAATTGAATGCCCACCCCAACACACTACCGTGTTGATGCCATCGTTATATTCAAGTGCATTCGCATGGCGCAGCATATCAAAAACCATATCGGTTGCAGCCGAACCGCTACATGATTCCGTGCTGTGATTCGGGTAAATACTCTCGACGTATAACAAATCTCGCATCACGGCAAATACATGTTCATGCACACCAGAAATTAATTTACCGTCGACAAACACTTCTTGCGGAGGGTTGAGTAATTCAATTTTGACTCCGCGTTCACGGCGAATGAGATCAATGGCAAATGATTGATGCTTGTCGAGCATACTGGTCATATCATCGGTTTCGGCGCCGCTGTTGAGCACTGCTAAAACACAGTTACGGAACAATTGATAATGTTTGGTATTGGTATGGTCGGTAATGAGCGCCATTTCATTTTGTGATAATTGGCTCATCCAACCGACAGGGCTAAGTTGTACTGGATTTTTGGTCAAAACGCTTGTCCTTGCTGTTGTTCGTATATTTTATATATCGGTCTATCTTCAAAAAGGTCAAGACCCAAACGCTCACTGTCTGAGCAGTCTCCAATCTCCGTAACACGTTTCAAAGTTACTGCGAAACGGATTAATATCCAAGCCACCACGTCTGGTGTATCTTGCATAGACGGTTAACTGAGAAACCCCTGTTTGCTGCAAAATGTCGGTAAAGATACGTTCAACGCATTGTTCGTGAAACTCGCTGTGTTCACGAAATGAGACTATATACCTCAACAGGGATTCAGAGCATATTTTGGGACCAGTATATTTGATAAATACCGTCGCCCAATCAGGTTGGTTGGTTACCAAACAGTTCGACTTCAGTAAGTTAGAATAGAGCTGTCGTGTGACAACTTCATGACTGGAATTTTTTAATAATGAAGGGTTGGGTTGGTACTCTTTAATCTGAATGTCTTGTTCATCTATACATTGCCAATCCGTTATGATGAATTGCTCATTATAAAATTGCTCAGGACGAATGATGTCTACTTTTACGCACTCGCCAGCACATTGGCTTAAGTCCTTTTGTAACGTTGCAGACAACGAACTATGATCACTAAATACGGTTTGGTTGAGGCTGTTTAAGTAAAGTTTAAATGACTTGGATTCAATAATATTAGGACTCGTCACCGGCACAAAACAACGCATTACAGCGACTTGTGGTAGTCCTTTGGGGTTGAGCCATGATAATTCGTACCCGTTCCAGATATCTTCGCCAGTAAAGGGCAAATTTTGTTCATTTATACCGATTTGCTGACGATTGAGTAATCGTGGCACAGGCTGTAAAAGTTCAGGCGAATACTGGGATTGATACGTTACGGCATTGCCCAAAGTCAAAGACTTAATACTTTGTGAATTGGCATAAAGTGATTTATCTGTCATAGTTTTTGTAAGTAATTCTTTATTTTAAACATTATTATGAATGTTTTCTGGCAAGATTTCATCAAACAGTATCAATCTCAGCACGAATGCATGGTGGAGTTTGACGCGCAGTGGCCATCTCCTTGTTTAGTTGACCCAGATAATATTACAAACGATCTTTGGGTTAAGTGGCAACCAGTCCCTCGTCAGAGCGATGCATCTGCTAACCTAAAGCAACTCGGCACCGCTTTAGAGATCCAAATTCCCGATACCATAGAATGCTTTTACTGTGCTTATTATGCCGATCATCTCTCCGTGAATTTTGATGGTAGAGTGATGACTCTACTGCAAGTATGGAATGAAGAAGACTTTGCGCGCTTACAAGAGAATATTATTGGTCACGTCTTAATGAAAAGAAGACTCAAACAACCCGATACCATTTTTATTGGGGTAACAGATGATGACGAAGAATTGATTTCCATCATACCGTCATCTGGTGAAGTCGTCTTTGAATACGTCGGTCGAACGCCACATCAAATCGTCGCGAATAGCTTGCAAGAGTTTATTGGTTATTTGACAGTTGCTTAACCATAAAACGCAAGGATTCGACTTGCTCTTGTAATGTTTGAATATGCTCTTGCTGGTTTGCACAACGCTTTTCTAGTTCCATCACTCTATCAGCTAGACTTGGCTCTTTTATTGATGCAGGTTCATGAGGTTGGTTAGCTTGGAAGGCTTTTAACCCTGAGATGATGTCAGGTAGTGGTGTTTTTTGCGTTAATTTCGCTTTGATTAGACCAACGGTTGGCGTGATCCCTTTATCCGTAAGGGACTGACATATTTTGGTAATTTCACTCATTTTTAAGTATTTTCCCTAAATTATCGTCAATATGAACAAGGATTATATATAAAACATATACTAATCAATTGCTTATCTTTGGCATTGAAATTGAATGAATTGGCATGTATTCATTTGATTATACAAGGAAGCTAACATGCACACTATCAAAAAAATCGCACTCACTTTCCCGTTACTCTTGACCCTTTCTGGATGCGTAATCGCTATTGATCCAGATAATCGTAGTGAATGGGATACCCAACATAGCCAGTGGGAAGCTCGCGAAAAAAATAATCGGCAGCACATTCAATCTCTCCAATTAGGGATATCATTCGCAGACATTACAGAGAAGATGGGGATTGCAGATTTTAATGAGCTATCATTAAAGGGCTCTGAACAATATCAAATTTTATACTATCGAACTCAGCGAAAACAGCCAGACGGCATTACGACAAAAGACGAATGCACTCCATTGATTTTCAAAGAAAATTCTCTTATTGGCTGGGGGCAGGACTATCTAAAATCGATGCAGCTGCCTTAATTATTTCTGTTTAATAATTGAACTTTACTTGCCTTTACCACACTAAAGCTCTATAAATCTTTACACAATATTTACAAACAGCTTCGCGTAACGGCTTATGGAGAAACGCTTATGGAGTATTCAGCAGCAGTAGACTATTCAGAAAACGATATAGATTTTGAAATTAAACACCTAAGCGCAGTTGACCTAAAGGTCGCTGCGTCTATTCTGTACAATGCTTACTTTGATGATCCATTGTTCTCCAAGATTTTTAAAGTAGAGGAGGAGGGCTATGAGATGCGCTTGCGCAGCGCTATCCGCGAAGAACTCAATGCGTTTTGGGAAGCTAAACAACCAATGTTAGGCGTATACCGGGATGGTTCTTTAGTTGCTGTCACGTGTTTACTTACTCCAAATCCTGACTTTGGTCATGGTCGTTATTGGCATTGGCGCTTACGCATGTTGATGACAGCGGGTTTTCTTGGCACGCAACAGTTACTACACAAAGAGAAACTGGTGAGGGCTGAATTACCCACTCAGGACTGTCACATGATTTCGTTCATCGGGGTGCATCCGCAACATCAAGATCAAGGTCTTGGTCATATTTTGTTGGCAGGTATCAATGAAATTGTATCTTCTACAGAAGGTTCAAATGGAGTTGGAGTGTTTGTTACATTAGACAAATGCCTATCGTTTTTTAACTCTGGAGGTTTTACCTTTATCAAAAAATTATCCACTGAAAACATTTCGGGTCAAATAATGTATAAGTCGATTTAGCTTTTCCAAGGTGATGGCTTACTTTGTCCGTAAGAAATATCTTACAATAATGTAAGCCATTGATAGCTATTCTAATCCACAGTCTTCTCACAGTTTATCCCAAACCCCTGTTATTACGGTACTTTAGTTGAGGTAACAACAAAAGAATCGTGTTTATACACAGCATAATTAAAAAATATTTTCCTGAAATCATGGTTTAGTTGCGTAATATTTACCTTGTCACACGGAAACAATGACCCAGTCAGGAAGACATTGTTGAGTTAAGGGACATGGCATTTGCCAAAGCTTGATAGGATATCAAGCGATATCAGGAATAAAGGAAAGGGACATTGGTTGGCAACAACCAAACAGGAATAACTTCAGGAAGGAAGCAGGTTGCAGTATGGATGTGCAACTTCGTACTGGAGACATGGAAAGGGACCCGTGGATGGATTCGCGGCCAGCTTAGGATGAGTTGGATTAGAAGGAAAGGGGCGTATACGGATGTTAATCGGGATGATTATTGTAGCAATGGAACGCTGAGAAGGAAGCTCGAAACAATGAGGCGATAGTCAATAGGCTATCGCCTTTTCTTTTGTATTAAATTAATCTGGCTCTCTAAAAACCGGTAAATCTATACGTATCAAGCGTTGCTTTTTTATGGTTATGACCCCTTCATAAGCCACATCCGGTGCCGTAGTAAAACTCATCAGGTAATCAATTTCACCGCTGCGCTGACCTAGCAGATGAATGTTATGGCGATGAATACTGACAAATATCAGTTCGTGTTTTTTGCAATATTGCTGAGCCACAGTTCTTGCTATCTCTGCATTAGCTCGGATCCGCCAAAAGCCAATCGCAAGGCACATGAGTGATACCGAAACCAATATGTCTAAAAGTGTCATGACGCGGTGGTAATCTGTTTGATACGCTGTGATAAACCGGTTGTGTCCCGGGTATCGTGAATCAATGACAACAAATGCATGCGGGTCTGAGGTAACTGCACTAGATCTTGGTACAACCCCATCACAAAGTCATCATCATACGACAGCAAATGGGGTATAAAACGATGTAATACAGCCGTATCTTGCAGTGCTGCAAAGTTCCGAGCCGCAATTACGAGTAATAATTCAGATGGCACATCGGCTTGATTACAGATGAAACGTACAGTCTCAGTTTGAATGCCAATGTCAGCTTGACTCAACGCACGTAAATAACTAGCAAGAAGACCAAAATCAATCTGATTCGATTTGACCAGTACTTCGATTTCTTTTTTGATGTGCACTGCCAATGGTTTGTTTATCGCATAATGTTCAAAACTTTCGAGCAAAGATATGGTGACAGCTCTTGGCATCACTGACCAATTATTGAGTAAATGAACTTGAATATTGCCTTCATTACAACGACTGGCGATTTCAGCCAAACCTTGTACAGGGAGAGTCTGCCAATCTTGAGTGCTTGGAGATTGTATGTAATCTATACAAGGAGCCAAATAAGGACTGGCGGGTTGAATTAAGATTTTTTTTGCGAAAGCATGAAAATCTGCGAGCTGCTTCTGATTAGGAGTAAAGGTAAAGGGATTGTCACCAAGTTGCCCGTTTTGTTGGACCGTGTTTTGTAACTGTGCGCCAAGCGCTTGGATGACTTTTTCTAAAAACGAATTGCGAGCGGCTTGATTTAGCAAACCTCGCTCATCTAATGGAAGCTTAATGAACCAAATGAAATGCTGGCCAGACTGCCAAAAAATACAGCCAAACCACATATGCTGTTGTCTAGGAAAGGGGACAGGCTGCTTTTGATACTCGATATCAACAAATGTTTGAGCGGATAGTTCGCGGTATCCACGTCCCATATCAACGATGCGAAACTGTGTGCCAGCAGCGTGTAAAAACTCACTGATTGAATTAATAGTCGATTCTGGTGTATCTTGCATAGCCTTAACGTACACTGTTTGTTTTGATGGTGGACATTATAAACAGATCCGTTGGAATTTCATGCTCGATATACTTTTTCAAGATGAGGCTTTGGTCGCCATAAACAAACCCAGTGGTTTACTCGTTCATCGAAGTACGATTGATAAACACGAGACGGAGTTTGCGATGCAGATGGTAAGAGATCAAATCGGACAACACGTGTTTCCAGTGCATCGACTCGATAAGCCAACATCTGGGATCTTGGTATTTGCTCTGAGTTCTAACATGGCGCGGTTACTGAGTGCGCAAATTGAACAACACAGTTGGCAAAAAGCGTATACAGCAATAGTCCGTGGATGGGCGAGTGATTGTGAAATCGACTATGCGTTAAAAGAAAAACTCGATAAGATATCAGATAGACAGGCTCATACCGACAAACCAGCGCAAGAGGCTCTTACACGAGTGGAGTGCTTACAACATTATCTTGTGCCACAACCAGTTGGAAGGTATCAGCAGGCGCGTTTTAGTCTGATTCGTTGTTTTCCCAAGACAGGACGTAAACATCAAATACGTCGTCATTGCGCTCATATAAATCATCCTATTGTCGGTGACACGACGATCGGCGACGGTAAACAAAATGCCTTTATGCGAGCCCATTTTGGGCTACATCGTTTGGCATTGCATCATCACGAATTACAATTTGTTCACCCAATTACTGATTCGCCTTTGACGATTACTGCGCCAAAGCCATTGGACTTAAAAGCGGTTGTGGACAAATTGACTATATATGAAGTTGGAGAAATGATTCATCATGGCACAAATTGAAATTATTGTAGGTTCAGTATACGGGAATGCTCAAAATGTTGCAGAACACGCAGAACAATTCTTAATCTCGGCAGGGCATCAGGTTAATGTTCATACCGATCCAGATATTGATTTATTCAAGGAAGATGCAGCCTTTTTGGTCATCACCTCAACCACAGGTATGGGAGATGTACCACCGAATTTAGAGTTATTCTTTGCAGATGTTCAAGCCGATTTACCTTCATTACAAGGCAAAAAATACGCAATCGCTGCCTTAGGTGATAGCTCTTATTGTGAATCTTACTGTGGTGCCGGCAAACAATTTGCTGAGCTATTTGCCCAACTGCAAGGCGAAGAAATTACGCCAATGTTAGAGTTAGATTCAATGGAAACGTTTACCCCAGAAGAAGATGTTGTTGCTTGGCTTAAGCAACACAACACTCAATTCTCTGCATAAGCTGTTTTAGACTACAAAAAAACCGATGTACAAATAAGTAGCATCGGTTTTTCTGTTTCTCGGTTGCTGTGTTTATTCCGCAGCGCGAAGCAACTCGTTAATTCCCACTTTGGCACGAGTTTTGGCATCGACTTTTTTGACGATGATCGCTGCATACAGTGAGTAGGTACCACATTTACTTGGTAAAGAGCCAGATACCACGACCGAGCCAGCAGGTACTCTACCATAGTGAATCTCACCTGTTTCACGGTCATAAATACGTGTGCTCTGACCAATGTATACCCCCATGGAAATCACGGCACCTTCTTCAACAATGACACCTTCTACGATTTCAGAGCGAGCGCCGATGAAACAGTTGTCTTCAATGATCGTTGGGTTTGCTTGAAGTGGCTCAAGTACGCCACCGATGCCTACACCGCCAGACAAGTGAACGTTTTTGCCAATCTGTGCACACGAGCCAACCGTTGCCCAAGTATCCACCATTGTACCTTCACCGACATATGCACCGATGTTGACGTAAGAAGGCATTAGTACGGCATTTTTACCGACAAATGTTCCAGTACGCACCGCAGCTGGAGGAACAACTCGTGCGCCGTCACGTGCAAAATCTTCCGCGGTATAGTTGCTGTATTTAAGAGGTACTTTGTCAAAATACTTGGTTTCAGCGCCGTCAATCACATCATTGTTGTAACAACGAAAATAAAGCAGTACGGCTTTTTTGAGCCATTGATGAACGACCCATTCGCCGTCGACTTTTTCTGCAACTCGGCCTTCACCAGAATTCAAAAGGGCAATTGCTTCATTCACAGCATCTTTGATTTCTTGGCTAACGGTACTTGGAGTAATACTATCTCGCGCCTCGAAAGCCGCTTCAATCGTGGTTTGTAATTGTGACATAAGTGATTAGTGTTCCGCTTGATCTAAGGTTTTGATAATTTGCTTCTTCAAAGCAAGTTGAATTTCTGTACTGAGGGCTCTTCCATGGGCATCACTGACAATAAACACGTCTTCCGCGCGTTCGCCAATGGTAGATATTTTAGCAAGTCTTAAGGTCAGATTAAAGTCTACAAATAAATGACCGACTTTTGCCAATAATCCAGGGCTATCTAAGGCTTCTAATTCGATTAATGTTGCGTTGTCTTTGGCCGCAAAAAACCGTACTTTTGTTGGTACATTCAGTTGTTTGAGTTGGCGTGAGAGTTTGCGCTGATTGCGATGAGTGTTTTCGGACTTTTCAAGTTGAGTCTCGATTGCCATGCATAAGTTTGCGCGGCGTTTTTCAGAACTGATTTTGTGGTTCTGTTCGTCAACGACGATGATACTGTCAAATACATAACCGTCATCAGTAATCGCAATATTAGCGTCAAGAATAGATAAGTTTGCAGCGTCGAGAACCGATGCGATTTGCGCAAATACAGCCGGGCGATCTTGACCGTAGACGAGTAATTCGGTACCGGCTTTGGTCGTGTGGTTTGCCATACTTATATGCCATTGTTCTGCTGAACCATGGTGTAAAACTTGTTCGGTATGCCAAGCAATTTGAATGGGCTTATAACGAGTAAAATACGTGTCATCAAAGCGAGCCCAGAGGGTGTCAATTGTGGTCTTATCAAACTGATTTAACAACAGTAGTAAAGCAGCCTCGCGGTTAGATTGAGCGCGTTCTCTTAGCGAAACTTTGCACTGTAAACCATTGGCGAGAGCGTTGTGGGTCAAAACATATAGTTCTTTTAGTAAAGACGATTTCCAATCGTTCCACAAATTATCATTGGTCGCACGAATATCAGCTAAAGTAAGTGCATATAATAAATTCAAATGTTCAGGTGTTTTCACGGCGGTAGCAAAGTCGTGAATGACTTCAGGATCGTAAATATCTCGACGTTGAGCCACTACAGACATCAACAAATGTGAGTCTACCAGCCAACTAATCATCTCGATATCTTCTTGCGTCAGTTTGTGTTTTTCACCAAATGCGATGACATCTTGTGCGCCGAGTTTAGAATGGTCACCACCTCTTCCTTTTGCAATATCGTGAAAAATACCAGCGAGATATAATAATTCAGGTTTTTCTAAGTCAGTGACGATACTTTTGCAGCGCGGAAATTCAGTATTGTCTTCAGTGGTATATAAATAGAGATTCTTGACCAAACGGTGCGTATGCTCGTCTACAGTGTAGGCGTGAAACAGGTCGAATTGCATCATACCAACAATAGCGTCCCACTGTGGCAAATAGGATTGCATAATACCATATTGAAACATGACATCCCATGCTAAGCCAAAAAAGTTAGGCGTACGCATGAGTTTTAAAAATTGCTCACGACATTCTGGGTATTCTTCCCAGTATTGCGTCGCAAATTTACGTCTAGCGTTGCGCAGCTGTCTAATACACTCACCGTCTAGGCCAGTAATTTCTGGGGTGTGGGCAATGACTTCCAAAAAGCGCAAGATATCTAATGGGCTTTGAAAAACGTCAGTATGCTGAGGAACGATTAGTCCATTGTTATGATAAAAATTATTATTTATCGTTAAACCTGGCTCAACGTCTGCGCCCAAAATATCGATTTTGAAGCGCTGTAATAGCATAGTGTTGAGCTCGCTGACACGACGAGTCACGCGAAAAAAGCTTTTCATCATGTGTTCAACGGCTTTACTATCTTCTTGTTGATAGCCTAGTTTATGTGCCACATCATTTTGATAATCAAACAATAACCGATTTTCGGAACGCCCCGCCACTAGATGTAGGGCGCAACGGATCCGCCATAGTTGCCTGCGGCAGTCGATCAGCTCTTGATGTTCCATCTCGGTAAAATAACCATGGCCAACCAGTTGATAACCATCAAATTCTTGGAAATGTTTTTTTGCGACCCAGCCAATAGATTGAATGTCTCTTAAACAGCCAGGGTTTTCTTTTACATTTGGTTCGAGATTGTAGGCCGTACCGTGGAACTTGAAATGTCGTTGTTTTTGTTCTTCGTACTTAGCCAGAAAAAATGCTTTGCTGTTCCATACTTTGTCATTGTTGACCTTAGTGAGCATGTCATCAAAGGTCGTTTGACAGCCGATTAAACAACGCGCCTCAACAAGGTTGGTTGCTACCGTGATGTCATTTTTGGCCTGTTCGACACAATCTTTTATAGTGCGGACAGATTGGCCTATGTCTAACTTACAATCCCAGAGTAAGGTGATGAATGCAGATATTTTTTCACCAATTTCAGGTTTAAGTGAACGTCGGCTCAAAATTAATAAATCGATATCAGAATGTGGTTGAAGTTGACCACGGCCATAGCCTCCAACTGCAGCGAGGGATAAGTTAGGGATGTCAGATAAGCCGTGCAGAGTCCAAGCTTGACGCACTAAAGCATCGACGAAGTAGGCTCTGCCTAAGATGATTTCATCAATTTCACAGTGCGAAAATTCATTATCAATCCACTTATAAGAATCTGTTACGCATTGACGGAAAATCGAGACGTCTTGCAGTGTTCTTACGTCATTGATGCGCCGAATTAGTTCAACTAATTGCATGGTGATTCCATTGATTTAATGCGAGATAATCTTTGGAATGGATTCATCCTCGCGGTGAGTTAGAATTTCTACGCCGGTGCTGGTAACTAACAAAGTGTGTTCCCACTGAGCACTCAAACTACGGTCTTTGGTTACCACGGTCCAATTATCTGGCAATATCTTGCAGTAGCGTTTGCCCGCATTGACCATTGGCTCAATCGTAAAACACATACCTTCTTGGAGTACTTCCCCAGTCCCTGGTCTGCCGTAATGTACTACCTGAGGGTCTTCATGGAAAGTCGCACCGATGCCATGTCCACAAAACTCTCGTACAATGGAATAATGATGGCTTTCAGCATGTTGTTGGATAACATGGCCTATGTCGCCCAATGTTGTACCAGGTTTAACTATTTCAATTCCTTTATACAGGCATTCTTGCGTAACGCGAATGAGACGTTCAGCTAATATGGAAGGTTTGCCAACGACGAACATTTTAGAAGAATCACCGTGATAACCATCTTTAATCACTGTTACGTCGATATTGACAATATCACCGTCTTTGAGCTTTTTGTCACTCGGTATGCCATGACAAATCACATGATTAACGGATGTGCAAATTGACTTAGGGAATGGCGGTTGGCCGTAATTCAATGGTGCTGGAATTCCGCCTTGTACGTCTACAATATAATTATGACAAAGGGTGTTGAGTTCGTCTGTCGTTACCCCTTTGACCACATGCTCACCAATCATATTGAGCACGTCTGCAGCCAACTTGCCTGCGATGCGCATTTTTTCGATTTCTTCTTGTGTCTTAATCGTCGCAGCCACTGCGGTTCCTTATGAGTTAATTATAGATTTATTTGTGGTTGTATTTTACAACACCTTGACATATCTGCAAAGGGAGAGTGCAATTTGTAAAATATTATACTTCACTGTCGTTTTATCATTGCTTCAAATGACAAAAAGTGGTCTAATACGCCACCGCAAAATTTGGTTTTGCGGATATTCGTTGTAAAGCATTGCTTTATATTTAAAAAAACACACATACATCGACACTGACTCCGGGGTGTTTTTGTTTGTTAAGTTTCCCAGAAACTAGAAGCAAACAAGAATCGGGTGAAGGGATGTATGGAGGCCTAACCCCAATAGAGGATTTTAAACATGGCAAACGTATCAATGCGCGACATGCTACAAGCTGGCGTACACTTCGGTCACCAAACTCGTTACTGGAACCCAAAAATGAAGCCTTTCATCTTTGGCGCACGTAACAAAGTTCATATCATCAACCTTGAAAAAACGGTTCCGTTATTTAATGACGCACTGTCTTTCATCAGCTCTGTCTCGCAGAAGAAAGGTAAAGTTTTGTTCGTTGGTACCAAACGCGCAGCTGGCGAAGCAGTTAAAGAAGCAGCATTAAAGTGCGGTCAATACTACGTGAACAAGCGTTGGTTAGGTGGTATGTTGACTAACTGGAAAACCGTTCGTCAGTCAATCAAGCGCTTAAAAGACCTTGAGACTCAAGCACAAGACGGAACCTTTGATAAGTTAACTAAGAAAGAAGTTCTTATGTTACAACGTGAAATGGCTAAGTTAGAAAACAGCTTAGGCGGTATCAAAGACATGGGCGGTTTGCCTGACGTGATTTTCGTTATCGATGCGGATCATGAGCATATTGCTGTAACAGAAGCTCGCAACCTTGGTATTCCGGTTGTTGGTGTTGTAGATACCAACTCTAACCCAGATGGTGTTGACTACATCATTCCAGGTAACGACGATGCTATTCGTGCCATCCAGCTTTACTTGAACGCTGCTGCAGACGCAGTTAATGAAGGTCGTGATTCGAACATCGCAGTACAAGCTGAAGACGAGTTCGTTGAGGCAGCTGAATAAGCTTTTTATACTTGTAAACACGCCGAATCTGATTCGGCGTTTTCATTTTGAATATTTGAGGATTGAACAATGGCAGTGACAGCAGCACTGGTAAAAGAACTTCGCGAGCGCACTGGCGCTGGTATGTTAGATTGTAAAAAAGCGTTAGTTGAAACCGATGGCGACATCGAGCTAGCGATTGAAAATATGCGCAAGTCTGGTCAAGCAAAAGCCGCTAAAAAAGCGGGTCGTATTGCTGCAGAAGGCGTTATTTTGACCAAAGTAGATGGCGGTCGCGCCACTATGATGGAAATCAACTGTGAAACTGACTTCGTTGCACGTGACGAAGGTTTCTTAGCATTTGGTAAGAAAGTGGTTGAGTTGGCAGCGAGCCAAAATATCAATGATATGGATGCGTTAAATGCAGCAGAGTTAGACGGTGTAACAGTACAAGAAACCCGCGATACATTAGTTGCAAAGATTGGTGAAAACATCTCTCCTCGTCGCGTTGTTAACGTTGATGGTGACAACCTAGGCGCTTACGTCCACGGTGGTCGTATTGGTGTTATCGCTGTGTTAACTGGTGGCGATGCGGATCTAGCAAAAGACGTTGCCATGCACGTTGCTGCAGCCAGCCCACAATTCGTTAAGCCTGAAGATGTACCGGCTGATGTGGTTGAAAAGGAAAAAGAGATTCAAATCGACATCGCTATGCAATCTGGTAAACCAGCAGATATCGCAGAGAAAATGGTCTCTGGCCGCATGAAGAAATTCACTGGTGAAATCAGCTTAACTGGTCAGCCTTTTGTTAAAGATCCTAGCCAAACTGTTGGCCAGCTTCTTAAAGCAAATGGTGCTGACGTGGTTAATTTCATCCGCTTTGAAGTGGGTGAAGGCATCGAGAAAAAATCAGAAGATTTTGCAGCGGAAGTGGCTGCTCAGATGGAAGCGGCTAAGAAATAATTTAGCGAAAAGCTTTTTACTCTGGGTAACATCAGATACACTAGAAGCACTTCCCCCGGAGGTGCTTTTTTATGCCCATTGCCATCAGGTAAGGCGATTCTAACCATAGGATATTGAAATATGAGTATAGCTCCTAAAACAGCTTATCGTCGCATTTTATTGAAGTTAAGCGGCGAGGCGTTGATGGGTGACGCTGAATTCGGTATTGATGCAAAAGTACTCGACCGAATGGCACAAGAAATAAAAGAATTAGTCGAAATGGGTATCCAAGTCGGTTTGGTTATTGGCGGTGGAAATTTATTTCGTGGCGAAGGCCTAGCACAGGCTGGCATGAATCGTGTAGTTGGCGATCACATGGGGATGCTGGCTACGGTCATGAACGGTTTGGCGATGCGAGACGCGTTACACCGTGCTTTTGTGAATGCTCGCTTGATGTCCGCAATTCCCCTAAACGGTGTCTGTGACGGGTATAATTGGGCTGAAGCAATTAGTTTACTCAAATCCAATCGCGTGGTGATATTTTCTGCGGGTACAGGTAATCCGTTTTTTACTACGGATTCGGCTGCGTGTTTGCGGGGCATTGAAATTGAAGCGGATGCGGTTTTAAAAGCCACCAAAGTGGATGGAGTATACACCTCAGATCCTGCCAAAGACCCAGAGGCAACGTTATATAAGACGCTAACTTATAACGAAGTATTAGATAAAGAATTAAAAGTAATGGATTTATCCGCGTTCACTCTTGCTCGCGATCATTCCTTGCCTATTCGTGTATTCAACATGAATAAGCCGGGTTGTTTAAAACGCGTTGTGCTTGGTGAAGATGAAGGAACGCTCATTACTCATGCAGAAAACATAGAAGGTTAACTCATGTTAGATGAAATTGAATTAGATGCACAAGACCGCATGGAAAAAAGCCTTGTCGCTTTAAAATCACAACTAGCCAAAATCCGTACCGGACGTGCTCACCCAAGCTTGCTAGACAGCATTTATGTTAATTACTATGGTGCGGACACGCCGCTCAAGCAACTTGCGAATATCATTGCTGAAGACAGTCGCACTCTGGCCGTTTCCGTTTTTGATAAATCTGCAATTCAGGCGGTCGAAAAGGCGATTATGATGTCTGATTTGGGTCTTAATCCGAACAGCGCGGGTGGTGCGATCCGCATTCCACTACCTCCACTTACGGAAGAACGTCGTAAAGACCTGATCAAAGTCGCTCGAAACGAAGCGGAAGGCGGACGCGTTGCGATTCGTAATATTCGTCGTGATGCTAACTCGGATGTCAAAGATCTCTTGAAAGAAAAAGAAATCAGTGAAGACGAAGCCAGAGCAACGGAAGAAAATATCCAATCGTTGACGAATGATTTTGTCAAAAAAGTGGATGAGATGCTGGCTGAAAAAGAAAAAGAACTAATGGAAATCTAACCCCACATGAAGTTGTTTGCCAAGGAAGAACCTATAATAAATATGGATACAGCTAAGATGCCTAGACACGTTGCCATTATTATGGATGGCAACGGACGCTGGGCTCAGCAACAAGGGAAGCTGCGCACTTTTGGGCATAAAGCGGGAGTCGATGCCGTTCGTGCAGCAGTGAGTTTTGCGCGCAGGCACAATATACCTGCTTTGACGTTATTTGCATTCAGTTCTGAAAACTGGAAACGCCCCGAAGAGGAAGTCTCTGTGTTGATGGAGCTATTTAAGTTAGTGCTAAACAGCGAAGTCAAAAAACTCCACAAGAACAACGTTCGTCTAAAAGTCATTGGTGACTTGTCAGCGTTTGATGATGGATTGGTTGATCGTATCCGCAAAGCAGAAGCAATGACTGCAGACAATACGGCATTATGCTTAAACATCGCAGCTAATTACGGCGGCCGTTGGGACATAGTAGAGACCACAAAACGCATACAAACTCAAATCAATGATGGCACTTTACAACCATCTGATATCAATGAGGCCACCTTTAACCAACAAACCGCTTTTGCTCATGTGCCGGAACTTGACTTATTAATTCGCACGGGTGGTGAGCAACGCATTTCAAATTTTCTTCTGTGGCAATGCGCCTATGCTGAGCTCTATTTTACCGAGACGCTATGGCCTGATTTTAATGAGCAAACTTTCTCTAATGCCGTACAGAACTATCAACAGCGACAGCGCCGGTTCGGCAAAATCGCGGAACAGGTACAATGCTAAAACAGCGGATTATGACGGCTTTGGTCCTTGCGCCATGTGCGTTAGGAGCGATTTTATTTTTACCGATTGAATATTTTCAGTATGCAGTAGTCTTTGTTATGGGATTGGGCGCATACGAATGGGGTAATATGTCCGGGCTGATCCAGCGGCGTATGAAACTCTTTTTTACCCTTCTCATAACAACCATTTGTTTGATTCTTAGTATTGTGGTGCCGTCAGAAGCTATATGGCAGCAAAACGACCTACACCCATTGTATTTTGGCACTTTGGGTGTGGCTATGTTGTGGTGGCTGTACTCAGTTGTTATGATTATTTTGTATCCTAAATACAGTCATTTCTGGCAACGCTCTAATTTAATCCGCAATATCTTTGGGGTGTTTACTTTGGTCCCAACTTGGGTAGCGATAGTTGCTTTGCGTACCAGCTTATTTGAAATTGACCCGTTTTATGGTGCCTCATTGATTTTTTATGTCTTAGGGATTGTGTGGGCTGCGGACATTGGTGCATTTTTTGTTGGGGTAAAATTTGGTCGCACTAAACTTCGTCCTAATGTATCCCCGGGTAAAACCTATGAAGGTTTAGCCGGCGGGGTTGTGGCTTCACTTGCAATTATTGCCTTTGCCGCCATGCATTATCAAGTTGAGCCAGCTCGCATCAGCTTACATATTATTATCGGTGTTGTGACGGTGGGTATATCCGCCATGGGAGATTTGAACGAGTCTATGTTCAAACGCTGTGCTGGCATCAAAGACAGTGGTCGGCTATTGCCTGGACATGGTGGAGTCTTAGATCGAATTGATAGCCTGACTGCCGCGTTCCCAGTGTTTGCTTTTTGTTACGTGGTATGGATGGCGTGATGGATACCCTTGTTATCCTTGGGGCGACAGGTTCTATTGGGCAAAGCACCATAGATGTTGTAAAGCGACATCCAAAACGCTATCAAGTTTTTGCACTGACAGCGAACGCTCAATACTCTCAATTACTTGATGATGCACTTGCGTGTCATGCCTCAATAGCCGTATTACACGATGAGAGTGTTTATGAGTCAGCTTGTGCATACGCTAAGCATATTGGCTTCACAGGTGAGATCGCATTTGGCGAATCAGCAGCGATAGCCGCCGTACAGCATCCATCCGTTACCAAAGTCATGGCAGCCATAGTTGGTGGTGCTGGGCTTAAAACGAGCATGGCTGCGGTTCAAGCTGGAAAAACTCTCTTGTTAGCGAACAAAGAGTCTTTGGTAATGTCCGGTGCTTTATTGATGGATGCTGCAGCGCAATCAGGGGCGACGATTCTACCAATTGATAGCGAACACAACGCCATTTTTCAGTGCTTACCAAAAGAATTTGCCTATGGTGACCTGATACAAAGCGGTATCCACAAAGTATTACTTACAGGCTCAGGTGGACCGTTTCTCACTCGTTCTTTAGATAGTTTCCATACGATTACCCCTGAACAAGCCTGTGCCCATCCAAATTGGGATATGGGGCAAAAAATATCAGTAGACTCGGCGACCATGATGAATAAAGGCTTAGAATTCATTGAAGCAAAGTGGTTATTTGGTCTGAGTAATGAACATATTCAAATTGTGCTTCACCCCCAGTCAGTCATTCATTCTATGGTGCAATATTGTGATGGCTCTGTCATTGCGCAAATGGGTAATCCTGATATGCGTACCCCCATTGCACATGCGTTAGCTTATCCCGAAAGAATTGACTCAGGCGTTGCGCCATTAGACTTTTCGCAACTGAATGATTTTACGTTCGCAACGCCTTGCCAAGAACGCTATCCGAATTTGTATTTAACCCTTGCTGCGGCAGAACAGGGGCAAACAGCCTGTACATTCATCAATGCAAGTAATGAAGTGGCTGTTGCGGCATTTTTACATCACGTGATTGGCTTTACCGATATAACACGCATCAATGAACAAGTATTGGCCAAAGCCCCACATTCGTCTGCGCATTCATTGGATGAAGTTATCGCACTCGATGAACAAGCGCGCTCACTGGCTACTGAGGCGGTACAAAGGCTTACCAAATGTTAGATATTATTTGGAATATTGCCTCGTTTATCGTTGCTTTGGGCATTTTGGTTGCGGTGCATGAGTGGGGACATTTCATTGTCGCGCGTTGGTGTGGGGTAAAAGTACTGCGCTTTTCCATTGGCTTTGGCAAAATCATTTGGTCACGCTACGATAAGCACGGCACTGAGTTTGCAATCGCTGCAATTCCGTTAGGTGGTTATGTCAAAATGTTGGATGAGCGGGTAGATCCGGTGTCACCAGAACAACGACATGAAGCATTCAATCAAAAAACCGTTTGGCAGCGGTTTGCTATTGTGTCGGCAGGGCCAGTGGTGAATTTTATCTTTGCGGTGATCGTCTTGGCATTCATGTTTATGCTTGGTGTGTCGGTGTTAAAGCCCAAGATAGGCGAGATCATTCCTAACTCCATTGCAGCGCAAGCAAATCTACCAAACGATGGCGAAATCGTTTCCATCAATAACCATAAAACTCTCGATTGGCAAGCGGTCAATTATGAGTTGTTGGCTACCTTAGGTCACAGTCATTTATCTATGGTGATTGCGCATGATGGAGGTGAACACACGTACCGAATAGGGCTAAATCAATGGCGTTTAGACGATACTGAAACGATGCCGCTTACCCAATTTGGTATAAATCCTGCTCAACCCAAAGTGCTAAATGTTATCGGAGCAATTGCCCCTAACTCTGCTGCGGCAAGGGCTGGACTCAAGCCTGGGGATAAAATCCTGAAAATAGATGGAACTCTTTTAGACAATTGGGAACAAACAGTTGCGATGATTAAAGCACGTCCAGGTGAAGGCGTAACCATAACCATTGCAAGAAATTCGGTATTGTACGAGCTCGATGCAATTCTCGACCGCCGGGAAATGCCGCAAGGTGCGATTGGTTTACTCGGAGTGACCCCAACACTGGATGGTGAACGCAGTGACTATGTATTGACTAAGCAATATGGCTTTGTCGATGCCGTGGTCGCTGGGATTGAGCGCACTGGTCGTCTAATGAGCTTAAGTGTATCAATGTTGGGTAAATTATTTACCGGTGATGTGGCTGTAGAGTCATTGAGTGGTCCAGTCGGTATTGCACAAGGTGCTGGAGCCAGTGCTAGCATCGGTTTTGTGTACTTTTTGAGCTTTTTGGCATTGATAAGTGTGAATTTAGGAATTTTAAACTTGCTTCCGTTGCCCATGTTAGATGGGGGGCATTTGATGTTCTTCATCATTGAATGGCTACGTGGTAAGCCGTTATCCGAAGACACTCAAGAAAAATGCCTGCGCGTTGGCGCAGCGATATTATTTACATTTATGTCAATCGCGATATTTAACGACATCATGAGACTGACATAATTTTGCGCTTAGACACGCAATTCCATACAATAACAATAATTCGTCTAGGAAGAATAACAGTTAATGAAGTGTAGACATTTTTTCAGTGCAATCGCATTAGTTTTTTTCAGTCAGATTGCCATGGCTCAGTCGAGCAATAGTGCTAATGAGTTCATCATTGATGATATTCGTATACAAGGTTTACAGCGTGTTGCGTTGGGGGCTGCGTTAACCTATGTACCTGTGCAAGTTGGCGACCGAATTACTCCGTTTCGAGTGACGCAATTAATCCGTTCTTTGTATTCATCCACTCACTTTGAGAATATTGAAGTACTGCGCGATGGTGATACTCTGCTGATCGTTGTTAAAGAACGCCCCACAATTTCTAACATCATCTTTGAAGGGAACGACGATATCAAAGATGAGCAATTGCAAGAGAGCTTGCAAGGCTCTAACATCATCGTCGGGGAACCACTTGACAAAACGGTCCTGACTTCCATCGAAAATGGCCTTAAAGACTTTTATTATAGCATTGGTAAGTACACTGCTGACGTCAGTGCTATCATTACTCCACTGCCTCGTAATCGAGTTGACCTAAAAATATTGTTTGAAGAGGGCGATGCGGCCAAAATCAAACAAATTAATATTGTAGGTAATGAGATTTTTTCTGATCAAGAACTCTTTGACCAGATGGAATTAAAATTTGGTGCGCCATGGTGGAATTTTATGGCAGAAACGCGTTATCAAAAGCAAACGCTGTCCTCGGATATGGAAACCATCACCAGCTACTACATGGACCGTGGTTATTTACGCTTTTCGATCGATTCAACCCAAGTTGCAATGACGCCAGAGAAAGACGGTATTTATATCACACTCAATGTCAGTGAAGGTGAAAAGTACACGGTATCTGAGGTGGATATTATTGGTGACTTGATTGGACAAGAGGAATATTTAAAAGCGTTTTTACCACTGCGCCAAGACATCTTATATAACCAAGCTCAAGTGACGTTTGCAGAAGAATTTGTCAGTAAGTTTTTGGGTCGATTCGGATATGCTTATCCAAATGTGACGACCATCCCAGAGATTAATGACGAAGATAATACAGTGAAACTCACGGTATCCGTTGACCCGGGTAAACGTATTTATGTTCGTCGAATCAATTTTGAGGGCAATCTCGTTACGGCAGACGAAGTACTGCGCCAAAACGTTACGCAGATGGAAGGGGCGTGGTTATCTAATCAATCGTTAGAAGTATCTAAAAATCAACTTTCTCGTTTAACTTATATGGAAGAAGTTGAATTTGATACTGTGCGTTTACCTGGCCAAGATGATCAAGTAGATGTGAATTTCTCTGTTAAAGAACAACCTGCAGGCTCATTCAATGCAGGTATTGGTTACGGGGATAGAACGAAGTTGAGTTTACAAGCGGGTATTCAACAAGATAATTTCTTAGGTACGGGTAAACGTGTTGGCATTAATATCAACACAGTATCGTATCAGCAATCCATTGCGCTGAATTACACAGACCCATATTTTACAATTGATGGGATATCATTAGGTGGCAGCATAAGTTATTCAGAATTCGATGGTTCTGACTTCAATGTAGTCAGTTATAACTCAAAACAATTTGCGATTGGGGCAAACCTAGGTTATCCAATCAATGCAGTGAATCGCATTAACTTTGGTTTAACGTATGCCAATGTCGAGTTATTCAATCGCTCTAGTTATGAACAAACGGATCGTTTCTATTCCCAATTCGAAGACATAAACGACCCAGATGCGCCCATTAAATATGATAGCTTACAAGCATCAGTATCTTGGATCCGCAATACGTTGAATCGTGGTGTATTCCCATCGGATGGTTCTTCACAACGTGCATCGTTTAGCGTCACAACCCCTAACTCCGATGTGAAATATTTTAAAACGATTTTGGATACCAAGTTTTATTTCCCACTTACTCGTAATCAGCGTTGGACAGTCCTTGCCCGCGCCCGCTTAGGCTATGGTAATGGTTACGGTGATGTCAATGGAGTGGAGCAGATCTTACCGTTCACTGAAAACTTCACTGCGGGTGGTTCGGATACGCTGCGCGGTTTTGAGAACAACACAGTTGGTCCTCGAGGCATTCAGCGAGTGTCGAATGCCTTTATCACAACACCGGAAGGAAACAGTATACCAACGGATCCAGCGAATGATATACTCTTTATCTCTCGTCGCAGCTTAGGTGGTAACGCGATGGCACTTGCAGGATTAGAACTGATTGTACCCACTCCATTTGTTGACACTGAATTTGATCGTTCAGTTAGAACCAGCTTATTCTTTGATGTGGGTAATGTCTGGGATACTGAGTTCGACTACAGTCAGTACGAAGGCTTGAGCATTGCTGCAAACAGTGATCCGATTGCTGATTACAGTGATTGGAAAGAGTATAGAAGCTCAGCGGGTTTATCTGTACAATGGATTTCACCAATGGGACCTTTGGTGTTCAGCTTTTCTAGAGCTTTGAAAGAACGCCCGGGTGATGATGCGAAGTTTTTTACCTTTAATATTGGTCAAACATTCTAATTATAAATATAGTCAAAATACTAGGAGTCTCTTTTGAAACTATTAACTCAGTCATTTATCAAAGTTGCATTAGTTGCAACGGCTTTAATCAGCACCAGTGCATTAGCCCAAAAAATTGCTGTGGTTGACGTGCAAGGTGTTTTACAAGCGTTACCACAGACTCAAGCCGTTGTTCAAAGTATTAATGAAGAGTTTCAGCCTAAATTAGCTGAGTTAGATAAGTTGCGCAGCGACGGTCAATTCGAAGCAGAAAAGTTACGTCGTGACGGTCCTACTATGTCTGATGCACAAAAGACCGAATCACAAGAAAAGATCATGGCTATCCAAACTGAATTACAACAACGTGCTAACCCTTTACAGCAACAGATTCAAGCTCGTCAGCAACAAGAGCAAACTAAGCTTTTGGGTTTGGTCAAACAGGCAATTGACGCGATTGCAGCTGCCGAAGGTTATGATATGGTATTACAAGCTGGTTCTGCTGTGTATGCCAAGCCTGAATTTGATATTTCACAAAAAGTGATTGATCGCGTAAGTAAAGCAAACTAATCAATTACTGTAATATTGGCAGACCAAGCAGCCCTGAAAAGGAAATAAACTGCTTGGTCTGATTTGTTTTAGGCGCGTTTACAGGTATCTTTGCCCACATTTGCACCTATCTCTATGGAGTACCACTTTGTCAAATGAGTTAAACACGATTGAAATTCGTGAAATTATGGATTTGTTACCACACAGATACCCATTTTTATTAGTTGATAGGGTAACTGACTATACCCTTGGCCAATCGATTAAAGCCTACAAAAACATCACTTTTAATGAGCCTTGTTTTACTGGGCACTTTCCTGGTCAGCCTATTTTTCCAGGGGTGTTAATTTTGGAAGCACTTGCACAAGCTGCCGGTATCCTAGGATTTAAAAGCGAGGCGGATACGAGTAAGCTATACTTGTTCGCAGGCATAGACAATGCGCGTTTCAAACGCCCTGTTGTGCCTGGAGATAAGTTAGAATTATCAGTCGAATTGATAAAAGAGCGTCGAGGGATATGGAAGTTCATGGGTTCTGCCACTGTCGATGGTGAATTAGTGTGCAGTTCAGACTTTATGTGTGCAATGAGAGAATTATAAAAAAGTGATCCATTCTACTGCGATTATTGAAAAAAGTGCACAGATTGGTTCCAATGTTTCAATTGGACCATTTTGTTATGTAGGTGAAAATGTTGTTATTGGCGATAATTGTGTATTAACATCACATGTCGTAATTAAGCGCGATACAGTTATTGGTAATCACAACACCTTCTTTCAGTTTTGTTCGATTGGCGAAGACTGCCAAGACAAAAAATACGCAGAAGAAAAGACGCGTCTTATTATTGGTGACAACAATGTGTTTCGTGAGTCTTGTACGGTGCATCGGGGCACGGTGCAAGATAATGGATTGACGCAAATTGGTTCGAATAACCTTTTGATGGTGAACACACACCTCGCGCATGATTGCATGGTGGGTGACAATAATATTTTCGCTAACAATGCCACTGTAGCGGGACACGTTCACATTGGTGACTTTGTGATACTTGGTGGTATGACAGCGGTTCATCAGTTCTGTCATATTGGTTCTCATGCATTTACTGGTGGTGGTTCAGTTATCTTAAGAGATGTTCCACCCTACGTCATGATTAATGGTTTAAAACATATCCCGCAAAGTATCAATGCAGAAGGTTTAAAACGCCGCGGATTTTCTAGTGACGCGATTTTGAATATCAAACGCGCTTACAAAGCCATTTATCGCCAAAACAAAACCGTTGCTGAAGCGCTTGAAGCCATTCGTGAGATGGCACGAACCACTCCAGAATTAGAGATTATGGTGGAGTTTTTGAGCCAACCTAATCGCGGCATTATCCGCTAGCCCTTATCTGACAATGTCTAGCCATTCGCGCAAAATTGTCCTGGTCTGCGCCGAACCATCCGGCGACATGCTTGCCTCTCGCTTGCTCAAGCAGATTCGAGAGGCAGATACTAATCTAGAAGTGTGTGGAATCGGTGGTCCTCTTTGTCAAGCACAAGGTCTTGAGTCTTGGTTTAATATGGATGAACTATCGGTCATGGGCCTGGTCGAGGTCATTAAACATTTACCCAGGTTGTTGGGTATTCGCAAAGAGTTGAAACAGAAAATTTTGGATTTTGCTCCGGATTTGTATATCGGAGTGGATGCGCCAGATTTTAACCTTCCCGTGGCAAAATTTGCCAAATCACATGACATCCAAACCCTACACTACGTTTCTCCGACCATTTGGGCATGGCGTGAAAAGCGTATTCATAAAATCATCGCCAGCACTCATCATGTGCTCGGATTATTTCCATTTGAAACCCCCGTTTATCAAAAATACCATCATCCTTATACCTTTGTTGGTCATCCTATGGCGGATGAGATACCTCTTGAACCAAATCAACAACAAGCACGAGCGTCTTTAGGAATTATCAACAACCATCCAGTCTTAGCACTATTACCCGGTTCAAGAGCAGGTGAAATCAAGAGTATGTTGCCAAGCTTTTTGGCAACATTTGAACTGTTAAAAAAACAACATCCAGAGCTTAAAGCCTTGATACCTGCGGTGAATGATGTCTGTTTTGCGCAAATTCAACAGATGGTTGCGAGTTACCCCGCTCAGGACGATATCAATGTCACTCGCGACGATGCCCGAACAGTGATGATTGCATCTGATTTTGTATTATTGACTTCTGGTACCGCGACGCTTGAGGCAATGCTGTGCAAACGTCCCATGTTGTCTGCATATAAAATGTCAGGTTTGACCTATTGGATGATGCGCAAACTCTACAAGCCTAAGTATTTTTCGTTACCCAATATATTGGCTGAGCAAGCGTTATTTCCAGAACTGTTACAAGAAGATGTGGAGCCACAACGCATGGCGAGTTATATCAGTGCTGTATTAACTAAGGAAGATGCACCAATTGATCACACTATTCAAGTTGAGGGTTCCACAATGACAGAAGTTTCTGCAGCGGCACTAAAGCATCAAGCTGAGATGTTCCTTACATTGCATCGTGATTTACAACAAAACGCCAGCCAACAAGCGGCTAAAGTGGCACTGCAAATGTTGGATCAGACATGTTCATAGCAGGTGTGGATGAGGTTGGCCGTGGACCATTAGTCGGTGATGTGGTCACAGCAGCTGTGATATTAGATCCCAATAACCCCATCGAAGGCCTAGGGGACTCCAAAGCGATTAGTGAGAAAAAACGTCTCGTATTATTTTCTGAGATTCAAGCCAAAGCCTTAGCTTGGTCGATAGGTCGAGCTAGCCCCGAAGAAATTGATGAATTCAATATTTTGCATGCCACCATGCTCGCGATGACCCGAGCGGTTGAGGCGCTTTCGATTAAGCCCGATTTTGTACAAGTTGACGGTAATCGCATACCACCTTGGCAATATCGTGCAGAGGCGGTGGTGAAAGGCGACAGCAAAGTCGCTTGTATTGGCGCCGCATCAATTATTGCCAAAGTGACTCGTGACCAAGACATGGCGTTATTGGATGAGCGTCATCCTGAATATGGCTTTGCTCAGCACAAAGGTTATCCGACCCAAGCGCATATCAGCGCTTTACAAAAATTACCGATACTCACTGAGTATCGATTGTCCTTTAAACCGGTTGCTCAAATTTTGGCTAATCGAACAAATGTTTAAGTGTCTGTCGCAAAATTTGATACACTTAACCCATCTAATTTTAATCTCAGAAAACTAATGGAACCAAGTTTCGTTCACCTGCGTGTTCACAGTGATTTTTCGATGATGGATGGATTGGCTAAAGTCAAACCCATTCTTGCTGCATGCTTACAACAAAAGATGCCAGCCATCGCTGTAACAGACCAAATGAACTTTTGTGGTTTAGTTAAGTTTTATTCTGGTGCCCACGATATGGGGATTAAGCCCATCATCGGTGTCGATGTCTGGGTACAAAGCTATCTGTGGCCAGAAGATATTTGTCGTTTAACCTTATATGCGATGAATAACGAAGGTTATAAGAATATTACCATTTTGGTGTCAAAGGCTTATCAACAAGGTCATATCCAAGGCCGTCCAGTGATCAACAGTGAATGGTTAGTTGAGTTTGAAGCGGGCGTGTTGATTCTATCTGGCGCAATGGAAGGCGAGCTAGGTCGAGCATTATTAAAAAATAAATTAGACAAAGCCGCTCACATTACTGAATTTTATAAAGTGCATTTTGCTGACCGCTTCTATATTGAATTACAACGCACAGAACGTGCTAACGAAGCGCAATACATTCAAGCCGCGGTCGATTGGGCAAGCGAGCAAGACTTACCCGTGGTGGCAACCAATGAAGTGGTCTTTTTGGAAGAAAAAGATTTTGATGCTCATGAAATTCGGGTATGTATTCATGATGGTTATACTTTGGAAGATAATCGGCGCCCCAAAAAGTATTCTCCAAAGCAGTACTTTCGTAGTGCTGGCGAGATGGTCGAATTATTTAGCGATATTCCCGAAGCCATCGCCAATACCTTAGAAATTGCTAAACGTTGTAATGTCACTGTGCAACTTGGTACGTACTTCTTACCAAATTTTCCGACGGGAGATTTGACCATCGAAGATTACCTAGTCAAGGTGTCACAAGAAGGTTTAGAGCGTCGCTTGCTCAAAATATTTCCCGATGAAGCGACACGAAAAGCCCGGCGGTCAGAGTACGATGAGCGTTTGCATGTTGAACTAGAAGTCATCAACCAAATGGGTTTCCCTGGCTACTTCTTGATCGTAATGGAGTTTATCCAATGGTCAAAAGACAATGGGATCCCGGTAGGACCTGGGCGAGGTTCTGGTGCGGGCTCTTTGGTGGCCTATGCGCTCGATATCACTGACCTTGACCCGTTAGAGTTTGACTTGCTTTTCGAGCGGTTTTTGAATCCTGAACGGGTATCCATGCCAGATTTCGATATCGATTTTTGTATGGATAGACGTGATGAGGTGATCGATCACGTTGCCGAACTATATGGTCGTGACGCTGTTTCACAAATTATTACCTTTGGTACTATGGCTGCGAAAGCGGTGGTGCGGGATGTAGGTCGGGTACTTGGTCATCCGTACGGCTTTGTTGACCGCATTTCAAAATTAATTCCTGGCGATCCTGGTATGACCTTGGCCAAAGCATTTGATGTTGAGCCGCGATTAGGGGAGCTCGAACGCAGTGATGCCGACGTCAAAGAACTGATTCACATGGCAAGAATCCTCGAAGGGGTCACTCGCAACGCCGGCAAGCACGCTGGTGGCGTGGTGATTGCGCCGACGCAAATAACCGATTTTGCGGCGTTGTATTGTGACGATGAAGGTCGCAACCCAGTCACTCAATTTGATAAAAACGATGTCGAAACGGCAGGTCTGGTTAAGTTCGACTTTTTGGGTTTGCGGACACTGACGATCATTCAGTGGGCAATTGACATGATCAAACTTGGCACGGGTGAAGAAGTAGATATTACTCAAATCCCACTCGAAGACAAGGCCAGTTTTGATTTGCTTCAGGCTGCGCAAACCACAGCGGTGTTCCAACTCGAATCTCGCGGCATGAAGGATCTCATTAATCGTCTTCAACCAGACTGTTTTGAAGACATCATTGCTTTGGTGGCTCTGTTTCGTCCGGGGCCATTGCAATCGGGCATGGTTGATAACTTCATTGACCGCAAACATGGCCGAGAGGACATTTCTTATCCGGATGCTGAATATCAGCATGAGTGCCTCAAGGAGATCCTTGAACCCACTTACGGCATCATTCTCTATCAAGAGCAGGTCATGCAGATTGCCCAGGAGATGGCCGGTTATTCATTGGGTGGTGCTGATTTGTTGCGTCGTGCAATGGGTAAGAAAAAACCCGAAGAAATGGAAAAGCAACGCTCAGTATTTGCAGCCGGTGCAAAAGACAACAATATCGACCCTGACTTGGCGATGAAAATTTTTGACCTAGTAGAAAAGTTCGCTGGCTATGGCTTTAACAAATCGCATTCAGCGGCGTATGCTTTGGTTTCTTATCAAACCCTATGGCTAAAAACGCATTATCCCGCGTATTTTATGGCGGCTGTCATGTCTGCGGATATGGACAATACGGACAAAATTGTGACTCTTGTCGACGAATGTCAGAATATGGGGATCACTATTCTGCCTCCGGATTTGAACACCGGACAATATAAGTTCACCGTGAATCAAGATAATCAGATTGTTTACGGTATTGGCGCGATTAAAGGGGTCGGTGAAGGTCCCATTGAAGCAATTATTGAAGCGCGTGAAAACCAAGGTAAGTTTAAAGACCTGTTTGATTTTTGCAGCAAAGTCGATACCAAAAAGCTCAATAAACGCGTTCTAGAAAAACTGGTTTTGGCTGGTGCTTTTGATAATCTTGGACCACATCGAGCCGCTATTATGGCAAGTCTTGGGGATGCTTTAGAAGCGGCCAATCAACACGCGCGAGCGGAGAGTTTTGGTCAGACTGATATGTTTGGCCTGCTAAACGAGGGTGAAGAAGATTCGCATCAAAGCTTTGCACAAGTTCCTCAATGGTCAGAAAAAGTCTGGTTAGCTGGCGAGAAGGACACGCTCGGTCTGTATTTGACCGGTCACCCAATTAACCAATATCTCGCAGAAATACCTTCATATACTTCATGCAAAATCTCAGATTTAACGCCTACGGGTAAAGAAGGCAGTGCAAGCATCGCGGGTCTGGTCATCGGCGTGCGCGTAATGACGAACAAAAAAGGGCGTCGTTGGGGCATCGTGACCCTTGATGATCGCTCTGGACGAGTAGAAGCTAGACTTTTCCCAGATACCTTTGAGCAATATGAAGAGATGCTTCAAACTGACCGTGTCTTATTTGTCCAAGGACAGGTCAGCTTTGATGATTACAGTGGTGGTAATACAATGACCATCCGAAGCATATTAGATATAGTGGATGCACGAGAGCATTACGTTAAAGCGTTACAGTTAGTGCTAGAATGCCCTCTGCATACTGCTATGGTAGATAAGATCAAACACACTTTGAATCAGGCTGTTGGCGGGACTTGCCCTGTTGAAATGCATGTTGAGCACGCTGGTTTCAATGTCGAGCTACGAACCGACAGTCAGTGGTACGTAACGCCAAGCGATCAGTTGATTCACGATTTGAAAGTATTATTAGGTGCCCAAGCGGTACGCTTACAGTTTTAAAAAACTCACTACAAAAGGTTTTATAACATGAGTTTACATTTTTTGGATTTTGAGCAACCCATTGCTGAATTAGAAGCCAAAATTGAAGAATTACGTTTAGTGAATCAAACCGGTCAGTTGGACGTTGGTATCGAAGATGAGATCGTCAAACTAAAAGAAAAAAGCGAAAGTTTAACGCAAAAAATCTTCTCAAACCTTGGCGCATGGCAGGTCTCTCAACTTGCACGCCATCCTCTGCGTCCATATACCGAAGATTACATCAAGCATGTGTTTGCCGAATTTGACGAACTTGCCGGTGACCGTGCATACGCAGATGACAAAGCGATTGTTGGTGGCTTGGCGATGCTTGATGAGCAACCAGTGATGGTCATAGGTCATCAAAAAGGCCGTGACACCCACGAAAAAATCAAACGCAACTTTGGTATGCCCAAGCCAGAGGGATATCGCAAAGCACTGCGCTTGATGCATATGGCTGAGCGTTTTAATCTACCGATTATTACCATGATTGATACACCAGGAGCCTATCCTGGCGTTGGCGCCGAAGAACGAGGCCAATCTGAAGCCATCGCTCGTAATCTCAAAGAAATGGCAGAGTTAGATGTCCCTGTCATTTGTACTGTTATTGGTGAAGGTGGCTCTGGTGGTGCATTGGCAATTGGTGTAGGCGATCGAGTTAACATGTTGCAATACTCAACATATTCAGTGATTTCCCCAGAAGGTTGTGCGTCAATTCTGTGGAAGAGCGCAGATAAAGCGCCACTTGCCGCTGAAGCGATGGGCGTTAGCGCACCTCAGATCAAAGAACTCGGTTTGATTGACAACATAATTAGTGAGCCACTTGGCGGAGCGCACCGCAATCATCAACAAATGGCGGCTAATTTTAAAGCAACAATTAAAGCTCAACTCGCAGAGTTACAAGCTCTTTCGCTTGAAGAACTCAAAGACCAGCGCTACGAGCGTTTACTTTCGTTTGGCTACTGTTAATTCAGTTATTCAGCTCAAATCTTCAGACTGTGCGTGGTTATCATCACGCACAGTATATGTCGCATTAAGCGGCGGCATAGATTCGGTAGTCTTAGCTCATTTGCTTCATCGAGCCAATATACCCTTCACAGCGATTCATATTAACCATCAATTACACGCAAACGCTGAGCAATGGCAGGCGTTTTGTGAACAGTTTTGTCATAGTTTAGGGACCAAAATCGTCGCGCGTTCTGTATGCATTCATGGACAAAACAACCTTGAAGCTAAAGCTCGAAAAGCAAGGTATGAGGCCATAAATGATGCGGTCAAAGCAGATGCAGTAGTGTGTTTCGCCCATCACCAAAGCGATGTCGCCGAAACCTTTTTATTGCAAGTTAAGCGAGGTAGTGGTTCTAACGGTTTGACGAGTTTACGTCGCAAAAGAACGATGCGGTTTGAGAATAAGTCATGGACGGCGTTTAGACCTATTTTGGATGTATCAAAAAATGAGATATTCGCTTACGCGCAAACTCATGGATTGGGGTGGGTTGAAGATCCCAGTAATGCAACGTTGGCACATGAGCGAAATATCATTCGGCATCAAATCATAAAGCCATTACAACAGTATTGGTCCGATATTGAATCACGTATTGCACGTACTGTTGGTACCTTACTCCACGAAAATTCGCTATTGATGCAAGTATGTGAAGAGAGAGTAGCCCAGTGCCTTGAATCAGATTCTTGCCTAAACCTTAAAAAACTCAGTGCTTTCTCTGAAGAATGGCAAGCGCAGATCATTAGACATTACTGTTTGAGTTATTATCAGCTGAATTTAAGTCAAGCACACCTTCATGAGTTGATGAAACTCTGTCATTCTCGTGAAGATGCACAAGGCAAAATGGTATTAGGCGATTTTGTATTGCGTCGTTATCAAGGTGTGTTGTATGTATTGCCAATCAATGGTTTGTCTAATGCTTCACAGCAAAATTCAGCTGAGTTAAATATTCATATAGAATGGCTCACAACGCCATGTCAGATAAATGACGATACACTTTATTGCTCTGATAATTCGGTGGTAATTCCACTACCAGAAAATATTGATGAGCAACAATTTGCTCAAGTTACATGCGAAGCTGTGGCACTTTCAGAGCGGATCAAACCCTACCAGGCAAGACATTCAAAACCCTTAAAGCAGTGGCTACAAGCTCAACATATTCCACCTTGGCAGCGTCAACCATGTTATAAAATTGAGTACAAAAATACTCAGCTTGCCTATGTGTGTCCGGGCCTAGCTCTTGTTTTATCTGAACAAAACAAGCATAGTATGAGAGTCACTTTCGCTAAATAAGGAAGCCTATGCCAAGTGAGTTGATTTTTGTGTTAATCATCATGATGTTAGCCGCACTGTGCGTGTGGGGTTTCAAACGCATTCAACTCCCGCCAATTTTAGCTTATCTAGTCGCTGGGTTCATTGCGGGACCTTCGTTATTAAACTTGTTTCCGCACAGTGAACAAATGCACATCTTCGCCGAAGTAGGCATCGTTTTTCTGTTATTTTCTCTCGGTTTAGAGTTTTCGTTACCTAAGCTCATTGCGATGCGCAATCTTGTATTTGGCGTTGGTTTAACACAAATGAGTATCACGACTGCAGTCGTTGCGGTTATTGCACATTGGTTCGGGTTATCCGTTACAGCATCGATTGTGTTGGGCGGTATTGTTGGCTTATCGTCAACAGCAATTGTCATTAAGCAAACCAGTGAGATGAAAATTCTCAACACGCCTAGGTCGCAAATAGCGGTGGCTGTGTTGTTATTTCAAGATCTTGCGGTAGTCCCTTTTTTGATCATTATCCCCTTGCTAGGTGCAAATGGTGATGTGTCGATCTTTACTAGCATTCTTTTGTCACTTGGCAAAGGGGTTCTGGTTATTGCAGGGTTATTGTGGTTTGGGCGTTTAGTATTACCAATTATTTTTCGTGAAGTAGCCAGTACACGAACGGATGAACTCTTTGTCTTAACGACCATTATTGTTGCATTAGGGGCTGCAGGGCTAACTTATGGGATGGGGCTCTCACTGGCATTAGGGGCTTTTTTGGCAGGTATGATGCTCAGTGAAAGTCGGTATCGATTTCAAATTGAGGCCGATATTCGACCGTTTCGCGATATTCTGATGGGATTGTTTTTTATTACCGTTGGGATGCGCTTAGAATGGGCAGTGATTTGGCCAAATACACATTGGATTGTCGTCGGTGTTATTGGTCTACTCGCAATAAAAATATTACTCTTTAGGTTGTCGACGCTCATTTTTAAAACCCCGGCAACCGATGCTTGGTCAGCAGCGTTTAAATTATCGCAAATGGGCGAGTTTAGCTTTATTTTGGCTGCACTTGCGGTAACCTATAACGTATTTTCTGCTGATTTTGCAGGCGTTATAGTGAGTGTTGGCGTGGTGAGCATGGCATTGACTCCTTATATGGTCAACAACAGTTATGCATGGGCGAAAAAGCTCACTGCTCAGGACTTTCCTGCAGTCCAAGATTTGCCGACGAGTGTGCAAAATAGAGATTTTCAACATCATGTTATCTTATTGGGATTCGGTCGAGTCGGTCAGTCAGCAGCTAAAATGCTAACCATGGAAAAGATAAAATATATTGCGATAGATATCGACCCGATTCGAGTACAAGAAGCTTTACAAGGCTCTGAAGACATCATCTACGGGGATGTTGGGGATTTGAGCATATTAAAAGCAGCTTTTATTGAACAAGCCGCTGCGGTCGTTCTTACTTTCGATGAAACCTATAAAGCGCAACAAAGTATCAGCAAAATTCGGGAGCATTTCCCCAAGCTTCCTGTTATTGTGCGCACCAAGCGAGATTATGACTTAGATAAGCTTTACGCGGCTGGCGCGTCTCAAGTTGTGCCGGAGCTGCAAGAAGGCAGTCTGATGTTGGTTTCTCAAATTTATCATTATTGCGGGGTGCCCATTTCTCGGATCCTCAAACGGGTTCAAGCTGAGCGCAAGCATCGTTATAATCATTTACATGGCGTATTCCCCGGAGAAACGACAATCGTTAATTTTGAAAAGGAAGAAAAGTTACAGTTTTTACATGCGGTGCCGTTAGGAGCTAACGCTTGGGCGGTTGGTAAAACGATAGAACAATGTGACTGTCAGCGTCATAGTGTGGATGTGTATAGCATTCGGCGTGGTGACAACGAACTGATACAGCCAGAAATAACTCACCTGATTGAGCCTGACGATATAGTCGTGTTGTCCGGTCGACCAAGACGCATTGAGCGAGCGGAACGCAAATTATTATATGGGAATTAAATGAACGAATTAGACGAACAATTTATGCAACACGCTCTCAGCCTGGCGGATCATGCAGAAGCTATCGGTGAGGTGCCTGTTGGCGCATGTATTGTGCACGATGGAAATATAGTAGGGGAGGGATGGAATCGTTCAATCACTAATAATGACCCGTGTGGTCATGCCGAGATCCAAGCGATCCAAAATGCTGCAAAAAACCTAGGTAACTATCGCTTAGTGGATTGCACTTTATATGTGACACTTGAACCATGTGCAATGTGTTCTGGAGCAATCGTACATGCGCGCATTAAGCGAGTTGTGGTAGCGGCCACTGATCCCAAAACAGGTTGTGCCGGAAGTATTCTTAACCTCTTGCAACATCCAGATTTAAATCACAAATGTGAATTAACAATAGGTGTTAGGCAAGCACCAGCAAGTCAAAAGATTTCAAATTTTTTTCGTAAGCGAAGAGAACAAAATAAAGCAGAAAAACTCGCAGCCAAAGCGACTCAAAATGAATTAAGCTGACGCCTCTTCGATGCCATCTAAATTGAGTAAGGCAAACTGTTTGCGGCGATGCATTGACTTCTGATGAATCCGCTTTTTGAGTAAACGAGTGCGAGATGTGACAAAGTTTCTTGAGGGCTTTTTAAATAATCGGTTTCGTTTC
Organism: Alteromonas sp. LMIT006; assembly: GCF_024300645.1. Lineage (NCBI taxonomy): Bacteria > Pseudomonadati > Pseudomonadota > Gammaproteobacteria > Alteromonadales > Alteromonadaceae > Alteromonas > Alteromonas sp. LMIT006. The sequence goes on along the minus strand of NZ_CP101291.1, from coordinate 2,441,844 downwards.
ATGGCTTATTTCCTTTTTTTTGTTATTGTCCATTTTTACATGACAGTGCGATGACTATTGTGTTGCAGCTTGATGAATGTTTTCATCAATAAAACGTAAACTTTCGTGATAACGACGAATGTTTTCGACGTATTGCACCGCAACGTCACCATGCGCATACCCGAACTTGGTTTTGGTATAGTATTGTTTTTTACGCAACAATGGCAAATATTGTTTCACATCTACCCATAAATCCGGATTTAATCCAGCTCTCTGGGTTAACACTCTTGCGTCTTCTAAATGTCCTAGGCCAATATTATAAGCAGCTAATGCCATGAATGTGCGGTCTGGCTCTTTGATTCTCGCTGGCAAACGTTGTTTCATCTTAGCGAGATATTTGCTGCCGCCCATGATGCTTTGCTCTGGATTGATTCTTGATGTGACTCCCATTTCGCGGGCAGTTGGGCGCGTTAGCATCATCAAACCACGGACTCCAGTCACCGAAACTGCGTTGGGATCCCAGTGACTTTCTTGATATGACACAGCGGCTAATAAACGCCAATCCAAATCATCAGCATACTTTTTGAACCATTCTTTATAATTAGGTAAGGTGTCATTGACTGCATCGATGAATGCTTTGGTATCGACAAAGTTAATCTTCTTTACATGGCCAAAATACGCTTCATTCAGCGCTTTTAATGCACCACTTACTCGATACTGACCAAAAAATTCCAGCATGACGCCAAGTAATGCGTCATTATGGCTCTTCGAAAACAACCAGCGTCTCGGTAAGTTCCGATTAATGACTTCGTAGGGGAGCAGTTCGGGATTGAGTAACCGAGCGCGATTCAAAATGCTAGATGTTGTGACCGTATAACCGATCTCTTCAGCTAAGACCATTTGTAATAGTTCTTCGCTGTCATATTCTAAGGTTGCCTGCCATTGTATGCCTTGCTCAAGCGCTTTATTTTTTAAAGCGTCTGCGTGCATACTGTAACGCTCGACAAGCGCGTTGCGCTTGGGGTTGTTGTTGCTTGTTACAATGACTTGGTCAAAGTATTGATAGGCTGGACCAAATTCAACATGAGTTAAATGTTCTGAGGCAAATTGAAAAGGGGACGCAATAAGATCTATCTCTCCTCGCTTAAGACTGTTGAGCATTCGCTTGGGATCGGCAAATGGACGTACATCAAGTTGCACACCCAAAAAATCTGCAAAGGCGCTGGTTAGCTCATAATCAAAGCCAGCGGGAGATTCATTAAGGAGAAAGAACCCTTCTGTGCCGTACATAGTCCCTACGCGCAAAGTGTTGCTCTGTAAGATCGTGTATAAATTGCTTGCGAAACTGTGCGTGCTTAGCAAACAAAACCACAAAAATATAAATGTTAGATATCGTTTCATATCGTTATGATAACAGATGACAAAAAGTTGCCGAATTGTTTTTTTGCATAAAAATTAAGCATAAATAACAACATTCACAAACAATTTAGAATTCACTTCAATTTGCTTTATAATAGATGCTTGCAATCAACGCTTAATCCATCGGAAATACTCTTATGCTTATCCTTCCTGGCAGCCCTTCTCTAACTGATTTTGCTCGTCAAAAACTTCTGGCTCAATGTCACTCGCAAGGCATACCTTTGCTTGATATACAAGCGCAGTTTGTCCATTTTGTCGATTTATCGCAAGAGATTTCTGATACGCAACATGCGGTGTTACACAAACTCCTAACGTATGGTCCGAAACGTCAGTCCATAAGCACGCTTGCGCACAGTTTTGTGGTAGTACCTCGCCTTGGAACGATCTCTCCTTGGGCATCGAAAGCGACTGACATCGCGCATAATTGTGGACTGTCTCAAATTCGCCGAATAGAACGTGGGAATCAGTTCTATTTTTCCACTAGCACTCCTTTATCTGAGCAACAGCAAGAAAAGATTATTCAACTTTGCTACGACCGTATGACTCAAACCGTTTTAGCTGAACCATCTGATGCACACCAACTGTTTGTTTCAAGACAGCCTGACACATTTACCTCAGTTGATATTCTCAATGGAGGGCGAGATGCTTTAGCTGAGGCAAATAAGCACTTCGGTTTAGCCTTAGCTGAAGACGAAATCGATTATTTGGTGGATAATTTTACTCGACTAGGCCGCAATCCAAACGATATCGAACTCTATATGTTCGCTCAAGCGAACTCTGAACATTGTCGTCATAAGATATTTAACGCCGATTGGACCATTGACGGTGTTGAGCAACCCAAATCACTGTTCAAAATGATCAAGAACACGTTCGAAGTTACCCCTGATTTCGTACATTCAGCTTACAAAGATAACGCTGCGGTAATGGAAGGCAACTTTGCTGGACGTTTTTTCCCATCCCCCATCAATCATCAATATGAATATCACAGTGAAGCGATTGATATTTTGATGAAAGTCGAAACGCATAACCATCCTACGGCAATTGCCCCATATGCGGGTGCAGCGACTGGCTCAGGCGGTGAAATCCGAGACGAAGGCGCGACTGGGGTAGGCTCGAAACCCAAGGCCGGCTTGGTTGGCTTTTCGGTATCGAATTTGCGCATACCTGGTTTTGAGCAACCTTGGGAGATTGCGTATGGCAAACCTTCGAGAATTGTCTCAGCATTAGACATTATGCTAGAGGGGCCGCTTGGTGGTGCAGCATTTAACAACGAGTTTGGGCGTCCAAATCTGCTTGGTTATTTTAGAACCTATGAGCAACTTGTCACAAGTTTTAACGGTACTGAGGTGCGTGGCTATCACAAGCCCATTATGTTAGCTGGTGGTTTAGGTAATATTCGCAAAGAACACACGCAAAAAGGCGAAATCACGGTAGGTGCGCAACTCATTGTATTAGGTGGTCCAGCCATGAATATTGGTCTAGGAGGGGGCGCTGCATCCTCTATGGCGTCTGGCGAATCCAATGAAGATCTAGATTTTGCTTCGGTACAAAGAGAGAATCCTGAAATGGAACGTCGTTGTCAGGAAGTCATTGATGCGTGCTGGCAATTAGGTAAAGACAACCCAATTCAATTTATCCACGATGTAGGTGCAGGTGGTCTATCCAATGCTCTGCCTGAATTAGTCAGTGATGGTGGCCGAGGCGGGCGCTTTGAACTCAGAGCGGTACCCAATGATGAGCCTAGTATGGCGCCACTTGAGATCTGGTGTAACGAATCTCAAGAGCGTTATGTGCTATCGGTTTCCCCTGAGGATTTACCTCGTTTTGCCGCGATTTGTGAGCGTGAACGCGCGCCATTTGCAGTTGTGGGCGAAGCAACCTTAGAAGAGCATTTGTTGCTCAATGATGAGGCATTTGCGAATCAGCCTATCGACATGCCATTAGATGTCTTGTTAGGCAAACCGCCCAAAATGCACCGTGATGTGAAATCTGAAAAAGTCGCAGGTGTGACATTTGACACGTCAAAATTAGTGGTGACGGAAGCCTTAGAACGCGTGCTAAGGTTACCAACGGTTGCTGAAAAGACCTTCTTAATTACCATAGGAGACCGCTCGGTAACTGGCTCAGTTGTTCGTGACCAGATGGTGGGACCTTGGCAAGTACCAGTGGCTGATGTTGCGGTCACTGCTGCTGCGTTTGATACGTATTTTGGCGAGGCAATGGCAATGGGTGAACGTACACCTGTAGCGTTACTCAATCACGGTGCCTCAGCGAGACTTGCGGTTGCCGAAGCACTGACGAATTTAAGCGCCTCTTATATCGGTGATATCAAACGTGTCAAACTTTCGGCAAACTGGATGGCCGCAGCGGGTCACCCCGGTGAAGATGCCGGCTTGTACGAAGCAGTCAAAGCTGTGGGTGAAGAATTATGCCCGGCCTTAGAAATTGCAATCCCAGTGGGTAAAGACTCTATGTCGATGAAAACTCAGTGGCAAGATGATGGCGAAGATAAGGCGGTTACGGCACCATTATCACTGGTGATTACAGCGTTTGGGGCGGTCATGGATGTACGCAAAACAGTGACTCCAGAACTATCGACTGATAGCGATAACGTGTTGCTTTATGTGGATTTAAGTCGTGGTCAACATCGTCTTGGCGGTTCGTGTTTAGCACAAGTTTATGGTGAGCTCGGTGATGTGGTACCGGATGTAGATGATCCCCAGGATCTAAGACATTTCTTTGATGCGATTCAAACCTTGCATGCTGGAGATTTGTTACAAGCTTATCACGATGTGTCCGATGGCGGTGTGATAACCACCTTACTTGAAATGGCTTTTGCAGGTCATTGTGGTATCAATATCCAGCTCGATAAGTTGCCTAAAATTGATTCTAGCAATGCCTTAAATGCTTTATTCGCGGAAGAGTTAGGTGCGGTCATTCAGGTCAGAAAAGGGCAGTTAAAATTAGTTGAGCAGGTATTTGAACAATATGCATTGAGCGACGCATTGACCGAAATCGGACAAGCAATATCTGGCGACGAGATCAATATTACTTTAGAAAACAATGCAGTATTTGTCGATTCGCGAATGCGCCTCCGTATGATATGGGCTGAAACAACCCACCAAATGCAGCGTTTACGCGATAATCCAGTATGTGCAGATGAAGAGCATAACAGTAAACAACAGCAAGATGATCCTGGTCTAAACGCCGTCTTAACTTATGATATTGACGAAGATATCAGTGCGCCATTTATTGCTACAGGGGCTCGTCCTAAAGTCGCCATTTTACGTGAACAAGGTGTCAATTCCCATCATGAAATGGCTGCGGCATTTGACCGTGCAGGTTTCACTGCAATTGATGTTCATATGTCAGATATTTTATCTGGACGCAAAACGCTAGACGGTTTTGCTGGCATGGCTGTTTGTGGTGGTTTCTCATATGGCGATGTATTGGGTGCTGGTGAAGGCTGGGCTAAATCAGCATTGTACAATGAAGTGGCAAAGGCGCAATTTAGTCAATTTTTTGCGCGAGAAAATACCTTTACCTTAGGGGTATGTAACGGATGTCAGATGCTTTCTAACCTGCATAGTATTATTCCGGGTACGGAACATTGGCCTCATTTTGTGCAAAACCTATCTGCGCGTTTTGAAGCTCGTGTCGCGATGGTCGAAGTGCAAGAAAGTGCATCTATTTTGCTTGCTGGCATGGCTGGTTCACGTATGCCAATTGCCGTATCACATGGTGAAGGTCATGCTGAATTCGCCTCTAGAGAAGCCTTGCAAGCTGTTGAGTCACAACAACAAGTTGCTTTGCGTTTTGTAGACAATCACGGTCAGGTTACGCAAACGTATCCTGCTAATCCAAATGGCTCAGTCAATGGCATCACTGGCTTAACCTCGGTTGATGGTCGTGTGACTATCATGATGCCACATCCAGAGCGAGTATTCAGAGCAGTTACCAACTCATGGAGAGATGCTAGCTGGAATGAAGATGGCCCATGGATGCGTATGTTCAGAAACGCACGACGCTTTGTTGGTTAGACTAGATTAGGTAAGTTTTTTCCACAATTGTGATTTATTTTACAATTGTGGAACTTAAATAATTAAGTTTGGTCGTACTCTCATAAAAAGAACCATAAACGAGTGTGTAGTATGTTAAATCGAAAAAGAAAAATCAGCTTTACAGGGTTATTTGTTGTCGTATTAATTATGTCTGTCGCGGCAATAGTCAATGCGAGTGGTGCCGTTTAGCAACCAATTAATATCTTTTTTGATGCCTTTCACGGTTAATGAGTTTTTGTTCCGGGTTCTTTTTGAGCAAAACATAACAAGCTGATAATCCACCATGACTTTGGTGTGCAGAATGAAAAGCGATCACTTGTGGCATACATGGTAACCACATATTTATGAAACTTTTTAGTTTACCAGGTTTTGGTGTGCTTTTAAGCCCCATCCCATGCTGCAGTAAAATCACTCTCATCCCACGTTTAAAAGACTTTTCAATGTGTTCAACGAGATATGTTCGTGCTTCTTCAACGCGTAACTGAGTCAGATTTAATTTGTTCTCAATAGCGTATTTACCCATTCTTAAGTTTTTGAATACACCATCTTGGATCCCATCTTGCCGGTAACTAACAGGATCATATGGGTCAAGCCAATGATGGCACTCCAGTGAGAGATGGTATTTGTCGGCTTGTGTCTCTTTGAGAAGGGCCTCACGTTTAAGTGATTTGGCGAGCGTGTCAGTAGCATCCGATTTTGTTTGAACGAGATCATCTTGCTTTAGAGGTTTAACATCACCAACCTCGGCCAAAAACAAGTTAAAGTCATCTTGTTTATCCATGTATCCTCCTCATTTTTGTAGCGCAACGATAAACGCTAATATTAGCTGTCTTAACGCTAGTTTCAAGCTTTGCTTATTGTTTACGCACGAGTTGGGTATTTGGTTGTCAAATTTACAATCGAAAACACAAATTTGAGTTCAACGATATAGCAAATTTCCTACATAAGTTTAATTTTGATATTTAGGTAAATTGTATTGAGCAGCGTCAAAATTTTGCTATAGTGTCACTAGTACGTCGTTCCAAATACTAAGACACGGAAAAGTCATGCTGTTGAATTTGGCGTTGCAATCTGCATCACACAAACAGCGGTTTCATTATGTATTTAGATTCGAACAAACATAACAGCAGAATATCTGATCGCGCTGACCCGACAGAACATAAGAGCAAGGAAGCTATGAAAGAGTTCATCATCATCAGTGATGACATCAGTCGTCGCCAAAATTTACTCACTATCTTTGGTTTCACTGGTGAAAACTACCAAGCCGTAGACTATGGAAAAGCGCTTGAAGCACTCCAAAGCAGTCGTGATATTGAGGGGGTTGTCACTGACGCCACCGACAGTGCACTCGCGTTTGACGTTTCAAAGAAATTCCCACTTATCCCTTTTATTTTGGTGAACGCTGCCCAAAATGACGAATGTGTCGTCCCCAATATTATTGGGGAGCTCGTTGAGCCCGTCACCTATCCAGCGCTGACTAAGATGATTGAAAAAAGCCGAGGTTTTTTACGGAGCAAATCCCAAAAATGTCGGCGCACTAACAAAACGACTTTATTTCGTTCCCTTATTGGCGAAAGCCCGCAGATTCAAGGTGTTCGCAAGTTGATTGAGCAAGTGGCCCCGACCGAGGCCAATGTATTGATTCTAGGAGAGTCAGGTACCGGCAAAGAGATCATTGCGCGCAATGTACATTATATGTCCTCCCGTCGTGATATGCCTTTTGTACCAGTCAACTGTGGTGCGATTCCTGATGAATTATTAGAAAGTGAGTTATTCGGTCATGAAAAAGGCGCTTTCACAGGTGCTATTGTGGCTCGTAAAGGGCGCTTTGAGCTCGCTGAAGGTGGTACATTGTTTCTGGATGAAATTGGTGATATGCCATTGCAGATGCAAGTCAAGTTATTGCGTGTATTACAAGAGCGAAGCTTTGAGCGAGTTGGCGGTAATAAAACCATCAAGTGTGATGTACGTATCGTTACAGCGACTCACCGTAACTTAGATAAGATGATTGATGAGGAACGCTTTCGCGAAGATTTGTATTATCGTTTGAATGTTTTCCCTATCGATAGCCCTGCATTGCGTCATCGACAAAAAGATATCCCTCTTTTATTACAAGAGTTTACTTCTCGTTTGCGAGAGAGTGGGAATGAAAGCGTCAAATTTACTCAAGCCGCCTTGCAGTCCTTATGCGAGTATCAATGGCCAGGTAATGTCAGAGAACTTTCTAATTTAGTTGAACGTTTGACGATTTTGTATCCAAATAAGGTTATTGATGTATTCGATTTACCAGTAAAATATCAATGCGGTGAAATCCCAACGACTCAGTCAGAAATCACAGAAGCAGCCTTGCCTCTTGAAGGCGTTAATCTAAAAGAATACCTATCTGAATTAGAGATCAATTTGATCAAACAAGCCCTTGAACAACAAGGTTGGGTTATTGCACGGGCTGCCGTTCAGTTGGGCATGCGTCGAACAACATTGGTTGAAAAGATGCGCAAATACAATATTTCTCGATAATTTCCACCCTTTGCGTATTGCATGTCAATTCAAAAATTGGTAAAAAGTCAATAGTTATGCGGTGTACAAGCTCAAGACTGTAAATTTATTGGTGCAGTTGGGTGCCTTACAGCGTCAAGCAACACAATAATAATTAAGACTAGCCCTCGTATGTCATTACAGAGCACAGGCTTTGTATTTTTAATCACACAAGTTTAGAGAAAACACACACATGCCAAACCAAGTTACCGATAACTTACATATCGCGTCCGAACACGTTTTAATCACACCTGACCAGTTAGCTCAAAAGTTACCTGTAAGCGATAAGGCTCTTGCTGAAATCAAAGCTTCGCGTAAAATTATTTCAGATATTATTCACGGCGAAGACCACCGCTTATTGGTAGTCTGCGGACCTTGTTCGATTCACGATATCGAAGCGGCTAAAGAATACGCGCTGCGTTTGAAAGAGCTCCATGAATCTTGTAAAGATACGCTTTATATTGTCATGCGAGTTTACTTTGAAAAACCAAGAACGACCACCGGCTGGAAAGGGTTGATTAATGATCCCAATATCGATGACAGTTTTGATATTGAAACTGGATTGACCAAAGCTCGTGAATTATTGATTTGGTTAGCTGAGTTAGAATTACCCGTCGCAACTGAAGCTTTGGATCCAATTTCGCCACAATATTTGGGTGAGTTATTTTCATGGGCAGCAATTGGAGCTCGTACCTCTGAATCACAAACTCACCGTGAGATGGCCTCAGGCCTTTCGATGCCAGTTGGTTTTAAAAATGGCACAGACGGCTCATTAGATATTGCCATCAATGCGATGAAATCATCTGCATCTAGCCATAATTTCATGGGGATCAACAAAAAAGGTCAAGTAAGCATTATTAAGACCGCCGGTAATCCTGATGGTCACGTGATTTTGCGTGGTGGTAAAACACCAAATTACGATTCAGTTTGTGTCGCAGATTGTGAAGAACAACTTAGCAAAGCTGGGCTTTCATCAAGCTTAGTGGTTGATTGTTCTCACGCAAATTCGGCAAAAGATTATAGACGTCAACCACTGGTTGCACAGAACGTATTCAATCAAATTTTAGAAGGTAATCACTCCATCATAGGCATCATGCTCGAATCTCATTTGAATGCTGGAAATCAGAGTTCAAATGGCAAATCACGTGATGAATTAGAATATGGCGTGTCGATCACCGATGGTTGTATTAATTGGGATGAGACATCAAAACTTATCCAACAAGCACGAGAAAAATTGATTACTGTCTTGCCGTTACGTCAAAATAAACGTCAACAAGCGAGCTAAATCAATATGACGGATCACGCTCAGGCGTTATTGGATTTACGTAATCAAATTGACGAGTTGGATAGCCAGCTCGTTGAATTGCTTGCTAAACGGGCAGCTGTTACCACGCAAGTTGGACAAATCAAGGCCAAAACTGGGATGCCAACGTATGTTCCGGAACGTGAGGCTGAGTTAATTGCTTCTCGGCGTGAACAAGCTAACAACAAAGGGGTATCACCTGACCTAGTTGAAGACCTTCTCAGGCGAATGATGCGTGAATCTTATCTTACCCAAAACGCTCAGTATCGCTGTGCAACCACTCCAGGCACTAAAATCGCGGTGCTTGGTGGGCGAGGAGCTTTGGGACGGTTATTTGTGAGTTTATTTGAGCGCAGTCACTATGAAGTGATTGTCATTGATAAAAAAGAATGGCCACAAGCACAATCCTTATTAGCTGACGTCTCTTTGTGTGTGGTCTCTGTTCCTATTAATCAAACGCAACAAGTGATCCAAAGCCTCAACTATCTGCCCAAAAACTGTATTTTGGCGGATGTCACAAGTACCAAAGCTCAGCCATTGCAAGCTATGTTGGATGTTCACTCTGGTCCAGTAGTGGGTTTACATCCCATGTTTGGTCCAGATGCGCCCGGTATGGTCAAACAAGTTGTGATTGTTTGTGAAGGTCGATTTGCTGAGCAATATCAATGGTTGATTGACCAGATGGTCACTTGGGGAGCACAACTGCACTATACCTCAAGTCATTCACATGATGAAGCCATGGCCTACATTCAAGTTATGCGTCATTTTAGTACATTTGTCTATGGTGCTCATCTGCGTGCAGAAGATCCAAATTTGCAAGAATTGATCGCATTAAGCTCGCCAATTTACCGCCTTGAGCTTGCTATGGTCGGAAGATTATTCGCTCAAGATCCAAATTTATACGCCGATATCATCTTTGATAAAACTGATAACTTATCCTTATTGCAGCGCTTTCATGAGCGATTTGGTGCAGCGATTCAGTTGTTTGAAGCCAATGATAAAGCTGGATTTATCAAGCAATTTTCTGAAATTAGTACATGGTTTGGTGAATATGCCCAGACCTGCCTAGTGGATAGTAAACAATTGCTACTCAAGGCGGATGACGACAGGATGTTGCGCAAATAACTTTCCTATGCTGCGATTGAAGCGGATCGAGCAAGTTACAGCGGTGTCAGAGCTTGGGCGCATTGCGAATCGTGGTCCAGCATTGGTAGGCCGTTTAAGAATTTAAAACGACCTGCCATTCAGCAAAACTTAAATCGAGAGCGCCTCTACAGCGGACACTGCTGTGGGGCGTATTTCTTCTGAAGGGTAACAGCCTAAAACCTTGCAATAACGAGTGCAGGCTCTTAACTGCTCAATCGCTTGTTGCATCTTGCCATCTTCTAAATTCCCCTCGATGTCTAAATAAAACATTTCTTCCCACGGATTACCATTGATTGGACGAGATTCCAATTTAGTCATATTGACGGAGTTTTCTTTCAAAACCATCAAAGCATCAACCAAAGCGCCAGGCGTTTGGGTGGTTGCCATGACTAACGTAGTTTTAGCAGGAATTTGCAAAGGCACAGAAACTGGGTTTTGCGCGACTACTATGAAGCGAGAGTGGTTTTCTTTTTGGTTGGCTAAATTTGATTCTAAAGTACTTAGCCCGTAGAGTTTACCGCCAGCTTCACTGCCTATTGCGGCAATATGCGGATCGTTTAATTCAGCAACTTTGAGCATCGCCGCGGAAGTTGAATCTGCCGGGATCACCTCAATATCATTCAAATTAGCTAAAAAGTGTGAACATTGTGCAAACACCTGCGGATGAGCATAAAGTGTTTTGATATCACTTAGTTTGGTGGCGCAAGGGATCAATAGGCAGTGTCGGATAGGGTGAGTCAATTCACCCACTATATGCAACCGAGTGTGTTGGAGTTGGTCATATACTTCATTGATACTACCCGATGAGGTATTCTCAATTGGCAAAACAGCATAGTCAGCTTGATTGGTTTCGACTTTTTGGATGATTTCTGCAAAGCTATCACAGCCTATTTCGAGTAATTCACCCGCTCGACGAGAAAAGTACTTTTGCGTAGCGAGATAGCTGTAACTTCCCTTGTCTCCCAAAAATGCTACACGCTGTAAAGGTGCAGACAGTTCAGGGTTGGCTTTGGCAGATAGCAGCGCTTGTTGATTCAATACACTGTCTTCAATAATGACATGAAAAAGTTTAGTTATATAGTGCGGGTCAAGACCGTGTTGTTGTCCAGCTTGAATTAACTTGATCAACAACTGCTCCTCGCGCACAGGGTCGCGCACAGGGATGTTATGTGCAATTTTAGTTTGTGCAACCTGGTTAGTAAAACCCTGGCGTTTGGCTAGTAGAGCAAGAAGTTCGTTATCTAATGCACTGATAGCATCGCGTAAATCGGCTAATGGCGTGTTTTGTGACATGTGCTTATAAGTGGTCTTTCAACAATGCACAGCACTGTATGAAACCTAATGCCAAAAGTCAATGCGGATTTGGTCTACCACAAATTAGTCTGAGCGCAGGGGGCGTTATTCGGACAGTAAAGCAACTAGCATGCGAGATATGATATCTGCAGCGATATAGTGGCGAGCTTGTACTTACCCTCCTGCAAGTTTCACAGTCAGACCAAGTGCTTCAAAGTATTGTTTGGCTTGGCTGCGGACATCACCTTGAATTTCAATGTTCTGCTTTTTTACCGCACCGCCGCAACCACACAATTGTTTTAATTTTTTACAGTGGGTTTTTAAATCATGAGTGAGAGGGTTAATGCCAGTCACTACCGTCATACCTTTGCCTTTGCGGCCTTTAGTTTCTCTAGTAATGCGAATAATGCCATCACCGGTAAATTCTGGTGTAACTTTTTGGGGCGTTATTTTGCCGGTTGCAGTACTGTATACAAGGTTATCGCTCATAAAGTGTTCCATTAATTTTTGTCGTGTTATTGTAAACTAGACCTCACAATTTGTGTATCACTGTCGATATTTGTTTGGCAAACAAAGAGTGTAGTTTTGGGCTATGGATATTCAATTGGATGAAACAAAAGTAACGGTTTGGGTTGACTGTCTCCAGGTGCGCCATCACGACAGTTCTGCTAAGGTATGTAGTCGCTTAAATTGTTATTGATAATCATTCGCAACTAGGATAGACTCGTACAACTTTCATTTCATCAGGATTGTGTAATGTCTTTTGTTCGTCTTTTTACTACCATTACAGTATTAGTTAGCTCTCTGTCTATGCCTCTAATGGCTGCTGAACTCAACATTTATTCTGCCCGCAAAGAAGCGTTAATCAAACCTCTTTTGAATGAATTTAGTCAAGAGACAGGAATTAAGGTAAACCTGATCACAGGGAAAGCCGACGGTTTAATCACTAGGATGCGCAGTGAAAAAATGCTGTCTCCTGCTGACCTACTATTGACCACGGATGTAGGACGATTAGTCAGAGCCAAATCATTTGGTTTAACGCAACCAATAGAGCTTTCCAATTTATCCAATTTATACATTCACGATCCGAATGGTCATTGGGTTGCACTCACGAAGCGTACTCGTCCAATCATTGTGAATCCTGAAAAGGTTGCTGCAGACGCTATTCTTACCTATGAAGATCTCACGAAAGCAGAGTACAAGGGGCGAATTTGTGTTCGTTCGTCTAATAATGTATACAATCAGTCATTAGTCGCAGCGATGCTCATACAGCAAGGTGAAGAAAAGACGTTAGAGTGGGCCAAAGGATTAGTCGCAAATTTTGCTCGCACTCCTAAAGGCGGTGACCGCGATCAAATACAAGCAGTTGCTGCAGGTATTTGTGACATTGCCATCATCAATACTTATTATCTTGCAGCGATGCTCAACTCTGAAGGAGACTCAGCCAAAGCAGCACAAAAAGTACAGGTGGTTTGGCCAAATCAAGATGATCGCGGTACTCATATCAATATCAGTGGTGTCGCAATAGCAAAGTACGCTAAAAATATCACTGAAGCGCAGCGTTTGATTGCATTTATGCTGCGCCCTTCAAGTCAAAAGTGGTATAGTGAAGTCAATCAAGAATATCCGGTTGTCCCTGGTATTGAATGGTCTAAAACACTTAAGGAAATGGGAGAGTTCAAGGCTGAATCAGTTGATTTAGAGCAAGTTGGACATTTGAACCCCAAAGCCCTTAAAATAATGGACAAAGCTGGCTGGTTATAATTATTTAGGGTTACTCGGTGTTCACCCATTTTCTAAAAAGGCTAAGTTTCGCACTTGGCCTTTTACTTATTTTCCCAATTGTTTTTGTGTATCTGTCATGGACCGATTCTCATTTAGAACATTGGCAACATCTGTTTGCTACCAACCTGAATGAGTACCTATTCAACACTATGATATTGGTGTTAGGGGTTGGCATTGGAACTTTTTGTTTAGGTGTGTCATGCGCTTGGTGCATGGTACATAGTCATTGCTACGCCAGACGCTGGATCCAAATTGGCTTGCTTTTACCTCTAGCCATGCCTGCATATATCATTGCTTATACATACACTGGTATGCTCGACCCTGCGGAGGCAAACCCTATTGCTTATTGGATTGGCCAGATTGGTGATATTCGCTCCTTAGTTGGTGCGATATTGATGCTTTCATTAGTGCTGTTTCCATATGTTTATATCCTAACCTACAACGCGTTTCGTCGACATGCCAGCACTTATACAGAAACCAGTCAAAGCTTGGGATTAACTTCTTGGCAATATATGGTAAAGATCGCTTTGCCATTATCTCGGCCAGCAATTTTCGCCGGCGTTGCACTGGCAATGATGGAAGCATTAGCTGATTATGGAACCGTAGCGTATTTTGGCGTCAGCACATTGACTACAGGTATTTTTCGGATTTGGTTTGGGATGGGCGAGGCTAGCTTTGCGAGTCAACTCGCCTCTATTTTAGCGACGTTAGTATTGTTGGTATTAATGCTCGAACAGTTCCAACGGCGTAAGTCACAATATTATCAAAACAAGCAAACGCAAAGACAACCACTGAGTTCAGTGTCAAAGATACAAAAATCAGGTGTTACTTTTTATTTGACAAGCGTAATCGCTTTGGGCTTCTTAATTCCCGTTGCTCAACTACTGATTTGGGCGAGCGCTTTCATTCCGCAAACCGATTGGAACGAATACCGAACCTTGCTATGGCAAACCTTGAGTTTAGGGGCTATCTCTGGAGCAGTTATTATTATTGTGGCATTGTTATTTGCGTATACTGAACGATTTTATCCGCGCAGCATCTTTCGCTATGTTTCTCAGATTACAGCACTTGGTTATGCCATTCCCGGTGTGGTAATTGCAGTTGGGGTGATGATACCTTTGGGCTGGCTGGACATACAAATTAATGCGCTGTGGTATAGTTGGTTCAATGAATACATAGGTTTGATTTTTTCTGGGACAATTTTTGCATTGGTATTAGCGTATTGTGTACGCTTTATGAATATTGCAAAACAGAACATAGGCAATGCACTGATAGCGACAACGCCGAGTTATGATGATGCGGTGATGGTACTCGGACAGTCGCGTTGGGTGTTGTTTTTGAAAGTACATCTTCCGATTTTGCGCCCAGCCTTGTTGAGTGCATTTGTACTCGTGTTTGTTGATGTACTTAAAGAACTTCCAGCAACGTTGATTTTGCGTCCTTTTAATTTTAATACGTTTGCGGTAAAAGCCTTTGAATATGCGTCTGATGAGCGTTTAATGGCCGCCGCACTGCCTGCTGTGAGTATTGTGTTGGCAGGACTCATCCCTTTGTATTTTATATTAAAAAACATCTATTCAGAGGATAAGTAATGCTTGCAGTTGAAAATCTTGAAGTGTTTCTTGGACGAGACAAGATTGTTCATTCTTGTACTTTTGATTTATCGGCTGGGGAGTTAGGGTGTTTGTTAGGTCCATCTGGCTGTGGTAAAACGACCTTACTTCGCGCATTAGCGGGGTTTTGCCAAATTACACATGGCAATATTAGCATCAATGATCAAATAGTGAGCTCTACTGCTCAACACGTGCCTGTACAGAAGCGTAATATAGGGTATGTGATGCAGGATTTCGCTTTGTTTCCGCATCTAACGGTTGCTCAAAATATTGCATTTGGCTTGCATCAATATGAGCACAACGCTTTGCGTTTGCGAGTCAACGAAATGTTAGAGCTGGTTCAACTTACCCAGTTTGGCGATGCTTATCCCAATGAGCTGTCAGGTGGACAACAGCAGCGTGTAGCCATTGCCAGAGCATTGGCTCCAGCGCCTTCATTATTATTATTAGATGAGCCATTTTCGGCTTTGGATCCTGCATTAAGAGAAACTTTAGTGACTGAGATTAAAGCGATATTGAAAGCGTCCAAAGTGACTTCTTTAATGGTCACGCATGACCAAAGTGAAGCGTTTGCTTTTGCTGATAAAGTGGCGGTAATGAATCAGGGGACAATCGATCAATGGGACAGTGCGTTTGCTTTATACCACTGTCCCAAGACCCGATTTGTTGCAAACTTTATTGGGGAAGGGAGGTTCATTAGCGGTACTGATGATGGAAACAATATCCGAACTGAATTGGGCATATTTGCAAAACACAATGAAACTTATGAGGTGTCTCAAACAACTTCGATAGGAGTTGAATTACTGCTGCGTCCAGACGATTTGGTTTTCGCTAGTGATGGCGCTTTTTCGAGTATTATTCAGAGCAAAAAATTCCGCGGCTCGCATATCATGTATGAGCTTGCTATGAATGGGGTGGAAGAGCGCTTACTGTGTTTGACGCCATCACATAACGACTTTGCCGTTGGCAGTGAATTTTGCTTTGATATCGATATTGAACACACAGTTTATTTTCCCAAATAATTCGTTATATAAGCCGTTATATTTTGTGTCATCACATCGGCCAAGATTAAAAGACTGCTCCAGTGATATTTCAATGTTGCTCAATTATTTCACTCACATAAGTTGTTCGAAGCATGAATTAGGGAAAATTGATTTTCGAGAATAGACCTTGTGTAAATATTGATCTTTACTAGGTTTTCAGCGTCATTCGTTTATAATACGGATAGATTAAATCCCTCAACAGAGAAAGGTGTTATGCGAACGGATTACTGTGGCAATATTTCAGCTGATTACATCGGCCAAACGGTGACGATACAAGGCTGGGTCAATAAACGTCGAGATTTAGGTGGCGTGATTTTTTTGGATATGCGTGACCGCGCGGGTATTGTGCAAGTTGTCATCGATCCTGATACGGCCGAAACCTTTGCTACCGCAAATAAAGTTCGTAACGAATTTTGCTTAACTCTAACCGGTCTTGTGCGCGCTCGACCAGATTCTCAAATCAATAATGATATGCGTACTGGCGCAATTGAAATTCTTGGCAAAGAGATCAGTATTCTTAATGCATCTCCTGCATTGCCATTAGATTGGAATCAGGAAAACTCAGAAGAACAGCGTTTAAAGTATCGCTACCTTGATCTGCGTCGTCCTGAGATGACAGAGCGCTTGGTATTTCGCTCAAAAGTCACTGGATTTGTCCGACGCTTCTTAGAAGACAATGCATTTTTGGACATTGAAACACCCATTTTGACCAAAGCTACCCCAGAAGGTGCACGTGATTATTTGGTCCCGTCACGCACACATAAAGGTCAGTTTTTTGCATTACCACAATCTCCGCAGTTGTTTAAGCAGCTCTTGATGATGTCTGGTATGGACCGCTATTATCAAATCGTTAAATGCTTCCGTGATGAAGATTTGCGAGCGGATCGCCAGCCTGAATTTACTCAAATTGACATCGAAACCACGTTTTTGGATGCCGCGGGTGTCATGCATATTACTGAAACTATGATTCGTGACTTATTCCAGTCCATGCTGAATGTCGATTTAGGCGAATTTCCACAAATGACCTATGCCGATGCCATGCGTTTGTACGGCTCGGATAAGCCTGATTTACGCAATCCTTTAACGTTGATTGATGTAGCTGATATTGTAAAAAACGTCGATTTTAAAGTATTTAGCGCTCCAGCCAATGATCCTAATGGCCGTGTCGCGATGTTATGTGTGCCTGGTGGCGCTGCGCTATCGCGTAAGCAAATTGATGCTTACACCGATTTTGTTGGCGTATACGGTGCCAAAGGCCTAGCTTGGGTTAAAGTCAACGACGCCAGTGCTGGATTAGAAGGATTGCAGTCACCCATTGCCAAGTTCCTTGATGAAACCGCTGCAAACGCTTTACTTGAGCGCAGTCAAGCTCAGTCTGGCGATATTTTGTTATTTGGTGCTGACAGTGACCGTGTCGTGACGGAAGCATTAGGTGCGCTGCGCTTAAAAGTCGGTGAAGATTTTGACTTGCTTGAAGGCGATTGGAAACCATTATGGGTCGTTGATTTCCCAATGTTTGAAGAATTTGACGGTCAGTTCCATGCTCTGCATCATCCCTTTACCGCTCCACGAGGCTTAACGCCAGAGGAGCTTGCGGCTCAACCGGCGACAGCACTGTCCAATGCTTACGATATGGTGCTAAACGGTGTTGAACTCGGCGGTGGTTCGGTTCGTATTCACGACCAAGCGATGCAAAGTGTTGTGTTTGATATTCTAGGCATTAGCAAAGAAGAAGCCGAAGAAAAGTTTGGATTCTTACTGGAAGCATTGCGCTATGGTGCGCCACCACACGCAGGTTTAGCCTTTGGCTTGGATCGTTTGGTGATGTTGATGACCGGCGCGAGCTCAATTCGCGATGTCATGGCATTCCCAAAAACCACCACGGCAGCATGTCCATTGACACAAGCTCCAGGTGAAGCGAATCCTGAACAGCTTAAAGAGCTATCTATTGCCTCCATTGCACCGGCCAAACAGGCTGGCGTATAGTAATGCACTACAAACGTCCGGAGTCTGTTCTTGTCGTGTTATATGATCAGCACCAGCGTGTGCTGATCATGCAACGGGAAGACGACCCAGACTTTTGGCAGTCAGTCACAGGTACACTAGAGCCGGATGAGCTTCCTCGTCAAACAGCCTATCGAGAGGTAGCAGAAGAGACGGGCATTGACATAAAGGCTTTGGGGCTTACATTGAGTGAGCAACTCGCACAAAATGAATATATCATTCGTCCGCAATGGCGACATCGTTACCCACCCAATACCTTGCGCAATACTGAATATGTGTTTGCGGTACAAATTCCAGAGAATATTTCAATTACCTTAACTGAGCATTTAGCGTATCGCTGGGTGTCGGTGGAAGAAGCGTCGCAAATTGTTTGGAGTGAAACTAATCGCAATGCCATTTTGGATTTTGTTGGAGTGGCTCAATGATTATTTTAGGGATTGATCCGGGCTCTCGATTAACGGGATATGGCATCGTGCGCTATCAATTCGGTAAGTTTGAGTATCTTTCGAGTGGCTGTATCAAAACCACGGGTGACGAAATAGCGGGTCGGTTAGACATTATCTTTAAAGGCGTGAGTGAGCTGATTGCGCAATATCAGCCTAAAGAGTTTGCTATAGAATCGGTTTTTATGGCCAAAAACCCAGACTCCGCTCTGAAGTTAGGGCAAGCGCGAGGCGCGGCCATCGTTGCAGCGACCCAGTTTGGGTTACCAGTCGCTGAATATGCCGCCAGACAGATCAAACAATCCGTTGTAGGCAAAGGCAACGCGGATAAAACGCAAGTGCAACACATGGTGCGCCATATTCTAAAATTACCCGGTACGCCACAGGCCGATGCCGCCGATGCACTTGCAGTTGCCTTGTGTCATGGGCATACTCACCAAAGTTTAATCAATATGTCAGGGCAAGCGTCAAGAATGGCGCGGGGCCGTTTACGATAGAGAACAAGAATATGATCGGATTAATTAGTGGCAAAATTTTAGCCAAACAGCCCCCTGAGATTGTTATTGATGCCGGAGGCGTGGGATACGAAATTAGCATGCCGATGACGAGCTTTTATCAGTTACCGGCCGTCGGCGAAACCACTACTGTCTACACTCACTTTGTGGTGCGAGAAGACGCGCAATTACTGTTTGGGTTCGCCGAGCTGAAAGAACGTACTATTTTTCGTGAACTCATCAAAGCCAACGGTGTTGGGCCAAAGCTCGCGTTGACGATTTTGTCCGGGATGTCGGCTGGGCAATTAATGCAAGCAGTCAGTTTTGAAGATATTTCTGCGCTAGTCAAATTACCTGGCGTCGGCAAAAAAACCGCAGAGCGACTTGTGGTTGAGCTCAAAGATCGATTGGCTAAGTTATCTCTTGATGTGTCTGATTCAGTCGCTGATTTTGCACTTGGCAATGGCGGTGGTAATCCTACTGTCGTCGTCGATGATGCTAGAGAAGAAGCTGTTAGTGCGCTGTTAGCACTCGGGTATAAACCCAATCAAGCTTCGACTATGGTCAAAGCCGTATATCAAGAAGGTCGCAGCAGCGAAGAACTCATCCGCGAAGCGCTCAAAGCCAGCGTATAAAGGAAGTCCATTATGATAGAAGAAGATCGTCTCATCCAAGCGAGTGCTAGTAATGAAGATGAATCCGTTGATCGTGCTATTCGCCCCAAGCTGCTTAAAGATTACACTGGTCAGCCTCACGTCAAAGCACAAATGGACATCTTCATTGAAGCCGCTCGTAAGCGCGAGGATGCACTGGACCATTTATTGATTTTTGGTCCTCCAGGATTGGGTAAAACGACGTTGGCTAATATTGTCGCCAATGAAATGGGCGTGAATATCAAAACGACCTCTGGACCAGTATTAGAAAAAGCAGGGGACTTGGCCGCGCTATTGACCAACTTAGAAGCCAATGACGTACTGTTTGTCGATGAAATCCATCGCTTAAGCCCCGTGGTTGAAGAAGTTTTATACCCTGCAATGGAAGACTATCAGTTAGATATCATGATCGGTGAGGGCCCTGCAGCGCGTTCAATTAAACTTGATCTACCGCCATTTACTTTGATTGGCGCGACGACTCGAGCGGGTTCTTTGACTTCTCCACTGCGCGATCGCTTTGGCATAGTGCAGCGTCTAGAGTTTTATAACGAACAAGATCTGACAGACATCGTTCTGCGTTCGGCGACCTTTTTGAACGTGCCCTTATTAAAAGAAGGCGCACTAGAAATTGCGCGTCGTTCACGTGGTACTCCACGTATCGCCAATCGGCTTTTACGCCGGGTTCGAGACTATGCCGAGATCAAAGCTCCGGGTGATGTGAACTCAGAAGTTGCCGGGGCGGCATTGGACATGCTGGATGTGGATAAGGTTGGCTTTGATTATATGGATCGCAAATTATTAGAAGCGATCATTGATAAATTTAATGGTGGTCCAGTTGGGTTAGATAACTTAGCCGCAGCGATTGGTGAAGAAAAAGAAACCATTGAAGATGTCATTGAACCGTATTTGATTCAACAAGGCTTCTTGCAACGCACACCGCGCGGTCGAGTGGCTTCAGATAGAGCCTATCAACATCTGGGGTTCACGCCGGATAGATAAAAAAAACCCACCGTAAAGGTGGGCAAAAACAACAAGTGTTAAAGGAAAAAACAACCTGACGATAGTCAGCTATCAATGTGAACAAACTCTCAATTGATGGCAAGCATTATAGTCGAGAATTGCTTTTTCACAATTGAGATAAATTCTACATTTGGATTAGAAAAACTAATGAGTAAACAGAATGTTAATAAGCTCGATGTTCGTGTTTATTATGAAGATACTGATGCTGGAGGTGTTGTATACTATGCCAATTACCTTAAATTTTTTGAGCGAGGCCGCAGTGAATGGGTACGTGGCATTGGAGTATCTCAGTCCGATTTGCTCGATCAAAACATAGCGTTTGTGGTGCGTCGAGTTGAGATGGATAACCTAGCACCAGCGCGATTTGAGCAAATAATCACCGTTCAAACGAGCTTGACTGAACTCAAACGGGCATCTATGGTCTTTACTCAAACAATAACCTATAACAATACAACGCTGGTTTCAGCCTTGGTTAAAGTCGCCTGTGTAGACTTAACCACCATGAGACCTCGGGCGATCCCAGCAGAACTTAGTAAGGAACTTATCAGTGGTACATGACATGTCGTTCATTGGCTTATTTATGCAAGCAAGTCTTGTCGTTAAGTTAGTGATGATTTTATTAATTGTGATTTCGATTACATCATGGGCATATATTTTTCAGCGTTCGCGTATTTTGTCTCGTGCGCAGCTAGAGCTTGAATATTTTGAAGACAAATTTTGGTCAGGTACCGATCTCAACGGTTTATATCGCGAGCTGTCCGAACAAGATTCTGTCGCCGGACCAAATTCCATATTTGTTGCTGGGTTCAGAGAATTTGTTCGTTTGCGCAAATCCACCGACGATGCGGAGCTCGTTCTAGATGGCGCAAGTCGTGCCATGCGTATAGCTTTATCGCGTGAGGTCAATCATTTAGAAGCGCGCTTGTCTTTTTTGGCAACCGTCGGCTCAACCAGTCCATATATTGGTTTGTTTGGCACAGTGTGGGGCATTATGAATTCGTTTATTGCACTGGGTCAGGTCAAACAAGCTACACTGGCAATGGTCGCTCCCGGTATTGCAGAAGCTTTGATTGCAACTGCTATAGGCTTGTTTGCAGCGATTCCAGCCGTGATTGCCTTTAACCGATTCAGTAATCAGGTCGAAAAACTCGAAAATAGTTATATCAACTTCATGGAAGAGTTTGCATCGATTTTGCAACGTCAGGCGATCAATAAATGACCATGTACGTACGCAAACGGCGTAAGCCCGTTGCAGAAATGAACGTTGTACCTTATATCGACGTGATGTTGGTGCTATTAATCATTTTTATGGTGACCGCTCCTTTGGTTACGCAAGGCGTTGATGTCGATTTACCTGATGCGGATGCCAAGATTGTGGAAGATGCGGAGGTCGACCCTTTGATCGCGACCATGGATGCACAAGGTTTATATTATCTCAATGTTGGTGACGATCCCAAAAGCCCAATAACACGACCGGATATGCAAACCATAGTGCAATTTGAGCTGGAGAGTAACCCAGCAAGACCGGTATATATAAAAGCTGACGGTCAAGTGCAATATGAAAAAATCGTTGAACTCATGGTGGTTTTGCAAAATGCAGGCGTACCGTCTGTCGGGTTAATGACGGAGCCTAAAACCAACTGATGCAAGCGAATAAGTGGCAAACCTGGTTATATTCAGATTGGGGATTCTCTGTACTCTTTCATCTTTTGTTACTGGTGTTACTCGTAGCGAGCGTCGGTTTTAGTATCGATAGTAAACCGCTAGAAATACCCGTTGAGGCACAACCTAGCGTAATCAACGCTAGCTTTGTTTCTCCTGAGGTAACGCAAGCCCGATATGATGAGCAGCAAAGGCAACAACTCCTTGAGCAAGCGCGCAAACAACGTGCGCAAGAGGCACGTCGCAAAGCTGAGAAGGACAAAAAGGCACAGGAAGCAAAGCGCAAAACGGAACAACGTGAGTTAGAGCGTAAAGCGGCAGAGGCAGCGAAACGCAAGCGTGAGGAAGCAGAGCGTAGAGAGCAAGAGCGTTTGCAAAAGGAAAAAGAAGCACGTACAAAGGCTGAGGCAGAAGCCAAACGCAAGGCTGAACAAGCCAAAGCGGATGAGGCTTTACGAGAGGCTTTGGCTGCCGAGCAGGCTAAAATTAAGAAAGCTGAACAACAAAAAGTATTAAGTGAAAAACAACGCTATGCGGCCTTAATAAAAGCGACTATTCAGCGTAATCTTATTACCAATGATGCATTTCGGGGCAAGAGTTGTCGCTTAAATATTCGTTTAGGCATCGGTGGTGTTGTGTTAAAAGTCGATGTATTATCTGGGGATGATGCACTGTGTCGAGCGGCAATAACGGCAGTGTATAAACCGAGCAACTTACCAGTTTCACGGGACCCTGCGGTATTTGCGGAATTAAAAAATATCAACTTAACGGTAGAGCAGTAATGAAACGATTTTGGCTATCCCTTTTTTGTCTGGTAAACGCAGTATTATCTGCCTATTCTCAAGCACAGCTCAATATTATTATTACTGAGGGTGTTGATAATGCGACACCAATAGCAGTCGTCCCTTTTAAGTTTGAAGGGGAAGGATTTTTCCCCGGTGAAATCACTGATGTAGTCATTGCTGATTTGCGTCGCTCGGGCAAGTTCAACCCTGTCAGCATGGCACAAATGCCACAGTTTCCCAATACGGACAGCGAAGTCGATTACGATACTTGGGTCGATAAAGGCATTAATACGATTGTAGTCGGCTCAGTGACTGAAACGGGTAATCAGCGCTATCGCATCGATTACGAAGTGATTGATACGTTACGCGGTTCACAAGCTGCTTTAGAAGGTCAGTCATTACGTGATGGTCAGTTAGTGCAAAGTCGAACTCATGTCATTGCCGCTCGCTCATTGACGGTTTCGGGTTCTGAATTTCGTCAATTTGCGCACCGTATCGCAGATGTCATTTATGAAAAACTCACTGGTCAAAAGGGCGCATTTTTAACGCGTATTGCCTATGTGGTCGTCAAAGACCGCAATACCGAGCCTCGTCCTTATCAGCTGGTTGTCTCTGATTATGATGGTGAAAATGCGTTTCGTTTGTTGTCATCGGATGAACCTTTGATGTCGCCCTCTTGGTCGCCTGATGGGGAAAAGCTTGCATACGTCAGCTTTGAAAATGGACGTCCTCAGATATTTATCCAAGATATATACACCACTCAACGTGTAAAGTTGACGGACTTTCCAGGGATCAATGGGGCACCACGCTTCTCACCAGATGGTAAACAATTAGCGATGGTGCTATCGAAAGATGGTAATCCGGAAATATACGTTATGGATATTGCGACTAGAAAGCTTACTCGAGTGACAAAGCATCGCGCGATAGATACCGAGCCAGCCTGGTCACCAGATGGTCAATCGTTAATATTTAGTTCCGAAAGGGGTGGTAAACCTCAGATTTATAGAGTAGATTTATCAAACAAGCGCGTTAAACGCTTAACCTTTGAAGGGGAGATGAATTTAGGTGGTACTATTTCTCCCGATGGTCGAGAACTTGTATTAGTGAATCGCACTCAGGGGAATTACCATATCGCTAGACAGAATTTGCAGGACGGTGCATTGCAGGTGTTAACAACCACATACCTTGATGAATCCCCAAGTTTGGCGCCCAATGGTAGTATGATTATTTATAGTGCCTTGCACGAAGGACAACAAGTTTTGTCTTTAGTATCACTAGATGGTCGTTTTAAGGCAAGACTACCTGCCGTTGAGGGGCAAATTAAAGCACCCAGCTGGTCGCCATTTTTAATGTAATAGAGAATAAAATACTTAAACAAGGAAACTTTATGAAACTTTCAAACACACTTCGTTCAGTTTTAATTGCTGTTCCAGTTATGACCTTAATGGCTTGTACATCTGGTCCATCCGAGGAAGAGCTCGCAGCAGAACGCAATCGCATCGCCGCTGAGCAAGCTGCTGCGCAAAAAGCCGCTGAGGAAGCGAATGCACAACGCGTTCAAGCTGAAGCTGCGGCACGTTTACAACGCGCAGAAGAAGTTGTTAAGCAAGAACGTGAAGCATTACAAGCTGAACAAACTGTGTATTTTGACTTCGATCGCTCAACTATACGTGCAGAATTTTATGCGACGTTAGATAAGCATGCTGCGTTTTTGGTTAAACATTCTGACCAATCGGTCGTCATTCAAGGTCATACTGACAGTCGTGGTACACCTGAATACAACATTGCCTTAGGCGAGCGTCGCGCACAAGCAGTTGAAACTTATTTGTTGAACGCTGGCGTCAGTGCATCACAGATTTCAGTGGTGTCTTTTGGTGAAGAAAAACCAGCGGTAAGCGGCGCATCTGAGTACGCTTTTGCGCAGAACCGCCGTGCGGTCGTGGTGTATTAAACAACCTCCATTTATGAGGTAATGGATAATGGAAAAATATCGTAGTCTAGGTGCCATGGTAGGCGCCATAATACTCATAAACAGTGCGCCTGTGTTTGCACAAGCGCCTGTTGTGAATCTCAACGATCAAGGGTTAGCCGAAAAAGTGGCTAATCTAGAGCGTGTTGTCAATTCCCGTACGCGAAGTCAGCAACGTGTTCAAGAGCAAATCACTGAGCTCCAAGATGAATTGAGTCAAATTCGCGGGAAGATTGAAGAACAGAACTTTCAAATTGAAAAGATTTTGCAACGTCAGCGAGAATTGTTATTAGCGTTTGACGTGCAGTCGCAAACATTACAAGAGCAAGCGGATGAGTTAACTGTTCAACGTCCTATAGCGGCAACATCAACACCAGTTGTTCAAGATACTCCTGCTGCTGCATCAACAGTTAGCCCAGTTGGGGTAGAAGGTGAGGAAGCTGCATATAAGGCTGCGGTAAACTTGATCCTACAACAGCGCAACACTGCAGCTGCGGTACCTGCGCTTGAAGCTTTTGCTGTAGAATATCCAAACTCACGTTTTAAACCAAATGCACATTATTGGCTTGGACAAATATTCTATAACGAAAAAAGCTGGGAGAAAGCGAAGTTGCACTTTGCTACCCTCATTGAGAAATATCCAGAATCGAATAAAGTGCCGGATGTTACAATGAAATTGGGCATAATAGAGAAAAACCAGGGCAATGTCTCTCAGGCTCGTGCATATCTTAACCAAGTTATTCAATCTTATCCTGATACGACCTTCGCTAAGATGTCTCAGGAGCAATTGAACTTGTTGTAAAATTAGGCAGTTATGAGTGGTTTTGTGTGAAAACCGCTCATACTCTTTATTTTTGTCATTAAACTGCAATTTTTTATTGCACAATTCCCCAGATTCAGTATTATATGCGCCCGTTGCTTAGAGACTTAAGCAACCGACGAAGATTGGGTCGTTAGCTCAGCTGGTAGAGCAGTTGACTTTTAATCAATTGGTCGCTGGTTCGAATCCAGCACGACCCACCAATCTTCTCATAGCATTCCTATTGTGGGTCGTTAGCTCAGCTGGTAGAGCAGTTGACTTTTAATCAATTGGTCGCTGGTTCGAATCCAGCACGACCCACCATTCTTTCGAAGAACCTTGTTCAAATTTCCAATCAATCGTTACAATGCTTAGATCCAGAAGCTGGATTACTGAACCAGCGAAGCTGTTTTCGACCAAAACGTCAGGAACGTTTTGGCACTGCCGTAGGCACCGCGAAGCGGCGAGGGCAGGAGCCCGAGGTAATCCAGCACGACCCACCATTCTTTCGAAGAACCTTGTTCAAATTTCCAATCAATCGTTACAATGCTTAGATCCAGAAGCTGGATTACTGAACCAGCGAAGCTGTTTTCGACCAAAACGTCAGGAACGTTTTGGCACTGCCGTAGGCACCGCGAAGCGGCGAGGGCAGGAGCCCGAGGTAATCCAGCACGGCCTATTAGTATAACCCAAACTATTGACTCTGGTTTTTGTTCTACTAGACATTTATAATACTTGCATACAAATTCATTAATAGATGCCATGACTGAAGCCTTAAGAGTTGCCCCAATTGAATATCCGTTTCCAGAAAAGCCAACAGCGCTTTCAACAGAGCGTGCAATATTTTTAAAAGACGCAATCAAACGTCTTTTAAATGAACGCAATGCCGTCATTGTCGCGCACTATTACACTGATCCTGAAATTCAAGCCTTGGCCGAAGAAACCGGTGGCTATGTGGCAGATTCACTTGAGATGGCTCGCTTTGGCCGTGATGCACAAGAGCAGACGTTAATTGTCGCAGGTGTTCGCTTTATGGGCGAGACAGCAAAGATCTTAAGCCCAGAAAAAACGGTTTTAATGCCAACACTTGAAGCAACTTGTTCATTGGATTTGGGCTGCCCAGAAAAAGAATTTACTGAGTTTTGTGATGCCCACCCGGATCATACCGTGGTTGTTTATGCCAATACTTCTGCTGCAGTCAAAGCACGCGCGGATTGGATTGTTACATCATCAATTGCGCTTGAGATTGTTGAGCATCTTGACAGTGAAGGGCATCAGATTATCTGGGGGCCAGACCGACACCTAGGCAGTTATATTCAAAAGCAAACGGGTGCTGAAATGCTTATGTGGCAAGGTGAATGCATTGTTCATGATGAGTTCTCAGCGCAAGGCATTCGCGATTTACAAAATGTTTATCCCAATGCTGCTCTGTTGGTCCACCCAGAATCTCCAGCGAGTGTTGTGGCAATGGCGGATGCGGTAGGATCTACATCGCAGCTAATCAAAGCGGCTCAAGCGATGGATAATTCTGAATTTATTGTAGCAACTGACCGCGGTATTTTTTATAAAATGCAACAACAAGCTCCGGGTAAAATACTAATTGAAGCGCCCACCGCCGGTAATGGTGCGACGTGTAAAAGCTGTGCGCATTGTCCTTGGATGGCGATGAACGGACTAGAGGCAATATATCAGTCTCTAACTGATAATAATGGTCACGAAATACAAGTAGAAGAAACGGTTCGCCAGGGGGCTTTGCGTTCTCTAAACCGAATGCTAGATTTCGCCGCCAGCTTACAAAACTAAAAATAATTTTACATTAACTGGTTTGAAACCTGAGGAAAATTATTTTTTACTCAGGTTTCATCCTCTCCCCGATATTAATCAATAAGTTCAATGCCTTAATGCAAGTACCTTTTCAAGCAAAAAGGATTTCACTTTTTCGTCAATTATCGGTAATCTTTATTACATAAGACCATCGTATAATTAACTATTGATAACTATAAAAAAGCCTTCAACAAGGAGTAAGGATACAAGATGAGTTTGTTCACCGTAGTGGCATTGCTGCTGTTCGGCGCCTTAGTTCCTCTTATGACCGAACGTTTTGGTCGCGCTATCAATACCTTAAGTACTATGCTTCCTCCTGCAATAGGATTTGTGTATGTGTGCTCGCTAATTGATAACGTCATCGCAGGTGAGCGCATTGTCGAGTATTTAGAGTGGATCCCTGCTGCTGGCCTTACCTTATCAATGCACCTTGATGGACTCGCGTTAATGTTTGCGCTGCTGATCTTAGGTATTGGTTTACTGATTATATTGTACGCAAGTTATTACCTTTCAGATAAAGAGGCCACTGGACGATTTTATGGCTATTTAATCTTATTCATGACCGCAATGCTTTCCATCGTATTGTCCAACAATGTTTTGCAAATGTGGATGGCATGGGAAGTGACAAGCATCAGCTCGTTCTTGCTGATCAGTTACTGGGGTCATAAATCTGAGTCGCGCAAAGGTGCTCGTATGGCGCTGACCATTACCGGCGCAGGCGGGCTTGCTTTGCTTGCAGGATTACTGCTGATAGGGCAAGTGGTCGGAAGTTACGAATTATCGGTTATTTTGGCGAGCGGAGATTTGTTGACCAGCCATGCTCTGTATCCAGTTATTTTAATCTTAGTATTACTAGGTGCGTTCACTAAGTCAGCACAATTCCCATTTCATTTTTGGTTGCCTCATGCCATGGCAGCTCCTACACCAGTAAGTGCCTATTTGCATTCTGCGACCATGGTAAAAGCAGGAATCTTCTTGATGGCACGCCTCTATCCTGTCCTTGCAGGCACGGATATGTGGTTCTTAATAGTGACATCAGCAGGCTTAATAACCTTACTATTAGGCGCTTATGTTGCGCTATTTAAGCATGATCTAAAAGGGTTATTGGCTTACTCTACAATTTCTCATTTGGGTTTAATTACTCTGTTGCTTGGTTTAGATACCCGACTCGCAGCCGTTGCAGCCCTGTTTCATATTATGAACCATGCCGTATTCAAGGCCTCGTTGTTTATGGCCGCTGGTATTATTGATCACGAGTCTGGCACGCGTGATATGCGCAAACTCAATGGATTGTGGCGGTTTATGCCATACACTGCAACACTGGCAATGGTCGCAGCGGCTTCAATGGCGGGGGTACCCTTATTTAACGGTTTTCTGTCCAAAGAAATGTTCTTAGCTGAAACGCTGCACCAGCACGCATTTGGCTTTTTATCTTGGATGATCCCTGTTTTAGCTACTTTAGCAGGCATATTTTCTGTTGCGTATTCGATGCGCTTTATTCATGACGTGTTTTTTAATGGCGAGCCAATCGATCTGCCTAAGACCCCCCATGAACCGCCGCGCGTTATGAAGGTGCCAATCGAGATATTGGTCATCTTGTGTATCGCAGTCGGTATTTTCCCTGCGTTTATGGTCGGAGATTTTCTAGCTGTTGCAGCAACATCGGTATTACGTGTCGAAGAGCTACCTTATTACAGTCTAGCCATCTGGCACGGGTTTAATTTACCCTTGCTTATGAGTGCCATTGCGATAAGTGGTGGTTTGATCGTTTATGCCTATCGCAGTCATCTGTATCGATTCCAATCACAATTTATGGAAACGGATGCAAAACACATATTCGAAGGTGCTGTTCAGCGTATTGTCAATACAGCAGAACACTTTTATGCAATGTTTGATAGCGGTTCTTTGCAACGCTATGTGGCGGCATTGTTGATATTCACAATTGTTTTGATTGCTCGACCTTTGTTTGATTTTCAAAATGATTTTGTGATTGAGCGAATGCAACCGATTTCTGGAATTGAAATTTCGGCTGCGGTCATTATGTGTCTTGCAGCCATTGCCACAGTGGTATTTCATCGCCAAAGGTTGATGGCACTGATTGCGATATCAGTTGTCGGTTTGATAGTTTCTGTATCATTCGCTCGTCTTTCCGCTCCGGATTTGGCGCTTACCCAATTGTCTGTTGAGGTGGCCACAGTTATCTTGTTGATGCTGGCATTATTTTTCTTACCTAAAAAAACACCATCAGAAAGTTCACCCAGTCGCGTGGTGAGAGATTTGGGCATTGCGGCTGCCTTAGGTGGTTTGGTTGCGACGATTAATTATATTTTTATCACTCAACCGTTAGACAGTATCTCTGATTTCTATCTTGCCAACAGTAAAACCGGTGGTGGTGGCACCAATGCCGTCAATGTTATATTGGTGGACTTTCGTGGCTTAGACACCTTGGGCGAGATTCTCGTGCTAGGGATTGCTGCCTTAGGTATTTTCAAATTAATGGCGCGGATTAAACTCGCCATGCCGACGACAGATGTCAAGGGTCGTCCTTGGTCAACTGACCGTCACCCTGTTATTTTGTCGATGATATCGCAGGCATTGTTACCGCTGGCGTTACTTGTCTCATTCTATATCTTCTTACGAGGTCACAACTTACCAGGCGGTGGTTTTATTGCTGGCCTAATAACCTCTATCGCCATTATTCAGCAGTATATTGCCCATGGCGTCGAATGGGTCAAACCACGAGTGAAAGTCGATTATCAAAATCTCATTGCCTTGGGGGTATTAATCGCTGCCTTTACTGGGGTCGCAAGCTGGGGCTTCGGCTACCCATTTATGACGACTTGGTTCGATTATTTTGACATTCCAGTGATTGGCGAAATTGAATTAGCGAGTGCCCTGATATTCGATTTAGGTGTGTATTTAACAGTGGTTGGGGCAACCTTATTAATCTTGGCGCATTTGGGTAAGCTCTCAACGCCTGAAAGACCAAAGGTAGAAACATAATGGAACTGGTATATGTAATTTGTGTTGGAGTATTGACCTTCAGCGGCATATTTTTATGTCTCAGAGGACGTACGTTTCCAGTCGTGGTTGGTTTAACCATGTTAGGGTATGCAGTGAATATGTTTTTATTTTCCAGTGGTCGATTGCACCTAAGTGGCGCTGCTGTCTTAGGTAAAGCCGAGCAGTACGCAGATCCTTTGCCACAAGCTCTGGTGTTAACAGCGATTGTGATCGGCTTTGCGATGATTGCTTTCGTGGTGATTTTATCGATGCGTGCGCGGGCTGATTTAGGCAGTGATTTTGTCGATGGACGTGAACCGCCAGATACCAGCAAACTCGTAGACAAAAAGCGAGGTCAGGCGTGATAGCACATTTACCTATTTTACCGATTATCGTGCCGATGATTGGTGGTTTGTTAATGCTTCTACCACCTTTTGCGGGAGTGGAACGTTATAACAACCGCCGCGTGTTTGCGTTCGTTTTGGCTGTTGCTCAGTTGCTTATCGCATTGTGGATGTTACAAACGGTCACCCAAGGTAGCGTTATGATGTATGCAGTGGGCAACTGGCAACCTCCGTTCGGGATCATTCTTTATGCCGATCCGCTTTCAGCCATGTTAGTGACGTTAAATAGCTTTTTGGGGCTGGGCGTGATTTTATATGCTTTTGCCGGAGAAGACCGCGCAGGTCGTTATTTCCATCCGCTGTTACAATTTCAAATTCTGGGCATAAATGGCGCGTTTCTCACCAATGACCTGTTTAACTTATTTGTCTTTTTTGAGGTGTTATTAATTGCCTCATACAGTCTATTAATTCATGCAGGTAGCAAGCAAAGAATTGAATCCGCCGTACATTACGTGATTTTAAATCTCATTGGTTCGAGTATCTTTTTATTTGCGTTAGGCACAATGTATGGTGCACTGGGCACATTAAACATTGCAGACATGGCGTACAAGATCGGTTCTTTAAACGAATCTGAGCGCCTTCTTGCGCATGTCGGTGGAGCAATGCTCTTAGTCGTTTTTGGTCTCAAATCTGCGATGTTGCCTTTGCAGTTTTGGCTGCCCAAAACCTATGCAGCAGCACCTGCACCCGTAGCAGCCTTGTTTGCCATTATGACTAAGGTTGGTATCTATTGTATTTTCCGAGTGTATACGGTGATCTATGGCGAACAGGCGGGTGAGTTGAGTCATATTATTGTGCCTTATATCTGGCCTATTGCGATAGCAACAATGGTTATTGGTACCATAGGCGCGTTATCCAACCCAAGTCTTCGAGGTATGGCAGGTAATCTAGTGATCGTATCCATTGGAACCCTGCTATTAGCCTTTGCATTGCGTACGCCAGAAGCGACGGCGGCGGCATTTTATTACTTATTACACAGTACGCTAGCAACCGCAGTCTTATTTCTTGTTGCAGATATGATTGGTTTGCAACGAGGTAAAGCGGTAGACCGTTTTGTCGTCACACGTAAATTACGCAATCAGGTGTTTTTGGGTGTTTGTTTCTTTATCACGGCAATGGCGGTAGCTGGATTGCCTCCGTTTTCTGGGTTCTTGGGAAAACTCGTAGTGCTTCAAGCGGCGGTTACAAACGACGAAAAAGCCATAGTTTATTTAAGTCTATTGATTTCAAGTTTAGTGACGATTGTGGCTTTTTCACGAGCGGGTACAACCATATTTATGCGTCATGCTCCGACCAAAGATGTGTCGGATACGCCAGCAGTATCACAATGGCAAATAGCGGGTACGATGTTTTTACTTGCAGCAATACCTTTATTATCAGTAGCAGGTGCATCGGTATTGAACTTGACAGAGCAGGCTGCATCATCGTTACACGATGTGCAAAGTATTATCGATATTATGGGTCTTGAGCGAGGTGAACCATGAGTAAAATTTTACCCATGCCGTTTCATACCGTTTTTTTGTTGGCGGTGTGGTTAATGCTTAACAACAGTATTAGTCCAGGGCATATATTATTAGGCACTGTCTTAGGTATCGCGATCCCTTGGTTATGCCAACCTTTGCGGATCCCACAACCCAAGTTCAAAAAACCATATAAGCTGTTTTCTTACACCTTAATGGTGTTGAAAGACGTCGTGACGGCAAATATCGAAGTGGCATTATTGGTATTAGGACCCTCGAGTCGAATTAAGCCAGGGTTTGTTGCGGTACCTTTAGATTTATCCGAAGCCTTACCCATTACAATGCTTGCCAGTACGGTTACCATGACACCAGGTACCGTCAGCGCAGAGCTGTCTAGTGATAGACGCTTTATGTATGTGCATGTATTAAACATGCCAGAAGATGAAGAAGAAGTCGTCAATTTTATTAAGTCGCGTTATGAAGCCAAGATAAAGGAGATCTTCGAATGTTAGATATCGCAGTGATTTTTGTCGGGATTGTTTTAGCGATTTCACTTGTGCTGAATTTGTATCGACTCTTTGTAGGACCAAATGCTTCAGATAGGCTTCTAGCATTAGATACTATGTACATTAATAGTATCGCCTTGATTTTAGTCTATGGTATGCACTCCTCAACTACCTTGTATTTCGAGGCGGCCTTATTGATTGCAATGCTAGGCTTTGTAAGCAGTGTGGCGTTCGCCAAATACTTACTGCGTGGCGACATCATAGAATAAGGAGCTGACTATGAATGACGAATTTGAAATCCTCATTGGGCTTTTGCTGATTATTGGCGGGGTTTTTATCTTTATTGGTTCTCTCGGTTTAGCTCGACTAAAAGACTTCTATGCGAGGTTACATGCGCCAACAAAAGCAACAACCGTAGGTCTTGGCAGTGTGTTACTTGCGTCAATGATTTATACCTACGCCACTGAAGGATATATCAGTGTTAATGAATTACTGATCACATTATTTTTGGTGATCACTGCGCCGGTTGTTGCGCATATTTTGGCGAAGGTGGCGATGCACCATCAAGTCAAGATGATGCCAAAAACACGTAACGCTGAGTTAGTAAAGCTTGCACGTAAGCAACTTCCGCCCAATGCTTCCGTGGATATAGAGGAAGACAGCCGTCTTCCCTGAACCGATAAGTAACTTACTTCCAGATTTGGATAGCTTGCTCAAGGGTGAACTTACCTTCGAGTAAGGCTCTGCCCAAAATGACACCGTCGACTGAAGTTGGCTTTAACCGTCCGATGTCGTCTAATGAACCAATGCCACCGGAGGCTTGCCAGACTACTGTTGGGAATTGTGCTTTCATTTCAGCATAGAGCTCTGCATTCGCACCTTGCAAGGTGCCATCACGACTGATATCAGTACATAATACATGTTTTGCGCCGACTGAGAGCATATCTTCGAGCAGCCCTTCAATCTCAACACCAGAATCTTCTTGCCAACCATGCGTGGCGATGCACTTTTGCCCTTGGGCATTAATGTTCACATCCAGCGCTAACACAATGGCTTCAGGACCATAAGTTGTGATCCAAGATTTGACCAATTCGGGTTGTTTAACCGCGAGTGAACCAATGACTACGCGTTTGACGCCAATATCTAATAAGCCAGAGACATCTGCCTCAGAACGAATACCGCCACCGGATTGAAAAGACATGCGACCTGTGTCCACCATGGATTTGATAAGAGTAAGCTGACGCTTTTCTACGTCTTTTGCCCCTGTAAGGTCGACGATGTGCAGCCATTGTGCTCCTGCATCTGCATATTGATGAACAACATCAATAGGATCGAGTTGGTATTGGGTTTTTTGGTTGTAGTCGCCTTGATATAGGCGTACGACGTGACCGTCAATTAGGTCAATAGCAGGTATGATCATAGAAGTTATGTATGTGTATTGCGAATGGTCAGATTATATTACATATGAGGCACTCACGACAAAATACTTTAGCCGGATATCGCTATGTTTCGTTACGTCCATTCTGGCGTTTTTTCATTAAACATGTGACACTGCTGGAAAATAACTTTATCTAACATAACAGAATTCAACATGTCGGAACGTCCTTACAATCATATTTTTGATGCCCATTGGCAGTTGTATCAAACTATCTTACGAGAGGATTACATGGGGCATCAATCTATTTACGGTGTCTTACAAAACTATTTAACTGAGTATGTCGGGGCTGCTTCTGAATCGTCATTAACCTTTTTGGATATTGGTTCGGGTGACGCTCAGGTCATTTCTCAACATGTTCAGAGTATTCACATTAAGGCTTACACAGCCATCGATTTGTCCGCTGATGCATTAGTTTTTGCCGCACAAAACTTAGCAACATTAGAATGTGAGTTGGAACTATTGCAGTGCGATTTTGTGCAAGGTGTGGCGGATTTCATTTCAGCGGGTAGGCAGTTTAATGTGATCTTCACAGGCTTTGCTTTGCATCACTTACAAGATGATGACAAGGCCTTAATGTTCAACAACCTGCGTCAACTACTAAGCCCCAATGGCGTCTTGCTTTACATTGATGTATGCCGACGCGAAGGCGAGTCGAGAGACGATTATCTTGATCGATATTTGACTCCCACTTGGTCACATTGGCACGCATTAGATCATGCTCAAACAGAACTGCTCAATCAGCATGTGCGCAGCAGTGATTTTCCTGCCACGAGAAGCTTGCTTGAATCGATGGCGGCGCAAGCTGGTTTTACACATTGCAAATGTTTGTTAGAAGACGATGAGCATGCCAATATTTTACTGGCGATGCATGGATAACAAATATCTATGGAGTAAACCACATGTACCACATTGAAAATGCTACACCATTGCAAAAATATCAAGCCATTCATGGCATGGTGTGTCGTGTACCCAAAGGTTGTGTTGCGTCATATAGCCAGATTGCGGATATGGTCGGTCTACCTGGCCGTGCAAGAATGGTAGGCAAAGCCCTTGGTGCATCGTTTAATCGTCAAGAAGTCCCGTGGTGGCGAATTATTCGTGCCGATGGACGCATTGCCTTTGGTGCTGATACTGAGCATGGGCAATTGCAACAAGCTCGTTTAGTACAGGAAGGAGTTGTCATAACTCATATGCGCATAGCAATGAAACACTATCAATGGCGCCCTGAATCGTTTTAGTTCAAAAAAGCGTCGTTGATCAGTAAAAGAATACAACACCAAATGATTCAGTCACTTTAACTAACGCCGAATTTCAAGAGCATCCGTTTATTGCCAAAATCATAGAAAATCTTAAAGCTCAGTCAAACTGTAGCCGGCAGCATCGAAAGTGCCAAAGGTAGTACTGGCGAAGCCGATGAACTCTTCGTTCGTACCCGCAATGTGATATCGCAAGTGTCAGCTTCGGTCAGTGGTGTGGTGAACACGATTAAGCAAAACGGGTAAGCTTACAAACCAATAAAGTTTTCCAATAAAGTAGCCCCAGCGTCACCACTGCGCTCGGGGTGAAACTGCACACCATAAAAATTATCTTTATGGATCGCTGCGCTGAACGCCATCCCATATTCACAAGAAGCCAGTGTGTTTTCGTATTGTGCAACCGCATAAGAATGCACAAAATAAAAATATGTTCCGTTACCAATCCCTTTGAACAAGGTTTCATCTTGTGTGGTGATCGCATTCCAGCCCATGTGTGGAAGGCGTAACTCGCCTACTTGCATCCGTCGTACTTTACCTGGAATAACGTTTAATCCTGCCACATGCACGGTCGAATGCAGGCCGCTTTCAGCGCTATCAGTGGTCATTAACTGCATGCCCAAACAAATGCCTAAAACCGGTTGCTGTAATGACTGAACCACTGGAATTAAGCCTTTATTCGCAATCGACTGCATCGCGTTTTGTGCTGAGCCTACGCCGGGTAAAAAGACCTTGTTTGCGCCTTGGATAACGGATGCATCATCAGACACATTCACTGTGACGCCAAGGCGTTCCACCGCGAACTTTACCGAGCTGATATTGGCACACCCAGTATCAATGATAACGATTTTTTGCGCGGCCATTACAGAGCTCCTTTTGAGCTTGGCAGGGCATCACTGTTGCCTTGCTTGCTGATGGCAATGCGTAAAGCGCGAGAAAACGCTTTGAACAAGCCTTCCACTTGATGATGTGCATTGCCTTTGGTGATGGATAAATGCAAAGACAAGCCCATCGATTGAGCCAATGAGTAGAAAAAGTGCTCGACCATTTGTGTCGACAACTCACCCACATGGCTCTCGGTAAAATCTGCCTCAAATTTGAGTAACGGACGATTGGAGATATCCATCAAACACTCAGCACGGCATTCGTCCATCGGCAAAGCAAAGCCATACCGGCCAATGCCACGCTTGTTGCCTAACGCTTTTTTCAAACATTCGCCTAACGCTAATGCAGTATCTTCGACGGTGTGATGGTCATCAATGTGTAGGTCGCCAGTGACTTGGACTTTCAAAAAGATCCCGCCGTGGGTCGCGATTTGATCCAGCATATGGTCAAAAAAGCCAATGCCGGTACTGATCTCACTTGGGCGTTGTTGGTCAAGGTTGGTTTCTACCAAGATCTGCGTTTCATTGGTATTGCGCGCAACGGTTGCAACGCGCTCATTGTGCAACAACTGCGTTTCGATGTGATCCCAATTACACGTTTCAGGGTGATATTGAATGCCTTCAATGCCCATATTTTCGGCGAGCTGTACATCGGTTATGCGATCGCCAATGACTTTGGAACGCGCAAAATCGACCTTGCCAGACGCCAAATACTCTTTGACTAAGCCTAAATGGGGTTTGCGACACGCACAGTTATCTTCCGGGAAGTGCGGGCAAATCAATACATCATCAAACTTGATCCCTTGCGAGCTCAATATGCTCATCATCATGTCATGTGGGGCATCAAAATCCGCTTGTGGAAACGAATCCGTTCCCAAACCATCTTGGTTAGAGACCATAACCAAACGATATCCCGCGGCTTGCAATCGCAACAACACAGGAATGACGTTGGGTTCAAACACCAGCTTATCTAAACGGTCGAGTTGTTTGTCAATGGGCGGCTCTTCAACAAGTGTGCCGTCGCGGTCGATGAATAAAATTGCCTGACTCATGCGCGGGTGGATCCCTGTGTAGTGTAAAATTGTTCAATTAAGCTCAATAATTGGGTGTTTTCTTCCTGAGTACCGGTACTGATCCGTAGACAATTTTCAAGCTGAGGTTGTTTGGATTGGTCGCGAATAAAGACTTTGTGCTTGACCAAGTGCGCCATAAGGGCGTCTTTGTATGCTGTGCGAAATAGAATAAAGTTTCCGTGCTGAGCGCCCACTAATTCAATATCGCCAAGCGTGGATAATTGCGTCAATATCGATTTTTGATTAGCCAAAATCTGATTGACCTGCGCTCGCATGGTACCTAATCCGTCATGACTGAGCGCTTGTGCCGCAATATCGGCTACCGGCGCAGACAATGGATACGGTGCAATCACTTTGAGCAAGGTCTCAATGACTGATGGGTGTGCGAGCGTAAAGCCACAGCGCAAGCCGGCTAGACCAA
Organism: Alteromonas sp. LMIT006; assembly: GCF_024300645.1. NCBI lineage: Bacteria > Pseudomonadati > Pseudomonadota > Gammaproteobacteria > Alteromonadales > Alteromonadaceae > Alteromonas > Alteromonas sp. LMIT006. The sequence continues at coordinate 2,403,572 of NZ_CP101291.1, read as the reverse complement.
ACGCTTTGGATAATGTGCGTAACACCACAACATGCTCATACACAAGCCATCCCAACGCCGTTTCTTGTGCAAATTCCACGTACGCTTCATCAATGACCACCAATGCCTTACCTTGTGCAGCGTCAATGATAGCTTCGATGTCAGCACGAGCGGGGAGGGTACCGGTTGGGTTATTTGGGGCGCAAATAAAGACAATTTTGACGTGGTCTAGCTGCGCGATGATGTTTTTTACATCCAATTGAAAATCATGGATAAGCGGCACTTCCACCACACCGATATCACAAGTACGGGCGCTGATGGCGTACATGCCATATGTCGGTGGGCAGATCATAATGCTGTCTTTACCAGCATCACAAAACCCTCGGATCAATAGTTCAATGCCTTCATCGGCGCCACGCGATACCAATACTTGCTCTTTGTTTAATCCGGTGTAGTTTGCGTACCCAGCAATCACGGCATCGGGCTGACAATCTGGATAGCGATTATACAAAGTCGTATCTAAGCTATATTGTTTGCCCGTTGGCGCTTCGTTGGCGTTGAGCCAAACTGGTTTTGCAGCACCTTGTTCCGACGCTTTGAATAGACGACGAGCCGATGCATAAGGGACTAAATTTACGACATGTTTGGCGACAAGAGAGAGAATACTCATGCTTTGTCTCCAAGTTTAGCCAAACGAATCGCCACCGCATTGCGATGCGCATCCAGCCCTTCGGCATCAGCAATGCGCATTATATCGGGGCCCAGATCTTGTATCCCTTTAGCGGATAAGGTTTGCACGGTATAGCGACGCATAAAATCCATCAAACCAAGGCTAGAGTAGTTGCGTGAGTAACCGTAGGTTGGCAACACATGGTTCGTACCAGAGGCATAATCGCCAGCAGATTCAGGAGAATATGGCCCAACAAAAATCGACCCAGCATATTTCAATTTGGCTAAAGCAGCATCGGTATCTTGTATTTGCACAATCAAATGCTCTGGTGCATATTGATTCGATACCGCAATAGCTTCATCAATATCCGCGCAGACGATATAGCGCGCGTATTGCATGGCATGGGTTGCGATGTCACAACGACTGAGTTGAGCGAGTTGTTCGGCAACTGCTGCTTTTACGGCGTTGGCAAAATCGAGTGATTCCGTCACCAAAATCGCTTGTGAATCTTTGCCGTGCTCGGCCTGTGACAACAGATCTGAAGCCACAAAATCGGCATCCGCTTGAGCATCAGCCAGTACTAAAACTTCGGATGGACCCGCTGGCATATCAATGGCTGGACCGCCGGCAAGCATAGTGACTTGTTGCTTGGCTTCGGTGACATAACTATTACCCGGGCCAAAGATTTTATCCACCTTGGCAATGCTCTCAGTGCCCAGCGCTAGCGCAGCAATGGCATGTGCTCCGCCCACCAAATAAATCTCATCAATTTCACATAGCTGTGCGGCATAAATGATTTCAGGGGATAAAGACTGTTCCGGACTTGGCGGACTGACTAATACTTTGCGTGGACACCCAGCAACTTGCGCAGTCGTACCGAGCATTAATACCGTCGACGGCAATGGGGCTGAACCACCAGGAACATATAAGCCGACTGCATCTAAGGCGACGTGTTTGAGTTCGCACACTACGCCAGGCTGAGTTTCTAGCTCAACATCTTGTGGCATTTGCGCTTGGTGGAACGCTTTGATATTGCGATAGGCAACATCAATTGACGCTTTTACCGCTGGGTCGATTGAGGCCAACGCGGCAGCTTTGCGCTCATCAGTGAGCGCCAAGGAGTCAAGCTCTACTTCATCAAATCTTGCAGTGTAATTTAACAAGCCCGTATCACCATCGGTACGAATCGTTTCAATGATTGCTTGTACTTGCTCAGTCAACTGCGGGTTGACACTTTGTGCAGGTCGAGCTAGTGCGTCAACACGAGCTTCATCTGATAGTTGTGACCATTGGATCAGCATATACGAGTTAACCCATCATTTTTTCAATTGGCATAACCAAGATGGAACTGCAGCCTAACGCTTTGAGTTTTTCCATCGTCGTCCAGAACAAATCTTCAGAAGATACGACGTGAATGGCGACGGTATCATCTGATTGCGCAAGCGGTAACACCGTAGGGTTTTCTGCCCCTGGTAATAACGACTTCACTTGCTCTAAATACGCTTTCGGCGCGTGGAGCATGATGTATTTTGATTCTTTGGCCTGAATCACACCGTCGATACGAGGTAAGAAACGATTGATCATATCTTGCTTAGTATTTTCTAACTCACCAGTGCGCTGAATTAAGACCGCCTTAGATTTGAAAATGACGTCTTCTTCATGCAAACCGTTGGCTTCCAAAGTAGCCCCAGTTGACACCAAGTCACAAATGGCATCGGCCACACCGGCACGTGGCGCTACTTCAACGGAACCTGTCAGCATAACCGCTTGGGCGTTTACGCCTTTTTCGGCGAAGAAGCGCTCGAGTAGATAAGGATAGGTTGTCGCAACTTTTTTGCCTTCTAAAGACTGTACACCTTCGTAAGCTAATTCATTGGGGACGGCGATAGACAAGCGACAACCGCCGTAGTCAAGACGACGGAGCGTTTTGAACTCGCTGGGTTTTCCAGCAGCTTGACGTTCAAGCATTTTTTCTTCCAGTTCGTTCTCACCAATAAAACCTAAATCGACGACACCGTCCATGACCAATCCTGGGATATCATCATCACGAACGCGCAACAAATCAATCGGCATATTGGTCGAGTGAGCGATTAGTAACCGGTCTCGGATCTGTAGTTTGACACCGATCGCTTTTAACAATGCGATGGAGTCGTCTGATAATCGCCCAGATTTTTGGATGGCGATGCGTAATCGGTTGCTGTCACTCATGTGTATTCCTTAAAAAATGTTAGTGCAAACGCTAACAAAAAACCCCCAGAAGTGCCTTCCGGGGGTCTTGAATCGATTTCAACGCCACTGGAAGGACAATAACCCTTCCAGCACAAACCAGAAAGGTTATGCTAAATGATGATGGTGGTTGTTTGCGTTGTTAAAAATCATAAAAATCTCGTATCTTTGATGGTGAGAATGATACCCAATTGTGAGGATTGATTCAATGCTAAGCTTGTCGAATCTTGTAATAAGTTATGCGCGGATGGTCTTAAATTAAAGATACCCCAGTTCACGCCGTTCGAGCGCAAAGGACAAAAGGTCGAACGCCATTTATAAATTCGCAAAACCGCAGAAGATGAAAAGGATCTCACCGAAGAAAACCACCATCCAACCCATGATGTCATGCAACAAAAACACAACTAGCAACAAAAAAATACATATATTGACGATGAAGGACAGGAGCATTTTGATATTTTCGTGTAGACTGTAAGCGTTAACATGAGGATATTCAGTGCAGTTTTTCATCGATCAAAAAGACAAGATCACACAAGCCATCCGCGATAAAGCGATTGAGCGAGCCAAGGTACGGATCATTTTGTGTGAACGTGCTTTGGAGGATTTTTCTGAAGAAGAGCTCGAAATCATCGTTGCCGAAGAAGAACAAAAAATCTACAACTCATTCAAAGAGAAAGGCTTTCTCGCCGTACTGGCAGCGTTAGGCATAGGATTCTTTGGGTGATGAGTCGTTTAATCAAATACGCCTTAACGTTTTTGCTTTGGCGCAATTACAAAGTGCTCATTGTGACGACGTTGTTGCTGATTTTTACCATCGTCATTATCAATATGGCGCATTCCGATTATTTGAAGTGGGCGCAGATGCAAGAGCCGGTTGTGGCAACGGGCATGAGTTTTATTTACAAATACTGTGCGTATGTTGCCTTGTTGGTTGGCTTTTTTATCATTAACCACTACGCCAATAAACGCTTAGAAGCTGAAGAAGCCGCGCAAAAAGGCAAGGGCAACGCGGTTTTGGATAAGATCCTCAAAGCAAAAGAAAAAGTCACCAGCACAACCAAGGCAACGTTTTCTCAAGCCAAAACGGATAAAGAGGCAGTCGCCTCAGCAAAAGCGCAAGTCGAAGCGGAAAATCAGAGTCACAACGCCAATCGTGATGCATCTGATCCCTTTGCGAATATTCGCAATAAAACCAAATTGCGCACCCAAGCTGAGGTGATTTTGGCTAAAAAATCCAAAAAGTAATTAGCGCACCACTTGCTCGACCCTTACACCTGCGTGTTGAGATAGGCGATCAATGAGTTTTTGACCTAAGCCTGATGCCGGCGTCCAACAACCGCCTTCAAGCTCTTTCACATCTTTGGCGAGGCATAAACCCACTTGGGCAAGCATTTTGGCAGTTGAGCCATAGCCTGGGTCGCGGTCCCCCTCGACTTTGTACTCCAGTTTTGTACCATCCGAAGCCGTGCCATAAAAACGCATATCAAACATCCCTTTGAGCTGCGCTTGCTCGCTTGGTCCTTCACCAGGCTTGGGCAAAAAGGTCTTAGCCATAACCTTACGCCCCAATCCAGTCGCCGCCCCGAGCATAAAAGCCCCTAGCCCTAGCGTCATCCCCCATGCTTGTCCGGCTGATTTGGCGCGCATCGCCTCGTCATAACGAAAATCAGTACCATAACGGCTGTCTAATAAGGCATTAGTGCGATGCACTATGCGCTCGTTTATTGCGGCCATGACAAAAGGCATTACCCACATTTGGGTATCGTCTTCAAATTGTGCTTTTTGGTGGTTGGTTTGACGAACATGAAAACCATGTTGATCTGGACACAGTACATAGGGATTCACCAATACTTTGCGCAAAGATTTGTCTTTTCCCACATCGGCCATGACGTTCAGCATACTGGCGACGGTACCGCCGGATGCTGCACCGCGTATCTTGTTAACGCGCATTTTGATGTGCGAGATAGGCTGACCGGTTGTCGCAATGGCGTGTTCTTGCAGCGCCCATACCCCTAAATCTGATGGAATAGAATCAAAACCGGCACAGTGAATGATCCGAGCGCCGCTTTCTTTGGCTTGGGCTTCATATTGAGCAAGCATTTGCTTGATCCACTGTGGCTCTCCCGTCAAATCACAGTAATCGGTGCCCGTTTCGGCGCAGATTTTGACAAGCGTTTCGCCATACAAAGCATACGGACCCACAGTTGTAATAATGACGTTGGTTTGTTCGGCAATACCTCGAAGTGCTTCCTCATCATGGCTATCCGCTACTAAAATGGGTAAATCCACGAGGCCGAGTTCGGATTTTAACGATTCAAGCTTAGTCTGATTACGCCCCGCAATCGCCCAAGAAAAAGTTTCTGAGGTATGTTGAGCTAAATATTTGGCAGTGATTTGTCCGACAAAGCTTGTCGCACCATATAAAACGATATCGAATGAATTGGACATAGTATGAAAAACCTCAGTTCCGTGTATGCTTATTGTTGTGATTTATTGGATACTTACCTAAGATTAGAGCACAAGTATTAATACTTTGACCAATAAATAGAAGTAATAATTATGCATACGTCAGAACACGCTGCCACGTTTACCATCGCCAAAGAGAATTTGTCCGATGCACGTTGGATAGAGCACGACATTCCGACACTCGAATCAGAGCAAATCCTATTGCGTGTTGACAAAGTTGGCTTGTCGAGCAATAACGTTACGTACGCAGTAACAGGGGATAATTTTGGCTACTGGGGATTCTTTCCTAATGTAGACGATGAAAACAGAGGCATCATGCCGATGTGGGGTTTTGCTGATGTCATCGCATCCACACATGCAGATGTTGAGGTAGGAAAACGCGTATTTGGGTATTTTCCTTCCAGTACGCATTGGGTCATGACGCCAGATAAAGTCACTCGACACGGGTATATTGATATTCATCCGATGCGCAAAAGTAACGCACCTGTCTATGATAGTTATTTGTTCTGCGATGCAGATGCTGTGTACGATGGCAACAGAGAAGCCTGGCAAGCCAATTTTCGTCCGCTGTTTTTGACCTCCTTTGTCTTATCGGAATTTGTTGCCGCGCAAACGAAACATCAAAAGACGACGATTTTGCTAACCAGCGCATCATGTAAAACTGCCTATGGTTGTGCCTATTTATTGCAAAAACTACCGAATGTAGAAGTCGTTGGTTTAACGAGCCCGGCGAACGTTGATTTTGTGCAAGCACTCGGGTGTTATGACGAAATTGTTGAGTACGACGCCATTCATAATCTGCGCTACACACACCCAGTTTGGATCTTGGATTTTGCAGGGAATAAAACGCTGTTACAAAACCTACAAGAAATTTTGGACTCCCATCACCAGCATACCGCGTTTATTGGTGTCACAGATGTTAAAGCGCAAACCAATAAACCTCATGGCAAACTCAAAGGGAGTGTGTTTTTTGCCCCAGAACACGTTAAGCAAATGACACATATTTGGGGGCGAGAATTGTTTTTGGCCAAATACTATGACGCTTGGCAGGGGGTGGCGACACAGCTTAACTCGATTTTGGAACTTCAAGTTGTGAACGAACGAGATGATTTTACGATTGAGTATCAGCGTTTCTTAGCTGGGGAAGTGAACCCCCAAAAAATACTCTGGTGTCAGTTTTAATCTTTCCACCAATGTGTGCGTGATAGCGGAAGACCATTGTTTTTGAGGGCATCTTTGAGTTTTATGCGATCGTCTTTGTTGAGGAACTCGCCAATGCTCAAGCGATACATGCCCAAACACATAACGATGTCCGGTAAGTGCCAATCGCGTTCGGTTTCCGCCACTTCAAAACTCAGCTGATTGCGGTCATAAGTACGCGCGACTTCACGGCGCATAATACCTGATTCAATCAATACAAACTCTTTGGTAATGGTGACGATTTGTTGATTAAACCCCTGCCTACAAATCCGGTACATAAAATACGCAAATAACCCTACCTCTAATCCAGCAAAAGGCAAAATCACCCAAGCGCCTACCGCCGCCCAGCCAAAAGCAATAGTCATGACCAAAACCACCATAATACCAATAGCAATCTTGGTTTCACGCCAAGTTGCTGAGCGATTGGGGGTCAGTTTGATGATTGTCGTATCTGGGAGTTTTTGGATTTCAACCATGCTTTTTCTGCTGTAACTATCTTTATTTAAATGGTTTGTGTACAGTGGACGTCAAATTTCGCTGCTCGTTGCAAAAATAATAATGAAAACTTCGCCGCTGCGCAAAAAACGATTTTACCTTTTCTTGTTACTGCTATTTTCTTTATTTGGTTTGCTCTTTATGCAATCCGATCCTGTGTCTGTTGTGCAAAATTATGCTGGGTTCAGTTTGGTAGGCGTCATTGGGGCGATTTTTGCGAATGCTACAGGCGCGGGTGGTGGTGTTGTGTTTGTGCCGCTGTTCAATCAATTTGAGTTAACGGCGATGAATATCGTGGCGACCAGTTTTGCGATCCAATGTTGTGGCATGGTCGCTGGCGCGATCAGTTGGCGGGATCAATATGTTTTATCGAAGCGAGATAGTTTTTTGCGCTCGATTTGGCGAGTATTACCACAGCTACTCTTGCTGACTATTCCCTTTTCCTTTTTGGGGATTTGGACCGTTCAGTATTCAGGTTTAATGGTCTTGATCACCCAATCAGATGACGTATTACATTGGGTTTTTGGCAGCTTTTCCATTTTGCTGGCGTTGGCCTTATTTGTCACTATCCCAAAAATGAAACAAAGCGATCAGATTTTTACACCTAATCTGTTTGACAACATCGCACTACCCATAGTGGCGTACGCTGGTGGAATGGTTACTGCTTGGTTATCGGTTGGTGTAGGTGAACTCGTTGCGGTGTATTTGATTTTGCGTAATGCATCAGTGACGCTTTCGATTGCTTGTGCGGTAATTTTAACCGCATTCTCGGTGTGGGCAGGCATTGGTTATTTTGTATTAAATAATGCAGTGACGCCAGAGGGATTTGCGACCATTGTGTATCCAATCGCAGCCTTTGCTGGGCTTGGCGCTATCATTGGTGGCACCATTGCCAAGCATCTAGTGCTGCTGTTTAATCCAATTCAAGTCAAACTGTTTTTTGCTTGTTGGGTCATGTTTATGGGATTAGCAAGTTTGCCTTGGGGGCAGTTAATTTAACTTCAAATTGTACCTTGTTTTTGACCTGCCGCCTCATCTTTTGCTTCTTCAGCTCTGCGTTTTTCAAACTCAGTCAAGCTCGGATCACTATCCTTACCCAATACTTCTTCACTGCGTTGTTTAAACGTATGATAGCTGGTGTTATATCGCTCTATGCATTCTTGTAGTGCACTGCCGATGTACTTTTCATAACACTGTGCTTGAAAATTGCGCTGCAAATCATTGTAGATCGCTTGTGAGGAACATCCACTTAAAAGAGTGACTGCAGTAAAAACCACTATTGAGATGAGTTTGCGCATGTTTTGACGTCCTTTTTATCTTTCGTACAGTAGCATACTAGTGGATCTACAGGCATAATTTCAATCTCGTTTTAGGTCACATCACGGAATCACTATTGTCCATGCGCTTTCAATCTAAAAAGGTGTTCACCGAAGATGGTTTGCTCAGTCAAGCCATTCCCGGCTATCAGCCTCGACAGGCGCAAATTGACATGGCATGTGCCGTAGAAGAAGCCATTAAACTTAAACAAAAAAGCATTATCGAAGCGGGCACGGGCACCGGAAAGACATTCGCGTATTTAGCACCGGCGTTTTTGTCAGGGCAAAAAACAATTATTTCTACTGGTACTAAGAATCTTCAAGAGCAGCTGTTCCATCGAGATTTACCTGTGGTCAAAGAAGCGCTTGCATCGCCTTTACAAGTTGCCTTGCTCAAAGGTCGTTCCAACTACTTGTGTACGTACCGAATGAAAAAAAACACCGGTTCATCGGCGTTATTCAGTGACAAAAATACGTTATCCGAACTGAAACCCGTTCGCGATTGGGCTGAAGCGACCAGTTCAGGCGATATTGGCGAGTTGCAAGCTCTGGCTGAAGATGCGGCGATCATTCCATTAATTACCTCTAACGCAGAGAACTGCTTAGGTCGAGATTGTCCTGATTACGAAGGATGCTATGTAGTAAAAGCGCGCACCGAAGCGATGGATGCTGATATTGTCGTGGTTAACCATCATTTATTTTTTGCCGATTTAGCGCTCAAAGATACGGGTTTTGGTGAACTTATTCCAGAGGCTCAAACCATCATCTTTGATGAGGCGCACCAAATTCCGGATATTGCGAGTGAATATTTTGGGGTGAATTTCTCCACGCGCTTATTACATGATGCGGCGCGTGATATCACACAAGTCTATCGCAGTAGCCTAAAAGACATCGAGCAAGTAGAGCGCATGGCGGCAAAGATGGCTCTGCATGCAAGTGAATTGCGAATTTTGTTCGGTGAGCAGAACAGCAAAGGCAAATGGGAAGAAGCATTGCGCAATCAAGCTATTGCCGAGCAACACTCGCGCTTGCAAGAGGCATTGCACGAAACCGTTGCCATGCTCAAACACCACATCGGTCGCGACAAAGCACTGGATAATATTTATGAGCGTTTGGTGCAAGGCAAAACGGATTTTGCGGCGGTGTCAGATTTGAGTGCGCCGGATGTCAGTCTCTGGTATGAAACGACTCCTAAGCAGGTCGTTATGCATCAAACCCCACTCAATATAGCAGACAAATTTGCTGAATTGACGCAGGCGCCATTGCGCAGTTGGATTTTTACGTCAGCGACCTTGATGGTCAACGGACATTTTTCGCATTATCAGGATATGTTGGGCTTAGGCACAGCCAAGACATTAGTGCTGGATTCGCCGTTCGCCTATCAAACTCAGTCCATGTTGTGTGTGCCGAGAGATTTACCTGAACCCTCGGATCCGCGCATGTTAGACCGTGTGGTAGAGGTGGCACAAGAGTTGATCGAAGCCGCGGGTGGACGATGTTTTTTGTTGTTTACGTCGCATTATATGCTCAATCGCGTCGCGGATGCGTTAGCGGAACGCATCGCAAATCCTTTACTGGTACAAGGCAGCACTTCAAAACAAGCTTTGCTCGATACTTATGTGTCAGAGCCCGGCGCGGTGTTATTAGCCACTGGCGCGTTTTGGGAAGGCGTGGATGTGCGCGGCGATGATTTGATTTGTGTCTTGATCGACAAACTGCCTTTTGCGGCGCCTGATGATCCTTTGTTGCAAGCCAAAATTGAAAACTGCAAAAAACGCGGAGGCAATGCCTTTATGGACATTCAAGTCCCGCAAGCGGTCATCACACTCAAACAAGGGGCAGGGCGATTGATTCGAGATGTCAATGATTCAGGGGTATTGGTGATTTGTGATACTCGCTTGGTCACAAAAAACTATGGTAAGATCTTCTTATCAAGTTTGCCCGATATGCGTCGCACGCGAGATTTGGCGACAGCGTGTCGGTTTTTACAAGAATTAGATTAAATACACATAATGAAGAATATACTGGCTATCGATACTGCGACAGAAGCATGTTCCGTTGCGCTACAAACAAAGCAAGGCGTTTTTTCGCGTTGGGAAGAGTGTCCACAACAACACGCCCAAAAACTCTTAGGCATGATTGATGAGGTTCTTAAAGACGCCGAATTAGACAAGTCTGCAATCGATGGCATCGCTTTTGGGCAAGGCCCTGGCAGTTTTACTGGTGTACGGATCGCGACCGCTCATTGTCAAGGTTTGGCTTTAGGGTTAGATATTCCGGTTGTGGGGATATCCACGTTAGCCACCTTAGCGCAAAATGCCGTGGAACAACCCAACGGCACAGACCTTCCCAAAACCGTTATCAGTGCGATAGATGCCCGCATGGGCGAGGTGTATTTTGCACAGTATCACGTGGTGGACGGGTTGGTTGTGTTAAACGGTGCCGAGAGTGTATTGGCGCCGTTAGATGCTCGGGCACAACTGCCACAAGACGATTTTGTTGCAGTAGGTACAGGCTGGCAGGCTTATCCTGAGTTAGGCGATGGTATTCAAGTGACATATGCTCTACCTGACGCTCGTAATATGCTTGCTCTTGCGGTGAAAGCCTTTGCTGATGGACAAGGTCAAGCTGTGGAAGACATAGCGCCTCAATATGTGCGCGATACCGTGACTTGGAAAAAGCTTCCTGGAAGATAACAGTATCCTTATTAGAATAAAACTTGCTTTTTTGAGTGCCTAGGTCTTAACTACATTTAAAGTGTATTAATTTTGCTTTAGCACTATTTTGTGCACACTTGTACGAAATATTGACGCAAGTTAGCACCCAAATTCCCCCAGCCGACAGAATTCAGTTGCGATTAATCCGTACTTTCATACACTATAAGAGTGAAAGTAGGAGTCATCTATTATGCTCAATAAAACACTCAAACCATTATCGGTGTTGTTACTCGCATTAGGGGTAACGGCGTGTGTTTCAATACCAGAGTCTTTGCAATCGCCTGCGACCAATATGGTGAGTTATGAAAACGCCGTTATGGATAATGCCCCAACAGGCACTGTAGCAAGGTGGGGAGGTGTAATTGCAAATGTAGAGAATACGCCTGAACAATCGATCATGGAAATCGTGCATTACCCACTCAAAGCCAATGGTCGACCCAACTTACGCCAAGCGAGTATCGGACGTTTTAAGGCGGTAGTGGATGGCTTTATCGACCCAATGGTCTTCAAAAAAGACCGCGTCGTCAGTGTACTCGGTTCTCTTGCTGAGCCAATGCAAGGCATGGTTGGAGAGCAGGCATACACTTATCCTAGCCTACAAGTGAGTGGTTATCATTTGTGGGAAGATGTGCAAGATGTGGATATCACAACCATTCATCATGATCACTTCTATCGTTTTGGGCATGGCTATGGTTTTCATTACATCGGTGTGCCATATCGTAGAATTCGGCATCTGACGCCAATGGTCAAGGTCAACCATTCTACTGTGCGCATTCGCTCTAATAACACTCAATCGAGCCATGATGTGCCTCGCAATCAGCCCACCGCACCAACTGATAATCGCGGTCAGGTCATCGAGCCAACAGTGCCACCACCAAAGCCACAGCGCCAACCCACCAGTAACAATAATCCGCGAGAGCGCGGTAGGTGATTGCGCAACAGTATGAACTACCCACTGGACTGACACTCGCTGGGTTCAGTCTAGCTCCATGGCAAGACAACAAGCCAGTCGTGTTGTGTACACATGGCTGGTTAGATAATGCCAATACTTGGCTGCCTTTGTTTTTGGAACTCGAACAATGTGCATGGACATCAAACTATAACTGGTTAGCAATTGATTTTGCAGGTCACGGCGACAGTACTCATCGCTCAGCTGATGCGCATTATCATCATACCGATTATGTGTTCGATTTGTATGCTTTGATTCAATCTCAGCAATGGCAATCTGTTATCCTCTTGGGGCATTCCATGGGGGGCATCGTTTCATCGTCTTTAGCGTCAGTTTTATCTCAAAATATTCAACAGTTAATTTGCATAGAGGCCATGGGGCCATTATCAGGCACAGAAAAAACCACGGTCGAACAAATGCAAAACGCTTTTAGTTCCAGAATGAGCGTGTATCAAAAAACGATAAAGCAACCCAGTGATTGGGAAGCGTTAATAAAAGCCAAGCAACACGCAGGTGGGTTAAATGAATCCCATGCTGCCATTATTATGGAGCGAAATGTCAATTTGTCGCACACGGGGATCACTTGGAAAACCGACCCTAGGTTGCGCACTCAATCGACCTTGCGTTTTACGCATGAGCAAGCGCGCAAAATCATGCAAAGTATCAGCTGTCCCGTCACGTTAATTATGGGACAAGACGGTTTTGAACGCGTTGCGACTCAAGCCACCTCGCGAAAGTCTTGGTTATCGCATTTTGACTCGGTGTCATTGCCAGGCAATCACTATGTGCATATGCAACAGCCTGAAGCACTGGTTAAGATTTTGGAAAAGCTTATTGAATCATAGTCATTGGGACTATTTAATGGCTGATCAGTGATCGTTTCGCACGAGCAACTGCCACTCATAACCTTAACTTTCATCAATACCTAGCCAAGCTTCAAACCGCGCTTTATCAATAATATCTACCACCGCAGTATCAGGTACTGCGGGCAACAGTGACATCTTCAATTGAAGTAATCGGCCATCGCGAAATAGCGCTAATTCACACTGCTGACCACTGAGTCGATTGAGTTGACCAGTGAGCTGTGTAAAGGTGCACTGTTGGTTATTGATGGCAACGATGACATCATTAGGCAGAACACACGCTTTAGCTAGAGCGCCTCCTTCTAGCGTACTGAGAACCTTGATTCCCATCGCGTGTTGCTCGCACAGTCCACCCCAATCGTATTTGAGCATCGTTGTGGCAGAGTTACCACCTTTGTCATTTGGCCCAGAACTTGGACGAATTTTGAGAGCCAAGCCAATAAAGGGGAGTAACTGTAAAAGCGGCAGTGGTGCCGTACCATAGACGTATTGTTGGATAAAGTTATCGACGTTGATATTGAGCTTATCTCGACAGATATCAGCAATAACCGTATCAGGAGTACCCAGGTTAGTTTGCCCATAATCACGCCATAAAATCTGCATGACGTTATCTAAACTCACTGTATCTTTGGATTCTTTGCGCAACAAAATATCTAGACACAACGCCACCAAGCCGCCTTTGTTGTAGTAGGAGGTGATGAAATTCGTTGAGGTGGGAGTTTGCAAATAAAACTTAGTCCATGCAAACCAACTGCTTTGGGCAATCGATTGTTTGTCGACGCCTGGATTACGCAAAAGACGGGTGATGTTTTTTGCTAAAATCTTGGCGTAGCTTTCACCCGTTATGGTTTTTGCTCGCGCAATGGATAAATCATCGTAAAGACTCGTAAAGCCCTCATAAATCCAGAGTTGCTCGGTGTTCACGATACTGCCCAAACTTGGATTTTTTAAGACTTTAGGCTGGATCCGTTTAACATGCCAGGCATGCAAAAGCTCATGCGCGCACAAGCTCAAAAAGGTTTCATATCCTTCGCGATTGGACGGGCACAGATCATTGCGAGGGTAGAGCAGGGCGGTTGATTCTGTGTGTTCTAGTCCGCCATAGCCAGACTGACTGAGCATGGTTTGAAAATGGTAATGGGTAAACGGAATAGGCCCTTCATACAGCGCAAAATGGTGCTCGATGATGGCGGTAAGATCAGTCACTAACTTGTCTTTATCGCACAAAGGAGCCTCGCTAAACGCCAGAGTAAACAATGTGTTTCGTACAGTAAACTCGGTGATATCTAATTGCCCAATTAACATTGGATGTTCAATCAAATCGGCATAGGAATAACAAACATACCCGTCATTATCTTGCGGCATGCTGGTATCAATGTGCCATCCTTCAGGAACATTCGTTAAGTTCACGTGATATTGTCGATTATCCTGAATCCCTTCTTCAAGTGAGTCACAGACTTGCACAAACACAGAGGTGCCATTAAAAAAGCAAAATGCGTCGTTGGCAAAACTACTGCGCACCGACAAATCATTGGCAAAAACTTCGTACTCAATCGTCGTGCCTTCGTGCGCCTCTAATTCCCACTCATGCTGACTCAGTGGCGATATCTCTGCATTTGTTGCTTTGAGTGAATGGACATGCTGGGCGAAATGGCGCAACATATAGCTGCCAGGGATCCAGTTTGGCAGACGGAGAAATTGTTTCTGATTGGATGCTGGTATAACCAAAGAAACTCGAATACGTTGCTGCGCGATAACACTAAAATCGACCGTAAATTGCATGGGAACCCTTATCCAATCAAAAGGTCATAAGTATAGTGACAAATCCGTCACAAGCTCAAGTGCGTATTACAGAATAATAACAAGCAGGACAACTCATGCGACAGATAGAAAAATTATTAAATCAGTATGGTGAATCTCATCAGAACCAGACTAATATCCTGATCCACGGCATTGCTGTACCCAGTATCTTTTTTGTTACGATTGGTTTGATTTACGCCATCCCCGTTCCAGAGATGATTGCACAGTATCAAGTGACGTTTGCTCATATCCTCGCCATTCCAATGTTGATGTACTATTTTAAGCTATCCGGTCCCATTGGCGCAGCCATGACACTGGTCACAATTGCGGTATTTGGTGGGATTCGGCTATTGGAGTATCTCGAGATTTCGGTGTGGCAGTTTTCGCTAGTATTATTTGTTGTCATGTGGGTGTTGCAATTTGTCGGACACAAAATCGAAGGCAAAAAACCGTCGTTTTTTGAAGACCTTCGGTTTTTACTTGTAGGGCCGGCGTGGTGGTGGAATCACTTTTTTAAACGTTTAAATATTAAGCCATAGGAATGAGCTAATGAATTGGCGCAAGCTGAGTATCTCATTATTACTATTGATAACGATTTCAGGGTGTTCGGGCAAAATCGCCTACAACAACGCAGACGTTTTGTTGCGTTGGTATATTAGTCAATATATTGAGCTGAACGATGAGCAAGCACCACAAGTCAAGGCATTGCTAGATAAAGCATTACAATGGCATCGAGCGAATGAGCTCCCGCGTTACCTTGCACAGTTGCGTGAACTCAGAACACAAATAAGTGAACGCTCCTTGACTCAAGCCCAAATGACTGCGCATCAAGACCGAGCCTTTCAACACTGGGTCAGAGTAAGAGAATATCTTGCGCCTGACATCAGCGCTATTGCGATGAGTTTGGACATCGAACAAATGTCGACTTTGTTTGTTAATCTGACAAACGAGCGCGAGGAAGAGCAAGCCGATTTTGCTAAGCGTCAGCGTGAACAACCAGATAGAGCAGAGCGTATGATTGAATCATTTGCTGAGACAATGGGCTATGTCACCGATGTTCAAGCTAATTTGATCAGAGCCATGGCACCTGAGCTCAAACCTACCTATCAGCTGTGGCAAGACTATCAAGCGTTAACGCAACAAGAAGCTCGACGAATCCTGATCAGCAAAGATTTTGTGCCTGATGCGCAAGAGCAATTGTATCAACTGTTAATGCAACCAGAAGTGCTGCGCAGTGACGAATACAACGCGGCAAGAGAGCACAATCGGCAGTTGTATCTAGACCTGTTTTCCGCTATGGTGCCGACCCTTGAAGCAAGGCAAATCAATCAATTAGTCGATGAAATTGACGAATACATGGAACTACTTGAAGATTTGCAACAGGGTTAATAAAGTTAGATGACAATCGCGACGCGGCCGCTATACGGTTTAGGCTTAGCGGTCACCACTGCCGTGTTATGGGGTGTGTTGCCGCTGTTTTTAAAAATTTGTTTGCAAGCAATGGATGCCAGCACCATTACTTCGTTGCGCTTTTTGGTGGCGGCGTTGTTTGTGTTTGGTGTGCTTCTGCTTCGTCGCAAACTCCCACGCAAAGCACAATTTCAAGGCAATACTCTTGCTTGGGTTATATTTGCTTGTGTCATGTTGGTGTTGAATTACGTCACCAATGTCATCGGTCTGGAGTACCTTAACCCAGAGACTGTGCAGGTCATCATGCAACTTGCACCATTTTTGTTGATGCTTGGCGGGGTGGTCATCTTAAAAGAGTCATTTACGCGCAAACAACAACTTGGTGCACTCTGCCTAGTGCTTGGTATGGCGCTGTTTTTTCATCAGCGTTGGCAAAGTTTATCGGTCTCAACCACAGAATCGCCGATTGGCATGTTGATCATCATGTTTGCTGCGACCGCATGGGCAATTTATGCACTAGCGCAAAAGCCATTGCTCAACACCTTCTCGGCTCAGCAATTAACGTTATTCATGTATGCGGGGGGATTTATTATATTAATCCCTCTGACAGACTTTGGCGCGATATGGCAACTTAACTCTTTGCAATTTTGGGCATTGGCGTTCTGTTGCGTCAACACCATCATCGCTTACGGTGCGTTTACTGAAGCCATGCACGTCTGGAGTGCCGGAAAAGTCAGTGCCGTGATTGCTACGGCCCCGATATTCACGTATGTCAGTATGGGCTTTGCCGAAGTATGGATGCCGGATGTCTTTGTCCTTACCCCGTTAGATGAAGTCGCTTACGTCGGTGCGGTGATGGTCATTGCGGGTTCGATCTATACGTCATTATCTAAGCGCTCCGTTCAGAAATAGCGTATACTAGTGTCCATTCTTAACGATTTTATTGGTTCACGTGCAATACCTATACATAGATACGCCGAGCGCTCTGCGCGAATACTGTGAACATGCCGCAACTAAGCGCGCGGTCGCAGTGGATACCGAATTCGTTCGCACGCGTACATTTTATCCCCAGCTTGGTTTAGTACAATTATTTAATGGTGAACAAGCGGCTTTGGTCGACGTGATTGCGATAGACGACTGTTCCAGTCTCGTAGCATTGTTAACTAACCCCAATGTGGTCAAAGTCCTGCACGCACCGTCTGAAGATCTCGAAGCCTTTCACCACGCGTTTGGTATATATCCCAATCCAATGTTTGATACACAAACCGCGGCACAATTACTCGGTATTGGCAATACCATGGGCTATGGACGAATGGTGGAGGCGCTCTTGGAGGTATCACTAGAAAAAGGTGAATCACGCACCGATTGGCTGCGACGCCCACTGTCACCTGAGCAGCTGAGCTATGCTGCCGATGACGTAATCTATTTATTGCCGTGTTACGAGCAGATCACTGAGCGACTTACTCCTCATCAAGCACAAATAGTTCGTGATGAAATGGCTCTATTAGTGGATCGCAAATCTGCCGTCATGCCACCAGAATTCGCATATCTTAGTTTCAAAAATACGTGGAAGTTAGCGCCTAGAAACTTATATGTCCTAAAAGAACTGGCTGCATGGCGTTTGCGCTATGCCAGAGAGCATGATGTGACCGTTAACTTTGTGACGCGTGAATTGGGCTTGTTTGAAATTGCGCGGGATTTACCCAAGCACAAAGGCGCATTATTTCAAATGGACTTGCTTGCTCCGCAAGAAGCACGTAAGCATCATGCGGTATTTTTGGATATCGTACACAAAGCACTGACATTGAGCGAGGATGCGTTACCTGACGCCTTACCACGTCTGACGGATCGCAATGGATTTAAAAAGCTCAGTGCAGAGATCAAAGCCCAGTGCCTCCCTTTGGCGGAACAACTTGGCTTAGACATCGCGTTTGTCGCATCAAAACGTCAAATCTCGCAGTTGATCAGTTATCACTGGACAGCGATGGACGAAACGCGAGCACAAGGGCTACAACCAGAATTACTGACCTATTGGCGGGGCGAAGCGCTTGCTGATAAACTATTACCATTATTACCAAAGTCTTGATATATGAACGCGATTACTGACCAATTTCCAAATATGAAACTGCTTGCGGCTGTCTATAAGTCATCCCGTAAAGCAGATACGTATTTATATATTTGCAAAAAAGACGATTTCTCTGAGGTACCAGAAGCGTTGATGAAACATTTTGGTACACCGAAGTTCGTGATGCCATTACCTCTGCCTTGTCCCAAGCCCCTAAAAGGCGTGGAAGAAACCAAACTCATGGCGGCATTGGACGAGCAAGGCTTTTATTTGCAGTTACCGCCGGCACAAGAAAGTTTGCTCGAAGCGCATCGCAAGAGTTTGGGGCTTGATCCAAAGCCACATGATATCAAATAACGCTATTTAACCTTTGTAATGTAGACGCCATGGCCAAAACGCTTACACCCAATTACCAAGCTTTGTTGGACTCCAAGTACTGGGAAGACACCGCTTTACAAGATATGAATACCGAGCAATGGGAAGCCCTTTGCGATGGCTGTGCTAAGTGTTGCTTGCATAAGGTGATGGACGATGAGACGGTTGAAACGCCTCATTATACGAGCGAAGGTGAATCCGGAGAAACGGTGTATTTTACGCAAGTGGCATGTCAGTATTTGCATGACAAACAATGCGGCTGTACGGTTTATGCAACGCGCACCCAAAAAGTCCCGCACTGCGTTAAACTCACTCAAGATAATTTGGATGCGGTATTTTATATGCCGCCCAGTTGTGCGTATCGACGACTGCACGAGAATAAACCATTACCTTCGTGGCATCCTTTGCTGAACAAAGGCAAAAAGAGCAAAATGCACCAACTCGATATGTCAGTACGTGGCAAGACCATCAGTGAAAACGATGTGTTTGAAGAAGATTTACCCGAACACATCGTGATTTGGCCGTTGGAGATCGCTGATTAAACGATCATCCGTTACAAAGTGCCAGTTAAAATGCTCTTTGCGCGACTAGTCGGTTGCCAATGACCATGAGCCACAATACAGCGTAAATCCCAAAAACAACTCGCATCCACTCGGCAAAGCCCATCGATAAAAACTGCCAAGAATCATCATCACACATGCCCGTCGCGGCAAAAAAGCCAGGGATCCATTCATGTAATGGCAGAGCAAAATTGGGCACAATTTCACAAAAGCCAAAAAACGGATTGCTATTGGCGATGATTTCGACATGTTCTTGTGCCAGCATAAAGCCCCAAACGGCACCAACTATCCAGCCAATATAGCCGATGAGTCGCAATAAAGCGTGGTTATACATAATAGGGAGTAAAGCAGCAATGCCAATCCCCAACACCGCTGTGCGCTGATAAATACACATGACACAAGGTTGTAAATCGTACACATGTTGCATCACGAGAGCCGTGATGAGTAAACCGAATGCGCTAAAACTTAATAAAGCCCATGAGGATTTGTGGGTGGACCATTGGCTGAGCCATTGCATACAAATAAATTCTTGTTTTTGACGTTTTATATATCTTACTAAAGGATGATGCAAAACAAAATTTCTGATTTGCATTTTATCTGGTACAATGAGTTATCGTTAAGTTTGAATTAAGCAATATGATCTACAAAGCACAAAGTCCAGCTAGTTTTGCTGAAGAGTACATTGTCGAGTCAATTTGGAGTGGCCGCTTTCCACCAGGGACGATTTTGCCTGCAGAGCGTGAACTCTCAGAACTGATTGGCGTGACTCGAACGACTTTGCGCGAGGTCTTACAGCGTTTAGCTCGTGATGGTTGGTTAACCATTCAACACGGCAAGCCGACCAAGGTGAATAATTACTGGGAAACTTGTTCGCTTAATATCCTTGAAGCCTTGGCGCGTTTGGATCCAGCCAACACGCAAGATTTGATTGATAACTTGCTAGCGGCTCGAACGAATGTGTCCGCTGTATTCATTCGCGGTGCCATTAAGCAAAACCCAGAAAAAACCATTGAAATCATTTCACGCCATGCCAATGTTCCGGAAGACGGCGCGGCCTTTGCGGTTTTTGATTACCAAATGAATCACGATTTGGCGTTTGCTTCGAACAACAATGTCTATGTGTTGTTGATGAATGGGTTTAAAGCTATGTACAGTCGTATAGGCTCATATTATTTTTCAGATCCTAAGGCGCGAGAGTTAGCCCGAGCGCTCTATACTGATTTAATTGTTCTTGCGCAAAACAACGATAGTCGCTCAGTACCGGCAAGAATTCGTCAATATGGTATTGAATCAGGTAAGATCTGGGCGGAAATTCGCGAAGATATGCCTTCTGATTTAGTTGATTAAGTTTTACCAGTAACACTTCGCTTACATTACTTAAAATAATTTAACTTTTCACTTCACAGTTTTCCTTTTTCTTTGTTACACTGGTACGATGAGTAAGAAAGGGGAAATTGTGTCTCAAGCTAAACGATTTGATTTTGTCATTATTGGTGCTGGCTCTGCAGGTTGTGTCTTAGCCAATCGTTTGGTAAAGAATACTCCTTTCAATGTGGCGTTAATCGAAGCTGGTCCTTCTGATAACCATCCTGCAATTCAAATTCCATTTGGACTCTCGGTACTTTCGAGATTCAAAGGATTCAATTGGGGCTTAACAACGTCTCCGGAGCCTCATTGTGCTAAGCGTAAGATGTTTTGGCCACGAGGTAAAACACTGGGGGGCTCATCTTCGGTCAATGCCATGGTTTATATCCGAGGCGATAAAGTGGACTATGATGCTTGGGCAGAGAAATGTGATGCCCCACAATGGCGCTTTGAAAACCTTCTTCCAATCTTCAAACAACTAGAAAATAACGCTCGAGGCCCCGACGCCTATCACGGTATTGGCGGTGAATTGTCAGTTTCTGATCCTAACCATGTAGATGACTTGTCCCATGCTTGGATCACTGCTTGTGAAGAAGCAGGTATTGCGCACAATCCAGATTTTAATGCTGCGTTACGTTATGGTGCTGGCTTATACCAAACGACCACAGGACAAGGTAAGCGTTCTTCCAGTGCACGCGCGTTTTTGACTCCCATTCTCAATAATCCAAGGTTTACACTTTTTACTGAAGCTACGGTCTCTAAGATTTTGTTTGATGACAAACAAGCGGTAGCTGTAGCAATGAAACACCAGGGCAAATCATTGCGTGTTGAGGCGAGTAAAGAAATCTTATTGAGTGCTGGCGCGGTTCACTCTCCGCATATCTTGATGCAATCTGGAGTAGGGGATGGAGAACAGCTATCCCGTCATGGCATTGATGTGGTTCATGATTGCTTTGGCGTGGGCAAAAATTTACAAGATCATCTTGATGTCATTGTGCAAGCAAAAGCTACTCGCTCATGTGGCTATGCGATAAGACCGATGCAATGGGGGCAGTACATTAAAGGTTTCTTTGATTACGCCAGCAAAAAACAAGGGCTGTTTACTTCCAATATTGCTGAGGCGGGTGGATTTGTGGCCAGTCGCTATGGCAGTGTACAGCGCCCTGACATTCAGCTGCACTTTATTCCTGCTGTGCTGCTCGATCATGGTCGGCAAACGAGTTTGCAGTATGGCTTTGGCGTGCATGCATGTAACTTATATCCTTTTTCACGTGGTGAGATTCAGCTGAGTGAACAACCCTCACACGAATCGCCCATCATTAAAGCGAATTACCTCAGCGATATTCGAGATATCGAAATTATGCAAGATGCCCTGCGCGTCGCACAAAAAACACTCCTACAACCTGCTCTAGCTCCTTGGCAACCAGCTTTAATGGAGCCAATCAGTGAATTAGACGGATCAGCTCAAATCGATTTTATAAAGAATCATGCTGAGACTATCTATCATCCTGTGGGCACCTGCAAAATGGGACGAATCAATGATCCTGATGCGGTGGTCAACCCTCAGCTTCAAGTGATTGGTCTTGGCAACTTACGTGTAGTGGATGCCTCTATTATGCCAACGATCATTGGCGGTAATACCAACGCTCCCACGATGATGATTGCTGAACACGCTGCACAAATGATAATAACAACACATCTCAAGGATACCCAACATGAACTCACCTCAAGTCGCTAATGCCAATGCGCATCCTTATCCGCATTTATTCCAGCCATTGGATTTGGGCTTCACTACACTCAAAAATAGAGTACTGATGGGCTCGATGCATACCGGTCTTGAAGAAGAGCCCGGCGCGCATCATAAATTGGCTGAATATTTTTCTGAACGAGCACGAGGTGGGGTCGGTTTAATGGTTACTGGGGGCATTGGCCCTAACGCAGAAGGCGCGACGCACGCAGTATCAAGGCGTTTGGATGATCCGGATGTATTTGCCGAGCATCAATATGTGACCCAAGCAGTGCATGAAAACGATGGTAAGATATGTATGCAAATATTGCACACAGGGCGTTATGCATTTAACAACAATCTTGTAGCACCGTCTCCTATTCAAGCGCCAATTAATATGTATCAGCCCAGAGAGTTGAGCAGTGAGGAAATAGAAATACAAATTCAAGACTTTGTAAAAACTGCGCAACTGGCTAAAAAAGCCGGGTATGATGGCGTTGAAATCATGGGTTCAGAAGGGTATTTTTTAAACCAATTTATTGCCAAGCGCACTAACCATCGCGAAGATGAATGGGGTGGAGAATATGCTAATCGCATGCGTTTACCAGTAGAAGTCGTGCGCCGAGTTCGCGAGGCAGTAGGTAGAGAGTTCATCATTATTTACCGTTTATCCATGCTTGATTTGGTCGAGGGGGGCTCAAGTGCCGATGAAATTGTTACCCTTGGTCAAGCAATTGAACAAGCTGGCGCGACCATCATCAATACTGGGATCGGCTGGCATGAAGCGCGTATTCCAACCATCGCTACGCGGGTACCCAGAGCGGCATTTACCTGGGTAACGGCTAAGTTTAGAGCGGCTTTATCGGTGCCGGTTATTACTTCAAATCGCATTAACACGCCTGAGGTTGCTGAACAAATATTAGCGCGTGGCGATGCGGATATGGTGTCCATGGCACGTCCATTTTTGGCTGATGCGTATTTTGTGCAAAAAGCCTTTGAAAACCGTGCTAATGAAATCAATACCTGTATTGGCTGTAACCAAGCCTGCTTAGACCATGTGTTTGCTATGCAACATGCGTCTTGTTTGGTGAATCCTCGAGCGTGTCGTGAGACAGAGCTACATATTCGACCCACTACACAACCCAAACACATCGTAGTGGTGGGTGCTGGTCCTGCAGGTCTCGCTGCGGCAACCACTGCAGCTGAGCGAGGTCATACAGTTACGCTCATCGATGCAGCGGATGAAATTGGTGGGCAGTTCAACATCGCTAAGCAGATTCCAGGTAAAGAAGAGTTTTACGAAACCTTGCGGTATTTTGGGGTACTTCTCGATAAATACGGCGTAGATGTGCGACTCAATACTCGGGTTACCGCACATGAACTGAATGAAATGAATTGTGATGAGGTTATCCTTGCGACAGGTATCACGCCGCGCACACCAGACATTGAAGGGGTAGACCATCCTAGTGTATTGAGTTACATCGACGTGTTGCAACACAAAGTTGAAGTGGGGCGTCGCGTTGCGATAATCGGTGCGGGTGGAATTGGTTTTGATACCGCCGAGTATTTGTCTCACGGTAAAAGCTCTCCAAGTACCGATATTCCGGCCTTTATGCGCGAATGGGGAATTGATATGTCCTTGCAAGCACGAGGTGGGATTGAAGATGTGCAACCCTTACCGGAACCGTCCCCGCGTCAGATTTATTTGTTGCAACGTAAATCCAGTAAAGTTGGGGCCGGTCTTGGCAAAACAACAGGGTGGGCGCATCGGGCAAATCTTCTGATGAAAGGTGTCAAAATGCTTGCCGGAGTGAGTTATCAAAAAATCGATGATGAAGGCTTACACATTTTGGTCAATGGCGAAGTACAAGTATTAGAGGTTGATAATGTCATCATTTGTGCAGGGCAAGAGCCGCATCGAGCCTTGGTTGAGGGACTTGAAAAGTCTTATCATTTGATTGGTGGCGCTGATATCGCAACAGAATTAGACGCTAAGCGTGCAATCAAACAAGGTACCGAGTTGTGTGCCGAATTGTAAGCAAACATGACATTGGCCTCATTCTTTGATTGATTGAACTTAATTTCGTGAGGTAAGTAATAGCTTGCCGTTTGTTGCATCGAATTGCCATGCAAAACGATGCAATACATTCATGCCTAATAACCCATCAAAATCATTCGCTAATTCGGCTTGATTGAGCACGACGATATCCATCTCTGCAAAGGTCCATTGGCCAAATCGAGCGCCATTTAACCGGTATAACTCGCCTTGACTTTGTCCATTGGCCGTATTCACCACGATGCGTCCAAGAAATTGTTTGTTAGAGGCAGGAATAGTTGCAAACGCATTTTGACTGATCGCGGTTGTGGAAGCTCCTGTATCGAGTAATAGCGTCATTGTTTGCCCGCCTAACCTGATCTCGGTCAGCCATTGGTTGCCGTATGGCATGAGTGCAATGCTTGAAGCGTATTGCTTATTTTGGCTAGACAATGCGTCTGAACTGTTGGAGTTATTAGTCGTATCGCCATATCGTTGGCGCCATCGTTCCACCACACGCCGGTATATCACATCTTCCGGTGTCACGGCTCCCAAAGTATTGAACATCGCATTGGGTAAGTTTTGTTCGGCATAGCTAGTCGCTAGGGTTTCGATAAAACCGCGATGCAGTGGATCAACTTGAATCAACGGCTCCAGCAGTAAAGACAAAGCATACCAGTCTTGATTAAACATTAATGCTCGAATCAAATTCTGCACGTGATCATCAATATAGTCAGAGATGTTGGTCGAAATGGCAGGATCATCGACTTGGTTTAAAAGTTGATACAGATAGGCTATGCCAACCGCGCTGGTTTGAGTATGGATCAAATATTGCCCTTCAATAAATAATACCTGCCAGTCTCGGGGGTGCTTAGCCAGATACTCTGTTATGAGTGGGCCAAGAGACAGCCATTGTTGTTGCTCATATAAGGTGAGGATCTGTTCTTTTAAACTGTTTTGCTTAGTGGGTAGGGATAGTCTTTGGCTTAACCTAGATGTGTCGGTGTGATGCGATGACTCCAATTCTTGTGTTGCGATCGGATTGTAACTTGAAGTGGAGAGGGAGGCAGCGTGCTCAATCGTATGCAATCGATACCATAAATAGGCATTGGCCAACAGAGATAGAACAAGCAACACTCGTATCATTACGCACCCACCTCTAACGCATAGGCACGGCCGTAACACTCCGCAAATCGCGCTGGCATCCGCCTTGGTTTTCCGGTGCTCAGTGTAATGCACACAAAATCAGTTCTTGCAGTTAATACGCGTTGCTGGGACTGATTATAAAATTCAAAGCCTCGGGATAAACGCAATTTGTTGTCGCAAGCAATAATAGCCGTCCGACATTCTATTGTCTCGCCATAATGCACAGGAAGAAGATAATCAATGTTGTGGTGAGCGATCACCATACCAGCATCGAGTTCACGGTATTGAGCGATGTCTAACCCCAAGTGATTAGAATGTGCCCAAGCGGTGACTTCTAGTTGTTTTACATACGAAGTATTATTGACATGACCGTAGTGATCGATGTCGTTTTCTGCAGGCTGCCACAGACACGTATAAGGGTAATGTAAATGTATTTTGACTGGCATCTCGTAAGGTATATATGGTAAACAACGACATTATGACGTAGCATATCAGCATATAGTCAGTGAGTGAACTCTTGTGAATTACGCTAATCGTCACCATTCTGAAGTCCTGATACGCTTATTTGATGATACTTTTTACAGCGAATACAATACGCGACTCGTACGAGGCGATGATGAGCCAGTGTATTTGCCTGCTGATCAAAGTTGTCCATATCATCGGGTGGTTTATGCCCATGGTTTTTTTGCAAGTGCGTTACACGAAATCGCACATTGGTGTATTGCAGGAGAAACTCGCAGGAACCAAGTGGATTACGGCTATTGGTACACTCCAGATGGCCGAGATGAAGAACAACAAAAAGCGTTTGAGCAAGTGGAAGTTAAGCCTCAGGCCATTGAGTGGGCTTTTTCAATTGCGTGTGATTTTAAGTTTAACTTCTCATTAGATAACTTAAATGGCGCGCCTGCGGATATTTTGGGGTTTCAATCTGCCGTGGCAAACGAGCTTTCACAAATGCTGAACTATGGTTTTCCTAAGCGAGCTCAACAATTTATAGATGTATTACGCGCCAATTATTTCCCTGACGCCATTGTGCGCCCCTTAACTCGCGCACAGCGTCAAATCAATGAAATGACCCAGCGTTACTCCTTGCCGTTGGAACGTTCTTAATGTTACAGCGCAAGTTTCGTCTAGGCTTAATTGTCAATCCTTATTCTGGTATCGGTGGCGCTCTCGCCTTCAAGGGAAGCGATGGTGCTGAGATCCGTGAGAAAGCGCTTGCCGCTGGAGCCCCCCAACTGGCTATGCCCAAAACTCAAACCGCCTTAGACCAGATAACGGACAACTTGGATGCCTTATCCATTGTAACCGCTGCAGGGGATTTGGGGGAGAATGTCGCTCGCACTTTGCTTGACGATGTGACGGTCGTATACCAAGGGCAACAACCGCAAACTGAAGCTGAAGATACGATTCAAGCAGTACAGGCGATACTGGAAGCCGGTGTGGATTTATTAGTGTTTGCAGGCGGTGACGGTACTGCCCGGAATGTATGCAGTGTATTTGATAATCGTTGTCCAGTACTCGGTATTCCAACCGGTTGCAAAATTCACAGCGGCGTCTTTGCTATCTCGGCAAAAGCAGCGGGGCAAGTCATTCAGTTAATGCTCAATGGTGAGGTAGTGTCTGCCATATATGGCGAGGTGAAAGACATTGATGAGCAACAGTTTCGCTCAGGTCGTGTCATTGCCAAACTCTATGGTGAAATGCTGATCCCTGAAGCGCTTCAATATGTGCAAGCGGTCAAAATGGGCGGCAAAGAATCCGACGAGTTGGTACTTGCTGATTTAGCAGCACAAGTAGACGAGGTCATGCAGGATTATCCTGACCACTTGTTTGTGATGGGATCGGGTTCTACGGTTGACTTTATTGCGAATGAATTGGGTTTTGTCAATACGTTACTAGGTGTTGATGTGGTCAAAGACTTCAACACCATCGCTCAAGATGTGACGGCATTAGAGTTATTTGAGTTAGTGAAAGACTCACCAGCCAAGCTTGTGATTACTTTGATAGGTGGTCAAGGACATGTTTTTGGGCGCGGGAACCAACAGTTAAGTCCACAAGTTATTCGTACAATCGGTCGTGAGAACATCATCATTGTTGCCACCAAACAAAAACTTCACGCTCTCAAACAACGTCCTTTGGTTTGTGATACGAGTGACCCTACCTTGGATGAGGCGTTATCCGGTGTGATTGAAATCACTACAGGTTACCGTGACAAGGTGTTTTATCGCTTAGGAGTTGATTATGCCAGTTAACGCAATTGATACGGTTGAACAAAAAATAGAAAATATTGAAGCCCAATTGCTTGATGCAGTGAATTTAGTGAGCGATGAAGAGTTGTTTTTTGCTAGTTATTTGCACGGGCATTTTGATTTGGTCATCGTGCACACTTTGGCACAACCCGAACCCAGTGTCTCTATGATGGATCGGATCATGCAGCAAAGCTTGGCAAAAGCATTTGCCAATGGTGAGCTCGAACAGGAAGAACAGGAAAGTGTGTTAGCACTGTGGCAAAATTTGATAAAAACATAACACGAGATTGAAAAATTCGAAGATTGAATGTTTTAAATATCGTATTGCGCTTGTCTGATCAGCGAGCGCATCAAGAAACGATTCGGTTGCAAGGCATCGAGCAGCGTTTGCGACATAGGTAATGGCCCACCAATAATGTGTGCCAGTAACACTGCACTTAATAGAGGCGCAGTCGTCAGTCCCCTCGAGCCCAACCCAGTAAACAGGTAAAGATTATTATAGTTCGCTGCAATCCCGTAATGCGGTAAGGGCAACGCTTTATACAAATCTTGATATAAATCTTTTTGCTTATGTATGTCAGGCAATGCCCCGAGTAATGGCTGATGGTCGGGGGTACTACAGCGAACTGCAGCTCGACCATGTGAGTCTCGGCTCAACGTATCATACCAAGTGTGTCCAGCCATGGCTTTATCATGCGTCTGCCAATTTTTTTGGGAATCTTCTTTATGGTATTCTAAATCAATATTGGTTTTGTCATAGGTCGAACCCAGCGCATGGTACCCTTTATAAGCTGGGGTAAAATACCCTTTATGACAGATAACAGTGCCTAGCGCCTGAGAGGAATCGTTGGCCGGTACATGTTCGATTTGGCCTTTTACCAAACGATAGGGAAGGGGGGCTAATTCCTGTAGTTGAGGACTGTGATGTCCCATTGCAAGAACCAGAGGTATTTCTTCTGCTTGCCAAGCCTTAAGTGTGTCATTATCGATATGGGTTTGCGTTTGAACCGCGCACTCACCTTCTCGTTTGGCTTGCTCAATAAGCGCATGGACTAGGCTTGGCGGGTCTACCCAACCGCCTTGTGGGATAAACAAGCCATCATGGTTAATGGTCACTCCAGCGAGTTCTGATGCCAACGTTGCATCAACCCCCTTGACCAGTTCAGATGGCCAAAGCCCTTTTTGTTGAAGTTGTAATTGTCTCTGTTTCACCGCGTCAGAATGAGCCAATAAAAGTACCCCACACTGCTCATAACCAAAATCTTGTGTTGTATGTAAAGTATTGTAAAAGCGCATGGCATAGCCAAAACAATGCGCCTGAATCAGGCTGGCGATGGAAATATCACTGGTCAACTGAGGGTACAGTCCTCCACTATGATTCCCCGAGGCACCTTGTGCGAGCTCATCATCACGACAATATACTTCGACAGATAAGCCCATTCTAACGGCTTGTAACGCTAAAGTGCCAGAGGCGATTCCGCCACCAATGATGCGAATTATGTGTGGCTTAGTTGGAACCGGTTGACGCGCATAATAGGGGGCTCGGTTGGTGGTTGTTTGCTCCGGTTTCTTATCTAATGTCGCGGTCAGCATGTCGCGTTTGCGGCCGAAGCCTTTGACTTTTTTGATAGTAAATCCGGCATCCATCAAGCCGCGTTTGACAATGCCTGACGCGGTAAATGTCGCCACCGTCGCATTGCATCTAGACAATCGAGCCATAGCTTGAAACAGCGTTGGTTGCCACATGTCGGGATTTTTACTGGGGGCAAACCCATCCAAAAACCATGCATCCACAAGGCCATCGGTTTCCATAGGCATAGAAGGTAGGGTGGTCAAAATATCACCGAACCACAGATCCAAACTAATGCGTGCAGCATCCAGAATAAATTCTAAGCGATGACATCCTTCAATCGCTGCTGGATATTGTGCGATCAATTGCTGAGCCACACTCTCTAAACTTGGATACTGAGTTAATGCTGTTTGCAAATCAGCGAGTTGAAGAGGGTATTTTTCAGTACTGATCAGATGCAGATGACGGCATGGCGAATCTGGATGATTGTTTCTAAACTCAGCAAAATGTTGCATAGCCCTTAAGCAATTTAAACCAGAACCAAAACCTGTTTCAGCAATCACAAAAAGAAATTGCGTGTGTTCTTGCCATCTTTGCGGGAGTTGATTGTGCTCAATGAACACATAATCTGTTTCCCTTAAGCCGTCACCGTCGTTGAAGTAGACATCATCAAAAGCATCTGCAACAGGCGTACCGTTTGGTTTAAAACTGACTTTGGCATGTTCAATGGGCATAGTTGATTAGAGGAGTTGGATTTGCTGATATATGGCATTGTAAGATGAATTTGCTATGATGTCAGTGGCTTTGCTTTTTTTGTGAACCAAAAAAGCAGACCAGTTTTACATTTTTTTCACGTACACTGTGCACGGTAATTTATATTTATAATTGATAAGGTAAGTCATGAGAAGAGCAGTTATCACTGGATTGGGGATCGTCTCCAGTATTGGTAATAATGCAGACGAAGTTCTTGCATCGTTGAAAGCTGGCAAGTCAGGTATTTCTTTTTCTGAACAATTCGCAGAGAAAGGTTTGCGCAGTCAGGTCTGGGGCAAAGTTGACCTCGAATTAAAAGATCACATTGATCGCAAACAAATGCGCTTTATGGGTGATGCTGCCGCTTATGCTTATCTTGCAATGGAGCAAGCGGTCAAAGATTCAGGTCTGAGTGAAGAGCAAGTATCCAACTTGCGCACAGGTATCATTGCGGGCTCAGGTGGCGCTTCTTCACAAAACCAAGTAGATTCAGCAGACGTGTTACGTGAACGCGGTGTCCGTCGTGTTGGTCCTTACATGGTAACCCGTTGTATGGGATCTACGGTTTCAGCGTGCTTAGCAACGCCGTTCAAGATCAAAGGCGTAAACTATTCCATTTCTTCAGCGTGTGCGACCTCGGCTCACTGTATAGGCAATGCCTTAGAAATGATCCAGTTGAATAAGCAAGACGTGGTCTTTGCGGGTGGTGGTGAAGAATTGCATTGGGCGCTATCCGGTCAGTTTGATGCAATGGGGGCGTTATCCTCTTCTTACAACGATTCGCCAGAGAAGGCCTCTCGTACATACGATGCTGACCGCGATGGTTTTGTTAGCTCTGGTGGCGGCGGTATGGTCGTCGTCGAAGAATTAGAGCACGCATTGGCTCGAGGAGCACATATTTACGCTGAGATCGTTGGCTACGGTGCGACATCGGATGGCTATGACATGGTAGCGCCATCGGGTGAAGGCGCCATTCGTTGTATGCAAATGGCGATGCAAAATTTAGATAGCCCAGTTGAATATTTGAATACCCATGGTACGTCTACGCCTGTGGGTGACGTGCAAGAGCTCAAAGCCATTCAAGAAGTCTTTGGCGATAACTCTCCTGCGATCAGTGCAACGAAAGCGATGACAGGACACAGTTTAGGAGCAGCCGGTGTGCACGAAGCGATATACAGTTTGTTGATGTTAGAGCACGAATTTATCGCTCCTTCTATCAATGTAGAAAATCTTGATGAAGCAGCAAAGGGTTTGGATATTGTGTTGCAAACGCGTGAGCAACGCCTCAACACCGTGATGTCGAATAGTTTCGGTTTCGGTGGCACTAATGCCACCTTGGTGTTTAAGCGTTACGAAGCGTAATATCGCTACCATTCAGTCAAGAGCCCGCCAAGATTGCGGGCTTTTTTGTGTCAGAGAGATTCATTTAAAAAAAAGTGTATTTACATTTTGATTACATGTGCTAATTTGTTTTAAAAAGTACAAAAAAGGATTACCCCTATGACACAGACAGTTCAACAACGCGTATCAGAAGCCGAATGGCAAACCCGAGTCGATTTGGCCGCATGTTATCGTATTGTTGCTCATTATGGGTGGGACGATTTGATTTTTACACATATCTCAGCACGTGTGCCTGGACCTGAACATCATTTTTTAGTGAATCCTTACGGCATGATGTTTGAAGAGATCACCGCTTCCTCTTTAGTCAAAGTAGACTTGCATGGCAAAAAAGTGATGGACAGTGAGTTTGATGTAAATCCAGCGGGATTTACCATTCACTCAGCAGTTCATGAGGCACGCGAGGATGCACAATGTGTATTGCATTTGCATACCAATGCTGGAGTGGCGGTATCGGTGCTTGAAGAAGGGTTACAACCATACTCGCAAACCGCTTTGTTTCCGTTGAGTAATTTAAGCTATCACGACTATGAAGGGATTGCGCTGAATCCTGATGAAAAAGTGCGTTTAGTGGAGGATTTGGGAAACACCAATTTTATGATATTGCGCAATCACGGTTTACTCACGGTAGGCAATACTATACCCAATGCATTTTTGGGCATGTACGCGATGCAACGAGCGTGTGAAGTACAACTCATGGCGCAAGCGACTGGCAAGCCCTTAGTCAGTATTCCTGAACCGATTTTAGCAGGGATCAAAGCGCAAGTTGAGCAAGTCACAAATGCAATGGGGGGCGCCTTAGCATGGCCGGGGATTTTGCGAAAACTCGACCGTAACTATCCAGGGTTTCGCAGCTAAGTGTTTAGCACACTCACGCAGTATCGAGACACGGCTCATTATCGGACTATCAAGGGGCTAAAGATTGCCTACTGGCGGGATGAGCCCAGTGAAAAGGCAAAAAAAAAAACACATCTGCTGCTGTTACACGGTTTTCCTAGTGCTAGCTATGATTGGCATTTGTTATGGCCAGATTTAGCGCAACATTTTCGTTGTCATGCATTTGATTTTTTGGGTTTTGGATTGTCGCAAAAGCCCTATGGTCATCGCTACACCCTAGTTGAACAAGCCGATATTGCCCAAGAGTATCTTCGTTTAGAAGGTATTACACAATGCTGGCTTTTGGCACATGATTATGGTGTCTCTGTTGCGCAAGAATTGTTGTGCCGTCATGATCAGTATGATTTTAATATACAGCAATGTGCGTTTTTGAATGGTGGTTTATTTGCCGATCAACATCGCCCGTTACTCATGCAGCGTTTGTTGAAATCAATACTGGGACCTATGATTGTCCCATTGCTGTCAAAGCGTTCTTTGCATCAGAGTTTCACCAAAATTTTTGGTCCCCATACACCACCCTCAGCACAGCTCATCGACGTCCTATGGTAATTATTAAAGGTGAATGGTGGTACTAAAGTGATCCCCGCACTTTTGCAATACCTTGATGAAAGAGCGCTGTATGCGACAAAATGGCGTGAAACGATGCTATTACAGCAACAAAAACTGGCGTTCATCAACGGAGTGCACGACCCCATTTCTGGGAAACACATGCTTGAAGCATTCGCAGCGTGTTGCCCAGAAGCTGACACAAAATCGCTCAATGTCGGTCATTATCCTCAACTTGAAGACGCAAACGCGGTATACTCAGCATTAAAAGAAATTTGGCGTTTATAAGTTCTAAATATGCGTATTTTGTACGATGACAACATGCCCTATGCAGCAGAGTTGTTCCCGCTCTTAGGAGAGGCACGCTCGTTTAACCATCAAAATATTCATGCTGCAGATTTTGCAAGTGTGGAGGCATTGATGATCCGCTCAACGACAAAAGTAGATGACGCGCTTTTGAACCTTAGCCCACACTGTCGATTTGTCGCAACGGCAACAGCCGGTACCAACCACATGAACTTTGCAGCGCTCAACGCACGGAATATTAACCATACCAGTGCCGCCGGATGCAACGCTGAGTCCGTCGCCGAATATGCGCTGGCAGCAGCATTGCACGGTTTGTGTAAACAGCAAAAAATCGCTGTAAACGATCCCATTGATGTATTCGAAACCATCTCTGTCGGCGTTATTGGCGTTGGGCAAGTTGGACGAAGAGTCGCTCATAAATTCGCTAGTTTGGGGTGTGAGGTGGTGTTATCGGATCCGCCTCGTGCAAAAGCTGAAGGCAATTGGAAGTTGGATCAACTTGAGCAGGTTTTGCAATGCGATGTGATATGTTGTCACGCCCCTTTGGTCAAGGATGGCGAGTTTCCCAGTTTTCATATTTTGAATGAACAAGTCTTAGCTGCATTACAAAATGAACAACTATTAATCAACGCTGGGCGCGGTGAAATTATTAATAACCAAGCATTATTAACTTTAAAACGGCAAGGTGATGGTCCAATGTTGGTATTGGATGTGTGGGAAAACGAGCCAGATATCTTGTCAGAACTCATTCCATATTGTGAAATTGCCACCCCTCATATTGCTGGCCACAGTCTTGAAGGCAAGGCGCGCGGGACCTTTATGTTATTTGAATGGCTGTGTGAGCAAGTTGGTGCGACGTGTTCAGTGAATATGAATAATTATTTGCCTAACGATGACAAACAGGTATCTTGTCACGATGAAACGCTTTCTGTGGGGACGGTTAAGACCTTGGTAGAGAGCATCTATGATATAACAATTGATCATAGCGAATTTGTCCAGAACATGGCACAATCTAACCGGTTTGCACAGTTGCGAAAACAATATCGCAATGCACAATACAATCCAAATACCATAACAAGACGTGAATTTGCTACGTTGAAGATTTCATGTAGCCATACCAACACGCAAACCCTATTGAGCAACTTAGGTTTTCAAGCAACACTCGTGTTATAAATTACAGGATTTTTAATCGTTATGTCACAATCTTATAATGTCGCAGTATTAGGCGCGACAGGCCTTGTTGGCCAGACCATGATGGATATTCTTGCCGAGCGCAATTTTCCGATTAACCAACTATTTCCCCTTGCTTCAGCTCGTTCTGCTGGCGGTACGGTTAATTTTAAAGGTGAAGAGATTACCGTATTGAATGCAGATGAATTTGATTGGACTCAAGTTCAACTGGGCTTTTTCTCTGCGGGTGGTAGTGTTTCTGAAAAATTTGCACCCATTGCTGCGGAAGCCGGTTGTGTGGTCATCGACAATACTTCGCATTTCCGTTACGAAGCGGATATCCCATTGGTGGTGCCAGAAGTTAATGCTGATGCGTTAGCAAATTTCCGCAATCGCAATATCATTGCAAATCCAAATTGCTCAACCATTCAGATGTTAGTCGCGCTAAAACCCATTCATGATGCGGTAGGCATTGAGCGCATCAATGTTTGCACGTATCAGTCTGTCTCTGGTGCTGGTAAAGAAGCAATGGAAGGCCTCGCGGGTCAAACTGCGGCGCTACTCAATGCAAAAGAAGTGAACACCGAAGGTTTTTCACGTCAAATCGCATTTAACGTGATCCCACAAATTGATGTATTCATGGATAATGATTACACCAAAGAAGAAATGAAAATGGTCTGGGAAACACGTAAGATTTTTGGTGATGACAGTATTTTGGTCAATCCTACAGCCGTACGTGTACCAGTGTTTTATGGTCATGCTGAAGCCATTCATATTGAGACTCGCCAACCGATTGATGCGGAAGACGTAAAACAATTACTCGCGCAAGCGCCTGGCGTCAAACTATATACTGAGCGTGATGAGTTTCCGACCCAAGTATGCTCAGCTAGTGGCAATGATCTGACGCATGTTGGACGTATCCGTAACGACATTTCACATCCCAACGGGATTAACTTATGGGTAGTATCCGATAACATCCGTAAAGGCGCTGCAACTAACAGTGTGCAAATTGCCGAAGTATTGATTAAAGATTATCTATAATTTGATTTACCTTGATAGAAACGGTGCTTTTTAGCACCGTTTTTTTATGGTATCTTTGCAACCCAAGAAATAAAGTGAATCTTCGTTTAAAATCAATGCACTATCACTTGGATAATCACGCATGAGAGCCTCTGGCCTAATATTATTATTTGGGATATTAATTCATCTAACTTCGGTGGTGAGCGTTGCTGGTGAATTTCAGGATCTGCAACTGCGGGGAGATAAAACCGATGTTCATAGCGGTATCGTGTTTGGCCCTGTCGAGCAGAAAGATACGCTATGGAAGATCGCAAAGGATTATCGCAATTCGTCTGCTTTTGTAGGTCAGCGCCCCGATTCACTTTATCCTGTTATGTATGGGATTTATTTGCTTAATCCTCAAGCGTTCAACGATAATAACGTCAATCATTTACTCAACGATACTATGCTTGAGATGCCGACAGCGGCTTTCCTGGCTACGATTGATCCTTTAGAAGCAGAAACCAAGATCGAAGGTGATGAAACTTTATGGGCAGAGTTGCAAGCTCTCAAAAACGCAGTCACTATAGCAAGTGGTTCCTCCAATGAAGAGGTTCAAGAGCAGCACTTGCCTAGTGAAACCCGTACAGAGCCTGTTTCAATACTAGATGATAAACCAACCGAAATAGTCACCTTACCAAACGTACCCACATCTCAACTAACGACTCAACAGTTACAGGTGTTGAATGAGTTAACATCACAATACGCTATTTCTCTTGAAACAATTCAAGTATTACTCAACGAAAATGAGCGACTTGCAGACCAATTACAAAATGTGGCTGAACGCGTAGACGCGCTTTCTGGGCAGGTAAATGGTGATGTGCAAGCGCAAATTGATGCGTTAGGGGCTCTACAGGCAGAAATGTACGGGACCTTGCAAAAAGAAAACGCAAAACAAGGACCGAGCGCACTAGAGCAAGTTGCCGAGTTTGTTGCCAAACCATTTGTATTAATTGCCTTAATTTCTTTGTTAGTTTTGCTAACATTGGTTGGTTTGGGCTTGTGGTTGTTTAAACGCAATACACCAAAAGAAAGCGAAGCTCTTGAAACATTAGGTGAGGTCGATGATGAGTCTCTTTCAGAACTAGACGAGATATTTGATACGCCTACAGAGCAAGAAGTAACAGATATGGTCGCAACGGATGAATTAGCAAAAGATGAACTCGATGATCTTATGGAATTACCTGATTTGGATGGCTGGCTCAATGCAGATAGCGACGCAGAGATACTTAATGAGCTTGAGAATTCAGATTTCGATGATATTTTATCCAGCCTCGAGTCTGACAATGACAAAGACTCTTCCGACCTGAACGCATTACAAACAAAAGAAACCACTCTGCGCGACACAGTTGCCGATGGCAAACAAGAAGAGCAGGATACAACTGAATTCGATGACCTTAAATTTAAGGTAGATACGCCCGATTTTATTGATGTTAACGCTCTGCTTGATGAGTTAGATGATGAGCCTTTGCAAAATGAACCTGAGTTAGATATTTTGCAAAACATCGCAGACAAATTACCAGCACAAGCTGATGTTGAAGTACAAGAATCCGATGCAATGGGGAAGTTAGATCTGGCCAGAGCGTATATTGAAATCGATGAGTTTTCTGATGCCAAGGCTTTGCTCAATGAAGTAATTAAGCTGGGTACAAAAACTGAGTCAGCTGAAGCTAAACAGCTTCTGCAACAACTCAATGAGATCTAATCAATGAGCCGCAATATTGCTCTTGGAATTGAATATGATGGCAGTCGTTTTTATGGTTGGCAACGACAAGAAAACGTCCCGACAATTCAACAACACCTTGAAGAAGCCCTGAGCAAGGTTGCTGACGAGCCAATCACAGTGAATTGTGCAGGTCGTACAGACGCCGGTGTCCATGCAGTGCATCAAGTTGTTAACTTTCGTACTCACGCAATTCGCCCTGATAAGGCCTGGTTTATGGGCTCAAATGCCCACTTACCTGATGCAATCAGTGTTAAATGGGTCAAAGCTGTACCCGAAGAGTTTCATGCGCGTTTCAGTGCAACTGCTCGTCGCTACCGCTATGTCATCTACAATGCCAAAACTCGCCCGGCCATATTGCATCACGGCATAACTCATTGGCATAAGCCTTTGTGCGAAAAACGTATGCATGAGGCCGCTCAAAGCTTATTGGGTGAGCAGGATTTTAGCTCGTTTCGAGCCAGTCTTTGTCAGTCTAATACTCCATATCGCAACGTACATTTTTGCAAAGTATTTCGTTGTGAGCAGTATGTGGTAGTGGATATTCAGGCAAATGCTTTTTTGCATCATATGGTGCGCAATATTGTCGGTTCGCTGTTGCTTATTGGCTCCTCAGAACAACCAATAGAATGGCTTGCTGAGCTTTTGGCAGTAAAGGATCGGAGGCAAGCTGCAGCAACCGCAAAAGCGTACGGTCTGTATTTTATTGATGTGAGCTACCCAAGTGAATTTGACATACCAATGAGT
This sequence comes from Alteromonas sp. LMIT006, assembly GCF_024300645.1. NCBI lineage: Bacteria > Pseudomonadati > Pseudomonadota > Gammaproteobacteria > Alteromonadales > Alteromonadaceae > Alteromonas > Alteromonas sp. LMIT006. Next base: position 2,365,788 of record NZ_CP101291.1, on the reverse strand, counting down.
CCAATCGGCCCGCTTTTTTTACCGCGTGAACCCGAATAATAGGTAATTAAAAAATAATTGTATTAAGACAAAACTTCTTAGACCAGTAACTTTGCTGAAACACGTTAGAATATGTTTTAATACACCAAATATGTTACTGGTAATAATTTTACCTAGTCAGTTTTTAGGAATATTGACCCATGAGTTGGATAGAAAAAATCCTCCCAAGAACCCAATCATCAGAAAAGTCTAACGTCCCAGAGGGCATTTGGACCAAGTGTAGTAATTGTGATGCGGTGTTATACCGCAGTGAAATTGAGCGATTGCAAGAAGTGTGTCCAAAGTGTGACCACCATATGCGCATCAGTGCTCGTTCACGTTTACATCACTTTTTGGATGTTGAAGGTCGTCAAGAAATCGGCGTCGATTTAGAGCCTCAAGATTTATTAAAGTTTAAAGATTCTAAAAAATACAAAGATCGATTAAGTGCTGCACAAAAAGCCACCAACGAAAAAGACGCATTAGTGGTCATACAAGGCACTTTGAAAGGTATGCCAGTGGTTGCTGCCAGCTTTGAATTTTCTTTCCTAGGCGGTTCGATGGCATCGGTGGTTGGTGCGCGTTTCGTAGCTGCAGTGAACGCATGTCTAGACAATAACTGTCCTTTGATTTGTTTCTCGGCGTCGGGCGGCGCTCGTATGCAAGAAGCCTTGTTGTCTTTGATGCAAATGGCGAAAACCAGTGCTGCATTGGCTAAAATGAGCCAACGTGGTTTGCCTTATATATCTGTTTTAACAGATCCAACTATGGGGGGAGTATCCGCTTCATTAGCCATGCTAGGAGATGTTAATGTGGCTGAGCCTAAAGCGCTTATCGGTTTTGCAGGGCCTCGAGTTATTGAGCAAACTGTGCGTGAAACATTACCAGAAGGTTTTCAGCGTAGTGAGTTTTTGTTAGAGAAAGGTGCGATTGATATGATTGTTCATCGAGCTCAAATGCGTGATAAGTTATTCAGTGTTTTGTCCAAACTTCATCATCAAGGCTTTACAGCCCCTGTGCTAGCAACAGAGAATGAACCCGAAAGCTGATTGGAACCTTGAGCAGTGGCTTGTTTATATCGAAGCAAGTCACCCTTCTGAAATTGAGTTAGGGCTTGATCGCACCCGAGAAGTCTATCAGCGGCTATCCCTTAATTGGGAAAGTACCACCGTCATCACTGTAGCTGGAACCAACGGCAAGGGAACTACGTGCACACTAATTGAGCAAGTTGCCCTTGCGACTCTGCGTTCTGTTGGCGTTTATAGCTCCCCGCACATTCATCAGTATGAGGAGCGTGTCCGCGTAAACGGGCAGCAGCTATCTGCTGAACAGCACGCTCAAGCGTTTTGGGTAGTTGAGCAAGCTCGGGCCGATATTCCATTGACTTATTTTGAGTTTGGTACGCTCGCTGCATTGGTTCTATTAGCACAGGCTAAACTTGATTGTGTGTTGTTGGAAGTAGGCTTAGGTGGGCGGTTAGATGCCACAAATGTCGTCGACTGTGACCTTGCAGTAATCACCTCGATTGGCCTTGATCATCAAGCCTTTCTTGGCGATACCAGAGAACTTATTGCGACTGAAAAAGCAGGTATTATGCGCCCGTATAAGCCAGCCGTGATTGGTGAGTGTGAACCACCATACACCTTACGTAAAGCGGTCACAGTGCACCAAGCAAACGCTTTTTGGGTTGGCCAAGATTTTTCTCACGCAGTAAGTGATGGTCGCTGGCATTACCATAGTCTAAATCGTCAATTTTCGACTTCTATTCCCCAAATGCCTCATCATAATGTAGCCACCAGTGTGGCCGTCATAGATGTGCTTAGCTGGCATATTAGTGACTCGCAATTGACCACTGTGATTGAGCAAACCAAGATGGAAGGAAGATTGGAAACGGCATCACTGAATGGTGAACCAGATAAAATATTGTTCGATGTCGCGCACAATCCTCATGCTGCAAAATATTTAAAGACATGGCTTGAGGCTAAGAATGTTTCCAACATTAGTGTGATCGTGGCAATGATGGCCGACAAAGATGTGTGGGGTACATTGCAACCTCTTGCTGACAAGGTGAAGTCATGGCACTGTTTATCACTGGATATCCCCAGAGCGTTACCAGCTAAAAGCATGCAATCACTTTTGTTGACACACCTGCATGAACTGACAGTGGAAGAGACGCCTGTTTATTGCAATGCACAAGAGGCGCTGGTTGGGGTGAACAAAACTGCACATGAAGTGGAATTAGTGGTAGTATTAGGGTCGTTTTTTACCGTAAGTGCGGTTCAACAAGCATTAATCGATTTTAACTCGAAGGATAATTCACAGGTGGATAAGTGAATACGGCTTTAAAAAATCGTCTAGTCGGCACCTTTATATTAGTTGCGCTAGCCGTAATATTTTTACCTGAATATTTGGATGGGAAAAAGCGCGTGCGTGAAGATATTCAAGTCGTGATTCCACCAACACCCGAAGTAGAGTTACAAAGCCGTAATTTATCTCTTTCCAGTGCTGAAGTGATTGATAAAGCGACGTACAAACCTGAAGTTCACAATCAAAGCGCTTTGGATCTCGAGAGTGAAAGTCAATCAGACAAAGCCGAATCCAATAGCGGTGAACCACAATCAAACCTAGCTCAAAAAATTGACAATAACGCTGAACCAAAGTCTAGTTCAGAAGTTGATGTTGCTAAGCCAACTATTCAGTCTCCTGAAACCGTTGAGGTAGATGAAAGCCTCGCGCAACAAACGTTGTTGACCAAAACCAAACAAGAAGGTGCAGGTTGGGTGGTTCAACTTGGCAGTTTCAAACATCAAAAGAATGTTCGAGACTTAGTGCGCAAGGTTGAAAAAGCAGGATATCGTACATTTACCCGTCCAATTCAAACACCTTCTGGTAAGCTCACAAAGGTATTTGTAGGACCTGAAATTAACCAATCAAAATTAGACGAAGCCTTGCCTCATCTAAAAGAAATCACTGGATTAACCGGTCGAATTACACCGTTTGAGATCAAATAACAGTGGCAACTGTGCAAGCTTCTGGTAAAATGCGCGCACGTTAACAAACAAGCCAGCTAGGCATGTTTAACCAATAAGATGAATTCATGAATTGGGTAGATTTTACAATTCTCGGTATTATCGGCTTATCTGCAGTCGTTAGTCTTGTGCGCGGATTTGTCAAAGAAGCCGTTTCTCTTATTGTTTGGTTAACCGCTTTTTTTGTTGCATCAAATTTTTATCCTCAAGTTGCAACGTTTCTTACCCAAATCCAGAACCCAATGTGGCAAAACGGTGCCGCGATTGCGATATTGTTTGTCGCGACGATTTTAGTGGGTTCCTTTGTCAACTATACATTGGGTCAGCTTGTCCAAGTGTCTGGATTATCAGGAACAGACCGAATATTAGGTATGGTTTTTGGTGGCCTCCGCGGTATTTTGATTGTATCAGCAGTACTGTTTTTTGTTGATACGTTTACCAGTTTAGCAAAAGCCGATGCGTGGCAAGCATCGGTATTGATCCCTGAGTTTGATGTGGTGATTCGATGGTTTTTTGAATACGTACAACAAAACTCAACTTTTTTACAACCCCCAGCAGAATCGTAAGTAGGTAAAACATGTGTGGCATAGTCGGTATTGTTAGTAAAAGCTCCGTTGCTCAAGAAATATATGACGGGCTTACAGTGCTACAACACCGCGGACAGGACGCCGCTGGTATCATGACCATAGATCATGGTAATTTTCATTTGAGAAAGGCCAATGGTTTGGTTCGTGATGTATTTCATACACGTCATATGAAGCGTCTCACCGGGAACATAGGGATTGGCCATTGTCGCTACCCGACGGCAGGCTCATCAAGCTCAGCCGAAGCACAGCCGTTTTATGTTAACTCACCTTATGGCATCGCCTTCGCGCATAATGGTAACTTGACCAATGCCCACGAGCTTGCCGAAGAAGTATCACAAAAAGCCAGACGTCATATCAACACAACATCGGATTCTGAGATTTTACTTAATATATTTGCTCACGAATTAGGACACTGTCGGGATATGACGATTTCGCCGGATGAAGTGTTTACCGCTGTCACTCGAGTGCATCAACAAATTCGCGGTGCCTACGCGGTTGTTGCTGCAATCATTGGCAATGGTATGGTGGCGTTTCGTGACCCACATGGCATTCGTCCACTTGCTTTAGGGCAACGTCATAGCGAGTTTGGCATTGAGTACATGGTGGCTTCTGAGAGTGTCGCGCTTGATGCCGTTGGTTTTGAGTTTATGCGCGATGTTGAACCTGGCGAAGCTGTTTATATTACGAATCAGGGTGAGTTGCACACCAAACAGTGTTTTGCTGATCCAATTTATTCTCCATGTATTTTTGAATTTGTGTATTTTGCTCGACCAGACTCATATATCGACGGCATTTCGGTCTATGCATCACGAGTGAACATGGGTAAGAAACTCGGGGAAAAAATTAAACGTGAATGGGCGGATATTGATATTGATGTAGTCATCCCGATTCCAGAAACGTCCATGGACGTAGCTTTACAAATAGCAAACACGTTAGAATTACCTTATCGACAAGGTTTTGTGAAAAACCGTTACATCGGCCGAACCTTCATCATGCCTGGGCAAACTCAGCGACGCAAGTCCGTGCGCCGTAAGCTCAACGCCATTAGTTCTGAGTTCAGAGGCAAAAACGTTCTCTTGGTCGACGACTCTATTGTGCGTGGTACTACGTCAGAACAAATCATTGAGATGGCACGTGAGTCTGGTGCCAAGAAGGTGTATTTTGCGTCGGCTGCTCCAGAAATCCGTTTCCCCAATGTGTATGGTATTGATATGCCATCTGCTAATGAATTGATTGCATACGGTCGAGAAAACGAGCAAATTGCGGCTTTAATTCAAGCTGACGGTTTGATTTTCCAAGATATCGGTGACCTAGTAGATGCGGTTCGAGAAGAAAACCCAAAAGTATCGCGTTTTGAAACTTCAGTATTTGACGGTCAATATATTACAGGCGATGTCGATCAAGCGTATCTTGAGCGCGTAGACAATGCTCGCTCAGAAGGTGCCAAAAAATCGCCCACGATTCAAGCCGAGCTGAGTAATATTGAGGTGCATAACCTTACGGATTGATGCGTCGAGACGCAACCAATACAGATAAAACAAAAGCCCGATAACAACAGTCATCGGGCTTTTTTGGTTAATACGTATGAATTTAGATGTAGGTAATAGCCGAACCAGACTGTAATAAAATCACAGATAAAGCCATAAGTATCGATAATAGAACCAATCCACACGTCACTACGGTACTAGCGTATATAAAGCCTTTTTCTTCAGGAATATGCATTAAGATGGGTACGCCTGAATACAGTAAGTAAACGGAGTAGGCTAACCCTGCTAAACCGACCATTGCGACAAACCACAAGACGGGATATAGGGCCGCAAAACCGACCATAAATAAAGGTGTTGCCGTGTAAGCTGCCAACTCAAGTGATTGGGTAATCGTTGGCTTTGCATCAAACACTTCTGCCAAATCTTGGATCATAAACGCTAAGCAAATCACGCCTAAAAATAATCCGAAATACATTCCAACAGACATAAACAACGCCGATTCGTTGGTCATTTTGATTAAGTCACCAGCACCGATACTCCAGCCAATTTTGGCGGAGGCAATATAACTACACACTGCGGGTATCAATGAAATAATTGCGATGTGACTGAGTGGATAAGCGAATGTTTCTTTGGTGCGATCAATCGTTTGCCATTCTTCTTTGGGGTGGGTATACAGTCCAAACAAATGGTTCAATAACATAAAGTTACTCCTTTAAGGGGCTAATGTAGCTTTGCCATCCTTCACTTTGTACCGCTTCCAAAGACACATCACATGAGTCAAATATCTGGAATACCGCATGGCGTCACTACAGGGTTCTTGCTTTTAGTGCATTAAATGCACAGTAGAATGTTATATTGATATTATTTTGTTAACAAACGTATAACAAATATGGTGTTTTAATCGCCATAAGTCAAATCAATTTTTTGTATATACGTCCTATCGATTATTTCTAATGAAAATGATGGTAAAATAAAGTCGTGAAATTAAAACCATTATTTTGATATCAAAATCATGAATATTGAACATTTATTAAAGCCAGTAACCGATTTTTTGCATTGTGACACACCACAAGCTTGGATTGACATGGCAAAACGTCCTGAACACTTATCTGTTGTATTACGTGATCATATGGTCTGTGAGCTAAAAGCTGCACAAACCGCGATGTTGTTGATCCGCAAATATGCGGTAGATGATGCATCTTCTGATGCGTTATTGGAGTGGTTAAAACCTTATGAGGATTTTACGTATCGCAAAAAAGGGCAGTGGCAAGACCTCGCAAACTGCAATACGTTAAAGAAAACCATGATCCCACGCGCTCAGTCGCCCGAGAATCAAGATTTGATTGATAAAATGGTGTTGTTGATCAAAGAGGAGTTGCACCATTTCTATCAAGTATTAGAGATGATGCAAGTGTATGGTGTGGAGTATGAGTACACGACGTCTTCTCGTTATGCCAAAACATTATTGAGCCATATGCGCACTTACGAGCCAGCTGCGCTCGTTGATAAACTCATCTGTGGTGCTTATATCGAAGCACGCTCTTGCGAACGATTTGCCCGGTTAGCACCGCATGTTGATCCCCAATTAGGCGAGTTTTACATTTCTTTGTTGCGGTCCGAAGCCCGTCATTACCAAGATTATCTGAGTTTAGCGCAAAGTTTTGCCAAAACAGATATCAGTGATCGTATTGCGTATTTTGGTGGCATTGAAGCCAAAGCGATTACGGATGAAGATGACGATTTTAAGTTTCATTCTGGCACGCCAGCGCAAGCGTTGAGAGTGGCTTAACTAGACGGAAAGGTTCTTGTCTCTAACTCAATACCAGTGGCGCTAACGCGTAACACAGCCCCTTGAGTATACCAATCTCCTAATACCACTCGAGTTGCTTTCTGGCCGTTGACCTCATGCAGATGAATGGCCGGTCGATGGGTGTGACCGTGGATCATTCTGTGCACATTGTGTTTGCCAAACACCTTAATGACTTCACTTGGTGTGACATCCATGATATCCCTCGCAAGCTGTTGTTTATTGTTTTTGGAGACATTTCGTCCTTTTTCTGCAATTCGACGTCGAACAGATAAGGGAAGGGCAAGCATGAGCCTTGGCCACCACCAAGAACGCGCTTTTTTGCGAAACTTCATGTACTCCACATCAAGAGTACACATCTCATCGCCGTGTAACAACACGGTGGGTGTACCATATAAGTCAATGACGACCTGTTCCGGAAGTAAGGTAAATCCAGCGCGTTTGGCATAGCGTTTTTTGAGAGCAAAATCGCGATTACCATGTAAAAAATACACAGGAGTTGAGACAGAGAGCGCCTTAAACGCGTAGGCAATTTGCTCGCTAAATGGGGTAATATCATCATCTCCCAGCCACACCTCAAACAAATCACCTAACACATAAAGCGCGTCGGCATGCGGCGCTTCATGTTCAAGAAAATGTAATAAGCATTGAGTGATATCGGGCCGATCTGCAGACAAATGCAGATCGGAGATGAAGTAAGTGAATTCGCCCATTAAGCCGAGACAGTTGCCTTTTCAATTACAACTGATTCTAAAGGCACATCTTGGTGAAAACCATGATTACCGGTCGCCACGTTTTCAATTGCTTCAACCACTTCGATACCGGCTGTGACTTGGCCAAATACACAATAGCCCCAACCACTGCCTGATTCAGAGCTAAAGTTCAAAAAGTCATTATCGCGAACGTTAATAAAAAACTGCGACGTAGCGGAATGCGGATCATTTGTACGCGCCATGGCAATACTGCCTTTGACGTTGGTCAGGCCGTTGTTGGCTTCGTTGTCAATGGCATCTTTAGTCGATTTTTGTTCCATATCTGGAGTAAAACCACCGCCTTGGATCATAAAACCTTTGATTACACGGTGGAAGATAGTCCCATCAAAGAAACCATCGTTAACATAAGATAAAAAGTTTTCGACCGTTTTTGGCGCTTTTTCTGCGTTCAATTCTAAGGTGATTGCACCGTGGTTTGTTTCTAAAGTAACGGTAGTCATAAGGACGCTCCAATTCGTTGATAAGGGCGCAATAATACTTAAAAATCGTTTGCTTGCAAGCCAAAGCAGACTTTTTGCCAGTTTCAACTAATTGCATTAATGGTATAATCCTGACAAATCTCCTTCTATCTAATTACTTAAGCCAAACCTATGTTACAAATATACAATACGTTAAACCGAGAAAAAGCCATATTCAAACCACGTCAGCCAGGTATTGTCGGTTTGTATGTCTGCGGTATCACTGTTTACGATTTGTCGCATATGGGACATGCCCGCACTTATTTAAGCTTTGACATCATGGTGCGGTATTTACGTCATTTGGGTTTTCAAGTGAATTATGTGCGCAACATTACCGATGTCGATGACAAAATCATTGCTCGCGCAATGGCCAATAATGAGTCTACATCGGAATTAACCGAGCGAACGATTGCGATGATGCATGAGGATTTTGCAGCGCTGAATTTGTTACCACCTGATATTGAACCTCGGGTTACCACGCACATGAATGAAATTATCGATGTCATCCAACGCTTGATTGACAAAAAGCACGCGTATGTGGCTGATAATGGTGATGTGCTATTTTCGGTTAAATCTTATAAAGATTACGGCAAACTCAGCAAACAGGATTTGGAGCAATTGCAAGCCGGTGCTCGCGTCGATGTAGACCAAGATAAACGCGATCCACTGGATTTTGTGTTGTGGAAAACGGTGAAGCCTGGTGAACCATTCTGGGACTCACCATGGGGTGCAGGGCGACCGGGCTGGCATATTGAGTGTTCAGCAATGAATCACAAACATTTGGGCGAGCATTTCGATATTCATGGGGGCGGTTCTGATTTGACCTTCCCACACCACGAAAACGAAATTGCGCAATCTTGCTGTGCCTTTGATACGCCTTATGTAAACTACTGGGTACACACTGGTATGGTTCAGGTCGACAATGAAAAGATGTCCAAATCCTTGGGTAACTTTTTTACATTGCGCGACGTGTTGGCTGAACATCATCCAGAAACACTGAGATTTTTCTTGATGTCTGCGCATTACCGCAGCCAGCTCTCTTATTCACAAGATAACATTGCTCAGGCGCAAGCGTCACTCGAGCGTCTTTATACAGCACTACGTGATGTGACGCCTGATGCACATACTGATCTAAGTTATGGTGGATACCTTGAGCGTTTCGAAGCAGCAATGAATGACGATTTTAATACGCCAGTTGCGATGTCAGTGATGTTTGACTGTGCACGAGCGCTGAATATTGCCAAAGCTTCAGAGCCGGAAGAGGCGGCTAAACTAGCTAGGGTATTGCTGGGGCTTGGTGAGATCTTAGGGTGTTTACAAAGTGCACCAGATGCGTTTTTGCAAGCGGGGGATGATGTCGATGTCGAACAAATTGAAGCTCTCATTCAGCAACGAAAACAAGCTCGTTTGGATAAGGATTGGGCGGCAGCAGATGCGGCAAGAGATGCTCTAACGGCGATGGGAATTGTTATCGAAGACAGTGCCCAAGGAACAACATGGCGTAAAGCTTAGGGCTGCATGACGCAAAGCCTAAGCCAATATAGCATGAGCCATGGGCGAAGTAGATTTAAATTGTACCGGTTCGTGTTACGTCTACGATTAAGGTCAGCTTTTGCCCTGGTTGCAAATATTTCTGACCAAATAGATTATTCCACTGTTTAATTTGGGCTATTTTGACATTAAATTTTTGACCAATCTGAGCTAGAGAATCACCTCTACGCACGGTATATGTCACTTTGCGCTGGATCCCAACCGGCTTATCAGCTTCATACCAAATCACTAAGGTTTGCCCTGGCTTGAGATAATCTTTAGGCGAAAGACCATTCCAACTGGCAATTTCTCGTGTAGACACTTTGTATTGTTGTGCAAGATCCCACAAGGTGTCACCTGATTGAATCACATGTTTGATATTCACATCGGCTTTTTTGCGATTCTGTAATCGAGCTGTTCGTTGCTCTTCAGAAAGCCCGTAATTCTCTAATGAAGTTAGAGACTGAGGCACAAGCAGATGCTTTCCAGCAATAATGACGTTGCTTTTAAGATCGTTAATGTCCTTAATAACATGAACAGTTGTAGCGTATTTTTGAGCTAATACACCAAGACTTTCACCAGGTTGAACTTTATGCCGTACCCATTGGACTTTATCTGATTCAGATAGCGCTGCAAATTCACGGGTAAATTGCTCAGTTCTATCTATAGGTAAAACCAAACGGTGAGGACCTTTGGGATCAGTTGCCCAGCGGTTAAACCCCGGGTTCAAAGCATGTAGTTCATTCACACTCAGACCTGCAAGCTCGGCAGCTTTAGCGAGATCAACCTGACCGTCAATCTCAACCACATCAATCATAGGCTGATTAGGTATATGAGGCCAAACCATTTGATATGTTTCAGCTTCTTTGAGCAGTACGACCAATGCCATCAACTTCGGCACATAACCTTGCGTTTCTTTGGGTAATTTTAAAGACCAAAAATCCGTTGCTTTACCACTGCGTTTGTTCTTGCGAATTGCGTTGCGAACTCGCCCTTCTCCCGAGTTGTATGCGGCCAGTGCATGCTCCCAGTTGCCATCGAAAAACTTGTGCAAATATTGAAGGTAATCAATTGCTCCTTGTGTGGAAGCGATAATATCTCTGCGACCGTCATACCACCAGGTTTGTTGCATACCAAAGCGCTTTCCTGTGCCAGGAATAAACTGCCACATACCAGCAGCGCTACCATGTGAATATGCAAAGGGGTCAAACGAACTTTCGACAATGGGAAGCAAGGCCAACTCTAATGGCATGTTGTTCGCCTCAAGCTCTTGCACTATGTAGTAAAGAAAAAATTTAGCGCGCTGGCTAATGCGTTTCATATAGTTGGGATGCTTTGCATACCAATCAATTTGGCTCTGAATTTGTTGTTTGTCGATTGCTAAGGTATCTAAGTTTTGGGCGATGTATTGCCATAAATCGTTGGTAGGCTTAATGGCTTTTGGGAGCTCAGATTGAGGTGTTTCAACAATAATGTTATCGAGCGTTTCAGCTATTTCAGCAACAGGATGTACAATGTCAGGATCGGTTTCATCCTGCACTGGAGATTGTGAGGCTGTCTTGTTAGCGTATAAGCCAAATGCGCTTTTACCATCAGTACTTACGCAGCCGCTGATTGTGACAACAGACAATACTCCACACAGCAGCAATAACACCGTTCTCAAATCATACCCTCACACAAATAAATGTGCGTGAAGTGTACGGATTTTTGGTTGTTTTTGCTACTAAAATTCGTCTTTAGCCAGTCTTAGCTGCGTAAATACTTCAACATTATCAAGACCTTTATGTCCAGAACGTTGTTCAGCGAATTTTACCACTGGTGAGAATTTAACCCGTAAAAAAGGGTTTAACTTAAGCTGTTGAGATAACGTCGTTGGAATGGTGGGTATATTACTCGCCTGTTGCCTTTCTGCCCACGCCTTATAATGATTCAGGTCAGGATTATCGGGTTCGACTGTTAAGGCAAAAGCAATATTAGCCAGTGTATATTCGTGCGTACAGTAGATCTGGGTTGATGGTGGGAGTCTCACAATCTGTTGTAAGCTCTGGTGCATTTGCGCGAAAGAACCTTCAAAAATACGTCCACATCCCACTGAAAATAACGTATCACCACAAAACAGGACATCATTGGCGTAATATAAAATATGGTCAAGAGTATGCCCAGGGGCTTCCATCACACGAAACTCTGCACCAAACTCATTGAGAAAGACACAATCTTCACTGGCCAATGGGGTGGTGATTTCTGGAATTTTGGCCGAGTGAGGGCCAAATACGGATAACGCAGAATTGTATGCTTTGAGTGCTTTTAATCCCCCGGTATGATCAGGGTGGTGATGCGTAATCAAAACGGAAGAAAGTACCAACCCAAAACGCTCGACAAAATCAATGACGACGTTTGCATCTCCTGGGTCAACGACGACACAGTGAGTGTTATTGAACATTGCCCAAATATAATTGTCGGTAAAAGCAGGTAAAGGCAGAATGTGAATGTTATTTGAATAGCCTGCATTTGCTTGAGTTTGTTGTAATAATAATTGCAACGCGCTATCTTCTAGCTGTACCGACAAATTAACAAAGTTGGTTTTTTTGTGTAAATTCATAAAGGACTGAACAGGCTCATGATGCTGTTTCCGGCTAAAATATCACGAAAAATTGATTACCCAATGGATTGGAAGTGTATCAGTCGTTATCAAACGGTGCAAAGAAAACTCATCGATATTCTGAACGAATTTGGGCCGACGATGTACGGTGATTATTTGTTGCGAATCGGGCCATTGAGTCAACAGCTAGACTGGAATAAACACAGTCTGCGCAGAGAACTCAATATTTTATGTAATGCACCATCTGAGTCAGCCAATTTAAATAGCTACCTATGCAACAGTGACTATCACTCCTTGGCGATTCAGGAGCATGGTATGGACGCCATTTTGGCATTGCATGCGTTAGATTTTAGCTCTGATCCCCACACTCAATTGCGGGAGTTTGATAGGGTATTGAGGTCGGATGGATATTTAATAATGACAGGCTTTAACCCAACGAGCCTGTCAGGCTTAGCGCATCTATCTCCGTGGTTCAAACAAAACCCGTTAAAATCCGCTCGGTACTTTAGTGCACTTCGCGTAAAGGACTGGTTATCGTTGTTAAATTTTGAAGTGATTCACACTGAATACTTTGCAGGTCACAACCTTTTGGCAAAAAGCCAAAAAGACAAAGCACTGGGACGATTCGAATCGCTTGCATGCTTACGCAGTATGTATGTGATTATTGCAAGGAAAAGAGAGACGCCACTTAATTTGATAGCACCAAAATTGGTCAAAATAAAGCCGCGACTCAGACCGGCCGCGGCTCACTTAAATACTGCCAGTAGACGCTGATGTTATTTGACGCGCATACCTGGCTTGGCACCTTCATGCGGTTCTAAAATGTAGAGTTCATCGCCACCTGGACCTGCAGCTAAGACCATTCCTTCCGACATCCCAAAACGCATCTTGCGAGGCGCTAAATTAGCCACCATAACAGTCAGTTTTCCGGATAGCTGTTCCGGAGAATAAGCGGATTTAATCCCGGCAAAGACTTGTCTCGTTTCAGTGCCAATGTCAAGTTGCAGACACAATAACTTATCAGCGCCTTCAACGTGCTCGGCAGAGACTATTTTGGCGATGCGTAAGTCAATCTTGGCAAAATCTTCAAACTGAATTGTGGGAGCAAGTTCGTCGTCTGATGCAAGTTTCGCTGTCTTTGCCGGCTTCTTTACAGGGGCCGCTTTGGGAGCAAGGTTTTCTTTTGATGCTTCCACCATAGCAGCCACTTTGTCTTTATCCACCCGTTGTAACATGGCCTTGAATTTATTAATACCGTGACCGGTTAACGTATTACTGGTTGCTTCCCAAGTGAATGTGTCATTGAGAAACGCCTCAGCGCTTTGCGCTAAATTTGGCACCACCGGCGCAAGATAAATAGCTAGAATACGGAATAAGTGAATACCCATAGAACAGACATCATGCGTGAACTGTTCTTTGCCTTCTTCTTTGATGGTGACCCATGGGGCTTGCGCATCGATGAATTGATTTGCGGCATCGGCCAGTGTCATGATTTCACGAATTGCATGATGATATTGACGTTTTTCAAAATATTGGGCAATCGCATCGGATTTGTTTTGGAATTGAGCTAACAGCTCAGGATCCATGACATTTTCAGACAACTGACCAGCGAAACGCTTGGTAATAAATCCAGCACAGCGACTGGCAATATTCACTACTTTACCGACTAAGTCAGCATTGACCTTTTGACAAAAATCGTCAAAGTTCAAATCAATATCCGTCACGCTATCATTGAGTTTAGAAGCAAAATAATATCGCAAATATTCTGGGTTTAAATGTTCAAGATAGGTGCTCGCTTTAATAAAAGTCCCTTTTGACTTTGACATCTTAGCCCCGTTGACCGTCACAAAACCGTGAATGTTAACGCCGGTAGGCTTACGGTAACCTGCACCTTCGAGCATGGCTGGCCAGAACAAACAGTGAAAATAAGTGATGTCTTTGCCGATAAAGTGATACATTTCAGCGGTAGAGTCTTTGGCCCAGAACTGATCAAAGTCAATCCCATGCTGGTCAGCGTAGTTTTTGAAGGACGCCATGTAGCCAATGGGTGCATCGAGCCAGACATAGAAAAACTTACCTGGCGCATCAGGGATCTCAATCCCAAAATACGGCGCATCACGAGAAATATCCCACTGCTGCAAGCCACCCTCAAACCATTCGTTGAGCTTGTTGGCCATTTCAGCTTGAATGGATCCAGAGCCAATCCATTCATGCAACATCTCAGTAAATTGAGGCAAATCAAAGAAATAATGCTCAGAGTCTTTTAGTACCGGAGTTGCGCCACTGACCACAGAACGTGGGTTTTTGACTTCGGTTGGAGAGTAAGTCGCGCCACAGACATCACAGCTATCGCCATTTTGGTCTTCAGCTCCGCATTTTGGGCAATCACCTTTGACGAAGCGGTCGGGAAGAAACATTTCTTTTTCTGGATCATAAAGCTGATTGATGGTTTTCTTAGTGATGTAACCATTCGCTTTGAGGCGATTATACATATCTTGAGAGAATTGCGTGTTTTCAGGTGAATGCGTTGAGTAATAATTGTCATAGCTGATCCCAAAACCCTGTAAATCACGCCAATGTTCTTGACGAGTTGCTTCAACCATATCTTCTGGTTTAACGCCTAGTTCTTGCGCCTTGAGCATTACCGGCGTGCCATGCGCATCATCGGCACAGACGGCAATGATGTTGTGTCCACGCATACGCTGGAATCGGGTCCAAATGTCCGTTTGTATGTGCTCGAGTAAATGTCCTAAGTGAATTGAACCATTGGCGTACGGCAGGGCACTGGTGACTAGGATGTCGCGGGAAGATTGACTCATAGTTTGCTTTCTTTTTTTACCTCAAATTTATGGTGTGCGATTTTAGCTTAAATGTTACTATGTGTACATTGGACATTTTGCAATACCATTGAGAACAAGACGCTTATGCGCTTATGTGACAAAGATATTTGGACGTATTTACAACAGGGTAAAATCACTATATCGCCACAACCCTCTTATGAACATATTAGTGGGCTGACGGTCGATATGCGCTTGGGCAACAAGTTCCGCGTATTTGAAGATCACGCTGCACCTTATATCGATTTATCCGGTGCCAAGTCAGATGTGCAGAATCAGCTTGAAGCAGTCATGAGTGACGAGATTACGATTGCAGAAGATCAGTCTTTTTTCTTGCATCCAGGTGAATTAGCATTAGCCATCACTCACGAATCTGTAACCCTTCCAGACAACATTGTCGGCTGGTTAGATGGCCGTTCGTCATTGGCGCGTTTAGGTTTAATGGTGCATGTAACAGCACATCGAATTGACCCGGGTTGGTCGGGAAATATTGTTTTGGAGTTTTTTAATTCAGGCAAACTGCCATTGGCACTAAAACCGGGGATGAAAATCGGCGCTTTGTCGTTTGAGGTATTATCGGCGCCAGCCGAGAAGCCCTACAATGCTCGTGTTGATGCTAAATACAAAAACCAAGATGGTGCTATCGCTTCTCGAATCAATCAAGATCAAGTAGGGGATTAATGTTGGATTGGACACAAATGCAGAACTGGCTTGTTCTAGTTTGGCTGTGGGTTCACGAATATAAGGTGCTTAGCACCATTGGCTTGATTACGGTGGTGCTACTGATAAAGCATGCCATAATAAAGTGGGCCAAAAAGCGCAGTAAGAAACTCAAAACCGATCACCGGAACTCTATCAACACATTTGAGAATATCGTCAATGCCATTTTGGCGTTTGTTGTTATTGCGTTTTGGGCCAACGAAATGCAAAACCTCGCCTTATCCATTGCGGCCTTTATGGTGGCCATTGTTTTGGCAATGCGCGAATTTATCCAATGTGTGATCGGATTTTTTTACTATGTATCGGTCAGACCGTTTCGCGTTGGGGACTGGGTGAAAGTTGATAATGTGGCCGGTGAGGTGGTTGAGATCGATTGGGTCAAGACTGTCTTGTTAGAAATCGACCCTGAACATTATGATTACACCGGTCAGCACATCTATGTGCCGAATAACAAGCTCATTTCGCAAACGGTAAAGAATCTCAATTTTTTTAAACGCTATTCGTTGCATCAGTTTACTATCACTACTGAGCCGACCGTTAATGTATATGAATTTGTCGAAGATTTTGCGACATTTGCGCGTGAACAATGTGCGCATTTCCGCGAGGTTGCGTTGCGCTATAAATCCTTCATTGAGCACAGTTTGGATGCTGAGTTTATCGATGTGGATCCACACATTACCGTTGAAACCAATCGCTATGCTAAAACCGTGGTGACAGTGAGTTTGTTCTGCCCAACGAACGAACGCGGTGAGCTTGAAGATATGTTAGGCAAAGAATTTATGCGAATGTGGTTCGCCCAGCTCAAAGCACAAACAGGAGCTGAATCCTTATTGGTCAATCCATCCATATCAGCTCCGATTCATACTTCTCCTTAACACTAATCTGAGTGCAGTGCTTCAATTGGGTTAAGTTGTGAGGCTTTGATCGCAGGGAAGACACCAAAGCCTACACCGACCAGCATACAGATGGATAAAGATAAGACAATAGCGGAGAGGGACCATGACACTGCCCATTCGCTATAAAATCCGATCACTTCTGATAGCACTAAACCAAACACAATACCCAATATGCCTCCGAGTAAAGAAATCGTAAAACTCTCCGCCAAAAACTGTAGGCGAATATCGCGTTGTGTCGCACCGACGGCTCTGAGTAGGCCAATTTCTGTGGTGCGTTCCATGACGTTAGCCAGCATAATATTCATGATGCCAATCCCCCCAACTAACAATGAAATCCCTGCCACACAGGCCATAACAATATTAAATATTTGCTGAGTTTGTTTTTGCTGAGCTAATAATTCTGCCGGAATGATGATGTCGTATACGTCAATATTATTGTGACGAGTAGCCATCAAGTGCGTCACAGCTTTGGCGGCAACAACCGGATTGGTTTCAGTTGAGATTTGGAGTTTGAAACTGTCTAACTCACTGTCAAGCGGATTGAACGCAAATTTTTGTTTAGCGGTATTGAGAGGAACAAATACGCGATAGCGGTCGCCACCAATTTGTACACCTTGAAATTCATTTTTATCCCCAGCAGGTGGCTGTAACACACCAACGACTTGAAGCCACAGGTGGTTCACCTTAACCATCTGGCCTACTGCAGACTGATTGGGAAAAAGTTCTTTTGCCGCATCAGCTCCTAGGACAGCCACTTGAGCCAAGCGAATATCATCCTCAGAATAGGTATAGCGACCATCGGCCAAAGTCAAATTGCCATGTTCATAGTAGCTTGGTGTGATGCCGACAACCTGTGCATCTGATTTTGCGAAGTCTGAGTATAAGGCATATGTTTTGATGGTTTTACTGGCCGAGAACTCTGTCACAAAGGGGAGAGTCGCAACGGCTGCTTCGACATCACCAGTGTTGAGGCCAAGCGATTCCTCACGAATTTCGGTTAACTCATCATCGGTAAATTCGACCGCGTTGACAATGATGTTATTCACCCCCATCGAATCGATCATCTTTAACGCTTCGCGTTCAGCGCCTTCACCAATATTGAGCATGGCGATAACCGCACCCACACCAAAAATCATCCCCAACAGGGTTAAGAATGTGCGCAGTTTTTGTGCGGATAGCTCGTGTAACGCATCGATAATTAACTGTATGTATGTCGAGATAATATTGGCTTGATGTGACATTACTTAACTTCCTGATTGTTTTGTGAAGCAACAATTCCGCTCAGCGCGATTTTGGTACCAGGCTCGATGCCTTCAAGTATTTCAATAAAGTGCAGGTTTTTGCGTCCCGTTGTGACGACTTGACGGCTAAAGTCATTGCCATCTTGAACATATACATAGGATTGCTCATTCTCATAAATGACGGATTGCAATGGCACTGTTAGTGTCGTTCTTCCAGTCTCTACCGTAATTTTGGCCGTTAACTTGCGACCCGGTTGGAGCTCTAACGCATCTTGTTGGTCAATATTCGCGCTGAGTGCAAAGTATTTGGTGGGATCACCTCGTTGGATTTCGCTGGGAAATTTGGCAACTTCCAAAATTTGACCAGTGAATGTTTTTTCAGGAAAAGCATCTAAACGAAATTCAATCTGATTCCCTTTATCTAACTCGATGGCTTCATTGGCAAGTACATATAAAGAAACTTGTAAATTGCTTAAATCGGGGATCTGCGCAATCGGACTGCCAGGAAAAACGGTATTGCCGACAGCAGGTTTTTCGCCACGTCGGTCTTTCATATACAAAATTAATCCATCACTAGGTGCTCTGACTTCGAGTTGATTCAAGGCCATTTGATGTTGTTTTAACTTCTTGGCATGACCCGATTTTCGGATATCTAGAACAGATTGTTCTGAGGCATGTTGTTCGTCTACTGAAGATGCTTTCCAATCGAGAAAACCATCTTTGGCTTCCAAAAAATCGCGATTCGCCATGGTATCTATGATTTCTAATTTAGAATAAAGTCTTAAGTCGTCAATGGCGAACTGTTCGACAAACTGAAATTCCGCATCGACAAAGCTTTGCTCAACGGCAATCTCACTTTTTTCTTGGGTCTGCTCAGCGATTCCGGCAAGGATGTCTTGCTGAATTTTGCGTATGGCAAATTCTTCTTCTAGTTTTTGGCGCATAATGCGTTCTGAATCAAATCGAGCAATGACATCGCCCGCTTTGACTAGAGTATTTTCGTCGACTAACCAAGATAAGACCATTGGCCGACGACCTGGAGTGGTAATGCGTTCCGCTGAGGCGGGTTCTACTTCACCAAAGGCGTCGATGGCAATAACAAACTCCTGTTCGGTCACGGTATAGGTTGGGATCTGGGTATCCATTGTGTCGCCACAACCTGTGAGTCCTAAGCAAAATAAGAGACACATGTTGAGTTTTTTCATGGTTGAGTCTCCGCTGTGAGAGTCTCTGTGAAAACAAGTTCCTCGTTGGCATCAGGCACTAACGCGAGGCCTTCTTCGTTTAAAGGCAAGGTCACGTTTGCCTGCATTCCAGGCCGCATGATGGCATTTTCGATCTCATCAAACGTTACCCAAGCATCAAAAATAATGCGTTGGTTTCGCTGTGATTTGGCTCGATAAGATTTGCCTTTATTTGTGATGGTGCCCTTAAACGTTCGTTCAGGATAGGCCGTTAAGACAATGTCCACGCGCTGACCAATCGCGACTTTTTGAGTATCGGATTCGTCTATTTCCATTTTGACAGCAAGTTTGTCCAATGAGGGCACATTGACTAAGGTATTTCCCATGTGCACGTTATCACCTACGGCATATCGATCACCGTCATTATTTTTGTTGATGATAGCGATACCATCCACCGGGCTTTTGATTTGGAGTTTTGCCATGTTTTGGCGAATTTCTTTTACCCGTGAGGCATGGTTGGCAATGCGAGCTTGTTGCACTTGTTTGTTGAGTACTTTGCGCAGGCGATGCTCGTCCAAACGCTGCTGAGCTTGCTCGCTCAAGACGCGAGTTATGTCCCAATCGGCTTGTTGTTGGCGACGCTCAATCTCAGAGCGAGAAGCATCTGTGATCTTTGCTTTGCGTTGAGCTTTTTCTTCGTTCATCCGAGCTTCGGCAAGCGCTAGTTCTAAGTCTTTTTCTCTGGCGTTGTCCTGCAGTTGTATGTTTTCAAGCTCCTTAGTCGCAGCATCCAAATCTGCTTGCTGACCTACCAGACGATTGCGCAAGTCTTGACCGTCAAATTGAATAAGTAGATCACCTTGTTGAATACTTTGGTTATCAGCTACTAATTTTTGTACTTTGTAATTCCACATGCGTGAAATAGAAGGTGGACCGAAGCTGAGGTCTTGTAAAGATTTGAGCTCAGCTGCAACGGTCAAGGATGAAGGCCCAACATAATCTCTTATTAATGTAGAGACAAATTCTTTGCGTGTATCAATACGCACACTCATCCCGATCATCAGGTCTCGTTCTGGTACCTCATTAAACTCAATGATTACGGGAAAATAACTGGCGTTACTCAACTGAGGGTTTTTTTCTGCTTGACGACTGATTGATGCAATAGTGCCTGAATAATAAGATCCGGGAAAGGCATCAAACGTCAGTGTGACTGGATCGCCTTCTTTGAGGATTAAGGCGTCAATCTCATGCACGTATGATTCGATTTGTAAGTCGGTTGATGCTTGCACATCTAACACTTTCCAGCTTTGCTGGACATTCATACCTGAGCGCAGTTTTCGGCCATACCAAGGGTGTAATGCATAACTCACCGACCCAGTGTGTTGGGCAGTGACATTGAGTTTTTCCATTAACCCCGCTAAATAAGTAATTTCGTCTTCGACCTGTAATATATCGATGCGTTTTTTTTCTAGCCCAGCTTTGAGCTGTTGTTCTGCTTCAATGACTGCCTCTCGAGCTTTACCTTGTTCCATCAGAGCGCGTTCTAAGGTGAGTTCATTTTGCCCACGTTGATAAGCATTAATGGTATCCGATACGATGGATACTGGGATGCGTGCTTTGGCCACGCGCATTTGGGCCACAGCGAGTCGACCTTGAGCTTCAGTAACCGCTTGTTCTAAGCGCATCTTTAGTTGTTTGAACTCGAGGTTTAAGGTATCTAAGCGCTCCTTATTCTGTTCGAGTTGTGCTTGGGTTGCAGCGCCATCAAATACCACGACAGGCTCCCCTTTTTGTACAATATCCCCTTCTTCTGCCATCCATTGGATCTGGATCTGCCAACTACTAGAGCGTGGGGCGTTGACAATTTGTTTGGCCGCAGAGCTGACTTTACCCGACAAGACCAATGGGACATCTTGCGCCCATGTCAGAGCACTGAAACATAAAACAAAGGTAATTATGCAGCGGAACATGTTTGAGTATCCTCGATAATTTGACCGTCCTTCATGCGAATCACGCGCTGTGCGTATTCTGCAATGTCAGCTTCGTGTGTCACCATGACAATGGTTTGGCCTTGTTGGTGTAATTCAGTTAATAGCCCCATGATTTCTTCTGAGGTCTTGCTGTCCAGATTACCCGTTGGCTCATCGGCCAAAATCACGCTAGGTTGATTAATCAACGCGCGCGCGATGGCCACCCGTTGTCTTTGACCACCGGACATTTCAAATGGTTTGTGATGTTTACGATGAGACAACCCCACTCGTTCAATTAACGCATTGGCACGAGTGCGCGTTTCACTTTGAGACACATCAGTATATCGTAAGGGCAGGGTGATGTTACCCACTACATCGAGTTTAGGGAGCAGGTGAAAGGTTTGGAAAATAAAGCCAATGTAGCGATTGCGGATACTTGAGAGCGTATCATCATCTAACTGTGCAATATTTTGATCATTGAGAAAGTAATCTCCGGTTGTCGGGCTATCTAGGCAGCCCAACACATTCATAAGGGTCGATTTTCCTGAACCCGATGTACCCATAATAGCAACGAACTCGTTTTTTTTAATATTTAACGAAACGTTATTTAAGGCCGTTACGGTTTCATCACCATTGCTAAAGGTTTTGCTTATTTGACGCAGGCTGATCATAGCACTCATCTCGATTGTTATTATTCCTTTATACACAACAAGCTAAGGTTTTTGATCAGCCTTGTCGAGGGACAAGTTGTAACGGTTTATTGCTGACGTAAAGCCGCAACTCTGGCATCGATTGGAGGATGACTAGAAAATAGCTGTTTGACATTGCTGTTGATTCCAAAAGCGGCCACTTCATCGGCAAGGGGCTCTTCAACTCTGGGATTTTTAAGCTTTAACAAAGCATTTATCATAGCCGTGTTTCCGACCATCTTGGCCGCATCAGCATCCGCTCGATATTCGCGTTTGCGCGAGAACCACATGGTGATCATGTGTGCTAAGAAACCAAGGACAATTTCACAAATAATTGAGACAATCCAAAACGCAGGGCCATGTCCACGCTCTACTTTAAAAACGACCCTATCTACTGTGTGGCCAATGATCCGAGATAAGAAAATAACAAACGTATTCACCACACCTTGTAATAATGTCATCGTGACCATATCGCCGTTGGCCACATGAGCCACTTCGTGGGCTAGCACGGCCTCCACCTCTGCTTGATTCATTACATCGATGAGACCAGTGGATACTGCTACTAATGAGTTATTTTTACTCCATCCGGTAGCAAATGCATTAGGTGCATGACTGTTAAAAATCCCCACTTCAGGCATACCGATATTGGCTTGTTCAGCTTGTCGTCTGACGGTTCTGAGTAACCACGCTTCGGTTTGATTGCGAGGCTCGGTTATCACATGCACATTCATTGCCCGTTTGGCCATGAACTTTGAGAGCAACAATGAGATGAATGAACCCGCAAAACCAATGACCGCGGAATACACCAAAAGAGCCGTCAGATCCAAATCAACGCCGTTTTGTGCAAGTAATCCTTGGAAACCTAATAGACTAAAAGTAATTGATATCAATGCGATTATCGCGATATTCGTGGCGATAAATAGGGCAATACGTAGCATTTAAAATGTCCTCAACGGTAAAAATCGCCTCACTATGAGGCACACTAATTACAATATAAAGGGCTTTTATGGCGATTCAATGGCAATGATAAAATATTTATTTTATGACGATATAGGCAAATCAAACCACAACGCCTCAACATCAGATTGGGCAACGATATTCAGCTCACTGCCGGAGGTGGGGGCAACGGCGTCACCTTGTCGAAAGGTCAGTCCCTCACTCGTTACATGTCCTTTGATGAGATGCAAATAGCCTTGCCTTGCACATAACTCATGGGATTCTCCCGATGCTAGACGTAAACGGTAAATACTGGCATCTTGATGCATGCTAATTGAACCATCAGAACCATCTGGTGTGACTAATGGAGTAAGGGATTGCTGTTGTTCGATTCGTTTTTGCTCGTAACCAGGCTCAATCCCTTTGCTCTTGGGTAGGATCCAAATCTGCAAAAAGTTCACATCATTTGTTTGCGACGCATTGTATTCAGAGTGCATAACGCCTGATCCAGCACTCATGCGTTGAACCTCCCCGGCGGTCACACGATATTGATTACCTTGGTTGTCTTTGTGTTCCAAAGCACCATCAATCACATACGAGATAATTTCCATATCCTGATGACCATGCATACCAAACCCAGCACCGCCTGATACGATATCGTCATTAATCACTCTCAATACCGAAATGCCCATATGCAGAGGATCATAGTATTGACCAAATGAAAAGCTGTGTTTGCTATCGAGCCAGCCAAAGTTTGCTTTACCGCGTTCTTCCGCTCTGCGTATATACATAATTAGACTCCTAAATGTGTTTACACACATGAGTATAGATCTATAAAAAAGAATAAAAAGCGAAAATTATTTGATAAAACGTTCGATTTTATAGTCGTTATGAGGTTGGGTTTCATTTTGTCAATTATAAAAAATGTTGCTATGACCACCTTGGTAAGTAGAAGATATTTATGCGTAAATGATGGTATGTGTGTCGAAAAGTCACAAATGGTGAATTGGCGTGTGAATTAGTAAAAAAATCACTAGCAAATTCTATCTAAATCCCTATAATGCATTGCCTACGGTCGGTGTGTGGCGCAGCTTGGTAGCGCACTGTCATGGGGTGTCAGGGGTCGTAGGTTCAAATCCTATCACACCGACCATTTATCTGCTTTCCCACAATCTCAAACGAATCCACAGCATGTTGACTTACCTACGACGAGAGCGCGAAGCGGTCTTGTAGGTTCACCAAAACGTCTGGAACGTTTTGGCACGCGCTTTAGCGCGGCCCGAAGGGCGGAGCACAGGATGTGCGGAGTAAATCCTATCACACCGACCAATTTCTTCTGCTCCGTGATTATTCGAACAAATCCACTAGTCTCAAATATACCTAATACGGTCTCATGAACCCGCATTTTTGGTTAAATTTAATCCGTTATGAGGAACACTATATAGCTTATAATGGGACCGCAAAAAAAAAGGTTGCCATGAGCAACCTTTTTTATTCAGACGTATATTATCGGTTACTAATATATAACGTAACTTCAAATCCTAATCTCATTTCATGATATTCAGGTTTAGTCCACATAGTTTTTACTCCATTTGTTAAAAACTATCGATAAGTATAGGCGGATTTAATGATTATCTATACCCTTCAATAGTAGGAAAAATAGAAGCGGTACATTGGATAGTCTCTTGTCGTTGAGCATTTTGCCATCATATGGTTATTATTTTACTGCCGGTTCAGTCACTATTTCTTATTGAAGCCGCAAACGGTAAACTATCTCTAATTAGTTCATTAGTTAGCTGTGAAATTTATGCTTCATATCCTTCGTACGTGTATCGTGTTGTGTTCAGTCGGACTCCTTTGGGGCTGCAGTCAGGAGCAAAAAGTCGATGAATCATCAACAATAAATGACCGGGTCTATACATTAAAATTAGCGCAAACGTGGAGCAAAGATTTTCCTATCTTTGGTGAGTCTGTGCAGAATATGGCTCAATATGCCAAAGAGATGTCGAATGGTCGACTGATCGTCCGCATCGACTCTGCCAATAAGCATAAGGCGCCTCTAGGTGTATTTGATATGGTGCGTTCTGGACAATATGACCTTGGTCATACCTCATCGTATTACTGGAAAGGCAAAGATATCAATACGATGTTCTTCACTACTATGCCGTTTGGACTCACTAGCCCCGAGCAATTCGCTTGGTTTTATGGTGGAGATGGGCAAAGGCTGATGAATAAGGTCTATGATAAATTTGGTTTGATGTCCTTTCCCGGAGGAAACACGGGCAATCAAATGGGAGGGTGGTTTCAAAAAGAAATCAACACGGTCGCAGACTTACAGGGGCTCAAAATGCGGATTCCTGGGTTTGCTGGTGAGATCATGGCAGAACTTGGCGCAAAGCCAACAAATGTCGCGCCAGGGGAGCTTTATACTGCACTGGAGCGCGGTGCAATAGACGCCCTTGAATGGGTCGGCCCGTCGCTGGATTTGCGCATGGGCTTTCAGCAGATTGCTAAGTACTATTACACCGGCTGGCATGAACCTGGAGCCGACTTACAGTTTTTGATCAACAAACGCAGTTTTGCGCGGTTACCTTCCGACTTACAAGCGGTCCTCGTGAATGCAATGCGGTTATCCGCCTTTGAAATGTATGCCTACTCCTATCACGAAAGTGCCGTGAATTTGGCGACGTTGCAACGAGATTACCCAAACGTGCAAATCAAAACCTTCCCCAAACCGGTGATGCGAGCATTGCGTGAGGCAAATGACAAATTACTCTCTGAGTTTGCTTCACGTGATCCGCTAACCAAAGAAATCATTGAATCTCAACAGAGCTACCTAAAGATGGTGCGTCATTGGACCCAAATTTCAGATCAGGCTTATCTCAATGCCCTTGAGTAATTTTCTTTAGGTCTAATTAAGACTTAATATTGTTTGAGGTGTGATATCTGAAATGATGACGCATCCAAAGTCACGTTGTGGTGTTTGGCTAATGCATCAAGTTCGGCTTGAGCAATGGATAATTCATCCATGACGAGAGTATTGTCATCGAGTTGCCACAATAAGCGAGAACCGGCATAACTATACTGAATCGCATTCATCGCGTTGATATCTCCGTCCTGTGCTGCGCGTTTTAACGTTGCCATTTTCCGGGTAAGTTTGTTCAGGACTTGTTTGAGCTCCCAAACATAGACCACTTCTGTCATAAAAGGGTGTTGCTTGATGTTACCCAAAATACCGCCAATTATCAGGGCTGTCACAATAACGCCCAAGAGATTCCAATGAAAATGACTGCCATCTGGATCGGGGAATACGGCAATAAGAGTTTGCGCGATGCCTAAGCTACCCGATGTTAGTGCAATGATGCAACAGACGATCACCACATTGAGACGTTTACGGTAACGCGATTTATTGATTTGGATTAATTCCATAATGATAGATGTAAAACGAACCCTAGATGGGATCATGCCATATTTTGTTGTGTGTGTCATACGGTGTTATGACTGAATGCATTGACATTGATATCAAAATGATACATATTATTTTGATACATACTCAAACTCTAAGATAGGCAATCACATGGCTGAAACGTTGAATGAATCCCTACCAGAAATGAGCTTCGCACAAAAACAACGCTTGGCGTATATTGACTTTACTCTTTATTTCACGGGAATGATGACACGCAGTCAAATTGTTCAGCATTTTGAGCTGGGTTTAGCGGCGGCGACACGTGACATCAATCTTTATAAATCATTAAAGCCAGATAATATGCACTATGACAACGCGGTCAAAAAATATTTTATCACGCCTGAGTTTTCGCCTTTATTCACCCATGATGCACATAAAACGCTCATTAAATTAGCACATCAAATCAGTGATGGTTCTGATGCAATTGGTGAAGTTGCTTTTCCAGTAGAAAAGCCATCTAACCTTAACACACCCAACATCGATGTCATTGCGACGTTATCCCAAGCCATGATACAGCACAAAGTAGTAAGTGTGATATACACATCCTTATCGAGCGGTTCTGGTGCTCGTGAGCTGGTTCCGCATAGCATTGTTGACAATGGTCAGCGCTGGCATGTGCGGGCATTCGACCGCAAATCCCAGAGTTTTAGGGACTTTGTTCTCACGCGTTTATCCCATGTGAGTATGCTGGATGATGAAACGGTTTATGCAGAGGAGCAAGCTGCGGATGAGCAATGGCAGACCTTACTTCCACTCACGTTGATTCCGCATAGCAAAAATATCTCACACCCCACTGCAATTGAATTAGATTTTGGCATGACTGATGGTAAGCTCATTGTCCATGTTAGAAAAGCAATGGCGGGGTACTTGTTACGTCGTTGGAATGTAGACTGTTCGCCCCATGCTTCACTAAAAGGCGCTGAGTATCAGTTACAACTTGCTAATCTTGAAGTCCTTGATGAAGCCGACAACAGAACCATTGCACCAGGATATCACTTACACTCATGAGTTCTGAATCGTCCTCTATTTCATCAGAAGAATCAATTTTAATCGCGCTCATCACCGTCTGCGCCGGATATTTGATTGCGCCAATGGGACTGTCTGCGGTAAACGTGGCGATTCCTGCATTAGCGCTTGATTTGCAGGCTTCTGCCGAACAAGTGGGATGGTTGCCAACGGTATATATTCTCAGCAGTGTTATGTGCTTTTTACCCGCTAGCCGCTTGGCTGACCGCCATGGTCGCAAACGCGTGTTCGTCTATGGTTTGTGGCTTAATGGTTTAGCTGCCACGGCATCGAGCCTAACCGATAATATGGATATCATACTTATATTGCGGTTCGTTCAGGGCATTGCTGCTGCGATGATTTTTGGCACGGGGGTGGCAATCGTTTCCTCTATCGTCCCTGCTAATAAACGCGGTATGGCGTTGGGTATTGTTGCGTCATGTGTGTATGTGGGCTTGACACTGGCGCCAGTGGTTGGGGGGTATTTGACGGAATTTTTGGGCTGGAGGTCAGTTTTTTGGTTTCAAGTTCCGTTGATTCTGATGTTACTGGTTTTTATTGCTTTGAAACTCCCGGGAGATTGGAAAGATGCGCAAACCCATGCTGTCGATTGGGTAGGCACGGCAATTTTTGCATTATTTTCGTGTTTGTTTGTATTGGGTATGGCTGATTTGCCATCATGGTATGGGATACTCACCGTCATTGCGTCTTTTGCAGTATTATGGGCGTTTGTCTGTGTACAAGCGCGCGCTAAAACGCCTTTGATTCGAGTCCAGATGTTTCGTGAAAATCGCTTGTTTTCCTTATCACTCACCAGCTCTCTGTTCATGTATGGGAGTAACTTTGCACTGCTGTTTTTACTGAGTGTCTATCTGCAATTTATACACAATCTAACGCCATCTCAAGCTGGTAATATCTTATTATTTCAGGCATTGTCGATGGCCATTATGGCACCGTTAGCGGGTAAATTAGCCGATCGTTTTGCTTCACGAGTAGTGGCCACAATTGGCTGTAGTATTGTTGCAGTAGGACTTTTTTTGTTGAATTTGCCCTTTATTATGGCCGAACCGTGGTGGATTGGTCTGGCATTACTGATCCTCGGAATTGGCTTTGGACTATTTTCAACACCCAATAATAATTCAATTGTTAGCAGTGTCTCAAAGGCTGAAATCGGAGTCGCTTCCGCAGCTATGAATCTTGGTAGAACCGTAGGCAATTTGATTGGGATGAGCATCGTCAACACCATGATTCACATCATTATTGGAGATATACCCATCGAGATAGCTCCACTGGACAACATAGCTAAAACCGTTGAATTCGCATTGATGTTATCGTTGGGAATGGTCTTGTGTGCTTGCGTTGCGTCAGGTGCTAGAGGACGATAGTTTCGTGTTTTCAGCAAAAACATATTGATAAATATCTTCCTCAAAACGCCCAATCCCCATCGCATAACACTGTCCTTGTAAGCGTTTTTGCCAAAAATCGGCTTGGGTGACCAACTCGATTTCAAGTTCATCAAGTTTTTTCAATACAATATTTTGGCAGGGTTGTCCCAATAACAACATTGGATATTCGGCAACTTGGGATTGAATAAAATTAGGCAATGGTGGGATATTTTCACTGCTGATATGGCATTGACATGCTTGTGCGAGTAATGACATTGTCTTTTGGACACACTCCTTAGGACATGGCATTGGTTTAGACTGATAGGGAAGTATTTCAGGTTGGCCTGGTTCAAGAAAACGCATTGCCAGTGTTTGCATAAGTTGCTCTTTTGCGGATTGCAACAATGCTTCGGTATAAGCAGCTGGCACGCTCTGAGATAGTAATTCTTGGATCACTTCTGGTAGCTTTTGAACATCATATTGACTAGTGGTAAGAGAGTCAGAGAAAAGAGCCGTGGGCGAACCTAGACAGGCTAAATCACTCTGTTTCAGGTCTTTACCGTTTACCAGCCATTGTCGATGGGACCTTAGATAGCAAATTCTTTTGTATACTTCCACATTACCTATGTTATTGAACGGCATCAAATCACTGTAACCACCCGCGTGTATACAGGAAGGATTGGTACGATTAATTAGTGCTGCAGACATGTACTCAGGAAGGCTTTCAAGCCATTGTAATTCACGTTGCAATACGCCATCGCGCTCGAGCTCAATAGTTTGCTCGGGATAATCTAACTGATCTAGGCCATGTACCAAAAAGTCCAGACAAGCCAAAAACACCTCCTGCTCTGGGCTCACAACATAAAACAAAGTATAACCATCTTGTGTCGTTGCGTTGATTTTGACTGGAAGTAATGTGTTGGCAACAAATAATTCGTGACCGCTAGGATATTTATCTGAATATCGAAAGACTAGATGCTCAACTAAGTGAGCAATGCCGGATGCATCGATGCTTGGGGTAGGCACAATACACACCGCAGCATAATCTTGTTCATTCCAGTCAAATAACTGCAGTGACATCGAGCGACTACTCCAAACCTATTCCGTCTCGGCAATAGAGATTGGAATGGCGTTTTTGGGATCGCGATAGACAAGCGTTTTCTGACTTTGTCCTGCTTTGGCTATAGCCGTCTGGATCAGATGATGGTCTGGAGACTTATCACATACTGGATCTGTCTTATGCATATCACCGGTTAGCATGTAGGCTTGACAGCGACAGCCACCGAAGTCTTTGTCTTTTTCATCACACGTTTTACAAGGTGATGGCATCCAATCATCGCCTCTAAAATACCCAAAATCGGTTTCACCGTACCAAATGGTTTCTAAAGAGGTGTCTTTCACGTTTGGGAATTGTAAGGGCAGCATCCGAGCACTGTGGCAAGGCAACGCTGTTCCATCTGGTGTCACGGTAAGAAACGTCGAGCCCCAGCCATTCATGCAGGCTTTTGGTCGAGTTTCATAATAATCCGGTGTGACAAAGATAAACTTAGGCCCACTCGTTTGCGCATCGCGATAAGCATTGACCTTGGCCTCTGCTTCTTCTAATTGCGTTTTGGTTGGCAGGAGTTCATCGCGATTGAGATACGCCCAGCCGTAGTATTGCACAGTTGCGAGTTCAACAAAGTCAGCATTGAGTTCGGTCGCCAGTTCTAATATTTCTTGGATCTCATGGATATTGGTCGCTGTGATACAAAAGTTCAGCACCATAGGGTAGTCGTATTGTTTGACGAGACGAGCGATTTTTTGTTTATGCTCAAATGAGTGCTTGCGCTGACCGACCAAATCATTGATGTCAGGTGAAGCACCTTGAAATGATAACTGGATATGCGCCAGACCGGCGTCTTTTAATGCTTTAATACGTTTTTCGGTTAAGCCAATACCTGAGGTTATGAGGTTGGTGTAAAAGCCAAGGTCAGACGCGTGTTTGACCATGATTTCTAAATCTTGGCGCAACAAGGGTTCACCACCGGAAAAGCCTAACTGAACAGCCCCCAGCTCCCGTGCTTGACTCAAAGTATCGAGCCAAGTTTGCGTGTCAATCTCATCCTTTTTATCGCCGAGCTCTGTTGGATTGGAGCAGTAGGGGCAGTGCAAAGGGCATGCATAAGTCACTTCTGCAAGTAACCATAGTGGGGGGCCTGGTTGCGGTTTAGCCATGAGTGATCCAGTTATTTTCAGTCGCTTTAGCAACAAAATCAGCGACATCCGCGTCCATATCTTCAGGTGCGTCAGGGAATTTTGTACGCAAAGCTGCAACAATGTCCGCTTCGTCTTTGTTTCCATCGACTTGCAGTAATATCTCAGCTGCAGAAGGGTTTAATTTTACCATACCTTCTGGAAACAGCAGCACATAACAATCTTGCGCTTTCTCAAACTGCAAGCGATATAAGGGGTTTAAGGATAACGTGCTCATTTATAGCATTCCTTTATGACTGATGGATTGATCAGCGATGCCAACATACGGTACTTGTCCGTAATCATACGCATAGCTGATGGCATCAGCAAGTGACCACAATACGTCGATTTTGAATTGCAAAATATTCAGGGCTTTTTCTTGCTGAGGACGAGTTGTAAAGTGATCCAGTGTGATTTCAAGACCGTGTTCAACATCACGCCGCGCTTGAGAGAGACGCATTTGGAAATATTTAAACCCTTCTTTATCAATCCAATCATAATGTTCGGGCCACGTATCAAGGCGGCTTTGATGGATTTCTGGTGCAAACATCTCAGTTAAAGACGAACAAGCCGCTTCTTCCCAGGTTGCGCGACGGGCAAAATTCACATAAGCACCCACTGCAAATTTGACACCCGGTAACAAATGTCGCTCATCCAATAATTCTTCACGGGTCAGACCAACGGCCTCGCCAAGACGTAACCAAGCTTCTATGCCACCTAGCCCTTCGTCGCCTTCTCGTCCATCGTGGTCGATGATGCGCTGGATCCACTTGCGGCGCGTGGCTTGGTCAGGACAGTTTGCAAGTATACCTGCGTCTTTTACAGGAATAGCAATTTGATAATATAAGCGATTAGCCACCCAACCTTGCACTTGTGCTTTGGTACATTGACCTGAGTTCATTTTTTTATGAAACGGGTGATGTATATGGTAATACTGACCTTTCGCACGAAGTTGCGCTTCAAATTCTTCTCTTGTCCATGCAGTGGTGTTGCTCATGTCTTTTCCTTATAAATTGATTTTCATGCCGTCATAAGCCAATTCTATGCCTTGTGAGACTAGGGCACAATGCTGCTCAGACTGTTCATTGAGAACAGGGTTGGTATTATTGATGTGGATCAGTACTTTGCGTTGTATATCATATTGATTGAGCAGATTGATCGTACCGTGCTCACCGTTTACTGGCATATGGCCCATTTGAGTACCCAGTTTTTGGCTAAAGCCACCTGCGATCATCTCATCATCTAGCCACAAAGTGCCATCAAACAAAACACAATCGGCTTGTGCCATCATATTTTTGACTAAGTCGTTCGCTTGCATGCAACCTGGCGCGTAAAACACGACTTTGCCATTAGTGGTATCGGTGATTTTGAGGCCGATGTTGTTGCCCGGCACAATGTTATCGCGATAGCGAGAATAGGGCGGGGCATTGGATTCAAGTACCACCGGTTGAAACAGTAATTCAGGTACGCCTTTTACTGTAAACCCATCATCGTGCTCAGTGGAGATAATGTGTTGTTCTAATCCGCCATGCCAGTGTTTAAGCATGGTAAATAATGGATAAGTCGTAGTGAGATCCTCGTGCACCACTTCTGTACAGTAAACGGGTAGAGGTAAGCCTTCGCGCAAATCTAATAACCCAGTGGTATGGTCAATTTGGCTATCCGTCAGAATAATAGAGCGGATCGCCGTACCACGCTGAACACCTTCTTCTGGCCATAATTCAGGATTGGCATTGATCTGTTGGCGTAAATCTGGAGAAGCATTAATGAGCACCCAATCCTTGCCGTTGACCGATACAGCAATACTCGATTGTGTGCGTTCTTGAAAATGAGATTGGCCTTGACGCAGACCAGAGCAATTTGCGCAGTGACAATTCCACTGAGGAAAACCGCCCCCAGCACCTGCACCTAATATTAAGACTTGCATACGTGATTATTCTTATTAAAAAAATGAAAAAGGCTGCCTAAGCAACCTTTTGTTGTTTCGAATTCTAAATACTCATCAATCTTAGCGATTGCTGATGTATAAAGTTACTTCAAAGCCTAGACGCATTTCAGTATATTCTGGTTTTGTCCACATAGTAGCAATCCTTTTTAACAATTGATTAACGGTAAAATTGATTATATGCCTAACACATGAAAACACCATCCTACTTAGGGAGGAGAAAAGTATTAACTTTAGTTGTGACTTTATGCATTTAACTTATTCAAGTATTCTAGTAACAAATACAAAGGGCGTCCAGTAGTAGAGTTTTGCGTACCATAATGAAAACTCGTACCAGCTATATCTAAATGCGCCCAAGGGGTATCGTGGGCAAAGTTTTTGAGAAACATGCCGGCTGTTATCATACCCGGACTATTGCGCCCAGAGTTGCGCCAATCGGCGTGCTCACTTTCTAAATCCGGCATATATTCATCCCAAAGTGGAAACTGCCAAACATAATCAGCCGAGCTCTGACCTGCTTGTATCAAGTCTTTAGCGAGCTGTTGATCATTAGCCATCAAACCACTACAAACGTGCCCAAGGCTGGTGATCGCAGCCCCGGTTAAGGTGGCACAATCAATCATTACTTTGGGTTTAAGCGTTCTGGCATAGGCCATGGCTTCACATAATAATAGTCGGCCTTCGGCATCGGTACTGATGATTTCTACCGTTTGCCCATCTTTCGTTGGATAGATATCGCCTGGACGATAGGCGTTGCCATCAACATGATTTTCTGCTGTGGCCAATATGACGGTCACATTAAGTGGGAGTTGTAACTCAGCAACACTCTTGAGCACACCCAACATACACGCTGCGCCACACATATCGTAAATCATGCCATGCATATTTGCGGCAGTTTTAATACTGATGCCACCGGTATCAAACGTTACACCTTTACCAATCAAAACAATTGGTGCATCGCCCGGAACGCCTCCGCGATAATGCATTATGGGCATCGAGGCAGGTAGGGCCGAAGCGCGATTGACGGCTAGGTACGTGACCATACCTTCTTTTGCTAGCGCCTCTTCATCTAAAATTTGTGTCGTAATCGTTCGATACTCTTGAGCCAACTGCAGTGCTTTTTCAGCTAAGTAATCTGGCGTACAAACATTTGCAGGCTGATTGGCAATATCGCGATACCAAGTCGTCCCCAAATGCGTTGCCTTAATTTTGGCGACAGTATCTTGCTTTACTGCGTCCGCATAAATCTCTAAGGAAGTAATGGACTTTTTAGAAACCGGAGAGGTCTTATACTGGAGAAACACATAAGTGCGTTGGAGTAAATCGAGAATTCTTGCAGAAAAATACGGTTGCCAATTAGTTTCCACCCATTGCCAAGTGAACGCGACCTTTGCAAAATCAAGCGTGTCTAAATGCTTGAATAGCTCATCATGGGCTTTGCGAAATTGGTGGGGTCTTACGTTGGATTGATGCCTATCTTGGGGCCACAAAACCACATATTTTGCTTGCCATCCATCAGGTCTAAACACATTAGTGATAGCATCGGGTTTGGTTGCTGTGAGTTGCAACTTGGCAAGCTCATCTGAGGATGCAGGAACGATCAGGACATCAGTTTGAATAAGGTGAGGATCCGTTATCGGACGCACAGAAAAATTGCAGGACATATGAGCTTAACTTTTGACATTATACGTGAATGATACCTACAAAAAAGCCCATACATCAAGGCATATGGGCTTATAACATTAAAGAGAATTGTGCATTACATGCGTTCGAAGATTACCGCAATCCCTTGACCACCACCAATACACATGGTGACAAGCGCATAACGACCTTGTGCGCGTTGTAGTTCGTGGATGGCTTTAGTCGCAATCACCGCACCTGATGCACCAATTGGGTGACCTAATGCAATAGCCCCGCCATTTGGATTTGGTTTGGCTGGATCCAAATCAAGACCACGGCATACTGCAAGTGCTTGAGCGGCAAAGGCTTCGTTTGATTCAATAACGTCCATATCGTTGATTGATAGTCCGGCTTTTTTCAATGCTTCGATAGAAGCAGGGATTGGACCTTCACCCATAATGTGATTTGGCACTCCCGCAACAGCATAGGATACCATTCGTGCCATGGGTTGTAGGTTATTGCGGTTAGCATAGTTTTCAGAAGCAAGCGTTAGGAACGACGCACCGTCATTGATACCCGATGCATTACCGGCTGTTACGGTACCGTCTTTTTTGAATGCTGGACGCATACCGGCTAGGCTTTCAGCGGTGGTTGCTGGTTTGATATGCTCATCTGTATCAAAGAAGGTGCTACCTTTACGACTCTTTAATTCAACTGGCACGATTTGGTCTTTGAAGTAACCTGCCTCAACGGCAGCCGCTGCACGCTTATGAGACTCTGCTGCGAATGCATCTTGTGCTTCACGAGATAGTTCCCATTTGTCGGCTAGGTTTTCAGCTGTGATACCCATATGGCCAACACCGAACGGGTCGGTAAGCGCTGCAACCATCATATCGATCATTTGCGTATCGCCCATGCGCGCTCCGTTGCGTAGTGCAGGAGACAAATAGCCACCACGGGTCATGTTTTCAACACCACCACCGATTGCTAGTTCGTGATCGCCAAGCATGATCCCTTGTGCAGAGCTAACTACAGCTTGCAGACCTGATGAACACAAACGGTTCAATGCCATGGCCGTTGAGTCTAAGCTCATACCTGCTTGAATAGAGGCAACACGTGCCACATAAGGAAAACGCGATTCAGTCGGAATACAGTTACCGACGACAATTGATTGGTATTTCTCGGCATCTACGCCTGATTTTTCAATACCTTGCTTTAAGACTTGGCCTGCTAGCTCAGCTGGCTCAATGCCTTTTAAACTTCCATTAAATGTACCGATGGCAGAACGCACAGCACTTAATACAACAACACTATTTTGGCTCATTTTATTATCCCAAATCCTATGAAAAAACGATGAACTTGAATGGTTACTTGCTACTTCAAATCCTATTTGTATCTTAAGACGCTTTTCACGTCCACTAGCTTAGATTATAGCTTATTGTCTATAATGGATAGGGTGTTGGTGGTAGACCTTAGTGGTATTTGGGATATTATTTGCGCATTAGTAAATCATTATTTTTATATATGTGTTTTTATTTTTAGATTAATGTTAATTATTTGTAAATATAAGACTAAAAGCGTATAGTCGACGTCACAAAAACAAATCTAATAGAGACATAAATGAGTCAACCAAAAGAAGCTTTTAAAATCATTGCATCCATGATGGCAACGGCCGCTATTTTGTACTTCATCGTCATGTATGTAAGTTAGCCTATCGACTTGTGCTTTTCAGTTCAATCGGATATTTTGCTCCTTGTCTAGCGTGTTTACGTAACACATAAAACAATAACCAAAATCGACAGGGAGCATTTATGCCTTTGACTTTATCTAAGCTTGGCGCTTTACTTGTAGCAACTGCTGCAATGAGTGTGTCTGCCATAGCCCACGAGCACGGGGAACATAACCATTTCACAATAGAACACCTCCCCAAAGTACAACATGCAGGGAACATTACCGTTGCACCAAACGGCAAACTATCAGCATACACTCTATCTGTACCGCGCGATATGACAGCGGGTAACAAAGATGGTCGTGCGGATACGCATTTGTATATTCTTGATGAAAAAGGCACCAGCCGCTTATTCATCGGCGGCGAGGGAAGTATCTCAAGTCTATCTTTTAATCAAACGAGTGATACGCTGTATTTCCGCGCTAAACGTGGCGATGACAAACATACTTCTTTGTATGCCATTTCAGTGAATGGCGGTGAAGCTTACAAAATGTTTGGTTTTGAAACGGCAATTGGCGATTATGAGGTCGTCGATGATACGTTATTTTTTGTAGCAAAAGCCAAAGACGATGCGCAAGACTTTAAAGACAAGGGCTTCAATGCAAAAGTATATGAAGAAGACACTCGTTTAAATCAGCTTTGGTCTGTTTCTATAAAAGGTGGTGAAGCAACTTCAATCTTCAGTGGTGGACACGTTTCTGACATCGATGTATCAAGCGACGGGGAATTTGTGTTAGCGGCCGTTGCCCCGACCAATCTTGTCGATGATTCATTGATGGAACGTAATATTCACACCATTCAAGTCAGTTCTGGTGAAATCACCAATACAATTGATATGCCAGGCAAACTGGGTGAGTTTGTACTGCACAGTAACGATAAAGACATTGCGATTATCGGCGGCGCAGACATTAGTGATTCATCAGATGGCGTGTTGATGGTGGCGCAAGCTGATTCAGCAGAGCTCACGCAACTCACCGCTGATGCCTTGCAACACATCGTTGATATCGCATGGAAAGGACGAGATATTCTTGCTGTAGCGCATCGCGGGGTGGAATCTTCTGTTGCGGTATACGACAAGAAAGGCAAAGTAAAACGCACCATTAATACGCCAGAGGATATCGTTGTGCGCAGTGTTGCGGTAGGTGATGATACGGTACAACTCATTGCAGATAGCCCTTCTCATCCTCGAGCTGTGTTTGCAGTAAACCGCAATAAAGCGAGAAAAGTCACTCAGCACAATACTTGGCTAAACGACATAGCATTAGCACCACAATCGACGTTTATGTATGAAGCCAGAGATGGTGAAAAAGTCGAAGGTCTTTTGATCACGCCTAAAGGTGAGGCTCCCGAGAAAGGTTGGCCATTAATTTTGATGGTTCACGGAGGTCCAGAGGCGCATTATAGTGATGGTTGGCTGACGGCGTACTCTATGCCTGGGCAATATGCCGCGGCTAAAGGCTATGCTGTGTATTACCCTAACTATCGCGGTTCAACTGGTCGCGGGGTGGCTTATGCCAAACAGCATCAAAATGACTATGCAGGCAAAGAGTTCAATGACCTAGTGGATGGCGTGGACGCCCTTGCCAAAGCTGGTATTATTGATCGTGATCGTGTTGGGATCACGGGCGGCTCATATGGTGGCTATGCTTCGATGTGGGGTGCAACAGCGTTAACTGAACACTTTGCTGCAGCGGTGGCGTTTGTGGGGATTTCAAATCAGGTATCGAAATTTGGTACGTCTGATATTCCAAATGAAATGCATCTTGTGCATTCACTCAAATGGCCATGGGAAGATAACTGGATGAACTTATTAGAGCGTTCACCGATTTTCCATGCTGGCAAAGCCGATACACCGATTTTGATTTTGCATGGTGAAAAGGACACTCGCGTGCACCCATCACAATCGATGGAATTATATCGCTCAATTAAAGTGCGAACCGATACCCCAGTACGCTTGGTGTTTTATCCAAATGAAGGACATGGAAACCGTCATGCAGCGGCTCAATACGATTATGCATTGCGTTTGATGCGCTGGATGGATACGTATTTGGCTGAGGATGCGACTCGTCAAACAGCAAAACCGCCGTTTGATTTGGGCTTGGCAGATAAACTCAAAAAAGAAGATTAAATTGAAAGGGAGACTTTGGTCTCCCTTTTTTGCAACTGAACTATTGTCTGCCTGATTTCTTCA
This sequence comes from Alteromonas sp. LMIT006, assembly GCF_024300645.1. Taxonomy (NCBI): domain Bacteria; kingdom Pseudomonadati; phylum Pseudomonadota; class Gammaproteobacteria; order Alteromonadales; family Alteromonadaceae; genus Alteromonas; species Alteromonas sp. LMIT006. The sequence continues at coordinate 2,327,451 of NZ_CP101291.1, read as the reverse complement.
AAAATACTCTGACCATTACTATCTTCCGACGCACTGCCATCTAGACCCATTTACAGCAAAAAATGATGTTTATCCTATTTAAAAAATCTCAAAAGGTACGATAATGCTCAATGAAGGAAGTAATTATTTTTTGTAGTATAAGGTTATGAACAAAAAACAAAGACACAATCAAATGGATGATGATTATTCGGATTTCGGTGGTTTCGAAGATCAAGAATTTTCAGCAAAATCTCACAAGCGCGACAAGAGTAAATCACTCTCAGATAAACGTCGCAAATCTCGAGGAGTAAAGGCCGACCCTTACGCTTATTAATAAATAAAGCCCAATGACACATTGATCTCATTGGGCTTTAATCATAAAGTGTTTTAAATCGATTTACTTGGCTAAACCTAGGATGTCTTTACCTTGGTTAAAGTGAATGTCGACAGAAATATTAGCATCAGTAAGTCGGCTAAGGTCGGCTTGGAGTTGAGTACCAATTACTCCTTTGGCTGCGACCAGTGACGCGACCCCTGCATAATTTCCATCACCTTGTAATGTCAAAATAAGATTCGATAGAGTATTTACGGCTTCGCGCATTTTGGGCATATCCACAGCGTATTGCCCAAGCTCGTTACGAGTAAACGCGCCTTTTTCTGCAAAGTAATTAAATCTCACCATGTTGGCTTTGCCATGTGCCGAACTTGCGCCAAAGCGAATAGAACGAAAAATCCCAGCCATAAAGGTGACATAATAATCCTCAAGTACCCCTTCGCTGATCACTTCACGTTCTAAAAGTTGCTCGACCATATATAGACCTAAAATATCAGCTTTGCCTTCTTCCAAAGCCGAGGCGTGTTCTTGCAAAGCCTCACGAACCGTAGTGTCAGAGTTCAGCACGTTTTTTATACCCAAACCATGAGCGACTTCGTGGAACATGGTATTGGCGAAAAAAGCATTAAAGGTGATATGTTGTCTTTGCTCAGGCACGATTAACACATCAGCAATAGGTAATAGAATATGGTCAAATTTGGCGCGCATTGCGTTTTTTAGTTGCAGTCTACGGGTGCCCTTAGCCAGTTGTACTTCTTCATCGTTAGGTAGGTTAATTGCAATGGTTTTACTCCCAGCATTAGAGTGACCGGCATAATAAATCACATCATAAGCATTTAAATCTGCATTGGTTCCAGGCATTTGAGCTTTGTAGGCTTCAGCAACCGGTAACCCTCGCTGTAACTCTGGGAGATACTGAGCGAATTGCGCGAGTTTCTCACTCCACGCCATATCTTTAATCAGAACGTACGACTCGAAACTCGTTCGTGCACCGAGTAATTGGTCCTCATACGTTTCAATCGGGCCAATGACGACATCTATTTGATTGTTTTTAACATCCATCCAAGCCAAATCTGAAAGTTGATACTGGTTGGAGAGAAAGGCATCGGCGCGCAATAATAAATAGTTAGAAAAATCAGGATCTTCAGCTAAACCAGCGGCTTGGCGCAGTAAAGATGCCGCTTGTTGTAATTTTGTTGCGTATTTTTGATGATATGGAATAGCAACTAATTCACCATTCTCAGCGCGCTCAATGACAGAATAGAGCCCAGTTTTGTCACCAAGTGAGCTATTGAGTAACTCGTCTTTTGTTATATCCGCAGGGTAAAATTGAGCGCCACTAGATTTTGCCTCATAACCAGCAAGGAAAGGCTTATCTGCGTTTAATCTGTCCCAAGGTCCATAGTTGATCGAAGCAAAATGCTTGACCCTTGGGTCGGTGAGTTTTGCTAAGAATGCCTCTTTATCCTCGCCGAACGCTTGTTGCCAAAATAAATCGTCCATGATCTCTGAGGCGTCAATGAGCAAACCAATCATTTCTTTTTGATTGTCACTAAGATGATCTAGATCGGCTATTAGATCAACAGGGTAATATATATTTAAACGGGCTTCATCGATCAATAATTGCGGTTGAGAGGTTGTTGCTTGAGCTGTTGGCGATGTGTCTTGTGCAGGGCTGTGAACTAGAGGCTCGCTAGCAGGCTGACATCCAGTCAACATATATAAGGACAAAATACTTGCCTTCAGTGTGGTAATTCGGAATTTCATAATAAACCTTTGTTGTTATTGTAGAGATAAAATCATTTGCCTAAACGGCGACTTCTTTAAAGTAAATATAAGCCAGAGCAACACAAAATGTGTTGAATACGATGACTGCTATTCGTTTGCGTAATAGCGTAACGTCATTCTTTTGTTTGTATTCATAATAGCTTTCTAAAAGCTGAATGACCGTTTCGGCAATGATGAATAAAACCGATAAGGTGATGGAAAACACAAATACCAATCCCCGCCGAAATATACTCCGTGTGTCAAACTGATAATTCGGATTATCGTCTAAAGTTAACGCATTGAGCACTAGGATCTGGGTCAGAGCAACTGGTTTATAAAGAAATACGAATCCCAAAACTGAGGCCAAAATTGCCAGCCAAGTTTCCGCTTCAAACCAGAAAGAAGGAAAATGAAAGGTGAGGCTATCGAGTGACAACCACCACATTGTTACTCCGGTAATGACAACATAATGTCCGATTTGGTCGATGAGAAAATATTTAATTTGAAACGATTGATATGTCTTCCAGATATCTATGGCATAGTGACTTAAAATAATAAAAGCAAAGCCGAGCCAAACTTCCCACGACAATGTCGCAATGCTCAAAATAATAGCGCTAAAAGTTAGCAAGATATGAACGCAAATATGTTTAAACAGGCCAAAAGATTTTTCGCGGTATTGCACTTTATCCATGACCCACGCATGAGGTTGCAAATAAAAATCTGCGACGAAATGTGCAATCAATAAACTAGTCAGAAGAAGCATACTGCTACCACCTTGTGCAACGTGTCTAATTATTTTACATTGTCTATTTCTAGAGTGCTATTCGTAAATACAGCAGAAGATATGTCATACTTGATTAGTGTTGCGATCCCTTTGTATATTCTTACAGTTGCAAGCTAGGGCTTTTTCGTTTCTAATTAACAAAAATTAAAAGTCTGAGCAAGAACACAGATAATCATGTGTTAAAGGAATAATAAGAATGCCACTAGACCATACAGGTATCACTATGACGACAGAATTAAAAACCCCCTTAGAGATGCTCTATCACTGGGAACAAACTGCAGGTAACCAAATTTACTTACGTCAGCCCATCAACGGCGTGCTAAAAAACTTCACTTGGAATGATGTAGGCTCACAAGCCCGAAAAATAGCTGCGAGATTACGTGCGATGGAGCTAGAGCCAGGCAGTCGTATTTGTATTTTTTCCAAAAACTGTGCAGAGTGGTTCATTATCGACCTTGGGATAATGCTTGCCGGCCACGTGTCTGTGCCAATTTTTCCAACTGCTGGTAAAGAAACAGTAGAGTATGTTTTGCAACATGCTGATGTGAAGCTTGTTTTCGTTGGCAAGTTTGACGCAGCGGAACAAAGCTTTAATCATATTCCCGACTCTGTACCATCAGTTATCTTGCCTTATCATGATCTCAAAGGCACTTACACTTGGACAGACTACCTGAATATCGAGGCTATCTCGGATAATCCCAAACGAGACCTTGATGATTTGATGACTATTATTTATACATCAGGGAGTACCGGTCAGCCCAAGGGGGTGATGCACAGTTATGCGACCATTTGTTGGGCTGCACAAAACTCATTGCATGAGCTCTCTGTTGATAACAATGACCGAATTATGAGTTATTTGCCTTTAGCGCATATTACAGAACGCGTGATCATTGAATTGTCGAGTTTCTACTCCAGTGCGCAGATTGCATTTGTAGAATCATTAGACAGTTTCACTCGTGATGTTGCGGCACATCGCCCGACCTTATTTGTATCTGTGCCGCGTCTGTGGACCAAGTTCCAAATGGGTGTCTTAGCAAAAATGCCTCAAAAGAAACTCGATTTGTTATTAAAAATCCCATTTTTGAATAACGTCATCCGCAAGAAAATCACCTCTGCATTGGGGATTGACCAGGCTCGCGCTTGGGCCAGTGGTTCAGCGCCACTAGCTCCTGCAACTATTCGCTGGTTTGCCAAACTTGGTGTGAATATTTCTGAGGGCTGGGGGATGACCGAAAACGCAGCATTTGGAACGGCTCAATTGCCATTTCGTGCTGATAAAATTGGTACCATCGGCAAAGCATACACTGGTGTCGATATTCGCTTGTCTGAAGAAGGTGAGATTCAAGTTAAAGCACCTTGTAATATGTTAGGTTATTATCTTGAACCTGAGAAAACCGCTGAGACGTTTACCGAAGACGGATATTTACGCACAGGTGATAAAGGTGAGATTGATGCAGAAGGCTACGTCCGCATTACTGGGCGGCTGAAGGAAATCTTCAAAACGTCAAAAGGCAAATACGTTGTCCCAGCACCAATTGAAGCTAAGATTTTAGAAAACACTAATATCGAACAAGTGTGTGTGACAGGTAATAATCTGCCTCAACCCATCGCTTTGATGGTCTTATCTGAAGAAGCAGCCAAGCATTCTCAAGATCAGTTAAGAGAGTCCTTCTCAGCCACACTTGAGCAGGTCAATGCAACATTAGAAAGTCACATGCGCTTAGACCATTTCGTTGTATTAAAAGAAGAGTGGTCAATTGAAAACGAATTATTGACGCCGACGTTAAAAGTCAAACGCCATGTTTTGGAGGAGCGATTTAAAAACCTGATTGAATCCTCGCATACGGACAAGGTTGTGTTCGTGTCTTAACCGCAAAGGTGAGTGCCAAAAATCGTTCTAAAGAGGGATTTGTTTGTCACTCACCTCATCATAAGATGAGAGTAGATTTAACAAACGCCTCATTTTATGTCATCTTTACCTCATTCATTTTCTCCTGGCTCAATAGATTGGCATCCAGAAAGAGACAAACTTTATGCTGAGCTTCATTCACGTCCTTTTAAAATAATACAAACCGATGCTTTAATAACGCATATAGCGCTGCTGAGTAATGAAACACAACGCGTTCAACAACAAGAGACCCTATTGTCTTTTTTGCAAGAGTTATCAATTGATGTAGAGTGCTGTGAGGGGAGTTGTCAGGTATATCAAACGAATGATTTATTAATTCGCTACGAGCAGCACTTAGAATTCACAACGTTGACTATTACCGAACATCAACATTCATTAAGTAGTGTCGCCCCATTTTCAAAAAGTGCGCTACAAAGACTGCCAGGTGACTGGTTTGAACGATTCCCTGGTCGTGTTATCGCAGCATTTCATTTGCACATCGTGTTCACTCCTACCGCTTCATTACCTAGGCCTCAGACATTAAAAACGTATTTTGCCAATACGCTGATGGTTGGCAGTTTACCGCAAAATGGTGATGCGCAAATATGGACAAACTTTCAAACCCATGAAGATGGATTTGGGCGTTTTTTGGTATTTAACTTGAACATGACGAAAGGTCAGATGGGACGAATGGTTCAGCGTCTGATCGAAATAGAGCAATACCGTTTATTAACCCTTCTTGGATACATGAAAGCCCGCTCTTTAACCTCGGATCTTAAAAAAATGGATCAAGCATTAGCCAGCATTACCGATGAATTAGCGCATGGATGTCAAAGTGACGATCAACTGTTATTGAACGACTTGTCCCATTTGGCGGCTTCCATAGAAAATATTAGAGCAAAAACCACATTCAGATTTAACGCCAGCCTGGCCTATTATGATGTATTGGTCGCGAGAATCGAAGAATTGAAAGAAAATGAGGTTTCAGGGCATTTGACGTTGAAAGAATTTTTGAAAAGAAGGTTATCACCGGCTGTCAATTCATGTACCTCAGCACAGGAACGTTTAGAAAGTTTATCACGTCGGGTAAACAGAGCGTCCGATATGCTTCGAACCCGAGTAGAATTGTCGGTGCATAGTCAGAACCAACAATTACTCAGTGCTATGGAACGTCGTTCTCGGATTCAGTTAGCTATGCAGCATACCGTTGAGGGCCTATCGGTCGCAGCAATTAGTTATTATACAATTGGGCTCTTGAAACTAATGATCGACTCACTCTATGAACTTGGAATTTTGGTCAATAAACAGTGGGTGCTTGGTATCAGTATACCTGTGGTCGTTGTTGGTATTTGGTGGTTGACTCGTCGGATTAAGAATAAATATAAAGCACTTGCTCGTTGATGAACAAGTGCTCTCCAATAATTTAACTTGGGTAACGCTCTAGAAGGCCCTGATAAACCATGTCTGCATAACCATCTGCATTCGCGTCTAACGCATTGAGTACTTCAACGAGGTGTTCATTGTCTTCTCGCCCATGCCACTCTTTGATATAAGTCCCTTCTTTGTAACCGTGATCCTGACGGAAGAAGTTCAAAATGTTCTTGCCAACATATTGGCGGAACAATTCATCTGATGACATCTCACATTGTTCAATAATGCGCAAAAACAAACTGACATCAAAACGCTTGGCTGCAGCAAGTCCCGCCATCAATTCAAGATTGGCAAGTAGATCGGATTGCCCGAAAACATAATCGTCTCCGTCAAAAGTGAGCGATTGGTGGTTGGCCATAAGTTCATTTTCTAAAGCCACAGCAGTGGCTGCAACCTCTCCATTGTGTGCAATCAACAAATGCGACAGCGCAAAGTGCCAGATATCGACGCATTCCATTTGCAACTGTGGCAAATCTTTGTGTTGCGCTTTCCACCACTTCCAACCGTGATGTTCAATGGCTTCAACCGATTCGACCATGGCGGCGCGCAAATACCCATATCCTGCATTGATCCAGTCAGGGTTTACTTTTTTGTTCATATTATCTTGCAAAGTCAACATGGTGTTGAGTTGAGCTTTAGTGAGCATGCACATACCTTTTTTTATTCTTGCGATTTTGTTGCATTTGAGTGTACCTTGTTGTGATACATAGGTGAAGTACTCAAATTACTTTAGAAAAGCCTTTTTGTGGGATGTAATAAACGTCAAATGTGCTGGCAATCACTCGAATTAAAGAGCGATGCACTTGTTTTACGCTGATTTTTCCATGCTCAAATTCGAGTAATCCTTGATGATGATAATTAACTAGAGTGGCTAATTCATCAGCAAAATACAAAGCCATATCAACAGCAAATTCAGCACAAATACCTTGCAAATCGCATTGATAGTTACACATTAGCTCACTGATGATTTGACGCCTCACTCTGTCGTCTTTAGACAGGACTAAACCTTTATTATGCAGAGTTTGTGTTTGTAGAGCAGCATAGTAATCTTTTAGTTTAACTGGATTTTGCGCAACGACATCTTCGATAGTCGAAATACTACTGACCCCAAAACCCAAGATGTTCGAATTATTATCCGCAGTGTAGCCTTGAAAGTTTCTTTGTAGCGCACCTTGTTGCATGGCTTTGACCAGTGGATCCTCAGGTTTAGCATAGTGATCCATGCCGATGTTTACATAGCCTTTGCTGTTCAGATGCTGATTAATATATTTCGACATGCTTTGGCGAATTTCTGAAGCGGGTAATTGATCCTCGCGAAATTTGCGCTGGGCAGCAAACCGATGCGGTAAGTGAGCATAGTTAAATACGGTAATGCGTTCGACATCCCAACTAAGTACCTCTTGTATGGTGAGGGCAATACTAGATAGGCTTTGATTCGGCAATCCAACAATCAGATCAACATTGATGTTGGTAAACCCAGCCTCGTAAGCCGTTCTGATTAACATTGCGATATGCTCACTGCACTGAACTCGATTGATAGTTGTCTGAACCTCTGAGGATGTATCTTGCACGCCAAAACTCAAGCGTTTGTAACCCAGTTTAGCAAGTCCAATGATATATTCTTGATCGCAATTTCTTGGGTCGAGTTCAATACTCATCTGGCAATCTGTTAACCATTGAATATGTGTTTGCAGAATAGAAAGTAGTTGCCTGTGTTGCGCAAGGGACAAAAAGCTTGGACTACCACCCCCCAAATGCAAATGAGAGGCGCTTGGCTCAATTAAATCAGATGTGGTTTGTGCCACTTCAGTGGCAATAGCCTCTAGGTAATGGTCAGCTTTGTCGGTGTTTTGGGTGATGGTTTTGTTACAGCCACAGTAATAGCAGAGGGAACGACAAAATGGAATGTGAACATATAAAGAAAGAGGAGACTGAGCTTTGCGCAACGCATCATGTAATGTCTGACTTAGGTCTTTGTTGCGAAACTCAAGAGCCGTAGGGTAGGAGGTATATCGCGGAACTTGTCGTTGATATAAAGATTCTATTAATGACTGACCTTGTTGCATGTGACACCCTTTTACTTTGTGTACAAGATACTTTAGATTGAAGAAACGTAAATTGATCTACCACAACATTTTTTTGAAAAATACAGACTAGAGGACATAAAAAAATGGCAATGCGTGTCAACCAATCATATATATCTGCGTTATTAATAGTATGAGTAGCACAAACCAGGAATAACATGTCTGCGATGGACGCGTTTTTTAAAACGCATCAACAGCAAGCGTTTTTGTATTGCCGCTATCAGGGCTTACCCACTGAGGATGCCTATGACGTGTTACAAGATGCCATGCTTAAATGCTTTAAGCGGTATTCGGATAAATCGGAAACTGAATGGCCTGCGCTGTTTTTTACCACTGTCAAATTCACAATGATTGATTTCAAGCGCAAAGCAAAGTTGAAACAAACTCTGTTTTTTTGGCAAACCCATTCAGACGAAACGAATTTAGATGATGTGTTGAATTACCAAAATCTACAATTATTGGTGGGAATAGAGGATGAATTGGTCGCTCAGCAACTCATGGAACGTTTTTATACTGTGGTACGAGAGTTGAGTGAGCAACAAAGAGAAGTGTTGTTATTAAGGGCGTTGAATGGATTAAGTGAAAAAGATACCGCACAAGTTTTGAATATATCTGTCGGGAGCGTCAAAACCCACCTGCACCGCGCAAAAACAACGATTTTAAATGAATTAGGAGTCGCTAATGACAACGCAGCATGATCCTATTAAAAAATATTTTGATGTCCAATCCAAGGCTCTAGAAGGTTCGGTGAATGTCCGTCTTAATCAGATCCGAGAGCAAACTGTACACTCACGTAGGGTTAAAAGTTGGCTCATACCCGCGATTGTAGCAGGTGGTGCTGCCATATTTATGACCTCACAAAGTTATGCCATAGAACCTCTGCCTTTGGTTGATGAAGCCGAATTTGAGCTCATGCTTAGCGACGAGCCGATATTTGTCGTCATTCGCGATGATTTAATTGAAATAGAAAACAATACCAAGCCTATTATCACAGAGCACGGAAATAACCGTGAAGATGGAGAAAAACCATGAAAAAACCTGTAATGAAAGCGATTCTGCTAGCCAGTTTATTGTGTGCCGGCCAAGCCTTTGCTGTTGAATGGAATTCGCTGACTCGAGGTCAACAAAAAGCACTGCAAAAGTACGAGTTCTCTTGGCAAGATATAAGTGAACCCGAACAACTGAAACTGATTAAACGTGCCGATCGTTGGCTGGAGTTACCACCTGAGCGAAAAAAACAAGCCAAGGAACGTATGGGTAAACTCCGTGAGATGTCGCCTGAAGAACGCGAGCAGGTTAAACAACGCGTAAAACGCTTTGTCAATTTATCGCCTGAACAAAAACGTGCACTGAAAGAAAAAGCGCAAGCTTACAAGGCGTTGCCCGAAGAGGAAAAAAATCAGATCCGTGCAGCGCTTCGTGCCATGAAAAACAAGTTAAAAGCGCTTTCACCCGAACAACGCAAAGTGCTTCGTGAGGCAACTAAAGACATGTCACCTCAGGAAAAATTGGCGTATCTCAAGCAAAATGTTTAATCTTCCGGAAGAAGTTGCTTTTGGTAGTTTTGACAAATATTGAATAGTTCTTGGCGCATCCATTGATGCGCCTTGTCATTTTCTACAGAAACATGCCAGTACAAATAATACTCGAGAGGATTAACCGTAACCGGTAATTCATAGATTGCGACGTCATAATGTTTTGCTAGGTGATACGGGACACAAGCCACCATATCTGTTTTTAATAAAGCACTGGGTACTGTCAAAAAATGTTGAGATTGATAACCGATTTTGCGTTGTAATCCTAACTTATCCAACGCAAGATCGACCCCTTCAAGCTCATTGGCATGTTTCACACTAATGTGCTTTAAACTCAAAAATGTTTGCAAATTACACCCATTGGTTAGCAAAGGGTGGCCTTGCCGTGCAATCAACACATAACGATCTGAGGCGATGCGTCTTTTTTTGAGATGTTGATCGGTAAAGCTACTCGAATCGACATAAAAATCCAATCGACCGTTTGCCATTTCGGAAACTACCTTAGATTGTGGGATATCATAATTCGCTAAGGTAACCAATGGCGCTACATCTTCGAGTAAAGACAGTAACCTAGGTATGATACTGACTTCCATTAGATCCCGACTAGCGAAGGTAAATTGTTTTACGGCTTGTCTTGGGTCAAATTCATGACTGGCTTGAATGCTTTTGCGCATCAGGTTAAGTGCTTCTCGAGCGGGTACTATCATATTTTGTGCGACGGGCGTTGGGGTCATAGTGTGACCGGTCCGCACAAATAGAGGGTCATTAAATAATTCCCTAAGTCTGGCTAAAGAATTGCTGACAGCAGGTTGTGTTATACACAAAATATCCGCTGCTTTGGTCAGACTTCCGGCACTATAAATGGCATCAAATACAGCGAATAAGTTCAAATCAATACGATGTAGGTTCATGTTATTATTAGTTATGTTTATGATTGATTTTACATACTATAAGCAGGATTAATGAAACATCAAGGATCTTAATGTAAATGACAACGTAATATTAATAAAAGGTGTAAGACAAAATGGCAGAAAAACTCAGTTCCACACAAATTGAAGCCAACTTGATTGAATTGAACACGACGATTCCAGAAGCCGAAAAATGGCGGGTGAGCGATGGGAAGTTACACAAAGTATTTGTGTTTACCTCTTTTATCCGAGCATTTGGTTGGATGAGTCAGATGGCCATTTGGGCAGAAAAGCTCAATCACCATCCTGAATGGACAAACGTGTATAACAAGGTTAAGGTAGATTTGGTGACGCATGATGTTGACGGCATCAGTGAATTAGACTTTAAACTGGCGAACAAGATGGAACAGTTTAAATAGTTCACTTAATAGGCAAACAATCAAAATATCCAAAATAAAACGGTTTTGCTCTTGCGAACTAAGTTTAGAGATGTATAATACGCACCACTTGAGAGGCGCAAGTCTTTCATCCAGGTTTCAAGCGCGGAGTGGAGCAGCCTGGTAGCTCGTCGGGCTCATAACCCGAAGGTCGTAGGTTCAAATCCTGCCTCCGCAACCACTTACATTGTTATCTGAAATCTTTCAGATAGATGGTGGACTAGGGTCCAAGAAGTATTGAAAAGCCCCTGCTTGAAAGGGGCTTTTTTCGTTTTTAGACTCAGAAAAATTGATTTAGGAGATTAGATTGGCGTCACAATTAGAACAAAAACTCACTGAAATGCTTGCTCCGGCCGCAGAGTCGTTGGGGTTTGAATTTTATGGCTTGGAGTTTGTTCGAGCAGGTAAACACTCTATTTTGCGAATTTTCATCGATCACCCGGAGGGGATTTCGGTGGATCACTGTGCGGATGTATCACATCAGGCCAGCGCAATATTAGATGTTGAAGATCCGATTGCGACTGAATATCACCTAGAAGTGTCATCACCAGGTATGGATAGGCCTTTGTTTACTGTGGCGCATTATGCTGAAGTAATCAATGAAGTGATCGAATGCCGAACTCGAATGCCGGTTGAAAACAATCGCCGTAAATTCAAGGGCACAGTTGTGCAAGCGGATGACCAAAATATTACAATAAACGTCGATGGTGTAGAGTACACATTGGCCATCAATAACATAGAAAAAGCGAATGTTGTGCCAACTTTTTAAGTAGCACGCACGAAACGGGATATAGCATTATGAGTAAAGAAATCTTATTAGTTGCTGAAGCAGTTTCCAATGAGAAACAGGTGCCAAGAGAGAGCATTTTTGAGGCGCTTGAGTTTGCGTTAGCTACTGCTACTAAAAAGAAAAACCAGGGCGAAATCGAAGTGCGTGTAAGCATTGACAGAGCAACAGGTGATTTTGATACCTTCCGTCGATGGTTAGTCATTGAGGACGATCAAGAACAAGAGAATCCTTACGCAGAAATCACTTTATCTGCAGCACAAATCGATGAGCCAGAGATTCAAGCGGGTGATTACGTCGAAGAACAGATTGAGTCAGTAACATTTGACCGAATCACTACTCAACTTGCTAAACAAGTTATTTTCCAAAAAGTACGTGAAGCTGAACGTGCTCAAATGGTTGCTGAATACGAAGATAAAGTCGGTGAGCTTGTCACCGGTACGGTTAAGAAAGCCACTCGTGATATGATTATTGTTGACTTAGGTAACAATGCAGAAGGTGCTATTTATAAAGACGATATGTTGCCTCGCGAAACCTTCCGTCCAGGTGATCGTGTTCGCGGCTTACTTTATGCCATTCGTCCGGAAGCACGTGGCCCGCAATTATTGATTTCTCGTACCAACCCAGACATGATCATTGAGTTGTTTCGCTTAGAAGTCCCAGAGATTCAAGAAGAAACTCTTGAAATCAAGTCTGCAGCACGTGACCCAGGTTCTCGTGCTAAGATTGCGGTCAAAACCAATGATAAACGTCTAGACCCAGTAGGTGCTTGTGTTGGTATGCGTGGTTCACGTGTGCAGGCAGTAACCAATGAATTAGGTGGAGAGCGTGTAGACATCGTCTTGTGGGACGAAGAAGCGCCGCAATTTGTGGTTAATGCCATGGCACCTGCAGAAGTTGCTAGTATCGTCGCAGACGAAGATACCATGACAATGGACGTTGCCGTTGAAGCCGACAACCTTGCCCAAGCTATTGGTAAGTCTGGTCAAAACGTACGTCTAGCTAGCCAGCTTACTGGTTGGGAGTTAAATGTGATGACGGTTGAGGATCTAGAGGCAAAACAAGCTGCCGAGAATTCACAAGTCATTGATTTATTCGTTGAAGCGTTAGACATTGACGAGGAATTTGCGGGCGTGCTAGCGGATGAAGGCTTTAGTTCACTAGAAGAAATTGCGTATGTACCTGTCAGTGAGTTACTTGAAATCGACGGCCTTGACGAAGATATTGTCGAGGAATTACGCAATCGTTCACGTGCTTACCTTACCACCAAAGCATTGGCGAATGAAGAATCATTAGAGCCTCAAGAAGAGTTACTAAACCTTGAAGGCATGACTGCAGAGCTTGCTGCGGAGTTAGCCAAACTCAAAATAACCGATCTCGAAGAATTAGCTGAACAAGGTGTCGATGACATTATTGATATTGAGGGGCTTGATGAGGCTTCTGCAGGTGCGTTAATCATGGCAGCACGTAATATCAAATGGTTCGGCGATGAGTAATATATCAACATAGGGGAGAGCATATGTCTGAGGTAACCTTAGAAAAACTAGCAAGTGATATCGGCACCAATGTTGATCGACTCGTGCAACAATTTAAAGATGCTGGCATTGACAAGCAAATCGGTCAAGGCGTCACAGAAGAAGAAAAGAAAAAACTGCTTGAGCATTTGAGCAAGCAGCACGGTGGCGATGGTGACGTTGCCCCGAAGAAAATGACGTTAACACGAAAGAAAACAACGACCTTAAATATTGGCCGTTCCAAAAACGTCAAAGTTGAAGTTCGCAAAAAACGCACTTTCGTTAAGCGTTCACCAGAAGAAGAAGCTCGCTTAGCCAAAGAAGAAGCGGATCGTCAAGCAGCAGAACAAGCTAAATTAGAAGCAGAGCAAAAAGCAGCTGAAGAAGCTAAAAAGGCTGCCGAAGCCAAAGCACGTGAAGCGGAAGAAGCACGTCGCAAGGCTGCAGAAGCAGAAGCAAAACGCGCTGCTGAAGCGAAGAAAGAAGCTGAAGAACGCAAGAAAAAAGAAGCGGTTCTCTCTCCAGAAGAAGTAGCCGCCCAAGAAGCGGCTCGTGCAGAAGCTGAAAAGATCCGCAAACAACAAGAAGCAGAAGCCCAGCGTAAACTCGAAGAAGATGCTAAGAAAGCGGCTGAAGAGGCACGTAAGCTAGCAGAAGAAAACGAACGTCGTTGGAAAGAAGAAGAAGAACGACGTAAAGCTCAAGAAGCGGAAGAAGTGCATATGCACTCTAACCGTTATGCGCAAGAAGCGGAAGACGAAGAAGACATGCAAATTGAGCGTGGCAGTCGTCGTCGTAAGAAGAAAAAAGCCGCTGACAACCTCAAGCAAGGTTTCAACAAGCCAGCTGCGCCAGTAGAGCGTGTAGTTAAACTTGGCGAAACTATCACTGTTGGTGAGTTAGCCAATAAACTTGCAGTTAAAGCAAATGAAGTCATTAAAACCATGATGAAAATGGGTGAAATGGCAACCATTAATCAAGTGCTAGACCAAGATACCGCAACGTTGGTTGTCGAAGAAATGGGGCACAAATATGAATTGGTTAATGAGAACGCACTAGAAGATGAATTGATTGCTGAATCAGGCAACGGTGAGAAGGTGAGTCGTGCTCCAGTAGTGACGATCATGGGACACGTTGACCATGGTAAAACATCTTTGCTGGACTATATTCGTGCATCTAAAGTAGCCGATGGCGAAGCCGGTGGTATTACTCAGCACATTGGTGCATATTCTGTAGAAACAGATAATGGTCGTATCGCATTTTTAGATACTCCTGGACACGCTGCATTTACCGCAATGCGTGCCCGTGGAGCTACCGCGACGGATATCGTTATTATCGTAGTGGCTGCCGATGATGGTGTGATGCCTCAGACTAAAGAAGCGGTACAGCACGCTCGCGCTGCTGGTGTGCCTTTGATTGTTGCCGTGAACAAAATTGATAAAGAAGCCGCTGATCCAGAACGCGTCAAAACAGAACTATCTCAACTAGAAGTTATTCCAGAGGAGTGGGGCGGTGAACACCAATTCGTTCATGTATCAGCGAAATCTGGTCAAGGTGTTGATGAGTTACTAGAAGCCATCAGTTTGCAAGCTGAAATGCTAGACTTACAAGCCGTCGATAATGGCCCTGCTCGTGGTATTGTTATCGAATCACGTTTGGACAAAGGCCGTGGTCCAGTGGCTTCGGTGTTGGTTCAAGAAGGTCAACTCCACCCTGGTGATATTTTGTTATGTGGTTTGGAATATGGTCGTGTTCGTGCAATGCGCGATGAACACGGTGCAGAGATCAAGACCGCAGGTCCATCAACACCGGTTGAGGTATTAGGCCTTTCAGGTGTTCCAATTGCTGGTGAAGATGCGCTGGTGGTCAAGGATGAACGTAAGGCTCGAGAAGTCGCTACCAAACGTTCGATCAAACAACGAGAATTGAAACTTGCAAAACAACAAAAAGCTAAGCTTGAAAATATGTTTGCCAACATGGAAGCAGGTGATGTATCTGAATTGAATGTTGTATTAAAAGCGGATGTTCAAGGTTCAGTTGAAGCGATTTCTGAAAGCTTAATCAAACTTTCTACAGATGAAGTCAAGGTCAACATAGTTGGCTCTGGTGTCGGCGGTATTACTGAAACGGATGCTAGCTTAGCTGCAGCATCAAGTGCGATTGTGGTTGGTTTTAACGTACGTGCTGATGCATCTGCTCGTCGCGTATTAGAGTCAGAAGAAATTGACTTGCGTTATTACTCGGTCATTTATGATCTGATTGATGAAGTCAAAGCAGCCATGAGCGGTATGCTCTCACCTGAATTCAAGCAACAGATCATTGGCTTGGCTGAAGTTCGTGATGTCTTCAAATCGCCTAAGATTGGTGCCATTGCAGGCTGTATGGTAACAGAGGGTATTATCAAGCGTAACAACCCAATTCGCGTACTACGTGAAAACGTGGTTATTTACGAAGGTGAGCTTGAGTCATTACGTCGCTTCAAAGACGATGTACAAGAAGTTAAGAAAGGCATTGAATGTGGTATCGGCGTTAAGAATTATAACGACGTAAAAGTGGGTGACCAAATCGAGGTATTCGAAGTGGTCGAAGTGGCTCGCGAAATTTAAGTACCACGGTTAACAATTGCAACGGAGGCTACAGCCTCCGTTTTTGTCTAAGAGAAGAATATGGCTAGAGAATTTTCCAGAACGGCCCGAGTGTCGCAACAACTTCACAAAGAGATTGCCAATATCCTTAACCATGAGTTTAAACACCAAGTACCTGAAATCGGCATGGTAACGGTGTCGGGTGTAGAAGTGTCACGAGATTTAGCATACGCCAAAGTGTTTGTGACCTTTTTAGAAATGGATGAAGCAAAAAATAAAGCATCAATGAAACTGCTCGATGAAGGCAAAAGTTTTGTCCGAGGTTTATTAGGACGTCGTGTCAAAATGCGTAATACTCCAGCATTGCGTTTCATTCAGGACAGTTCCATCACTGAAGGCATGCGCATCTCGAACTTGGTGTCTCAAGTGCGTCGCGAGGATGCTAAAAAATCGGGTGAGCCTGAGGATATTAATCATTCGGATGAGGACGAATAAGCATGGCGCGTAGTCGCAAAAGTGGCCGTGCCATTGATGGCGTGTTTTTATTGGATAAGCCTTTAGGTGAATCGTCAAATCGCTATTTGCAACGTGTTCGAGCCATTTTTAACGCCAAAAAAGCCGGTCATACTGGCGCCCTTGATCCTCTCGCTAGCGGCATGCTCCCCATTTGTTTGGGTGAATCGACTAAGTTTTCGCAGTATTTGTTAGATGCAGACAAAACCTATTATGTTCGTGCTAAGCTAGGCATTCGCACAGACACCTCTGACGCCGATGGGGAAGTGGTTGAAACACGTCCAGTGACAGTGGGTCCTGAGCAAATCCAACAAGCATGCCTTGCCTATCTAGGTGATTCCGAACAAGTGCCTTCGATGTATTCTGCGCTCAAACATGAAGGCAAACCTCTGTATTGGTATGCAAGACAGGATATCACAGTCGAGCGTCCTGCTCGTCCAATTACCATCTTTGATATGTCGGTAGATGACATTACTGATGATGAATTTGCGCTCACAGTGCGAGTTTCGAAAGGTACTTACATTCGGTCATTGGTCGATGATATTGGGCAGGATTTGGGGTGCGGTGCTTATGTGACCGAACTGCGACGCACACGTGTTGCGGATTATCCGACGGAGAAAATGTTGACCTTTGATGCGCTGCAGGCACTCGCAGATGAACACAAAGACGAGCGTTTTGAGGTCATTGATCAATACCTATTGCCAGCGGATTCACCTGTTGCAAGTTTACCAAAATGTGAATTAACACCTGCTCAGCGGGTAGGGATACAATATGGACAAGCACAACGACTGACTGGTGGAATTGAGATTGGTGAGTATCGGATGTATTGCGAAGGACGTTTTCTTGGAGTAGGAGACTTACGCGCAGATTCTCATATTTACGTTAAGCGTTTAGTGCATAACTAAATTATCAACAGCTTGCAAAGGCATCAAAATGCTATATAATACGCGCTCTTCGTAAGACCTGAATTAGTGATCGGGCTTACTTAATCAACATTTGGAGAAGATTATGTCACTAAATACTCAAGAAACTGCAGCTATCGTTGCTGATTACGCGACTAAAGAAGGCGACACTGGTTCACCTCAAGTACAAGTTGCTTTGTTAACTCATAACATCAACAAGTTACAGTCACATTTTAAAGCACATAAGAAAGACCACCACTCACGTCGTGGTTTATTACGCATGGTTTCTCAGCGTCGTAAGTTACTAGACTATCTAAAAGGTCGTAACTTAGAAGCTTACCAAGATTTGATCAAGCGCTTAGGCCTACGTCGCTAAGACTTGTTTTAAATTGCAAAAAAGCCAGTTCACTTGAACTGGCTTTTTTATTTGGACACAATCAATAAGTGCTTAACGCTGAGTGATTTCCCACAACGACACACTACCACTCACTTCGTTGCCAACTGCAAGAATCGGTTTACCTGTAGGGCTATCGGTTGCAGAGATAACAATCAAAGACTCTGGTGCAAGATCGCCAATACCGTCTGAATTGGCTAATCCTTCAGTAAAGTCACGATTGTTCACATAGTCCACAAAATTCACCGAGAAAGGATTCGTAACATCATAGATCATCACGCCACCAGTGCGTTCTAAGCCTATAAAGGCGTAGACTCGGTTACCAATAGTTGCAACTGTTAAGGCCTCTGGTTCTGGGCCTTTGTTTTCTGAACGATCATCTGACGCATTTTCATCATCGGTATTATTGAATTGAGAACCGTAGATAGTGGCAGTGATCCGTTCAAAGTCATCGCCAGAGTCATAAATCACAAGTCCGTTTTGGTCCCAAAGTGTAAAGGAACGAGCGCCATAAGCGACGGCAAACTCAAATTCACCGTCATTATTTGTATCACCGCCAGCACGAGTCACACGCAGGTTACGAATACGGTCATCGTTGCTTAACGCTTCAAAGGCAGAGCCTGGTGCTGCGTCTAAATCTTTAATTTTGAATTCATCGGTATACGCTAGACAGCCATCATTTACGTCATAGTCTTGACCGCCAGCTGCTGTGCACGAGGCTTCATCAGCTACAGCAAAGAAATATTCACGTGCATCCCCTTCATTAGCTGTAACAATGATCGTTTGTCCTTGCCATTGATATTGCGCGATGGAATCTGGCTGATATGCACCAAATAAACCGTTAAATTGTGCAAAGCTTACTTCGCCATTTTCTACGGTATCGATGTCTAATCCTGCCCAAGATTTTAAACCTAACGGAACAATCTCAACCGAATTATCGGCAAGATTGACCACTGCAAGCGCATTGTTTTCCTGCATAGATACATAGGCTGTTTGATTGTTTGCCGTGATGTATTCTGGCTCTAAGTCTTGTGCAACAGTTGTGTTTATAGTCACGCCATTAATCGTGCGACCGGATGGATTAGGGAATAATACGCCAGCACTGGCTAGAACTGCAGCATCATCGTTAAAGTCATTAAAATCAATAATCGTTGCAGTGTCTGCAGGTATACCATTGGTTACTGCGATAACGGCAATGGAGCCTTCAGGGTCAACTGAGTAATCATCACTGGGCTCACCTTCATTTGCCACAAGGACTTTGCTACCATCTGGTGTAAAAGTGACCATGTCAGGTAAATTGCCTACGGTGACGGCTTTCACTAACGTTGGAGCCGTGGATAGGTTATTGTAAAACGCAATCACGCCATCATCTGCGTGTGCATCAGCTGGGATAGCGACTGCGAGCAAATCGTCATGAATCGCAATACTGGTAAGACCACCAAGAGCAATTCCATTGAGTTCAGTGGGCAATGATAAAGAGGTCGCGACTAATGAATTGTCGTTGCTTGGCAACGTTAATGCTTGACTAGTGATCCCACTGATATCAATCATGCTAATTGCATCATCTGCGCCATTGGTAGCAAAGATAGTTTGTGAAGCTGCATGGTATTGAATGATTTCGGCGGCCCCATCAGCGCTTAATACACTTCTTGCGGTGAGTGCTAGTTCAATGCCTAAACTCGCATCATTTCCCGCTGCCCCTTGAATCCCTTGCTGACCTACTGGACCTTGGGCACCTGGAGCCCCGTCAGTACCGTCATCTCCGTCCAAGGAGCAACCTGTTAATGTAAGTGAAGAAAGTATTGCTATGCTTAATAGTGTTTTTTTCATTATGAGATATTCCTTTAACTAAAAATCTCGTTAATGAAACTAAATGAAGATGACAATTTCGATACAGAAAAATGAAATTTTGGTTAAGCCAAGAGGATGAGATGGATAATTACACTTCAATGCGCGGTAGTCTTGAGCGCCAATTGGTCAAAATCTCATAACACACCGTCTGTTTCCATGGCACTAAATCTCTTGGACCAATATATTGCTGCCCCTGTTGCCCCATCAGTACCACCTCGTCCTCTAAGGCTACTTCAGGTAAATGGGTGACATCGACCATCATTGCATCCATCGCATTACCACCGACAACACGACACTGACTGCCTTTAATTAAGACATAGCCATTGTTCCTGACACGTGGATAGCCATCGCCATATCCGATGGGAAGTACGGCTATTTTCATGGGATGGGTGGCCGTAAAATGCATGCCATAGCCGACTTTATCGCCAACCGACAAGTCACGCAGTGTCATGACTTTGGCTTTAACTGACATCACAGGTTTTAGGCCAGGATATTGATTACATACCAACGATGGATAGATCCCAAAGGGTAAAATACCGGTTCTCACCATGCTAAAGTGTGCATCTGGCAAATCTAATAATCCACCGGTATTACTCATGTGAATATATGGTAAATCAAGCTGTTGTACATTTGGATGATGAATCACCTTATTAAACCGAGCTAGCTGATGCATCGCAAAAGATTTATCCGCCTCGTCTGACATCGCAAAATGACTCATCACACCTTCTAAGCGTAGCTGCGAATAGTCGGTTGCTAGCGTCGTTATCCACTCAACAGCTTGGGTATCGGAAATCCCCCAGCGACTCATGCCGGTATCGACTTCGACTTGAACTGATAAAGTCTTGTCGGCTTTTATTAAAAGCTCATTAAGCTGTTTTGCTCGATAGGCTGAATTGATGCAAGGAGTGATGTTGAACGCAACACATGCTTCAAGTTCTTTTAAACTCGCTTCACCAAATAACAAAATCGGTGCTTGAATATCGTTTTGTCGCAGCTCATAGGCTTCTTTAATTGTTTCAACCGCCAAATAACAATACCCATTAGCCAATGCAAGACGAGCGGTTGTTATTGCTCCATGTCCATAAGCATTGTCTTTTACGACACATAAGCGCTTTAGCTGAGCAGGGGCATGTCGATCAATGATTGCAAAGTTCTGGGCGAGTTGGACAGTATCGATTTCTACCCAAGCATTGCGGATGGCAGCCACATCAGGAATATTCATTAGGCATTTCCTGGAGGCCACATCGTTTGACCGATATCCGTTCGATAATAACTTCCAGAACAATGGATACGTTGCAATTGAGCGTAGCAATGAGTCAGTGCCTGTGCCACGCTTTCACCATACGCATTGACTTCGAGTAGTCTGTGACCATCTGCCAGAATGTCATTATTTTGCCCTTTTATCACTTCGTTAAACCAAATATCAGCTTGTGCATAAGGCTCAATCAGAACAGGGAAAGCAGGACCTGTGATTTCGAGAAATGGATAGCCATATCCGGCTAATGTCACTGAAGTACCGATCCGATAAGAGGCTTTAAAATCGGGTATGAATGATTCTCCATCCAATGCTCTAAAGAGATCAATTGGGTTATTCAACATACTCATGATCATAGTACCGCACGTGACACCCAGTCGGCAGTTGTATTCAATGACCCGCCATTGATTATCTTTAAATATCGCTGTTACTTGAACTGGACCACAATAATTGACTTCCTTAAACCATGGCTTTAAAGGTTCGATAAGTTCAGCTACCAGTCCGTATTTATCCGTAGGATCTTGTTCGACAATGCCGCCAAGTGGTGCACCAGCGATTTTGCCCATATTGCCATTGAATGCGCGTTTGTATTCTTGATTGGTAATAAGAGGCGTAATGGTATCACCTTGAACAAACGCGATATGCCCAGCCTCACGATGACCGAGATATTCCTGCAAATAGACGCCTTCTGCATAGTCGATTCGATTTAGCCAACTTTTGGTATCCGCTAAGGTTTCACACACTATGGTGTGAATGGGACTCGTAGGGGAGCATAAGGTGTTTTTGAGCACATAGGGAGCAGGGTGTTCTTCGATAAAGGCTTCAGCGTCCAATCGATTCATTGCCACATGTGCTTTAGGTAACGCAATGCCATATTGTTCACATAAACGATGAGCAAAAAAGCGATCTCTTTCTAGCTGCAAAGCTTCCCCTATAGGACAGAGGATCTTTGTGTTCGCCACAAGCGCCGACGCCCAAGTTTGCTGAGCCCAATCAATTGACATCGGCAATACATAGGTACAAGGGTGTTCAGCCAATAGCTCTAATGGGCTGGCGTAGTCGTGCAAGGTAAAACATGTTGCGACTTGTCGAGCACCGTAATGACCATAGTCTCGATTTAGCCAAACCACCACGTTCAATCCAGCCTTTTGAAGACGCTCGGCAATCCCATGAGTAAAAGCACCTACACCAATAATGAGAACAGAATCAGTCATGGGTTAGCTTGTTGGTGTTAAACGCAAAGTCGAGACCGTGCGTTCCAGCTGAGTCACCTTTTGCTTTAGTGCATTATTGCGTTGTTCCAATATCGCAATTTTGTCATTGACTGTGTTGTTTGAACTTTGGTGACTCAATATAGATTGCTTAACTGATTCAATTTCAAGATTGACGGCCAGTAATTCATTTCGCAAACTGCTAATGTCCACACCTAATACATCGAGTCCTTTGTCCGTCTTTGCCACATTTGCGGTGATAGTATTTTGACCTTTTTGCAAGTTGGTGCGATTGTCTTCTACAACTTTTTCTAGATCGCGCAGCTCTTTTTGATTCCGACGCCATGCCGATGCCCAAAGCTTATCCATTTGTTCCCAGAGTTCATCGCTTTTGGCTGCTAACTCTTTGAGTTTGGCTTGCAAGGCAACCGTCGAACTACCCATTTCTTCACCTGTGGCGGAGAGCTGATTTTCTAATTCTACAATCCGGTTTTGTGCATCATCCAAGCTTGCTATCGTTTGCGTATGCAAATAGTACAAGTAACCGCCAACGCCTGATGCAAATAAGGCTAGAATAAAGGCTATTAGGGTCAAAGAAGAGCTTGACGACTTGGGGGTGGGTGGGGGTGAAGCCGCTCGCGAACGCGGCGCAACACGGTCATTATCTTCTAGTCGAATTTCGGAAAAATGATCTGCAGAGCGATTGGACATAATCAAATGAGTTCTTTATTTTTCGCCATATAATAGCGTAAAGAACTCATTTGAGGCTAGTGTTTTTATTAAGCTAGGGAGGCCTTCAGCGCCTGTTCAACATCTGCGATGATATCATCAATGTGTTCGATGCCCACCGAAATGCGCACTAGATCCTCTGAAACCCCAGCGGAGGCAAGTTCTTCAGGAGATAATTGACGATGCGTCGTTGATGCAGGATGACAAGCAAGTGACTTGGCATCACCAATATTCACTAAGCGTAAGATCATTTGTAATGCATCGATGAATTTGCCACCAGCGACTTTGGCATCATCGGCTTTGATGCCAAAGCTGATTATTCCCGAAGCCAAACCACCAGACATTTTTTGACATGTTGCGTGATATGGGCTGTTATCTAACCCAGCGTAGTTGACCCAGCTTACTAGCGGATGAGCACTTAAATATTCAGCGAGGGCTTGTGCATTTTGACAATGGCGCTCCATGCGCAATGGCAAAGTTTCTAATCCTTGCAGTAGTTGGAAGGCATTTTGCGGCGAAAGTGCTGCGCCTGTGTTGCGCAAAGGTACCACTCTACAGCGGCCGATATATGCAGCAGGACCAAGTGCTTCGGTATACACCACACCGTGATAAGAGGGATCGGGTTCGTTGAGCATTGGGAAACGGTCTTTATTGGCGACCCAGTCAAATTTGCCAGAGTCAACAATCACACCGCCAATGGTTGTGCCATGGCCACCAACGTATTTGGTCAAAGAGTGAATCACGATATCGGCACCGTGCTCAAACGGACGAATCAGCGCGGGTGTTGCTACAGTGTTATCCACTATTAATGGCACACCGTGTTTATGTGCAATCTCACTAAGCGCTTGTAAGTCAACAACATTCCCGGCAGGATTACCGATGGACTCACAAAAAACGGCTTTTGTATTCTCGTCAAACAAGGCATCTAATGTATCAAGATCATCAAAAGACGCCATACGTACTTCAACACCCTGGCGTGGCAGGGTATGAGCAAACAAATTATAAGTACCGCCATATAGTTGACTGGTCGAGATGATGTTCGCGCCAACATGAGTAATGGCTTCAACCGCATAGGTAATGGCAGCCATACCTGAAGCAACGCATAATGCACCTATCCCACCCTCTAAAGCCGCCATGCGTTCTTCTAATACGGCTGTGGTTGGATTCATAATTCGAGTATAGATATTACCAGCAACTTTTAAGTCAAAGAGATCAGCACCGTGTTGGGTGTCATCAAACGTATAAGATGTGGTTTGGTAGATTGGCACGGCTGCTGCTTTAGTCGTCGGGTCAGATTTGTAAGCGTGATGCAAGACCATGGATTCGAGTTTCATAACGTGTCCTTATGTGTATTTCGCAAAATGAAGTATCACTAAATTTACAACTTTTATCCTAATTAAGCGATAAAAAACATAAATAATTTTCCCAAATGAAACCGTTATGGGCTTTTCCTTTCAAATATAAGTGTAAGTGAAGACATTCATGCATTACTAGATGCTTGCAATATCCCGCTCAATACAGCAAACCAAGATTAGAGCGGAGCAGAAAAAGTACTTATCAACTATACCGAGCTAGATTAAGCTTTGTGCTTCATCATGCGTTCTTTTTGACGTGCCCAGTCGCGGTCTTTAATGGTATCGCGTTTGTCGTGTGACTGCTTCCCTCGAGCGAGTTGAACCTCGAGTTTGACCCAACATTTTTTCCAGTACATGGCAGTGGCGACAATCGTATGGCCATCGCGTTCTACTGCGCCAATGAGTTGATCTAGCTCGCGACGTTTGAGCAACAGTCGACGCACGCGTCTTGGATCGCAGATCACATGAGTCGAGGCTTCATTGAGTGGCGTAATATTGACATTTGACACATAGGCCTGGCCATCACGAATAAAAACGTAAGCGTCAACTAAATTGACCTTACCAGAGCGAATACTTTTTACTTCCCACCCTTGTAACTCCATGCCGGCTTCATATTTATCTATAAAAGAATATTCATGGCGCGCTTTTTTGTTGAGCGCGATGGTGGTGCTGGGATTTGACTTCTTTTTCATCCAGTTAGTATATCGGTATTTTGCAATGTGTATAGCGATATGGGGATATTTTTTTGCGTTTAAAGATATGGGTTATGTTATTATTTACATGATATTTAAGGTTGAGGTGTTATGGCTGACGTAAACAAAAGCGCACTGGTTCCCTACAGTGCTAAGACAATGTATGACTTAGTCAACGATGTTCATGCGTATCCCGAGTTTTTACCAGGTTGTGTAGGTATAGAGGTGCATTCAGCTGATGAGTCACATATGAAAGCTTCTATGCACATTGCAAAGGCGGGCATCAAACACACTTTTACGACACTCAATAGCCTTGAACCCAACCGTGCAATCAAGATGCAACTCGCCGATGGGCCGTTCAAATCTTTGAGCGGTGGATGGACATTTACTGAACTCGATGAGCACGCATGCAAGGTTGAGTTGAATTTGACATTTGAGTTCAAAAGTAAACTTATCGCCATGGCATTTGGCAAAATGTTTACCCAACTAGCCAATGTAATGGTCAGCGCATTTATCGCTCGAGCTAAACAAAAAGCCTTAGCGGAAGGAAATGCATAATGCAGAAATTGTGTTCGGTTGAAGTCGTTTATGGCACTCCAGATAAACAAGAAATCGTCACCGTTGAAGTCCCTGCTGAGACTTCAGTTGAGGAATGTATTACTCAATCTAATATTCAGCACATTTTTCCTGAAATCGATTTATCTGAGAACAAAGTCGGGATTTGGAATCGTGCCTGTCGTCTCAAAGATATGGTAAAGGACGGTGATCGCATTGAAATATATCGTCCACTGATAGCTGATCCCAAAGAAGTTCGTCGTCTGCGCGCAGAGAAGGCTAAAGCCGAGGGTCGAGCCAATAAAGTGACCGGCGGCAGACCGTTAGCCAAAGATTAATACTTTCGACGCTTCAGTCCAGTTGTGGCCAAAATTTTGGCCGAAATCTCTTCAATCGAAAATTTGGTACTGTTGAGAAAAGGGATCCTTTCTTTACGGTATAAGTTTTCCACTTCTCTCAATTCCATACGACATTGTTGCATTGAGGCATATTTGGAGTTGGCTCTGCGTTCTGATCGTATTTGATGCAAGCGCTCGGCCGCGATAGTTAAGCCAAAAATCTTGTTCTTATATCGGCGCAACGCAGGATTGAGTTTTATCATGTCTCCCATATCTTCTTCGGTAAAAGGATAATTAGCCGCTTTGATACCGTATTGTAATGCCAAATAAAGACTCGTTGGCGTTTTGCCTGAGCGCGATACTCCAACCAATATAATATCCGCATCTGCATAATTCTGTAAATTTGCGCCATCGTCATTAGTCAATGCATAGTTGACCGCTTCAATACGAATGTCGTATGTCGTTTCATGGATGCTGTGAGTACGATGTTTTTCTGGCTTTGATGGTACCCCTAGGATCTTTTCAAGTGGGGCCACAAATTGGTCTAAAAAGTTGTAATTGATGCCAACTGAGTTGGCAATAATATGACGAATGTCGCTGTTAACGATTGTGTAAAAAACCAACGGACGCTGATTTGTTTCTTGAAAACTTACAGATATTTGCTTTAACACTTCATTTGCATGTTGTTCAGTTTCGACAAAAGGGATCGTGATGTGATTGAACTCAATTGGGAATAAAGACAGCAAAGCATGGCCAAAAACTTCTGAAGTAATGGCTGTGCCATCGGAAATATAATAGGCTGCGCGCATCACAACTCCTTAACAATCTTGTAATTTTATTACGGATTACAATTAAATTTTACAAATTTATAGTCAGCATTCTACAATGCTATTTTGCTTTTTTGGTTAAATTTTAAACAGGCAGTAATTAATGTCGATAAACCATTAAGCTATTACACAATACGGCTGGAGGCTCGCAAGTGCAAGAACAAGCGCAAGAATACGTTCTATGGTATCAACAATTAGGTATGCATGATGTTAACCGAGTAGGGGGCAAAAACGCTTCTCTTGGTGAAATGATCTCGAATTTAGCCAATGCTGGCGTGCAGGTACCGGGTGGTTTTGCAACAACCTCGTATGCGTTTAATGAATT
The DNA here is from genome assembly GCF_024300645.1 of Alteromonas sp. LMIT006. Taxonomy (NCBI): domain Bacteria; kingdom Pseudomonadati; phylum Pseudomonadota; class Gammaproteobacteria; order Alteromonadales; family Alteromonadaceae; genus Alteromonas; species Alteromonas sp. LMIT006. The sequence goes on along the minus strand of NZ_CP101291.1, from coordinate 2,300,471 downwards.
TTTAGAGCAAAGTGGTCTAGAAGCTCGTATTCATGAAGTGCTTGATGCGTTGGACGTCGAAGACGTCAACGCGCTAGCTAAAGCCGGCGAGCAAATTCGACAGTGGATCATCGATACACCATTCCAGCCAGCTTTAGAAACAGCCATTGCCGATGCGTTTGCTGAGCTTTCTGGCGATGCCGGCGACGCCGCTTCTTTTGCTGTGCGTTCATCGGCGACTGCAGAAGATATGCCTGATGCATCATTTGCTGGTCAGCAAGAAACTTTTCTGAATGTAAAAGGCTATGAAGCCGTATTAGTCGCGATTAAACATGTATTCGCATCGTTATTTAATGACCGTGCCATCAGCTATCGTGTGCACCAAGGTTATGACCACAAAGGCGTAGCCTTATCTGCTGGCATTCAACGCATGGTGCGTTCGGATAAAGCCGCTTCTGGTGTCATGTTCTCGATTGATACTGAATCTGGTTTTGAAGATGTAGTGTTTATCACCTCTAGTTTTGGCTTAGGTGAAATGGTGGTTCAAGGTGCGGTCAATCCAGATGAATTTTACGTTCACAAACCCACTCTAGCGGCGGGGCGTCCTGCGGTATTGCGTCGTAACTTAGGCAGTAAACTTACGCAGATGATTTACTCGACGTCGCAAGAACACGGTAAGCAAGTCGAGATTGTGGATGTGCCAAAAGAACAGTCTTTGACATTTTCTATTACCGACGCTGAAGTAGAAGAATTAGCGAAGCAAGCCGTGATTATCGCAGAGCACTACGGCCGAGCGATGGACATTGAGTGGGCCAAAGACGGCACAGATGGGAAGTTATACATAGTACAAGCTCGCCCAGAAACTGTACGCTCACGTGAAGATGCACAAGTCATTGAACGCTATCAACTCGATGGCAATGCCCCGACAGTGTGTACCGGTCGTGCGATTGGTCACAAGATTGGTGCAGGCACTGCAAAAGTTCTTAGCTCTATTGCTGAAATGGACAAAATTGAGCCGGGTGATGTGCTGGTTACCGATATGACTGACCCTGATTGGGAGCCGATCATGAAACGTGCCTCAGCTATCGTCACCAACCGGGGTGGACGTACTTGTCATGCTGCGATCATTGCACGTGAATTAGGTATTCCGGCTGTTGTTGGATGTGGCGATGCGACGTCGAGCATCAATACGGGTGACAAAGTCACTGTATCCTGTGCGGAAGGGGACACTGGTTTCATTTATTCAGAAGAACTAAACTTTGACGTGGTAACGTCACGCATCGATTCGATGCCTGATTTACCATTGAAGATCATGATGAATGTAGGTAATCCTGATCGCGCGTTTGACTTTGCGCGTTTACCGCATGCAGGTGTCGGTCTTGCACGTCTAGAGTTTATCATCAACCGCATGATTGGTGTGCATCCTAAAGCTCTCTTAAACTTTGACGAACAACCCGATGATTTGAAAACCGAAATTGCCGAGATGATTGCCGGTTATGCTTCGCCAAAAGAGTTTTATATTCAAAAACTCGTGGAAGGCATCAGTTCGATCGGTGCGGCGTTCGCGCCTGAAAAAGTCATCGTACGAATGTCAGATTTCAAATCGAACGAATACTTTAACCTCGTCGGTGGTTATCAATACGAGCCAGACGAAGAAAATCCAATGCTCGGTTTCCGTGGTGCGTCACGTTATATTTCCGAGGATTTCCGCGATTGTTTTGCTTTGGAATGTGAAGCCATTAAACGCGTGCGCAATGACATGGGATTAACCAATGTCGAAATCATGATCCCGTTTGTGCGCACATTGGAAGAAGGTCAGCAAGTCATCGACTTATTGCGCGAAGAAGGTTTGGTGCAAGGAGAAAATGGTTTACGCGTTATTATGATGTGTGAATTACCGTCAAATGCGTTATTAGCTGATGAATTTTTAGACATTTTTGATGGGTTCTCGATTGGCTCTAACGACTTAACTCAATTGACGTTGGGATTGGATCGCGATTCTGGTTTAATTGCGCATTTATTTGATGAACGCAACACTGCGGTCAAAAAACTTCTCGCTATGGCCATTCAAGCCGCCAAGAGACGCGGTAAATACGTGGGAATTTGTGGTCAAGGCCCATCTGACCATGAAGACCTTGCAGCTTGGCTAGTTGAACAAGGTATCGATAGTGTGTCGCTGAATCCTGACACAGTTGTCGAAACGTGGTTGTACCTAGCGGAGAAGCACGCTTAATTTACACCTGCATATTGAGTAATTTGAGCCCTGATTGATGCATCTTTCAGGGCTTTTTTGTATACTTGCGTTCATGAATTATGACTAAAGAGTCAACATGTTACCGGTACTCGACCCTCAAGAAGCTTTATCTGTTCACTATCAAGATTATTTGGATGCGTTGCGCGACAGTGATTTTACTGGTGATATTGAAACGGCCTATTCCTCGCGTTTTGCGATGGCAACGGATAATTCAATCTATCAGAAACTACCACAGGCGGTGGTTTATCCCAAATCAGTGAATGATTTATCGATTATTGGCAGAGTTGCGAATGATTTTCCCGAAGTGGTGTTTTCTGCTCGTGGTGGTGGTACTGGCACAAATGGTCAGTCATTAACATCTGGGATCATTGTTGAAACCGCGCGTTATATGAATCAGATACTAGAAATCAATGCTGAAGAACGATGGGTAAGAGTCCAATCAGGTGTCGTTAAAGATGCGTTAAATGATGCATTGAGGCCATTTGGTTTTTTCTTTGCTCCAGACCTTTCGACTTCGAATCGTGCAACCATTGGTGGCATGATCAATACTGACGCCTCAGGTCAGGGCTCTTTAGTCTATGGTAAAACCTCCGATCACATACTAGGCCTGACCAGTGTGTTAGCCAATGGGGATGTTCTGCATACCAAACCGACTTCAATCGATGATTGCTTGGCACATGCCCAGTCCAGTTATGCGCAAATCAGCGAGCAAATTCAAACTTCATGTGTCGCTAAGCGAGATCAGATATTAGCAAAATTTCCGCGCTTGAATCGTTTCTTAACGGGCTATGATTTGGAACATGCGTATATTCCTGAACAACAACAGTTTGACATAAGCCGTTTAATTGCTGGTTCTGAAGGTTCCTTGGCATTTGTGGCGGAAGCCAAACTCAACATTACCCCAATTGCCAAGCACAAAGCTTTGGTCAATATCAAATACAACTCATTTGAATCGGCTTTGCGTCATGCGCCTAAGATGGTCGAGGCTGAAGCTACGTCTGTTGAAACGGTCGATTCAAAAGTACTCAATCTAGCCAAAGCCGATATTATATGGCATTCGGTGTCGGATCTGATTCAAGATGTGCCAAACGCCGAGGTACTTGGGCTGAATATGGTCGAGTACAACAGCGAAGATGAAACCGAAATTACCACTAAGATCACAGCCTTAGAAGCTCGCTTACAAGCTGAGATTGAATCTGGCGAAACAGGAGTGATTGGCTTTCAAGTCACCTATGATGTCGCTGATATCCAAAAAATATACGCTATGCGCAAAAAAGCAGTAGGTTTGCTAGGCAAAACCGATGGGGCGAAAAAGCCTATTGCATTTGCGGAAGACACCGCAGTACCACCTGAAAATTTGGCGGATTTCATCATGGAGTTTCGCGACTTGCTCGATTCGCATAAGTTGGATTATGGCATGTTCGGTCATGTGGATGCTGGCGTATTACATGTTCGTCCAGCTTTGGATATGAATGATCCGCAGCAAGAAGTGCTTCTCAAACAAATATCGGACCAAGTGGTTGCTTTAGTTGCTAAGTATGGTGGCCTGATGTGGGGCGAGCACGGTAAAGGTTATCGCAGTGAGTATGCTCCTGAGTTTTTTGGTGAGGAGCTGTACACAGAGTTGCGTAAGATTAAAGCAGTGTTTGATCCGCTCAATAAGATGAACCCTGGCAAGATTTGTACGCCGTATAAGTCTGATGCTGAGCTCGTCAAAGTTAGTGATACCAAACGCGGTGCATTCGACCGAACTATTCCTGTGGTGCTCAAAGAGGAATACGAACCTGCCATGAGCTGTAACGGCAATGGCTTGTGTTTTAATTACGACACAACATCGCCCATGTGTCCATCATTTAAGATCACAGCCGATCGTCGCCATTCACCCAAAGGGCGAGCGGGTATGATCCGCGAGTGGCTTCGTCTGTTAGCGAAACAAGGGGTTGATACCAAGTCTTTGGATGCGTCTCAAGGAACAACTTCATGGCTGAGTCGTTTAATCAATACCAATTCAGCGCAAAGCAAAGGGGATTTTTCTCATGAAGTCATGCAAGTGATGGATGAATGCTTAGCCTGTAAGTCGTGCTCGTCGCAATGTCCAGTAGGGGTGGATGTGCCCGATTTTAGAGCTAAATTCATAGCCTTGTATTATCAAAGATATTCACGCCCAGTAAAAGATTACCTAGTGGCTAATATTGAACGCATGGCACCTTGGTTGGCCAAAATCGCTCCACTACATAATGCTGTGATGCGTTCCCGATTGGTGCAATGGGCACTGCGCGAGAGTATTGGCTATGTAGATGCACCATTGCTATCTACACCAACGTTAAAGAAACGGGTTTCTACAAAATTTGATATGAGTGCCTTACAGCAGTTGTCAGACGTACACAAGGCTCAAACCGTATTAATTGTGCAAGATCCCTTTACGAGCTTTTATGATGCTCAGGTTGTAGAAGACTTTGTCTTGCTCGCGCAAAAACTAGGATTTAACCCAGTGTTACTGCCATTTAACCCTAATGGTAAACCACAGCATGTCAAAGGGTTCTTGACGGAGTTTGCCAAGACTGCAAAGTCCACAGCTGCCTTTTTAAATGACATCGCAAGTCTCAATATCCCAATGGTTGGCGTAGATGCTTCACTACTGCTGGTCTATCGAGATGAGTACACTAAGACATTAGGAGCAAAGCGTGGAGAGTTTAGTGTACTGGCAGTACATGAGTGGTTAGTACAGCATGCAGCAAGTGTCATAGCCAAAAACCAAGCTCAGTCTGAGCATGAGTTTGCCCTCTTTACTCACTGTACTGAGAAAACAGCTCTGCCAACCAGTGAAAAGCAATGGCAGAAGATATTTGCTGATGCGGGGTTAGAGCTTAGTATCGTGTCTGTTGGGTGCTGTGGTATGGCCGGAACATATGGTCATGAAGTGGTGCATTTGCACAACAGCAAAGGGATCTATGATTTGAGCTGGCGTGATGCAATTGCTCGATTTGCTCCCGAGCAGAGAGCGGTAACAGGTTACTCTTGTCGCAGTCAAGTGGCTCGATACAGTGATGGCAAGCCGCGACATCCACTACAAATATTACTCAATTCACTATTATAATAGGAACCAACATGGCCGAATCAGTTCCTCAAGATCAAGAACAATTAGCCGAATGGGTGCGTGAACAATTTCAAAAAGCCAATAAACACCTAGCAGAAAACGGTGTGTTATTCGAATCTGTAGTTATCGAAGATAGTCGCTATCTCGCGCCAATGGTGGCGGTATGGAAAATCAAAACCCGTGATGGTAAATACTTTTGGGTCATCAGTGGTGACTTGCCAGTGGATTTTGTACCTGCAAGTGTGTCATCTGATGTTCGAGGCGTGTTGAAACATTTTTCGCTGTTGTGGCAGTTGAAAGTGGAGAACCTTTCTCAAGCTGAGAAGATCAACGAAACTCAAAAAGAATACCTCACGTTGCTCGGCACCCGGGCTCATGACTTATATCACATGAGCGAGGATGATAAGCTCTGGCAAGTAAACTAATCGAGTATTTCATAAAATCCTTCGTTGACTAGTTCAGCGATGATATTGACACTACTGAATTGAAGGTGATCACTAGGGGTTACCTTCATTTTTGTTTCGTTGAGTAAGCTTTCAAAAAACGGCCTATCCAAGGCATCGGCCTCATAGCGACGACCATTGATAAAGAACACGAAAAACTCATTAGTTTGATGCTCAGGATAGAGTGGGCGGATCCCAAGATTTGGTACCATGGTTAAACCTGCATTAATCATTCGCAGCATTTCAGCTGAACTGTATGGTGATTCAAGAGCATATTCATCGTGGATTGGATGATAGGTTTTGGATAACATTTCTGTCAGCAAATAATCGGTTTCATCTAGATCAATAAACTGATGCAATAATTGCTTTAAGACAAAAATATCATGCCCATTCACCGCGGAACGTTTATGAGTGATCACACGATTAGGGTCGCTAAAGCGTTTGGTTAATAAGTCGTTATCCAAGATGCCATCGGCTAAGCCCTGCAATAATTCACTTTGATTTGGAGCCCTAAAGCCAACAGAGTAATTGAAACATTCAGTGATGGACTTACCTTGATGCGGATAAAATGGCGGTATGTAGAGAACATCACCGGGTAGCATCACAATATCGATAATAGGCTGAAAGGGTTTGACTTGTTGCAATTGAGCATGAGGGTATAGCTTTTCAGAACTGCTACTGAGTTTGTGTCCAACCTGCCAGCGTCGTTGCCCCATGCCTTGCACAATAAACACATCGTATTCGTCATAATGTGCACCAACACCGCCACCCGCCACACTGTAAGTGACTAACAAATCATCAAAGCGCCAGTGAGGAATGAACGCAAATTTTTCCGTTAAGGCTTTGGTTTGTGGTAAGTAATTGTCGACACCTTGTACCATTAAGGTCCAGCCACCCACACAGTTTTCATTGATGTCATCAGCTGTAAAAGGACCTTGATGAACGTCCCATTGCTCGTCTGCGAAACTGACTATGCGAGCATCAATATCCTCTTCAAGCGCAAGTCCTGCCAAGGTATCAGCATCCACTGGGTCCTGAAAATTAGGAAATAACTTGCGGATAATACAGGGTTTCTTTTGCCAGTATTGTTGAACAAAAACTTCTGGATCAAAATCAATGATATCGTAAGTGTGCGAAGTCATATTGTGCGGTTCTCAATTGTCCATAACTTTTTAAATGCTGTGCGCTCAATGTTAGTGTTTGATATGGGCAGAATTCAAAGAAAAAAGTCTCGCTCATACTGATACTATCGAGCTTTGCGTGGCGTTCTAAACGAGATGCCATGTTAACCGTTTTTCCCCAAATATCAAAGTAACGTCTATTCGAACCTATGTATCCTGCCACGAGTGAGCCGTTGTGAGCGCCACAGCGCAACTGGCCTTCAATCCCATAGTAGTGACAAATACTGTAAAACTGCCGAAATAACTCACTAATACACGGCCAAATGTCGTCTTTGTCAGGGTGGATAAATAGGACTAAACATTGATCGGCATTGGTTTTGATTATTTTGCCCATGGCGGATTCAATGACGGGTTCAAATGCTGAAAAACAGTAGTGCATGGCAAAAACCACGTCTTTATCACGAAAGTCTCGTGTCAGTTCGACAAAGTTTGCCATATCAAAGAATAGTACCACACAGTCATCCAGTGACTGATGCAGCGGCTTGGTAATTGCGGGTATAAATGGTAGGGTGTGCATAAGATGCCCCTTTAACAAGATAAAGAGGCATCATGACAAGGTTTTAAGCGTCTAACAACTGATCGACAAGACGGATCGCATCGCCAATATAGCTTGCTGGAGTTAAGGTTTTAAGTTCTGCCTTGACACTATCAGGCAATTCTAGTCCATCGATGAAGTCAGCCATGATGTCAGCGTTGACTTTTTTGCCACGAGTTAACTCTTTGAGTTTTTCGTATGGTTTCTCTATACCATATCGGCGCATCACGGTTTGAACCGGTTCCGCCAAAAGCTCCCAGTTGTCATCGAGCTCGGCAAGCAGACTTGCTTCATTTACTTCAAGTTTGCTGATCCCTTTTAAACTTGCTTGATAGGCAATAAGTGAATAACCCATGCCCACACCTAAGTTACGTAGAACTGTCGAATCCGTTAAATCACGTTGCCAGCGAGACACGGGAAGTTTGGTCGCAAGGTGTGCAAACAACGCATTAGCAATGCCTAAGTTCCCTTCTGAGTTTTCAAAATCAATTGGGTTGACTTTGTGTGGCATAGTGGATGAGCCAATTTCGCCGGCGATGGTTTTTTGCTTAAAGTGACCTAGTGCAATATAGCCCCAAACATCTCGGTCAAAATCAAGTAAAATGGTATTAAAACGAGCAACGGCATCAAATAATTCTGCGATGTAATCATGCGGCTCGATTTGAGTCGTGTAAGCATTCCAAGTAATGCCTAGGCTTGTAACAAACTGTTCACTTAAGGCATGCCAGTTCACATCCGGGTAGGCCGATAAATGCGCATTATAGTTGCCCACAGCGCCGTTAATTTTGCCAAGCACAGAGACTTGTGCTACTTGGTTGCGTTGGCGTTGCAAGCGCACCATCACATTTGCCATCTCTTTCCCCATGGTGGTAGGAGAGGCTGGTTGGCCATGAGTCCGGGCCATCATCGGGATGCTGCGATATTCTTTGCTCAGCTCACGCAATGCATTTATCAATTTGTCCATATAAGGCAAAATGACCTCATCACGCGCTTCTTTTAACATCAACGCATGAGATAAGTTGTTTATGTCCTCTGAGGTGCAAGCAAAGTGGATAAACTCCGAAACCGCATTGAGTTCAGGTATGTTGGCGACTTGTTCTTTGAGGAAATATTCTACGGCTTTCACATCGTGATTGGTGGTTTTTTCAATGTCTTTGATGTGTTGGGCATCGTCTTCAGAGAACGAAGATACGATCTGGTTCAAATGTTCATTGGCTTGAGCGGAAAACGCAGGAACTTCTTTGATTTCAGCGGTCTCCGCCAAACGTTGTAACCAACGCACTTCGACAATGACGCGATATTTGAGAAGGCCAAACTCCGAAAAATACTCACGAAGTTCATTGGTTTTACTGGCGTAACGCCCATCGACAGGGGATAGGGCGGTTAATAAAGATAGATCCACAAAAGGCTCCTAACGTCTAACTCATTTGCTGTAAGGCAGCTTGGGCTCCGCGCAAGATGCGTTTACGATTAAATAAAATTTGGCGGCGCTGGCCTCCCATTTGGCGCCACAATACAGCAGAGCGAACCCCTGCGAGTAACAATGCTCGAACTTTTGCCTGATTTGAAGCTTGTCCGAGGTGCGCAGGGTTCCCTGCGACTTGAATACGTGGTGCTAGTGGACTGATAATGTCCACGTAGGCACTGGCTAAACTGGATAAAATTTGGTGATGCTCGAACTCTAGATGGGCTAATTGTCGTTGCACGTTACCAATACGCTGTCCCAGTTCAGACATTGCTTGAGGATTTTTGGCAAGTTTGCGCTCAAAACCCAATAAGCTGGCAATGTAACGAGTGAGCTCTGCGTCTTTCTGTGCTCCTCGAGTGTTGAGCTGATAAACCAGTGTGGTGTAGCCAATTTTTAAGTTTGATAATTGGCCGTACACTTGTTGTGGGTGTTCTGGTTCAGTAACACAAATACTTGAGATGCTGGCCTGAAACGCCGTATCATCACATTGACCTTTGCGGGCAACGGCTTGCACCAAGGTAGCCGCCTGGCATACTCCGGCAAGGGCGAGGGTGGCTTCTATTGCTTCACTCATTAACGTATATAACTCTCGATGATGCCACCTCCTAAGCACACGTCGCCTTGGTAAAATACAGCGGATTGTCCCGGTGTCACGGCTTTTTGTGGCTCATCAAAGATGACGTTTACGCAATCGCTATCAGTTGGTTCAACCACACAATTGATGTCGTGTTGGCGATATCGTGTTTTGACAGTCATGCGCGTTGGTTCGGTTAAGGCATTACGATCTACCCAATGCAATTGGTTCGCAATGAGACCTTTGGAGAATAAGCGCGGATGATTCGCACCTTGACCCACGATGAGGGTATTGTTGGGCACGTCTTTGTCCACCACATACCAAGGCTCATCGCCGTGTTCTTTGGTGCCGCCAATGAGTAATCCTTTGCGCTGACCTAAAGTGTGATACATCAACCCTTGATGTTCACCGATGGACTCACCTTCTGCTGTCACAATAGGGCCTGGTTGCGCAGGCAGATATTGTGCTAAAAAGTCTTTGAATTTGCGCTCACCGATAAAGCAGATCCCGGTTGAGTCTTTTTTATCATATGTCACCAGCCCTTGCGCTTCTGCGATGCGTCGCACTTCTGGTTTTTCTAAATGCCCGATTGGAAATAGGGTTTTACGGACGTGCTCATGACTCAAGGTATACAAAAAATAACTTTGGTCTTTGTTTTGATCCAACCCTCTGATCATTTGAGTATCGCCGTCGATGTCGCGACGTTGCACATAATGACCTGTGGCGATGTAATCCGCGCCTAAATCTTCAGCGGCGTATTCCAAAAAGGCTTTGAACTTAATTTCTTTGTTGCACATGATATCGGGGTTTGGGGTGCGACCCGCTTTGTATTCTTGTAAAAAATACTCAAATACATTATCCCAATATTCGGCAGCAAAATTAATCGTGTGCAGCTCAATGCCTAATTTATCAGCAACCGCTTGAGCATCCGCTAAATCTTCAGCTGCGGCACAGTACTCGTCGTTGTCATCTTCTTCCCAGTTTTTCATGAAGACGCCTTCGACCTGATAACCGGCCTCTTTGAGCAAAAATGCAGACACTGAGGAGTCGACACCGCCTGACATGCCGATGATGACTTTGGTGTTTTCAGGAGATGGTAGAGCTTCGTTTTGAGAAGTGTTCTGCATGTCAGTTAACGTAATTACTATGGTCGTTTTAAACGGTGATAGTTTAGCATTTTTTTGTCAGTGAATCACCGGCTTAATGATCGAATATTTGATATTGACCGTGTTCAACTGTGTCAATTGTCCAGCTGCCAATACGGTAGCGAATCAAACGTAATGTAGGATGGCCCACTGCGGCCGTCATCCGCCGGACTTGGCGATTACGTCCTTCTTTTAAGACGATTTTTATCCATGACGTTGGGATGGATTTGCGATCTCGAATTGGCGGGTGTCGTTCCCAGACATTTGGAGCAGCCATTGCGCTGACTTTTGCAGGCAGTGTGAGACCATCTTTTAATTGAACGCCCGACGATAGTTGCTCGATTGCTTGAGAGCCAATCTCACCTTCTACTTGAACCCAATATTCTTTGCTCATTTTTTTCTTTGGATGAGTAATGCGATGTTGCAAAGCACCATCATCGGTGAGTACCAATAATCCTTCACTATCGCGATCAAGGCGACCAGCAGCGTAGACATTGGGTACATCAATAAAATCTTTTAATGTACGCTTGCCAGGCTGAGGGGAAAATTGGCACAGCACATCAAAGGGTTTGTTAAACAACACAATCATACTTTGGATAAGTTTATTATCGAATGAAACAAGTTCTATTGTACCGATTTATAAAATATGTGCCATGCACTTCACAAATATTGTTCGGGGCATAAAAAAACAGACATTTGCCTGCTTTTTTTGCTCGACTCAACCCAACCAAGTTTCTATCGTTCAGAATCCTGATCTAAGGCAATGTTTTCTGCATGCAAGCCTTTCGGCCCTTGTGCGACATCAAAAGTGACTTCCTGTCCTGCTTTTAAAGAACGGTATCCATCCATCTTTATTGTTGAATAATGAGCAAATATATCTTCACCACCGCCTTCGGGTACGATGAAGCCGAAACCTTTAGCGTTGTTAAACCACTTTACTTTGCCAAGCGCCATACCCCTGTTCCTCTATGCCTTTTCTTTGATGTGATTGAATGCCTCCACTATGACTATAAAAACGACTTAATATGATATAGGATAGTGCCAAGGTTGAGCGAAAACATCTGCAAAGCCAGTAAAATTCCGCAAAACCTACCTTAAAAGTAGTCAGTGGACTTGCGTTATGTCAAGTTTGTGAACGAATAAAAAATTATTTTCTCATTAATAGATGAAAAACTGTCGATAGGTATTATATTAAAGGTATGAGTAAAGATAATACGACCATCTTAGACGGCGACAAACTGCTCGAGGACGAGCGTCAGAAGACCCAACCGCCGCCGATGTACAAAGTCATTCTAAACAATGACGATTACACACCGATGGACTTTGTAGTTAGCGTTTTGGTCAAATTTTTTCGAATGAACACAGAACAAGCTAATCAAATCATGCTCACAGTACATTATCGCGGTAAAGCCGTATGTGGGGTTTTTACTGCCGAGATTGCAGAGACCAAAGTCATGCAAGTTAACGAATATGCACGTAAACATCAGCATCCACTGATGTGTACAATGGAACGCGCATAATCATATTGCGTAAGCAAAAGAGGTAGCATTTTATATGTTAAACAAAGATCTGGAACAAACGCTCAACGAGGCATTTATCTTCGCGCGTCAACATCGCCACGAGTTTATGACGGTTGAACACTTGTTGTTAGCGTTGTTGGATAATCCAGCAGCGTTAGAGGCTTTGAAAGCCTGTGGTGCTGATTTGGATACCATCAAACAAGAACTGACTGATTTTGTCAAAGACACCACGCCTCTGATGTTAGACGATGCCGAGAATGAGCGCGAAACTCAGCCGACATTAGGCTTTCAACGCGTATTGCAACGCGCAGTGTTCCACGTTCAATCCTCAGGTAAAGGAGAAGTGACTGGTGCTAATGTATTGGTTGCGATTTTTAGCGAACAAGAATCTCAAGCTGTTTACATATTAAAGAAATCAGACGTCACGCGATTGGATGTGGTCAATTTTATTTCCCACGGTGTTACTAAGAAAGATGAAGAGCCATCCATCAATGAGCCACAAACAGAAGCTGTTGAGGGCGATGAAGATTCCTCGATGCTCTCGAAGTACACGACAAACCTGAACTCAACCGCAAGAGAAGGCAAGATTGACCCTTTAATTGGTCGCGATCATGAAGTAGAACGCACCATTCAGATCTTGTGCCGTCGTCGTAAAAATAACCCTTTGCTAGTTGGCGAGGCCGGCGTCGGTAAAACCGCCATCGCCGAAGGTTTGGCGTATCGTATTGTCAATGAAGATGTGCCTGAAGTGATGCAAGCGGCAACCGTTTATTCTCTTGATTTAGGGGGGCTGTTAGCCGGTACCAAATATCGCGGAGATTTTGAAAAACGCCTCAAAGGTATTTTAAAAGAGCTGACAGCGGATGAGAATGCCATTTTATTTATCGATGAGATCCATACCATTATCGGTGCAGGGGCTGCCTCAGGTGGGGTGATGGACGCATCGAACCTACTCAAGCCCAAACTTTCCAGCGGCGAGCTGCGTTGTGTTGGATCGACTACCTATCAAGAATATCAAAGCATTTTCGAGAAAGACCGCGCCTTGGCGAGACGTTTCCAGAAAATTGATGTGGTGGAACCAAGCGTTGAAGATACTACGAAGATATTGATGGGGCTCAAATCGCGTTATGAAGAGCACCATAGTGTGAAGTTCACACAAAAAGCCCTTAAAGCGGCTGCAGAATTATCCGCCAAGTACATTAATGACAGACATTTGCCAGATAAAGCCATTGACGTCATGGACGAAGCCGGGGCAAGTTTGCGCTTAATGCCGGAAGACAAACGTCCTTCTGAGATTACTGATTTAGAAATTGAAAAAATCATTGCCAAAATCGCTCGGATCCCTGAAAAATCGGTTTCCGCATCCGATATGGAAGTGCTCAAAAACCTTGAACGCAACCTCAAGATGGTGGTGTTTGGTCAAGATAATGCGATTACTACGTTAACCGATGCAATTCACTTGTCTCGTTCGGGGTTAGGCAATGAAGCAAAACCAATTGGTTCATTCTTATTTGCTGGTCCAACCGGTGTGGGTAAGACTGAGGTCACGGCTCAGCTTGCCAAAATAATGGGCGTGGAGTTAGTGCGCTTCGATATGTCTGAGTACATGGAACGTCATGCGGTATCACGCTTGATTGGTGCACCTCCCGGTTATGTTGGTTTTGACCAAGGTGGTTTGTTAACGGATGCTGTGATCAAAAACCCATATTCTGTAGTGCTTCTTGATGAAATTGAGAAGGCACACAGCGACATCTACAACATCTTGTTGCAAGTAATGGATCACGGTACCTTAACCGATAATAACGGCCGTAAGGTGGATTTTCGCAATGTCGTCTTAGTCATGACCACCAATGCCGGAGTACAAGCAACTGTTCGTAAATCCATAGGCTTCAAGCAACAAGACCACTCACATGATGCGCTGAGCGAGATCAACAAGGTATTCTCACCAGAATTCCGCAATCGCTTAGATGGCATCATTTGGTTCAATCACTTGACGCAAGATGTCATCTTGCAAGTGGTCGATAAATTCTTAATTGAGCTACAAGCTCAATTAGATACCAAAGGTGTGTCCCTTGAAGTCACGGATAAAGCTCGAGAATGGCTTGCTGAAGAAGGCTATGACAAAGCCATGGGTGCACGCCCGATGGGACGTTTGATTCAAGATAAGCTTAAGAAAGAATTAGCCAATGAATTACTGTTCGGTGGTTTAGCGAACGGCGGTTCAGTTAAGGTTGATCTTAAGAAAAACGAGCTAACGTTTACTTTCAAGCCACAAGAATTGCCAAAGGCAGCGACTACGGTCGAGAAGGAATAAAAAAAGAGGCGTAAGCCTCTTTTTTTTTGGAATCAATATGTTTGCAGCTAACGTGTTTGCAATTAACGTGCGCGGTAAATGATGCGCCCTTTGCTGAGATCGTATGGCGTAATTTCGACGGTAACTTTGTCACCGGTTAAGATACGAATGTAGTTTTTACGCATCTTGCCTGAAATGTGGGCAGTCACAACGTGTCCGTTTTCTAATTCAACACGAAACATAGTGTTTGGCAGTGTATCTAACACTGTGCCTTCCATTTCAATACAATCTTCTTTTGCCATCTAGTTTAGAAACCTTTATTTGCTCAAAAATAACGCGCAGAAGATACAGAAAACTCACTCATATGTAAAGTAATACTTTCGTTAATTTAGCGCTTGAGAGATTCATCAGACCAATATTCACCATTAAACCACTCATAGCCGGAGTATTGTGTTTTGTAATTCATTTTGTCGCATTCGTTGATGTAATAACCCAAATACAGATAAGGCAGTTCGAGCTGTTGTGCTTGAGCGATCTGTGCCAAAATCATGTAACCACCCAAAGAGCGTTTTTCTAACTCAGGAGCAAAAAAGGTATAAAATGCGGATAATCCGTTTGCCACTTCGTCCGTAATCGCGACAGCCACTAGGCGATTGTCCAACCACGCTTCCAAAAAGTAAGGCTGGCGCCATGCGCATTGATTGAATGTCAAGAAGCTGTTCAAATCAGGAGGATACATACTACCATCATGATGTCTTTCGCTAATATAATCGGCATAGAGTGGGAAATAATCCGTTAGGTTGATGTTTTCGCTGGCACGCCAGAGCATATTTAAGTCTTTATTTTTGTTGATGAGCCTTTTTTGGCTGCGCGAAGGAGTGTATTTGGCCAGATTAATTCTGATAGCTTTACACTCATTACAGCGAGCACAGTGCGGGCGATACATTTGCTCGCCACTGCGGCGAAAGCCAGCTTGGATAAGCTTATCATAAACCAGACCTTCTTGAGCTTCGCCTACATGCACCAATAGGCGCTCTTCCCTGTCGGGGAGGTAACTACAAGGGAAATGTGACGTGAGGCCAAACTTCATAATACATTCCAATAGGCTAGGGGGACTGGGGCTAACTCACGAGGCTGCCAAATATCATCAGAATATGGCGTAGTGTAAGCGTGTTGTAGTCGCTGTCGAAACTCTTCACGAGTAACAGCAAAACAGCCAAAGCTTTTTAAATATGGATTTTCCAGTTGGCAGTCGATAAAGTGGATCCCTTGTGTTTGACAAAACTGAACTAAACTCACAAAAGCAAGTTTAGACGCATTTGTGCGTTTGTGAAACATAGATTCTCCACAAAATACATTACCAATACAGACACCATATAAGCCTCCGACTAGCTGATTGCCCTCCCAGACTTCAATGGAATGTGCTGCACCCTCTCGATGCAACGCTTTGTATGCTGATACCATATTGGCATTGATCCAAACACCATTGGTTGATTCAGTGCCATCCTCGTGTTTTATAGGACTGCGCGGGATACTGCTGCAGGCCTTAATGACCTCGTCAAAAGCGTTATTAACGGTTACTCTATATGAGTGTTTGCTTAGCCACTTGCGCAAGGATTTACTGATGTGAAAACGCTCGTACGTGATGATGGCTCTTGGATTTGGTGACCACCACAAAATAGGCTCGCCTTGGCTATACCAAGGAAAAATACCCAAACGATAAGCATTGCGCAGTCTGGCGCACGAAAGATCACCACCAAATGCCAATAAACCATTGGGTTCTTCTAAGGCAAGCTCCACATCAGGAAAGGCAATATCATGCGGTGTTAATAAAGGGAGTTCAATCATAATAAAAAGGCAGCGAAGCGCTGCCTTAGTGTGGTTTAGTCGTCTAGCGCGTCGAGGAATTTCTCAGCGTCTAGTGCCGCCATACAGCCTGTTCCAGCGGAGGTTATCGCTTGGCGATAAATGTGGTCAGAGACATCGCCCGCAGCAAATACACCCGGTACACTGGTTTGAGTTGCGTTTCCTTCGGTACCTGATTTGACGGTAATATAGCCGTCTTTCATATCCAATTGGCCTTCAAAGATACTCGTGTTAGGTTGATGACCGATAGCGATAAATAAACCCATTACTTCGACTTCTTCGGTTGCATCAGACTGTGTATCCTTGATGCGGATACCCGTCACGCCCATGTCATCACCAAGGACTTCGTCTAACGTGCGGTTGTAATGTAAGACCACATTACCGTTTTTGGCTTTGTCTAACAGACGGTCGGCGAGGATTTTTTCGCTGCGGAAGCTATCACGACGGTGTATCACATGTACTTCTGAAGCAATATTCGAAAGATACAGCGCTTCTTCAACAGCTGTATTACCACCGCCGACCACCGCGACTTTCTGATTGCGATAGAAGAAACCGTCGCATGTGGCACATGCTGAAACTCCTTTACCCATGAATGCAGTCTCTGACTCTAGGCCGAGATATTTGGCCGACGCACCGGTAGCAATGATCAATGCATCACAAGTATAAGTGCCGGCATCACCTGTTAGCGTAAAGGGACGCTTAGAAAAATCAGTGGTGTGAATGTGGTCGAAAATAATCTCCGTATCAAATTTTTCAGCGTGTTGTTGCATCCGCACCATCAAATCTGGACCTGTAAGGCCTTCTGGATCACCCGGCCAGTTTTCAACCTCTGTGGTGGTGGTCAGTTGGCCACCTTGTTGCATACCGGTTAACAATACTGGATTGAGATTTGCACGAGCGGCATAGACAGCTGCAGCGTATCCAGCTGGTCCTGAACCCAAAATTAGCAGTTTAACGTGTCTTGCTTCTGACATTGATATCTCCAGTCTAGGCGCAAAGCCTTGGTAAATGTAATTACTAGTTTATATTGTGCTAAACTTTAAAGATTCAACTAGTAATTATCGAACTTCGCATAAATATTCTGCGTATATTAACGTAATTGAATTTTTTTAGTAGAATTTGCTTAATTGCTAACCACAATTGAGGTATTACATGTCAGTATCCCTTGCCACTATGGTAAAAGACGGTCATCAATACATGAAAACTTGGCCTATGCGCAAAGAGTTATTTGCGATCTTTCCCGAGTGTCGCGTCATCAGTGCGACGCAGTTCGGTTATAAAGTATTACCTGGATTAGGCATCTTTTCGTTTGTGCTATTGGTGAATAATCACGGTATGAGTTTTTTGCCACAAGCGCTGGCCATGGCTGGGTTGTTTTTTAGTCTGCCCTTACAAGGTCAACTGTGGCTCGGTCATCGTGCCAATCAACCACTGCCGCCAGCCATGCAAGCTTGGCACGGGGAGATTGTGGCCAAAATGCGCCAAGCTGGTGTCACCATCGCGCAACCTAAACAACCGCCTAGATATAAAGAGTTAGCAAAAACCCTCAAAACCGCGTTTGAAAGCCTGGACAAATCATTTACTGAGCGTTGGTTTTGAGATAAAAATCCATTCAGACTGACCCACAAAAAAGCCCAACCTATGTTGGGCTTTTGCTATCAAAACGCCTTTTATGTTATCTGAGTTCACAGTCTAGACACATGGCATACGTCGCTTTCGGATCATTCAGTCGAGAGAACGTCGAGATATCACGCGCAATCTGACCAAACAAGCCTAACAATGGGCTGTTCGAATCAATCATTTGTGTTTGCACTAATTTGATGGTGGCGTTTTGTAACAACTCACGAATAAACTGTTCTTTAGGCGAAAGAGTGCGTTCAATGTACTTAACTTGATAATCCTCGAGCCCAGCTAATTCAGCGGCGGCTGTGATGCCTTCTTCCAAGCCACCTAACGCATCGACTAAACCCAACTCAAGCGCCGTTTCACCGATCCACACGCGACCTTGCGCAATCGAATCAACCTGTTCAAGGGTCATATTTCGGTTGTCAGCAACGAGGGTAATAAATTGCTCGTAACCGCGCTCAATAGAGCGTTGAATGATTTGCTCTAGGCTTTCAGGTAGGGTTTTAGACAACGATGAAAAGCCCAGCTCAGTGGTGGAAACACCATCGGTATATACGCCCAAATGCGCCAGTGAGTCTTCATAAGTCATTAGCATGCCAAAGATTCCAATTGAACCGGTGATGGTTGCAGGAGAGGCGATGATTTTATCCGCGCTCGCCGAGATCCAGTAACCGCCTGATGCAGCATAGGTGCTCATGACTGCAACGACAGGCTTGCCAGCATTTTTGAGTTCAATCACTTCTTGACGAATAATCTCCGAAGCAAAGGCGCTGCCTCCTGGGGAATCGACGTGCAAGACTACTGCTTTGACGTTCTCATTGTTACGTGCTTTGCGCAATAAACGTGCGGTGGATTCACCACCGATGGTACCAGAGGGCTGATTGCCATCTAATATTGTGCCTTTAGCCACAACGACGGCAATACCGTCTTTGGTAAATTCTTGTGGCAGTGGGAAGTCAATGACGCGCATGTAACTCGCAAATGAAATTCCCTTAAATGAACTGTCTTTGTCATCTTTACCGACCAAGTCAATCATTTCAGCTCGGATTTGTTCACGAGTTTTGAGTGCATCCACCCAGCCATTGTCTAATGCATATCGGGCAAAGTCACCGTTAGCGGCTTCAAATTTGGTCATGAAAGCGGCAGCCGTTTCATCAAAACTGGCAATATCGATGCCGCGTGCATTGGCAATGTCTTCTTTCATTTGTTGCCAATAGCTACCCATCCAAGCTTCATTCGCTTCTTTTGCCTCTGGTGACATATCGTTGCGCAAATACGGCTCAATGGCAGATTTATACGTTCCCACTTTGAAAACATGAGTATTGATTTTGAGCTTTTCTAGTGCTTCTTTGTAGTACATACGCTGTCGCGTTAAGCCGTCGAATAACACCGCACCTTCCGGATTCAGGTAAATTTTGTCTGCATGCGCGGCTAGGTAATACTGTACTTGGCCATAGATATCGCCGCGTGCAATCACTGGTTTGCCAGAGGTTTTAAAATCCTTTAAAGCAGCCGCGACAACACGAAGCTTATCCAAGCCTGCCCCACGTAACCCATCAAAATCCAACAGCAACGCACTGATGCGGCGATCTTCTTTGGCGTTTTCAATGGCTTTTACGACATCGCGAACCAGAATTTCGTTGGGACCAGAGCCGCCACCAAAAGCTTCATTGGCAAACTCATCAAACGGATCGACTGATGTTTTTTGAATCACCAAATTACCAGATAAATTTAATACCAAAGCGCCACCTTGAGGGACTTTGATCTCATCTTTACCCGAATTGGCAATCGCCATAATGAAGAAAATAAGCAGAAGAATAAAAATCAGATTAAATACTAACTTCCGCGAGAAGTTGAGGACATTCCAAATCCCGACAAACAAAGATTTGGTCAATGACTGGTTTGCTGCCATGCTTAAATACACCTTTTATATTGTCTCAAAGTACATCCTAGAGAGACGAGGGTAAATCTGCTACTGCAAATTTGTAATTTTTTGTAACGCATTGGTCACAAAGTGCAAAATTTTTTACAAAAACACTTTGTGTTTAGCCTGTTTACGGGTACATTTTGCTTGTTTTTTTCTTCATACAAATGAGGTACTCATGGATGCTTTAGATTTGTTGTTAAACCGAGTTTCACAGCCTAAACTCACGGCTCCAGCTCCAGAAGGGGATGCGTTAGAAAATATCAAGCAAGCAGCATTGCGCGCACCCGATCACCTTGGTCTTAAACCGTGGCGTTTTATTGTTTGCACAGGCAGGGGGCTCAATAAATTAGGGGATTTGTTACAAGAATCTGCGATTGCTGAAGATAAAGATGAGCAAAGTATTGCGCGAGCCATTCAGTTGCCATTACGTGCGCCTATGGTCATTATTGCCTATACCCAGTATGTGGAACATGACAAAGTGCCAATGGTGGAGCAGGTATGCTCAACGGCTTGTGCTGTGCATTCAATGCAAATGGCGGCTCAAGCACAAGGTTTTGCTGGGATTTGGCGCACTGGAAGTTATGCTCAATCAAATTATATGAAAAAATCATTAGGTCTCAGTGAGGATGATGAAATCGTCGGGTTTTTATATCTTGGTACATCCAACCTGAAACCCATGCCCAAACCAACGTTAGAGAGTGGCGATTACTTTACCCATTGGGAATGACCGTATAAGTGCCGCAGCTCGGTGCTGCGGCTCAGTATCCCAGTCTAATGTCGCTCCTCAACCTCAAAGTACAGTCCAGCATGTTCAATCAGGCGTTTAATCAGAGCCTCTCCCATCGCAGGAGCAGGTGTATATACACCTCCTAACGTAGCCAAATTATCATGAGCCAGACATAAAGCCGCTTCAGTCAGCATACGTGAAGTCGAACCATAGCCTGGGTCAAGGTGTCCACCAACGCTGACTCTCACTTCATGCTCATCCAGAGTACCGATGAATAATACATCATAAGAGCCATTTTCTCGTTCCTCTTGAGTCGGGCCTTCACCCGGTTTTGGGGCGTCAGGGCCTGATAAACTTTTATCGTTGGCGATATGGTTGGCAATTTTTTCCCCTTGCTCACCAGGACCGGTCAAAATCATTTCGTCATACACAAAATCTTTGCCGTAGTAATGGTCGAGTAGGGCGTTAGAGCGATGTATATTTTTGGTATTAATGCTGGCCATGATAAACGGCGCGACCCAAGAGTTAAGCGCCTCATCAAAATGGATCTCATTCCCTTTGGGTTGATCTGGGCCAACAAAACCACCCGCGAGACTAAATGGGTCTTTGAGCCAACCGAGCAACTCTGGTTGTTGCATTGCTGCGGCCATGGTTGCTTGAAGGCTCGCGGCAGTGCCACCACTAAATTTGCCGTTCATCTTGCGCACACGACATTTGACACTCGGCATAGGCTTGTTGAAATATTGCCATGCTAAATCTTGTAAAAAGAACACCCCTAAATCAAAGGGGATTGAATCAAATCCGCACGAATGGACAATCCGAGCACCACTTTCTTTGGCAGTTTGAGAAAGGGTATCAATTTGCTGGCGCATCCAAGTTGGCTCACCACACAGATCGACATAATCAGTGCCCATTTCTGCGCATAAACGAATGAGTACATCCCCATAAAGCTGATAGGGTCCTACAGTGGTGAGGATGACTTTGGTACTGGTCACCAGCGGCAGCAGAGCTTGTGGATCTTGACTGTCAGCGACCAGTACGTCGATGTGTTCAGCAAGGTTTAAGGTGGATTTGGTGTGGGTGAGTTTCGCCTCGTCACGGCCGGCAATGGCCCACTGAACATCACTATTGGCGTAGTGGTCACGCAAAT
This sequence comes from Alteromonas sp. LMIT006, assembly GCF_024300645.1. Lineage (NCBI taxonomy): Bacteria > Pseudomonadati > Pseudomonadota > Gammaproteobacteria > Alteromonadales > Alteromonadaceae > Alteromonas > Alteromonas sp. LMIT006. The sequence continues at coordinate 2,278,686 of NZ_CP101291.1, read as the reverse complement.
ATTCACAGACTAATCGGCCAGTGTATCCAGTGGCGCCAAAGACAATTATGTCGAATTGCTTTTCCATTAATGTCTCCTTATTTTTAAGGAGACATCATAACGGATAATGAAGGAGATGTTAATTATTTGTTAACGCTGAGGGTGGTGGTTAATTCACAGTGACGATTTTGCACGTGTTGGTGGCACCGATGGTTTCCATGGTATCGCCATAAGTGAAGATGAATTTATCTCCTTCAGCAAGATAACCATAAGCCTTTAATGCATTCACAACATCTTGCGTGATTTGACCAGGGCGTGATTGCGTCGAATCAAAAAACACAGGTTTAACGCCTCGGTACAATGCCATAGCATTAAGAGTTGTAGCGTGACGAGACAAACCAATAATGGGTAGGTTAGTCGTGATGCGTGACATGAGCTTAGTGCTGTTACCCGACTCGGTTAAGCCAACAATGGCTTTGATATTAAAATGATGATTAGCAGCATAAACTGCAGCCATTGCTACGGTTTCTGATATGGATTCAAATTTTTCATCCATGCGGTGTTTAGATTCGTTCACGCTTGGGTGCGTTTCTGCGCCAATACATACGCGAGCCATGGCTTCAACGGTTTCAATTGGAAATTTGCCCGCGGCCGTTTCAGCAGATAACATGACTGCATCGGTACCATCTAACACGGCATTGGCGACGTCCATCACTTCGGCTCGGGTCGGAAGTGGCGCTTCAATCATCGACTCCATCATTTGCGTAGCGGTGATCACTATTTTGTTTAATTGTCTGGAGCGAGCGATCAGTTTTTTTTGTACGCCAACCAGTTCGGCATCGCCGATTTCAACACCCAAATCACCACGTGCAACCATCACTGCATCGGAAGCAAGAATGATGTCATCAATGGCCTCGTCCGTTGCAACGGTTTCAGCACGCTCAACTTTGGCACAAATTTGTGCGTTACATCCTGCAGCACGAGCAAGTTCTCTTGCGTATTCTAGATCCGCACCAGAGCGAGGGAAGGATACGGCTAAATAATCTACGCCAATTTGCGCCGCAGTCTTGATGTCTTCTTTGTCTTTATCTGTTAACGCCGCCGCAGAAAGGCCACCACCTTGTTTGTTGATGCCTTTGTTGTTTGACAACTTTCCAGCAACCGATACCGTTGTGTAAATGGCGCTACCATCAATTCGATCAACAATTAATTGGACTCGTCCATCATCCAGTAATAACACATCACCTGGCACTACGTCATTGGGTAAGTCTTTGTAATCAATGCCTACTGAGTGTTGATCACCTGCATCTTTATCTAAACTAGCATCAAGTACAAATGCATCGCCAATATTCAAATAGATAGGACCGCCTTTAAAGCGTGCTACACGAATCTTAGGTCCTTGCAAATCGCCAAGAATACCAACGTACTTATTGAGCTTTTTGGCTGCAGCTCGAACCCGTGCTGCTCGTTCAATGTGGTCTTGAGCAGTGCCATGCGAAAAGTTCATGCGCACAACATTGGCGCCAGCGGCGATGAGTTTTTCTAATATCTCTTGAGAATCAGTGGCAGGGCCGAGAGTGGCAAGAATTTTGGTGCGACGATTTAGTATCATGTAAGAGTCCGTATTGTGTCTGTCGTGAATATCGTATGATAGCTCATTTATATTGTAATTATATTACAGATTTTCAAATATTCACTAAAAATGTGGTTTTTTTACGTAATTTTATTACTATCCGTGCGCATTTGAACAATTGTTGATCATTTAATCGAAAAACGAGAGTCTTTCAATGATTCTTTAACGCGTTTTAAATTTTCTCTGAATCGATTGCCACGTCTCAAAGTAAAGCCAGTGGCTAGGATATCAATTAAGGTAAGTTGCGCAATGCGAGACGCCATGGGCATATACATATCGGTATCTTCGGCAACATCCAATGAAAGAACGTAATTACATTCACGGCCAAGTGGGGAGTCTTTTGCGGTAATACCTACGACAACAGCGTGATTGCTTCGTGCGATTTGTGCAATTTCAACTAATGATTTTGTGCGCCCAGTGTGAGAAATCAACACCACTACATCGCCATCCGTCGAGTTCATCGTCGACATGCGCTGCATGACAATATCTTCGAAATACACGACCGGGACATTGAAACGGAAAAATTTATTCAAGGCATCTTGTGCAACAGATGCGGAAGCTCCAAGACCAAAAAATGAAATCTTATTGGCTTGTGTTAACAGGTCTACTACCCGGTTAATAGCATTGATATCAACCGACTGACGAGCGGTTTCCAGAGCTGCCATGGTTGACTCAAAAATCTTGTTCGTATATTCAGCTGGTCCATCATTTTCATCAACGTTGCGATTGACATAAGGCGTTCCGCTGGCGAGGCTTTGAGCTAGATGCAGTTTAAAATCGGGGAAGCCTTTAGTATCGAGTCTACGGCAAAAACGGTTGACTGTAGGCTCACTGACATTGGCAAGGTTTGCCAGTGTCGCAATAGATGAATGAATGGCATTTTTTGGGTTATCTAAAATGACTTGAGCCACTTTTTTTTCGCTTTTACTAAACGCGTCAAAGTGTCGGGTGATTTGTTCTAAAATATTCATACTAATGGGTGTCTCTTTTGCATGAGTAACAATATACCTGTATTTCTATACAAGATGTATTGTTTTTGCACAAAATTACAGTAAAACTTTCAGTATTATCGCATTAAAGTGATATTTTTTGCATTATCACAGTGTAAAAGTTGTAATTTTACTACAAAATTGAGTACACTTAACCTTAATACATTAGAAGAATGCAATTGTGTTGTGTTCATTGAAAAGGCATAAAAACGTGATTAAACCTTCGTTCGACCCTTGTGATTTTGTCCTCTTTGGCACAGTGGGAGATCTCGCTCGTCGCAAGTTGCTTCCCTCACTGTATCAGCTAGAGAAAGCTGATTTGATTCATCCTGAAACTAAATTTATCGGTGTGGCCCGTCAACCCTTGGCGCAGACAGAATACGTTGCCATTGTTCGAGAAAATTTAGAAAAATTTTTGGGCGAGACGATTTGTGAAGTCACGTGGTCTCGCTTTTCTAAAAAGCTCAGTTACCTGTGTATTAATATGCTTGAGCCGTCTGATTATGAGCAGTTTACTCCTTTGGTAAATGAAGCGCGAACTATGGTGTGTTATTTTGCGACGCCTCCTTCTATTTTCGGTGATATTTGCGCAGGTTTAAAACATGCTAATGCCATTGATGATTCAATGCGGGTTGTGCTAGAAAAACCCATTGGACATGACTTGGCAACCTCTAAAGTCATTAACGAAACAGTAGCAGAATATTTTAAAGAAAAACAAATCTATCGCATCGACCATTATCTTGGCAAAGAGACAGTTTTAAATTTGATTTCGTTGCGTTTTGCGAACTCTATTTTTACAAACAACTGGGATCACAACAGTATTGATCATGTTCAAATCAGTGTGGCTGAGTCCGTTGGTATTGAAGGGCGTTGGGGGTACTTTGACGATGCTGGGCAAATGCGTGATATGGTGCAAAACCACTTATTACAAATCCTGTCACTTGTGGCGATGGAGCCACCGGCAACTTTAGATGCGGATGATATTCGTGACGAAAAACTAAAAGTACTCAAAGCGTTATGTCCAATTGACTCCTCTAATATTGATGAGATGACGGTTCGCGGTCAATACGTGGGTGGCTTTGTGAATGGCAAAGAAGTACCAGGGTATTTGGACGAGCCTGATGCGAACCAAAAATCACAAACCGAGACGTTTGTTGCGATCAAAGCGCACATCAATAACTGGCGTTGGGCGGGCGTACCTTTTTATTTAAGAACGGGTAAACGCATGCCGGCGAAGACCTCTGAAGTGGTGATTTACTTCAAACGTCAGCCACATAACTTATTTAAAGATAGCTTTGCGCAATTGCCACCGAATAAATTGGTCATTCGTTTGCAACCGGACGAAGGCGTAGAAATCACCGTTATGAATAAAGTGCCAGGGTTGACCTCATCAGGCTCTATGGATCTGCAAAAAACCCAGCTGAACCTATCTTTTTCTGAGGCTTTTTCGGATGAACGTATCGCTGATGCCTATGAAAAGCTTTTATTGGAAGTCATGCTTGGCAACCAAGCATTATTTGTGCGTCGCGATGAAGTAGAACAGGCTTGGTCATGGGTCGATTCGATCATCGGTGCATGGGCAGCTAAAAATGAACCACCCGAGCCATATCAAGCAGGTACCTGGGGGCCGGTCGAATCCATTGGTTTACTCGCTAAGACTGGTCGAGCGTGGTATCAACAACAAGCTGTCAAAAAAGCAAAAGGAAAATAATTATGGCCCTTGTATCACACGAATTTTCTTCTGCAGAGCAGTTAACCGTTGAATTCGCCATCACTATTACAGAGCTTCTAAATCAAGCCATTGCAGAAAAAGGCCAAGCAACACTTGTGGTCAGTGGTGGTCGTACCCCGGTTGCCTTGTTTCAGACACTGGCTCAAACCGAGTTGGATTGGAGTAAGGTGGTTATTACCTTAGCGGATGACCGATGGGTGGATGTAAACGATGATGCGAGCAACGACAAACTTGTGCGCACGTACTTGTTACAAAGCTACGCAGCCGCGGCCACATTTATTACGTTAAAGCATGATTTTGCCAATGCTGAAGATGCAGTAGCCTCATGTGAAGCTGCACTGGATAATGTGCAGTTACCCTTTGATGTGGTGATATTGGGAATGGGTGAAGATGGTCATACGGCTTCGTTATTTCCATGTTCAGAACAAATCGAGCAAGGTTTAGATCTCAATTCACAAGCTAAATACATTGCGGTACAGCCTACCACGGCGCCTCATCAACGTATGTCGCTGACCCTACCGGCGATTTTAGCAGCTAAAAATATATTTTTACATTTAGTCGGTGAATCCAAAAAGGACACGATTGCCAAGGCGTTACAAAGCACGGAATTGGCGATGCCAATTAGTGCGGTAATTAATCGCGCAACCGTTAACCTTATGTGGGCACCATAGGAGTAGGGACCAATGAACCAAATTATTCAAGAAGTCACCGAACGCATTATCGAGCGTTCCAAGCAAACTCGAGCAGATTACCTTGCCAAAATAGCCGTAGCACGTCGTCAAGGCCCACACCGTGGTGCGTTGTCATGTGGTAATTTGGCGCATGGTTTTGCCGCATGTGGTAAACAAGAAAAAGCTGATTTAACCTCAATGGTCAAAGCGAACATTGCGATTTGTTCCTCTTACAATGACATGTTATCTGCACATCAGCCTTATGAAAACTACCCGGCAATCATAAAAGATGCGATTAAGAATGTGGGCTCGGTGGCGCAATTTGCTGGTGGCGTACCGGCCATGTGTGATGGCGTTACTCAAGGTAATGCCGGTATGGACTTGTCATTGTTGTCCCGCGACGTCATTGCGCAATCGACTGCTGTAGCCTTATCACACAACATGTTTGATGGCGCGATGATGCTCGGGATATGTGACAAGATTGTCCCTGGTATGTTAATAGGAAGCTTATCTTTTGGTCATCTACCAACGGTATTCGTACCGGCTGGCCCTATGCCTTCTGGCTTACCAAACAAAGAAAAGGCCCGGGTGCGTCAAGCTTACGCTGAAGGTAAAGCGGGTCGTGAAGAGCTGTTAAGAGCTGAGAGTGAATCGTATCACTCAGCAGGTACTTGTACCTTCTATGGTACGGCCAACTCAAACCAACTAGTGGTTGAGATAATGGGCCTACATTTACCGGGTTCCTCCTTCGTCAATCCAGGCACCCCTTTGCGCGATGCTTTGACCCGTGCAGCAGGTGTGCAAGCCACTCGCATTACTGATTTAGGCGATAATTACCGCCCAATCGGTGAGCTAGTGGATGCTAAAGCCGTGGTCAATGGTTTGGTAGGATTGTTGGCAACAGGTGGTTCTACAAATCACACCATGCATTTAGTGGCAGTAGCAAGAGCAGCTGGTTTTATTGTGAACTGGGATGATTTTTCTGATTTGTCTCGTGCAACACCATTATTGACTCGTATTTATCCTAACGGTCATGCGGACATCAATCACTTTGTTGCGGCCGGCGGTATGTCATTACTTATCAAAGAGCTGTTGGACGCGGGTTTACTTCACAATGATGTCAAAACAATTTGTTCTGATAACCTTGAAATGTACACCAAAGAGCCTGTGTTGCGTGACGGTGAACTAGAGTGGGTCGAAGGACCTTCTAAATCCTTAGACAAAGAGGTGGTTGCATCGGTTGCCGTGCCATTTAAACCCGATGGCGGTTTATCTGTATTATCAGGAAACTTAGGTCGTGCGGTCATCAAAACCTCTGCATTGCGCTCTCCAGAGTGCAAACTGACGTTACCTGCGGTTGTATTTGAAGATCAATTTGAATTAGATGCCGCGTTCCAAGCCGGTGATCTAGACAAAGACTGTGTTGTGGTGGTGCGTTTCCAAGGTCCAGCCGCGATTGGTATGCCTGAATTACATCGCTTAACGCCACCGCTAGGTGTGTTGCAAGACCGTGGCTACAAAGTCGCATTGGTCACAGATGGTCGCATGTCTGGTGCGTCAGGTAAGGTACCAGCTGCCATTCATGTTACACCAGAAGCATACAAGGGAGGCTTACTGGCAAAAGTTCACAACGGCGATATGATTGAAATTGACACCACTACCGGCTCTTTGTCTTTGTTAGTGGATGCCGATGAACTTACCAAGCGAGACGCGCAACCAGCTAATCTAGCTAAACATCATGTTGGCATGGGACGTGAAATGTTTGCTGGTATGCGTTTATCAATTTCTGGCGCTGAGGAAGGCGCATGTACGTTATTTGTCGAGCAAGGAGCAACACACAATGGCTAACAAGATTGGCAATTTGGGGCATAAGCTGATCGCAGATGTCGGCGGAACGAATATTCGTCTGGCAACCGTTACTGATAACGGCATAGCTGATATTGAGAAATATCAGTGTATTGAGTTTGTAAGCATTCAAGCTGCGATAGAGCACTACTTTGCAGAGCACAAAGATAAAACCTTTACTTCTGCGTGTATCGCTATTGCAGGGCCGGTCAATCAGGAAGTGATCAAATTCTCTAATAACGATTGGGAGTTTACGGCGTCAGGATTGCAAAATAATCTTGGTCTTCAACATTTATTTGTTATTAATGACTTTACAGCAGTCGCTCATTCGCTACCTGTATTAAATGATGAGCAAATCATCCAAATTGGCGCAGGTGCACCAATTGAAAATGGCAACATCGCGGTATTTGGTCCAGGCACAGGTTTGGGTGTTGAGCACATCACGCAAACTACAAGTGGCTGGCAAACCCTTGATGGAGAAGGCGGTCATGTCGATTTTGCTCCTGTGGATGAAACCGATGTCGTCATCTGGCGTTACTTACAAGCCCAATATGGACGAGCTTCAGCTGAAGAGGTCATGTCAGGACGCGGTATTGTGAACATCTACAAAGCACTTGCTCAGGCTGAAGGCGTTGAGCCTATTTACAATGAAGCGGCTTTGATCACTGAAAGTGCGCTCAATAAACAATGCGCAATTTGCGAAAAAGCCTTAGCACAATTTTGCGCCATCATGGGCAGTTTTGCAGGTAACTTAGCGATGAATTTAGCTACGACCGGTGGTGTGTTTATTGGCGGTGGCATTGCTTCGCGGTTTGTAGAATTTTTACAAAAAAGTGACTTTCGGTCACGCTTTGAAGCCAAGGGACAAATGGCTCATTACATAAAAGATATCCCTACGTACTTAATTAACGAACCCGATCACGGGTTATTGGGTGCCGCTGCGTACCTTAATCAACATGTAAGGAATGCCTAATGAGTCAGTCATGGCAATACTCAGTACAAGACGTGTTCGCAACATCACCTGTTGTTCCTGTGCTTGTGATCAAAAAATTAGAACACGCAGTGCCATTAGCCAAAGCATTGATTGCTGGCGGGATTAATATTTTGGAAGTGACGTTGCGTACTCCTGTGGCTCTAGAGGCCATTGAATTGATCGCAAAAGAATTACCGGATGCGATGATTGGCGCGGGTACCGTAACCAATGCAGAACAGTTACAACAAGTGACCGATGCGGGCGCTAAATTTGCGATCAGCCCAGGTATGACTGCAGAGTTATTAGCTGCTGGTAAAGCAGGACCAATTGCGCTGATCCCAGGTATTTCCTCTACCTCTGATTTGATGCGCGCTCGCGATGCTGGATATACCCATCTAAAGTTTTTCCCAGCAGAAGCGGTGGGTGGTGTAAAAGCCATTAAATCGATTGCAGGTCCGTTCCCAGATATGGTGTTCTGCCCAACAGGTGGGATCAGTTTATCTAACTATCACGATTATTTGGCCTTACCTAATATTCATTGCGTGGGAGGCTCATGGCTTGCACCGGATGCGTTGATGGATGCCGGTGATTGGGATGCGATTACCCAACTTGCTAAAGAAGCGGTGGAAGGAGCAAACGCCGTCGCGTAAAAGTCAGTTAGTTTAGTTCGCAAGACTTCATTAACGCACATTATTAAGGAATAGTGTGCGTTTTTTTGTGCTTTAAAATATCAGTCAATCGACTGTATTAGCTCATGGGTGTTTCCAGGAATTAACTCAAATCCTTGGGTAAGAGCAGTTTCGATACAGACAAACTGTCGATACTCTTTATCAGCTAAATCCGCGAGTGCTTTTGCTTTAGCAGCGCCAGGGTTCCATACGACAAGTGAGTCATGCCCTCTGTGCTTTATTGTGATAGGGGAATCGCTTACGATTTTGGTTGATGGCGCTGGCAGCAAATGGACACGGTCAACTTCATCGTTAATTAGATAGGGATTTTCGCCAAAATCATGTCGTGTAGTGGTATTGTTATCAATATATTGATGTGCTTGCTCAAAACCCTCAAGTTCAATATCTACGATATCTGGAATTGCAAAATACGTATGCAATGCACCGGTGAGCGCAATTGGTTTTGCACTGGAATTGGATGATATTAAGCGTATCTCTAGCACTTCACCCAATGTGATTTTGATTGAGCAAGATAACCCTGATGGCCACAACGGATGATGTGTATCAGATGGTACTAGAGTGACAGACGACTCTTCAGCACTGTAAGTTTGCGCAATAATATCCCATGGTTGATTTCGCACTAAGCCATGCGCTATTTTGTGCGAAGCGATATCAGCATGTAGCTGACCAAACCATGGCCAGCAAATCGGTACTCCGCCTCGAATCGCTTTGGTGCCATCCATTACAGCTTGCTGCGAAACAAACAAACGCTCCAATCCATTGCGCACATAAGAGGTGAGGTGTGCGCCATGCAGCGCAATTTGGCAACTGGCCGATGAGGTCCGTAAGGTGAGAGTATTCATGTGTTGTTGAGTCCTTTTTGAGTATTCTCTAAAGAATAGTGCACAAGACAAAAAAAGCCCAGTAGGAACTGGGCTTGTAAGGAGGGAGAAACAAATTATTTTTGGATGTGAGCCACTAAGTCTAATACTTTGTTTGAGTAACCCACTTCGTTGTCGTACCAAGCTACCAATTTGACAAAAGTGTCAGTCAAGGCAATACCTGCCGACGCATCAAAGATGGAGGTGTGCTTGTCACCGATAAAGTCATTTGATACAACAGCATCTTCGGTGTAATCCAGAATACCTTTAAGAGGGCCTTCGGCAGCTTCTTTAATCGTTGCACAGATTTGCTCATAAGAAGCAGGGCGTTCAAGATTCACAGTCAAATCAACGACAGAAACATCCGGTGTTGGCACGCGGAACGCCATACCTGTCAACTTGCCATTCAATGCTGGAATGACTTTACCCACAGCTTTGGCCGCGCCAGTAGATGATGGGATGATATTCTGACCGGCACCACGACCACCACGCCAATCTTTGGCAGATGGTCCATCAACTGTTTTTTGTGTAGCCGTTGTTGCATGCACAGTGGTCATCAAACCGTCTTTAATACCGAAATTGTCGTTGATGACCTTAGCAAGAGGTGCAAGACAGTTAGTTGTACATGATGCGTTTGATACAATGGTTTCGCCTGCATAACTCTCGTGATTGACCCCCATCACGAACATCGGTGTATCGTCTTTTGATGGGGCTGACATGACGACTTTTTTGGCACCCGCTTCTAAGTGGGCTTGAGCTTTGTCAGCGGTTAAGAATATACCAGTTGCTTCGACTACAACATCTACGCCAATTTCATCCCAAGCTAACTCAGTAGGATTGGTTTTGTTCGTCACACGAACGAATCGACCGTTCACCAATAAACCACCGTCAGTGACTTCAACATTGCCGTCAAAACGACCATGAGTAGAATCGTATTTGAACATGTAGGCGATATAGTCCAGATCTAATAGGTCATTAATACCTACTACTTCGATATTGTCACGTTCAACCGCTGCGCGCATAACCAAGCGACCGATACGGCCAAAACCATTGATACCTACTTTAATTGTCATAACGACCTCTAATCTTATCGAAAAAACACAAAATGAAATAAATTTACATAAATTATAGGGTTGAAACGGACTTTTAGCAAGTTTTTATCAGTAAAATGTAGTTTTATTACAGAAAAAGTGTAAACTTCTCATCAATGCAATCGTATTCATTTTTAATGTGACCACTAAGTCATAATAATGCAGGGTCACTATAACCTAGTCTGGAATTCTTATGTCGCAAACACCCATTGATGCGCTCGTCAAAATGCGAGGCATTGAAACGCAATTTATTGATGCGTATGGCAAACCCACATCGGTTGCCGCAGGAACTAAGGAAAAGATCTTAGGTGTCATGGGGTATGATATCGAGAAAGAAGATCACTTAGTTCAACAAATCAATGAGCAAGTTTCAGATGCATGGATGACGCCACTTGATCCGGTCAAAGTGTTGCGTCATTCCTCCGAAAAATTGATTGCACTGCGTTTACCTATTTCTTTGGTGAATACGCCATTATCACTGAAAGTCATTACTGAAACGGGCGCTGATCTTTTACAAAATCTTATTGCGACGGAGCATACCTTGATCAACGCTGCGGATATTGAAGATTCCGAATACCAAGAATTTGCAATCGATTTAGAGTTTGAAGTACCAGACGGCTATCATACACTTCAACTCATGCATGATACGCAAGTATTGGCAGAGGCGCGTTTAATCATGGCACCGGATGCGTGCTATACCCCAGCAAAAATAGCTCAAGGCCATAAAGTTTGGGGGTTGAGTGTTCAATTGTACTGTGTGCGCAGCGAACGCAACTGGGGCATGGGTGATTTTACTGACCTACAGGCTTTACTGCGCAATGCTGCGCAGCAGGGAGCAGATTTTATTGGGTTAAATCCGATTCATGCGCTCTATCCAAATGAACCTGACTCATGTTCGCCATATAGCCCATCATCGCGAAAGTGGCTCAATCATTTGTACATTGATGTTACTGCGGTCCCTGAGTATCAATCTCCCGTAATTCAAGCCATGGTCAGCGATGGGCAATTTCAGGCAAAATTACAACATACCCGAGCAGTTGAATATGTTGATTACAAGGCGGTCGCCGAGCTAAAAATGCCCGTGCTCAATGCCTTGTACCAAGAATATATTAAAGGGGATACCAGAGAACTGGATGCGTTTATTACACAAGGCGGAGAAAGTCTTGCAGCCCTAGCTACGTATGATGCACTACAAGAATATTTACGCCAAGCGGGCAAGGACAGTTGGGGATGGCCAGTTTTCCCTGAAGAGTATCAAACTTATCAAAATGACGCTGTGGCAGAGTTTGCTCAATCACATGCCGAACGCGTGCGTTTTTATGGTTATTTACAATACCTAGCGGCTCAACAATTCGCAGCTGCCAGTGCAGTTGCTTCAGAATTAAACCTCACCATAGGTATCTATCGCGATTTGGCTGTTGGTGTAAGTGAGGGCAGTGCTGAAATTTGGGCTGCCAAAGACTTGTATGTGACGCAAGCAAGTATCGGTGCGCCACCTGATATCCTTGGCCCATTGGGTCAGAATTGGGGCTTGCCACCGATGGATCCTGAAGTGCTTTATCAACAGGGCTATCAACCTATCATCGATTTGTTCTCTGCCAATATGGCCAATTCAGGTGCGTTGCGCATTGACCATGCCATGGCGCTACTGAGGTTGTGGTGGGTTGTCAAAGGTGACTCCGCAGACAAAGGTGGATATGTCTATTATCCAGTGGATGATCTGCTTGGCATTTTGGCACTTGAATCACACCGCCATCAAACGCTTATTATTGGCGAAGACTTGGGGACAGTGCCAGAGGAAATACGAGATAAATTAGCGTCTAATGGCGTGTATTCTTATCGTGTCTTTTTCTTCGAACAAGCAGAAGATGGAGGGTTTTATTCTCCCGCACATTATCCTGTGCAATCCATGGCGACCTTGACCATTCATGACTTCCCAACCTTGATTGGTTATTGGCATTGCAATGATTTGGAATTGGGTAAAGAACTTGGTTTATATCCAACAGAAGAGATTTTGCAGCCTTTGTACGCATCGCGTCATGAGAATAAGCAGCAAATTTTAAATACCCTGCATGGCCATGGCTCAATACCTAATGAAGTAGGGCACGATGTCAATTATGTCGGCATGACCCAAGCTTTGAATTACGGAATGCAGGTGCATATGGCCAAGGGCAGTTCAGCATTATTATCGTTACAATTGGAAGATTGGTTGCAAATGGACAAGCCAGTCAATATCCCTGGCACTTTTAACGAATATCCAAATTGGCGTCGTAAGTTGTCGCAGAACTTGGAAGATATTTTTAGTAATCGTGATATATTGGATTTGTCTGCGCGTATTTCTCAAGCGCGCATCGACGCCAGTCAAACATAAATAAAAAGGAACAGAATGACTGATTATCATCATTTAGTACAAGGACGTGCGAGTTTTCCCTTCAATGATTTGGGGGTATTTCGCAACGAGTTAGGGGACTTTTGTCGAGTTTACATACCTGGCGCAATCGCAGTGAATGTTGTGGATGTTCAAGGGGCACAGGTGGTTGAACTGACAGCTGCCGGGGATGGAGTTTTTTGTAATGTCATTGCCAGTCAAATCCCAAAACAGTACCGCCTGAAGGTGCAAACTGTCGACACCGAATACACCATTGTCGACCCTTATGCGTATAAAAATGAAGCTTATCATGCGGTGCATTTTGTCGATCACGCGCCGCAAAATGTCTATCGTCAGCTTGGGGCACAGGCCATTACGTTACATGGTTCAGATGATACGTCTTTAGAGGCGGTTCGTTTTGCGGTTTTTGCACCTAATGCATCAGCGGTGTCAGTGATTGGTGAATTTAACCACTGGAATGATACGGCGCATCCCATGCAAAAAACCGATATGGGCTATTGGGTTTTGGTCATTCCGTCAGCGCACATTGGACAAAAATACAAGTTTGCCTTGCGTAATGCACAAGGTGAGCGTTTACCTCATAAAGCCGATCCAGTGGGCTTTTACCATGATCAATATCCATCGCATGCTTCGGTGATTTTTGACCATTCCTCTTACGTTTGGAATGACAGTGAATGGCGCAATAGACAAAATTCCGATCCGTATTCACATCCCATCAGCATCTATGAAGTGCAACTTGCTTCGTGGCGTAGACCGGTTGATGGACGTCGCTATTTATCCTATCGTGAGCTTGCTCAAGACTTGGTCTCATACGTTAAAGACATGGGCTATACGCACATCGAGTGTATGCCGATTTCTGAATACCCATTTGATGGCTCCTGGGGCTATCAACCCGTTGGTTTATTTGCACCAACTAGCCGTTTTGGAACGCCTGATGATTTCAAATATTTTGTTGATACCTGCCATCAAGCCGGCATTGGGGTGATTATTGATTGGGTACCGGCGCATTTTCCAGAGGATGATCATGGTTTAGCTAAGTTCGATGGGTCGTGTGTTTATGAATACGAAGACCCACGAAAAGGCTGGCATCCAGATTGGAACTCATGCATTTATGACTTTGGTAAAGATGAAGTGCGTCAATTTTTGGTGGCGAATGCTTTATATTGGTGTGAGCATTTTCACATCGATGGATTGCGTGTGGATGCGGTGGCATCTATGTTGTATCTGGACTACTCGCGCAACGATGGCGAGTGGATCCCAAATGTCGATGGTGGTAATCACAACTATGAAGCCATCAGCTTATTACAGTGGATGAATCGAGCTGTTTATGAGCAGTTTCCAAATGTCATGACCATTGCTGAAGAATCCACCTCGTTCGCTAAGGTGTCTCGTCCTGTCGATATGGGCGGACTCGGCTTTGGCTTCAAATGGAATATGGGTTGGATGCACGATTCATTAGAATACATCAGTCGTGATCCAGCACATCGTAAGTATCACCACAATGAAATCACATTCTCGATGGTGTACGCGTTTGACGAAAATTTCGTCTTGCCCATATCACACGATGAGGTGGTGTACGGCAAAGGCTCACTGCTTAACAAAATGCCTGGCGATGATTGGCAACAGCGAGCGAACTTGAGAACTTATGCAAGTTTCATGTTTACCCATCCGGGCAAAAAACTCAATTTTATGGGCTGTGAATTGGGGCAATATCGGGAGTGGGATCACGATGGTCAGCTCGATTGGTATTTGCTAGATGAGCCAAAGCATTCACAGATTCAACAGTTGTATCGCGATTTGAATCACTTATATCGAAACAACCCTGCACTACATGAGCAATGTCATACTGGAAAGGGGTTTCGGTGGTTATCACACAATGATGAGGAACGCTCCATTGTGTGTTTTAGTCGCCATGCAGATTCTGGCCAAATTGCCGTTGTGCTCTGTAATTTTACGCCCATCCCACACAATGAGTACGTTTTAGATCATGTTTCTGACGGGGAATATCAAGTGGTGTTTAATTCGGATGCAGCTATTTATGGTGGGAGTGATTATTTTGTGCCTCAAACTACAACCGTTGCTAATGGTCATTTGATGCTAGCATTACCACCATTAGCCTGTGTGGTGTTAGTACAACAATGATTACGGCCAATCTGCGTGCTTCGTACGGAGTCACACTGACTCAAAACAGTCTTGAGTTCGTCTTGTATGGGCCTGAACTCAAGGACGCAGAATTGGTTTTATTTCATGCCGATACGCAAGAAGAATTGGCTCGCTTTCCTGCAGAAAAGCGCGTAGGTAAAGATTGGTATTGGTCGATTAATACAGGCTATTCTGATTTGGTTTATTTGTATCATGTTACGATGCAAGATGGTGGAGCGTGCTTCATCAGTGATCCATACGCCAAACAACTGTCTCATGCTTGGTACTGGGATCGTGAGCAATACAATAAAAATCCTTCATTGTGGTTTCCAAAAGGCAAAATCCCATCGCAACATCGCTCCTCAAAATTGGTTCGGGTTGCACCATTAGAAAAAGCGATTTTGCCCCATCATCGCGTCGTATATGAAGCGCATGTCAAAAGTATGACCATGCAACACCCAGACGTGCCAGTTGAGCATCGCGGGACTTATTTAGGCTTGTGCCATACTGCTGTGATCGAGCATTTGCACCACATGGGCATCACCACGATTCAGTTGATGCCCTTGATGGCGTTTATGCCAGAGCCTTTCATTGTCGAAAAGGGCCTCACGAATTATTGGGGCTATAATACGGCCAGCTTTTTTGCACCGGAGCCTCGTTATGCCTACCGTGATGCGCATTTAGAATTACAAACTTGTGTGGATAAGCTGCACAAAGCCGGTTTTGAAGTGATTTTGGATGTGGTGTTTAACCATACTGCCGAAGGTGGTCCTGATGGACCGATATTACATCATCGTGCGACCCAACCAAGTACGGCATATACCTTTTTACCTGAATCAAGAGAATATGCGAATTATTCAGGATGTGGTAATACCATTAACCTTGCGCACCAGTACAATCTCCAAATGATATTAGATGCAGCAAGACATTGGGTTACAGAATATGGATTTGATGGCTTTCGCTATGACTTGGCAACGAATATGGGGCGTCAGCCACACGCGTTCTCATTAAAGTCAGGTTTTTTTAAAGCCTTGCAACAAGACCCAATTTTGCGTGACAAAATTCACATAGCCGAGCCGTGGGACATTGGTGATTATGGTTATCAGTTGGGGAATTTTCCGGTGTCCTTTGCTGAAATCAACGATCAATTTCGCGATATCACCCGCAGTTTTTGGCGCGGTGATAATAACAAAATGGCGGACTTTGCGACGTGCATGTTTGGTTCGCGAGATATTTTCCACAAAGGCGTTCGCGCCTCTTACACATCGGTCAATGGCGTGACGTTTCACGATGGCTTCACCTTACAAGATGTCGTGAGCTACCAAGACAAACACAATGAGGCGAATCTTGAGGATAATCGCGATGGTCATAATCACAATGCGAGTTGCAATTATGGCATTGAAGGACCAACCGATGATGTGGTGATCAACCACGTCCGAGAACGGCAAAAGCGCAATTTGTTTGCGTCGATGATCTTTGCTCAGGGCACGCCATTGGTCTTGCATGGCGATGAATTAAGTCGTACTCAACTCGGTAATAATAATGCGTATTGCCAAGATAATGAGCTCAACTATTGTGATTGGGATCTCAATCGGCAGCAGGCGGATTTTTTAGCTTTTTGTCAGTACTGTATCGCGTTAAAACAATCCAGTCAGATCCTCACCAATGCTCAATTAGCAGATGATGCATTTTTTGACCAGTGCAATGTGGATGCCGTCCATTGGTACAAAGTTGATGGCAGTCCCAAAGCCGATTCCGATTGGCATGATCCAATGAACAAAGGCTTTGCCGTAGAGTTAATTGGTAATCGTGATAATCAAGAGCACTGGCTGATTTGTGTCAATGCCGACAAGGTCGATCACAATATGGTGTTGCCTACCGTTAAGCAGAACCATCGTTGGCAGGTAGTGCTCGATACGCGTATGACGGACTTTAGACCTGCAGGAGCTTACATAGCGAAGCCACAATTTGTGATCTCAAATCGTTCGTTTGTTATATTTAAACAAGACGATAGTAAAAGAGAAGCATAATGTCCAAATCATTTAGTACCGCTCACCTCAGTCCTGCAGCACTATACGTGACACAAGAAAAAGGCACTGAACGTCCTTTTACTGGCGAGTATAACGCGCATTTTGCAACTGGGATGTATCACTGTGTTGTCTGTGATGCGCCACTGTTTAGCTCTGAGCATAAATTCGAATCTGGCTGTGGCTGGCCGAGTTTTTTTGATCAAGATACAACACAAAATGTAAAGTTTGCCCCCGATCATTCACATGGCATGATACGCACCGAAATTTTGTGTAAACACTGTGATGCGCATTTGGGACATGTTTTTAACGATGGCCCTGCACCGACTGGTGAGAGGTATTGCGTAAATAGTGTCTCTTTGCAGTTTCACTCGGGTGAATAAATAATATATCACGCAAAATAATAATATATTTTAGTCTTATATAGTGTGCTTTATTTTCGTCTGAAAACGTCAAGCATGCGCGTTCACTGTAACTAACCTCTAATAATGTTGAAAAACAACATACAATTCTTTCAATTTCTCTGAAAATATTCATTTTTTGTAATTATCCAACAATTTGGCAAGCCCATTTTCCTTGTATACACTTAGACTCGAATTTGTCGCCTCTGTACCCTACAAACGTACCGTGGCAAGTGTTTAACTAGTTTGAGTAAAGGCCTTAATTACAATGAATCAAGCAGTCGAATTGGAACTTCAGAAAAGTTGGCAGGAGCGTCAGGAATACGCTGAAAAAATGATGCCAATTATTGGTAAACTGTATCGCAACAAAGCGATTGAAATCACCGTTTACGGTCGCTCGTTATTAAACGCCAGCGCTATCGATGTCATCAAAGCACATCGCACGGTTCGACGTCATGAAGGCCAAAAACTTCGCTTACGCGAATCTTTTCCTATTCTTGATGCCATCAACGAGATGCAAATTGCACCAGCGTGCATTGATATTGGCAAATTGGCGTATGATTTTCATTATGGCGCAGGTAAAGAATCTACAGACCTAGTCGGATTTATCAAAGACCAACTTGCTCCAGTGGTTGATAAAGAAGATAACCAAGCACCACAAGACGTCGTATTATACGGCTTTGGACGTATTGGTCGTTTATTGGCGCGGTTGTTAATTGAACGTCAAGGTGAAAATAACAAATTGCGTTTACGAGCGATTGTCGTGCGTGGCGGTAAAGATGGCGATTTAGAAAAACGCGCCTCATTGTTGCGTCGCGATTCAGTACATGGTCCATTCAATGGTTCAATCACTGTAGACAACGAACGCAAAGCTATTTTAGCCAATGGCTCTTACATTCAAGTGATTTATGCAAACTCACCAGAAACGGTCGATTACACACAATACGGTATCGATAATGCTTTAATCATTGACAACACCGGTATTTGGCGTGACCGCGATGGCCTTGGCTTACACCTTCAAGCGAAAGGTGCAGCGAAAGCGCTATTAACCGCACCGGGCAAAGGCGATATCAAAAACATCGTGTATGGTGTGAACCATCAAGACGTCACTGCGGATGATAAAATTGTTTCTGCGGCATCTTGTACTACCAATGCGATTACACCCGTACTAAAAGTACTTGATGAAGAATACGGCATCAAAAACGGCCATGTCGAAACTGTGCATGCATTCACCAATGACCAAAACTTAATTGATAACTATCACAAAGCTGAGCGTCGTGGTCGCAGTGCGCCACTGAATATGGTTATCACTGAAACCGGTGCTGCGAAAGCCGTATCAAAAGCCTATCCTAAGCTTGAAGGTAAATTGACGGGTAACGCGATCCGTGTACCAACACCGAATGTATCAATGGCTATTTTGAATTTGAATCTTGAAAAAGAAGCCGGTTCTAAAGAAGCCATTAATGACTTTTTGCAAAATGCGGCCTTGTTCTCTGAGTTACAAAATCAAATTGATTTCACTTCATCGACAGAGATTGTATCTAGTGACTTAGTGGGTGCGCGTGCAGCGTCAATTGTCGACAGTGCTGCGACGATTGTGTCGGGTGACCGTGCAACATTATATGTTTGGTATGATAACGAGTTTGGTTATAGCTGTCAGGTTATGCGTGTGGCGCAAGATATGGCGGGTATATTTGCGCCGAGTCTACCAGCTCAATAAGTGTTGTTCACTCTAATATGATTAAGCCCCGGACAGTGTGCCGGGGCTTTTTTTGTTCTGTGAAAGAACACTGATACTATTACGGTCTTAATTATCATGCTTAATGAACAGGCTTAGTATTCAGGACTCAACATGACGCAGATGGAAACCAACAAAACTTCAAAATTTCGGTCACTTCGCAGAAGTCTCATTGAGATATGTGTCTTTGTTGTGATATTGATGGCCATCGTCTGGTATCAACAGCGTAATATGCTGGTCGCAGATGGCACAGTCACGATTCCTGAGCATCAATTTGTGAGTCTTGACGGGCGCACACAACCGCTACTTGACAATGATAAACCGACATTGGTGTATTTTTTCGCGCCTTGGTGCAAGGTGTGTTATTGGAGTATAAACAATGTTGATGAACTCGATTCGGAACAAGTGAATGTGGTTAAGATTGCTCTTTCATTTCAAAACCTTGAAGAGGTCGAGCGATTTGTTCAAGAGACGGGTACCAAGCGCAGTAATGTACTGTTAGGAACTCGTAGCACAGCGCATACGTTCCAAATCAGTGCGTTTCCAAGCGTGTATATTCTGGACAACCAAGGAGCAGTTGTTGGGCGGAGTGTCGGGTATAGTTCAGAGTTTGGGATGAAGGTAAAGCTTGCTTTTACGAGTTAGTCCTTAATATCACGCTAGACAATACTGGTCATTTCCACAAAAATTGTGCTACATTGCAAGTAATAAGAATAACACGGAAATCATCAATGCATATAAGCAGTGCTTTTGATAGCGGCAACATCCGCGTCATTACGGCAGAGTCTCCTCAAGACATTCGATTAGCCATTAACAAAGACCATCAATCTGACTTTTACCAGTGGTTTCACTTTCGTCTGGCAACGACAGCAATGGTTAACCATACACTGCGTATTACAGATTTAGCCAATTCAGCCTACCCTAAAGGATGGGAAGGGTATCAAGCGGTTGCCAGCTATGATCGTGAAGAATGGTTCCGCGTAGACAGCCACTTTGATGGTGATACCTTGACCATCGACGTGACCCCAGAGCACGATGTCATGTACTTTGCTTATTTTGCACCTTACAGTTATGAGCGGCACATGGATTTAATTGCTTCTGCACAAACTGGGTTTGAATGTCGTCATGAATTACTCGGCCGAACCTTAGATGGACGTGATATGGATTTGCTGGTCATTGGTGACGAGCAATCTGACACACCAAAATTAAAATTTTGGGTCATTGCTCGCCAACACCCAGGGGAATCTATGGCACAGTGGTGCGCTGAAGGTATTCTGTCAAGATTACTCGATGATAGCGATGGCGTAGCACGTGATTTGCTTGAACACGTTGTCTTTTATGTCGTTCCCAATATGAATCCGGATGGCAGTGTGCGTGGTCATCTGCGCACTAATGCAGCTGGGGTGAACCTCAATCGCGAATGGGAGAGTCCCTCCATGGAGCAGTCTCCAGAAGTGTTCCTTGTGCGCAACAAGATGGATGAAGTCGGAGTCGACCTGTTCTTGGATATGCATGGTGATGAAGCGCTACCGTATAATTTTGTTGCCGGTTGTGAAGGCAATCCGAACTACAACGAGCGATTAGCTGAATTAGAGAACACGTTTAAACAAGTATTGATGCAGACCACACCTGAGTTTCAAGATACCTATGGCTATCCCAAAGATGCGCCAGGTACGGCCAATTTGACGATCGCAGCAACTGCCATTGGTCATCGTTTTAATTGTCTATCATATACTCTTGAGATGCCATTTAAAGACAATGCAGATTTACCAGATGCTGTCTATGGTTGGTCGATACCTCGTTCACAACAGCTCGGTGCAGATGTCCTTGTGGCGATGCGCGCAGTGATGAAAGTATTACAACAATAACCCTTTATAAAGGAGCAACAAGTGGAAGCACTCAATAATTTTTTACTCATGTTAGATGGGTTTTTGGGCAGTGCCTTTTGGTTTCCGTATGTCTTACTCGGAACTGGCCTGTTTTTTACCTTTTACCTAAAATTTCCGCAGATCCGTTTTTTTAAACACGGTTGGAAAGTCGTTTCGGGTAAATACACTCATGATGATGATCCTGGTGATACCTCACCGTTTAAGTCATTAACTACGGCATTATCTGGTACGGTCGGCACTGGTAATATTTCTGGGGTAGCCTTTGCGATATTCCTTGGTGGCCCTGCAGCATTATTTTGGATGTGGGTGACGGCCTTTTTGGGGATGACGACTAAGTTTGTAGAAGTCACTCTGTCTCACAAATACCGTGAAAAAACCGAAGACGGCACCATGGCAGGTGGTCCAATGTACTTCATGGACAAAGGTTTGAATATGAAATGGATGGCCATCGCCTTTGCGGTGGCAACGGTTATTTGTTCATTTGGCACAGGTAATTTGCCACAATCTAACGGTATCGCCAGTGCAATGGAACAGTCCTTTGGTATTGATCCTATGGTGATGGGCGGCATTTTAGCCATATTACTCGGTTTGGTGATTTTGGGTGGGATTCAGCGTATTGCTGCTGTGACGTCCAAAATCGTCCCGATTATGGCAGTAATTTATATCATTGGTGCATTAGCGGTTATTTTTGCTAATTTAGGTAACTTAGGGCCTGCTTTTGCGTCAGTTTGGGCTGATGCGTTTACCGGTTCAGCTGCTGCTGGAGGGTTCTTGGGCGCGAGCTTAGCCTATGCATTCAACCGAGGGGTAAATCGTGGTTTATTCTCCAACGAAGCGGGACAGGGGTCTGCGCCAATCGCACACGCGGCAGCCAAAACCAAAGATCCAGCAGCCGAAGGCATGGTGTCAATCCTAGAACCTTTCATCGATACCATCATTATCTGTACTATTACAGGCTTAGTCATTTTGTCATCAGGCGTGTGGAATGAAAAACACCACAACATTTTTGACAAAGCGGACATGCTGATTGTGTCAGGGCAATATAGCGACCAAAATCAAGCTGATGTTGAGTCATTATATAAATATCTTAACAACATTGATGACAAAGCGATTACTCCGTATAACGGTCGTATTCAAGTCGTCAGCGGCAAAGCCGTTAACACCGATTTTACCATCATTAATTCGCGCTCTGTTGCTGAAGACGTTGTCTTTAGTATTGCCTCTGAAGAAGATAGTTTCACTGGCATGGTGATTGTTGAAGATGGTAAGCCACAAAAAGACAATCTCGTTGTTTCAGGTAAATCACTCGTGCATTCTGCTCGTTTAACGACCATAGCCTTCACCCGCGGGTTCTTTGGTGATTTTGGCCAATATATCGTGTCTGTGGGCTTGCTGTTATTTGCCTTTTCTACTGCGATTGCATGGTCTTATTATGGTGACCGTGCCATGACATACTTGTTTGGACCAAAATCCATCATGCCATATCGCGTGGTATATGTGGCTGGTTTCTTTATGGCGGCGTTTTCTGATACCACCTTGGTATGGACGTTTTCAGCGGTAGCAATTGTGGTCATGACACTACCCAACTTGTTTGGGATCTTGATGTTGCGCAAAGAGATGAAAGATTCGATGAATCAATATTGGGATAAAGTCAAAGACAGTTAAGTCGCTGACATTAAATTAACATCAAAAAGCTGATATCATACGTATCAGCTTTTTTGTTTTTAAATAAATTCCAAGGTTTCACATGCTAACTGATTGCCCAGCTTGTAAGAAAAAAATCTCCGACAAAGCCGAAACGTGTCCACATTGTGATTTTGCAGTTGGGGCAGATGATGCCGATGCGATTTTGGAGAGAGAAAAACGCAAACGCTACGACCAACATCAAAGCTTGCAAACTCAGTCATTTGTAGCAGTGTTAGTGTTCATCACGGGGTTTGGTTTATTGTATTGGGGACAACCTGAGGTCGGTGGCACGCAACACAGCATTGGCATGTTAATGTTGGTATTGGGTTTTTTGTGGTACGTGGTCAATCGCGCTCGAATCGCTTTTATCAAAGCTAAGAAAATTAAATTTTAGGATAACCAGTATGAATGTTGAACAACTTGTCGCAGGAATGACTCCTGAAATTTTTGCTAATTTGCAAACGGCGGTAGAGACCGGTAAGTGGGCAAATGGCCAAAGCTTAACCGATGAACAAAAAGAAAACGCACTGCAAGCAGTGATGTTATATCAAGCCAAAATTGCCAAAACCAACGAACACATGACCATAGGCGAAAATGGTGAAATGGTTCACAAAAGCAAATCTGAATTGCGTCGTGAGTTATCTGAAGAAAGCGAGATCTTCCGCACTAAGCTTTAAGCGTTGATGCTCATCTCGCCTCTGAGGTTCTGCCCAAGGAGAGTGATTTGTTCATCGTAATCATCTGTGGCGGATAAAACGTAATGAAGTTTAGTGAGTGCAGCTTCAGGTGTCATATCGTACCCATTGATTACTCCCACATCGGATAAGATCCTGCCATTCGCATAACCATCCATATTCACACTACCGTGCAAACATTGTGTGCAGTTGAGGACAAGGATGCCGTCTTCTTTAGCCTTTGCTAACAAGCTTAAAATTGCTTTGTTTTGTGGTGCATTACCCACGCCATAACTCAACAATACAATCGCTTTCATAGGTTGACGCAACAGGTTTTCCAAAATCTGAGCGCTGATACCGGGATACAAATACAACAATGCCACAGGTTGAGTGGTGATTCGGGTCATTTTCATTGACCCTGAATTAGCAATAGGGGCGAAATCATTGCGCTGAATATGGATCCCAGCCTCAATCAATGTTGGATAATTTGGCGAGCCAAATGCAGCAAAGCCATCAGCGTCTAATTTTCGCGCGCGATTACCGCGCAACAATTGATTATTAAAATATAAACACACTTCGTTAATTGGATGGTGTGCGGCGAGGTATAAGGCATTTAATAAGTTTTCTTGACCGTCAGAGCGCAATTGTGCAAGCGGTATCTGCGAACCAGTTACAATAATAGGTTTATCCAAATTGGCAAACATAAAAGACAGCGCTGACGCGGTATACGCCATCGTATCGGTACCATGTAAGATGATAAATCCATCAAACTCGTCATACCGCTCGACAATATCATCCGCTATGAATTGCCAGTCACTGGGTTGCATATCTGAAGAATCCAACAGTGTCTGGTATTCATGGAGCTCAAATTCCGGCATCTCCGGACGGGTTAACTCTGAAAGTTGACTTACACTTGTTTGTAAAAAGCCCGCAACAGGGACATATCCTTGTGGAGAGGGTTTCATACCAATGGTCCCCCCAGTGTAAGCGATGTAAATTCGTTTTCTGTCTGCCATGCATCAAGTTTTATTTGTTCGGCGTAAATTGTCCAACAATGTCTTCACCAGCAGCTTGTTTATCAGCATGATAGCTTGATCGGACCATTGGTCCGCATGCAGCGTGAGTAAAGCCAATTGATTTTGCGTATTCTCCTAGTTCATCAAATTCAGTCGGAGTCACATAGCGTTTAACCGGGTAGTGATGGCGTGATGGCTGTAAGTACTGGCCAAGGGTCAACATATCGACATTGTGCTCACGAAGGTCATCTAATACTTGTTGGATTTGCTCATTCGTTTCACCCATGCCCATCATTAAGCCTGACTTAGTAGGAATATCTGGATGCTGTGCTTTGAATTTACGCAATAACTCCAACGACCACTTGTAATTTGCACCTGGGCGACACTCACGGTACAAATCAGGAATGGTTTCAAGGTTATGGTTAAATACGTCTGGTACTCCCTTTTTAAGGATCTCTAATGCTGTATCCATGCGTCCTCGGAAGTCAGGTACCAGAACTTCAATTTTGGTATTAGGACTATGTTTACGGATCGCATTGATACAATCCACAAAGTGTTGCGCACCGCCATCGCGCAAATCATCGCGGTCAACGGAGGTGATGACGACGTATTTTAAGTCCATCTGCGCGATGGTTTTGGCAAGCTTCTCAGGTTCTTCAGCACTCGGTGGTAAAGGTTTGCCGTGAGCCACATCACAAAATGGACAGCGACGAGTACAGATATCGCCCAAAATCATAAACGTTGCTGTACCGTGATTAAAACACTCGGCCAGATTGGGACAACTCGCTTCTTCACATACTGAATGAAGATTATTTTCGCGCAAGACTTTTTTGATGTTGTCAATGCGATCGGTGGTGCGAGGGAGCTTAATTTTTATCCACTCTGGTTTGCGGAGCATTTCTTCTTTTTCGGTAGGTACGATTGTGACCGGAATATATTTTACTTTCTCATCATCGCGTAGCTTTACGCCAGCTTGTGTCCGTGAGTTACTCATCAAAACCTTCTCTAAATTCTAGTGCAGGCGCCCCTATTAGCGCATGAAAACATTTTACTACAGATACTCCAACTTGTTCTAGTGGACGTTCGTCGCCTAGACGGTGTGCATCAACCATTTGTAAACCAGCATAGCCACAGGGGTTGATAAGCTGAAATGGGCTTAAATCCATATTCACATTCAACGCAAGTCCATGAAATGAACAACCTTTGCGAATGCGTAAGCCAATAGAACAAATCTTAGCTTCGTTGACATAAACACCTGGCGCATCTTTTTTTGGATAACTCTCAATGCCAGCTTGGGCTAAATGCGCCACAATCGTCTCCTCTAACGCTGTAACGAGTTGACGTACACCAAGTTTGCGACGTTTGATATTCAGTAAAACATACATCACCTGTTGGCCTGGGCCGTGATAGGTAACTTGCCCTCCGCGGTCGACTTTGACAATCGGAATATCTGAAACATTCAGTATGTGCTCGGCTTTACCCGCTTGCCCTTGGGTAAATACCGCTTCATGTTCGACTAACCATATTTCATCACGAGTGTGTTCATCACGTCGATCGGTAAAGTCCTGCATCTTTTGCCAGATGGGGGCATAGTCACAACGACCGAGTTGGCGAACGATAATCGTATCCATAAATAAACGCTTAGATTACGACTCGAACAACATCTAATGCCGACAGTTCAGTATAAATCGACTCCATATGCGTTTTAGATGTCACCTTTACACTCAGTGATAAAGCATGATAATTGCCTTTGCTGCTGGGTTTTACTGTCGGATTATAGTCACCAGGTGCTAGTTGCTGCAAACGAGTGATCACTTGGTCAGGGAAGTCAGGTTGAGCAAGACCAAGGACCTTGAAAGTTTGGTAGCAAGGAAATTCAAGAAGTTCGTCAAAACGGGTATCCACATTATCACCTTTGGATAAAAAAAACGGTCTGATTATACACTCAGACCGTTGTGAATTCACCATATCAAATATTATTGTTGCTCGCTGCTCAGTTTGAGCTTGATAAAGTCCGCTGCCTTGGAAAAGAAACCGCCTTCTTCGACACTCTGTAAAGAGACTAGTGGGTACTGTGCGATCACTTCGTCTTCGATTTGCAGAAATAGCTTGCCAACGGTTTCTCCATTAGAGAGAGGCGCCTCTAACTTGCGGTCAAGGACGAAATTCGCTGTTAGGTTTTGAGCTTGTCCTCTTGGAATGGTAATAGATACATCTTGATCAATTCCTAAATCAACCGTATCTCGGTTGCCCATATAAATACGATGCGCAACAAAGCTTTCGCCGGCTTTGTAAGGTTCAATGGTTTCAAAGAAACGGAACCCGTAGCGCAGAAGTTTTTTGTTTTCGGTTTTGCGTGCGCGTTCAGATTCAGTACCCATTACCACAGAAATCAGTCTCATATCACCTTGAGTGGCAGACGTAATAAGCGAATAACCTGCATCGGAAGTGTGGCCTGTTTTGATGCCATCAACATTGAGAGCCTTATCCCATAATAAGCTATTGCGGTTAAATTGCTTAATGTTGTTGTATTCAAATTCTTTTTGACTATAGAGCTGATATTCTTTGGGATTATCGTTAATAAGTGCTTGCGATAAGCGAGCCATATCACGAGGCGTGGTATAGTGTTCTGGGTCATGCAAACCATGGGCGTTCATAAAGTTGGTACTGGTCATACCTAACTTAGCCGCATAGGCATTCATCATGCTCACGAATGCATCATGGCTTCCCGCAACATGCTCAGCCATTGCCACGCATGCATCATTTCCTGATTGAATGACAATTCCCTTCATCAAATCAGAAACGCTTACTTTTGTGCCGACTTCGATAAACATTTTGGATGAATCAGGAAAGTTTTTCGCCCATGCGTTTTCTGAAATACTCACCATATCGGTAAGGGCAATATTGCCGGCTTGTAACTCTTGACCAATCACATACATGGTCATGATTTTGGTTAGGCTAGCCGGAGCGAGTTGCACATCCGCGTTTTGTTCAGCAATGACATGTCCAGTTTTGGCATCAATTAATAAAAAACCTTCAGCAGCGACCGATGGTGGAGGAGGAATGACCACAAGAGCATGCGCGAAAGAAATAAAAAAACAAGAACAAATGGTAAGGAGTACTGCTTTAAACATAGACAAACCAATTCAAAATTAAACTGTGAAGATTGTAACAAGATTGTATGGACAATGTGACCTTAAAAGGGCAAAAAAGTTGCACTCTTACTCGAAAACAATAAAGGCCTCAGGGTAATCGTTACTTTGCAGGGTGTTTAGTGCATCAGATGCGCTCAAATAATCAGCAAAAGGGCCAAGCTTTAAACGGTATAGGTTATTTCGTGCGGCAACTTTAAAATCCGTTTGATAGATTTGTTGCAATACGTCACCGAGAGAGAGGATGTTTTCTTCACTGGTAGCAGCTGCCACTTGCACATAATACTGCTTGCTGGCCTCAGGCTTCTGCAAAGGTGAAGGAGGCACAAATTCAGATAATGGGATCGGTGTACTATCCCCAATCGTCACCAGTTCGTTCTTGTCTACGTGTATGACTTCAATGCGCACGTTGGCCGTTCCTGAATCTAAATAATCGAGTTCTTTGGCGGCTGCAAAAGACAAATCTATTACTCGGTTGTTGTGAAAAGGGCCGCGATCGTTAATCCGAACAATCAGAGACTTGCCATTATCTAAGTTAGTCACTCTGGCGTATGAAGGCAATGGCAAGGTGGTATGGGCAGCCGTATATTCATACATATCAAATGTCTCACCATTGGCGGTGGCGTAACCATGAAATTTTTGTCCATACCAAGATGCAATGCCTTCTTCCACATAGCCATATCCACTTAATAGGGGCTGATAGGAAATACCTGCAATTTGATAAGGACGGAGATTGGCTAAGCGATATGGCTCGTAACGCGGGATAATGGGTGAGGGTTCATGATCAGGGATCAGCACCGCCGGGGCAGAATCTACACGTTGAGAGTAGCGATAAGATTGGGCACAGCCACTGATAATTAAGACTAAAAAAATGATCCAGATCTTCATCGAGAAACCACCTTTTTTTGCGTGGCAACGGCCATGACGATCCCAAAACCAGCCAACAAGGTAACCATAGACGTACCGCCATAGCTAACTAAAGGCAGAGGTACTCCGACCACAGGTAACAAGCCGCTGACCATCCCAATATTTACAAACACATAGACAAAAAAGGTCAACGTAATACTACCAGCCAATAATTTACAAAATATAAACTGACTTCTACCAGCTATGATTAGGCCTCGCACTATGATAAATCCATACAACGCAAGCAGTAGCAAAACCCCGATTAAACCAAATTCTTCACTAAATACAGAAAAGATAAAATCGGTGTGCCGTTCGGGTAAAAATTCCAATTGTGATTGTGAGCCTTCTAACCAGCCTTTACCAGAAAGCCCACCAGAGCCAATGGCGATTTTACTTTGAATGATGTGGTAGCCCGCACCTAAAGGGTCGCTTTCTGGATTTAAAAACGTGATGACTCGTTGTTTTTGATAGGCTTTCATCAAAAAGAACCACATTACCGGAATAAAGCTTATCGCTAAGACACTAGATACCGTTATGATTCGCCAACTCAATCCAGCTAAGAACAACGCAAATAATCCCGAACTAGCAATCAGTAAGGCCGTACCTAAATCGGGTTGTCTGGCAATGAGCAAAGCGGGAATCAACACGAGTAAAAAGCCTATCAATACGTGTTTGAGCTTCGGCGGTAATGGTTCTTGGCTGAGATACCAAGCAATGGTCATCGGCACGAATAACTTGAGTATTTCAGATGGCTGAAAACGCATAAAGCCCAAATCGAGCCAGCGTTGTGCGCCTTTACCCTCGACACCAATAAACAGTACTGCGACTAATAGCAAGACTCCAACTAAATAAAATATCGGCGCAATTGAACGATAAAAGTGTATCGGTATCTGTGCACAAAACAACATCACGGCCAAGCCAATACCGAGTCGGGTTACTTGCTTATGGATCAATCCAATGTCTTCACCACCTGCTGAATATATGGTTACTAGGCCGGTCCCCATTAAGACAATTAAACCCACCATCAACCATGCGTCGATATGCAAGCGCTGCAGTAAACTCGATAAGAAAGACGAGGACGGGTTAGTCATTAAACTTGACCTTTTGCTGAGCAATCGTGGCGTCGCGTGATGTTCGATCTACGAGATAGTAATCCATCACTTGCCGTGCGAGAGGGGCTGCATTAGAACCACCGCCACCGGCGTTTTCCAAAGCCACAATGACACTAATTTCAGGAGTATCAACAGGCGCATAGCCGAAGTACATCGCGTTGTCTTTCAAATAATCGGCTATTTCTATTTCGTCAACGTCTTCATCTTGCCCAACAGTGAATAATTGAGCGGTTCCAGTCTTGCCACCTGATGAATACTTGGCATTCCGATACGCACCGTATGCAGTTCCATGGGGCAGTCCAACAGTATCCCTCATGGAATTTCGTACATGCTCCCAATGTCTAGATTGCAGCATCGAAATCGGAGGGAATTCGCTAACACCTTGTTCAAGTAATGATTCTTGGATCAGCGAACCTCTTAAAATTTGTGGAATATGGCGAACCCCGTCGTTGAGTAACGTGTTTAATGAGTTAAGTAACTGAATCGGAGTCGCTGTCCAATAACCTTGACCAATACCTATAGAAATCGTATCACCAATATACCAAGGCTGATTGAAACGGGCTTGTTTCCATCCACGAGATGGCATATTACCGTCGGTTTCTTCAGCCAAATCAATTTCGGTATATAAGCCAAAACCAAATTGAGTCATATATTCATGGATGGTGTCAATGCCCAACTTATAAGCCAGCTCATAAAAAAAGGTATCACAAGATACTTCAATTGAATATTTGACATCAACATGTCCGTGGCCTGTTTTCTTCCAATCGCGCCAGCGGTGAGATACTTCAGGTAGTTGATAATAACCCGGGTCGTGGATTTTACTGTGTTCTGAAATGACACCGTATTCAAGTCCAAGTAAAGCAAGATGGGGTTTAATCAAAGATGCGGGGGGATATTGTCCTTGTACGGCACGATTTAATAATGGACGGTCGGTATTTTGGATAAGTTTGTTGTATTCTTTTTGGCTGATCCCACGAACAAACAAATTGGGATCATAACTAGGATTTGAAAACATCGCTAAGATTTGCCCAGTGCTAGGATCTGAAACAACCACTGACCCGCGTTTTTCTCGCATGATATTTTGGATAAACAATTGTAGCTGCACATCGATATTTAGAACCAAATCCTCTCCAGGAATCGGTTCTTCAACAGATAATACTCGTAATTCCCGGCCTTTATTATCGACTTCGACTTGTTTGTAACCAACGCTACCGTGGAGTCTGTCCTCATAGTAGCGTTCAATGCCTTGTTTGCCAATAAAACGCGTTGCGGCATAGTTCGAAGTTTGACCTCTTAAAGCGATGCTTTCTAGATTTTGGCCATTGATTTTGGCAATGTAACCGAGCACGTGAGTCAATGCATCGGCGTACGGGTAATATCGGGTCAAACCGGCCTCAACAAACATACCCGAAAAACGATGCTGTTGCGCTGAAAATTTAGCCACTTGTTCTTCGTTAAGGTTATCCAAAATAGTGACTGGTTGAAAACGGCGGGCATTTTTGATGCTGTCACGAATTTCTTGTAATTGCTCGTCATTAATGACAAGCAGTTCTGAAAGTTCGGCAACGGTTTCGTCAATATCGCGAATTTGTTCTTTGACCATCCGCAAGCTAAACGAAGGACGGTTTTCTGCTAATAAGACGCCGTTGCGGTCATAAATCAACCCACGATTTGGCGCGATCGGAACCACCTTGATACGATTGCCGTCAGCTCGGGTTTGATAATCTTCAAAAGAGACTATCTGTAATTGATACATATTAAGGAGAAGCACCCCAAAAACAACGGCGACCAAACATATTGCGATGAATGCACGGCGCAAGAACAACTTATCTTCGGCGGTATAATCACGCATTGCCTGACGGCGCTTAGCCATAATATCTTATTCCCGATGATATGGATGGTTTTGAGTAACGGTCCAAGCCCGATAAAGACTCTCTGCAACTATGATCCTGACCAAAGGATGAGGTAATGTCAATGCTGATAGAGACCATCTTTGTTCGGCTAACGCTAAACAACTCGGCGCCAGTCCCTCCGGACCACCAATAAGCAAGCTAATGTTGCGTCCGTCCATTTGCCAGTTCTGTAATTGTTGGGCAAGTTGCGGGGTATCCCATGGACGACCTTTGACTTCAAGGGTGACGACTTTATCTCCTTTGCCAATGGCTTGACAAGTCAGTTCACCTTCTTTTTCTAATATACGTGGGATATCGGCATTTTTGCCGCGTTTACCTGCTGGAATTTCTTTAAAATACACATCGAGCTCAGGCGGGAATCGGCGCAAAAACTCGCGACAACCTTCCTCTACCCATGCTGGCATTTTGGTGCCAACAGCAATAATAGTGATGCGCATGGATGATTCCAGTTATCCCCAAAGTTTCTCAAGTTGAAAATAATCACGTGACGCGTCCTGCATTACATGCAACACCACATCACCCATATCTACAACCACCCATTCTCCATCTTCGGTGCCGGAAATGTTAAGGGGAGGGGAGCCTGCGTGTTTCATTTCCATAACAACATTTTCGGCAATGGCGCAAACATGACGTTTGGAATTGCCTGAACAAATCACAAAGGCATCGGTAATTGTACTTTTACCGGTCAAATCTAACGTAATAATATCACGTGCTTTCATGTCATCCGCTTTATCAATGACAAATTCTAATAACGCTTGTAACTCCAAGAGTACCTCTAATTGTGGTGTTGGTATAAATGATGTCTCTGTATATAGTTTAACACGCCTTTAGGGAGATATTTAGCACAGTCTTGATTGTTTTGTATGGCTTGGCGAATTTGTGTTGAAGAAATTGGATACAAGGCAGTTTGTGCCAGATAAATGTGCCCCTTCATTAAGCCCTGATGGGAATCAAAAAACTCGAGTTCAGGGGCTAGGTTGTTGTTTTTTTGTACAGGTTTATCACGTGGCAATACAATTATGCTGGTTTGTTCCAGTAACCGTGTAACATCATACCAGTGATGCAGTTGTTGGTAACTGTCAGCGCCCATAACAAAAACAATCTCTTCTTCAGGCGTTCTGTCACGCCATGATTGAATCGTATCCGCGGTATACGACACACATTCACGGTCGATTTCATCACGAATGAGATATAGCTTAGGAAATTCTGCGATGACTTTTTCGAGCATGTTAATTCGGTGGTTATTGGAAACCATGCATTCACCTTGCTTGAAGGGGCTTACGAAGTTTGGCATCAAGCCGATTTGTGCAAAGCCAAATTCTTCGCATAAGCTTAACAGTGGTTTAATATGACCAAAATGCACAGGGTTAAATGTGCCGCCAAAGACGATTTTCATGCGCGTTGTAATGATATATTCTGAGCCCCTTGAGCAGTAAACAATAAACACAAGTGAGCAAGTTGAACAAAAGGTCTGGCCGTCGTTTCTGATTTAAATTGCTTATCTGCGTAGGTTAATTCATTAGCAATGACTTCGAGTTGTTGTGGCTCGAGTCTTTGTAATGCGGCTTGATAAAGTGGTTGACGCTGTGGCCAAATACCAAAACGCTGCCACGGAATGGGCTGTTTGGTTTTTAGCAACGCTTGCAGTTGCAGCAGGTTTTGCCATTCCTTGAGTAAAGACCATATAATGACATTGGGTTCAACGCCTTCGCCCTCTAGACGCAATAGCAGACGCACAATCATGTCGCTATCGCCTTTGAGTACTTCATCGATTAGCTGAAACACGTTAAAGCGAGATTGCTCCACGACCGCATGTCGACACATATCTAATGTCAAAGTCTGAGAGTCGTAAAGCAATGCTAATTTTTGTACTTCTTGAGCTGCGGCAAGCATATTACCTTCGCACGCATCTGCGATAAACTGAACGCATTGTGGCTCGAAATTGAGTCCTGCCTGTTGCAATAATCCTGCTAACCATTGCTGTAAAGCGTGTCCCGAGAGAGGGTAGCAGGGCACAAATAAACCACATTGAGCAATGGTCTTAAACCATTTGGTGTTTTGCACATCTTTGCCAACTCGAGGACCGTGGATCACTAAAAGCAAGTCATCGTGCAATTGCTCAGCCAGCGCGATGAGTGTTTTACTGCCAGTAACACCTGGTTTACCGGTCGGCAGATGCAACTCGATCATTTGCTTATCGCTGAATAACGACATGGTCTGAGTGGCGTCAAATAAACTGTCCCACTCAAATTGCCCATCTGCAGTCAGTGACGTGCGTTCCGAAAAACCATTGTCTTTTGCCACATTTCGAACACAGTCCAATGCTTCAATTACTTGCTGTGGTTCATCACCAAAAATAAGCACCACATGTGGGATTTGCTTAGATAATTGCGCGTTGAGTTGGTCCGATTTGATTTGCACAATTTACTCCAGCAACAAAGCGGTTTGATAGTTTACCGCAAGCGTTCTAAGCAGTTGTTCGGCAGCTTGGTTTCGCAATTCTTGCATAATGAGTTCAAGTTCCAGCGATTTGGCTAAAACCTGCTTAGGATCATCTTGATAGTCGCGAAGGATATTGATTTCTAGTGGGATAGAAGCCGAATCAACGGATAATTGATAGCGTAGCGTATAATTTAGCTCATATTCAGCGACTTGTCCTGAAGCAAATACAGATAAGAGTCTGCGAGTGACCTTTTCATCGATCAAATTTAAGCGAATATCACTCTCGTTGCGCCAAACTAAATCATTTAGAGAGCCTAAACGCTTCAGTGCCTCAGCAAATGCTTGGGTTGATGGTTGAGTGACTATTGCGAGTTGGCGCAGTTCCTGTGGTACCAAATTGGCTTGTCGTGGCGTAAAGCCACAACTCGCCAAAGAAAATACGACAAAAATAAGAAACCATATACGCATTATTAATTCGCAACAATGTTGAGCAATTTACCTGGGACAAATATCACTTTGCGAATGGTTTTTCCGTCAACAAAGGATTGCACATTGTCTTCTGCCATAGCAATTTGCTCTACGTCTGCTTGTGCTGCGTCTGCGGCAACGGTGATTTTGGCTCGAAGTCTGCCATTGACTTGAACAATGATAAGTTTTTCCTCCTCAATCATAGCCTCGGCATCAGCCGTTGGCCAAGGAGCATTATGAACATCAGAGTGTCCTAGAGCTTGCCATAAAACATGACAAATGTGAGGCGTCACAGGTGTCAACATCAAAATTAAGGCTTCAATACCTTCTCGTATCACACTGCGGTCGTTATCAGTATCGACCGCCGCCTTTTGCAGTGCATTGGTCAACTCCATTATGGCTGCAATAGCGGTGTTAAAGGTTTGACGCCTCTCAATATCATCACTGACTTTGGCAATGGTCTTATGGATAATACGACGTAATTCACGTTGCGGCTTAGACAAGTTGTTAGTTAATGGCGCAGTAGCACCGTGCTGCAAGTGTTCATGGACTAGGTTCCACACTCTGCGTAAGAAGCGATGTGCACCTTCTACGCCAGAATCAACCCATTCTAGAGTTTGTTCTGGCGGCGCTGCAAACATAGTAAAGAGTCTGACGGTATCTGCACCGTATTGGTCAATTACCGATTGTGGGTCAATTCCGTTGTTTTTGGACTTAGACATCTTGGTCATTCCGCCATGAATAACTGGCTGTCCATCTGCATTGAGCGTTGCGCCAACAACACGTCCTTTTTCATCTTTCTCGACGGTTACATCGGCTGGTGAATACCAAGTTTTCTTACCCGCATCATCCTCACGGTAAAATGAATCCGCTAACACCATGCCTTGGCAAAGCAGTCGCTTGTATGGTTCAGACGAATCGACGAGGCCTTCATCGCGCAGTAATTTATGGAAAAAACGCGAATATAACAAATGCAAAATAGCATGTTCAATCCCGCCTACATACTGATCCACTGGTAACCAATAATTGGCTTCAGCTGGATCGAGCATTGCATCCGATGGGGCTGAGGTGTAGCGTGCGTAATACCAAGATGACTCCATAAAAGTATCGAAGGTATCCGTTTCACGGGTCGCTGGCTGTCCATTGTATGTGGTTTTGGCCCACTCAGGATCCGCCTTGATAGGAGAAGTAACGCCATCCATAACCACATCTTCAGGCAAGCGCACTGGTAAATCTTCAGCAGGTGCCGGAACGGATTCACCGTCTTGAGTATTCAACATAGGGATCGGAGTTCCCCAATAGCGTTGACGCGAAACGCCCCAATCACGAAGACGATAATTGATGGTTTTCTGACCGCGCTCTTTGGCCACTAGCGCATCAATGATTGCGTCAAATGCTTGGGGAAAGTCCAAGCCATCAAAATCACCCGAGTTAATCAAAGTGCCTTTTTCCGTATAGGCCGCTTCATTTAAGTCGTGTTCTTGCGCAAATTCTATGACTTGTTTGACTGGCAAACCATATTTATGAGCAAATTCCCAATCGCGCTGGTCGTGTGCTGGTACTGCCATGACCGCACCAGAGCCGTATTCCATTAAGACAAAGTTGCCAACCCAAATCGGTACAGTATTCCCTGTCAAAGGATGGATTGCAGAAAATCCTGTAGCCATCCCCTTCTTGTCCATTGTTGCCATATCAGCTTCTGCGACTTTTGTGTTTTTGCATTCATCGAGAAAGGCCGCTAAATCAGGATTGGTTTTGGCCGCTTCAAGGGCAATCGGATGCTGAGCGGCAACAGACACGAAAGTCACGCCGAGAAGTGTGTCTGGGCGGGTTGTGTACACTTCTAATTGTTCATAGCCAGCAATGGGTTGGGGCAAATCAAACTGGATATCGGCACCTTCTGAACGTCCGATCCAGTTTTTTTGCATCGCTTTGACTTGTTCGGGCCATTGCTCAAGCTCTTCCAAGTCATCTAAAAGCGCTTGGGCATAATCGGTGATTTTGATAAACCACTGTGGAATCTCTTTGCGCTCAACAATCGCTCCTGATCGCCAACCACGTCCGTCAATAACTTGTTCATTCGCTAGAACCGTCTGGTCAATCGGGTCCCAGTTCACTGTTGCGTTTTTTTTGTACACTAAACCTTTTTCAAAGAGGCGGGTAAAAAACCATTGTTCCCAACGGTAATAGTCTGGTTGACAAGTAGCAAATTCGCGATCCCAGTCATAGCCAAAGCCAAGTGATTTAAGCTGGCCTTTCATGTATTCAATGTTGGCGTACGTCCATTTGGCTGGCGCAGTTTGATTGGCAATAGCCGCGTTCTCTGCAGGTAAGCCAAAAGCATCCCATCCCATAGGTTGTAACACGTTTTTGCCCAACATGCGTTGTTGACGACTTATCACGTCACCAATTGTGTAGTTTCGAACATGACCCATGTGTAGCTTGCCACTGGGATAGGGGAACATGGATAGGCAATAGAATTTTTCTTTGTCACTGTCAGGCTGAGCTGCAAAACATTGATGCTTTTGCCAATAATCTTGGACTGACGATTCGATTGAATTGGGTTGATATGAAGTGTGTTCAGTTGCTTGCGTCATCGTTCTAGTGCTTATCAATATAAGGTTTTATCTGCGCTATAGAATACACCACAGAGGCTTTATTGACTATGGTAAGCAGTGATTTTTTAATGGGTTTAGTGTAGGATGAGGTAAAAAATTAAAAAGCGTTAAAACATGCCCCAATTATCCGCAGCTAAGTCTTCCGCTGTTATCGCCTTGGAACAATCTCTGCGCGTCGATCCTAACCAGTGCCGTGTTATTTTAAGCGATAATCAAATTGCCCAATGGCGTCAGGCAGCACCAGCAAATAGCAATGAAGTTCGTGTGTTTATTGGTCAAGAAAGAGCCAAACACGCGTTAGAGTTTGGTTTAGGCATGCCGGTTAAAGGTTATAACTTGTATGTTATGGGAGAACAAGCCACAGGACGGGCTACCTTGGTCAAAGATTATGTCGCAAAACACGCTGTCAAAGCAGAACTTTTTGATTGGGTCTATGTCAACAATGTCAAAGCTGAACGCAGTCCCAAAGCGATCAAAATGCCAGCAGCGCAAAGCGAAAGGTTTTCTAAAGATATGCAAAGTCTGGTTAATCAACTGCTGGATATGTTCCCGGCAGCGTTTGATAACCCTGGCTATCAGCGCAAAAAAAGCGCTACACAAAAACACCATCAAAGCCAGTATGAAGACGCATTAGAATCGGTCGAAAATCAAGCGCAAGAGCATAATATTGCGATGTTTGAAGAAGATGGCTTGGTTAGCTTTATGCCCATAGTTGAAGGCAAGGCAATTAATGAAGAGACTTTCGCAACGTTAGATGAGCCGCAACAGGCTTATTTTTTGGAGCATATTGCAATACTTGAAGATGCGCTTGAAGAAGCTTTAATTGAGCTACCTGTCTGGAAACGAGAGTTAGCAAAAGCGTTGCGTAAGCTAAAACAAGAAACTTCACAACAAGCCGTCAAACCTTTGCTTGCTGAACTGGCTGAACGTTACACGCATTTACCAGAGGTCTCCAATTACATTTTATCTCTGGAATCTCATATCATTGATTCGGTATTGTGGTTGGATGAATTAGAAGAAAAGGAGGATAAGTTCGATATCACCCAAGCTAGAGATGTGCTTGAAAGCCAATACTTGCCGAATATCATTGTGCAACATACTGAGGATGCATCGCCTCCGTTGGTGTATGAATCCAACCCAACCTATCAAAACCTATTCGGTCGTATTGAATATTCGACTGCCAGCGGCAGTGTAATCAGTGATTATCGTATGATCAGCTCCGGAGCGTTACATCGAGCGAACGGAGGATACTTGTTACTGGACGCGGATAAAATGATTGAACAACCCCATGTGTGGGAGTCTCTCAAACGCGCATTAAAGCAAAATGTGTTGCGCATCGATTTACCCCAGAAAGATGCGGGTATGGTCAGTTCTGTTTCACTTACGCCGGAGCCGATTCCATTGCAGATTAAGTTGATTCTGATTGGCTCTCGCGATTTGTTTTATGCCTTACAAGATATTGATGAGGAGTTTTCACACTTGTTTCGAGTCTTGGTCGATTTTGAATACGACATGCCGGCTGAAGACAGCAACATGGTGGATTTTGTGCAGCAAGTTATTGCTCACGCTAAGAAATACAATTTTACAGATGTCGATACGGATGCGTTGCGAGGCTTAATTTTGCAAAGCATGCGCGATGCGGAACACCAAAATAAGATCAGTGCGCAGTTTGCGGATATATTAGAACTGATCAATGAAGCCAGTTTTTATGCGCGTTCTGAGCTACCTTGTGTGCTTGATAGAGAATGTCTAAATCAAGTGCAAGCCGCTAGGCGTTATCGTACTGGACGAGTTCCTCAATCATTACTTGATGATATAAAAGAAGGGCAAATAATCATTCAAACCAATGGTGAAACAGTTGGGACAGTGAATGGTTTAACGGTCTTAGATATCGGCACCACCACCTTCGGTACGCCGGCTCGCATTACGGCAACCGTATATGCTGGCGCAAATGGGGTGACAGATATTGAACGCGAAGTTGAATTAGGTCAGTCGATTCACTCTAAAGGGGTCATGTTACTCACCGGATATCTAGGTCATAAATACGCACAACACTTTCCATTGACATTATCAGCTAACATCGCGCTAGAGCAATCTTATGGTTATATCGATGGCGACAGCGCCTCGCTGGGCGAATTGGTTGCATTGATTTCTGCTCTCACTAACTTGCCATGTAGACAATCATTAGCTATCACTGGTTCGATCAATCAATACGGTCAAGTGCAATCTGTCGGTGGGATTAATGAAAAAATCGAGGGATTTTTTGCTTTGTGTCAGCATCGAGGTTTGAATGGCTCTCATGGCGTTATTATACCGTACGCTAATCAGCGTCATTTGATCTTGAGTGATGAAGTTTGTCAAGCGATTGAAGCGGGTGATTTTCATGTGTATGCGGTGCAAACTGTGGACCAGGCATTGAGTTTATTAATGGGCAAAGAAGCTGGTGAACAAAATAGTAAAGGACGTTATCCCAAAGGCAGCATCAATAGCCTTGCGTTAAGCCAACTGTATAGTATTGCCAATATTGTTAATGGTGGAGATGACGAATAGTGGGGAAACGTTCTCGCCAAAAACCGGAAAAACATTGTATAGGTTGTCAGGCCATCGTTGCAGAGATGTTTCGGGTCAAATACCAAGAACAATCTGATTGGATATTGGTATGCAAAGCTTGTCAATTAACTATCAAAGAGCAAGACGGATATCAATACGGTGGGACGTGGAAGCAAGCGAAGCGCAATTAATACGGTTAGTTCACTTCGGCCCCATACGCAACGCACCATCTAAGCGAATAGTTTCGCCATTGAGATAGGCGTTATCAATAATGTGTGCAACTAACTTGGCAAACTCTTCAGGTGCTCCCAGCCGTTTGGGATTCACTACTGTTTCCGATAAGGCATCTTGCACATTTTGTGGCATACCCAATAACATTGGAGTCGCCATAATTCCTGGAGCGATGGTGTTAACTCTTATTTTGGATGACGCCAAGTCTCGAGCTAAAGCGATACATAATCCTATTATTCCAGCTTTAGATGCCGCATAAGCGGTCTGACCAATTTGCCCTTCATAGCCGGCCACGGAAGCCGTGTTTATAATGACGCCATTTTCTTCGGATGCATTGGATGCCATGTGTTGAGCCGCGACTCGGGCACAGTTATAGGAACCTATCAGGTTTATGTTGACGACGGAAGCAAATCCGGAAAGAGGGTTCGCTTGCCCAGATTTGTTCAGAACTCTTTGCGCTGGAGCAATGCCTGCACAATTAACTAAACCATGTACAGTACCAAAGCTTTGTTTAATCTGTGCAAAGGTATCTTCGACTTGTACCTCATTTGTCACATCTACTACATAAGAAATAGCCGAGTCCGATTCTAGTTCGGTTTCAGCGCACCGGCATTGTTCAGCATTGATATCGAGTAAGGCTAAGTGTGCACCTTGTGCAGATAGATATTTTGCGGTGGCTAAGCCTAAGCCAGAACCAGCGCCAGTAATAACAAACGTTTGCTTACTTATCTGCATAGTGCTTCCTGTACAGTTTATTTACGTGGAAGTTCTATCTTATTGTCTTCACTAGCTTTGTACATGATAAGGGTATGGCCGATGACTTGCAGTTTTTCAGCTCCAGTTTCACGGATAATGGCGTCCATAATGAGTTTTTTTTCATCACGATCCTCGGATGGCACTTTGACCTTGATTAATTCGTGATGCGCCAAGGCATTTTCGATTTCTGCCAACACTCCTTCTGTAAAACCATTGCCACCAAGCTGAACGACGGGTTTAAGGGGGTGGGCGAGCCCTTTAAGATACTGCTTTTGTTTGTTAGATAATGCCATATTAATACGAGTTATTTTGCACAATGCACTTGAAAACGTGTATTCTACCTCTATCTATTATGATGTACCAATATTTTACGCAATGACTAAAAAAAAGCATTCTGCGAGTTCTAAACGCTGGCTTACCGAACATTTTAATGACCACTATGTGCAAAAAGCGCAAAAACAAGGTCTGCGTTCTCGTGCAGTATTTAAGCTCGAAGAAATCCAAGCGAAAGACAAATTAATCAAACCAGGAATGACGGTGGTTGATTTGGGGGCGGCACCAGGCGGTTGGTCACAACTGGCAACAGAGTTAGTTGGTACTCAAGGTCAAGTCATTGCATGCGATATATTACCAATGGATCCGATTGCTGGGGTGGATTTTTTACAAGGTGATTTTCGTGAAGAAAAAGTTTTGGAAGCTTTATTGAACAGAATTGGTGATACCAGCGTAGATATTATATTGTCAGATATGGCGCCAAATATGAGCGGAAACGCGAGTGTTGACCAAGCTCGATCAATGTATTTATGCGAGTTAGCATTGGATATGTGCCGTCAGGTGTTGGGCAAAAATGGTGCGTTTGCAATTAAAGTATTCCAAGGTGAAGGCTTTGATGAATATTTTAAAGAACTAAAACAAACATTTACCACTATAAAAACACGAAAGCCAGATTCATCAAGAGCACGCTCTCGGGAGGTTTACTTAGTGGCAACAGGCTATAAAGTATAGTAGTCTTATACTGTGGCTGAATTTTCAATCGGCTAGTTTTGACAAGAGGTTAAACACGTTGAGTGACATGGCGAAAAATCTAATTTTATGGTTGGTCATAGCAGTAGTGCTGATGGCTGTTTTTGACAACTTTTCTCCGGGCGAGAACGCACGCCCACAAACCGACTACACGACGTTTTTGAAAGAAGCCAATCAAGGGATGATCCGAGAGGTCAGAATTGATTCTTCCAAGAACGAAATCCGTGGCACCAAACGCACAGGTGAGACATTTGTCACCTATATTCCGTATTTTGATGACCAACTTGTTTCTGACTTAGTGAAACAAGACGTGAGAATATTAGGTGAACCTCCTCAAGAACAATCGTTATTGACTTCTATTTTTATTTCATGGTTCCCAATGTTGTTGCTGATTGGTGTGTGGATTTTCTTCATGCGCCAAATGCAAGGCGGTGGTGGCCGTGGGGCAATGTCTTTTGGTAAGTCCAAAGCTCGCTTACTTTCAGAAGATCAAATTAAAACGACCTTTGCTGACGTAGCTGGGTGTGATGAAGCCAAAGAAGAAGTTTCAGAACTAGTGGATTTTTTAAGAGATCCTTCAAAGTTTCAGAAGTTAGGTGGCAAAATCCCTAAAGGCGTGTTGATGGTTGGTCCTCCTGGTACAGGTAAAACACTGCTTGCTAAAGCGATTGCCGGTGAGGCAAAAGTTCCGTTTTTTACCATTTCCGGTTCTGATTTTGTCGAGATGTTTGTCGGTGTCGGTGCATCGCGTGTTCGTGACATGTTTGAACAGGCTAAAAAGTCTGCACCATGCATCATCTTTATCGACGAGATCGACGCAGTGGGACGCCAGCGTGGCGCTGGTCTTGGCGGTGGTCACGATGAACGTGAACAAACTCTTAACCAAATGCTTGTCGAAATGGATGGTTTCGAAGGGCACGAAGGCATTATTGTGATTGCAGCGACGAACCGTCCGGATGTCCTAGATCCTGCGTTATTGCGTCCTGGTCGTTTTGACCGTCAAGTCGTTGTGGGCTTACCTGATATCCGCGGTCGTGAGCACATTCTTAAGGTGCATATGCGCAAAGTCCCAATTGGGGATGATGTGGAACCCGCAGTGATTGCTCGCGGTACGCCAGGTTTTTCTGGTGCGGATTTAGCAAACCTAGTGAACGAAGCCGCATTATTTGCAGCTCGTTCAAACAGTCGCCTAGTGCATATGGAGCAGTTTGAGAAGGCTAAAGACAAAATTATGATGGGCGCTGAGCGCAAGACGATGGTGATGTCTGAATCAGAAAAAGAAATGACTGCTTATCACGAAGCAGGTCACGCCATCGTTGGTCGCATCGTGCCTGAACATGATCCAGTTTATAAAGTATCTATTATTCCTCGTGGGCGTGCGCTAGGTGTGACGATGTACTTACCTGAAAAAGATCGTGTATCACACTCAAAGCAACACTTAGAAAGCATGATTTCGTCTTTGTATGGTGGTCGTCTTGCAGAAGCTATTATTTATGGTGACGAAAAAGTCACAACTGGTGCGTCTAATGATATTGAGCGTGCCACCGACATTGCTCGCAAGATGGTGACGCAATGGGGACTTTCCGAAGTAATGGGTCCGCAGTTGTTCGCAGAAGAAGAAGGTGAAGTATTCCTTGGCCGTTCTGCATCGAAATCCTCTTCCATGTCAGATGATACCGCCAAAGCAATTGATGCTGAAATCAAAAAGATTTTGGATCGGAACTACGCACGCGCGGAACAAATTCTTAAAGATAATGAGGATATTTTGCATACGATGAAAGATGCGTTAATGAAGTATGAAACCATTGATGCATTGCAAATTGATGATTTGATGGCACGTGTTGAGGTGCGTCCACCAGCGGATTGGGAACGTCGTGACAACAAACCTGATAACAATGATAGTGGCACGACCACTCTGAATGACAAAGGTGATGACGAGCCAGTAGGTAAACCAGGTGACTTACCTCACTAACGTGTAATACTGTATTAAAACGCCGGCTAAGCCGGCGTTTTGTGCTTAATAGGGATATCGCAATGAACTTTTCTCAAGTTTCTCACAATTTTCATACTCCATTAGTAATGGGTATCTTAAACATCACTCCTGACTCATTCTCTGACGGAGGGCAGTTTGATTCAGTAGAAACTGCACTAAAACAAGCTCGTCAAATGATTGCTGATGGCGCAAAAATGATCGATGTTGGCGGTGAATCGACTCGTCCTGGAGCAAAGCCTGTTACAGCAGAAGATGAGATAAACAGAGTCGTACCCGTTATCCAAGAATTACGTAAAGAGTTTGATGGCGTTATTTCGATTGATACAAATAAGGCTGAAGTCATGTATGCTGCAGTAAATGCTGGTGCAGATATGATTAACGATGTGTGTGCGCTACAACAACCCGATGCTCTTGTAACGGCTGCCTCACTTCAGGTTCCAGTATGTTTAATGCACATGCAAGGCGAGCCCAGAACGATGCAAGATAACCCAACGTATACCTCAGTAGTTGGTGACGTATATGACTTTTTATTACAGCGTATTAATGCATGTGTGGCAGCGGGCATTGCAACAGATAGGATTATAGTCGATCCTGGATTTGGTTTTGGTAAGACTCTTGAACACAATTATCAATTACTGAAACATCTCAATAAGTTCCAATATCTCAATGTGCCTGTTCTAGCCGGCATGTCACGCAAATCTATGATTGGTAAATTATTGGACCGTGACACGCCTGAGCGTTTGGCAGGAAGCTTGGCATGTGCTATGTTAGCGTGCGTTAAAGGAGCTAGCATTCTTCGTGTGCATGATGTGGCCGAGACAGTCGATTTGGTCACTATTTTCAATCAGACTAATTCAGTCGAATAATTATTCTCAAAGGGAAGTAAACGTTAATGAGTCAACGCAAATATTTTGGCACGGACGGCATTCGAGGTCGTGTCGGTGAGTCAGCCATCAACCCAGAGTTCATTACAAAATTAGGCTGGGCAGCCGGA
Source organism: Alteromonas sp. LMIT006 (assembly GCF_024300645.1). Lineage (NCBI taxonomy): Bacteria > Pseudomonadati > Pseudomonadota > Gammaproteobacteria > Alteromonadales > Alteromonadaceae > Alteromonas > Alteromonas sp. LMIT006. The sequence continues at coordinate 2,234,104 of NZ_CP101291.1, read as the reverse complement.
AAGGTACTTGCCGGCAAGGGTACTAACAAGGTGTTAATTGGCAAAGACACACGCCTTTCTGGATATATGCTGGAATCCGCACTAGAAGCGGGTTTGTCTGCAGCAGGGTTAAATGTAGGTTTATTAGGACCGATGCCCACGCCAGCGATTGCCTATTTGACCAAGACATTTCGTTCTGAAGCAGGCATAGTTATCAGTGCATCCCATAACCCATATTATGACAATGGGATCAAGTTTTTCTCGGCCAATGGTTTTAAACTAGATGATGATGTTGAGTTAGCAATTGAAGCAATGCTCGATCAACCAATGGAATGTGTGGCTGCTGATAAGTTTGGTAAAGCGGTTCGGATTGACGATGCCGCGGGTCGTTATATTGAGTTTTGTAAAGGGACATTCCCTTCTGAATTATCGCTCACAGGGATGAAGATCGTTGTGGATTGTGCACATGGTGCAACGTACCACATCGCTCCTAACGTACTGAGTGAATTAGGCGCTGAGGTCATCACTATAGGCACATCACCAAACGGAACCAATATAAACCACAAGGTGGGTGCTACCTCTATGAAAGCGTGTGCTGAGGCGGTTGTTGAACACGGAGCTGATTTGGGCTTTGCTTTGGATGGTGACGGCGACCGTATTATGCTTGTTGATCACAAGGGCAATGTTATTGATGGTGACCAAATATTATTCATTATCGCTCGAGATGCATTAAAGTCTGGTCGCCTAAGTGGTGGGGTTGTCGGTACACAAATGTCCAATTTAGGTTTAGAGCTTGCACTTGAGCAATTAGGTATCCCATTTAAACGCAGTAAAGTGGGCGATCGTTATGTCATGGAATTATTGCAAGAAAATGGCTGGCTAATTGGTGGTGAAGGTTCAGGTCATATCCTCAATTTAGCAGCTACGTCAACCGGTGATGGCATTGTGGCAGGATTACAAGTTATCACTGCGATGCTGCGTAATGATATGAGCTTACATGCTTTGGCCAGTGGTATGAAAAAGTTCCCACAAACACTCATAAATGTTCGCTACAGCGATGATTCGCAAGACTTTATCTCTAACTCAACTGTTCAAGATGCTGTTGCTACGGCGGAACAGGCGATGGGCGACACAGGGCGGGTATTATTGCGCAAGAGCGGTACAGAACCACTTATTCGAGTGATGGTTGAAGCTGAAGATGATAATGTTGCGCAACAAAATGCTCAGCAAATCGCCGCAGTAGTTGAAGAAGTGAGCAAAGCATAGGCATTTCTGTATTTTGTTCTTGTATAAATCAGTAGGCTTGGGTATCATCTCGCGCCTAAGTACACTTGCATGGAAGACAAACGATGATTCAACGACGCAAGTTAGTTGCTGGGAATTGGAAACTCAATGGTAATCCTAGCCTGGTAACAACTTTTGACCAAGGTTTAGGTAATGTGAATCTATCTGAAGTTGATATCGTGATCTGTCCTCCAGCTGTATTTTTACCCTTGTTCCGATCTGACCTCGGATTAGGTGGTCAGAATCTGGCATCTAGTGCGTCTGGAGCTTTTACGGGTGAAATATCTAGTGAGCAGCTTGCAAGTGTTGGTGCGCAGTATGTGATTGTCGGTCATTCTGAACGCAGAGAGATGTTTGCTGAAGACAATAACCTTGTTGCAGCAAAATTTGTCAGAGCTCAAGAGGCTGGTTTAACTCCGATATTATGTGTTGGAGAATCGTTAGAAACCCGACAAGCCGGTAATCTATTTGCCTTTTTAGAAGCGCAGTTGCAAGCGGTACTTGATACAGTTGGTATTGCAGGATTTGGTAACGCAATTATTGCATACGAGCCAATATGGGCAATCGGTACTGGTGAAACTGCAACGCCCGCTCAAGCGCAAGAGGTACACGCGTTTATTCGAGCTTGGTTTGCAAAACATGATGAGGCAGTTGCCGAGTCATTAAAAATTTTATACGGGGGCAGTGTGAATGCATCAACTGCGCCAGAGTTGTTTGCTCAACCGGATATAGACGGTGGTCTTGTCGGTGGAGCAAGCCTTCAATTAGAAGAATTTATAAACATTTGCAAAGCTGCAAATAAATAGAGGTTTACATGTTACAAGAAGTATTGATTGTTGCTTACTTGATTGTCGCACTGGGCTTAATCGGTTTAGTCCTTATCCAACAAGGCAAGGGTGCTGATATGGGGGCATCTTTCGGTGGTGGCGGTTCTAACACCGTATTTGGTTCGTCAGGTTCAGGTAATTTTTTAACTAGAACAACAGCCATCTTAGCAACATTTTTCTTTGTGATTTGCTTGTTACTTGGTAATCTAACAGCAGGCTCAGAAAAAGCAGTTGATGAATTTGAAAATATCGAAGTTCCCGTTTCTACTGCACCAGTAATGCCGGCTAATTCTGATGTGCCTGTTTCTGATTTACCTGTGCAACAGTCTGTTCCTGCGTCTGATGTACCTGCATCATCTACCCAGGATGATATAAAAGATTCGGGTGATAAGCCTGGTAATTAATTAAATATCAATTTTTGCGGAAGTGGTGGAATTGGTAGACACGCCATCTTGAGGGGGTGGTGAGCTATGCTCGTGCGGGTTCAAGTCCCGCTTTCCGCACCAATTCAAAAAACGAGCGATTGCTCGTTTTTTTGTTTTTAGTAATTTGATAATGTTTTTGCCAATGCCTGCATAACATCATCTTGCTCGCCAATCTTTACCCACATTACGGCTCCAAGCTTGTGTTCATAAGGGATGGGTCGCTCAAATCGGATAATTTCAGCTAACTCAATTGCAATATTGTGTTTGCAGTCAGATTGGTTGATCTGTTCAAGCAAAACGCCATGCTTGTCTTTGTTATCTATTAGTTCTTCTTTGCTAAGGGGACCATGGTATGCAGCGATTTTGGCTACTCCAGCAATCTCTTTTGACCCTTTTATGATCAGTCCAATGTACCCCTTTTTTTGGTATTTATTGGTACTTAGTTCCCAGTAATATTTCCCATCCAAAATGCCTCTCAATTTGTGCTCTTCAAAAATTAAAGCGCCATTTTCTTTGATCTCTTTAAGCATGGGTTCTTTATCAAAAAATGATTGGAATGTTTCATTAGTACCATTATTGGCACTATCTTGCTTTAAATATTGTTTTAATCTGAGATGTTTTTTACTGTTGTTACACCGTTTGTCATAAAAATAAATGGCATACAATGTGAGTAAAACTAGCAAGGTAATAATTGCAAGTGACATGTTTAATCCGGTTTAATTCGATAGTACTGCAGAATTTGCAAAAGCAGTGCCAGAGGTATATGTTATTGAAATTACAATGATATATATATGGATGTTTAAGAGTTTGTAAAAAATGTCGACACCAAAGGTGTTGCCGTTAAGCAACACTATCAATTTCCTTGTGTTGGTCCTCATTATCGCGATTTGCTATCGCTTGTTGTAAGTCAAAATCATCGAGTAACAACATCAAGTCAGCAATTGCACCACGAAATTTTATACAGACTGGCTCTGAATATTTAATTTTTTTCATCGTACAGCGATGCTCAAAACGATATATTTTATCGAGTAGAGCGTTAAGTTTACTGCTTGAAGTTGTATCGAGCTGTGGCAGATGCATTTCTTCTTGATACGTTTGATGGTATAGCTTGACACGTTTGGTAGCGTCTTTAATTCGGTTCATAATTGCCTCGTTACATCTATAGACAAAATGATGAAGCAATTTTTAAACCACTTGTTAAATTATTGAATTGTAGGCTTATTTTTGTTTCTTGTGCGTGGTAGTGTAAAAAAATTAGACATTGACAATGGGCATCACAGGTGGCTCTGACGGAGTAGGGTGGGTATGCAGGACATGTAATCGTTGCTTAATTATCGTGAGTTCTAGATCGGTGCTCCGGTAGCGTTGCGCCAGGTTTTTCAACTCATTGACATCGAGTTCTTTCAAACATGCACAGTAAAACTGAATAGCTCGCTCTTGACGAACGCGTTTTATGGTTGCAAATGTGTATGAGGCTATGAGAAACAGTAAAAAAGCAATAAACCCTAATATCGCCGAGATCTTATCCATAATTGCATAAGTTGCAATGATAATGAATGTACTACTGATCGCATATAAACTGATATATTCAATCCAGGACGGGGCACTTTTAAAGTCTTCTATACGATATAAAATCATGTTAGGTCTTACTTGCATTAGGGGGAATACTTTAATGCTGATGTTAAATATAGGTTAATAATTGTGATTCCGAAATAACACTTTGGGATTAATTCTTAAGTGTTATGTATTAGATATTCTACCTAATCGAGTAATTTTCGTATTTTATATGCCTAAACATGGCTTATTGTCAGAATGTTTCATATAATACGCGCGCGTTAAAAAGCAAAAAAATCAAATTTAGATAGACATTTAGATATATAAAAGGATACATAGTGACTCCTATTACTACCTCTTTCCAGTATGGACAGCATACTGTGACATTAGAAACTGGCGTGATTGCACGTCAAGCAACTGCCGCGGTCATGGCAAGCATGGATGATACCTCTGTTTTAGTTACCGTTGTTGGCAAAAAAGAAGCTAAAGCGGACCAAGATTTCTTCCCATTAACGGTGAATTATCAGGAAAAAGCGTACGCAGCAGGTAAGATCCCTGGTGGTTTTTTCAAACGCGAAGGCCGCCCTTCAGAAGGTGAAACGTTGATTGCGCGTTTAATTGACCGCCCAATTCGTCCACTTTTTCCGGAAGGTTTTAAAAATGAAGTTCAAGTCGTTATTACCGTTGTTTCTGCTAACCCAGAAATTCCAACTGACATAGTTTCAATGATTGGTACCTCTGCGGCGTTAGCTATTTCAGGTATTCCATTTAACGGCCCAATTGGTGCCGCACGTGTTGGTTATCAAAACGGTGAATACATTTTAAATACTCGCACTTCAGAAATGGAAGCTAGCCAACTTGATTTAGTTGTTGCTGGTACGCAATCTGCAGTATTAATGGTTGAATCAGAAGCGGATGTATTGTCTGAAGAAACAATGCTTGGTGCGGTTGTATTTGGCCATGAACAATCTCAAACGGTCATTAATGCCGTTAATGAATTCGCAGCCAAAGTAAATACGCCGAAGTGGGATTGGCAGCCAGAAGCCGAGAACACAGAACTTAAAAATAAAGTTGCAGAGCTTGCTAAAGAAGGTATGACAGCAGCATATCAAATCTCAGATAAGCTAGAACGCAAAGCTGCAGTTGAAGCAGTAACGGCAAAAGCCCTAGAAGCAATTCTTGCCGAAGATGAGTCACAGGACGCAAAAGAAGTTTCTAATCTTTTACATGACCTAGAATCTGATGTGGTACGTTCACGCATCCTTGCTGGTGAGCCGCGTATTGATGGTCGTGACCCGGCTATGATCCGTGCACTTGATGTAGCAACAGGTTTGTTACCACGTACGCATGGTTCTGCATTGTTTACTCGTGGTGAAACGCAAGCTATTGTCGCTGCGACGCTTGGTACTGAGCGTGACGCCCAGATGATTGATGAGCTAGGTGGAGTCACCAACTCGCGCTTTATGCTGCATTACAATTTCCCTCCTTACTGCGTTGGTGAGACGGGTATGATTGGTTCTCCTAAGCGTCGTGAAATTGGCCATGGTCGTTTGGCAAAACGCGGTATTCAAGCAGTGATGCCTTCAATGGAAGAATTCCCTTACGTGGTTCGAGTTGTATCGGAAATCACTGAGTCAAACGGTTCATCTTCGATGGCATCTGTTTGTGGTACTTCTCTAGCGTTAATGGACGCGGGTGTACCAATTAAAGCATCTGTTGCGGGTATTGCAATGGGCTTGGTCAAATCAGATGATAACTTCGTCGTATTGTCGGATATCTTAGGTGATGAAGATCACCTTGGTGATATGGACTTTAAGGTAGCCGGTACTGCAGAAGGTGTTACCGCGCTACAGATGGACATTAAGATCGAAGGCATTACTCAAGAGATCATGCAGATCGCATTAAAACAAGCAAAAGAAGCTCGTTTACATATTCTTGGTGTAATGGACCAAGCAATCCAGGGGCATCGTGAAGAGTTATCAGAATTTGCGCCTCGTATTTACACGATGAAAGTGGAATCTGATAAAATTCGCGATGTCATCGGTAAAGGCGGTGCAACGATTCGTTCGATTACGGAAGAGTCTGATACTAATATCGAAATCGAAGATGACGGTACCATTAAGATTTTTGCCACTGAAAAAGCCAAAGCAGATATTGCCATTGCACGTATCGAGGCAGTAACTGCAGAAATCGAAGTCGGCAAGGTCTACACCGGTAAAGTTGCTCGCATCGCAGATTTTGGAGCGTTTGTTGAAGTATTACCTGGTAAAGATGGCTTGGTTCACATTTCACAAATTGCACACGAGCGTGTTGCTAAGGTCACTGATTATTTGAGTGAAGGTCAAGAAGTTCAAGTTAAGGTAATGGAAATTGACCGTCAGAACCGCGTGCGTTTGAGCATGAAGGAACTCATTGAGAAGCCAGTTCAAGAAGCGCCACAGGATGATGCACCTGACGCTGAATAAGCTCTAGCAAAATATTTAAAGAACCATTGCAGGGAACTATCTCTGTGATGGTTTTTTTTTGTTAGGTTTTTTTGCTAATCATCGCTGATTTTGCGATGATTCTCATATTGTTAATGACAAAGGATAACTGTGCTCAAATTCACTATTTTGTTAGTTGTGGCTTCTTCGTTGGTACTTAGTGGCTGTCAAAATGTTGCGCCTAAAGCAATTGAATCGCCTCAGACAACTTTGGGCAACCTTGTCTTAGCAGAACCCGCTGCTGCCAGTTATCGCGCGCAACGCGCATTAGCACAATTCAATCAAATCGTATTAAATAGCGAACTTAGTGACGACGAGCGCGCACAACTTTTATTTCAAAGAGGGTTAGTGCATGACAGTTTGGGCCTAGAGGTTCTAGCGCATAATGATTATCTTCAAGCGCTCCGCTTACAACCTAGAATGCCTGATGTGTATAACTCTTTGGGTATACATTATACCATTTTAGGTAATTACGCAGAGGCTTACGATGCTCTGGATGCGACATTAGAAATGGATCCAGATTATGCATTTGCTTATTTTAATCGTGGCTTGACCTCGTATTATCATCAGCGCTATGAACTGAGTTACCAAGATTTTGACACCTATCTTCAGCTGGATAATAACGACCCATTACGATTGTTATGGCGATATTTTACAACGCTTAAGATGGATTCAAAGCGAGCAAATGTCGAATTGGCTTCGGCTTATGAACGGTTAACTACAGACAATTGGTCACGTCGGATCGTTGGTTTTTTTCTGGAGGAACTGTCGCAAAAAGAGTTACTTGATTCCGTCATAGCTGGGATTGAAAATCAGCAACAATTGAATGAGCGTTTGTGTGAATTGTATTTTTATCTTGGTAAATATCACGTGTATCAAGGCAATTTATCCATAGCAAATAACTTTTTTAAACTCTCGTTAAGTACCAATATCTATGAATTTGTGGAATATCGCTTTGCCCGGGTCGAGTTGAACAAGTTACGTGAACAAGCGTCATTATAAATTTCTTTTTCTACTTATTGTCTTGTATTCGGCATCCTTTTCAATACGTGCTACAGGCCATTCTGTCCTGCCATTACACGTCAATCCGTACATTCAAGATTGCCATCAACGCATAAGCTTTAGAGTGGAATATGCGGAACAGTTTTTAACTGCATTACGCTGGTATGAGCAATATGTATTTGACAAAAACTTGGGGTTTTTACCAATATGTTTTGAGTTGCCTACGGGCATAAGCCATGTTGTAGATGAGCGCAGTGATCCATTTCAATCTGATGCTCAGGTCATATTTATTAACAAAGCGAAGGCGTTTGTTCGCGGAGATAAACTACATATCAGCACGTCTCATCCTTACCATGTGTTGATCCACGAATTAGCACATTTGGTATATTTTGCCGATGAATACGCACTTTCTGATAGGTTGTTGGCTCAGCAATGTCATTGGCAGGGCTATGCCAATAAAAGACCATCGTCCTTAATGAGCAGTGAAGACTATTTATGGGAATTACTTGAGCAAATTAATGCAAAAATAATCGATGAGCAATGTACAGAGCATACAGGAAAGCGCTGGTACAAAATAAAACACGCTAAATGGCATTTTTTACAGTATTCTGACCTGAGTTATATCCCGCGAATTTATCAACACCTTTGGCAATACCGCTTGCAAGAGTTTGCCAGAGCAGCTCAAAAATAGATCAAGAGGCGTACTTTGCCTTGTATTCATTGACCCATAATGCCGTTGCGCCACATACTGCTATTGGCATGACAATAAAGTTTACAATAGGGATGAGAGAAAAAACACTCACCATGATACCAAACTGAAACGTCAGCGTTTTGTTGGTACGCAAAGCTTTTTTCATTGGGGTAAAACCGATTTTGTGATTATCAAAGGGGTAATCAATGTACTGCAAAGCCATCATCCAAGCATTAAATAAAAACCATAAAACTTGGCCAATAACTGGCACAAAAAACAGCACCAGGAAAATCACAGCACGAGGTATATAGTAAATGAGTTTCCTTGCTTCACGTGCTAGGGTGCGAGGAATGTCTTTAAACGCATCAATCAAGCCAGCATCACCCATAGGCTGTCCTGTGAGATGAGCTTCGACTTTTTCCGACAATAAGCCATTAAAGGGGGCTGCAATCCAATTGGCAAGTGTTCCAAAAATGAGTGCAAATACCAAAAGAACGGTGATCACAGCCAAAGGCCATAATACATATACAAGACTTTCTTTGATAAATCCAAACCAATCGGGGATGAGATCAATAACCGCTTGAATGGCGCTTCCCATTTCGCCAAATAGATAGATAAAAGCAGAAATAAACAACACAAGATTAATCGCAAGAGGGATGAAAACGAAGCGTTTAAGCCCTTTGGTTTTAATTAGTTGAGCGCCTAATAAAAAATAATCAAACCCAGATTGCGAATGTTGATAAGACATATTGATAAAACTTTATTTAGTGTGAACACTATTATACTCAGGTTTTATCTCAGATGTATGGCGAATTGTAACATTGTATAAATGCCAAGTTCTTGATAAATTATGAGCATTATAAGAATGATAAATCCACAATCTCAACTATGCGGTTAAAACGAATCAAACTCGCTGGTTTCAAATCTTTTGTAGATCCTACAAATATTCCTTTTCCTGGGGAGATGACAGCGATCGTTGGTCCTAATGGTTGTGGCAAGTCGAATGTAATTGATGCTGTGCGTTGGGTTTTGGGTGAAAGCTCAGCCAAGAACTTGCGCGGTGATGCCATGACCGACGTTATTTTCAATGGCTCATCTGCACGAAAACCTGTCGGTCAATGCTCCGTTGAGTTAGTGTTCGATAATACTTCTAATCGAATTGGCGGTGAATACGCCAAATACAACGAATTGTCCGTAAAACGGGTGGTGACTCGAGACGCGCAATCTTTTTATTACCTAAACAACACCAAATGTCGCCGTCGCGATGTTACCGACATCTTCTTAGGTACCGGTTTGGGACCTCGAAGTTATGCCATCATCGAACAAGGTATGATTTCTCGTTTAATTGAATCTAAGCCACAAGAACTCAGAGTATTTATTGAAGAAGCAGCAGGGGTATCCAAATATAAAGAACGCCGCAAAGAAACGCTCAACCGTATTAAGCACACTCAAGAAAACCTGGAGCGACTGAGCGATGTGCGAACTGAACTAGGCGCTCAAATTGACAAGTTACAACGACAAGCCGCGGCGGCTAGACGCTATACCGATTTAAAACAACAACAAAGAACGTTGCAACACGATTTGCTCGCACTTAAATGGGTACAACAAGCAGATAAAATCGAACATACTCAACAGCAGATAAATGCCTTAACCAATGAGCTTGAAGCCTATAAGTCAAAAGAGCAGGGTGACCATACTCAACTTGTGCAAAAACAAGTGCAACAACAGGAAGCACAAGCGCAGTTGTCGGAACTGCAAGAACAAAAGTTCAAGCTTGTTACTCAGATAACGCGTCTTGAGCAAGACAAAAAATATCAAAGTGAGCGAATTCGTCAAACAGAGCAAAATATTCAACAAGTACAATATCAATTGGATGCTCAGCAACAAGGCTTTTCTGGATTAACGGCACAAGCGCAAGAAGCACAAGCTGTGTTGGATGAGCTTCTACCTGAGTCATTGATCCTCAAAGAGCAGTTACACGAATATCAGCGTGCGTTGTATGAAGCAAAATCAGAGCTATCTGAATTTTTGCGCAGTAGCCAAAACACCGCCAATCAGTATCAAGATTGCAAAAATCAAGTCGCTGCCAAACATAGCCAAATTCAAGCCTTGCTATCGGTTCAGCTCAAGAACCAAGCACGACAGGCTGAATTGGAACAACACACTCAAGCTTTATTACTGCAAATGGATACCTTGACAGCTCAGCTTGCTGAGCAGGAACAGTTGTGTGAAGAGGCTTTACTCGAGCACGCTGAAGCGCAACAAAAACAGCAATCCTCTCTACAACATCTCAATACATCCCAACAACAATTAAAACACTCCCAAGAACAGTTTAATATCATTGAGCGGGAGTTACGCTCCGCACAAGTCGAACACGACACCTTGTGCGAGTTTCGCACGCAACAAACTGCAGCTTTACCAGATGCGATTTTGAATCACTGTCAGTTGTTTAGTGAGTATTTTAAGGTTGCATCAAATGCAATTGCCATGATTGATGGTTGGCTCAGCACCTTACCTGCGCTAATGGTCGTGACTATCCCAAGAGCAGAGTTTATTGAGCTGTTGCAGGCTCATGATGTTCTCCCGCTAGGGTATGCATTTTGTTTTGTTGAAGAGTTTGTCTCTAACAAACTACTTGGTTTAGCTCAATTCGTGCAAGCTGATAAGGTGCCAGACATTCTATTTTATACCGAAGCGCAAGAGGCTGTTAGTGGATTTGGTATTAACAATTTACTGATGTTCTCTGCCGATAATAGCGAAGCCGGTGCGCTTGCTAGGGAGCAGAAAATCCAGTATTTGGCACAACAAATTCAGTCCTTAGCTGCGCAAAAAGAAGCGTTAGAGACTCAAATCAGTGTTGAATTAGAGCGCGAAAAATCGTTAAAACTTGAGTTTGATAGCGCACAAAACTTTGAGCGCATTGCGCAACAACAGGCTCAGCAAACAGCCCAAACATTGCAACAGTTACAACTCAAAACAGAACATGCCAAGCAAACGTATCTTCGTCATCAAGAATCGTTGCAAGAAGTTCAGGAAAGTGTTGAACAAGAACAAATGAGTTTAGCTTTACTCAACGAGGAAATTGCAGAATTGGAGCTACAATTAGAGGACTTTGCTGACGTTCACGAGCGTTTTGGTGAACAACAGTCGCAACTGCAAGAGCATGTCGATGAGTTGCAATCTACAGTAGAACAACAACAGGCTGTGGTCCATCAAGCTGAGCTTAATGTGCAACAAGCTCAATCTAGTGCGCAATATTTACAACAAACACTGGCGAGTCACAAAGAACAGATTTCTGAAAAGCAGCTTCAACTTGAAGAACTCAATGAGTCATTGTTGTTATTAAATGAACCGTCAGAGTATGAATCAGGCGAACTGCAAACCCAATTAGCACAACAAGCTGAGATCGAAGAGCAGATCCTAGTTGTGCAACAGCAGATGGCTATCTTTGATGAAGAGATCAAAGTTCTAGAGCAGGGCGCAACTGGCTATCGTGCTCAACTACAACTTCTCAATGATAAAGTACAATCAGCGAAACTCGAACTGGAAGGACATAATGTGCGTGCGGCTGGTTTTGTCGAACAACTTGCCCAACACAATGCGAATTTGAAAGATCTCATCCCTTCACTCGATCGTGATGCTGATGTGACGGCGATGGAAGATGAACTTGGACAAATAGGTCAAAAAATCCAACGTCTTGGTGCGGTGAATCTAGCTGCCGTCGACGAATATGAAGTTCAAGCCGAGCGCAAAGCACATCTTGATGAACAATTCACCGATTTATCATCTGCATTAGAGACGTTAGAAACCGCGATGCGTAAAATTGATCACGAAACTAAGACCCGTTTCAAAAGTACCTTTGAACAGGTTAATAACGATCTAAAAATGCTCTTCCCTAAGGTATTCGGAGGCGGTGCTGCGTATCTTGAGTTAACTGGAGATGATATGTTGGATACGGGGGTGACGATTATGGCCCGACCTCCAGGCAAGAAAAATAGCACTATTCACCTATTATCTGGTGGAGAAAAAGCCTTAACCGCATTATCATTAGTATTTGCAATTTTTCGTCTCAATCCAGCACCATTTTGTTTGCTCGATGAGGTTGATGCGCCCCTTGATGATGCGAATGTGGGGCGTTTTTGTAAATTAGTCAGTGAAATGTCTAAGACAGTACAGTTTATTTATATTTCGCATAACAAAATTGCAATGGAAATGGCAACGCATTTGACCGGTGTCACAATGGCTGAACCGGGAGTATCTCGGATGGTCTCAGTTGACTTGGCAGAAGCGGTTGCGATTGTTGAAGCATAATAGAGGTTTTAATGGATAACTTACGTTTGGTGTTGATCGTACTTGGTGGGATTGCCATCTTAGGTCTGTTGTTGCATGGGTTATATGTCATGCGCAAAAACAACACACCCAAAGAGCAATGGGGCGACAGCGATGAGGATATGTCACCATCCTCGATGGATTTTTCGAAACCGACCAGGGTAGAACCTCAATTAGATGCTCAAGGGTTTGACGAATTTGGTGTCGGGAAGACTCGTGTCCTCTCCACTTCTGTGGCGGATAAGGAAATTGATTCTGAGTCTCAAAATGAAGTTGATACCCCGACTGGATCTGAGTATTCTGAAGTGAACCAGCTTGAACCAGGGCAAAAAGACAACATTAATTTGGACAATATTCCAGATATTGCAAACCTTGAAGAAGTACCCAAAGCATCACCAGAAACGCCAATTACTGATGAGGGGCCAAAATACGCACCGGCCGTATCTAATCCAAAGCCGGTTGAACACTATCAAAATAAAGCCAAACCCGCTCCCTTACCTGAAGACCCAGAAATATCGGTTACTCCACCACCTGCTGAATTTGTTCAAGTTCAGCCAACAGATAATGCCCAAGCCAGCAAAATTGAGGCGACAAACGTCAGTGAAACTGCAAGTGACCCTATAGTTCAGTCTGATACCGAAGAGCTTATTCCACCACAGAGTCATCAAGACAATACAATTGAAATACCTTCCCAACCACCTTTAGAAAATACACCGATAGCGACTCCTAGCGAGCCTGCAACGCAAACGAAAAAACCGAAATCATCATTGGCTAATATGCTGTTTGGTTCACGTAGTAAAGCAGAGAAAAAACAACGCAAAGTGGATGAGAACCAATTTAGTATTGATTTTGACTCAGTTGATCCGGTACTAAACGAAGCCAAAGAGCAAGCTCGAGCAGAGCAAGGTACGGCCACGCAAGCCCCAAAGTATGACCCCAATATTCCACCAGAAGTACTTTGCATTAGTGTGCGAGCAAAAGACGAAAATAGTATTACCGGAGCAAAATTGTTACCAATGCTGTTGACACTCGGTCTGAAGTTTGGGGACTCGGATATATTTCATAGACATGTTAATAATAACGGCAAAGGCCCGGTGTTGTTCAGTCTCGCGAATATGTTTAAACCTGGCGTTTTTGATATTCATCACATGGAAACATTTGAAACGAAAGGATTAACATTGTTCATGACTTTGCCAACTGAGAGTGATGCTCATCAGGTGTTTAATATGATGCACAATGCGGCGCGCAAAATAGCAGATGAGTTTGGCGCGCAGGTATTGGACGAATCTCGTCAAGAATTAACGGTTTCTGGTTTGCCTCAGTATGTTGAGCGTATTCGTGATTTTGAAAAACGTCGCTTATTAGGATAACACGTGGCAGATTTATTGACCCTTGCTCGAATTGATGAGTTGACCTCACTTCTTAATCAATACAATCAAGAATACTATGAATTAGACGCACCGTCCGTGCCAGATGCTCAATACGATAGGTTAATGCGTGAATTACAACAACTTGAGGCAGCGCACCCCGATCTGATTGCACCGGATAGCCCCACTCAACGAGTCGGGGGAAAGGCGTTAGCTGCTTTTAGTCAAGTGACTCATGAACAACCTATGTTATCGCTTGATAATGTATTCAATGCAGAGGAACTAGCTGCTTTTGCTACACGAGTAAACGAGCGATTAGGTACTGCAGAAGTTATCCGATATGCGTGTGAACCGAAGTTGGATGGTCTTGCTGTATCCATTGTGTATGAAAATGGAATCTTGGTGCGAGCAGCAACCCGTGGCGATGGCCGTGTCGGGGAAAATATCACGGCAAATGTCAAAACGATCAAAAATATTCCTTTGCGTTTATTAGGCGATGACTGGCCAAAATGGCTTGAAGTTCGGGGTGAAGTTTTCATGCCCAAACAGGGGTTTATTGCACTCAATGAAAGACAAAAAGAAAAAGGGCTTAAGACGTTTGCTAATCCTAGAAATGCCGCAGCGGGTAGTTTGCGTCAGCTCGATCCCAAAATTACCGCTAAACGCCCACTCGCATTCTATGCCTATTCAACCGGTCTTGTGCAAAACCAGCGAGGCACATTCCCCGCTTTTCATTCTGAGCGGCTGTATCAACTTGGGCGATGGGGTTTACCTTTGTGTCCTGAATTAAGCACAGCGGATTCTGTAGAAGCTTGCCAAAATTATTTTACTAAGATAGGCCAACAACGCAATGACTTACCGTATGACATTGATGGTGTGGTTTTCAAAGTCGATGACTTAACGCTACAAGAACGCTTAGGTTTTGTCGCGAAAGCCCCTCGCTGGGCGATTGCTGCAAAATTTCCAGCACAAGAAGAATTAACCAGATTATTGTCCGTTGATTTTCAAGTGGGCCGCACTGGTTCGATTACCCCCGTAGCAAGACTTGAACCTGTTTTCGTGGGTGGAGTTACTGTCAGTAATGCGACCTTGCATAATCAGGATGAAATCGACCGCCTTGGACTAATGATCGGAGATACCGTGGTTGTTCGCAGAGCTGGTGACGTCATTCCACAGATAGTAAGCGTGATTCATGCAGAGCGTCCGGACACGGCTGCACACATTGTGTTTCCAACCACATGTCCAGATTGCGAGAGTCCGGTAGAAAGAGTGGTTGACGAGGCCGTTGCGCGTTGTACTGGTGGTCTAGTGTGCGGGGCTCAACAGAAACAAGCTATAATTCATTTTGCCTCTCGCAAAGCGTTTAATATTGATGGGTTAGGCGATAAAGTCGTCGAACAACTGGTGGATGCTAAGCTGATTAGTAATACTGCGGATTTGTTTGGTTTGACCATCCCACAGCTAGTTTCACTTGAGCGCTTTGCCAGTAAATCAGCAGTCAAATTAATCAATGCAATTGAAAAAGCCAAAGCAACCACTTTTGCTAAGTTTATCTATGCTTTGGGTATTCGAGAAGTGGGTGAGGCAACTGCGCACAATTTGGCATTGCATTTTAGAAATTTAGAAAGTTTACAATCCGCTTCTACTGAAGCTTTGCAAGAAGTCGATGATGTAGGAGTTGTCGTGGCACAACATGTTCAGGCTTTTTTTGCCAATGAAGCTAATTTAAATGTGGTTGAACGTTTGGTCCAAGCCGGGGTTCACTGGCCAGCTGTCGACGTTATCGATACTGACGCTTTACCGTTGACCGGTCAAACTTGTGTGATAACGGGAACCTTATCAAGCATGGGCAGAGCCGATGCGAAAGTGATTTTGCAAAGTTTAGGTGCGAAGGTCGCAGGTAGCGTATCAGCGAAAACACATTTCTTAGTGGCGGGTGAAAAAGCCGGCTCTAAGCTCACAAAGGCCAATGAACTTGGCGTGACAGTATGGGATGAAGACGCGATGCTAGCGTTTTTTTCCGAGCATGGAAAAGCGTAGTTTGCGTTTTTCCCATGCTCTAACCACTTGCAATCGCCAGACGAGTTGTAGCCCAAAATAACCCAGTAATCCAGCCACCACTGAACAAATCAAACAGCCCAGCAAAAACACAGGGCCTATTGTATTGACACTGTCCATCAACCACTGCCATGACAACTCAAAATTAAAGTCACGCTCAGGTATCCCTGCCGCAAATGCGCCGACCTTGTAAGCACCATAAAAGATTGGCGGCATAGTAAATGGATTAGTAATCCAAACGGTTGCGATCGATAAAGGAAGGTTCACGCGCATCGGAATTGCGGTCAAAGCAGACAACCACATCTGAAAGGGCACTGGCCAAAAGGCGTAAAATAAGCCGATCCCAAATGCGCCGCAGGCACTGTGACGATTGAGGTGCCAAAGATTTGGGTCATGTAACAAACTTCCGAACAGTTTCAGAGATTTTTGCTCTTTGATACTGTTGTGATCCGGTAAGTATTTACGAATAAACTTCTTAGGCATGCGACCTCAATTCAATCTTAATGCAGTGCATACTTGGCATGGTATTCCAAACGCCAACCAACTCAGAGAGTTTGGGTTTGGAACAATTTGCGTGGCACTATCATTCCCGCTTTGGCCATCATTGCCAGCGCTTTTTGAGGTTTTCATTATATGTGCCTTATTGGGATTATGCTACCTTCAACAACTAAGAGTTTTCTATCTTGGCTTAATCTTTGGTCTTATATTTTTTACATATAACAGCACAGCTTGGCAAAACCACTCAGCATTTCTTAAGCAAACACCGCAATGGCAGATCCTTGGGCTCATAGAAGACATCAAAATTACGTCTCAACGAACGATAGTGCAGGTTTCCGTGATGGCGCCAAAAGCGTTGTCAGAACAAAAGTTTCAGTTGATAGACCGCGACCCGTTCAAAGAATACCAACATGGGCAACATTGGTTACTCTCTGTGACCATTGCGCCAGTGCCTGAGCATTGGCATGCCACAAAGCCTTATCAGAAAAGCCTGTTTGGACAAAATATCAGTGCGACTGGCTGGGTGCATAACTCTTTATTACAAGATCATGCGCCATCGATTCGAGGGCAATTATTGAGTGAGGCACGACGGCTTGGTGTGTCAAAAGATAGTTGGTTACCAGCTTTATTGCTTGGCATAAAGCCAGTTGAGAGTGAATTTTCTAGTGCATTAAAAAACGCAGGTATTATTCATTTGTTTGTAATTTCAGGACTCCATTTTGCCGTTGTGGCAGGCGGATTTTACTGGTTTTTTAAGCGCATAGATGTGATGACTTACACGAGGCTGTCGCATCGACAAAGTCGATTATTAATTTGTCTGGCACTTATTTTAGCCGGATACTTTTATGTGGATGTAGTGGGTGCTCAAGGACCTGCCCAAAGAGCCTTTGTGGCAATGTGTATCGGGTTGTTATTACGCTGGTTATACGTTCGTGTGAGATTCAGTGATTTATTGTTGGGGGTATTTTTTTATTTGGTGCTGACCGATCCATTTTGCGTGGTGCTAGCCAGTATTTATCTGACTTTTGGTGCGCTTTTGTGTATAGGTTTTTGCGCGCATTGGTTACCACTTAATATGGACACTCGGTGGCAAAAAATTAAGGGCTTTGTTGCTTTTCAAATGGTGTTTACGGTGTTGTTTACACCAGTACAATATCATATTTTGGGCTATATTCACCCGTTGTCTTGGTTATGGAATCTCCTATTTATTCCTATTATTACTCTGTTCTTTGTACCAGTGGGGGGTGTTTTATTGGTGATCATGTATGTCAACAAGTTGAGTAATGGAATGTTCGAGCCCATTGTGCAAGGGGGAGTGTTAATATTAGATTTTTCACTAGAATGGCTATTAAGCGTGTTAGTGAATCATCTTACAGAGCCTGTTTACGGTTCTATATCACTATTGGGTGTACTAGGTTGTTGGTTAGTCATTATTTCTGGCGCAAGCCTGCCTATTATCTGGTGGGGACGATGTGGGGTAGTGGTTGTGGGGCTGGGGCTTTTGATTTTGGGATTAACGCTTTAGAAACCAAGCAATGAGCGGTACAATGTAATTATAAAAGATTAAAAATAAAAAGATTATTCTAAGTTGCTATGAACGCCAATAAATCTGAACAAACGGCAGAGTCATTAGATGCTCCTGTTGTGAAACGCTTTTTTTCTTACCTTACTGGGTATAAAAAATACTTTGTCATTGCCATTTTGGGTATGATTGGCTACTCGTCTATTGACGCTTTCGTTATCGCTCAGTTACAACCCATTATCGATGAAAGTCTCGGCAAAGGGGAATATGATTTTTTGCGCATGGCCGCGTATTTGATTGTACCCATTTTTATTTTGCGAGGTGTTTGCAATTTTTTGGGTACTTACACGCTTAATTGGATCAGTGGCCAAGTGATAATGAACATGCGCCAAGAGCTGTTTCAGCACTACATGGCATTGCCAGTCAGTTTTCATGACCAAAATGCAACCGGTACTTTAATTTCTAAATTGACCTTTGACACAGAGCAAGTGGCACGCGCAGCAGGAAATGCGCTTTTGGTGTTGGTTCGAGAGGGTGCCTTGATCATCGGTTTACTTGTGGTGATGTTTTATTACTCCTGGCAATTGTCTGCGATATTCTTATTAATTGGGCCTCTTGTTGCTCTAATCGTCTCTGTGGTAAGTAAGCGTTTTCGTAAGGTCTCACGCAATATTCAACATGCCATGGGTAATTTAACTACAGCGGTTGAACAAGTGGTCAAAGGTCACAAGGTCGTCTTGATGTTTGGTGGTCAAGAAAAAGAGGCCCAGCGCTTTCAGCGCAAAAACAACCAAAACCGGCAACAAACACTTAAGCTTTTTGCAACCAAAGTGATCAGTGTTTCTACCATTCAAATTATTGCCTCGGTTGCTTTAGCGGTTGTACTTTTTATCGCTAGCACTCCAGGACTCGTTGATTTATCGGCTGGGGTGTTCACCAATGTGGTCGTATGTATGACCATGCTATTAAAGCCGTTGAAGCAAATTACTACGGTAAATAATGAGTTTCAGCGAGGGATGGCTGCGTGTACCAGTATTTTTGCAGTGTTAGACGAATTGGCTGAAATTGACCAAGGTAAGGTGAACTTGAACAAAGCGCAAGGGGATGTTGTCTTTAATGATGTGACCTTTACTTATCCTGGTAAAGAACAACCCGCATTGTCAGAAATTAATTTGACCGTTAAGGCAGGCGAAACCATTGCTCTAGTCGGTCGTTCAGGCAGTGGTAAATCAACTTTATCCAATCTTCTAACACGCTTTTATCGTCCGCAACGAGGGACTATTGCGCTTGATGGGATTGACTTGAATGACATTGAGTTGCGCAGTTTGCGACGTCAGTGTGCGTTAGTCTCTCAACACGTCACTTTATTCAACGACACGATAGCGAACAATATCGCCTATGGAGCCGACGGTCAGGTTTCGCAATCGCGGCTTGAGGAAGTGTCCAAGTTAGCTCACGTACATGATTTTGTGACCCAATTAGAAGATGGTTACGAAACGATAGTGGGAGAAAATGGGTTAATGCTTTCTGGGGGACAGCGACAGCGAATTGCCATTGCTCGTGCCATTTTGTTGGATGCGCCAATCTTGATTCTGGATGAGGCTACGTCAGCCTTAGATACCGAGTCTGAACGCTTGATTCAAAACGCATTAGAGCAACTGCAAAAACATACCACTTGCTTTGTCGTGGCTCATCGGTTATCAACCATTGAAAAAGCCGATCAAATTGTTGTTATTGAACAAGGTCGTATTGTCGAAATTGGTACACATGAAGCCTTACTTGATAAACAAGGCCATTACTTTAACCTCCATCAGATGCAGTTTGGTGCTGAATCGTCATGACTCGCTTAGAACGCGCATGGCTCAATCGTTCGCCTTGGCTGTTGTGTTTGTGGCCTTTGAGTGCTGTGTTTGGCATATTAAGTGCTCTGCGCAGGTGGCTGTATCGAAATGGGATCTTCAAACACACTACACTTCCTATTCCTGTTATTGTCGTAGGCAATATCAGTGTGGGGGGAAATGGGAAAACCCCTGTCGTACTTACTTTAGCTAAATTCTTAAAAGCTCAAGGAAAGCGCCCTGGGATTGTGTCGCGAGGCTATGGGGGAAAGTGTAAGACTTTTCCGCATTTAGTAACGGCTGAGGATAAGGCGAGCTATGTTGGCGATGAACCTAAGTTATTAAGCGAATTGAGTCAGTGTCCAGTGGTAATTGATCCGATTCGTGCGCGAGGGGGGGAGCGGTTATTAGCACAATGTGATGTTCTTATCTGTGATGATGGTTTACAGCACTACGCTTTGGCACGAGATATTGAAATTGTCGTAATGGATGAAAGAGGGCTTGGAAATGGTCAGTTATTACCATCTGGGCCTTTACGCGAGGGGCCTTGGCGGTTAAACACGGTTGATTATTCGATTCTCAATAGTGCAGACCCACAAAGGTGTGCAAACCGACTCAAATGTGATGTCCGTATGACATTGCAGGCAAGACCCATACAACCTATTTTGCCCAACGGACAAGTACCGGAACGATTCGTCATGGCAATCGCAGGAATAGGGCATCCTCAGCGCTTTTTTACTACCCTTGAAGATATAGGAATTGAGTTTGAAGCACAACGTGCATTTGCTGATCACTATGCCTATACTGAAAACGACTTACCAACCGATCAAAGTATTATAATGACGCAAAAAGACGCAATTAAGTGTACAGATTTTGCAGGTAAAAATTGGTGCTATTTACCTGTGGAGGCGACGTTCGATAATGATTTTTTGCTGCGTATTGCTCACGACATAGAAAGATTATGAAAAAGTTTGAACGCAATTTACTAAATGTACTTGCCTGTCCCATGTGTAAAGGCAAACTCGTGTTGCACTTGTCCCAAGTTGGTGAACAGTCTGAAAAACAAGAGCTTGTGTGTCGTTTTGATAAAGTAGCATTCCCGATATATGACGGTATACCTAAGTTATTGACTAGTGAAGCGCGTTCACTCACTTTAAAAGAATTGGAAAAGGTACCCAAACTATGAAATTCACCGTAATCATTCCAGCGCGTTACGGCTCCACTCGTTTCCCTGGGAAACCATTGGTTAATATCGATGGCAAACCCATGATCCAGCATGTCGTTGAGCGAGCTCAATTGGCTCAAGCGGAAGCTGTGTATGTCGCAACGGATGATCAACGTATTGCTAGGTGCGTTGAAAGCTTTGGCGGTCAAGTGGTAATGACCAGAAGTGATCACCAATCGGGGACCGAGCGATTAGCTGAGGTGGTGCAAACTCTACAATGTGATCCGCAGAATATTGTAGTGAATATCCAAGGTGACGAGCCACATATTCCGGTAAGTGTGGTAAGGCAAGTGGCGCAAAATTTAGCGGACAATCCAGAGGTCAGCATGGCAACATTGGCGTGCCGGATCACAGATATTAATGAATTTTACAATCCTAATATTGTCAAAGTAGTCACAGATACCTCGGGTAAAGCTTTATATTTTTCTCGTTCTGCCTTGCCGTTTGTTCGCGATGGGATGTTAGGGGAACAACAGGCATTAAGCAGTTCTGAAGCGAAAGTGGATTTTGCAGCGTTCCCATATTTGCGCCACATCGGTATCTATGCGTATCGCGCCGAGTTTATTCAGCGTTATGTTGATATGCCAGCCAGTCCTTTAGAGCAACTCGAATCACTTGAGCAACTTCGCGTGTTATATCACGGAGAAAACATTCATGTTGCAGAAGCCTTAGTAACACCCCCTCCAGGTGTTGATACACCAGAGGATTTGACGAAGCTTATGGGCTAAGCTTCGTCGTCTTCTTCGACAGGAACTGCCCAGATGTCATGGGCGTCAGCGTGGATGACTTCAGCCCAGAGCTGCTGACCTGGTTCGACGTCATACACATTGTTTAAGTGCACCACACCATCCACTTCTGGTGCATCGGCGAAACAGCGACCAATTGCACCTTCGGGTCCAATTTCGTCAACGACTATTAGATACTCTTGACCGATGCGCTGTTGTAGACGCTGGCTACTGATTTCACTTTGCACGGCCATAAATCGTTGCAAACGTTCTTCTTTAATCTCTTCAGGTATGTGGTCGGGAAGGTCATTCGCTGCTGCGCCTTCAACTGGAGAATATTTAAAACAGCCAACGCGATCCAGTTGGGCTTCTTTGAGAAAATCGAGTAATTCTTCAAACTCTTCTTCGGTTTCCCCCGGGAAACCAACAATAAAGGTCGATCGAATAATCAGCTCGGGGCACATAGCTCGCCATTGCTTGATTCGCTCGATAACACGCTCAGACGAACCTGGACGTTTCATCAAACGCAGAATGCGTTTGCTCGCGTGTTGAAATGGAATATCTAAATATGGAAGGATTTTGCCTTCCACCATCAATGGAATCAAATCATCGACATGCGGGTAGGGGTAAACATAATGCAAACGCACCCACATGCCTAATTTACCTAATTCATTACACAAGGTATTCAAATCGGTACGCAACGGCGTGCCGTCTGCAAAGTCGATCTTGTGTTTGACATCCACACCGTAGGCACTGGTGTCTTGAGAGATCACCAGAAGTTCTTTAACGCCACCAGCTTGAAGTCGCTTGGCCTCCGCGATAATAGAGCCGATAGGGCGCGAATCCAACAAACCTCGCATTGATGGAATGATACAAAACGTGCATTTGTGATTGCAGCCTTCAGATATTTTTAGATACGCATAATGGCGTGGCGTTAACTTGATCCCGTGATCGGGCACTAGGTGCATGTAAGGGTTGTGCTCGGGTTTGGGAAGGTGAGCGTGGACTTGCTCGACCACACTTTCATAAGCATGAGGTCCGGTAATCGATAGAACATTTGGATGAACTTCACGTATTTCGTCTTCTTTGATACCTAAACAACCTGTCACGATGACCTTACCGTTTTCGGCTAATGCCTCGCCAATGGTATCGAGCGACTCTTGTACTGCTGAGTCGATAAAGCCGCAGGTATTGACAATGACAAGCTCGGCATCGTCATAGGTACTCACCACATCATAACCCTCAGTGCGTAACTGAGTTAAAATGCGCTCTGAATCCACGAGGTTTTTGGGGCAGCCAAGACTGACAAAACCAATGCGATGGCCAAGTTCCATTTCAATCCCTTCTGCGACATCTTGACTGTGCTGCTCCTCAATGACCTTTTTAGGTGTCTCAAGTGTGGTCGTTTGTTTTGGATTGAATTGGTTTACCGTCATGTAGAGCTTGCCTCAGATTGATATTCATTAACGACAGTTATTGTATCAGTTTTCATTATTAAGCGGTAATATGCCAGATTGCTCGTTGAGCCATTGCACAAAATACACCCTATCAGGAATCAAAACTGCGCCATAAGAAGTCTGAACCAAATTTAATGCGCTGAGCTTCTTGATGGCTTTGTGTACCGATAGCACCGTGACTCCCAGTCTGGTCGCTAAGTCTTGTTGTCGCAATTCGATTTTGTTGTGTTGAGTTTGGCTATAAATTTGATAGAGATATTTAGCTAATTGAACATGAGTGGGTAAGCGAATGACATCATCTAAGCGCTCTAACACTTTGTGTAGCCGTGTCGCGAGAGACTGTAACAAAAAAGTTTGCACTTGCGGTATATCAGTGAGAAGTTTGTGCGTTTGAGACGCACTAATCTGTAATATCTGACAATTATTCAATGCAACTGCGTTGTGGGTTCGAGGTAAGTTTGCCAGTACCGTGAACTCACCAAACACCTCACCCACACCTAAAATGGCAGTAAGATAATAACGACCTTCAATATCATAGTTACCTACTTCCACCTCTCCCGAAACCACTATCGATATACCCGGTTTCTTATCACCACGGTCGTGGATCAGCTTGCCAACTTGATAGTGAACAAGCTTGCCGTAGGCTAAGCACTTCTCGAGCAACGGGGTGGGCATCGACGTATTGTTACTTGCAACAAACATTTTTTTAATAAAACTATATAAATATATTTTTTGTGATGATACCTAACTTTACAATGAATACAAGAATAGGAGAATAATATGTCTTACCAGGTCGCTATATTGTGTGTATTTATTGGCTTTGCCTTGATGGAAGCGTTTAAAGGACGCCTGTTTCGCAAGGAATCAGAGGTCGCCGATGATGGCAAAGTAGAATTCATCAGTACAATTGTATTGTTTGCGCTGACCCAGCCACTGGTGTTATTTAGTTCTGGTGCTTTAGCTAGTGTGGTCGCTCCTGATATGGAAGGTGTGCTAATTGGCACCTCGGTGTTTGTTCAGCTCGGTCTCTTATTTGTCTTCGACGACATGATGCAGTACTGGTGGCACCGAGCCAGTCATACGTTTATTCCATTGTATAATTTGCATCGTGCGCATCATAATGCCAAGTATATGAGTGTGCGTATTGTGTTTCGCAATAACATTTTTTATTACGCGATGATGCCGTCTATTTGGTTCTCTGGTATTCTAATTTATATGGGATTAGGATGGGTATATGCTTATTATTTGGTGGTTAAATTAACCATTATTATGGGAGCACATGCGGAATGGAAATGGGATCAAGCGCTTTACAAAATCCCAGTACTCAATCCTGTCATGTGGGTGCTTGAACGGGTCATCTCTACTCCTTCAACCCATAGTGCCCATCACGGTTTGCGCAAAGACGACCCGGCAACCAATTACAAAGGAAATTATGGCAATATGTTTTTCTTTTGGGATATTTTGTTTGGTACGGCAAAGATTACTCGTCAATACCCAGCCAGTTACGGTGTAGAGGGGATGCGCAGAGCAAATTGGAAAGAGCAACTGGCTTGGCCTTTATATAAAACCCCGCGTACTAAGCCTGGAACTCCAACGCAACAGGCTCAATCTGCGAATCAAAGTTAATTTTCTGATTGCCCAAAGGCGAGCATAAAGTCATTCAAAACGCTGATATTGGGATCTTTTACCAAACGTTCGTAACAGATCCCGGCAAATGCAAAATATCTGTCGTAAAAATATTTAAGCTATCGAAATTTGTTTTTGTGCCAATATCAAATCAGATAACAAACGAGTGCCTGGGCCAATATTATCTGGTTGAGGAGTGATAAGATACGAGCTGAGTCGTTTGTGTGTCGAACCATTGATATTCAGTACATAAAGCTCATCATTCTCAATGTATTTTGACACCTTGTGTAATGGTAACCAACAAAACCCAATTTGCTGTAATAACAAATCAATTGCTGTATCGAATTGGGAAACAGTCCAGCGGTTTTCAGAGCGTAACCAACCGGATTGCTCTTGTGGTTTATTGGAGGTGTCTTTGATGACGATTTGACAATGCTGCATCAATGCTTCGGCGTCAATAGGACTTGGCATGCGTGCAATGGCATGTTGAGGATGACATACAGCCACAAAAGGCATGTCGACTAAGGGTTCTCCCAAGTATCCAACAGGCACCTGATGTGAGATGACTAAATCAGCCCAGTGTTCGGTGATTGCATCGATGGTCCCGGTTAGAACCGTGTCGATTATTTTTAGACGTGAACCTCGAGATTCAGGGATAAACTGTTGTAATGCGGGGTAGAGCAGGTTTCTATCAAACGCTAGATCGACGGCCAAAGTGATCTCTGGCTCCCATTCTTGATTGATGTTTTCTGCGAGGTTCTCAAGTGATTCAACGTTCTCAGTCAGATACCGAGAACGACGCAACATGACTTCACCCGCCTCAGTTAAATAGGCTTTGCGGCCGCGGATTTCAAGTAATTGTACGCCTAATACAGACTGTAATTTTGCCACTGCATGATTCAGTGATGATTGGCTTTTATTTAGGGCCTGCGCAGCTTTCGCATAACCGTCATAGTCCACTACAGCTTGCAAAATCCGCCACTGTTCGAGTGTGGTTTTAGGACGATAACTCATCCATTATCTCCTTGGTTATTGTCTGCATATCCTTTCATCATTCATACAGATCCTTGCGATCTGAAACGCGTTTTGATTCGTAAATCAGTTATAAATGAGTTTGCGAGTTACGTTTAATGAAATATGGATTTATCCTTCCTTTATCTGCACTGATAGCGCTGTCTCTAATACAAGTCCTAACACACTTTTCCATTATCCCCTCAGGTTTCACTACTTTGCAAGTCATTAATGGACAAATTGGCGATTATTTTTATGCTTTAATATTCCTAATTATATTATTAGAAGCGATCGTATTTGTTGGTTTTTATTTTCCAGGACAATTTTTTGCTGTGTTATTAGTAGTTGGCTCAGAACCTGATTTAAAGGGAATTACTTATCTAACTATCGCCATGGTGTTGGCCGCGACATTAGGGTCTGTGGTTAACTTTGCACTGGGCAGAAGACAGATGCAAGATAACTCTAAAAGTAAAGAAATTACCTTAAAAAACTTACTTTTAGCGATGGTTCATATAAATTCTTTAGCTTTTTTTATGGTCTCACAAGGCGCTAAGGGGCAAAGTTGGAAGGTCGTTTGGTTAGCCGGATTATTGAATTTACCATATTATTTATTGTTGATAGCAGGTACTGCAATTTTAAGTGAAGAAATTATGCAGTTAGCAGAAAATACTTACTTTATTTTTGCTGCTTTATTTATTTGGTTAATAGTTGCTATTGTTTTGGATATAAAAAATAAAAAAAGTTAACGAATCTTTTCAAGAATTCTAGATACTGCAACAAAGCCAAAGGTCCCAGTCACCGCTACGCTTGCGCCAAAACCGCTGGCACAATCCAATCGAGTAGAGCCTTCTTGTAATGATTTTGTTGGGCATACAGAACCGTCTGGTTGGGGGTATTTGAGTTGTTCTGTAGAGTAAACACACTCAACACCAAAACGTCGCTTGGGGTTCTTGCTAAAGTGATACTGCCTTCGGAGTTCACTGCGTAATTTGGCACTTAAAGGGCACTGAATCGTTTTCGCTAAGTCACCTGTGGTGACTTGTCTAGGGTCGGTTTGTCCCCCCGCACCACCTATGGTAATCACTGGGATCTTGAAGCGTTTGCAATGCGCAATAACGGCAGCCTTGGCGGATATAGAATCACAAGCATCCACAACCAAGCGTCCATCTTTTGGGATCAACTCTTGAACATTCTCTGGTAGCACAAAATCTTCTACTTCGTTTACTTTTATGCTGGGATTTATATCTCTTAAGCGTTCAGCCATTACACTTACTTTAGGCTGTCCAATGGTGTGTTGTAATGCATGAATCTGGCGGTTAGTATTAGTTACACAAATATCGTCTAAGTCAACTAAGGTCACTTCACCAATTGCACTACGGGCAAGTCCTTCTGCAATCCAGGTACCTACGCCACCGATGCCAATGACCATCACATGCGCATTTTGAAATTTGTCTAAGCTCGTTTCAGAGTACAATCGAGCGACACCACCAAATCGTTCTTTTTGCATAAAATTGCGTATAATCTAGTAAACTTTTGCTATTTTATCACAGGCCAAAACCGAAAAGGAACGTATGACGATAATTTCCCACACAGTGCAAGGCATTGCTACCCAAGATGGAGCAGGTGTAAAACTAAAACGAATTATTGGGCAGCCTTTATTACCAAGACTCGATCCTTTTTTGATGCTAGATGAATTCGGTTCAGATTCTGCGCAGGATTATATTGCTGGATTTCCGCCACATCCACATAGAGGTTTTCAAACTGTCACTTATATGTTGCAAGGCAAAATGAGACATAAAGATTCAGTCGGAAACTCAGGTCTTATTGAAGACGGTGGTTTGCAATGGATGAACGCAGGCAGAGGAATTATTCATGAAGAAATGCCTCAACAAACGCATGGTGTTTTGCGCGGGTTTCAGTTGTGGGTCAATTTGCCTGCGCACCAAAAGATGAGTGAGCCGAACTATCAAGATATTCCTAGCTCAATGATTCCAGAGGTTATTTTAAAAGCCGGTAAAGTGAGAGTGTTAGCTGGCCAGTTTCACAATATTGACGGAGTTGTGAATACAACAGCGGTCAAACCTCAGTTTTGGGATGTACATTTGACTCAAAAACAGGCATTTCATGCCGATACAGACCCTGAACAAAGTGGTTTTATTTATGTCTACGATGGTGAGGTCAACATTGCCACTAAAACAATCACTAGGGGTATTTGTGCAGTACTTTCGCTGAGTGAAACAATCTCTGTTAATGTTGAAAGTGAGGCAAAGTTTATATTTGTCAGTGGCAAGCCAATTAATGAGCCAATCGTGCAATATGGACCATTTGTGATGAATACTGAAGAAGAAATCCGTCAGGCTATTACCGATTATCAAAATGGACAACTGACATAAAAATTGTCTAGATGATTTGGCGAATATGCGACTGATTGACTACACTTTAAAGACATTTGTGAGTAAAGGAATACAACAATGATCCCTGTTATTTTAGCCGGTGGTTCAGGTAGTCGCCTGTGGCCCAAGTCTCGTGTTGCTTATCCCAAGCAATTTTTGAAACTCACCTCTGAACAAAGCATGTTACAAGACACCCTTACGCGTTTGCCTGTGAGTGGTACTTCTGCGCCATTACTTATCTGCAATGAAGAGCATCGTTTTTTGGTCGCGGAACAACTGCGTCAGATCAATCATCGGCATCAAGGCATTATCCTAGAACCTGTTGGTCGAAATACGGCGCCTGCGATTGCCCTGGCCGCCCTACAATCGGTACAAAATGCTCATGACCCCATGTTGTTGGTGTTGGCTGCCGATCACTTGATACAAGATGAAGAGGCGTTTCATCAGGCCTTAGTTAAAGCCCGTACGCTTGCTGAACAAAATTATTTGGTTACTTTTGGGGTAGTACCAGAAGCACCTCATACAGGATATGGTTATATCAAAAGCGGTAGTTCAGTCTCACATAAAGAAACGTTATTGGGCTATCAAGTAGCGCAGTTTGTCGAAAAACCCAATTTGGCAACGGCACAAGATTATGTGCAAAGTGGAGACTACTACTGGAACTCGGGTATGTTTATGTTCAAGGCACGGGCCTATTTAGCCGCATTGAAGATCCATTCACCTGAAATTCTTCTTGCTTGCGAGAGGGCACTTGAAGGGGCTGAACAAGATTTAGACTTTATTCGGGTTGCAGATGAGGCATTTTCTGTTTCTCAAGACGATTCGATTGATTATGCCGTCATGGAAAAAGCAGAAAATGTAGCCATGGTTCCGTTACAAGCCGGTTGGTCTGATGTGGGGGCGTGGTCATCTTTGTGGGATGTGGCAGAAAAAGACTCTTCTGGCAATGCGTTCGTGGGTGATGTCTTGGCCACACAGTCACACAACAATTACGTGAATGCAGAGGGGCGTCTAGTTACGTTAGTAGGATGTGATGACATGGTTGTGGTTGAAACCAAAGACGCAGTATTGGTTGCTAAACGTGATGCAGTACAAGATATCAAAACCATTGTCAATCAACTCAAGGAACAATCTCGTCCAGAATTCCAATTCCACAGAGAGGTATTCCGTCCATGGGGAAGTTACGATTCGATAGATAATGGCGAGCGTTTTCAAGTTAAACACATCACAGTCAAGCCAGGTGAAAAGTTATCTGTACAAATGCATCATCATCGTGCAGAGCATTGGATTGTGGTTTCAGGCACGGCGAAGGTTACTTTAGGTGAAGAAACGCTTTTGATATCAGAAAATGAATCTACCTATATTCCGATCGGTGAGGTACACGCTTTAGAAAACCCAGGCAAAATTGAACTGGAATTAATCGAGGTGCAATCAGGAAGCTATCTTGGCGAAGACGACATTGTGCGCCTTTCAGATCGTTATGGTCGCAGGAAAAGCTGATTATGGGTTCTAACTTTTACGGTTAATCTAGAATCGTCATCACAAAGTGGCTGGCCGCAACGACTGCGGTCAGTATTATTCTCAATTTACTGTAGTCTTTTACCCAATCTTTTGGAATCAAAAGAAACAACCTTTCATAAAACACCAAACTGACAAAACTTAACGTTAGAAAAGTAAGAGCCGTATTGTTAGATAAAAAGCTGACGGCAAACCAGCCAAAGATACTCGGTAGCATGGCAACGTAAAGCATGTGCGGAGTATGTCTCTCCATTAAGGCATTAAGCCATAATACACCACCTAAGAAAGATAAAATCAGTGCTGAATATTGCTTAAAATAAAACACACCTTGACTATATGAGATGAACTCAATGGTAATTAATAACGGAATAGTTAGAAAAGGAATCAGTCCTGCAACACCTAACAGCCAAGCTTGAAATGGTAATCGATAGGAGCTTTCTGGTTCGGGGACACTTGAATTGTGAGACATCTTTTCATTCCATCTTCTGCATTGTGCAAATTCTATCAAGCGAACACAAAAAAAGCACTCTGAAGAGTGCTTTTATAGAATATTAGCTAATTAATTTTTATCAATTGGCTGATAAGTACGTTGTGTTTCACCTGTGTACATTTGGCGAGGGCGACCGATCTTTTGACCTGGCTGGCTCATCATTTCATGCCAGTGTGAAATCCAACCAACGGTACGTGCAAGTGCAAAGATACATGTGAACATGTTTGTTGGGATGCCGATTGCTTTTAATACGATGCCTGAGTAGAAATCAACATTAGGGAATAATTTTTTCTCTGCGAAGTACGGATCAGACAGAGCGATGCGCTCCAATTCCATTGCCACGTCAAGTAACGGGTCGTCTAGTTGCAATTCAGCAAGTACTTCGTGGCAAGATTCACGCATGACTTTGGCGCGAGGGTCTGTGTTTTTGTAAACACGGTGACCAAAGCCCATTAAGCGGAATGGATCAGACTTGTCTTTCGCACGAGCAATGAACTCAGGAATGCGGTCAACTGTACCGATTTCTTCTAGCATGTTCAAACATGCTTCATTGGCACCACCGTGCGCAGGTCCCCACAACGACGCAACACCAGCAGCAATACATGCATAAGGGTTTGCACCAGAAGAACCAGCTAGACGAACTGTTGAGGTGGAAGCATTTTGTTCGTGATCAGCGTGCAAGATGAAAATGCGGTCCATTGCTCGTTCAACCGCTGGGCTGATGTGATAATCTTCGGCAGGTACAGAGAACATCATGTTTAAGAAGTTCGCAGCATAAGAAAGATCGTTGCGAGGATAAACAAAGGGTTGTCCGATGGAATACTTATATGCCATTGCGATAAGGGTTGGCATTTTTGCAATCAAACGATGCGCAGAACGAATGCGTTGTTCAGGACAAGAAACATCTAAATCACTGTGATAAAAAGATGATAATGCACCAACAGTACCACATAACATCGCCATCGGATGCGAATCATTCAAGAAACCGTGGAAAAACTTACCGATTTGCTCGTGCACCATAGTATGGCGTGTGATGGTATTTTTAAACTCTTTATATTCTTCAGAAGTTGGTGCGCTACCGTGGAGGAGCATATAACACACTTCTAAATAGTCTGATTTTTCAGCAAGTTCACCAATTGGAAAGCCACGGTGTAGTAATACACCCTCAGCACCGTCGATAAAAGTAATAGAAGAATCGCAAGAACCTGTAGCTAAGAAACCTGGGTCGTATGTAAAATACCCAGTACTGCCTAATGTGCGAATGTCGATGACATCATTTCCAGCAGTCCCTTGTAAAATTGGAAGTTCTACTTCCTTGTCACCAATAGTAAGAATGGCTTTATCTACTGCCATATTTTGTTCTCCTCAGATTGTTTCTTTACATATCTTAACTGCGTTATGTAAATAAATAAACCTTTTGCAAAGGGGCGTATTTGTAAGGGTAAAGTAACATTAAGTCAATTTTTATGACAATTTCCTTAATAAATGGTGTAAATTGCCATTTATTATACTGTTCATGATCATTTACTTTGCTACTAATGTCTTAACTAGACACAGAAAATTGTAATTGTATAATGCCCTCGGTATACTTACATTGCTAAGTGTATCTGATGTTGAAGGAATATATTTAGCTTACAAAACGTTAACAAATGGTTAACATTTGTGGTTTTTTGGATGAAACAACGATTTATAGCAATTAACGTTAAATTTACAAACATCTATGTGACACGTTTGAAAATAACGTCAATGTTAAAAATCCCTACGAATGAGAAATAGGCAAGTTATTGTGAAAAAGCAAAGACCCGTAAATTTAGATTTAAATACGATTAAATTTCCACCGTCTGCTATTTCATCGATTTTACACCGTGTAACAGGTGTGGCGATGTTTTTTGCTTTGTTGTTTGTTATTGCAGCATGGGCAGTCTCTTTGAGCTCAGCCCAAGGTTTTGCGGACGTACAGGCAGCAATGAACGGTTTTTTAGGTAAGTTCATTACCATCGGCACAATTTCAGCCTTAACCTATCATATTCTTGGCGGTGTACGCCATGCAATCATGGATATGGGACACTGGGAAGAGCTGGAATCAGGTAACAAAAGCGCGCAAATCGTCATTGGCGCTTGGATTGCTCTAACATTAATCATAGGGGTGGCATTGTGGTAACCAATCAAGCAACAATCAAACGCGACGGCGTCCAAGACTGGGTGTCATTACGCGCTACAGCACTTATCATTATGCTGTTTTCTTTCTACATCGGTTGGTTTTTCATCACCACTGACACAGTAACTTATGACGTGTGGCAAGGTTTCTTTGGTTCGTTAACGACCAAGGTGTTTACTCTTGCGGCATTAGTCTCAGTCATGTTACACGTTCGCATAGGCCTATGGCAGGTACTAACGGACTACATTAAGCCAGCTGGATTACGTGCTGGTTTACAATACGTGTTAAATATTATTGCCTTCGTTTATGTAGCGGTAGGCTTATTTGTACTTTGGGGAGTGTAAGAGACGATGGGTATTCCAGTTCATGAATTCGATGCCGTTGTAATCGGCGCAGGCGGTGCGGGTATGCGCGCTGCTTTACAAATCTCTCAATCAGGTCAGTCTTGTGCTTTGCTTTCCAAAGTATTCCCGACTCGTTCTCACACTGTGTCTGCACAGGGTGGTATCACAGTAGCACTGGGTAATTCTCATGAAGATAATTGGGAATGGCACATGTACGATACGGTCAAAGGTTCTGATTATATCGGTGACCAAGATGCGATTGAATACATGTGTAAAACCGGCCCCGAAGCTATTATTGAAATGGAAAACATGGGTTTGCCTTTCTCTCGTACTGAAGAAGGTCGTGTTTACCAACGTCCATTTGGTGGCCAGTCTAAAAACTTTGGTGGTGAGCAAGCTGCCCGAACTGCGGCCGCAGCAGACCGTACAGGTCATGCCTTATTGCATTTGCTTTATCAGCAAAATGTTAAAAACAAAACCAAAGTATTCTCTGAGTGGTATGCGCTTGATTTAGTTAAAAATCAAGACGGTGCTGTGGTTGGTTGTACTGCAATAGACATCGAAACGGGCGAAGTGGTGTACTTCAAATCCAAAGCGGTTGTCTTAGCAACAGGTGGTGCTGGCCGTATCTACGCGTCTACTACCAATGCTCACATCAATACTGGTGACGGTGTTGGAATGGCACTTCGCGCAGGTGTTGCGGTTCAGGATATGGAAATGTGGCAGTTCCACCCAACGGGTATAGCAGGCGCAGGGACCTTGGTCACTGAAGGCTGTCGTGGTGAAGGTGGTTATCTTCTAAACAAAGATGGCGAGCGCTTCATGGAACGTTATGCACCAAATGCCAAAGACTTAGCTGGCCGTGATGTCGTTGCACGCTCAATGATGACTGAAATACGTGAAGGTCGCGGTTGTGATGGTCCTTGGGGCCCACACATCAAGCTCAAACTTGACCACTTAGGTAAAGAAGTCCTTGAGTCGCGTTTACCTGGTATCCTTGAATTATCTCGCACATTTGCACACGTTGACCCGGTCAAAGAGCCGATTCCAGTTATCCCAACGTGTCACTATATGATGGGTGGATTACCAACTAACGTTGATGGTCAAGTCATCAATATCGACGACAATGGCAATGACGTCCCAGTCGAAGGTTTATTTGCTTGTGGTGAGATCGCCTGTGTGTCTGTACACGGTGCCAACCGTCTTGGCGGTAACTCACTTCTTGACTTGGTTGTATTCGGTCGTGCTACTGGCTTACACCTTGGCGATAAACTGAAAGAAATCAGCGTATCTCGCGACGCGTCTGAATCTGATTTGGAATCGTCATTATCACGCTTTAATCGTTGGGAATCATCAGCAGTTGGTAAAGGTGAAGACCCAGTTCAAATCAAGAAAGACATGCAGCAGTGTATGCAATTAAACTTCTCGGTATTCCGTGAAGGCGATGCAATGGCTGAAGGTCTTAAAGAATTAAAAGAAATCCGTGAGCGTTTACAATATGCTCGTTTGGATGATAAGTCATCAGACTTCAACACTCAGCGTATCGAGTGTTTAGAGCTAGATAACTTAATGGAAACAGCGTACTCAACAGCAGTTGCAGCGAACTTCAGGACGGAAAGCCGTGGCGCGCACAGCCGCTTCGACTTCCCAGAGCGTGATGATGATAATTGGTTATGCCACTCTATCTACCGCCCTCAAACTGAAGGCATGACTAAACGTGACGTTAATATGACGCCTAAATTGCGTGAAGCCTTCCCGCCGAAAGCGCGTACATATTAAGGAGAATGAAGATGCAACTTAATTTTTCAATTTATCGCTACAACCCTGATATCGATGATAAGCCTCGTATGCAGGAATACTCGTTAGAGGTTGAAGAAGGTCAGGATATGATGGTTCTTGACGCACTTTTGGCGCTCAAGGAACAAGACCCAACTTTATCTTTCCGTCGCTCCTGTCGTGAGGGCGTCTGTGGTTCTGATGGTATGAACATGAATGGCAAAAACGGCCTGGCATGTATCACTCCATTATCAGCTTTAGGCAAGGGTACAATTGTTGTTAGACCTTTACCGGGGCTACCAGTTGTTCGTGACCTAGTCGTTGATATGACGCAGTTTTATAACCAGTACGAAAAAATCAAGCCATTCTTGATTAATGATAACAAACAGCCTCCAGCACGTGAGCACCTTCAGTCTCCTGAAGAACGTGCAAAGCTAGACGGTCTTTATGAGTGTATTTTATGTGCATGTTGTTCGACTTCGTGCCCATCATTCTGGTGGAACCCTGATAAATTCATTGGGCCTGCTGGTTTGTTACACGCCTATCGCTTCTTAGTAGATAGTCGTGATACTGCGACTGAAGAACGATTGAATGATCTGGATGATGCGTTTAGTGTATTCCGTTGTCACGGGATCATGAACTGTGTCAGCGTTTGTCCGAAAGGATTAAACCCGACCAAAGCCATCGGTCAAATCAAATCGATGCTTTTACAACGAGCTGTTTAGTTGTAATAAAGGCTGACAGCAAGTCGGCCTTCAGTTCCTAAATAGCTATCCCGTGACATGGATGGCTATTTTTTTGCACAAAATATTGAAACAATGGACGTGGTCACAGCAAGACTACACATCACAAATAGGAAACAGGGCATAATCGATGCAACAAAGCACAATGCAAGCTTGGTGGGAATCCTCACACATGGCAGGTGCAAATGCGGCCTATGTAGAAGAGTTATTTGAACTCTATCTAGAGGATCCGCAGAGCGTTCCAGCTACTTGGCAAGAAGTATTTGATTCTTTACCAAAAGTTGATGGCGTTTCACTTGACGCCAATCACACTGAAATTCGCGAACAGTACCGCAAACTCGCCGCACTTGGTCCTATTGCCCGCGCTGCTTCAAGCGCTCCACAGCAAGTGGGTGTCGCAGGCGATGAAAAACAGGTCAAAGTGTTACAGCTCATCAATGCCTATCGCTTCCGTGGGCATCAACACGCCAACCTTGATCCACTCGGTTTATGGCGTCAAGAGCGTGTGCGCGATTTAGAGTTGTCTCATCACAACTTGTCTGAACAAGATTTTGATACGGTATTTAATGTCGGTTCTTATGCAATCGGTAAAGACAAAATGTCTTTAGGCGAGTTGTATAAATCACTGAATCGTACTTACTGTGCTTCGATTGGCGCAGAATATATGCACATCACGGATACCGAGCAAAAGCGTTGGTTGCAACAGCGTATTGAATCGGTTGAAGCGCGTCCTGAAATTTCTCGTGATGAGAAGATCAAGATATTAAAAGGCTTAATTGCTGCGGACGGTATGGAAAAATACCTGGGCTCTAAATTCCCTGGTGCAAAGCGTTTCTCGTTAGAAGGCGGTGACTCTTTAATTCCAATGCTGAAGGGTCTTATCAATGAAGCCGGTGCATCGGGCTCAAAAGAAGTCGTTATCGGTATGGCTCACCGTGGTCGATTAAATGTACTCGTTAACGTGTTAGGCAAAAACCCATCTGTCCTATTCGATGAGTTTGCCGGTAAGCATGATGAATCATTAGGCGCAGGTGATGTGAAGTACCATGCTGGTTATTCATCTGATTTTGCAACAGATGGCGGCAATGTTCATTTAGCACTTGCCTTTAACCCATCGCATCTTGAGATTGTTAATCCTGTGGTGATGGGCTCTGTAAAAGCGCGTTTAGAGCGTCGTGGTTCAGAAGGTACTAAAGTTTTGCCAATCACTATTCACGGTGACTCTGCAATTGCAGGGCAAGGTGTGGTACAAGAAACCTTCAATATGTCACAAACACGCGCATATTCGGTGGGTGGTACAGTACGAATTGTTATTAATAACCAAGTTGGTTTTACTACTAACAAAACCGAAGATACGCGTTCGACTCAGTACTGTACTGATATTGCCAAAATGGTTCAGGCGCCTATTTTTCACGTTAACGGTGATGATCCAGAAGCCGTTGCGTTTGTGACGAAGCTTGCGCTGGATTATCGCAATAAGTTTAAACGTGATGTTGTCATTGATTTGGTGTGTTATCGCCGTCATGGCCATAATGAAGCGGATGAACCCAATGCAACGCAACCTTTGATGTATCAAAAGGTCAGAAAACACCCCGTGCCTCGTGAGTTGTACGCACAACAATTGACTGCAGAAGGCAGTGTTGAACAGCACGAAATCGATAAACTCATTACTGAGTATCGCGCAGCCCTTGACCACGGTGCTTGTGTGGTAGAAGAGTGGCGTCCAATGACCGAGCACTCAGTTGATTGGACTCCGTTCTTAGGGCACGACTGGGATGTTGCTTATGACGGTAAATTACCGGTAGAACGTCTAATTGAATTAGGTCAGCGTATTGTTGATATCCCTGCTGAGCACAAGTTGCACTCTCGTGTCAAAAAACAGTATGACGACCGTCGTGCAATGGTTGAAGGCGAACGCTTACTCGATTGGGGTATGGCAGAAAACCTAGCCTATGCGTCATTGGTAGCTGAAGGCACCGATATCCGTATTACCGGTCAAGACTCTGGCCGTGGAACCTTCTTCCATCGTCATGCCGTATTGCACAATCAAACGGATGCAAGCGTCTATTTGCCACTACAAAATATTGCGCCTGAACAAGGCCGTTTTGAAGTGCACGATTCAGTACTTTCTGAAGAAGCTGTACTGGCGTTTGAATACGGTTATTCAACTGCTGAGCCCCGCACATTAACCATTTGGGAAGCCCAATTTGGTGATTTCGCAAACGGTGCGCAGGTCGTATTTGACCAGTTCTTGTGTTCTGGTGAAGCCAAGTGGGGTCGTCTATGTGGCTTGACCGTATTATTACCACATGGTTATGAAGGCCAAGGCCCTGAGCATAGCTCAGCCCGTTTAGAGCGTTTCTTACAGCTATGTGCTGACCACAACTGGCAAGTGTGTGTGCCATCAACTCCGGCACAGGTATACAATATGCTGCGTCGTCAAGCAGTGCGCCCGATGCGTCGTCCGTTGATTGTCATGTCGCCTAAATCACTTCTACGTCATCCATTAGCGGTCTCGTCAATGGAAGAATTAGCAGAAGGCGTCTTCCACAACGTCTTGCCTGAGATTGATGATATCAATCCGAAGAAGGTCAAACGCGTTGTGATGTGTTCGGGCAAAGTATACTACGACTTACTTGAAAAGCGTCGTGAAAAAGAACTAAGCGACATCGCTATTGTACGTATTGAACAGCTTTACCCATTCCCATCTGCTGAGATGCAGAACGTGGTAGAGCAATACAAACACGTAAAAGACTGGGTATGGTGCCAAGAAGAGCCGAAAAATCAAGGCGCTTGGTATTGTTCACAGCACCATTTTTATGAGTCAATCCCTGCTGGAGCGACATTAACTTATGCCGGACGAGACGCATCAGCATCTCCAGCGGTTGGCTACATAGCCGTTCACAATCAACAGCAAAAAGCGTTGGTTGAAGACGCACTCAATATTAAATAAGGACAAACACAATGACTACTGAAATTAAAGTTCCCGTTTTACCAGAGTCGGTAGCGGATGCAACGGTTGCAACTTGGCACGTAAAAGCTGGTGATACAGTTACTCGTGACCAAAATCTTGTTGATATTGAAACCGATAAAGTGGTTCTAGAAGTGGTTGCACCTGCTGATGGTGTGATTGCTGAAATCCTTCATGAAGAAGGCGCAACAGTATTAGCTGAACAAGTCATTGCTAATTTGACTGAAGGTGCAGCTGCTGCGCCAAAAGCTGAGGCAAGTGCTTCGGCTGAAGCGCCTGTAGCGTCAGGTAAAACCGAAGACATTAAAGTTCCAGTACTACCTGAATCTGTAGCGGATGCTACCGTTGCAACTTGGCATGTAAAGGTTGGCGAGCCAGTTTCTCGCGATCAGAATCTTGTCGATATTGAAACCGATAAAGTAGTACTTGAAGTCGTTGCTCCTGCGGATGGTACTTTGATTGCAATCAGCGCAGAAGAAGGTGCGACGGTCACTGCAGAAGAAGTGATTGCACAGTTTGCACACGGTGCAGCGCCAGCTGCGGCTGCGCCTGCAGCAGCGGAAGAAGTGTCAAATGATGATAACGATGCACTTAGCCCTTCAGTTCGCCGTTTACTAGCCGAAAAAGGCGTTGACCCAGCGAAAGTAAAAGGCACAGGCAAAGGTGGACGTATTACAAAAGAAGACGTTGAGCAATTCTTAAAAGGTGGCTCGGTTCCTGTGGCGACAGCTCCAGTAGCAGAAGCAGCCGTAAACCTTGGTGGTGAGCGCTCAGAAAAACGCGTACCAATGACGCGTTTACGTAAGACAATCGCTAACCGTCTATTAGAAGCGAAAAACTCTACAGCGATGTTGACGACATTCAATGAAATCAACATGAAGCCTATCATGGATTTGCGTAAGCAATACCAAGACGGTTTTGAGAAGCGTCACGGTATTCGTTTAGGCTTTATGTCATTCTATGTTAAAGCTGTAACAGAAGCATTGAAGCGTTACCCAGAAGTGAATGCATCTATTGACGGTGATGACATTGTTTATCACAACTATTTTGACGTATCCATTGCAGTTTCTACGCCTCGTGGTCTAGTGACTCCAGTACTTAAAGATACTGATGCGTTAGGTATGGCGGATATCGAAAAAGGTATTAAAGCACTTGCGATCAAAGGTCGTGACGGCAAGTTGTCTTTAGACGAATTACAAGGCGGTAACTTCACTATCACTAACGGTGGGGTATTTGGCTCATTGTTATCAACACCTATCATCAATCCTCCTCAAAGTGCCATTTTGGGTATGCACAAAATCCAAGATCGCCCAGTAGCGGTGAATGGCAAAGTTGAGATCTTACCAATGATGTACTTGGCATTATCGTATGATCACCGCATTATCGATGGTAAGGAATCAGTTGGCTTCCTAGTGACAGTCAAAGAGATGTTAGAAGATCCAACGCGTCTACTACTTGATGTATAGTTAGACTTTGGTCTTTTAGAGTTTTAGACCGATGTTACATCACGTATCATCGGTCTTGTTTTGAGTGTTTTATACCCATGAAACATTCTTTTTAGCAACGAATGGACGTATTAACGTCTGATTTTTAATCAAAAAAGCGGATA
The DNA here is from genome assembly GCF_024300645.1 of Alteromonas sp. LMIT006. Taxonomy (NCBI): domain Bacteria; kingdom Pseudomonadati; phylum Pseudomonadota; class Gammaproteobacteria; order Alteromonadales; family Alteromonadaceae; genus Alteromonas; species Alteromonas sp. LMIT006. The sequence goes on along the minus strand of NZ_CP101291.1, from coordinate 2,194,201 downwards.
GAAAACATGAATTTGCATGAATATCAAGGCAAGCAATTATTCAGAGAATATGGCTTACCTGTTTCTGAAGGATTCGCAGCAGCTACGCCAGAAGAGGCAGTTGCAGCGGCAGATAAAATTGGCGGCGACATGTGGGTCGTTAAATGTCAAGTTCACGCAGGTGGACGTGGCAAAGCAGGCGGTGTAAAGCTTGTTAAAGACAAAGCAGACATCAAAGCGTTTGCAGAGAACTGGTTAGGTAAAAACCTAGTAACGTATCAAACAGATGAAAATGGCCAGCCAGTTAGCCGTATCTTAGTTGAATCATGCACAGACATCGCTCAAGAGTTGTACTTAGGTGCAGTGGTTGACCGCGCTTCTCGTAAAATTGTTTTCATGGCATCTACCGAAGGTGGTGTTGAAATTGAAACCGTTGCAGAAGAAACACCTGAGAAAATCCTTAAAGCTGAAATCGATCCATTAGTGGGTCCTCAGCCTTACCAAGCTCGTCAAATTGCATTCAAGCTTGGCCTGCAAGGTGTACAAGTTCGCCAGTTCACAAACATTTTCATGGGTCTTGCGAAAATGTTTGAAGATTTAGATTTGGCATTGATCGAAATTAACCCGCTAGTGATTAAAGAAGACGGTGATTTACACTGTCTAGACGCCAAATTAGGTGTGGATTCAAATGCGCTTTATCGTCAAAAGAAAGTCGCAGAAATGAACGATCCTTCTCAAGAAGACGAGCGTGAAGCTCATGCAGCTTCTTTTGAGCTTAACTACGTTGCCCTAGATGGCAATGTAGGCTGTATGGTGAACGGTGCTGGTCTGGCAATGGGCACGATGGACATCGTTAACTTGCACGGCGGTAGCCCAGCAAACTTCCTAGATGTGGGTGGCGGCGCGACCAAAGAGCGTGTTGCGGAAGCGTTCAAAATCATCCTATCTGACAGCAATGTTAAAGCAGTATTGGTTAACATTTTCGGTGGTATCGTACGTTGTGACATGATCGCTGAAGGTATCATCGGTGCGGTGAAAGAAGTTGGCGTAAATGTACCTGTGGTTGTGCGTTTAGAAGGTACGAATGCCGATTTAGGTCGTGAAGTACTTGCTTCTTCTGATTTGGATATTATTGCAGCTGAATCTCTTACAGATGCAGCTCAGAAAGTAGTTGCAGCGGCGGAGGGCAAATAATGTCAGTTTTAATTAATAAAGATACTAAAGTCATCTGTCAGGGCTTCACTGGTGGTCAAGGTACGTTCCACTCAGAGCAGGCGATTGAGTATGGCACACAAATGGTGGGCGGTGTTACTCCTGGTAAAGGCGGTACTACGCACCTAGGTCTTCCTGTATTTGATACCGTAGCAGATGCAGTAGCAGCGACTGGCGCTACCGCAACAGTTATCTACGTACCAGCACCTTTCTGTAAAGATTCAATCATCGAAGCCGCTGATGCAGGTATCGAGCTAATCGTATGTATTACTGAAGGTATTCCTACGATTGACATGTTGTATGTCAAAGAATACATCACGCAAAAAGGCGTGCGTATGATCGGTCCAAACTGCCCAGGTGTTATCACTCCGGGTGAGTGTAAGATTGGTATCATGCCTGGTCACATCCACAAGCCAGGTAAAGTAGGTATCGTTTCACGTTCTGGTACGTTGACTTACGAAGCTGTTAAGCAAACGACTGATGAAGGTTTTGGCCAATCTACGTGTGTAGGTATTGGTGGTGACCCAATCCCTGGTTCTAACTTCATTGACGTACTTGAAATGTTCCAAAACGACCCAGGTACTGAAGCGATTGTGATGATCGGTGAAATCGGTGGTACAGCAGAAGAAGAAGCGGCTGAGTACATCAAAGCAAACGTGACTAAGCCTGTTGTTTCTTATATTGCAGGTGTAACGGCTCCAGCAGGTAAGCGTATGGGGCACGCGGGCGCTATTATCGCAGGTGGTAAAGGGACTGCGGATGACAAGTTCGCAGCACTAGAAGCGGCTGGCGTAAAGACCGTTCGCTCTCTTGCTGATATCGGCAAAGGTCTGCGCGAAATCACTGGTTGGTAATTTAACCAAGCTTAATGAAATACAAGCCCCTTACTCGTTTGAGTAAGGGGCTTTTTTCTGCTATTTTACAATGTGATCATAGTAATCATGTCGATTTGGCTTTTCATAATATGGACCATACGGTTTCATGTAATCATCCGGGATAAATGCATCCTTGTATACGCCACCATTTACCTTTTTCCATTCAGACGGCTTAATAACCACCATTTGTTGTCGTTGCATGATATTTTTTCCTCTTAATAAAGTGCATTGATTGCAAAGCGATTATGAAATAACAAAATACAGATGTCTGCTGACCAAAATATCGGTTTACACGTTCATTGTTGTTACATAAATGTTATGAATACGTATGTATAAAGTTGTAGTTGTGTCCTATTTTTTTTATCTTGAACTGTGATAAACAGCGTGAGTTTCGTGCTAAATCTCGTAACTCATATTTTTACAATGGGAATGGGACACACTAATGAATAAATTTAGACCCAGTATGATAACCGCTGCACTAGCTGCCAGTGGGTTAGTAATGGCAACACCGTTACTTGCTCAGGACGCAGAGGAAGCACCAAAAAAAGAGGAAGTAGAAGTAATTGAAGTCCGTGGATTTTCTACGAGCTTAATTAAATCACTCAATCAAAAACGTTTTGGTGACACGGTATCAGAACAATTATCAGCTGACGATCTCGGTGGTCTACCTGATGTATCAATGGCGGATGCATTAACGCGTCTTCCAGGTATATCTGCGGTACGTACCGGTGGACAGGCTGCGGAAATCAACATCCGTGGGTTATCTGGCGATTTCGTTTTTTCAACCCTTAATGGAAGAGAACAGGTCTCTACCTCAGGTGACCGGTCAATCGAATTCGACCAATATCCTTCGGAATTGATCAGTTCTGCTGCGGTATACAAATCGCCAAAGGCGTCTTTGATTGAAGGCGGTGTTGCCGGTACGGTTGAGCTTGTTACGGCGAGTCCGCTGAGCAATGACCAAACTCATACATTTGGTCTGAATGTGCGTGGCATGACCAACGACCGTTCGGACGAAGTGTCTGATAACTCTGATTTTGGTAGTCGTTTGAGTTTTTCTTATCAAGGCAAATACCTTGATGATACCTTAGGTCTAGCCCTTGGTTATGCCCGTTTGTTTCAACCATCGGTCGCGACGCAGTATATTGGCCTAGCACCAGGTGGCACTCGCATTTATGAAGGCCAAGAAGTCACTGTTTCCGAAGGTTTCGAGATGCAGCATAAGGGCGGCGAAGAAACCCGAAACGGTTACATGGCAGCCATAGAATGGCAGCCAGTGGATAATTTCCGCTTGAAATCCGATTTTTTCTTGTCGCGCTTTGATTCAGAACAATTTGCACGTGGTTTCCGCGTGAAGCTCGCTGCGAATCAAGCCTCATTAGCTAATCTAACTGTAAACCCCAACGGGTTTGTGACCGGTGGTACGTTTACACGTAACTCATCTAGTGCGACACGTGTTGAGTTAGTAAACGATGACAACCAAGATTTTGATGAAGTGAAAAGTTATGGTGTCAATGCTCAGTGGGATATTAATAATGATTGGTCAGTCAGTTTTGACGCATCCTATTCATCTGCATCGTCTGATTTCCGCAATGGTTTGTTATGGTCCAATGTGGCAGTCGATGCGAACGCTGACACGGCTGTGTTTGATGAAAATGTCCAAATCAGCTATCAAAATAACGGTTTAGATTTACCAGATATTGGTTTCAGTCAGTTTGATGCCTTCAGCGACATCAACCGGGTGATGGCCAGTAAATATGGTATTTATCCTTATCAAAACGAAGATGCGATAGAAGCGCTCCGTTTGGACTTCAAATACTTAGTGGATAGTGATTACATCTCTTCTATTGAGTTTGGTGCGCGTTACTCTGACCGCGAGTATTCTTCAGACCGTTCTGTGTTTGAGTACGGTTCAGATTCGGGCTTCCCACGCAATCAACCGCCACTGCGTTTGACCTCTGATATGGTGGAAGTGGTGGATTGGAAAGGTGAGTTTAGCTACTTCCCTAGTTACCTATCGATTGACTTGGATAAAGCGCTTAATGCATGGTTCCCATCAGGTATTCCACAGCCAGTGCAAACGTGGGGGACCTCTCATCCTGGTGTAATCAATAGTCCTACTCCTGGTCAAGGTCCAAATACGGCATGGTCAGTGACAGAGTCAGGCTCTGTATTTGAAGAGGTCACTTCGGCTTACATCATGGCGAACATCGACGCAGAAATTGGCGATTTACCAGTAACGGGCAATATCGGTGTTCGCATGGTGGATACTAAGCAATCTTCCACTGTCTTACGGGATGTGTCAGAAAATATTGAAGACGAATTAGGCAGAATTATTGATAAACGGGGTAATCCTGAAAATGGTGCGCAATATCTGACTGACGAAGCAGGCCTAATCAACGATTGGTTTGCGTTTGATATTATAGGCGATTCGTATCGTGATTACTTGCCCTCATTAAACTTGAACTTCAAGATTTCAGACAATGAACAGATTCGTTTTGCTGCTGCCAAGGTCATGGGGCGTCCGCCAATCAATCGTTTATTTGCCAATGCAAATGTGCGTGTATCGGATGTGTTTGCATCCATTGATGAAGACACTGGCGACATCGTACTGACCAAACCAACGGCAGAGATCAACGGCTCGAGTACCAACAGTCCGTTCTTGCGTCCGTTCTATGCGGATCAGTTCGACTTGTCTTATGAGCGTTACTTTGATGAAACTGATGGTGCCTTTGTCGTAGCGTTATTCTACAAAAACATCAAATCCTTCATCGATGAGTTTGGGATCACCCCGTATGATTTTGCTGCAAATGGATTTGATGTGCCAACAGAGGTGTCGGTCACGGTATTGGACGAAGATGATGAGCCAGTATTGGATGCATCAGGCGACCCAATTACTGTGATTGTTCCAACTGAAAACGGAACATACACAACGGCAGTCAATAATGCTGAGGGTGGTTACATTCGCGGTATTGAAATTGCCTACACCGAGATCTACTCAAATTTACCGGGACTTTGGGCTGGTTTAGGGGTCAACGCAAGTTACTCGTATACCGAATCTGAGATCACACGTACCACAGGTAATGGTGTATATACGAGCGACTTACAAGGGCTTTCCAAGCAAGTTGCAACGGTAACTGGTTTTTGGGAGCACGACGGGTTTGAAGCGCGTATAAGTACTCGCTATCGCGACCCATTTGTGTCACAACAAGTTGCCGTGAATGAACAAGTCGTAAACTTCGATAAAGAAATCGTTGTGGACTTGCAGGCATCTTATGAAATTAACGAAAACCTAAGCGTGTTATTCCAAGCGAATAACGTGACTGACGCACCAACTAAAACGTACTTTATCGATGAGTCATTGACCGGTACGATTCAGTATTTTGGTACTCAGTACTTCTTAGGCATGACCTATTCACTATAATATCGGAGTAATAAGATTATGTTTAAAACATTCCGAAAAATGGGTGCAGTAGTACTCGTGCTTGGTACTTTAGGCCTTGCAGGCTGTGGTGGCGGTTCAGATATTGAATCTGGCGTGCAACTATTAGCTTGTTCTGCGCCAAATGTACCCAATGCGCAAGGTACTGCTTGTGTGCCTCCTCCTCCGATTCAGTGTGCTGCACCAACAGTACCTGACGCGGCCAATGAAAACTGTGTGGTTGGTGTGAATACATCATTGCCGGATCCATCTGTTTTTCCAACAGACCGTCAAGCGGTGTTGTATTATAACCGCGCAGCAGCCGGTGCGCCGAATACCACTAACGATGCGTCATATGAAGGTTGGCGTTTGCATACTTGGAACAACGATGCGTGTGATGCCCTTGAATCAAGTTCGCTTGCCGCATCTTGGGACAATGGTTTAGTGCACAACGGGGTTGATCCTAACTATGGTGCATACTGGATCTTGAACTTAAAAGAGGGTTTTGGGAGCTGCCATAACTTCATTATCCACATCGGTACTGACGATGCGGGTAAAGAAATGGGCGGTGCAGACTTTAAAGCTAAGTTATTGGACGATCCTGAAGCGCCAGCACCGACCGAAGATGAAGCCCGTTTTGCGCGCATGAACTTCACGCTTACTGGTGAGCCAACGGTTTTTGAATTCCCAATTATTTCTTTGGGCGAGCGTCCAGTTCAGATTGACGGCATGGCCGCACACTGGATTGATGCGACGACGATCGTTTGGGATGCACCAGATGCGGTTGAGTCAGTCAAACTACACTACTCATTATCTGCAGGTATCGAGGCGACGTTAGAATCTGGTCTTAACGGCACAGCGGTTGATTTAACGGCCGTGGATTTGACTGATGCGCAGCGTGCAATTGACCCAGAAGTGACTGGTGCAAGTGCGTTTTCTGGCCCTTGGACAGTGGATGACGCGAAAGCGGTCTTAAAAGGTCAAGCCGTGCTTGGTGGTTATGATGTCGATGGTGCCTTAGTGGCAGCGACTGGCGTACAAATTGCTAATGCGCTTGACAGCATCTATACCGCTGGTGAAGCCGATGCGGACGAAGCAACGTTAGGTCTTATCTATGGTGATGATGGTATTACCGTCAACCTATGGGCGCCGACCGCACTATCTGTTACGTTACAAGTTTATAACGCTGAAAAACGTCTACAAGCATCGCATCCGATGACTGAAGATCCCATGACAGGTATCTGGTCTTACACAGGTACTGGCATGGATCGCATGTTCTACCGCTTTGCGATGACGGTGTTCCACCCGGTCACAGGTGACATTGAGTCATACGAAGTCACAGACCCGTACTCAGTTAGCTTAGGTGTGAATGGTCGTTTCTCACAGTTTGTGAATTTAAACGATGCTGATCTGAAGCCAGAAGGCTGGGATGATTATGCTGCGCCAACGATTGAGAATCCTGAAGATGCCGTGATTTATGAAGGTCACATTCGTGATTTCTCTGCACTTGACGCATCGACGCCAGAAGCGGTTCGCGGTAAATTCTTAGCGTTTGCACAAGAAGATACAGCGCCAGTGAATCACTTAAAAGCGCTTGCCGATGCAGGTGTGACTCACTTCCACATGCTTCCAGCGAATGACATTGCGACCATTGATGAACGCAGTGATCGTACTGTGGATTTGAACAGCACAGTGTTTGAATTGTGTTTGCTGAATCGTCGTTTGGACATCTGTGAAGACACATCGATTCGTGACATGACACTCCAGCAAGTGCTAGAAAGCTATGATCCGTTCTTAGATCCAGCTGCAGCACAGGAGCTAATGAATCAGGTCCGTAACTATGACCAGTTTAACTGGGGTTACGATCCGCATCACTTCAATGCGCCAGAAGGCTCATACGCAACCGACCCAGATGGTGTTGCACGTATTTTAGAGATGCGTACGATGATCAAAGCCTTGCATGAGATGGGTCTACGCACTGTACTAGACGTTGTGTACAACCACACGAATGCGTCTGGTCTGAGTGAAAAATCTGTCCTAGACAAAGTGGTACCGGGTTATTACCACCGTTACGACATAACATCTGGTGGCATTTTGCGTCAGTCGTGCTGTGACGATACAGAAGACCGTTCACGCATGATGGCGAAGTTCATGCAAGACTCTTTATTAATGTGGACCACGCAGTACAAGTTTGACTCGTTCCGCTTTGATTTAATGGGCTTGCACTCTGAAGAAACCGTCTTGGCATTGCGTGAAGCAGTGCAAGCAGTGGATCCGGACAATTACTTCTACGGTGAAGGTTGGACCATGGCTGACCGTGGTGCGACGCAAGCGACGCAAATGAACCTTGCGGGTAGCGGCATTGGTACATTCAATGACCGTATGCGTGAAGACATCCGTCAAGGCCAATTCTTTGCGCGTAACAGTGATGACAATGGTGCGAAGCTCGATAAAGGCGACCGTATCAAGTCAGGTATGGCAGGCACGCTTTCGGACTTCATTTTAGAAGACCAAAATGGCGTAGCGTCTAATACTTCAGCACTTGGCGGTTATGCAGCAGACCCTGCGGATATCATCAACTATGTGTCTAAGCACGATGGTAATACGCTTTGGGATCAGTTGCAGTATGTCTTACCCAATGACTTAACCATTGACCAGCGTGTGCGTGCGCACAATATGGCGCTAGGTTTACCGTTGATGTCACAAGGTATTCCGTTCCTACAGTTTGGTGGTGATTTACTGCGCTCCAAATCAATGGATCGTAACACTTATGATGCCGGCGACTGGTTTAACAAGACGGATTTCACTAAGACTACGAACAACTGGAACGTTGGTCTGCCGTTAGCGCAAGACAACCAAGGTGCGTGGGATGCGATTGGTGAGTTTGTTTATGGTTCAGACCGTGTTGCGACCGCTGAGCATATTGCGTTTGCTGGCGACGTGTTCCAAGAGCTATTGCGTATTCGCAGCAGCTCACCATTGTTCCGTTTAACTACGGGTGAAGACATCAAAGCACGTGTAGGTTTCCACAACATTGGTCGCTCACAACAGCCGGGTCTCATTGCGATGAGCATTGACGATGGTACCGACTTTGCTGATTTAGACGAAAACGTCGATGCCATCATGGTCGTTGTGAACAGCAACTATGAAGAAGCATCGATTCGTGTGAATACTGCGACGGGCTTTACGCTTCACGACATTCAAGCTGCTTCGGTGGATGAAGTCGTGCGTGGTGCAAGCTTTGCTGAAGGTACTGACGATGATGAAGGCAATGGTCTGTTTACAGTCCCAGCCCAAACCATCGCGGTATTTGTGAAAGAGCAGGGCACTGAGCAAGGTATGGGCTTATCGGCCTTCGCGACAGCAGGTGCACCAGACATTGTTCCTTATGGTTCAACGACGGTTTACCTACGCGGCAGCATGAATGGATGGGGCACGGCCACACCGTTTAGCTACGCAGGCGATGGTATCTATACAACGACCTATGACCTCACAGGTGGGGTAGAGGAGCAGTTCAAAGTCGCGGAAGCGGATTGGGCGAATCCAAACCTAGGTGCACCAGATGGTGAATCTGATGTGGTCACTGAAGGCAGTGCGTTTGCACTAGCGCCATCGAACAACAACTTGAAGTTCACAGCTGATGTGGACGCAACCTATGAGTTTGTGTTTGATGCAGCAGACCTAGACAACCCGACACTATTGGTACGTAAAGACAATCCTTACTTCGGTACGGCAGTCTATGTACGTGGTGGCATGAACGGTTGGGGTACTGGCAATGAAATGAATTACCAAGGCGGTAAGACATTCAGCGCGGTATTCAACCACGATGGTAACGACATCGAGTTCAAAGTTGCTTCAGAAGACTGGTCAACAGTCGACCATGGTGCGACGGAAGACACCGATGCAGCGCGTAACTTTACCGTAGGTTCATTACTCCAAGCCAACACCAGTGGCGGTCCAAACTTCCGCTTATTAGGTGCAGCTGCAGATGAGCTTCGCGTGACGTTAGATGTCTCTGACCCTGCGATGCCAATGATTGGTGTGTTCCAAAACCAATTCTTCGGCGCGACAGAGGTCTTCTTACGTGGCGGTATGAATGGCTGGGGTACGGCAAATGCATTTGCATTTGACAATGACTCTGGTACATACACTGTCGATATTGAGATTTCAGCGGGTGCGTATGAGTTTAAAGTCGCTTCAGACGATTGGGCGACAGTGAACTTAGGCGCACCAAGCGGTGAGCGTGATGTTGTGATTGATACGCCAGTAGGGCTAATCCAAAACAGTCAAGATAATTTCTTGTTTGATTTCCCTGCCAATGCGACGTACAAGTTCACGGTAGGCCCACCATTAACGGGTGTACCGAGCTTAACGGTGACACAAACCCCATAGGAAAAAATTCCTAATCGCAAAAGCCGCCATTTAATATGGCGGTTTTTTTTTGTATTCTAATATCTCTTTTCATTGTGAAACGATTCATAAGACGGTAAGCGATTTATGGATAGACGAACGGCTTTAAAATTATTTGCTAGCCTTAGTGCTTGTATAGCATTACCTCCTGTTTTTGCTGCAGCTAGCAAACCAAGAGTGACCGTGATCGGTGCAGGAATTGTTGGTAGCTCTGCTGCGTATTACCTGTCTAAAGCTGGCGCTGACGTGACGGTTATCGATCAACAGGCACCAGCAAGTCATTCAACACTTGGGACGTTTGCTTGGCTCAACGCAAGTTGGGCAAAACAGCCAAAACACTACCATTATTTAAATCAACTAGGGCTTAGCCAGTGGCGTGCACTGCAAGCTGAATTATCTATTCCTATTGATTGGCATGGTTCCATTGAATGGTTCGAGTCTACCCAGAGAAACCAACGCTTATCTGAGCAAATTTTAGAGCAGGAGCGTTGGGGTGAGCGTTCTAGTATGATTCATGCTGATGCAATCCGGGAGCTTGAACCTAATATTGTGATTGATGATGCAACGGTTGCAGCCTATGCTCAAAATGATGGTGCGGTGGATCCGGTTCAGGCGACCAAACAATTATTAGACGCAGCAGTACAGCTTGGAGCAAAGGTACATTTCCCAGAAGCAGCGCTTAATCCTGTCTTGAGAAATGAGCGATTAATTGGGGTAGAAACAAATCTTAGAACGATCCCATCAGACTTTGTCGTGATTGCCTCAGGTGCTGATCCACAGTTACCGGAGCATTTCTCTGGATTGCCTCTACCACAGCGATCGACACCTGGAGTTATTGCCTTTTCTGAACCAACAGAACGAATTCTTCATTCAGTAGTTGCAGCGCCGGGTGTTCACCTCCATCAACGCGCAGACGGTGTTGTTGTCATTGGTGAACAAGATGGTCCACCGGAGGGGCAGGCCCATACCATGCGTTTACAAAATCGTCCTAACCGCTTTCCTAATCAAAGCTTAGCATTGCAACATGGCAGGCAAATGTTGACAAGAGCAAGTCAGTACTTTCCAGCACTGCAAGAACTAACTCTAGCCGATGTCGTCATCGGCTGGCGACCTTTACCATTAGACGGCCATCCAGTATTAGGCTCATCACTGAAGCGTCCAGAGGTGTATATTGCAGTCATGCATAGTGGTGTATGTCTAGGTCCTTTGGCTGGAAAGATAATTGCTTCTGAATTGATTTATCAAAAACCTGTGGGGGGCATTGAACAATTTAGGCCAGACCGCCAGTTTGCCTCCACTGTTCGATATTGAACAATCTCAAAATGTTTGCATTATGGTGAGAGCTATCTATTCTATTAGAGTAGTCACTTATTAAATGACTTATGACTCATTTGTTACTGAATTCACACTAAGGAAAGTCGTATGAAAAAATCAATACAGTCCGTCTCTATTGTTTCGCTTGTTTTAACAGGAGTATTTTTATTCAGTGCCTGTTCAGAGCAACAGCAAGAAGAGTCCAAAGAAGCTGCAGACAAAGCCGTCGCAACTGCCGATGCAGCCGTTAAAAAGTCAGAAGAAACCTTTGCTGAATCGGACAAAATGATGGACAAAGCTAAAGCCGCAGTTGGTGTATACTCTGAAGAAGCTGCGGCTAAAGTGAGCGAATATACCGATGCGGCTAAAGCCAAAGTTGATGAAGGCAAAGCCATGCTCTCTGGTTTGAAAGACGAGGCAGAAGAGACAAAAAATGAGGCCAAATCTTTGCTTGAACAAGCGAAAGAAAAAGCCAAGGAGAAAGGTGACGGCGGCGAATAATCGTATATTCTGCAAAAAAAAAGGGTGTTTTACACGCCCTTTTTTATTGCATCGGGTATGATGCCTCGATTAGGGACTGTGCCCAAATCTGCATCTTTTGGAAACGACGCAAACAGGGGAATATCCACACCGATTTGTGTGTTAGGTAGTGTCAAAAAGAACATTGCCCCACCATTGATGCCACGCAAGTTACCGCCGGTAGGCTCACCAATAATCTCCACTCTGGGATGACCTTGATACGCGACAGCTTGATAGAAAGTGGCCGACGAGTTGGTGCCATCAACCCACAAACTGATCTTGCCAGTGAAGGGGGATTCTAAAACGGGTAGCTCAGGCTGAGTCGGTGAGACTGCTTCGTATCCATCAAGCACGCTATTACTCGCTGCTTGCGTCCATTCAGAGATATCTAACACACTGTTATCCCACGTATTGAGATAAGGGCGCAAATGCTCTGGCACCACCTGGTACTTGCTCATGTGCGTCCATTGGTCGGGTAAATCCGTCAGGCCCAAGTACGCATCTAAGGTTAAGCGAGCAATATCCATCCCGCCGCCGTTACCGCGAATATCGACAATGATGTGTTCGACATCGGCTGCTGCAAATGCCGCAAACGCTTCTGCATAAAAAGCTTGCCAGTCTAACGACATTTTGTAGGTGGCATAGGTACCAATGCGCAGATAGCCCGAACCGTCTTCTTGAATGCGATAAGACCAACTTTGGTTGATGTCCATTTCGGGTATTGCTAACGCTTCTAGGCGGCGCGTGCGTTCAGCCAAAGTAACCGCATCCACATTGATAAATAAGGGCTTGTTGCTGTTGGCCAAGCGTACTTTTAGACGATACGGTGTATCGGCTTGGCCAAAGAGTAATGGAAAATACGCATCAAACATTTGCCACGTACTGACAGGGTGCAGAGCGATTTGCGCATGACGATGGGCGTCATTGGCACCATCCGCGCTCATGTAAGGCAACATGGAATCAATAATGTCTGCAATTGGCTGATCGTTAATGGCTAGAATTTCGGTGCCGGGTTTGAGCAAACTTTTGCCCGACACATTGTGTGTTAAATACCAACGACCGTCTTGGTTATCAAACAAAAAGGGTAGTTTGTCTGCAGCGCCTTGTAAGAGCTGATCGATAAAGGCCGACTGGTTGTAAATCCCAGTATGCGTATGACCACATTGGATGGCAGCAACGTAGAGCGTGATCGCAAGGTAGGTGTCTTTGACACTCATAGGTTGTTTGAATTGCTGGGAAAGTGAGGCTTTGTGAGCTGACCACTGACTGTCGCTCATGTAGCGATTCAACCCTGGATGTAGTGTCTCAAGGACGTCATTCAAAATAGCCAAATCCGCTTGCAATTGCGCAGGTGTAAATGTATCCACATCTGAAAATGCCAGTGGGTCGGGCACGCCATAAGCGTGTGAAGTATAGGTGTGCTCATCGGTGAGTTTGATTTGACGAAAGCCCTGCAGCGATTCTGTTATGATTTCGGGGGGAGAAAGTAAGTCAGTTTGTTTAATTTGTGCAAATTTAAGACGCACACGCTCACCCACGGCCACTTCAGGTAACCATAGGCTAAGTTTAAAACCGTCTTTGTGACGTATCATGGGCGTTGGCTTGGTCATAGACAATGGTGCCGATTCACCTATGACAAATAAGCTGGGCGTTTCAATGCCTCTGACGGTGATATGTAGAGTCGCTGATAGACTTGAAAATGGGGCAAATAGCGCTAATAGGATAAAAATAAGCGTGTAAATGTGCTTGTGCATAAGTTCCTCCCTGAAAGCACTACCATAACAAACCAGGGGGGAAATTACATCTGGCTTTTCGTCTTAAGTGTTGCAATCGTCTGCTCAAGCTGCAGCGCCCCCGCACGCTGGGCGCGTTCATAATAATACAGGGCTTCAGCAAAGCGTTCTGCTTGTGCCAAGTATTGCCCGGCCTTAAGATTCGCCATCGGGTCATGGGGCAGGGCGTCGGCGATAATTTGCGTTACCTTAGTGACCATTTGCGTGTCTTTTTGATTGATGTAATAGCGCTGAGCTTGTTTCATCATGCCTAGCCAATCAAGCTCTTTTCGATGTTTTAGTAAACCAAAGTGCTGATCGGCGTTACTTGGCGCGGGCAACTTAACGGGCTGAGGAGAATCAGTAAAAGGATAATCTGACATCAGTACCTGCACATCCGCAAATCCCGCGTATTCTTCGGCAGGAATAATGGGCCGACGTTGCCACGCAGTATTGACGTCAATGGTACGGATGTCGTCAAATACCTCGCTTTCCACCAGACGGTCATAGAAGGCGTTGGCAATGACAAAATACCCAGACACATTGGGGTGCAAATGTTCGAGCATTACGTTGTTGCCGATAAAACCCTGTGGATCTCGGCCGCGCAATCGCGCTTCGCTATCCACTATAAATACCTGCTGATCGGCAAAGCTGCGAATGATCTCATTGACGTGCGACGGGGCGCGAAACCGCAACGCATCATAATCTCTGGCTTTGCTAAACCATGCCTGAGCGCAGGTTTGACGCGTAGCCAGACAGAACTGCCCGAGATGATAGGCAAGGGCTGCGTGTGTGGCGGAATCTGCTTGCTCTGCTAATGTGGCATAACTACTGGGGAGCTCCTTCAGCAATTTCGTGTATTCTGCACTGAGAGGCGCAGAAACAAAAGGCGCAAAGTCTTTTTCATTACTGGCAATGGTGCTGATGAATACTGGGATATTGGCTTGTTGGTATTTATCAAGCAGTAACGTCAAATTGTCTTTCAATTGGGTTTTGCCCGCAGCAAAGGCCTCACTGCCATATTCAATGGTTTGGGTTTGCGCAACTTGCGCCATAACCGTGCGAGAGGATGTTCCGGTAGAGGCTTTTGTATCAGATGTGGTGGATGACAGTTCAACCACTAGCCATTGAATGAGCTGGTAGATCCGCCAGTCTTTGAGTGCAAGCTGTAATAAGGTGACCGCGTGGCTATCGGCAATGGCAAAACGCGAACCTGAGCCAAGCAAGCCCAAGTACTCGTTGTGACCAGCATAAATCAATACCGCATCGGGCTGTTGAGCAATGATTTCATCGGCAAAATCCAGCAACGTATAGCTATTGACCGCAGAAAGTGCGGTATTGACTACTTCTACATGCTTGCCTGGTAGTGACGCGCGCAGACGATGTTCCAGCATGCCTGCAATGGATGCGCCTAATCCGTAGGGGTAGCCTGCGGCGGTAGAGCCCCCTTGCACAAAAATCCGTACGCCATTACTTGGTTTGTCTTTCAAGAAAAAATGCGGCTCCAACGTCACATTTGGGACATTTTCTTGAAACGGAAAATAGCGTTTGACCACATCGGGACGTGTTAATAGATAATCTGGGTGAGCAGGGTTGGGGATGAATAAGGGGTAGCTTTGACCAAAGCCAACAAGACGCAACGATAATTCGATTAAGCCAACAAATGCAAACGGGATTAAGATGGCGATCAAACGAAATAACCAGGTGTTTGAGTGATTTTTCATATCACTTGCTCTCATTAGAAACGTCAGTTTGCATTAGCTGCTCCACCTGCTCAATATACTGTTTAGTCGGTTCATGTGTTGGTTCAATAAGTAAAGCTTCCTCAAGCTGTGCTTTGGCGCCAGCAAAATCTCTTTGATTAAACAGCATCTCAGCGAATAATAATCGCGCTTCCAGCTTTTGCGGCTGTATCTCAGTCACACGCCGGGCAAAATAGCGCGCATAATCAAAACTACCGGCCTGTTTATACAGATTGGCGGCAAACCACGCCATCTCAGGATTATAGGGCAGGGCATAAAACAGACTGGCTGCCACATTGGCCGCACTCAAATAATCTTGTTCCGTCTGATAATAGTTGAGCAGCTGTTGTTGCTGTCCGAGCCAGTTGTTTTGAGTTAGACGGGCAGCGCCGAGCTTTTCTTCGGTATTTGTCGGTGTGAACTCAGGTACGGGTACCGCTTGAGGGACAAACGGGTAATCGGATGTCAATCGTGCGATTTTGACTTTGGCCAGATACTCGTCAGCAGGATTGATAAAGCGATGATGCCAAGCGGCATTGGCGCTGGCAACTGTGTTGACTTTGGGCAGTAGCAAATGGCGCTGCATGAGCATCAGCGCACTTTCGGCTAAGAAAAAATACCCCTTGGCATTGGGATGCAAATGTTCGTGCATCAGATCCAACCCGACAATGCCATCTTTTGATTGTCTGCGCAGCATATCCGCACCATCAACGAGATAAGTTTTATCAAAGCGCTCTGCCAGCTCAGAGATGACAATATTGAGCTCGCCAGGGGCGCGAAAACGCAAGGCATCATAATCTTTTGCTAGACCAAAATGCTGACGCGCCAGCTGAGTATCCCCATTTTCCAAATAAGCTTGCGCAAGACGGTAATTCACTGTCGCATGGAAAGGGTGTTGCTTGTGTAGGGCTTTTAGCGTGTCAAGATATGTACTGTCAAGCTTCGCACTGTCAGTGTCGCTCAATGCATAGCTATCCGCAAAAGGGACTTGGTCTTTATCATTGGCCGCCAAGGTCGACAAGTATACCGGAATATCCTCAGCATTAAATGTGGCTAAGACCTTGCGCATGTTATCCCGATATTGCTCAATCCCGCGATGATAGGCAGGGCTGTCAAAGGCAATGTTGCGATTTTGGGCAACACTGGCCATCACGGTGCGGGCATTGTCAGGTTTATTGTCTGTAGATGATGTGCTGATCAAAGACACGATAAGCTGGGTTAATCGCCACTCTTTGACCGATAAATACAACGTGTTGAGTCGGTGACCACCTAAGCCTGCATAAGAAGAACCCACCCCCATGACGCCAAGGTATTCATTGTGTCCAGCATAGATATAGACCGCATCTGGCGCAAGCGTCACGACCTCTTTCGCAATATCGCGCAGCGCATAACTATTGATGGAAGACATGGCGAGGTTGATGACTTCGATATTTTTGTCCGGATACAGGCCTGTAACGCGCTGTTGTAAGAAAGAGCCAGGTGCGCCAAACCGTCCATAGGGAAAACCTGCCATGGATGAGCCGCCTAGGGTAATAATACGCAAGGTATCGGCTGGTTTTTCTGCCAAAAAATACTGAGTATCGGGCGCTACTGCAGGCGCGTGAGCCGGATGCAAGACAAAGCGCTGGATGAGGTTTGGGTTGGGCATGACATAACCCGCTTGCCCTTTGACCGGTACAACGAGCGGAGTAGTTTGGCCAAAGCCAACCAGACGTAATAAGCCTTCCGCAGACAACAGTAGCAGCAGTGGAATGACGAAGATGGCAATGAGGTAAAAGGCAAGTTTGCGCATGTAATGGGTATTTTAATTATTATGCTTTACATGCTGTTAGGATAATCAGAGCATTACAAAATCACAACAAAAGATTAACCTTTTTGTGCAAGCGTGGCACAATAGACTTATCAGACCGACAAAACCAATAATAACATTCATGTCGCAATACGTGCTTGGGATCTCCGCTTTTTATCACGACAGTGCCGCCGCCATTATTTGCGACGGTGTGATTGTGGCCGCAGCGCAAGAAGAACGCTTTAGCCGAATCAAACACGATGCGTCATTTCCTTCCCAAGCCATTGCCTATTGTTTAGCCGAGGCCGATGTCTTACTCAGTGATTGCGATGCAATTGTCTTTTATGACAAGCCACTGCTCAAATTTGAACGTTTGTTAGAGACTTACCTTGCCCATGCCCCGCGAGGGTTTATCAGTTTCAGTCGCGCATTGCCCATCTGGCTCAAAGAAAAACTCTATTTTAAGCAGCTGCTAAGGCGAGAGTGCCGGACGCTGGCTGGACTGGATAAAAAGGCAACTTTGCCTCCCATTGCGTTTTCCGAACATCATCTATCACACGCGGCGTCTGCGTTTTATCCCTCTCCGTTTGAGCAAGCCGTGGTGCTGTGCTTGGATGGGGTCGGTGAATGGGCAACGACCAGTGCGTGGATTGGTGAAGGTCAAAGCCTGAGTCCACTGTGGGAGCTGCATTTTCCGCATTCTTTGGGATTATTGTATTCGGCGTTTACCTATTATTGCGGTTTTAAAGTCAATGCGGGAGAGTACAAGTTAATGGGCCTTGCGCCATATGGCAAACCCGTGTACGCCGATATTATTAAACGTCATCTCATTGATATCAAAGCCGATGGGAGTTTTGCGCTGAATCTGGATTATTTTGATTTTATGGTGGGCGAGCGCATGGTCAATCAGGCATTTTGTGCGCTGTTTGATGGTCCCGCCCTTGCGCACGATGCGCCTTTACAACAAAAACACAAAGATCTCGCGGCTTCCATTCAACAAGTGACCGAAGAAGTGGTGCTGGCAATGGCGATGCATCTCAAAGCCCAGACAGGGCAGACTCATCTATGTCTGGCCGGGGGCGTGGCACTGAATTGTGTCGCAAATGGGCGGTTACTCCGCGAGGCTGGATTTGATGAGATATATGT
The DNA here is from genome assembly GCF_024300645.1 of Alteromonas sp. LMIT006. NCBI lineage: Bacteria > Pseudomonadati > Pseudomonadota > Gammaproteobacteria > Alteromonadales > Alteromonadaceae > Alteromonas > Alteromonas sp. LMIT006. The sequence continues at coordinate 2,176,022 of NZ_CP101291.1, read as the reverse complement.
ACAGCCTGCGGCAGGCGATGCGGGTGGCGCGCTAGGGGCAGCACTGGAGTATTCGTTTCAGTCTGGCGCAATAACGCGTGAAATCAACGTATTACCGTCGCCACAAGATAGCATGCAGGGCAGTCAGCTCGGTCCGACGTTTACTCAAGATGATATCGAACAAGCTTGTGCAGAATGGGGCGTGCAGTTTCGAGCGGATGTGACCGCAGAGGGGGTGGCGCACTTGTTAACGGAACAAGCCGTAGTGGGGTATTTTACTGGTCGGATGGAATTTGGCCCTAGAGCGTTGGGGCATCGCTCGATTTTGGGTGATCCGCGTGACCCAAAAATGCAGTCGGTGATGAATTTAAAAATCAAACAACGCGAATCCTTTCGCCCCTTTGCCCCGATTGTGATGGATGCCCATGTTGCGGATTGGTTTTGCGATATCACCTATAGCCCTTATATGCTGATGGTAGCGCAAGTCCAGTCAGATAAACAATCGGTGCTACCTGCGATTACCCATGTCGATGGCAGTGCGCGAGTACAAACCGTGCATTCGTCTCAACCAGTGCATCAGGTCTTGGCGGCGTTTTATGCCAAAACAGGTGTGCCGGTGCTGATCAATACATCGTTCAATGTGCGCGGGGAACCCCCTGTGTGCACGCCGAGTGACGCGATCCGTTGTTTTTTGGCGACTGAGATGGATTATTTATACATGGATGGGGTGCTGCTCGATAAACAAGCTATGCCGGATGCAGTCATGCAACGGGCGCAGGAGGTGACATTTGCCAAAGACTAACGCATTAACTAATTGGTGGACACAGCATCAACTGCCTTTATGTGATAAAGATGACAAACGCGGTTTGACCGTGTTTTGTTGGCAATTCAGTGGCTTTGTTTGTCTGGTATTCATGGGATTGTTGCCTTGGTTGTTCGATGGCCCAGTGCCATATTGGCCCTTGTACATGAGTGCGTATTTGTTGTTGATGCGCTCGATTTATTTGCCTGCGGTATATCCTGTGTATATAAGCTGGATGGTGATTGCTTCAGTGCTGGCCTATACCAATACCAAAATCATTTTGCTGTTACTGTATGTGTGTCTGGTGATGCCGATGGGGCTGTATAGCCAACTCACCAAGCGTTTAACCTATCAAAAACGTCCACAAGCCAACGAAGCAGATAGTTTTTATATTAAGCGAAGTCGCGAGGATATGCGTAAAGACCATATGCAGGATCCGTTTTAGTCATGCTAGTTATCATTATGAGTGCAATATGAGTGAATTTTTATCTGATTTATGGGCGTTTTTGAAACATCGCAAAAAACTGTGGTTACTGCCTATTTTTATCTTTTTCGTGTTGCTAGGTGGGTTAGTTGTAGCCACACAGCAATCGAGTTTAGCTGGATTTATTTATACGCTGTTTTAATTCTTATCAAACGGGCTGATGACTCCCGAGACGTGTTGCCCAATGACATGGGTATAAATTTGGGTTGTGCGCACATCGGTATGGCCAAGTAGTTCTTGTACCGTGCGAATATCTGTGCCGGATAAGAGCAACTGTGTGGCAAATGAATGTCGAAAGGTGTGTGCAGTAACATGTTTGTTCACACCTGATTGGCGAACAGCGAGCTTCAATGATTTGGTCAGTGCCGTATTGTGAAGATGATGTCGACAATAGTATCCATCATAGGGATGTTGGCAACGTGTGGTCGAAGGGAATACATATTGCCACTTAAGCTCTGTGATCGCATTTGGGTATTTTCTTGCAAGACTCGGTGGCAAACTTGTCATACCGTAGCCTTCTGCCAGATCTTTGGCATGGATTTTACGAACGTTCTCGATTTGTCGTTGTAAAGGTTCGATGAGTTTATTGGGTAATAGACTGGTTCTGTCTTTGTTTCCCTTGCCTCTGAATATAAACACGGTGCGATTCTCAAAATCGATGTCTTTTATTCTTAACTTAAGAAGTTCTGTTTTTCTCAATCCACTGCCATATAGTATGGAAAACATGAGTTGATACTTTGGAGACATGTGCTCAATGATGTTCATGGCTTCTTCATGAGATAGTACTGTTGGCACTCTGCTAGGCGCTCTTGCCCGAACAGTATCGGGCAGTAGTACTAATTCTCTGTCAAAAATATGTTTGTACATGAATACAATGGCGCATAAGGCTAAATTTTGAGTAGATGCAGTGACTTTTCTATTTACTGCTAGGTAGTTTAAAAATTGCATAACCTCTTCTTCAGCAAGCCCTGCAGGGTGGCGTTTGTTGTGAAATAGAATGAAGCGTTTGATCCAAAAGAGATACGTCTTTTCTGTTTGGATTGAATAATGCTTAGTCCTTAACACGTGTCGAATGCTTTCTAAGAATGGTGAGGTTGTCAAAATAAGAATTTTCCAGTTCTGAATGAAGGAAAATTGTATAAAAAATTCGACTGTCCTTATGACCATAAATCGCAGAGCTTTAGGGCAGTTTGATGATGTTGTTACTATGCATTCAATATAATCACGGATATAACAATGGGATAAGATTTGATTGCTTTAACATACTTGTGTGTCTGTTATGAGTTGGCATTGCTGTTACATAGAACGCAATGTAACTACGAAAAAAAGTTGTGGTAATTACTTGTTAATGCGTTGTATAGTTTTGATATTGTTAAAATTATGTAGAGCTTTGAGGGGAAAGCAGTTATGTTTTACACAGAGTTCTACATAATATACTGTTATGAGTAAGTAATGGGACAGAAACTATCACCAGATCAGTTGGAACTTTATAAAAGAATTGATGAGGTTCTTTTCTATAAATGGGATCCGATTGGGATTTCAGATGGGGACTGGGCTAGAGATGAGTATCAGTCTTACTTGCCTAGAGTTTTTGCCCATGCAATGGAAAGTGATTCGCCTGAGCCAATTGCTAAGTATCTTGGCGTAGTTTCAACGGAAAGTATGGGCTTGTCTGCCGCTCCAGAGCACGACTTGAATATTGCAAAAATGATCATTGAAATAAAAAATGGCTTGGGGCTGTAGTATGCAGCAAGTAACACTCATAACAAGGCCAAGCACAAACGTGCAATGCAAAAAACGCATTGCACTGGACCTCGCTTCGCTCGGCCTGTGTTGGCGGCGTTATAAGCCCACGGGATAAATCATTATGAAAGAGGTGGATGACAAATTTTACGAGAGAGCCGATTCACATATTCATTTATCAAACGATCAAATATCTGAAGAAATTGGTCGCGGGAAAGTAAGTGCATCGATGATGTATGCAACTGCTCGATTTAATTCTTGGATTAGTGCTTGTGGGTGGAATTCTAAAGAAGAAATGGAATCTGCAAAAAATGAAACAATCGAATATTTTGCCTCCGAATACAAAAAAATGCTCGAAGAGAATTTAAATGATTATATCCAAAATTTCGACAAGTATATGGGTAATGATGAATAGGGCTTATAACAAGCCGCTCCAGACAGACACCGAGCATTCCACAATTTTGTGTTGCTCGCTGCGCTCAGACATTAACACAAAATCGCTCCATACTCGGCGCTGCTGAGCGGGGCGTTATGTTTCAAAGGGAGTTGCGTGAACTTGGATAGGATTCATATAGCATTAGTGGTGCTTTTTAGCGTGTTAGTTTTAGCTTCATGTGCACCTGTTCCAAGAGACTTCTATAAACCTTTACATGAAGAGGGAACTCTTATTTCTCGCGGGTGCGGTAGTTCTGGACCGCCAGATACAATTAAAATATTTCTTGCTGAAGGTGTTGAAATTCAGATGTGGGCGTCAAGCACAGATAGCAACACTGAATTAGACAACTTTTATCTCTTTTCAAGTATTAACGCACCTGAGGGAGTAGAACTTCAGTTAGACCGTGATTACATCATAGTCAAAGACAATAACACCTCTAATAGCTGGCAACTAAATATTGATTTCTTATCAACGAACAAGAAAAATTATCTCGGCTCACCCAATTCTATTTTAAAAAGATCATATCAGGGGCTTAGTGAGGATCTTATTGAGCGAGTTAAAAATTCCGATCAAGAAAACGGATATATACGGGTTCCTGCCTTATCAAAAATAAGCGGTAAAACCTATTCTTACTCTGTGCTCTTTGGTAGAGAAAGATATTTCAATACAGGAATGTCGTTTAGTATCAGCACAAGAAAAATTTTATCGAGATTACAAAGTTTTTCTGTTTCATATCCTGAGATCATGATTAACGGTACAAAAATTAGTCTTGATGAAATTAGATTTGATAGGGTTCAATATATAGGCATAGACCCTTTAAATTGTTGAAACATAACAAACCAATTAAGGGCGGACGCATAACACTTGGCTTGCGCTCGTGCCTCGCTTAGTTTAGCCAAGTGTTACTTGCCGCTTATTGGGGCGTTAGGTAGCAGGGATGAATGTCAGGCAAATCATTGAAGACGTTGAATCAGTCTTTAAATCACTTCCGAAGGCAAAAGAGTATGATGTCGCTTTTGCTTGTTACGCTCAAGACGGTTCGGGAAATATCGAACTTCGCGCGATTGAGGCTTTTCACTGGGATGACGATGGGGAGTTTTTCTTAGTCCCTAATGGTTGTGCTACACATTTTTCGTTAAAGCCAGTGCAGTATTCAGCACAACAATTTTTAGATGCGCTTAAAAGTAAGATAAACAGTGAAATTGAAGATTACTGTGCATACGCAAGAGCAAAAATAAAAATTGCGAAAGATGGTTCAATTGCTTCACTTAATTCGCCTTTATGGGGAACTGGCTATCATGAGAAAGAACAGCTTTTATATTTTTACCATGGTGAGCAACCGAGCGATGCTACCTAACAAGAGATTGAACAGAGATGCCCAGACAAAGTCATGTCGCTTGCCTTCGCAACCGTCACGCCGTAGTCTGGTCACTCGTTAATCGGGCGTTATATTCAAGGAAAAATCATGCTTCGAACAGCAATAATCGTTTTATTGTTTTCTAATTTATTAGGGTGTGCAGCTGCATTGGTGCCATATACATCTGACCCAAAACAAAAAATCTCAGATGCTTATTGGTTATTCGATCAAAACGAAAGGCCGCTACCAGCTGAAAAACTTATAATTGAAGCAATCGACATATATCAAACAGAAAACGACCGTGTTGGACTTGCCGAAGCTTACAAAGCTTATGCAATTTTCCTCAGGTCCAGTAGCGTTGAACTCTATTTAAGCCGTTACATTGAAAACGGATTTAATAACTCTACGATCAAATATGAGGACAGATTTGATGCGTCAATTAAGTTTCTAGATAAGTCTGCAATGATTTATGAAGAGTTAGAACGCTATGATGATTTAACAAATATTTATTTGCATAGAGGCTATACCTACATTGCAAATGACCAAGTTTTTTTAGCTTGTGCATCGTTCAATAAAAGTTTGGAAATGAATAAAAAGTTTATTGCGCTAAAGCCTGATGCCAAGATTGTGCTGGATGTATTCTCTTCATACGAGGAATACATAGACAACGTAAAACAGAGGGCTAAATGTGATTCAGTGTAGGAATATAACAAGGCGCTTAACTCGTTCCCTGCGGTCACTGGGACACAAACGCAATGCGAGGCTTCGCAAATTTTCGCATTCCGTTTATGCCCGTTAGCTTAGCGTTAGGCATCCCGTAGCATATGACTGATTTCTCAGAAAAATATTTAACCGAAGTATTAATCAGTAGTAATCATGACAGTGTTTCCCCGGCTTGGCAGGACGATACCAACAAGGATTTTTTGATTTGTTATGAAGTTAATTTAGTCTTTGATGATGACTCGGTTTTCACTATTAAACCGTGTGAAATAGACATCGAAGGAAGGTATCCGGGACTTGGTCTTGCATTAAAGCGAGAAGGTGAATCAACTGTTTCAAATAAATTTGAGTTACCGAAATCACCGGTAATGATAAAAAGTTGCTCTTACAGTGACTATTTGGGTGAAGGCACTTACAATCAAATTGTCTTTCGACTACAAGACCCATTTGAAATTACTATCAGACACGTTTTTCCGCCAATGTCGCTAGGTATTAGATTAGGAGAAATAGATGCCTAACAAGAGCATTTTGTCAGTCGTTGTCACTCCTTCGGACATTTTGTATTTGCTAAAACCTGCATTTCACTGCGCTCAATTTTTGCAGATTTTAGCAAATACAAACTGCCGCAAATGTGGGCGTTATAAGGCTAATCCAACTCATGTGGTCTTAATGGATGAAAACTAAAAATTACTTATTCTCAAGTGCTGCATTAGGAACAATATCGTTTCTGATATTTATTGTTGTATTTTTTTGGTTAAGTGCAATTCATGAGATTGTTGAAGAAGGCAGCGCTTTCGGGTTCTCAATCGGCATGAGTAAAAATGAAGTTCTTTCCAACCTGCAAACCAGCCCAGAGAAAAGTATTGATGCCATTAACCTAGTTAGTGCTGATAATAAATCGTCGAAAATAGGGAATTTATTACAAAATCCAGAATACTTTTATAGTTCCGATAAATGGGTCGTTATGTTTGATTCGGCCTATTTTTTTGATAACGTCACACTTGAATTTTGTTCAGAACGTTTATGTAAAATATTTAGAAAAAGGCAATACGTTGAAACACCGTAATTGGAGTAAAGCCTTATAACAAGTTACTCAAAAGGACGCAAAATGCTTGGCTTGTGCTCCTTCGTCGCTAATTTTAGCCAAGCATTTATGCGCCCATTAGTAAGGCGTTAGGTGCCTATGGATAGCTCGTATCTCATAATCATTTGTGCAGTTGCTGGCCTTGTGTGGTTCGCTCTCGCGACCTGGAATGAAGGTCCTAGGAAAGCCAAGAAGCTTGATAAGGCGTTTACAAATCGTAAGAGGTTGTCACCGCGCGAGTATTACGAAACATTCTTTCAACAAAAAGGTTTCTCTGAAGAAGTGGCTGTGGGAGTCAGGGAGGTTCTCGAACAACAGCTTGATGTAGATCTTTCTAGGCTTTCGTCATGTGACGACTTTTCCAAAAATTTGAGCTTTTTTTGGGAGTTTGATTCAATGGCGGATGTTGCAATTGTCGTTGCATTAGAGAATAGGTTCTCTATAAAAATTTCAGACGACGAAGCATCATCGGCAAGGACAATTAAAGACCTAGTTTGTTTGGTAGAGAGTAAGCGTAAAGGCACCTAACAAGCGCATCAATTCGGTCGCTTCGCTCCCTGGGACATCAAAACTACGCGGCGATTAGTTTTGGTGCTTCGCAAAGTTTAACCAATCGCCGCTACGTTTTGCTGCCCCTTATGCGGGCGTTAAGTGCCTACCATGAACCAGTCTGAATATAGAGAGTTAGCTAAGGCGGCGAATGCGCTTTGCAGGTCACTGATAGAAGAAACCATTGATGTGGTTCGTCCAGCGCATCCAAGGATCGCAAATAAACTGCAGACGATCATTGAGCGAGGCCCGATAGAAAAGCCTGAAAAGCACGAAGGTGGAAAAGAGACTGATTTGTTTCGTGTAGTGCTTCAGGAAAGGGAAGTCGAGGCTATAGTCGAGGTGTTTGGTGATCTTGAGGTGGCCAATGTATCGAGCGAAGGTAAAACTACATCATTGGCAGCCCATTACGCCGATTTGCTCGATCTATGGAGTGAGGTCACTTAACAAGTCATTCAAGTTCGTTCCGGCCCTGGCGGGCCTCCACCGGACCCGTTTTCCGGCGCGGTGCGCCTCCAAACCGGCCGCTTAATATTGGCGTTATATTCAAGGAAAAATCATGCTTCGAACAGCAATAATCGTTTTATTGTTTTCTAATTTATTAGGGTGTGCAGCTGCATTGGTGCCATATACATCTGACCCAAAACAAAAAATCTCAGATGCTTATTGGTTATTCGATCAAAACGAAAGGCCGCTACCAGCTGAAAAACTTATAATTGAAGCAATCGACATATATCAAACAGAAAACGACCGTGTTGGACTTGCCGAAGCTTACAAAGCTTATGCAATTTTCCTCAGGTCCAGTAGCGTTGAACTCTATTTAAGCCGTTACATTGAAAACGGATTTAATAACTCTACGATCAAATATGAGGACAGATTTGATGCGTCAATTAAGTTTCTAGATAAGTCTGCAATGATTTATGAAGAGTTAGAACGCTATGATGATTTAACAAATATTTATTTGCATAGAGGCTATACCTACATTGCAAATGACCAAGTTTTTTTAGCTTGTGCATCGTTCAATAAAAGTTTGGAAATGAATAAAAAGTTTATTGCGCTAAAGCCTGATGCCAAGATTGTGCTGGATGTATTCTCTTCATACGAGGAATACATAGACAACGTAAAACAGAGGGCTAAATGTGATTCAGTGTAGGAATATAACAAGGCGCTTAACTCGTTCCCTGCGGTCACTGGGACACAAACGCAATGCGAGGCTTCGCAAATTTTCGCATTCCGTTTATGCCCGTTAGCTTAGCGTTAGGTGTCGCGTGTGATTAAACATTGTTGCAATGAAATGGAAAAAGCGATTGAGTTTGATTGTGAACAACATAGTGATGGATATGAATGCCCTGACACTCTCATTTCCTATATTCCAAAGTTCGACGAGTACGGCATAATCATTCATGATGGAGGTACTGCTTCTGCAGGTATTTCATATTGCCCGTGGTGTGGCACAAAACTACCAACGTCCAAGAGAGATCTTTGGTTTGATACATTGGAGGCGCTTGGTTTTGATGATCCAAGTGAACAGGATATACCTGAAAAATTTTTAGGAAGTGATTGGTATCGTGACACCTAACAAACCGATCAAGCTCACTCACTCCGTTCGCTGGGACAATTCCTCGCACGCGGCTTCGCCATTTTCGCATGCAAGCAATTGCCCCTTATCGGGGCGTTATGTTTACGCTAGGAATTAGGCACTAATGAGTATTAAAACGGCGCGATTCCCATTTATTGGACTGAGCATTCTATTTGTCATACTCCTCATTCAAAAGCCATTGCAGGAAGCCATTTACAACACTCTGTATGCAACTTATTTCGTTTTTTCTTTTCTCTTTTTTATGTCACTAGCACTAGGTCAATACACAAAAGCGGCAGTACAAGAAAACAAATTAATGATTCTGTTTCCTATTTATTCGGTACTTTTTGTTATTTATTGGCTTACTCAGAACTGGCATCAAGGGCGGGTAAATTTTATATTGGCTACACCTATTATTTGCGGCTTGCTGTTAGCGTTAATGTTAAAAATACAACTGCGATTTTTAGGCAAGTAAACATAACAAACGCATTAAATCGCTCGCAAGCTCGCTGGGACAGTAACACGTAGGCTCTGTCACTTCGTTCCAATTTTAGCCTACGTATTACTGCCCTTTATGCGGGCGTTATAAGCCCACGGGATAAATCATTATGAAAGAGGTGGATGACAAATTTTACGAGAGAGCCGATTCACATATTCATTTATCAAACGATCAAATATCTGAAGAAATTGGTCGCGGGAAAGTAAGTGCATCGATGATGTATGCAACTGCTCGATTTAATTCTTGGATTAGTGCTTGTGGGTGGAATTCTAAAGAAGAAATGGAATCTGCAAAAAATGAAACAATCGAATATTTTGCCTCCGAATACAAAAAAATGCTCGAAGAGAATTTAAATGATTATATCCAAAATTTCGACAAGTATATGGGTAATGATGAATAGGGCTTATAACAAGCCGCTCCAGACAGACACCGAGCATTCCACAATTTTGTGTTGCTCGCTGCGCTCAGACATTAACACAAAATCGCTCCATACTCGGCGCTGCTGAGCGGGGCGTTAGGCATCCCGTAGCATATGACTGATTTCTCAGAAAAATATTTAACCGAAGTATTAATCAGTAGTAATCATGACAGTGTTTCCCCGGCTTGGCAGGACGATACCAACAAGGATTTTTTGATTTGTTATGAAGTTAATTTAGTCTTTGATGATGACTCGGTTTTCACTATTAAACCGTGTGAAATAGACATCGAAGGAAGGTATCCGGGACTTGGTCTTGCATTAAAGCGAGAAGGTGAATCAACTGTTTCAAATAAATTTGAGTTACCGAAATCACCGGTAATGATAAAAAGTTGCTCTTACAGTGACTATTTGGGTGAAGGCACTTACAATCAAATTGTCTTTCGACTACAAGACCCATTTGAAATTACTATCAGACACGTTTTCCGCCAATGTCGCTAGGTATTAGATTAGGAGAAATAGATGCCTAACAAGAGCATTTTGTCAGTCGTTGTCACTCCTTCGGACATTTTGTATTTGCTAAAACCTGCATTTCACTGCGCTCAATTTTTGCAGATTTTAGCAAATACAAACTGCCGCAAATGTGGGCGTTATAGCTCTATTCAGGTCCGCACTCCCAATTTGTAATACTACGTAAATCACGTATAGTTTGCTATTCGTACGTTACTTGCGTACACTTTGCTTATGAAAAGTGTATTTGTTGAATCAAGCATATTTGAAAAGTACCGAAATGAATATCTCAATGACGAAGAGTTTCGACTGTTCCAAGCTGAACTAATGTCGAACCCGAAGCAAGGTGATGTAATTCAAGGTACAGGTGGTTTGCGAAAGATCCGAGTAGCAAGTAAAGGTAAAGGAAAGCGTGGTGGTTCACGTGTTATCTATTATTTCCTCGATGAAAAGCGTCGTTTTTATTTGCTAACCATTTACGGCAAAAATGAAATGGCAGACTTAACCGCATATCAAAAGAAACAGTTAAAAGCTTTTATGGAGGCGTGGCGCAATGAGTAATCGTGACCTATTTGCAGAGCTAAGTTCTGCACTTGTTGAAGCTAAGGAGCATTCAGAGGGTAAAGTGACTCTGAAAACTCACCAAGTAAATGACATTAGTGAATTAGATATTTCGCCTGATGAAATAGTTAGTATTCGTGAGCAGTTTAATATGTCTCGTGGTGTATTTGCTCGTTTACTGCATACATCATCACGCACATTGGAAAACTGGGAGCAAGGGCGTAGCGCACCTAATGGGCAAGCTGTTACTCTTCTAAAGTTGGTACAGCGTCATCCAGAAACACTGTCGCACATCGCAGAGCTATAACAAAGCATTTAAGAGTGATTCGCAACGCTTGGCGGTTTCGCTTCGCTGTGACCTCACTGCGTTCGGCACGTCAATCAAGCGTTATGTGACTCAAGTTTCAGTTCCGTAAAAATTCGTACAAGAATGGTTAGAGTTACATAAACCTGAATTAAAAGAAAACTGGCGACGTGCTCAGCATGGCGAGCCGCTAAACTACATAGCACCTTTGGAGTAGAACAATGCTACACGTCAAAAACGCAAAGTACATTAACGACTTTAAGCTTTGGGTAAGTTTTGATGATGGTACATCTGGAGAGGTAGATCTCGAAAATAAATTATCAGGTCCGATGTTTGAGCCGTTAAAGGAGCAAACATTTTTCTCAAAAGTGTCGGTTGATCCAGAGCTAGAAACTGTTGTTTGTTCGTATACTTGGTTGGTCTTCCAATATTGCTACATTTTTAATAACGTTAGGGTTGTTTGTTTTCGGTATGTTAGGTACTGATGAAAATTAGAGCAGCTATACAATCCGATTGGGACCTAATCTGGCCAATTTTTTAAGAAATCGTATCGGCAGGTGAAAGAATGAAAATCCTATTGTTATTAATATCTCTTATGACCTTATGCTCATGCGTCACCTCAGTTATTTTAGTCGGTTGCGGGGCAACAGCCATCAATATGCCGTCTGCTGAGCCAGTTCACTTTAATGCCGTATTGGATGTCGATACTCAATCAGGTTGGGTTCAAGATTCGTTGACGCTCACTTGCGAAGTTAAAGAGAGAAAATGTTTAGGAGGAGACTGGCGTGTCGTGTGGAAAGAACAAAACATTGCGAATTTTGATGTACCATTATCTCCACAATATCATGCGTCTATCACGGGACCTTCTTGCCGAAATGCCGAGTCCATGTCGATGAGTGATCGTTATGGTTATGTCGAAAAGATAACGGTGTTTGATTCATCTTCCATGCAATCAGTCTATGAAGGAGTTGCAAACAATGAGAAGGTGAAGAAATACGGTTTCATGTCATTATCGGTTAACGTAAACAAGGTTGATTTACCCTAATTCAGTATTGAGCATGTGAATATGTTCTGGTGTTACTTCACAACCCCCACCAATGATCCTAGCCCCCACTGAACGCCATGATTGTGCAAATTTGGCATACTGTTTGGGCGTAAAATCTGTTCGTGTCTGAAGCGTTTTGACGGTTTCTCCAGGATAAAGTGAGGTAACCGATTCAAAGCCATTGGCATAAGCAGCAAATGTCACTCCATACCCTTCAATAATGGGCAATGCTTGTGTGATAGCTTCTGGCCGAGAGCAATGTAGCAAAATTGCATCAGGAGAAAGAGGCAATTTTGCATGAACCGCATCGCGCAATGACTCTCCTCTAAGCAAATGATCTGGCTGGGTTTATTTATACGCTCTTTTAATTATATTCCGATATATTGTCATTGACGTATAAAATTCACATAATGTATGTTCGAGATTCATACGCAAAGTGTGTCAGACAGTTTTTAAGGTTAATGCGATGAACATAACCCACCCTTTAAAAATAGCGCTAATTGGAACGGCGCTATTCATCACAGGATGTGGTGGCAGTAGTGATACAGCAAGTACTAGTGTGCCCAGTGCTAATTCCCCAACAAACACGGCCACTTCGAATTCAACCTCCACTACTTCAGCCAGTTCGCCTTCCAACAATACATCCTCGACGACCATTCAAAATGCATCGACGACGCCCCAGGACGCTGCGCGTTTTCTCACCCAAGCGACTTTCGGTCCGACTATGGCAGAAATTGAAAAGGTTGCACAGTACGGTTTGGCGTCTTGGCTCGACGAGCAAGTCAATGCACCGATAAGTTCTCATCGTGCTAAAACCTTAGCAATTTTTAACGCCGATCAAAACGCAAAAGATAACAACGCAGACAGCCCTTGGGGCGGACATCGCTATGGCGCGTGGATGGATATTGCACTACATGGTGAAGACCAGTTACGCCAGCGCGTCGCGTTTGCGTTGAGTCAATTATTCGTGGTCTCAGATAAAAGTATTTTAGACGGCCAGCAATTAGATGTTGCGGGATATTATGATGGTCTTGCAGAGCATGCTTTTGGTAATTACCGAGACTTACTGGAGTATGTTACTCTCTCACCCGTTATGGGCGTGTATTTGAATATGTTGGGCAATGAAAAACCCGACCTTGCCAATAATATCCGACCTGATGAAAACTACGCTAGGGAAGTCATGCAGTTATTTACCATTGGCTTAGATGAGCTGAACCTTGATGGTAGTCTCAAACTGAATAACGGTAAGCCTATTCCGACCTATAATATTGACATAGTAAAAGCCTATGCCCATGTCTTTACCGGTTGGCATTTTCGCGGTACCACGGCTGACACTTGGCATCGCTGGTGGCAAAATCGCAATTTTCGCAATCCAATGACCTTAGTACCGGAATACCATGCCCAAGATGTGCGTAAAGAACTCCTCAATAATGTGATTGTTGAGCCGGGCACTGATGGGGAAACTGCCATGCAAATGGCACTAGACAGTTTGTTTGAGCACCCCAATGTCGGCCCCTTTGTCGCCAAACACATCATTCGACGTTTAGTGACTTCCAACCCTACGCCACAATACATTGCTCGCGTGGCGCAAGTGTTTAATGATGATGGCTCTGGCGTACGGGGTAATTTGGAAGCGGTGGTGCGAGCGACTTTGTTAGACGATGAGGCGAGGAAGCCAATCAGTGAACAAGCATCGAGTTTTGGCAAAGTCAAAGAGCCGATTATTCGCGGTATGCAATTAATTCGAGCCTTTGGTATTTATAAAGACGGAGAACTTGGCCCGCAGTGGCTAGAGTACCCACATAATCAGGCGCCATTAGCTGCGCCATCGGTCTTTAATTTTTTCTTAGATGATTTTTCGCCTGTCGGTCAGCTTGCAGACCTTGGTTTGGCAGCACCGGAGATGCAAATCATCAACGATACGTACATGGTGCGAAATTCCAATCATGCAGGCTGGTGGTCGATGTGGGTGCCAACAGCAGAAGAGGTGGATAGTGGTCATAACCGCGGCATGACCATTGACTATGCACAGTTTACGCCTATGCTCGCGCAAAATGTCGCTCCCTTTATTGATTATCTTGATTTAGTGTTGTTGTCAGGTGCTATGTCTGATGAGATGCGCACCGCCATGATTGACTATGACAACCAAGCCAAACAATGGCTCGATGATCGTGAGCGTATTCAAGAACTGGTTTTTCTGGTGACCGGTTCGCCTCAATTTGCCGTCCAACGATAACTCGCTAGACTCGATAGGAAATTCAACATGAATAGAAGACAATTTTTAGCGACTTCCATCGGTGCCACACTTGGCGGTATGGCCAGTTTTTCAACATTAGCCAGTCAGTTACAACTTGGACAAGCGTTGTCGGCGCATCGTTTTAGTGATTATAAAGCCTTGGTTTGTATTTTTTTGTATGGCGGAAACGACAGCTTTAATTTATTGATCCCAACCGATGCTTCTAGCTACCAAGATTATGCATCCACCAGACAAACCCTCGCGGTACCTCGTGAACAGCTGATCGCTCTGAACCAGTCAGATGCCATGCCGTTAGCCATGCCAGATGCTGCCAGTGCACTGGCGGGATTGTTCAATAACGGGCGGGCGTCATTTGTTACTAATGTTGGCCCCATGCTCGCGCCTGCGACCAAAACCGAATTACTCAATAATGATGCTTTGCAACCCCCTCAGTTATTTTCTCATAATGACCAGCAAGCGCTTTGGCAAAACGGCGTGATGGATACCGGTACGACCTCAGGGTGGGGCGGGCGCATGGCAGATCTTCTAATGGACACGGATGCATCACTGCCATTGAGTTTCAGTCTTGGCGGGACGAATTTGTTCCAATCTGGGCGTCAAGCGCAACACTATGTCATGAATACCGATGGGGTGGAGCAGTTTGGTGGCCTTGACCCGCAACATCATTGGAACAATCACCGCATCGAACATTATTTGCGAATATTACATGCGGCAGACGATACGTTTAGTCGTGCTTATGCCCAAAAACTCTTGGCTGTGCGTGAAAACAACGCGTTGTTAAGCGAAGCGCTCGCCGACATCCCAACAACGGATGTGACCTATGGCACAGGCGAAAATCTCGCCGAACAACTGCAAATGATCGCCCGCGTCATTCAAGCGCAATCTGTGCTAGGGCAAAGACGACAAATCTTTTTCGCTTCCTTAGGTGGATTTGATACTCACGATGATCAAGTCAATCAGTTGCCGCGATTACAAAACATATTAGCTGAGGCGATGGCCGGCTTTGATGCGGATTTACAAGCTCGCGGCATGGCCGATAACGTCGTGACGTTTACCCAGTCAGAATTCGGTCGAACTCTCACCTCCAATGGTGATGGGACTGACCACGGCTGGGCTGGTCATCAAGTGATTATGGGGACTCCGATTCAAGGTGGGCGCATTCAAGGTGATGTGCCAGAGCAAGTGATCAATAGTCAGAATGATTTGGGCGATGGTCGGATGATTCCCACCACATCGATTGAGCAGTTTGGCGCGCAAATCGCTCAGTGGTTTGGTCTAGGGCAGTCTGAGATTGCGGATGTATTCCCGCATTATAGTCGTTTTGGTCGAGCGGGGTTTGAGTTGTTTTAATTTAAATTAACTAAAACTAATTAAGCCGAAATCGCGTATCATATTGATATGCAAAACATCACAAATCAATTAACTCCCTCTCATACTGATCTCTGGTTTTTACCCCTCGGGGGCACTGGTGAAATTGGCATGAATCTGAATCTCTATGGCCACTCCAATGCATGGCTCATGGTCGATTGTGGATCTACCTTTAATGTGCCACTTGACTCTAGTCAAGACCATGAAGAGCACGTAAAACGTCATGGTATGGTCATTCCCGATGCTAGCTTCATCATTGAGCGCAAAGACGATTTGCAAGCCATCGTGCTGACTCACGCGCACGAGGATCACATTGGTGCGTTGCTACACATCTGGCCACAACTGCAAGTTCCCATGTATACCACGCGCTTTACCGCCGAAGTGATCCGGCGCAAATTTTACCAAGAAGACTTGTATTACGAACTTCCGATTGTCGAAGTACAGCCTGGTGACGAGCTTGATTTAGGTCCTTTTACCGTGAAATGGTTACCCATCACCCATTCTATTCCTGAAACCCAGGCGTTATTGATCACCACTGAAGTAGGGCGCGTGTTACATACGGCGGATTGGAAAATCGATGATGCGCCGGTCATCGGCAATAAATTCAAACCGAGTCGTTACAAAGCTCTCGGTGCCAAAGGGATCACTGCAATGGTTTGCGATTCGACCAATGCGCCCAAAGCCGACGATGTGTTATCTGAGCAAGCGTGTTTAAATGGATTGACCCAAGTTGTTAAGGCGCAAACGGGCAGAGTGGTGGTGACGTGTTTTGCCAGTAATATTGCTAGGCTGGTTAGCTTGGCTCAGGTGTCCATTGCCACGTACAGATATATGGCAGTGTTTGGTCGTGCGCTTGAAAATATGATCAGCATTGCCCGTCAATGTGGTTATTGGCCAGAAGAGGCGCAAGTCATCCCCTCAAGACACATTGGGTATCTGCCCAAACATGAGGTACTGATTGTGGCGACAGGCAGTCAAGGCGAGCCGCGAGCAGCTCTAGCTAAACTGGCCGCCAACCGTCATCGTTGGTGTGATTTAGACTCTGGGGATAGCGTGATCTTTAGCTCCATGGTGATCCCCGGTAATGAAGCGTTTGTCGATAAAATCACTCAGCAACTCAAAGAACGCGATATTCATGTCATTCAGCAAAATGATACGCAACACACTATTCATGTCTCGGGGCATGCGAACGCTGAAAACCTTGCCCAGATGTATCGATGGGTAAAACCAAAATGTGCTATTCCCACTCATGGGGAAAGCTACCATATGGGCATCAATGCGCACATCGCTCAACAAAACGGTGTACCTTTACAGCTGACTGGTCGCAATGGTGACTTATTTGTTATTGCTCCTGAACCCAGTATTCAGCGACAAGTTTCTGTCCCCAGTCGAATTCCCATTGACCAATAGTGAACTTTTAGTGTGTTGTGATGCGTATGCATAGTATGACAACACAATAATACAGGTGCATTATGTTCAAGAAACTGTTCTTTTTGGCTGTGATAGCCGTTTGTTTGGTGGCATTGATTTTGACCGCCGGTACGCTGGTTTTAGATGGCTCGCCGGGAATGGCATTATTACCAGTGTCGATCGTGTTACTTGCCGTATTTGTCTACATCAAAAAATTTGCCAGTTAATCCTCTTTGTTTCTGCTCATTTGAGGCATTAATTTTTTCAAAATAAATTGATGCCGCTACCCACCATCTTCAATCCCTTATATTTTCTGGATCTTTAGTATAAATGTAAAAAATAATGAACATTTATGTGAATTTAAAGTTAACAAAAACTTAGCGAATAGAGATCCATCTGTGTTCACATTTGTACCAATAAATGTACCTAGGGACTAAAATATGTGGTCACTATGGAACACTCACTATTTTTTTAAAAAAATAAGAAGGCATGAAAAATATGAAAATTTCAAATGTGCTACAAAAAGGAAGCTCGCTCAAAGCGCTTGGCGTGATGGGCTTGCTGATGATGGTGCCAGGTACTGCGTATGCAGGTAACCTAGACCAGAACGATTTTGTCGGAATTACATTCTGGCTGATCTCGATGGCTCTAATGGCATCTACTGTGTTTTTCCTTTGGGAAACACAATCAGTTACTGCAAAATGGAAAACGTCTCTAGTGGTATCTGCACTGGTTACATTCATTGCTGCAGTGCATTATTTCTACATGCGTGATGTATGGGTCGATACAGGCACTTCACCAACCGTATTTAGATATATTGACTGGTTGTTAACAGTACCATTACTAATGATTGAGTTTTACTTAATTTTACGTGCGATTGGTGTAGCGACTGCTGGTATCTTCTGGCGTTTGCTCATCGGTACGTTGGTAATGCTTGTTCCAGGTTACTTAGCGGAAGCGGGTTACATGGATATCACCATCGGTTTTGTTATCGGGATGTTGGGTTGGTTCTATATCTTGTATGAAATCTTCGCCGGTGAAGCAGGCAAAGCAGCAGAGAAGAATGCTTCTGATGCGGTTAAGTATGCTTATAACACAATGCGTTGGATTGTGACTGTAGGTTGGGCAATCTACCCAATTGGCTATGTCATGGGTTATATGTTAGGTGCAGCGTCTCCAGAGGCGTTAAACATCGTATACAACCTTGCGGACTTAGTGAACAAAGTCGCATTTGGTCTATTGATTTGGTACGCAGCGACGTCTGAAAGCCAAACAATTAAAGGCACAGCGGATCAAGCATAAGCTTGATATGACTCGTGACCAGTCAAGCAATAGTTTGGCTGGTCAACCTTTTGTATTACAGCAATACCCCAAAAAATATACGTTCAACAGGTACTTATAATAATAACTGCGAGGCCGGCATGGAAAACGTTAGTCTATTATCCACACAAACCATCAACGAATTGTGTGACCTCACTGAAGTCGAAATGTTACAACGTCTAGAAAGTGATGAAGCGGTTGCATTTCATCTCCAATCGGGAGGTTCAAGAACACGTGCTAGGATTTGTATTAATGCTGGTGTTCAATTAGGCCTACCACAATCTGATATTCTTGCCATCGCAGCTTGCGTTGAACTTCTCCACAATGCTTCATTAGTCCATGATGACTTACAAGATGGAGATGCATATCGTCGTGGTAACATGGCCGTATGGAAAAAATTTGGCCAAGCTCGCGCCATTTGTACTGGCGATGCCATGATCAATGCTGCCTTTGGAGCACTGACTGAACTGACCCAGGTTGAACACGTTCGCGCCTGCTTGCATGAAGTTCACAAAGCGGTTGCCGAAACAGTCAAAGGGCAAACGCTAGATTTGGATAAATCCAATATCAAAGATTCCAAACAATACGAGCATATTGCAGCGCAAAAATCTGGTCCATTATTCCGCTTGGCATTAGCTCTCCCTATGGTTTTGATTGACCGCAGTGACTTGCTGCCAAACGTTAATTACATTGCGGCCAAATTTGCCATCGCGTATCAGATTCTCGATGATATGCAAGATTGGCAAACGGATGCTCAAAACGATACGCTCAATATTGTCTCAATCTTAGCGAATAATAGCTCCACCGATGAGGCTCTGTTCATTGCCCAAAATCGCGTGAAATACCTATTAATGATGTGCAAAAAAGAGTTGGCATTACTGCCAAATAATTGTGCACTTGAAGTTGTCAAAGTCGCTGATAAACTAATCAAATGTGTTGATTAAAGTCTCAGGGTAACCTGAATGAAACATTTCATTATCGAGCATACAAAGTTTTTGTTTTTGGGGATTGTCGTTTGTATTCTGCTCGTAGGTGTGTGGTTTAAACTTGCTACAACATCGAACAAACCCGACTCATTACCGCCTTTATTATCAGCACAATCTTTATCTAAACTCATCGCTTCTCTTGCATCAGATTCCAGTGCAACCGGTGTGGTATTCACCTCTGCACAAGGTGCTAAGCCCCTTGTTTATGCAGAGTATGCGTATGGTCAAATTAATGTTGAAACAGCCATGCCAATGCATGCGCGATTTTATTTAGCTGACGCATCACACGCTATGTTAGTTACCTTACTTTTGCGCTTACAGGATTTAGGCATAGTGCATATAGATCAGGCACTTGCACAATACGTTCCAGAGGCCACGCATGCCTCGGTGCTGACTCTTAGCAATTTAGCGACTCATTCTTCTGGCCTTAGCGATTATTTACGGCTTCAGGAATTTCAACGAGAGGTTGAAACTGATCCATCAAGGATTTGGCAGGCTCCAGAATTATTCCAATGGGTGCAGAATAAACCGCTAAGCTTCATTCCGGGGAATGATGTTCGTTATAGTGCCACTAACGGAGTGTTACTAGGAGAAGCTTTGGCGCGAGCGACCAATATGTCTCTTGCTGAGGCTTTACAAGAGTATGTTTTCAATCCACTTGGTCTCAATGATACTGCTTACATGCTGATGCCATTCTCGGGTGATGTTTCTTATGGATATCGCTATGCGCATCCGCAATTTGCTTATAAACCTGGACCTAGGTTGACTCATCTTGAGCAATGGCGTTTAGAATGGGCTGGCCCGTCAAAATCGATTGTGTCGACCAGTGCTGATGTGACGCAATTTATGCATTTAGTGATGAGCTCTGATTTTTTATCGATTGGTTCGCGAAAGTTGTTGGCTGGTTTGGATGCGCCTATGCAGCGAGGGTGGCAAACGGGCTTGGGCATGTCGCAGTATTTGGGCAGTTCTGTTGTGAGGGGGAGTGTACATGGTGTATCGATTTTTGCGGCCTATGTTCCCGAATATAATCTGTCTTTTTCAGTGTTAGCTAATCTTGACGCCAGTCGCAGTGGAGCAATTCCGGCTGAATTAATCGGCACGAAAGTACTCGAAACGATCTACGGTATGAGATAATTCGGGTATAAGCGTTATTCACCGTTATCGATTTCGGTGTATTTTTTGAGATAATAAAAAGCACAACATAAGACAATACCTATTGGCAACAGAGCCATTAATGTACGGTCTTGCTTCATCAAATAAAACGCAAAGTGGATCCCAACGATACAGATTGTGGCAAACACGGCAAAGCGCGTAAATTGATTAAAATTATTCATAGCAGTGATCTTTCTCTGTACTTACACGTAAGAATGTACCGATATTTTTGGGCAAAGCAAACACCCCAGGAAAAATAGAATGTACAAGCAAGTTGACGACTTTGACTGCACTCTATATTGTTGTCGACTCAGTCTATTTTTTGGGGAAGTAATTATGCAGGTTATTTTGGGCGCAACAGGCCCCATCGGTCTTGCATTGGCATCTCAACTACCCACATTCACTGATGAACCGATTCGCTTGGTCAGTCGTCAGCCACAAGATCTTTCTGCAACATTCAGTATTGAAAATGGCTATTCAGTGGTGGCGAGTGATCTATGCAATGAGCAAGCCGCTCTCGAGGCCGTAAAAGATGCTTCAGTTGTCTATTTTGTCGTAGGATTGCCATTAAATACCCAGCTGTGGCAGGCGCAATTTGAATTAATTACCCAGAATGTGATTAATGCCTGTCTCGCACACCATGCGAAGCTGGTGTTTTTTGACAACACTTACATGTACCCACAAAACGTATCGCGATTAACAGAAGAAACCCCTGTGGTCGGGCAGGGGGCAAAAGGACGAGTCAGAGCTAATATGACGAAAAGTGTGTTGCAGGCGATGCAACATCAAGGTTTACACGCACTCATTGCGCGAGCTCCTGAATTTTATGGTCCGGGTAAAACGTTGAGCTTCACCAATTTAATGGTGTTAAAAGCATTACGCAAAGCTAAGCAAGCGCGGATCTTCATATCCGAACACACCAAACGTACGCTCATCCATGTCGAAGACGCCGCCAGAGCAACGGCGTTATTGGGCAATACCAGTGATGCATACGGCCAAACTTGGCATTTGCCTTGTGATGATGAGCGCATGACCTACGCCCAAATGATTGACTATGCACAACACGTCCTGGGTCGACCTTGCGAGCATCGGGTGCTAAATAGGTGGCTACTTGAAATATTAAAATTCTTTAAACCCGCACTCGCGGAAACTCGAGAGTTATGGCCACGTTATGGCATAGACAATATTTTCGTGTCAGATAAGTTCAAAGCCCGTTTTTCAGATTTTGTGGTAACGCCTTACACACATGGCATCAAACAAACGTTAACCGAGTGATTTACTGGTTAATGCAGACTGCAGAATATGCACGTGTTTGGCCAAGTCATGCCCAAGTTCTGTCAAATAACCACCATCTACCTGCGAAATAATGCCCTTATCAAAAAGTCGTTGTGCGGCAGCTATTTTGGCTGGGTCGGCATCGCGGTGGATTTTGAGTCCTTGCATATGGCTGGTATCGGGGAAGAGTAGAAGTAGGTCCAGTTCTGCAATTTGGTCGGTATCAAATGCCATCTGACATCCTTGTTTGTTATGTTTATGTAAACTATTGAGTAATTATTCTCTACTGTCAAGCTTTATATAAGCATACCAATTAGTCTTACCTAAATCGGCTTTAAGTTAATAGAAATGTGCTTTATGTTAATAAAATAAAGCGCTTACGTTCATTTTAAAGCTATTGGTAAGACCAATTTACAGCTATTGATTAATTTTTCTTTAGCCTTTACTATCGGCTATATAAAAGGAATCACAACACAACCTCTCAATTTGGAATTGCGAACGTCATGTCTGAAAATAAACAAAAAATTATTTACACTTATACCGATGAAGCACCTCTTTTAGCAACGGCTTCTTTTTTACCGATTATCCGCACTTTTACAGCGTCTGCCGACATCGACGTTGATGTCAGTGACATCAGTGTTGCCGCTCGTGTGCTTGCAGAGTTTTCAGAGTTTTTGACAGATGATCAAAAAGTGGAAGACAACCTAGGTCACCTCGGCCAATTAACGCAAGATCCAAATGCGAACATTATCAAATTACCGAATATCTCCGCTTCAGTGCAGCAATTAAAAGCGTGTATCAAAGAGTTACAAGAGAAAGGCTATGCGTTACCAGCGTTTCCTGATGAGCCACAGACGGATGAAGAAAAATCAATCCGCACTCGTTATGGCAAGATCTTAGGCAGTGCCGTTAACCCTGTATTACGTGAAGGTAATTCTGACCGTCGTGCGCCACGTGCAGTAAAAGAATACGCACGCAAAAACCCACACAGTATGGGCGAGTGGAAACAATGGTCGAAAACCCACGTTTCGCACATGAAAGAAGGTGATTTTTATCACGGCGAACAGTCTATGACTTTAGATCGTGCGCGCAACGTTCGCATGGAACTCGTTGATAAAGAAGGCAATGCACACGTTTTAAAAGCTGAATTGCCGTTGCAAGACAAAGAAGTATTAGACTTGATGTTCATGAGCAAAACTGCGCTGTGTGAATTTTATGAGCGCGAGTTTGAAGACTGTAAAGACGCGGATATTTTATTATCGTTGCACGTAAAAGCCACCATGATGAAGGTATCTCATCCAATCGTATTTGGTCATGCAATCAAGATTTATTACAAAGAAGCTTTTGCCAAACACGGCGCTTTATTCGATGAGTTAGGTATTAATGTCAACAATGGTTTGGCCGAGCTCTATGACAAAATCAAAACTTTACCAGCGGCGACGCGCGAAGAAATTGAGCGCGACTTACACGAATGTCACAAAACCCGTCCGCGTTTGGCTTATGTTGATTCGACCAAAGGCATTACCAACTTCCATTCACCAAGCGATGTGATTGTTGATGCATCGATGCCCGCTATGATCCGTTCTGGCGGTATGATGTGGGGCGCCGATGGCAATCAATACGAATGTAAAGCGGTTATTCCTGAGTCAACGTTTGCGCGAATTTACCAAGAAATGATCAACTTCTGCAAATCAAATGGCAACTTTGACCCAACGACAATGGGCACGGTACCGAACGTTGGTTTGATGGCACAAAAAGCCGAAGAATACGGTTCACACGACAAAACATTTGAAGCTGCATGCGATGGTTTAGCACGCATTGTGGATAACGATTCGGGTGAAGTCTTAATGCAGCAAGAAATCGAAGAAGGCGATATCTGGCGTGCATGTCAAACCAAAGACGCTCCGATCCGCGACTGGGTAAAACTCGCTGTAAATCGTTGCCGCAGTTCGAATACTCCAGTGGTATTTTGGTTAGATCCATATCGCCCACACGAAAACGAGCTGATCAAAAAAGTCGAATTATATTTGCAAGAACACGATACAGAAGGCTTGGATATTCGTATCATGTCGCAAGTTCGTGCAATGCGTTATACCCTTGAACGCGTTATCCGTGGCTTAGACACGATTTCAGCAACAGGTAACATCCTGCGTGACTACTTAACGGACTTATTCCCAATCCTTGAGTTGGGTACGTCAGCTAAAATGCTTTCTGTTGTGCCATTAATGGCCGGTGGTGGTTTATTTGAGACTGGTGCGGGTGGTTCAGCACCGAAGCACGTTCAGCAGTTAGTTGAAGAAAATTACTTGCGTTGGGATTCGTTAGGTGAGTTCTTAGCCTTGGCAGTTTCGATTGAACAGTTTGCAGAGAAAAACGGCAATACACGAGCGAAAATCCTAGCCGATGCCTTGGATGCTGCAACCGGTAAATTGCTCGATAATAACAAGTCGCCACAGCGAAAAGTGGGCAAGTTAGATAACCGTGGTTCGCACTTCTATTTGTGTTTATATTGGGCGGAACAGCTTGCTACGCAAACTCAAGATACGGATTTGGCTGCACAGTTTGCACCATTGTTCGAGAAGTTGAGCGCGAACGAAGATAAGATTGTTGAAGAGATGATTGCCGTACAGGGCCAGCCTGCAGATATCGGCGGCTATTACTACTCTGATCCGGTTAAACGCGATGCGGTTATGCGCCCAAGTGAGACGTTCAACAGCATTTTAGAGAATGCCTTTGCTTAATCATAAGTGAATAAATGTGAGCCACTTCATTTGAAGTGGCTTTTTTTTGCCCAATTCTCGCACCTTTCTACTTTTATTCTATAGTTATCTATAAGTCATAAAATTTATATTTAATATGTACAAAATCATCTATTTCAAAAAACGCATTAGCAGTCTATCATAAGTCTCAAATCTCCAAATCATTCCTCAACATAGATAGGACACGATGGCATTTACTCTGCACACCTCGAATAGAACGGAACATTTGTTAGAGCATCTGGCCACAGTTATTGAGTCACACCCTTTGCCCAGTGTGTTTGATCAGGAAGTATTTTTAATTCAGTCACAGGGCATGGAGCGTTGGTTATTGCAACGCTTATCGGATCGTTTTGGGGTGATGGCAAACTATGAATTTTTGTTTCCCAACAAGTTTTTTAACCAAATCAGTCTGCAAGTGTGTTCAGAGCAAAGCCTCAAACCAGAGCATTTTGCTCGGGAGCGTTTGGTTTGGGTGGTCGATGGGGTTTTAAAAGACATTCGTGATGAGGCGTTGACTGAGTTTGGCGAGGTTTTGCGATATTTAAAAGACGATAACGGAAAAAAACGCTTTCAACTCGCTCAGCAGTTGACCCAGTTATTCGATCAATATCAGATTTTTCGTCCATTATGGATGGATCCTGAGTCGGTACCGGATTTAACTGTTTTAGGAAAACGCAAGCATTGGACCTTGCAGATTTGGCGCCGTGTCTTAAAACGCATAGAGGATGAGCAGCATATTGGCCAAATGTGGCTCAATCTGATGCAGGCATTACATGACGCTGAAGTTGGCACGTTTCAGGATTTACCACCGCGCATTTCTGTATTTGGGATCCATTCCATGCCCGAGGTATTTGTCAAAGTCTTACAGTGTTTATCAAAACACATTGACGTACATATTTATCTTACCCAACCAACCAAAGGGTATTGGGCTGACATTCGTTCTCGCTCACAAACTCGTCTCGATCAGCTTATGCAACGAGTGAGCTCCGCTGAAATTGCAAAATTAGATGCTTTTGCTCAGCAAATAGATGCGTCAAGTGAGCATCCATTATTATCTCTACTTGGCCAACAAGGCCGAGATTTCCATAAATTATTACTCGCCACTGCAACGTTTCATTGGGAGTTTGATAGTACAGAACAAGATATTGAGGCAGAGACGGTACTCAGTTCGATTCAACATGCGATTTTGCACAATATGGCCCAACCCCAGATCACTCAAGCAGATGAGTCACTCCAGGTGGTATCGTGTCATTCTCGGTTGCGTGAGGTCGAAGTAGTCAAGGACGCAATTTTACGTCAGTTGCAACATAATCCTGAACTTGAGTTGCGTGATATTGCGGTCATGGCACCCAATATTACCGACTATCAGCCGTTTATCGATGCCGTGTTTTCTGGCAGCGATATGCCATATGCAATCGCGGATAAAGCTCCGCAGTCTGGCAATCAGGTCTATGCAACGTTGCTGTCCGTTTTGGATCTGTTACCTGGACGTTTTACTTGGTCTGAAGTGGTTGATGTATTAGACAGACCCTTAATTCAGTCCTTTCTGAATATCTCGTCTGCGGATGTCGAGCAAATGGTCATATGGATCGAACACACCAATATCCGTTGGGGCAAATCATCGGCGCATCGAGCGAGTATGGGCTTGCCAGCTTTGTCTTTAAATACGTGGGAAGCCGGAATTGCCCAAATGATGCAGGGTTTTGCGATGCAAGGGCAAAACGTCTCGATTGAAGGCGGTCAACTGGCGCTTCTTGAAAAGCTCGATTTTTTTGTCCGCGAGTGTTTATTTGTTTGGTCGGAACAAGCTTCCACCGCTAAAACCCTTGCACAATGGGAAGCTTGGTTCAGTGAATTGATAGTGCTTTTATTTGACCCACAACACCCTCTGGTACAGGAGCTCATAAGAACGTTTGCCCAACTCAAGCTAGACTATCCTTGTCAGGATGTACTCAACAACGAGCATGAGCTCAGTACCATCATTGCTTGGTTAGATAATGCCATCAGCGAGCGCAAGAGCTCCCAGGGCTTTATGGCTGGGCAATTGACCTTTTGTTCTATGCTGCCGATGCGCAGTATTCCATTTGAGGTGGTGTGCGTCCTGGGGCTGAATGATGGGGAGTTTCCCAGAGCAGAACCGCATCGCAGCTTTGATTTAATGGCCAATGATTTTCAGCTTGGGGATAGATCCGTTCGAGTCGATGACCGCTATCAATTTTTAGAAGTGTTGTTATCCGCTCGTTCCCATTTGCATCTGAGTTATGTCGGTCAATCACAAAAAAAACTTCAAGCCATTCCGCCTTCAGTTGTCGTACAAGAATTGTTAGATGTTCTTGGCATGAAAGAAGAGCAATTTGTGATCCAGCATCCATTGCAACCCTTTGCTAAACGATATTTTTTGCCACATAGTCGAGTGAGCACCTTCGCTCAATACAACGCTCAGATAGCTCAACAGATTGATGACCAATCTGATGATGCTGCTTGGGTTGAATTACCGCTGTCGACCAGTAATCATCAATACGATGTGATTGATCTGGATGATTTGATGAGTTTTGCGTGTCATCCCCAACGCTGGTTTATGAAAGAGCGCTTGGGAGTGAGATTGAATAGTGTAGATTCGATGATTGCGCCTCATGAGCCATTTGCCATTGGCCCTTTAGAACGCTATCAGCTTAATCAAATTATCTTTCAGCGCTTTTTAGAAGGCGCAGGGGCCGAAGTCATTGCGAATCAATTATATGAATCCGGTCAATGGGCGAGTGGTCAGGTAGGCAAAAGGCAGCTAACTCATCAAATTAAGCATGTTGAGCGATTTGCAACAGCGGTTAAACAAACGCAGATGGATAATTTTTCTGAAGTGTTTAGTGTAGATGCCAAATACGGTCAATACCGTATTCAAGGTGCATTGCCGAATTATTATGCAAGTGGTTTTATTCAGGCGCGATTTAGCACGTTGAAAACCAGAGACTTTATTAAGGCAGGGCTTGTGTGTGCCATAACGGAACAACCCGTGTATTTGTATGGGGCTGGAACGGGACAAAACGTTGTGGCAAAAGAGTTTGCTGAGGTTCACATGGATTTACCACTCTTGCTCAAAATGTATGTTGATGCATACAACGATCCGTTGCAGTATTGGCCCGATCTGGCATGGTCATGGCTGACCACATATCACAGCCCTCAATCAGCTAAACTTGACGAAGATGAGCGTCGCTATAAAGCGCATTCCTCGGCACTCAAACAGTTCGATAGCCAAAGGGGAATAGGTTTTAAAGCTATACCTGATGACGATGTCATGCGTATTGCACAAGGCCGCTCGTTTGATCAGATTTGGCATAGCCAATCCCAACACCTCAGTATCGAATGTATTAAGGATATTTTCTTTGCCAGTAAAGGAGGGCGCTCATGAGTCAGCCATTTGATCCAATTGCTCAGCCCTTTGTTCCTGGCATCACCTGTATCGAGGCCAGTGCCGGTACGGGAAAAACCTATTCAATTGCCTATCTTGTTTTGCGCCTTGTCGTGGAGCAAGGGATACCTATCGACAAAATTTTAACGGTCACCTTTACCAAGGCGGCAACGGAAGAGTTAAAAGAGCGTATTCGAGCTAAGTTGTATGCTGCACGAATGGCCTATGATACGCCGAGTGATGATTCGCAACTGATGGATTGGATCCACACCCGGCAAAAGAGTAGGGAGCAGGACATCGCTTTTTTGAATAGTGCCTTGGTGGATATTGATTTAGCCGGTGTGTTTACAATCCATGGTTTTTGTCAGCGAGTATTGACCGAATTTCCACTGGAAAGTCAGCAGGGATTTGATTTGACGATGAGTGATGAGGCGACATTACTCAAAGAGCAAATTGTCCATGATTTTTGGCGTCAATATACTTATGACCTCACCCCTGAACAAGCGTGGACGTTTGCGCAGGTGAACACCTCACCACAAATGTTAATCGATTGGCTCAAAGAGGTCGGACAATCAGAGGTTGTGTTGTTACCGGCGAAAACGGTAGAGTGGGAAGCCGTCTGGCGGATAATTGATACTCAGTCTAACAAACTCAGCACCTGGTTGAAGACTTATACCACTCCACTGTTGAATTGGTTCGCATCGAATCAAGAACAGTTCAAAGGTGAGGGGGTATCTGTTTTTGAAAACTTGTCTTCTGAATATATGAAGCTGTGTTCATTTACCAGTTTCGCGGCGCTGTTGAACGGCAAAAAATTCATGAAAAAAGGCGGTATATCAGGAGATGAACGCAAAGCCGCTTTTTGGGCTGAATTTGAATCTATATTCGAACCGCCAATGTTTGCAGCTCAAGCCTATCAAGAGGCTCTCCCCAGTCTTGAAGTGAGCTTAAAACATGAGTTATATCATTATTATCGCGCTGAGTTACAGCAGCGGCAAGATGCCCAAGGGGTGATCAGCTTTGACGATTTGATTTTGCGTTTAGCGCAGATATTGTCAGATGAAGGGGCGCATCAAGATATCAAAGACGCCATTCAAACACGATATAAGGCTGCGTTAATTGACGAGTTTCAAGATACGGACGCCGAGCAATGGCATATTTTCCATAGTTTGTTTGGCTCAGGTCATCACTATTTGTATCTGATTGGCGATCCCAAACAAGCGATATACAAATTCCGTGGAGCGGATATCGATACGTATATCGAAGCGGTCAATACTGCCGACGTGGCTTTGACGCTTGACTTTAACTGGCGCTCTGCGCCAAATTTAGTGTATGCGACCAATGCGATTTTTGCACAAAAAGACCACCCTTTTGGCAATGAACAACTCCCATTTCAAGCGGTGAAACCGGGCCTAAAATACAAACCAGAAGACCCCGTCATCGAGCAGCCTTTGCATTTTTGGTTGGTTGCTGAAACGGACAAGGGCACCAAGAATCCGCCAAATGAAGAGACGGTGATCTGCAATAATGTGTGTTTGAATATACTCGAACGGCTTAGAACGACCGATACATTACCTGAAGATGTAGCGATTTTGGTTCGCAATAATTATATTGCAAAACGCTATCAACAAGCGCTTGCCAAACTCAAAATTCCCGCTGTTGTGCGGACTAAAGACTCAGTGTTCGGATCAGACGAGGCCAAATCTCTGTACCGGATCTTAGAAGCCTTGTTGCAACCGAATCGTCTATCATTGGCCAAAAAAGCTCTAGCAGAGCCAATGTTTAGTCCAACACTCGAGGCATTTGTACAAGCGAATGAAGGGCTCAATAATGAACTGGAACGCTGGGTCACATCACTATATAAAGCATCCGATATTTGGCAACAAAACAGTTTATTTGCTGCGATGACGTATTTGTTTGAAACGCATAGTGCGTTTGTCAATTTGGGTCGATATCAAGACGTAGAACGACGCATTACCAATCTTCGACATATCCTAGAGCTGCTCCAGGAGCACGTTTTGGATGAAGCGTTATCACCACAACAAACGTTGCAAGCATTAGGCAGGCTTATGGTAGGACAGAGTTCAGATGAGCTAGAGTTACGACTGGAAAGCGATGCCCAAGCGTTGCAGATTGTAACCATACACTCATCAAAAGGTCTGCAATACCCAATTGTGTATTGTCCTGACCTGCATAACACTAGTCAGAAAGCACTTAATGGTTCGGTGTATCGTGTGAAACGAAACGGTCAGTGGCATGCTAATGTAAATGATGAGGGGCGAAGTGTTCTGGCTGAGCAAATGTGTGAAGATGTATACAATGAAGACACGCGCTTAATTTATGTTGCGCTTACTCGTGCAAAGCAAGAAACCATTGTGGTGATGCCGCAATCATTTGCATATCCTTTAGCTGAAGGCGATATCACAACAGAAGATAGCAACCTGCGTAGATTACTGCCAAAAGGTCTCCCGCAGAGTCCAAATATAACCAGTCGAATAATTGATGAGGTGAGTTTGCAGGGGGCAGGTATCTATCAACCCATTACCGATGAACTGAACTGTGCAAACGTTAACACATTTACTCGTTCAGTGGACAAACGTTATCGCATGACAAGTTTCTCAGGCTTGAGTAAAAACGTCAAAGAAGAAACGGCGATGGCCAAAGCATCGGATGAAGGTCTTGTAGTAGAAGAAACATTAGCACATGAAGATATTCTGCCCAAAGGCGCACATTTCGGTAATCTATTACATGATGTGTTGGAGTTGTCTGATTTTGCCGCACTAGCCAGAGCTGGTGTCGATCCGGATTTAGTCATGCAGTTGGTCAAAAAACATGGCGTTTTTGACATGCTTCACAAAGACAAATCTAGCGAGGAAGTCCTTAATCCCACGTTTTTTGATGCGTTCAATCAACTGATACAAAATACCGTACACGCCTCACTAGAACTTGGTCATTTTATCGCGTTAAAAGATATTTCGTCTGCATCCGTGCTCAAAGAAATGCCGTTTTATTTTCCTCTTAGTGAAAGTTCCACCAAGCAAATTAATGAATTGATGGCAAGTCATGCTCCTGAGATCCCATTTGTGCCAATTCAAGACAAGTCACTGGTCGGTCACCTCAACGGATTTGTGGACTTAATTGCCCAATACTCTTGCGATGACTCTGAGCAGTTTTTTGTTATGGATTACAAATCCAACTTTATTTCTCAAGGTTATGATTTTGATGCTATGCATTACAAAATGCAGACCAGTAATTATGGGTTACAAGGTGTCCTCTACACTTTAGCGTTGCATCGTTATTTGCAACATAGATTGCCAAATTACCAATATGAAAAGCATATTGGTGGGGTGAGATATTTGTTCTGTCGAGGCATGCGAGAGGGGCGAGCGGAACAGGGCGTTTACCGCTACGACATCCCCTTTGCTTTAATCGATGCGTTGGATAAGTTGTTTGCAGGAGATTCTGTCTATGTCCATTAATCCTGAACAGTTATCCAACAGAGTTGCATCGTTTTTTGCCGCACAAGACTCAGGATGGCAACCGATTGTTACCCGGTTGCTCGATGCGCTCAAAGAAGGTCACATTTGCATTGCATTAAATGAGGATGAACTGAAGAACGCTAAAATGCGCAATGATGTGTATCAAACCCTCAATGATAACCAGATAGAGTGCACCCAAGCAGATAAACCGTTTGTGCTAGATAAAGGGCACTTGTATGTGCAACGCTATTGGCAACACGAAGTGGAAGTCGCAAATAGGTTAAGAGTATTGTCTCAATCTACCTTGCAGTTGCTTTTATCGCTTGATACTTACTTTAATGATGAGTACCAGCAACTTTCTGCGCAGATGGCGTTAACCAAACAGCTTGCTGTGATAACCGGTGGTCCAGGCACCGGTAAAACCACTACAGTGGTCAAAATTCTTGCTCTGTTATTAATGCAATCCCCAGAACTCACCATTAAAGTCGCAGCGCCAACGGGGAAAGCAGCGGCTCGCTTGAGTGAATCGTTGCGCAATGGCAAACAAAATATCGAATTTGTTCGAGCGTGTTTTACTGGGCAGGAGCAGGCTTTAGATGCAGTGCCAGAAGAGGCCTCGACGTTACACGGTTTATTGGGAGCAATACACGGTTCCCCAGAATTTAGGCATCACAAAGGCAATCCATTGCATGCAGACGTAGTGGTTATAGACGAAGCTTCTATGGTCGATATTGGCATGTTTAATCGCTTACTCAGAGCATTGCCTGCAAAGTGTAAGCTAATTTTGATGGGCGATGCTGACCAGCTTGCTTCAGTCGAAGCTGGCGCTGTTTTATCCTCGATTGCGCAAGGTATGCCAGAACATAGGGTGCATTTACAAAATACGTATCGGTTTGGTGGCGCTATCAAAGCGTTAGCGGTTGCAGTCAACGAACAAAAAATTGAGGCCTTTGACAGTGTGTTGAGCAATGCTGATCCAGCCATTAATATGGTGTTTGGGTCGGTTATTGATTTTGCCAAAGCGCAATATTCAGCTTATGCAAAGCGTGTTGAGCATTTCTCAACAGTGGGTGACATTGCATCTGTCTTTGAGACCTTTGCTCAGTTTCAGGTGTTAACTGCGACACGCTCGGATAAAGAGCAGTTTGATGCATTGGGACAACGGCTGGGTTTGGCTCAAACTGAGCAAAATTGGTACCACGGGCGGCCGGTGATGATCACACAAAATCAAGCGGATATCGGTTTGTTTAATGGCGATGTGGGCATTGTGTTGGCCAGTTTGACAGAACATAACCAGCAAGAGTTGAGAGTGTACTTTCCATCAAGCGATGGGTACCGCTCGTTTTTGCCTGCCCAGTTACCAGCGCATGAGACAGCGTTCGCCATGACGGTGCACAAGAGTCAAGGCTCTGAGTTTGGGCATGTGTGTTTGGTGATGCCAGATAATAACAAGTTATCGTCTAATCCGTCTCAGCTAAAACAACTCATGTGCAAAGAGTTGTTATATACCGGCATCACCCGAGCCAAACAACAAGTGTCATTGGTAGGGGAGCTTGAGGTATTGCATTTTGCCATTAGTACTAATACGCAACGAAACAGCTTATTGACTCAACGTCTCCTTGCTTGACTTGGCGCGCTTTGCGGTGGTTTGGGCTTCTTGGGTTTTTTGGGTTTCTTCGCTTTTTTCTGTAAATTAGTCTGCGGTATTGCTTGACTACAGACAAACCCCGACTCGTTTTTTCGAGGGATATGTAATTGGATTAAATGCTCTATCCCAGCCAATGCCGGTGCTTGTTCGGGCGTCACCAAACTGATGGCTAGACCTGACTCTCCAGCACGCCCGGTGCGTCCAATACGGTGCACATAGTCTTCTGAGACATCTGGTAAATCAAAGTTGATCACATAAGGTAAGCCGGCGACATCAATACCACGCGCAGCAATATCGGTTGCAACCAAAACTTGAATGTCATTATTTTTAAAATCATTCAGCGCTCGGGTGCGCACATTCTGCGATTTGTTGCCATGAATGGCCGCTGCAGGGATGCCCTTTTTGATTAGAGTCGTTGTAAGACGGTTAGCACCGTGTTTGGTTCGAGAAAAGACCAACACATGATGAAAGTTATATTCTTTGATCAAGTGAATGAGTAACTTAGTCTTGTCAGATTGGTTGACTGTATATAATACTTGCTCAATCCGCTCCACCGTTGAGTTCGGCGGGGTGACCGTAATTTCAATGGGTTGTTTGACTAAACGTTTGGCTAATTGGCGTATATCGTCTGAAAACGTTGCCGAGAACATCAAGGTCTGGCGCTTTTGTGGCAGTAATGTAATCACGCGCTTAATATCATGGATGAAGCCCATATCGAGCATCCGGTCGGCTTCATCTAAAACCAGGGTGTTCAGTTGTCCAAATTTTACGGCGTTTTTTTGCACCAAATCCAACAAACGACCAGGTGTAGCAATTAAAATATCCGTACCGCGTCTGATTTTCATCATTTGTGGATTGATTTTGACCCCGCCGAAGACGACATTCACACGAACATCCATGTATTGACTGTATTTGACAACATTGTCGTAAATTTGTGAGGCAAGTTCTCTTGTCGGAGCAAGGATCAAAGTACGCACATGGTTATTGGTTACGTGCTTGGGTTGTTTGAGTTGTGCTTCGTAAAGTAAATGTAATATCGGCAAGGTAAAAGCAGCCGTCTTGCCGGTGCCGGTTTGCGCCGCTGCCATCACGTCCTTTTTAGTCAATACCGCCGGAATACCCTCAAGTTGAATGGGGGTCGGAGAGGTATAATTGTGTTCGGTTAACGCGCGCAGTATTGGCGCACATAAACCCATTGTAGTGAAAGAAGCTTCAGCCATCGTCTTATAAGTCACTTTCTACATAGTGAGGTAAGTCTTCAAGTGCAGGCACCGCAACCGAATTGCCATTCTGATCGAGTGCCACAAACTTAAAAATAGCCTCGGTCACTTTTTCACGTTGACCAATCCGACTGCGACGCACCCAGCATTCGACGTTGACATCCAAGGAGCTGCGACCCACGCGAACAATGCGAGTGTAGACACCCAAAATATCCCCCACATGCACCGGCTTGATAAAACTCATGCCATCGAGTGCAACCGTGACCACTCTAGTTTGCGCACGTTGCCCTGCACAAATGCCTGCGGCCATATCCATTTGTGATAAGACCCAACCACCAAAAATATCTCCAGCAGGATTGGTGTCCGCATGCATGGCAATGGTGCGTGTGGTGAGGCGACCAATCGGGACTTTTTCTTGTAACGCAGGCTGTGCAAATGAGATCCCCTCCCAGCCATACTTGATGAAGTTACGGATATTAGCGTGGTCAGTACCATCTGGGTTTTGTAACACATCTTTGCGATAAAAATCGCCAAATAAAGACAAAGTCGCTTCTGGTCTGAGTTTATTGAGTTTGGCAAAGGCAAATATTTTACATGAGCCTTCGTTGCTGCCCGCTGCATTATGGGTGTCGCCGTTGGTAAAGTCAGAGGGTGTATAATCGTAATATGAATCTATGACAGACATGACAGTTGCAAATTCAATAGTGTGTGGCGCTGAGTCAGTCAGCTCAATCAGAGTGTGTGGGGTCATGGATGAGTATGGTCTTGCGTTGTAAAGAGGAGAGTATATCAAATTAATTCGGTGAGGATGTAGATTTGTTAAAACTGGGCGATTGAACAGCTACATCTGAAGGGATTGAGATATATTGTTTCGTAATGAGATAGCATAACAATTTAATATAAGCTTCATTTAATTGTCACGATCTTGAAAAAGAACTGATAAGAGTTTGTCATAAAAATCACGTAGTTTTTTTAATGTTCAAATTGCATGAACAGATATCTCACACTAGGACAATTGATATGAAAAAAACACTCACTATATTTGGTAGTGCAATATTTGCTGTGGCTACCGCCCATGCTCAAACTGCACTTCCTGATTATCAAACGCAAAATGCGTGGTTTACTGATGCGCAGTCACAGTTAGAACGCAAACTGGCTGTAAAAAACACATTTAAAGCAAAAAACGTCATTTTGTTTGTCGGTGACGGAATGGGTATTTCTACTTTGACGTCTGCGCGTATTCATAAGGGGCAACTTGAGGGAGATCCGGGCGAAGAAGGGTATTTAAGTTTTGAGACTTTCCCGCATACTGCCTTGGTAAAAACCTATAACGTTAATGCGCAAACACCTGATTCGGCCGGTACGATGACCGCTATGATGTCTGGCTTAAAAACAGATGTTGGTGTCATCGGTGTAGATGAAGACATCGAACGTGGCGATTGCAGTACCGTTGCAGGCAATGAGGTCATGACTGCACTAGAAATGGCTGAAATTAAAGGCCTATCGACTGGTGTCATTTCAACTGCGCGTATCACACATGCAACGCCAGCGGCAACTTACGCTAAATCAGCCGATCGCAACTGGGAAGATGTTTCTGACATGCCAGAAGCTGCTGTAACCGATGGCTGTGAAGATATTGCATCACAGTTAGTCAACTTCGAAGCAAACTTAGAAGCACGCTTTGCCGGTGTCGATGTTGACGGCATCGATGTGGTTATGGGGGGCGGTCGTCGTCATTTTTTACCCAAAGATGCGGCGTTTAATTCAGCTGATGCCAGCTCGTCAGTCGAAGGGGATCGTACTGATGGTCGTAACTTAGTAAGTGAGTGGCAAGCCACTTATCCGCAGGGGCAATATGTTATGAATCAAGCTGGTTTTGATGCAATTGATACTGCTTCAGCAACTAAGGTATTTGGTCTGTTTAACGAATCGCACATGCAATACGAAGCCGACCGTGGCAACGACATTGCAGGTGAGCCATCGATTGCTGAGATGACAACCGCGGCAATTGAGATCTTAGATAACAATCCAAATGGGTTCTTCTTGATGGTTGAGTCTGGCCGAATTGACCATGCGCACCACGCAGGTAATGCCGCTGGTGCCTTAACCGACACCTTGGCTTTCGCCGAAGCGGTTGCAGCGGCGGATGCTTTAACCTCGGATGAAGATACGTTGATTTTGGTTACAGCTGACCATGGCCACGTGTTTACCATTGCTGGCTATCCAAAGCGTGGCAATCCTATCCTAGGTAAAGTCGTTTCAGTCGGTAGCACTGAGCCTGCGATGGCAGCTGACGGACTACCGTTTACTACATTAGGGTACACCAACGGTCGCGGATTCCGTGATTATGGCGCTGAAACGAACTCAGATGTGACATATGGGGAACCTAACAACAACGGTCGTAAAGATTTGACTGCAGTTGATACCACTACGCCAGGCTTCCACCAAGAAGCGCTGATCCCAACCTCATCTGAAACCCACTCTGGTGAAGACATCAGTTTGCACGCGAAAGGCCCAGGCGCACAATTAGCACAAGGTGTCGTTGAACAAAACTACATTTATCACTTAATTAATCAAGCATTAGGCTTGGTCCAACAATAACAAAGCCTAAGGAATACTACGATGAAATTATTAAAATTAAGCGTCTTAGCGTTAGCCATTGCTGGCTTATCAGCCTGTACCCTAGACGGTGAAGATGGCGCTACAGGTCCTCAAGGGACACAAGGTCAAACTGGCGCACAAGGTCCAGTTGGCGCACAAGGTCCAGCTGGCAATAACTCGTTAGTGAAGCAAACCGTCCTTGCCATAAATAACGAAAATTGCCGTAACGGTGGTACGCAGATTGACTCTGGGATTGATTCTAACGCTAATGGCGTATTAGACACTGCAGAGATCAGTCAAACCAGTTACGTGTGCACGCCCACCGTAAACACCGTAGATCGCAATACTATTTTGAATAATTTGACTAACCCATGGTACCAAGATGGTCAATTAGAGATTTCTGAAGCACGCGAAACATGGTTGCAAACGACTTCCGGTAGCATGGCAAAAATGGCACGCGTTGACTCTGCCAATGAAACCACAGCACAAACCATCGTGCGTTTACGTGGCACAGCGAAAAACGTTATCTTGTTTGTCGGCGACGGTATGGGCGTCTCTACGGTCACTGCGGCGCGTATTTTAGATGGTCAAAACAAAGGCATGTTAGGTGAAGAAAATAACTTGCACTTTGATGAGTTTCCTTTCGCAGGCTTATCAAAAACCTATAATGTTGATGCACAAACACCGGATTCTGCTGGCACCATGACCGCAATGGTTTCAGGTGTTAAGACAGATGTGGGTACCATCGGTGTTGATGAAGACATTGAACGTGGAAACTGTGCCACGGTTGCTGGTAATGAACTAGTCACAGCGCTAGAGCTTGCTGAAATGGCCGGAAAAGCAACGGGTATTATCTCGACTGCACGTATTACTCATGCCACGCCGGCGGCAACTTATGCCAAATCAGCCGATCGCAACTGGGAAGATATTTCAGATATGCCTGAAGCGGCGATAACGGGAGGTTGTGAAGATATCGCGTCACAGTTAGTGAATTTTGAAGCAAACCTTGAAGCGCGTTTCGATGGTGTGGATGTCAATGGTATCGATGTCGTGATGGGCGGTGGTCGTCGTCACTTTTTACCAAAAGATGCGGCATTTAATTCTGCTGACGCGGCGTCTTCGGTAGAAGGTGATCGTACCGATGGTCGCAATCTAATTGCCGAATGGCAGACGCAGTATCCAACAGGCGCGTACGTGATGGACCAAGCGGGATTTGATGCGATTGATGCAGAAGCGACGGAAAAACTATTCGGTCTGTTCAATGAATCTCACATGCAATATCACGCTGACCGTGTCAATGACATTGCAGGTGAACCGACGATTGCGGAAATGACTGCAAAAGCGGTGCGTATCCTAGATAATGATGAAGATGGTTTCTTTTTAATGGTCGAATCAGGTCGTATTGACCACTCACATCACGCAGGTAATGCATACGGCGCATTGACAGACACCATTGCTTTTGCAGAAGCGGTTAAAGTTGCTGATGAGCTGACAGCTGATGATGATACCTTAATCATCGTTACCGCAGACCACGGTCATGTCTTTACTATTGCTGGTTATCCTAAGCGTGGCAACCCCATCTTGGGTAAAGTAGTCGGGGTAGGTTCTGATACACCTGCGTTAGCTGGTGACGAACTGCCTTACACGACGCTAGGTTATACCAACGGACGTGGTTTCAGAGACTTTGGTCCAACGAGCTTTAACCCTGATGCAACGTATGGGTTAGCTGCGGATACTGGGCGTAAGGATTTGACGGATGTCACTACATCAGAAGCGGGTTTCCACCAAGAAGCATTGGTACCTTACAGTGCTGAGACCCACTCAGGTGAAGACATTGGGATTTATGCAAAAGGGCCTGCAGCGTTTTTGGTGAATGGTACCAATGAGCAAAACATGATCTATCATATCATGGCATTTGCGGCTGACCTTAAATAACGTTGACAGCTTACGCGTGTTAGGGCTGCCCTAGCACGCGTTTTTTTGTTTTCTTCAATAATGGAAAAATTATGAAATCTGCACTTTTATGTTTTAGCTTAATTGGTTTTGCTTATTCAGTGATTGCCAGTCCTGATGGCGTGTCTAATCAATGTGATCACAGTCAAGTTAAAGCGACTTATACCATTACAAAAGTCGCAAACGCACAGACCTATCAAACAAGCATTACATTACTGCGCTCAGGTAATCACGTAGCGCATGTATATCACGATACCGGTATCACTGAAATGTGGTATCTCAATACCAAACAACAAATTAAAACTACGCGTTTTTTTGATCAACATCAACGCGCTATTGAATATCAGCCAGGAGAGGGCATTCAAGGTGAAATAGAAACGGATTGGTCACGTCGCTATCAAATAATCGCTGATAATACTCTTAACAAGCTAAAGCAAACCAGCGCTTCAAACCAAGGATGTCAATCGGTAGAATTTTATGCTAGCGACCAAATTAAACTCGAGTGGTTGCCACAAAAGCAGCTCATCCAAAACCTTGAGGTCAAACACCCAAGGTTTACTGAAACGTGGGAACTCACTTCACTGAATTTGGATAAGACGGAAATTGCGGCTGAATTTGCCGCCCGTGAACAGTATCTCAGTACAGATTACGCCGATATCGGTGATGATCATACTGACCCATTTTTAACGCAAATGGTCAACCTTGGCTTTATCGAAGGTGGCGCGAGTGGCTTTTATAATGACCAAGGCGATGCCATACAAGGTGAGCATAGCCACAATCATCACGGTCACGCACACTAATCTTATCTCAAAAAAATAAGCCGAACGACTAGCAATCGCTCGGCTTACCGTGTTTGAGCTGGTAGCGTGGCCAGCTAGGGTAGCACTAAAGAGGGGTTAGCTAAGTAGCACCTCACCCATAGTCACAATACCAAAATTCAAAACACTAGACATATGTGATCACCTCCTTAAATAATTGCTAAACAAATTCTAATTTACCATGTGGTAAGGAACTGTAAAGAACCTGAAAGTTTATTTATTAAAATACAAAAGGTAAGGATGTAACCTTTTGTTTGCAATTTACATGCATATCATTTACATTGTGTGTAAGCGCTTTCATTTCTTTATTTGACGGCATGTTGTAATTGTTTATCAGATAAAGAGGTCCTCTTATGATATACCCCCACATTCGCATTGTTTGTTTGTCTGGCCTATTGGTCCTGTCTGCCTGTGGCGGCGGTGGCGGCACTACCAGTCCCGTTGCGCCACCACCTGCTCCTCCGGCCGATACTACGGCGCCGGTGATTACGCTCAATGGTTCAGCCACCATCAATTTGACGGTGGGGCAGAGCTACGTTGACGCAGGTGCGACTGCAACAGATGATGTCGATGGCAATGTGTCAGTGAGCGTCGATAACCCATACACTGATGCTGCGGGTACCTACACCATTACCTATACCGCCACTGACCGCGCGGGCAACCAAAGTCAATTACGTCGCACCGTGGTTGTGACGGCTCCTACCCCTCCTACAAACAACGCATCCGAGGTCGTCGTCATGCGTGCCGCCACACCCGATGCGCGTTGGGATCGTGGGATTCAGGCGTTTGATCAGGCCCTAGGGTATGGAGACTGTGATAACGCGACGGTGATGTGTGCTTCGATGCAGTGGCAGAACGTACAAGATTCAGAACGAGGTCCGGTATTGCAAGTGACTCACACCAATGGCGCACAACTCGCCGGTTTGTTTATCAGCGCTACCTCAGGATTGGATTTTAGTGCGTATGCACAAGGGAGCATCAATTTTGATATCAAGGTGATATCGGGCGATCCCAACATGACCTTTAAATTAGATTGCGTGTACCCCTGTACCTCCGGTAATGTGGATCTCGGCCCACAACCGATTGGAGAATGGACGACCATTTCCTATCCTTTAGCGCAATTGCAAGCCAGTAACTTGAATCTTCGGACGATTAACACGGGGATTGTGATATGGGCGTCGCAATTTAATGATACTGTCTTTGCATTGGATAATGTCTATTTTTCGACGAGTTCAGAGAACGCAATTGTGCCTGAGCCGAATCCAACGGGACCAGGATTTTATGATTTTACGGCGTTAACGTTTGGGGCAGGGAATGTGTCCGATACGATCAATCCGAACAGTTATCGTTGTGTTGAAGATTACGGCAATTGGATTTACAACGCGGGCGTGGTTGAGCCAGGCATTGCGGGTTGTGATACAACTACGGGCATTCCTCAAGGTACTCCCACACCGCTTTATCCTCATGTCAGTGGCCCGGCTGCTGAACGCCCTCTGGCCAGCGGACGCTGGTGGGGGTCTGTCTCTTTCTTAGGCGAAATGGAAATTGGCAACCCCAATGCCGCCGCGTATATTACCCCAGATCCCATTACTGCTCGCATTACCAATAAAGGTGTGCGCATGATGGGCTTACCGAGCGGAATCCGCGTTTTGGGCAATGACTTTTTGTACCAGATCCCTGACCCATTTAGCGAAGTCATGGATGGCATGGCCATTGC
The DNA here is from genome assembly GCF_024300645.1 of Alteromonas sp. LMIT006. Lineage (NCBI taxonomy): Bacteria > Pseudomonadati > Pseudomonadota > Gammaproteobacteria > Alteromonadales > Alteromonadaceae > Alteromonas > Alteromonas sp. LMIT006. The sequence continues at coordinate 2,134,583 of NZ_CP101291.1, read as the reverse complement.
CAACAGTCAGTACACTAACTTAGACGCCACATTGTATGACTTTTCAGATGGCTCTGTTACGGTACTGTGGAAAAGCGGTGAGATCGAAGTCATGCGCGGGACCTTCGTGCATGGTTCACCCTATGTGTACTTTGATGTGTTAGCGGGCGACATGGTGTTGAGGACCTTGCGGGCCGATGGCGGAGAAAAAGGCACATTCTATGCTCAAAACAATAGTCTGGGCGTGTGGACCAGCGTTGCGGGCAATACTAACTATTTTTTAGTGTCTGGTGATACGGGCACGGTATTTGATGCAGTGGAATCGAATGAGATTCGCATCAACAGTGTCACTGGCGGCATTACGGTTGCGTTACTACCCACCGCGACTCCGCCGAGCAATGCGATGATCACCGAACACGCACAACTGGCTCGTAATGTGGTGCATGCGGTCCAGGTCCAATATGAAGTCGATCATACCCAACAACAGGTATCGGTCTCGCATCAATACGTCGACGCAAATTCACAGCCTGTGACAACCATGACCGGTATGCAACCTCTGCACTGGAAACACGCTCAAGTGAGAGAACCAGCGTACAGTCATCGCAGTGCCCGAGGGATCACTCAGTTTCATGTGGGTACAGGCTTTACCTACACCTTACCCTTTGTCGGTGTGTTACCGACATTACCAGCTATCAATAATGATCTGGAACTGAATGTGGTGACTCAACACATTAATGATTTCATTGCGCTTGGGGAGGCCCAGTGGAACTACGGTCGTGAGGATGCGTATTGGAGTGGTAAAAATTACGGCAAAGTGGCGGAGTTGATCGCATTGGCCGATGAACTTGCGCTCACTGCACAGCGCGACCAATTGTTGACCTGGTTAAAAGCAGAACTCACGGATTGGTTCACCGCAGCATCTGACGATGGACTCGACGAACAGCAGTATTTTGCCTATGACTCGACGTGGGATACGTTATTTGCCATGGAAGAATCGTTTGCATCCCATCAACAGCTTAATGATCATCACTTTCATTATGGGTATTTAGTGCGAGCCGCAGCAGAGGTGTGTCGTTTTGATGCGTCATGGTGCAGTGCGTCGCAATACGGACCCATGATCGAATTATTGATCCGCGACTACGCCGGTGGTCGTGAGGACGATATGTTCCCCTATTTGCGGCATTTTGATCCGGCAAACGGCTTTTCTTGGGCATCCGGTCGAGTCAACTTTGTGCGTGGCAACAATAACGAATCGACTTCCGAAGCAGCCAACGCTTATGGCGCCATGATTTTGTACGGTATGCTCACGGATAATGATGAGATCCGCGATCGCGGGATCTATTTGCATGCGTCGACTGCCGCGGCGTATTGGCAGTACTGGAATAACATCGATGGCTGGCAATCAAATAATGACGCCACGCTGGATAACTTCCCGAGTGGCTATGAACGGATTACGACGTCGATTATCTGGGGCGATGGTGCTGTCTTTTCAACCTGGTTCTCGCCAGCGTTTGCGCACATTCTCGGGATTCAAGGTTTACCTTCCAATACCTTGAGTTTGCATATTGGGCAATACCCTGATTACCTTGCGGATTACGTTTCTTTGGGCTTAACTGAGTCAAGTAATAACAAACCCTCTGGCCTGGTCCCAGATCAGTGGCGCGATATTTGGTGGAAAATTTGGTCGATGACCGATGCAGACAGCGCGTTTACGGATTATTTGAGTTTGTCGGATTACACCCCAGAGGCGGGTGAAACCAAAGCACATACGTATTATTGGATCAAACAGTGGCAAGTTTTAGGGAACATGCAAAACGACGGTATTACGGCAGACTATCCAAGTGCAATGGTCTTTGAAAATCAAGGGATCAAACATTACGTAGTGTATAACTTCAGTGATGCTACCAAAACGGTCCAATTCAGCGACGGCGTGACTGTCACTGCTGTGCCACGTGATTTTACGGTGTTGAGTTTGTAAATATTTTTGTTGCAGTGTATGTATTGGTCTGTAGCAGGGGAGTGGTGCAGGTCCGGCATATTTGGCACAGATTCGGCACACTTTTTCAAAATAACGCAGGCGATACTCGCAAAATCGGCCGATTTTCGAACTGTGTACAAACGTAAGTGATTGATTTTAAAGGATGGTGGACGCTACTGTGGCACGCTTGTAGAAGTTGAACCAGTGACCCTCGCCTTGTAAGGACGCGAAAACTAAAATAACTTTAATTCATTTAAAATTCGTTTACTGCTTCGTTTTATATTTTGCGGACCGTCAGTTTTCTTGATCAATAGTAGCAAATGGTACAGCGCAGTCACTGGGCCAGTAGCTATTTGGTTGTCAATTTACTTCAAACTAGTTGTTAAAAAGCGTGATAACGACTAAAATAAACCTAATTAAAGACTGCTTTGGAGACCGATTAAATGTCCAGTAGAATCTTGGCTGATGTTGCTGCAAGCATTACTGAATTGAAAGCAAATCCTATGAAAGTTGCAACGAGTGCCTATGGCGAGCCTGTTGCTGTGTTAAACAGAAACGAGCCTGCATTTTACTGTGTACCTGCTGAAGCTTATGAGATGATGCTCGATAGACTTGAAGATCTAGAACTCTTAGCTGTCGCTAGAGAACGAGAATCCGAAGAAAGTATTTCGGTTAGTATTGATGATCTATAAACTCGATTTTAAAAAGAGCGCTCTCAAAGAATGGAACAAGCTTGGATCTACTCTTCAGTTACAATTTAAAAAAAAGCTCAAAGAACGCTTGGGAAACCCACATGTCGATGCTTCCAAGCTCTCTGGTGCTGACAATATGTATAAAATAAAATTACGTCAATCTGGCTATCGTCTTGTCTACAAAGTTGAAGATGATGTAGTCATCGTAACAGTTTTAGCAGTTGGAAAACGTGAAGGAAGCGATGTTTATCACAAAGCCTTAAAAAGATTAAAGGATTGATTGCCTATTAATGTTTTGTCCCTCCAGAATTTAACGTCCGCTTTCTGTAGAGAGTGACCTCTGAAGTTCTCAAAATAGAACGAATCTGAATCTCCGGTATTTGTCTGAAGCTGACATTTAGAAGGTAAATATGAAAGCAAGGAACTTTTTGACTTACATTCAGATGTAAATTCAACGATCCGTGGTAGGACGCTCTAGACATTGTAATCATTGACCTGTAGCAAGGTGGTGGTGCAGATTCGGCACAGATATGGCACACATTCGGCACACTTTTTAAAAATAACGCAGGCGATACTCGCAAAATCGGTCGATTTTCGAACTGGGTAAGATCGTAAGTGATTGATTTTAAACGATGTTAGACGCTACTGTTGGCACGCTTGTAGAAGTTGAGCCAGCTCGCCTTGGGGATATAAAGTATTGAATTTAGAGAGGAAATGGTGGACGCTACTGGGCTTGAACCAGTGACCCTCGCCTTGTAAGGGCGATGCTCTCCCAACTGAGCTAAGCGTCCAAGGTATTGATTTTGTTACTAAAAAGAGTGGTGGACGCTACTGGGCTTGAACCAGTGACCCCCGCCTTGTAAGGGCGGTGCTCTCCCAACTGAGCTAAGCGTCCGTCTTTTTGTACTTGCCTTAGCAAGTGAGGCGCTATTATAGAGATTCACCTTGTTCTGTCAACTGAAAATGACGTCTTTTTTGTTTTTCATGCTTGTTTGCGCAAAACCTGAACAAAGTGCGTGTTTTCGCTATTTTCCTGCATGAATGTCTATCAAAAATCATCCTATTTGATAAAATAAACACGTTATTATCATTTTAAGGACTTTTTATGTCAGTTGTGACTCGTTTTGCGCCAAGCCCAACCGGGTATCTTCATGTTGGAGGCGCAAGAACTGCTCTGTATTCATGGTTATTTGCTAAAGCGAATGGTGGTCAATTTGTGTTGCGCATTGAGGATACCGATTTAGAGCGTTCAACTGACGAAGCAAAACAAGCTATTTTAGATGGCATGGAGTGGTTGGGTTTACATCACGATTCTGGTCCCATCTACCAAACGGATCGATTTGACAGATATAAAGCTTTGATTCAGCAGCTTCTTGACGAAGGCAAAGCCTATAAATGCTTTATGTCTCAAGAAGAGTTGGATAGCATTCGCGAAGCACAAGAAAAAGCAGGGGAGAAAGCGCGTTATCCTGGAACGTGGCGTGATCGTACCGACCATCCAGAAAACGCACCTTATGTCGTGCGTTTCAAAAATCCACTAGAGGGAGATGTGGTATTCCAAGATCAAATCCGTGGTGAAATCAGAATAAGCAATACTGAATTAGATGATTTGATTATTCAGCGTACGGATGGTTCGCCAACGTATAATTTTTGTGTAGTAGTCGATGATTGGGATATGGGGATCACGCATGTCGTCCGTGGTGAAGACCATATCAATAATACCCCACGCCAAATTAATATTTTTAATGCTCTGGGTGCACCGTTACCGACTTTTGCACATGTTTCTATGATTTTGGGTGATGATGGCAAAAAGTTATCCAAACGTCATGGTGCGGTCAGTGTCATGCAATATCGCGATGATGGCTTTTTACCAGAGGCAGTTTTGAACTATTTGGTACGCCTTGGTTGGTCGCATGGCGATCAGGAAGTCTTTAGTGTTGACGAAATGATTGAGCATTTTACTCTCAATAACATCAGCAAGTCGGCGTCAGCGTTTAATACCGATAAACTTATCTGGTTAAATCAACATTATATGAAAGAGCTACCAGCAGAGCAGGTCGCTGATGCGCTGGCTTGGCATTTTTCTGAGATGGGAATCGATACGTCTAATGGCCCAGAACTCTCTCAAATTGTTGCAATCCAGGCAGACCGAGTCAAAACCCTGAAAGAAATGGCTGAAATCAGCACGTATTTTTATCGTGAGTTTGATGAGTTCGATGCGAATGCAGCCAAAAAGCACCTTCGCCCAGTTGCACAAGAAGCACTTGAACTGGTTAAAACAAACTTGTTAGCCCTTGAAGAATGGACCAGTGAAAGTATTCAAACCGCCATTAATCAAACCGCAGAAACCCTTGAAGTTGGTATGGGCAAAGTAGGCATGCCATTGCGAGTTGCTGCAACCGGTTCTGGCAATTCACCTTCATTAGATGTCACCCTTGTTTTGCTAAATAAAGAGCAAATCGCGCAAAGGATAGACAAAGCGCTTACTTTTATAGCAAACAGGGCAAATTCTTAAAAAAAGGTTTGACTAACGGCGGTGTAGGCAATAGAATGCGCACCGCTGTTAAGGAACGAGGCAAGCAAGACTCTAAGCCAATGAGTTCCATCAAATGGGGCCATAGCTCAGCTGGGAGAGCGCAACACTGGCAGTGTTGAGGTCAGCGGTTCGATCCCGCTTGGCTCCACCATTACAGCACGGAGATAGGCCGAAACATCATTGATGTTTTGCTCCACAACACGACGTCCCGTTCGTCTAGAGGCCTAGGACTCCGCCCTTTCACGGCGGCAACAGGGGTTCGAATCCCCTACGGGATGCCATATTTTATAGAGTTGACTGAAGGTCAGCTCAATAAAATATCATCAGTAGATGATATGAGAACCAAAAGGTTCTATACAATACGCTCACCTAGGCTCAATTATGAGCGTATTGCGAAACAAACCGTTTAGATGTCCCGTTCGTCTAGAGGCCTAGGACTCCGCCCTTTCACGGCGGCAACAGGGGTTCGAATCCCCTACGGGATGCCATATACAAAAAAACCACCCTTGCGGTGGTTTTTTTGTATATATCACTTAGAGAATATGAGAACCCTAAGGTTCGACAAATTCGCCGGGAGCGAATTTGCACTGCCATAGGCAGGCCCGCAGGGCGAGTATTAGGATGATACGAGTACAAATTCGCCGGGAGCGAATTTGCACTGCCATAGGCAGGCCCGCAGGGCGAGTATTAGGATGATACGAGTACAAATTCGCCGGGAGCGAATTTGCACTGCCGTAGGCACCGCGAAGCGGCGAGGGCAGGAGCCCGAGGTAATCCCCTACGGGATGCCATATAAAAAAGACCGCTACCTTGTGTAGCGGTTTTTTTATCAAAGTTTAGCGAGAAAACCCCGTGATCGGAACGATAGTGACGTCGCGGGGATGAAGCGCTAGCCCTGCTCTTGAATATATCGACGTATCGTCTCAGCACTAGCATTGCCAACTGTGCATACAAATACCCATACTGTTGATTAAAAGTCTTTTCCTCTATTTGACAATCTCATCGTATACAGTAGTCTATACAGTATATGAAAAAAATACTTAGATACAACTACCGACTCAACCCATCACCGCAGCAGGCTTGTAAACTATTCGAGTTTGCCAGCTATGCCCGTGGTGTGTGGAATTTGTTGTTATCTGAGAATATCCGTCGCTACGAATACGATAAGACGTTTGTGTTTTACAAGGATATGGCAAGTTTACTCAAAGCGTTGAAGCCGTTTGAGGAATTTGCTTGGCTCAAAGCATTTGATTCAGCAGCTGCGCAACAAGTCGCTCGGGATTTAGATACAGCGCTGAAAAACGCATCTGCTAAAGGTCGCTTACAGCAGTTTCCAAAGCACAAAGTGTCGTACAAAAAGAAAAAACAACACAATGACAGCTTTCGCTGTGTCAATAACAGCCAGTGCATTCGGATAGTAAACGGAACGATTAGCCTGCCCAAAATTGGCAGAGTGCCGATTAAGCTCCATCGCAATCTGGTCAGTGAGATTAAAACCGTCACTGTGCAATATAGGCATGGGCATTGGCAGTGCAGTATCACGCAACAGGTCGAATTCACTGCGCCTAAACAACAACTCAATACGATGGCAGGTTTTGATATCAATTCACAGCAGACCGTCGTCGGCTCCAATGGGTATGTGGCAAACAACCCCAAATACCTCAAACAATCCAAAGAAAAACTTAGCCAGTTGCAACGCCAGCTTGCACGGCGCACAAAAGGCTCAAGGCGCTGGCAACAGACTAAACATCGCATCAACACCTTACACGGAAAAATCGCAAGGCAACGACTTGATTTTGCCCACAAAACATCACGACAGATAACCAATGGCAGTGATATATGTGTGTTCGAAGATTTGAACGTGAAAGGTATGCAGCAGTTCAATGGCAGTATGGTGGGTGATAACGTCATGGGAATGATAACAGGCTTGGTGAAATATAAAACCGAGTTGGCAGGTAAGCTCTACTATGAAATCGGACGCTATGAGAAATCGACTGGCGTGTGTGTAGCGTGTCACGCGCATCATGCGTTATCGCTCAGTCAACGCAGTTTCACCTGCACAGCGTGTGGGACACATCAGAGCCGAGATGTGTCCTCAGCAGTGACCATTGAACGCAAAGGAGAGGCAGGCATTATCGCGGACGGTCTTGTCGCGAGGGTAATCCCCACATCTCAGCAGAAATCAGGCGTCAAAACGAAAGTCTTCGAGCGATTGAAGTTGTCTGTGGGAGCTGAGAAAAGAGAAGCTGCATAGTCTTAAGCCACTATACAGCTGAAGCCCCGTGATCAGAGCGTAGCGATGTCGCGGGGTAGTTCACATCTCTCGTAAAGGACATGAGAACCCAAAGGTTCGCCTAGTTTAAGACCCAATGCGTTACCTCTTGCGCTTGCAAAAAAGCCTTCGCATCAGCACCTTGCAACAAGGCTAACGTCGCCAATAACCCTGCTTGTGTGCAATTTTGGCCTGCTACAGTAACTGAACGTGGTGCATCAGTCATAGCCCAACCAGTCAATGGATTGAGTACATGTGAGTAGCGAGTGCCCTTATGCAACAAAAATCGTCTCGCATCGCCACTTGTCGCAAGACCGCCTTGAGCTATTTTGACAAGCATGGGAACAGATTGAGATGGATCTGGATGCTCAATACCCACTTGCCAAAAACCTCCATTTTGGCGTGGGCGTGTCACCCCCAAATCACCTCCGAAATTGACCAGGACCGAGAGTTCTGGATACGTCTGCTGACACAGCGTAACGGCTTTATCTACAGCGTATTCTTTACCTATACCCCCTAAATCAATTTGCATATCATCCGGCATTTGCAGGGAGTGTTCGGTTAAAGTTAGCTTTTGCCAACCCACAAGAGGTAACAAAGTGTCAATTTCAGCTTGGGTCGGGGGATTGGCATCCGCCACAAAACGCCAAATGCGATTTAAAATGCCAGCGGTGACATCAAATTGCCCATTACTTAAGACAAAACATTGTTGTGCAAATGAAAGCAGCTTGTGTGTTTCCTCGTCAAGCTTGATTCGCTGACCTTTAGCGTGGTTCAGTTGATGAATAATATTATTTTCGCGGTAACGCGAGTATTTTGTTTCAATGCGCCAAGCCTCGGCTGATACCATATGAGCAATGTGTTGCACAATCTCTGGGTCATTACCGTCAATTAGGATCTCACAAGGCGAAGCCATGGCAGTAAAAGATACGCACACATGGTCTTCGCGTTGGCTCAATTCAAAACTTGGCACTTTTCACCTTTATTTATTCAATGAACTAAAATGAATAATTAAATTGTACCATCATCGCTTTAATGCTTGGGTAGAGTTCTTGATTTTGTAAGCTACCTGGAGCAATAAATCCTGTATTCTTAGGGTTTTGCTGATAGTACTCAACTCGTATAGCCCAATCATGGCCGTTGTTCATGGTTTGGCCATATTTTAGTCCAATGGTCATTGCATCCATTTCACCTAAGCGATAATCCGCTGTGACAAATGCTGGAAGAGATGCTTCATCAAGCAAAAACGGTCGGTAAAAATCGACAGCACCTTGTTGATAATAGCGAAAGTGGGGTTGAATATAGTTATCGTTGCCCAAATCGAAGCGCAACCTACTATCAATGGTATGCGAGGTCATTTCCCAATCATCTTCCATGTAGCGATACGATACATCGCCTACAAATGAACCTTTGGCATATTTGGTTTGCCAATACACAGTCTGCTTGGTTCGCGAGTCTGGTCGTGATTCGTATAACGTATCCTGGACAGTACCTAAATTATTCACCACAGACACATATTTGTAAGGATCATTTAAATATCCATCTGATTTAGATAAACCTAATGTGAACTGCATCAGCATGTTCCGTGAAATAACTTGTGTCACGCCGAGTAACAGATCCACTGTGTCCTTATCTTGGGTTTGTCCCTGACTGCGCTCACCATGTTCGAAATCATCGTCATCATATCCATCGTTATCATCCGAATATGCATTGTCTGCCAAGGGCAAACTGCTCAATGGCGTCGGTGCGCCTCCCACAGGGTCGATGCTATCCATTTGATAAGATAAACCCACTGACAAGGTCGTGTTTTTTTGATTGAGGTCATAAGCTAAGGATCCATTGAGTCCCAACGACAGATAATCGTATTCTTTGGATGCGTGAACCCCAGTTGAACCAGTCAGATTTGGTAGCATTGGCTGGGTCCATTGTGCGTTTAGCTGCACTCGAGAATCTCGGAAAGTATCATCTAAAGGTGTGGTATTAGGAGCGACTTGATATTGCCCATGCCCAGAAGGACGAGAAAATGTCTGCACATAATCTTGCGGTACGGCTCCAGTTGCTGAAGCACCCGTCAAGGCATCATACGTCAATTTGCCATTAAAAATATGATCATCACCAAAATCTTTCGTAGCCGATACCATTCCCTCAACTAAGCTGATTCGATCCGTTTCACCATAATACAAAATAGCCGTATCAAATTGCCATTCATCACTTTTTTCAGCAGACGCTTGAGCGGGTGCTGCACCAATCAGTTGACAACTTGCCAACGCCAGACTGGCTGCCATCTTACTTGTTTTAGTTAGTTGCATCCACAACCTCCACCAGCAAAACCGCGACCGCCAGAGGTCCCTTCTTTGGAAAAATAAATATGGTCGTCTAAGGTCAAATCTAAGCCTTCTGCGTTAAGTTGCATTTCTTCTTTGGCCAAGACATCTCTCTCCCAAGGTTTGACGCCAAGACTGGCACACCCGACGGCGTGTGACATGACGACACACAGGACAATGATTTTCATTTTTTTCATAATTCACCTCAGTGGTATTATTCAGCGAGTAATGCTTGAATTTGTTTTTCGTAATGAGCCGTTTTGGCGTTAAAAAAGCCTTGGTGCTGCGCTCGAATGTGTCCATTTTTATCAATCAACAGGCTGGTAGGCATACCGGCCACACCAAAGGACTCTGCATATTCACCGGCTGGATCGAATTCGATATGGAAGTTTGCTTGTGTTTCAGCGATAAACGCATCGGCTAGGGCGCGTTCTTGATCAAGATTGATGGCAATGATAACGAGACCTTGCTCGGCATATTTTGCTTGCATTGTGTTCATCCAAGGAAATGAACGACGACATGGAACGCACCAAGACGCCCAAAAATCCAAATATACAACCTTATCTGTAAGTTCTGAAAGCGTTTGCGCTTGTAAAGATGTACTGGATTGGGTCAATTGAATCTCAGGCGTTTGTGCCTGAGTAACGAAACTCATCACTGCGAATGCACCGCCAAGGAGCAAACGAGCTAGCTGTTTTCGGGAATGTATCGGTAAGAGACTCATACTGCGACCTCATGTGTTCACAACAAATATCATGTGAGAGGTAGCGTAAAGGAGAAACCTTAAATAGGCCTTAAATCAAAAAGTAAATTGGATCCGCGCACGATAGGCAAAATCTTCTGTGCCATTGAAGCCGTTAATGAAGCTCATTTCGTAGCGTAATTGACGAGTAGGAGAATATTTAACAAAGCCACTTAAGCCTGGCCCAACGCCAAAATAATCCCGATCAGAATACATCTCAAGAGTAGGTTGAAACGTCGTTTTTAAACGATATTGCCATTGCAACCGGTATTCAATTTCGGTATCTCGAGCACGTCCATTGCCAAATAAATGCTTGAGCAACACGTTACTGGTCAGGATATGTTGTCCCCATTGTTTTTCAGTCAATAAGCCAATGTTGGCTTCGTATTCGTTTTGCTTGTGTGTTTTTTCCACATCCACTAAGAGGCCATGGTCGGCCCAATACTGGCCTTGTTCTGTCAGTTTCCACAAGGCATTTAGATGATATGCGGCAATACCAAATTCTTTGCTGATATCGCGCTCACCAGTCAATGCCGCACCAAGCATGAGACTGTCATTGACCGCATAGCTATAACCAATGCGTTGAAATAACTCATTTTCAATGTGATCGTGGCGCGTCACAATACGCCATTCCAACTCTTGTCCTAGAGGTAAAAAATACGGGTGGTGTATAGTGTCAATGACACTGTCCGCCTTCACCAGAGAAGCGAGAGACATCGCTAGAGCGCAGCAAAACAGGCCTAAACCGCCTATAACATTATGCTTCATTTGCGTTATCCTTTGTTTTATCTTGTGTATAAATACTTGACGAAAGAAACAGTACAGCCATCACCATTAAACTCAGTACAAAAACCCCAGCGTTCAGGTCACTGATCCAATAGGGCCACCCCAACAAGTCTTTAAAAATCCATTCACCGGGCAACCATTCGTACAAAAACTCCATCGACCACCAATACGTCACATCCCAATGATAAATCTGTATTAGTCGCTCTAATATCTGTAGAACAAAACCGGTAAGGATGGTACTCAGTAGGACACGCCAGAGCAAAACGGGGGTAATGTGCCCCACATAACTGAGTAAAATAGCAACCGCTAACAAGCACAAACTGGCCAAACACACAGCGTAGATAAGTTGCCATAGCGTATGAGACATCGCGGCAGTAATTTGCGTTGACAGATACATCCCCAGCTCAAGGCTTGGCAATACAATAGCCACACTTAAGGCAGCAAGGTACAGTGCTTTTTTGGGATAGACCATCCATGCGGCTTGCCACAGCAAAAAGGCACTCATCATCACCACATAAAACCATGATAGGTACTGTAACATTCCTTGCGAGGAAGGACTCAGTACCAACCAGGTGCTCGCTCCAGTCAATAACACGAGAGCGACACCGAGGTAAGCCCATGTGAGCATGGAAATACTTTCTGCGCGACTCATCAATGCACAGTATCCAATCCATGGCAAAAATATACCCAAGAGTTGGGCAAAACTCACCGTCAACATTAGGGGGTTCCCTCCAGCACAGCAAGCACTTTACCTTGCGCGAAATAAGGGTGGTATTCGCCGCTAAAGGGATATTCCCCAGGCGGCATTGGGGCAAGGTAAATTGTGGTTGAAGCGTGTGGCAACAATAGTTTTTCACGATTTAATGTAAAACTAGAAAAGGTCTCAAGAGTGTCATCGCGATTTATGATCACTAAAGTGACTTTGGTATAAGCTGGTATTTTAATAATGCTGGGTTCAAAGATGTGCTGGTGCAGCACAATTTGGTGTGTTACCGGTGCTGCATTAGCCGCTATAACTAACAAACTGACGAATAACATCACACAGCGCATGGCTGGGTCCCATTTGGAAAAATACACGTAATGTTGAGACCACCAAGTTTTGCGTCAATGCTGACGGTCATGGTACCGTGATGAATGTCCATAATTTGTTGCACAATGGACAGACCGAGGCCTGAACCACTAATATGTGTTTGTGAACCTCTGACAAATCGCTCAGATAAATGGTTAATTGTATCTAAAGTTACCGTTTGACCGTTGTCGCGCACAGTCAATGACACTTGTGCCGCTTGCTGTGTCAACTCAACCATGATTTGAGCGCCTTCATGACAGTACTTGTGTGCATTTAGAACGAGGTTATCAATGACAATCGATACCAATGTGGGGGAGGTATCCAAAAAATAAGACTCTTGCGCATAATCAAAACTCAAGGATTGTTGCTTGTTATTTAATTTTGGGAAAAGTGCACTTAATGTCTCTTGGACTACTGGCAGAATATTCATTCGACTCAATGACTCACGATAAAAATGTGGGTGCGTTTTGGCCATCAACAACAAACTCTCTACGACTGAATTGACTCGTAGTAGGTGAGCTTGCATGTTTTCCAAAGACTGTTTCCTTTTCTCGCAAGAGTGCTGTTCATAGTTCGCTGCGTCGGCGATGAGGTTATCGATGGTTAATGATATTGTGGTCAAGGGAGTTTTTAGCTCATGAGCCACGTTGGCACTAAACGATTGCTCTCGCTCATAGCTGGCTTTGAGGCGACTCATTAATTTGTTGATCGTAAGAATGACCGGCTGCAGTTCAAGAAAAGCATTTTCAATATGCAAAGGGGTAAATTGAAAGTCTTCCTGCTTGGTTAATGTTTTATCTAACTGTTTAAGCGGACGCAGTTGTAGCCTGACAACGACAAAAATCACCACACCCATCACGGGCAATGCCACTAAAAACGGCGTTATGGTCGGCAAAATAAGTGCTTCAAGTTCATTAAACACAACTTCTTTAGGAAAGCCGACGACCACGGTTGTCACATCTTGCTGGAGTCTTAACACTCGCCATAGCGTACCGTTCACCATAATTTCATGATAGCCCGTATGTTCAGGAAGGATGTTAGGCGCATCGGGGGACTCATACCAGGTATCATGGATTTTTTGGCGCACAAATAACGGTGCTTTGATTTTTACATGGTGCTGTTGTGGCTGTGTTTGCAAAAGTAGTGAGGCAATGTGTGCGAGTTCAACATCGTGCGCGTGTTGACGTTCAAGCAAGGTGATTCGATACGCTTGTAACGTAGCCACAGTGATGATCAGAACGATTAAAGAGGTCAAGATCAAAATTAATGTACGCGATAATGATGAAAAAAGCATTGTCTTCACTTGATGGTATACCCTAAACCTCTCAGCGTTGTAATGAATCGGTCAGGGAGCTTTTTGCGCAGGTTGCTGATATGCACTTCAATGGCATTGCTGCAGGCTTCTTCGCCGTATTCATAAATGCTATTAGTAATTTTTTCTTTACTGATCACGCGTCCTTGCGACTCCAGTAAAATCCGTAAAATCATCAGTTCTTTACGCGATAACTCTACTTCACAGCCGGCCACTGTCAGTGTCATTGCACTAATATCAAGTGACACATCTTGGTAAGTCAGCTGAGATGATTGAGCGGTCCGATAACGACGAGTGATCACGCGCAGACGAGCTAGCAGTTCAGCTTCAGCAAACGGCTTAGCCAGATAATCCTCCGCGCCTCTATCTAGGCCCAAAACACGATCATCAAGACTGTTCCGCGCGGTAAGTATGAGCGTAGGAATATCGATATTAGCTTGTTGCATTTGCTTTAATAGTTGCAGTCCATCGATATCTGGTAAGCCAAGATCTAAGATAATGGCATCAATATCTCCAGAGCGGGCTGTTAACATGGCCGCTTTTCCCGTCGTGACGTGTGTCACTGCATAATTGGAACGACGCAACATAGTGATGATCTGCTCTGCAAGCGCTAATTCGTCTTCCACCAAAAGTAAGTGCATATACTGAACCATTGGATAATTGATGTGCACAGTGTACTAAATAAAGCTTAAGAAAACGTTAAGTTTTTGCATTATTGAGCCGACCATTATTTACTTCCAGGCAAATGGAGTGATGTAGACGATGCATCGATAGAACATTTTGAGGCAGTCCAACGCAGGCTTTTAAGTTCTCCTGATATTCCGCTATAATCCACGCCCTCATATATCAAGACACAAGTAACCTTTGATGCCAGCCAAACCCAAAATCATTCTTGCGCCCATGGAAGGTGTGGTCGATGCCCTCATGCGAGATATGCTGACTCAAATTGGCGGCTTTGATTTGTGTGTGACGGAGTTTTTGCGAGTCGTTGAAAACGTCATGTCGGATAAGGTGTTCTATCGTATCTGCCCTGAACTCAACAACGATGGTTACACTCCGTCGGGGATCCCCGTAAAAATCCAATTGTTGGGTCAACATCCCAAAGTCCTTGCTGAGAACGCCGTCAAAGCAGTTAAACTCGGCTCACACGGGGTGGATTTGAACTTCGGTTGTCCTGCAAAGACGGTCAATAAATCCAAGGGCGGAGCGGTGTTGTTGCAATACCCAGAAACCTTGTATGAGATTGTCAAAGCTGTCAGAGACGCGGTACCTTCGGAGCATCCTGTCACAGCCAAAATCCGCCTTGGTTATGAAAATACGGCCAACGCATATGCCAACGCCCAAGCCATAGCCGAGGCGGGGGCGGATTCTTTGGTTATTCATGCCAGAACCAAAATCGATGGGTATAAACCCCCGGCTTATTGGGAATGGATCCCCAAAATCCAAGCCGTTGTGCCCAACTTACATATCATCGCCAATGGTGAAATCTGGAATGCGAACGATGCCCAAAGGTGTCGGGAGGTCTCACAATGTCCAGATATTATGATAGGCAGAGGGGCTTTGTCGCTTCCGAATTTGGCCGCCACAATTGCCCATCAGCACGCGCCCATGACATGGGATGAGGTCAAAGAGTTATTAATCAGTTACTCAGGTTATGAGATTTATGGCGACAAAGGTCGCTATTACCCCAATCGAATCAAACAGTGGCTGGGGTATTTAAAACGCGAGTACACCCAAGCGGATGAGTTATTCATGGATATTCGTCGTTTACAGTGCTCAGATGAAATCGTTTCGACTCTGCGTCGTTAACCTGCGTCACTATTCAAATTTGGCAGTTCACTGTCGGCTCGAATGCTTGTCTCCGCGAGGACTTCTGCAATCCCTAGACGCCCTAACATGTTGCGCGTATTCTCATCAACGCCAACGAGCACAACACGCTGGCCTTGTTGCACGGCTTTTTTGACCAGTTCAAACAAGATCAACGAAGTCGAATAGCCCACAATACGCGCTCCACTCAAATCGACAATGAGACGTTGATGTGAGACAAAATTTCGGTAGCGTTTTTTGAGTCCTCGGCCAACAGCATAGCTCATTGGCCCGGTGATTTTTAACAACACGGTATTGGGATGTTCTGACAGATAGTTTAGATGCATGTCACATAATAACTGCGCGTCAATTTTGCCATCACTTAATATAATATCGCCCAGTTGTAAGTCGGATAAACGTTTTACGGTATCAATATTTTTGATGAATACGCCGACCAAAACCGCTGTAATCAAATCCACGAACAAGGTGAGTCCCAACACCAAAAACATCAAACACACTGGAAACAGGGGAAGGCGATGGATTTTTTTCAAAAACGGCCAGTCAATGATGTCGATACCGACTTTGAGCAATATCGCAGCCAATACGACCTGAGGGATTTCGCTAAACACAAACCCCAAGCCCAATACCACAAGCAACAGCAACAGGCCATGTAACACGCCTGCTAAGGGGCCTTGGCCACCCGCTTTGACATTGATCATACTGCGCATTGTGGCGCCCGCACCAGGCAGAGCACCTAACAATCCAGCGCACGCATTACCAACGCCTTGCCCGATGAGTTCCTGATCTGAGTCATGCTGCTCGCCACTTTCATTGTCTAACACTAATGAGGTCAATAATGAGTCAATTGCGCCAAGCACGGCAAGCATAAACGCATTCAACAACATGAGTTCTAAAACGGACCATTCAAAGGTTGGTATGACTATTGGGGGCAAGCCACTGGGGAGCTCACCAATACGCAGTAATGCATCGCTCTCAACAGTGAAAATTGAAATAATAGTCACAGCCACTAATGCGACTAATGCAGGAGGTAGCGCACCGGCGTAAGGGCCTCGCCACAAAATTTGAATTAAGATCCCGGCGATCCCCAGCCATAATGTCGGTAAATGCACATCACTTATATATTCAGGTAAGTGAGTAAAAACGTCTGTCAATGATGCAGGAACAGCAAAACCCAACAAAACTGGAATTTGTAATACAATAATGATTAATCCAATGCCAGACATAAAGCCAGAAATGACCGGATAGGGCACCATCACAATGTATTTACCAATGCGCAGTAAACCAAACAAAATTTGCATCACACCGGCCAACATAACCGGTGTGAACGCAAGGCCTAACCATTGTTCAGGAAAACGCGCCGTAAAATCCATGATCACGGTTGTCATGACGACCGTCATTGGGCCAGTAGGGCCTGAGATTTGTTGTCTGGTGCCACCAAATATCGCGGCCAATATGCCGACGATTATCGCGCCATAAAGACCAGCAATGGCACCTGCACCTGATGCAATACCAAAAGCGAGCGCCAATGGCAACGCTACCACGCCCGCGGTCAAACCTCCGGTGATGTCCTTACTGATGTTTTGGGTAAAATCGCTGAGGCGATACAACATGTATTGAGTCGATTATTTTTTAGTCAACATAACGTATTTTGTCAAAAAAACCGATTATCCATTAGTAGTAACACTATTTTTACATCTTTAATCAATGATCAACTTGAGGTTCAAATTCGATTCGATTAGATTACGCCCTGACAGAATAACTAATAACTATAAGGAATTCCTATGCATTCAACCTCGTTATTGCAACGTGGCTTGGTGATCGGATTGCTGTCTGCTGGTTTAGCGGCATGTGGTGGTACAAATGAGCCATCAAGTGCTAGCGCAACAGCCAAAGAGGCAGTGCAAATCAATCCCGATCCCTTCCCAAGCACTTATCAACCTATCCCTGCTGCCACGACCGTCATTCAAAATGTCAGCATTCTTGATGGTATTGGTGGCTTACTTGAAAACGCCAGCATTGTCTTGCAAGATGGCAAAATCACAGCTTTGGGCAATGACATTGTGATGCCTGAAAACGCAACCGTGATTGATGGCAAAGGCAAATGGGTCACCCCCGGTATCATCGATACCCACTCACATTTGGGCGTATATCCATCGCCTGATACGCGCTCTCACGCCGATGGCAACGAAATGACCAGTCCAGTAACCTCTCAAGTGTGGGCGGAGCATTCGGTATGGCCGTTTGACCCAGGTTTTCAAAGAGCGTTGGCTGGTGGTGTGACTGCGATGCAAATTTTGCCTGGTTCCGCTAATTTGTTCGGTGGTCGTACCGTGGTCTTGAAGAACGTGCCCGATCGCACCATGCAAGACATGAAGTTTCCGGGTGCGCCTTATGGGATTAAGATGGCCTGTGGGGAAAACCCCAAACGAGTCTATGGTAATAAAGGCGGTCCAGGTACCCGTATGGGCAATGTGGCTGGCTATCGCAAAGCATGGATCCAAGCGACAGACTACAAAAACCAGTGGGATGAATACTATACCAAAATCGACGCCGGCGAAGACGCTAAAGCGCCCAAGCGGGATTTGCAAATGGAAACGCTCAAAGGTGTGCTAGAAGGTGAGATCATCGTTCATATGCACTGCTATCGTGCGGACGAAATGACCGTCATGATGGATGTCATGCAAGAATTTGATTACCAAATCGGCTCGTTCCACCACGCAGTAGAAGCTTACAAAATAGCGGACAAATTACGTGACAATAATGTCTGTTCATCTATGTGGGCCGATTGGTGGGGCTTTAAAATGGAAGCCTACGATGGCATTCGTGAAAATGTCCCAATGGTTCACAATGCAGGTGCTTGTGCGGTCGTGCATTCGGACAGTGACATTGGTATCCAGCGTCTCAATCAAGAGATGGCCAAAGCGTGGTCCGATGGCAAGCGTGTGGGTATCGATATTAGCAAAGCAGATGCGTGGCAATGGGTATCGGCAAACCCTGCAAAATCTCTAGGGATTTTTGACCAAACCGGTTCATTAGAGGTAGGCAAAAATGCGGATGTGGTATTATGGACTGAGGATCCATTCTCTACGTACGCTCAAGCTGAAAAAGTGTTTATCGATGGCGGGCTAGCCTTTGATCGAAACGACCCTGAAAATTGGCCGGTCAGTGATTTTGAGTTAGGCCAAATTGCCGCGGGAGATGTCAAATGAAACGTATTTTATTAGCTACATTTGCCTGTGTGACAATGACGGTACAAGGGGCACAATTTGCTATTGTTGGGGCCAAGGTGCATACCATGGCTGAACAAGGGACTTTGGAAGAAGCTACGATATTGATCAAAGATGGTTATATCCAAGACGTCTTAAAAGGCTCACAAACTGTCCGTGGATACGAACCCATCAATGCCAAAGGTAAGGTCGTTACCCCCGGCTTAATCGGAGCGTATACCGCACTTGGTTTAAAAGAAGTTGGC
The DNA here is from genome assembly GCF_024300645.1 of Alteromonas sp. LMIT006. Taxonomy (NCBI): domain Bacteria; kingdom Pseudomonadati; phylum Pseudomonadota; class Gammaproteobacteria; order Alteromonadales; family Alteromonadaceae; genus Alteromonas; species Alteromonas sp. LMIT006. The sequence continues at coordinate 2,115,594 of NZ_CP101291.1, read as the reverse complement.
TTGTCTGCAGGACAAGTAGACTCAACAGTGGATATGGATCACGCTGAGCATCTAACTAGTGTAGGAGCTGCATTGGATGTCTCTTATGCTATTAATCCTGATTCATCACTGATCCCGATTGCTCGCATTGAAGGTTTCACAGCGGCTGCGACCAATATTGAGCGCAGTGGTTTCTTGTTCAAAGGTCAAGGTGCCATTATGCATTTAACGGATGACGATGCGTTGTTAAAGTCTCGTGCATTTGTTTCCGTCGATGTCACAAACAGTGGTGCTGATAGAGTAGGAGGTACTCGTGCAGTGATGTGGCCAACCCTTATCAATGCACTGACAGAAGCGTTGGAGTTCGATAATGAGGATTGGGACGGTATGCTCAGCAAAGCCGATGCAGAAGCCTTATCCCATGTAGTAGCCGGTCATATACCTTTGCTCGTGATGGCTGATCGTAAGGCCGATATTTTGCAAGTCATTGCTTTACAACAACGCTTTGCCAAGCTCAATGTCGTTTTGGTCAATGGTGTAGAGGCTTGGAGAGTAGCTGAGCAACTCGCTCAAGCAAATATTCCTGTCATCATTAACCCAGAATATAATTTACCTGGTGGGTTCGACCGTATCGGTGCGACGTTGGCTAATGCTGGACGTCTTGCACAAGCTGGCGTGGATGTGGCTATTGGTATGGAAACGCATAATATCCGACTGGCAACGCAACATGCGGGCAATGCTGTCGCCAATGGCATGCCATATCAAGACGGATTGGCGGCGTTGACTTCAAATGTTGCTAAAATCTATGGTATGGATAAACAGGTTGGTTCTATAAAAGCCGGAATGTCGGCAGATGTCGTAATTTGGTCAGGCGATCCGTTGGAGGTGACTGAAGCTGCAGAACAGGTCTTTATTAAAGGTCAAGCCATTGAAATGAGCTCACGTCAAACCGAGTTGAGAGACCGATATTTGGATTTAGAACAGGCACGTCCAATGAGTTACGTGCGCCCATAATCTAAAGCAATTTAAGTTGAAGCCGATACGTTTGTATCGGCTTTTTTATGGCTGTGATATATGGGCTCTGTCTTAAAAGCCCAGAATGAGAAACAATGGAATGATTCTGATGATAAAGTTTATACACACACTTTGGATAGTCTGTTTTGCATTGTGCTTGGTAGCCTCTAAAGGAGGCATAGCTGCACCTATTTCACTAACGTGTAATGCCTCGAATGTAGGCTTAACCTCGATTACGACCTTAACGTCTTCAGACAACCTATTAATCAATCATTATGATGCTCAGAGCTGTGTTGGCTTTGCAAAAGCCAATGACGATCAAAAGGGTCTTAGTTCACCATCTCCCAATATTGGTGAGCTTAATGACGGCTTACTCAATGGCCAGACGGTTAGAATAAAAGGCAAAGACGTGCAATATTTTACGGGCAATGAATTTATCACACCCGAACAGTTATTAGATTTAGACAATGATGGTACAGCGACTGATCCGGGTTGGATCCATTTGGCTAACCTTAATGCTGATGATGATCTCGAAGCAGAGTATAGTTCACTTGGTCCTGATAACTTGAATATTGGTGATTTACTCAGTTTTGATATCAGTGGATGTCATACAAGTGACTGTATTTCAGGGATGTGGACATTGACGACCACAGAAAATATCATCGAAGTGGTACAATCTGTTTTGGGTCGTGCCACATTTGATCATCTCGCTTTATCCATAAAAGCCTCAACCTCATTATATTCTCTCGGGTACGTTTAATACCAATGATCTCATCAATGGTGGAGGCAATGCAGAAGGTGTATCACATATGAATATTTGGGTAAGGGATCCAACTGCGCAAATGCCTCAACCCGTCAACTCACCTTCCGTTTGGTTTCTATTTTTGAGCGCAATCATCTGGATGATTTATCGGCGTTATTGTAATAATGACAACAGTTTATAAACACTCAAACTCACAACTGTCAATAATACTATTACTGCCATGAGGTTAACAATGGCTGTATTTCGGTATGTTCCCATGACATGTGTGCGATTGAGCAACCCCAACAGCAATATAAGAGAAAATGGCAGAAGAAGGGCGTTTGCAGCTTGTGCAGTAACGATAATAACAATAGGTTGAGCACCGGATAATGCGATGCTTATCCCAATCACCACAACGATAGTAGCGATCATTCTGAACGCATATGATGAGGTAATTGACGCGCTTGGTTGAAACAATAACCCACAAATGGCATAGGCGGTTGCTAATGGCGCAGTGATTGCACTGGTTAAGCCAGCTGCAAAGATCCCAATGCCAAAGAACCATTGAGCCCAGTCGCATAATATAGGTGATAATTGCGAGGCAATATTTCCTCGATCAACTGAGGTCTGAGTAAGAAAAAAAGCGTTGGCTGCACAAGACATAATTGCTAATGTGATGAGCCCACCCAACGAGATAGAGGATATCAGCTGCTTTCGATCAAGGCTGATTTCTTGGTCTGACTGTCGGACTTGAGCACTTAAACTGCTGTGTAAAAAGATATTATAAGGCACAATGGTTGTACCAATAATGGCTAACAACAGTGTACTATTATCAAACAGTCCAATGCCCATGATGCCGCGTTTTAGTTGTTCAATATCCACACCTGCAGTCATGGCTGCCAAAAGAAATACCAGACTCATGATCGCGACCAGTATGACTAATACATTGGTGAGTAGATTTGGACGGTTTAACCAGATCAAGCATAGTGCAATGGCACCTAACACACTTACCCAAACACCCTGAGAACCAGCAAAAACACTTCTCATACCTAATGCGGCGCCACTTAAATTACCCCCTTCATACGCTGCATTGCCTATGCCTAATGCCACTACCACTAATACGAATACAGAATATTTCAGAGCAGGGTGCTTATAAACAGTGATGAGATTTTCGGACATGCCTCGACCCGTTGCTAACCCCAACCGAGATGCCATATCTTGAATGATGATGGTGGCTAAGATTGAAAATAATAACGCCCACAACAAACCATAGCCCAACTCGGCCCCTGCAAGCGTTGCGGTGGTCACTGTCCCAGGGCCGATAAACGCAGCGGTGACAATCAGAGATGTTTTAGCGTGTTGCATATTCAAAAAGCCTTATTATTGCGAAACATCCATAGCTTGAATCAGTGGAATAAACTCTTGATACATAAACTCAGCAATTTGTTGTTGGCCTTTGGCATTGGGGTGGATCCCATCTCGCATCATCAACTCACTATTCAAAGCAATGTCTTCCAAAAAAAACGGCACCAATGCAATATTATGCTCGCTGGCAACTTTGGCAAAGCTTTCAGTAAACATGCTGTTGTAGCGACGTCCATAGTTTGTGGGGATTTGAATCGATTGGAGAATGACTCTTGCGTCATAATCTAGACTAGTTGTGATAAGAGTACTTAGGTTGTCGCGTAACTTCTTGATAGGATGGCCTTGTAATCCATCATTTCCACCCAGTTCGATATATACGATATCCGGCATATGTTGGGTGAGCAAGCGAGGTAATCGGGCCACACCACCGTCTGTGGTTTCCCCACTGATAGCCGCATTAATAAGATTGATGTGAACGTCGTTTTCGTGCAACATATTTTGTAACAGATTTACCCACCCCTGGTCTTGCTCTAAGTTATAGGCTGCACTTAAGCTATCGCCTAACACTAAGACGTCAATCGCATCTTGAGGTTGATCTTCTGCATGGCTGATTGGCGTATTAAAAACTGCTAAATTGACAAAAATGGCAAGGATAATGAAGTCTTTGCGAAAAATATAAAACACGGTAATTAACACTCCATGATACAAGTTACAAACATAACCAAAACAGTTACTACGGATAACGGCGCATTGCAGATTTTACAACCCATTAGCTTTACAGTGACTGAAGGACAAAGTGTTGCCATAGTGGGGGCCTCTGGATCAGGAAAATCTACGTTACTTGGTTTGTTAGCCGGTCTTGATACTGTAACAGAAGGGTCTATAAAACTCGATGGGGCATCGTTAGAAACCATGGATGAGGAAGCTCGAGCGCAAATACGTGGCCAGAAAGTTGGGTTCATCTTTCAAGCTTTTATGTTGGTCCCCTCTTTGACCGCCCTTGAAAATGTGATGTTACCTGCCGAAATTAATGGCTTAAATAACGCCAAAGCGCTTGCAATCGATGCATTAGAAAAGGTGGGGTTATCTCATCGTGCTTCGCATTACCCCAACCAACTATCAGGTGGAGAGCAACAACGTGTCGCGATTGCAAGAGCGTTCATCACACAACCCAAAATACTGTTTGCAGATGAACCGACGGGTAATTTGGATGCAGATAATTCACTCAAAGTTGAGCAGTTGTTATTTGATCTCAACCAGCAAGCCGGTACGACCCTTGTGCTGGTCACACACGATAACGAATTAGCTCAGCGTTGTGAGCGACAGCTCATCATGTCTGCCGGACAGCTGAGCGAAGCATCTGCGCAACCTATGACTGAACGAGCGAGCTAGGGGCATCATTTATGGGATTTTCATTAGCATGGCGCTTGTTCAAACATGAGGCACGCCGGGGTGAACTCAGTATTATATTATCTGCGATCATTTTGTCTGTAGCGGCGGTGTTATCACTGTCGCTATTCTCCGAGCGTTTACAAGGGGCACTCAATGAGCGCAGCGCCGAATTCATTGCTGCCGATAGACAGCTTTCATCGCGCAAACCGGTTGAGTTGGCATGGCTTGAACAGGCGAAGGCACAAGGTTTAGGGGTGGCTGAACAAGTTTCCACGCGTTCCATGGTCTTTGCCAATGACCAGCTACAGCTTGTTGACTTGCGTGCAGTCAATCAAGCATACCCGCTCAAGGGCAGTATTAAGCTATCACCACAGCCTTTTGCCTTAGGTGAACCCACTAACCAAGTTCCACAGGAAAACGAAGCATGGTTAGATTCTCGATTGTTCCAAGTACTCGACCTTGAAATAGGCGACGAGGTAGAAATTGGTGATGCCGTATTTACCGCATCTAAGGTGTTGAGTGAAATCCCGGATGCTGGATTTAGCGTGTTTAATACCGATCCCATGGTGTTGATTAATTTGGACGCTTTAGCCAAAACCAATGTGACAGGCCCAGGCTCCCGCGTCAATTACAAAGCCTACTTTACTGGCACTGATGATGAGCTTGAAACATTTTATGATAACGTTAAAGGTGAGTTTCAGCGTGAATATCATCGCTGGTTATCTGTAGATGATGATGAATCACCGATAGGTGAGTCGGTAGCAAGGGCCGAGCAGTTTTTTTTATTGGCCTCATTGCTCGCTATCGTATTAGCCTGTGTCGCTATTGGGGTTGCCGCTCAGCGCTATGCTCAGCGGCATTTTGATCCAGTCGCGATCATGAAAACCTTGGGTGCCTCAACTGGTACCATTCGTCAGGTGTATTTGTATCAAATCATCTTTATCGCATTATTAGGTATAGTGTTGGGCACTGTCATTGGTTTTGTTGTGCAACAGGTTGTGGTCAGTGCCCTTGCTGGCACGGTCGATGTGGCGTTGCAGGTGTGGTATTGGCGTCCGTTATTTATTGCGATTTTTACAGGCAGTATTTGCGCCTTATTGTTCTGCCTATATCCATTGCTGGGCTTATTTGCGATCCCGCCGTTACGGGTGTTGCGCCGAGATATGGTCTCTACACTCAAAAGTCGAGGCGGGCAATATGCAACATCAGGATTGGCGATCTTTGGGTTGATGTATGCCTATTCACAGAACTTCAAGGTTAGCGCCATCATGTTTATTTCGGGCCTTATCCTAGTGGTTTTATTGTTAGGCGCAACGTATGGCTTAATAGCCCTTGGCCGAGTCTTGGGACAAGGAAGAATGTCAGCAACTCAGCTTGCTTGGGCAAGGATAAAACGCCGAGCATTAGACAACTCTGTGCAATTGATCAGTTTTGCGCTCACCCTTATGCTACTGCTGGTTGTACTGGTTATGCGTAACGATATTGTGAAGCAATGGCAAGAGCAATTACCCGAAGGCACGGCCAATTATTTCATGATCAATGTCACCGAAGCGCAAAAGGATCATTTGGCACAGCACTTTGCTCAAAACGCTGTGTTATCCGACGATTTATACCCAGTGACCCGAGGGCGCTTTGCCAAAATAAATGATGTTGTATTGCGCTCAGAAGTCACTAAAGAAGATGAAGATAGCACGAATGAACGACGTGCAGGAATGGGGCGAGAAGCCAACCTGACTTGGGGAACAGAATTACAACAAGCCAACGAAATTGTAGCCGGTGAGTGGCATGATGCCTGGTCATATGAAAACAGTGAATTAGGTGAGGGGATTTACCCAGTTTCTGTTGAAGTGGAAGCGGCTAAACGCATGCGCATTGGCATGGGCGATGTCTTGAGTTTTAACATTGGTTCAGAAATCGTCGATGTACAGGTCACATCACTGCGTCAAGTGAACTGGCAAACCATGCAGCCTAACTTCTTCTTTGTCTTGCATCCCGATGCTATGGCGCGATTTACACCTACTTATATAACCTCGTTTTTCTTACCCGAGGAGCGCAAGCCAGAGCTAGCTCAACTTTTGCGCCCATTCCCAAATGTGACCTTGTTTGATGTAGATGCGCGTATTAATCAAATCCGCAGCATCATTGACCAAGTTTCAGCAGCGGTTGAGTTTATTCTAGTGCTTGTATTGGTAGCTGGTGCGTTGGTGTTGATTGCACAGGTTCAAGCGTCAATGGATGAACGGCAGCGCGAATTAGCTATTTTACGCACCTTAGGGGCGCAAGGTGGGTTGATTCGACGTTCGGTGATCTATGAGTTTTTGATCATTGGTTCAGTGGCGGGATTCATGGCAGCACTTGCTAATGAAGTCAGTTTGTACCTATTGCAATCTCAAGTGTTTCAAATGTCCACATCCATTCACTATGAATACTGGGTCGTCGCCCCATTGACGGGGGCTATAGTGGTAGGATTACTGGGCGCGGCAAGTTGTCGAGTCTTGTTGAAACTCAATACCACGACGTTGTTGCGTAAGGTGTTGTAGATATTAAAAACATTTTCAAAATATCATTGTGTGTATTATATTGTGTGTACAGGTTTTGCGCATGAGAGTTTTATGGGGTCTGCAAAAGAAAAAGTTAGGGTCAATGTGTATGTAGATAAATCATTGACTTGTGATGCTAAAAAACTGGGTATAAATCTCAGCAACAGTTTAGAAAACGCTCTAAAACAGGAGTTATCTAAAAAATGGCTGGAACAAAACCAAGAAAAAATTCAAAAATATAATCAACATATAGCAGCGAAAGGGTTACCTTTTGATGATGAAGATATTTGTGTTTAGGCATTTATATGCATATCAATCAGTTTGATGTATTTCAAAACCCAATCGCAAAAAGTCGAGCCGATTACCCTTATGTTTGTGTGTTACAAAATGACCTTTACCGTGATTTATCTTCATGCTTGGTTGCCTTTGTTACACATAACGAAACGCTCGCTTTAGAGCGGTTATCTGTGACAATTAAAGATAATTCAGAATATTATTATGTGTCTACAAATGTCATGTTCACCATCGAGGCATCGAGGTTGAATAAATTCATGTTCAATGTTTCAGACCAAAGGGATGAATTACTCAATGCATACGACGCTTTATTCACAGGAATATAGGTCATTCTGAGGTTTTTATGCAGCAACTTATACTCATCCTGCTCGGCATCGCCTTTGGCATAGCGCTCTATCGCTACGCTCGTCTCATGCGCTGGGACTTGTTGCAACTCACCATTTTCCTACCTGCTATTTATGTCGGCTTCGCACTGTGGTCTTCGACACCCACGCAAAGTGTGATTGAAGAAATGTTTTTTGGCATGCCCATTTTCATGCTGGTCGGCATCAGTCACATGCAAGAATGGTCAAATGAGCGCAAGGACAAGGTCGCAATGGGCGTGTGGTTGTATCACGGGTTCTATGATTACGTGCATCATTGGCTCGTGGTCAATGACGGTGTGAGTTGGTTTTATCCCGATGTATGCTTGGGCGTCGATGTGACTGTGGCCGCGTGTTTGGCCTGGTCTGTTTACCAAGCCAAACAGACAAAGAAAATATTATAACTCTAGCGCATCTAAGGCTTCTTGTACCGTGGCATAGCGAAATTCAAATCCGGCATCAAGCAAGCGTTGAGGGATCACAAATTGCCCCGTTGTGAGCAAATCTGCACCTTCGCCTAATAACAGCTTCATCGAAATTTGTGGCACTTTAAACAGGCAAGGGCGGTTCAAGCGCTTGGCTAAAGCTTTTGAAAACACCTCATTTGATACAGGGTTCGGGGCGGTAAAGTTAAAAGCACCGGATACGTCTTTCTGATTGAGCAAAAACGCCAATCCTGCAACCATGTCGTCGATGTGGATCCAAGAAAACCCTTGCGAGCCTGGCGAAACAGGGCCACCTAAGCCAAATTTAAACGGCAGAAGCATTTTACCTAATGCCCCACCTTCTGCACTAAGTACAACACCAGTACGTACAGCACATATACGCACGGATTCCGGTGCACCTTGCGCAATGGCTTCCCATTGTGCGCACAGTTCATGGCTAAACTCATGATGGATATCCGCAAAGTCTTCTGCCACAGGTGTTTCATCTTGCCGTCCGTAATAGCCAATGGCTGAGCCACTGATAAAAACAGTAGGCTTAGTCGTCGCTGTATGCATCCAATCCACTAGCGCTTGGGTGGTATGCCAACGGCTGTCACAAATCAAACGCTTTTGTTTATCGCTCCAACGCTTATCCGCAATGGGTTCACCTGCGAGATTAATGACCGCATCCACTCTCACATCTTTGTTCAGTTCAGCCAACGTGATGCTCTCAACCTTGCCTGCTGATATCGCTTCTGGAAACGTCTGCAATACCTTACTCGGGTTGCGATTCACGATGAGAAACTCGTGTTCGTTAAGATGAGCGTGCACAAATGCTTGTCCAATTAAACCTGTGCCACCCGTTATCAAAATACGCATAGTGCTTCCTTTAATCTGCCAATATAAGAATTAGACGTCCTTTGAACATGCGATACTCAGTGAAACTGAATCGGCAAAACGTAACGCGTGAGGCTTATCCACTTCAACTTCCGCCCATTTGACCCAAGGGTGATCGGCACACAATGCAAGTATGTCGTGAGTCAGCTTTTCTAGTAACAAAAAACGATTGTTTTCAACGAGTTTAATGACCGCCTTCGTGATCACTTTGTAATTGATAGCAAGGTCAACATTGTCGTTTTCAGCTGCCTTTATAGCGTCGTACTTAATGACAGCGTTGATGACAACATCTTGTTTCTTCTGCATTTCTTCTTCGTTAAAGCCGATAAAGGTACGCAAGCGTAAATTTTTTATGCGGATCGTAGCATCATCTAATTTCATTACGGTAAGTTCCTGTTATTATGTGTACAAAGTGCTTTATCAAACACACTCGTTTGCTTGCTAGGGATCTATGGAATTACAATCTTCAACAGCCAAAACATTTGTGGTGACCGCCGCGGTCGTCGTCGTGCTTTCTGGGATCAAAGCCGCTAGCGCCATTATGGTTCCATTCTTACTCTCGCTTTTTATCGCGATTGCATGTAGCCCATTGATTAATCTTGCCTCGCGCTATCGCATACCACGTTGGCTCTCTGTTACTTTAGTTATACTGCTAATTATCGTAATTGGATTTATGCTCGCCGGTCTAGTTGGTCAATCCTTAGCCGAATTTCGCCAAAATCTGCCTGTCTACCAAGCTCAGCTTAGCAAAGAATTCGTGTGGATTGTGGAACAATTGCGAAATTTCAATATTTACATTGATAAAGATCTCATTCTCAATCACCTCGACCCGGGTACAGCAATGTCCGTTGCCACTAATTTTATCTCTGGTTTAGGTGGGGTGCTTTCGAATTTATTTCTGATCATTTTGACCGTGATTTTCATGTTGTTTGAGGCAGAGAGTATTCCCAAGCGTGTGCATATTGCATTACGTGATCCTGGTATGAAGCTGCATCACATTGACCGCTTTTTACAGTCGGTCAAAGATTATCTTGGGATCAAGTCCCTTGTTTCGTTGGCGACTGGCACGTTGATTGGCATTTGGTTGTACTTTTTGGGAGTCGACCACTTTATGTTATGGGCGGTATTAGCATTTTTATTAAATTTCATTCCCAATATTGGTTCGATTATCGCGGCGATCCCAGCAGTACTCGTGGCATTCTTGGAATTCGGGTTTGCCAAAGCAGGCTTAACCGGCTTGGGCTTTATCGTCGTCAATACCATAATGGGGAATGTGATTGAACCTCGCTATATGGGGCGCGGTCTTGGTTTAAGTACCTTGGTGGTGTTTTTGTCGTTGATATTTTGGGGCTGGTTGCTCGGTTCAGTGGGCATGTTATTGTCCGTACCATTGACGATGATTGTCAAAATCGCTTTAGAATCTCGTGAGGAAACCATGTGGTTAGCGGTTCTGTTGTCTGCCGATGATGCCGATGAGTATTTTAAGCCACATCGAGATGACGATAAAGATGCGGATTTTACTTTGGCAGATAAATCGAAAGACTAAATGGTAAGGTTTCACTGAACCGTATTTTGCCACCATATAAATCGACTAAGTCGTTGACAGTGGCAAGGCCAATTCCAGAGCCTTCCGTATATTGGTCTAGCCGATAACCTCGTTTAAGGATCTGCTTTTGTTGTGCAAGGGGGATACCTTGTCCATCATCTTCGACGCTTAGCATCACCCATTGCAGATCCTCTTTTAATCTGACTTTTACGTGTTTTTGTGCAGCCTTACAGGCATTATCTAGAATGTTACCAAGGATTTCATACCAATCTGCTTGGTCTATTGCGTATTCAACAGATTGAGTCTCATCGTACATAATACTCAGCGCTTTATCGGCGTGAATTTTGTGCATGCTCTCGCAAACTTTTTTAATCACAGGCGAGAGCGCAATGCGCTGATGTCCTGACTTTTGACTAAAACGCGCTCGCGAAAGCTGCCTTTGAATGATTTGATCAATTTGGTCAACCTGAGGATGCAAGCTAGGTGGTAAAGCTGGGTCGCCTTTAATGACCGTAAGAGGGGTTTTAAGGGAATGCGCCAGATCTTGCAAAGCATTTTGATAGCGTTCTCGTTGTTGTTGTTCTTCCTGTAAAACCTTATTGATGGTGGACTTCATTGCATTGAGCTCTAATGGAAACTCACCCGATAACTGACTTTGTTGTCCTTGACGGGTGCGTTTTAGCTGAGCAATTAAGGTGCGTACTGGGAGTAAAACGGATAACAAGCTAAGAATGAGAACAATGGTAATAACCAATGAAATGACTAATGTTGATTGCCACAATGTACGAGTGAACACAGCGTGTTCAGCTCGCATATCTCGGGCATGATTGGCAATGTGAAAATGAATCGCTTCATAGCGATTATAGTTGAGAAACTCGGCGGTAAAACTATATAGATACCATGTCTCACCGTTGTGTTCAATCGTTGAAAAACGTGACTCACCAGCACCAGTGCGCGGTAGCTTTGCTGGCTCAATGGAATCGGTGACCGAGACGGATTGCCAGATCAACGTGTCATTGAGCTTGATATACCCGTGATAACCACTTTGCGTAATATTAAAACGCTCATCCAATACGGCTACGGGCATGGTGATGACACTTTCACGAAGATCAAAGTCTGCTATCAGCACATAGCTCATTAATTCCAGTTCAGTCATTTTTGCGCGCTCAAGTGAGCTAAGGTGGGCCGTACTAATGGACCACACCAACGCGGGCAGCACAAAAATAACCACTAAGCACAGCGACAATACACTGCGCATGGTGAGAGACAGGGCGTTTAAGCGGGCGAAAATAAGCGATATCCTCTGCCACGTAAGGTTTCAATGGGTTTAATAGAGTTGTCCGGGTCTAGTTTTTTGCGTAACCGTCCGACAAAAACTTCAATAACATTGCTGTCCAAATCAAAATCTTGGTCATAAATGTGTTCGGTGAGTTCAGATTTTGAAATCACTTTTTTGGGATGAAGCATCAAATACTCCAACACCTTGTATTCATAGGCGGTAAGCTCAAGCGGTTGCTCTGAGACATAAACTTGTTGGAGTGATAAATCCAAGGTAATCGGACCCGCTTTGAGTTCGGATGACGCATGACCTGATGAGCGACGGATAAGGGCTTTGACTCGAGCGAGGAGTTCTTCTTCATGAAACGGTTTGGTCAGATAATCATCGCCACCCGCATCAAGACCATTGACTTTTTGCTGCCAACTGTCACGGGCGGTTAAAATCAGGACTGGCACCTTTATATCGAGTTTGCGTGCGGCTTTGATGACTTCTAGTCCATCGAGTTTGGGCAGTCCTAAGTCGATAATCGCCGCATCGTATTCATATTCTTTGAGCAAAAATAAGGCACGTTCACCGTCATCGGCCAAGTCCACGCTGAATCCATTTTTTTGAAAAAACATATCCAACTGAACCAATAATTGTGGCGTATCTTCAACAATTAATAATCGCATTAGTGGTCCTTTTTCTGATTAGACGGGCGCAGTGTTTGTGCCGATTTGAGTTGCTTGCTATGAATCTCAACAGTGGTCACACGGCCATCCTTGCTCATCATTTTGAAACGATAGCGTTCACCATAGCGTTGCATTTGTAGTATCCGTCCTTCGTGAAGACGTTTTGCCGCGACAATGGCAGCTTGTTTTTCTGCGTCCATAGCGTGGCGCACGGTCAGCTTGCGCGGTTCCGTTTCGTTCTCTATGTGAGCCATGGCCATTGAGCTGGACAGACACAGAATTACACAAATAAATACTCGAACTATCATTGCGTTAAGTCTATAGTAAATGTCTGAATTGGTAATGAACTGAATTCATATTTATCTTAGCGAATGTTGAGTCAGAAAGAAAAGGATAGAGGCAATTTAATGCGAATATTTTGGTTGATAGTTTTTGTGTTTGGTTTAACTGCCTGTGCCACGCAAGTGAAAACACCACATGAACTGTGGCACTCGGGACAGTTGCCGATTGCGACTCAGTTAGTTGATAATCCACGTATCAAACAAGGACAGTTAGCGAATGGCTTGACGTATTATTTGGTTGAAAATCAAACCCCAAAAAACGAAATTGCCGTGCGTTTACACATTAACGTGGGCAGTCTCGATGAAGCGGATAATGAGTTAGGGCTTGCCCATTTACTTGAACATATGGCGTTTAATGGTTCAACCAATGTACCTGAAGGCGAAATGGTAGCGATTTTAGAGCGCTATGGCTTGAGTTTCGGTGCAGACACCAATGCTTCAACCAGCTTTCACGAAACGCAGTACAAATTAGATTTGCCAACAAACTCTGAAGCAATTATTGATACAGCGTTGTTTTTGATGCGAGAAACGGCTTCCAATCTCACAATATCAGCAACCGCATTAGCGGCAGAAATCCCAGTGGTGCTTGCCGAGTATGATGCGCGTAATACTCTGGCTTTCCAAGCACAACAAAAGCAATTTAATCAGTACACCCAGGGCATGCGCTATGCACAGCGCTGGGCAATTGGCACCAAAGACACGCTACGAGCTATGACCGCAGCACAACTAAAAGATTTTTATGCTCGTTATTACACTCCAGCTAATAGCACTTTGATCATCGTTGGGGATTTTGATGCGCAAAAGATGCAAACAAAAATCGAATCGAATTTTGCTGATTGGAGCAATGAGTCACAACGTCCAGACACGTTAGTTGGTGAGTTAAGTATGCCAGGTGAGCCTGTGTTTGTTGTGCATCAAGCTCCAGGTTTGCCGACTCAAGTCATGATAACGTTAAGTCAAATGTCTGAATCTAAAGGGGATAGTGTTGCGCAACGCCGAGATGAGTATTTGAAGTTAATCGCGAATAGTATTTTGAATTACCGTTTGGCATCGAAGTTACTGACTGGTAAAGCATCGTTTGAAAATGCTTATCACGCACAATTTAATCTGTTCGAACGGGCGGATATCTCTTTGTCTCTCGTCAGTACGTCACCAGATCGCTGGCGTGATGCGTTAAGCGAATTGGTTGTTGAAATTTTAAAAATTCAAGAGTTTGGAGTGTCATGGGATGAAGCTGACCGTCAAATCACCAGTATTCGCAATGGCCTTTATACGGTGGCCTCAGAAGCCGATACACTGGATACCGCTCGTATCACCCAGGCGCTTTTGGAAAGTCTGGATGACGAAAGAGCGATTTTGTCGCCTCAGGCTGAGCTTAAACTGTTTGAGGAGTTGATGCAGACCTTTACCTTAGACGAAATAAATCAAGTAATGATTGATCAGTTCTCAGCCGTCGAGCCCACTATATTTGTGCAAAGTGACGCATCTGCCGAAATCACCCAAGAAGACATTAAAACGGCGTTTAATGCTGCGCTTGATCTTGAGATTGTCCCGGATGAATTTGCGGTGACAAAGGCCTTTGCCTACACTGATTTTGGTCAAGATGGTGAAGTCGTATTACGCGAGTATGATGAAGTCTATGACATTACCACAGTTATGTTCGATAACGGCTTACGTCTTAACGTGAAGCCGACTAAATTAGTCACAGGGCAAGTTGAGTTTGATCTGCGCTACGGAACAGGCTATCAATTTTTTACCGAGAAAGATTCCGGTTTAAAAGAGCTTTATAATTACATGGTGGCGGCAGGTTTAGGCCAACATAATGTCAATGAACTGCGTGAATTACTCTCTGACAAAGATGTGAGTTTGCGCTTTGTGCCTCGTTTTAATACATGGGGAGGGCGCTTCAATGCGTCTAATGAACACCTATTATTACAACTGCAGCTTATGGCCGCCTTTGTGTCGGATGCGGCATGGGATCCAGCATTAGAAAATCTTTATCGGCAAAATACCCAACAGCAATATCAGCAAGCCAAAAGTTCGGTCAATGCGGTGCGCAGTTTTGAGTTACAAAATCTACTCTACGCCAATGATGTAAGGGTAAGTACCCCTGAATTACCCGTTGCGTTAAGTCGTACCTTTGCAGAACTCAATGCGGAGCGTCAAGAACAACTTGCTGATGGTCCTATGACGCTCTCAATAGTAGGGGATGTTGATGTGGAAGAGGTGATTAATTTTGTTGCACAAACGTTCGGTGCTCTAGCATATGATTTTACCCCACCACAAAAGCGTAAGGTCACAGATTTACGACTAGACACTCCAGGACAGTATCGTTTAACGCATCAGGGAAATCCACAAAATGCGTTGGCAATTCGCGTCTATCACACCGCGGATAACAGCGATAAAAAACGCAATAACACCTTGAATATTTTACGCGAAGTGTTGAGCCTAAAAGTGACCCAAAAGCTTCGCGAAGAATTGGGTGCAGCGTATTCACCTGGTGTGTTTAATACGCAATCTCGGTATGTGGTGGATGATGGTTATATTCAATTTGATACACAGACTTCACCGGAACAGCTTGGACAAGTTATGCAGGCTTATGATGAGATTGTCGCGGAGATCAAAAGTGAAGACGGGATCAGTGATGATGAGTTATCACGTGCAGTCGAGCCATTGGTTGCGGGGATCAATCAAGCGCTTGAGCAAAATGGGTTTTGGCTAAACCGTTTGGGATTGCTGCATACTGAACCCAATGCGGTAGACCGTTGGTTTGACCTAGAGGATTTGATTAGGTCTATCACAGTGGAAGATGTTAGACGAGCGGCCAATCAATATCTGATTGAAGACCGGATGATCAATGTGGAAGTGATCCACGAATCGCTTCAATAATAGTTGCACTTACTTGAAGTGATTCACGGTTAAGACGCCATTCGCGGTTCAATAATTACGGTAGAACTTTTTTGTAAGGTTTTACCGTAACTTGTTCATACACACCTGCATCAATATAAGGGTCGGCATTTGCCCACGCTTGCGCGTCTTCTAAAGATGCAAACTCAGCAATCACCAACGAACCAGTGAATCCAGCAGGGCCTGGATCGTCAGAATCAATGGCTGGATGGGGTCCCGCCATAACCAAATGTCCAGCATCTTTTAATGCGATTAATCGCGCCAAATGGTCTGGGCGGGCCGCAAGGCGCTGCTCTAATGTATCGGGTTTGTCCTGTGCAATAATCGCGTAAAGCATGGTATTTCCTATAGGGTAGAGTAGATATACTGTTTAAAACTGGGTCGCATCTTTCATGGCACGGACAAACTCACCCAGCGCCTGACACATTGCATCCTCATCATCAAGATACTTAGCAATGATGTTGACCACCGCTGAACCTGAGATAGCCCCAGCCGCACCAGCGGAGATAGCGTCCTTAACTTGTTCAGGTTGGGCTATCCCAAAACCGAGTAAAGGCGGTGCGGCATTGAAGCGATTGAGATTGTCAATCAATTCGTGCGCAGGCGTTTGCGCAGCGGTTTCGGCACCCGTTACCCCAGCACGACCAAGTAAATAGGTATAACCAGAAGAGTATTTACCGAGCGCGTCGAGGGTCTCATCGGTCGCATTGGGAGGAGCAATTAAGATCTGGTCGATGTGATTGGCCTTAGCGACATCGACAAATCTCGCCGCTTCACGAATTGGCACATCCGCAATCAAAATGGAATCCACACCGGCAGCATACGCATCGGCGTAAAACGTTTCAACGCCACGAGCAAGCACAAGGTTAGAGTAGAGTAATAAACCAATTGGAATATCTGGGTTCGCTGCACGTATATTGCGAATAACAGTAAAGCAATCGCTGGGAGTCATTTTGTGCGCTAACGCGCGAATGGACGCAGCTTGAATCGTTGGGCCATCGGCAATGGGATCAGAGTAAGGAAAACCGAGTTCCAATGCATCAGCGCCGTGATCAATCAGCGTTTGAATAATACGAGTAGACGTCTCAATCGTTGGATCGCCAATCATAACGAATGGCACAAAAGCACCTTGCTGTTTCTCGGCAAGGGCAGTAAACATGTTGTCGTAACGGTGAGCGTGGGACATTATAAATCGTCTCCTAAAATAGAGGTTACGTAAGCGAGATCTTTATCCCCGCGACCAGATAAGTTCACTACAATGATCGTTTCTTTTTCGGCTTCATCGGCCATATTCAGAGCATGAGCGAGGGCATGCGACGATTCAAGCGCCGGAATAATACCTTCTTTGCGCGCTAACAACTTGAAAGCATTCAGTGCTTCTTCATCCGTTGCAGCAACGTATTCGGCTCGACCAATTTCGTGCAAATAAGCATGTTGTGGACCCACAGCAGGGTAATCAAGGCCAGCAGACACGGAATAGGACTCTTCAATTTGTCCATCGGCATCTTGCATAATGTAACTAAACGCACCGTGTAAAATACCTTTTGTTCCCTGGCAAATAGTTGCCCCGTGTTCATGCGTATGGAGGCCTTTACCAGCCGGTTCAACACCGACCAGACGAACACTTGGCTCGTCAATAAAATCGGCAAACATGCCAATGGCGTTTGAACCACCACCGACACAGGCTACGACTGCATCAGGCAGGCGACCTTCTTTAGCAAGCATTTGCTCTCGTGTTTCTTCTCCGATCATGCGGTGAAATTCGCGTACTATGGTAGGGAATGGGTGAGGACCGGCAGCGGTTCCTAATAAATAATGTGCTTTGTCGTAATTCGCAGACCAATCGCGCATGGCTTCATTGACGGCGTCTTTGAGGGTACCTGAACCTGAGTTAACAGGAATGACTTCAGCACCCATCAAACGCATTCTAAACACATTCGGAGATTGACGTTCAACGTCCTTAGCCCCCATGTAAATACGCGCTTTTAAGCCAAGTAAGGCACACGCTAGAGCTGTCGCCACCCCGTGCTGGCCAGCACCGGTCTCAGCGATGACTTCGTTTTTGCCCATGGCTTTGGTTAACAAAGCCTGACCCAATACTTGATTGGTTTTGTGTGCGCCACCATGAAGCAAATCTTCACGCTTCAAATACAGCTTTACTTTGGGATTCGAAACGAGGTTACGCGTCAAAGTCATCGCCGTAGGACGGCCAGCATAATCGTGTAACAAATCGCTGAATTGCTGTTTGAATTCTGGGTCGTCTTTGGCATCCAAAAACGCTTTTTCAAGCTGATCTAATGCTGGAATCAACAGCTCGGGAACATACATACCCCCGAACTCACCAAATTTACTATTTAACTGATTCATGATTTTTTACTCATTTAGTATTGACGCAGTAATTCAAATACACGATTAATTGTATCAATGTCTTTTATACCTGGTGCGGATTCTACACCAGAATTCAGATCCAAGAGGTCTGCTTTTGTTTGGATGGCCAGTTGAATATTGTCAGGAGTTAATCCGCCAGCCAATGCAATTGGCGTATTTGTTTGCAGACCATCTAATAATGACCAATCAAATACCTGGCCGGTGCCACCACTTTGCTCACCCACCTTGCAATCCAATAAAATACGATCACAATGATTTGGCAAAGTGGGTATTGTATCGGTTACGCCAACCGCACGCCAGATTTGACACGTATTAGGTAAGGCATCGCGTAAACTTAGAACATACTCATCGTCTTCGTTGCCGTGTAACTGAACCGCAAACAGTCCACAATGTTGGGCAATGTTAACCACATCATCTATTGATGCATCCACAAACACACCGACATATCGTCCGGGTGCCTGTGAAGTGATTTGTAAAGCCTGCTCAAAAGAGACACAGCGCTTAGATTGTGGCGCAAATATCAGTCCCAAATACGAAACCGGTGTGTCTAATATGACTTTTGCTTGTTCAAGTTGTGTAATGCCACACACTTTGACCGCACCATAAACCAACTTTTGCACAGCTTGTAATAAGTTTTCTTGAGCCATTAACGATGAACCTACAAGAAAGCCATCGACTAACGGAGCCAAACGGGCTACGTCTTGACGTGTGTAAATACCCGACTCAGAAATTAATACGCCCTGATGGCCGAGTTCTCGCAACAGTGGCACAAGGTGTTCTGTCGCGGCTAAATCAGTCGATAAGTCACGCAAATTGCGATTGTTGATACCGATGATCTTGGCACCTAAGGACACCGCACGATGGGCTTCTTCGGTATTGGATACTTCGGTTAATACATCAAGTGATAAAGTGTCTGCAACCTCGTGCAGTTCGCGATATTCTTCATCAGACAGTACGGATAACATCAATAAAATCGCATCTGCATTGTAATGTCTGGCAAGGTAAACTTGATACGTGTTGACAAAAAAGTCCTTGTTGAGCACCGGAATGTCGACTCTATCAGTGACGTAGCGCAAGTATTCGTAAGTGCCTTGGAAATATTTTTCATCGGTTAATACTGAAAGAGCCGCGGCTTCAGTGGTATAAGCTGCCAAAATCTCGTCCAAATCAAACACCGGACGGATGAGACCTTTTGAGGGCGATGCTTTTTTGCATTCAAAAATATAGCCAGCGTTTGCTTGGCTCAGGGCTTGATATAAGCTTTTTTGTGATGGCACTAAGCTGTCTTTAAAGGTAGCCAAGGGTAACTCAGCTTCTCTAGTAATGAGCTCTTCGCGCTTATCGATAACGATTTTTTCTAAAACATTGGCCATGTTAATTGGTTTCCTGACTCAGTTGGGCAGCTCTTTGGATAGTTTGCAGAGGGTTGCCTTGTGCAATGGAAGATAAAGCAAGTTGAGCCCCATCAGCAAAAGTATTAGCTTGGCCGCATAGATAAAGTAAAGCACCGGCATTCATGGCAATGGCATGGGTATGCGCTGGCTCACCTTCACCTTTGAATACGGCTTCAATGGCCGCTTTGTTTTGTTCCGGTGTTCCCCCAACGATGGCTTCTAATGGCGCACTTTCTAAGCCAAAGTCGTCTGGAGTGACAACGTATTCTGTAAGTGAATCACCATCAATTTCAACTACTTGTGTTTCACCATGTAATGCAAATTCGTCTAAGCCACTACCATGCACAACTAGAACACGCTCGTGACCGAGAAGTTGCAAGGTATGAGCATAAGGAATCAGTAACTCTGGTGTATAAACACCCATGACTGAATGAGTCGGTCGAGCAGGGTTAGCGAGTGGACCCAGAACATTAAATATGGTGCGCGTTTTGAGTTCGGTGCGAACCGGCATGGCATGCTTTACCCCAGCGTGATAAACCGGAGCAAACAGGAAACACAAATTACTTGCATCCATGGTGGCTCTAGCTTGCTCTGGCGTGTGCATCAAGTTATAGCCAAACGCGTTAAATAAGTCAGCTGAACCGGACTGACTGGAAACACTGCGATTACCGTGCTTAGCGACGGCAACGCCACATGATGCGGCCACCACGGCAGCAGCACTGGAAATATTAATGGTGTTATGGCCATCACCTCCGGTGCCGACAATGTCCGCAAATGGGATGTTTGGTCTTGGAAATGCAGTAGCATTGGTCACCATAGCTTGGGCGGCACCGGCGATTTCTTCAGGCGTTTCACCTTTGATTTTTAAGGCGGTCAATAACGCGGTTAAGCTAATTTCGCTGACTTTTCCTTGCATGACTTGACTAAATATCTCTTCGCTTTGTGCTTGTGATAAGTCATTTTGGGCGTATAAACTTTCTAGAATATCTAACATAAATCGCTTCCTTAATCTTGGGTTCCATTTGTGCCGAGTAGGTAATCAATACTGTCGCGCAGTAACTGACTGCCGCTATGGGTCAAAATCGATTCAGGGTGAAATTGCATACCTAACATTTTGCGTTTTGGTTCAAACACGACCATGGGGATATCGTTTACGTGTCCCAACACTTCAAGATTTTCTGGGATAAGCCCTGCGGCTAATGAATGATATCGAGCAATGGACATGGGCTGGGGCATATTGGCAAACATCTTGTCGCCACAATGAGTTAACAGTGAGGCTTTGCCATGCACCACAGCTTCGGCTCGCACCACTGTTCCACCACAAAATTCAACGATAGCTTGATGTCCTAAACAAATTCCTAAAATCGGAACATAACCGGCCATGCGTTGGATTAACTCAGGCATACACCCTGCTTCGTGGGGCGCTCCTGGTCCCGGGGACAACAACAATAACGTTGGGCCTTGTTTCGCCAGCTCGTCAATCGCATTAACAATGACTGTGACATCCACCGTATTGCGATACACGCGCATATTGACATCTAAGGTCCGCAATTCGTCGACCAAGTTATAGGTAAATGAATCGATGTTATCGAGCATGACAACGTTTAAATGGTTCATATCGATTCTCCTTGCGAAGCAATAATGGCGCGTATCACGGCCTGTGCTTTGGCGCGTGTTTCATCCGCTTCAGCTTGTGGTACAGAGTCATACACTACCCCCGCACCCGCTTGAATATGCGCAGTACCATGCTGGACAAAGGCCGAACGGATCACGATGCAGGTATCCATATTACCTTGCCCATCGAGATAGCCAACGGCACCACCATAACTGCCACGACGTTGATTTTCGACTTGTCTAATTAAGCGAGCAGCAGAGACTTTTGGGGCACCAACGAGTGTCCCCATATTCATACAGGCCTGATAAGCGTGTAATGCATCCAGATGTGGGGCAAGCTGACCCACAACGCGAGAAACCAAATGCATCACATGTGAATAGCGGTCAACTTTGAGTAACTCTTTTACGTGTCGGGTACCTGGTATAGAGACTCGCGCGACGTCATTGCGTGCCAGATCAACCAGCATGATGTGCTCGGATTTTTCCTTAAGATCTTCGCGCAGATCCAGCTCTATCCGCCCATCCAAATCAAAGTCAATCGAACCATCGGCACGTTTGCCTCGAGGACGTGTGCCTGCAATGGGATAAATTTCAATTTGATTGGTCTTGGCCGTATATTTGAGAGCAGATTCAGGAGAAGCGCCAAACAGGCTAAAATCTTTGTCGTGCATATAAAACATATATGGACTTGGATTGAGCACTTTTAATTTGGCATAAGCCAAAATCGGCTCGGGGCAGGGCAATGAAAAGGTGCGAGAGGGCACGACTTGAAAAATATCCCCCGCCAATATGTGTTCTTTTAACCCGAGAACATCTTGGCAAAACGTTGCATCGTCCCTGTCAGTTAACACATCATCAGGGCTAAGTGTTAAATTAGGATGAGTGATCTGTTTATCCAAAGAGCTTGGGATTTGGGCAAACGCATTGGCTAGTTGTGTTTGTGCTTGAGCCAGTTGTTCACTGACATGCTTGCTGGCACAGAATTGATTTAGGATTATGTGGTTCTCTTTTGTTTTGTGATCAATCAGTGCCAACGTATCTGCAAGGTAAAACACAAAATCCGGACAGGTGTTTTTGCCAGTGGGCACTTCCGGCAGTGACTCTGCAACTGCAAACAAATCATACGCAAAGCAGCCACCTAAAAAGATCCCAAACTCATCTTCATGTGGGATCTTGGTCACAACATCGCGTAATACCGTGAATACATTATCCGCTTGCAGACGAGTTTCTTCATCTAAGTTGGGATCAATGGCTGGAAAAGTACATTGCATCACATGGTCGGTTTGTGCACTGATGTAATCTGACAAGCTTTCGCTGAGTAACTGCAAAGCTGCGCGTCCATTGGCATTGAGTGCCGTGAGCGTAACTTGATTAGCCACACATTCTATTCGCACACAGGCGTTCAGGAGCATAATGCTTTTTAGATTGTCTTTGCTGTCAATTTCAGCTGATTCGAGCAACATGGTATTTTGTTGGTCGTGACACATTGCATAGTATTGCGCGAGTGGATCGTCGCAATAGGGAACTGCAAAGCGTCGGGATTGAACGCCTTTATTTGGGAACAATGAATGATTTTCGCCAGTCACGTTGTTATTTTCCTTAATCCAATAAAAAAGCCCGTTACATATGACGGGCTTATTCTTACACACACACAAAGCACAGCCCTAGAGAGACTGCCACCACCAAATATTTGCAATGTGCGTTGTAAGCATGGGTAATACCTTATGGAACCTTATTAGAACATTGGTTTGTTCAGTTGTGTGATATATACTAACCATTATTAATACAATTGCAACTATGTATTTGATGAAAATAGATTTACACACGCATACACACTATTCGGATGGCAAATTATCGCCAGCGGAACTCGTTATGCGTGCGCATAATCAACAAATCGATGTGTTGGCCATTACTGACCACGATACCGTACAAGGGGTAGCCGAAGCGCGAGAATATCAAGCGTTACAAAAACGACCTTTGCATATAATCAGTGGTGTTGAAATTTCTACCAAATGGCACGGTTTTGAAATCCATATCCTGGGGTTGCACATTGATTGTCAAGATGAGACTTTAGGCGCACGGTTGGCCGAACAGGCCAGTATACGATTAGCTCGCGCTCAAAAAATGTGCGACAAGCTGGCCAAAATCGGTATTAATGGTGTGTTTGACGATGCTATGCAACGAGTGGGTAATGGTCAAATTACTCGCGCACATTTGGCCCAAGTATTATTAGATCGTGGGGAAGTGAGCAGTTGGCAAAGTGCTTTTTCACAATATTTAGGCAAAGACAAAAAGGCGTATGTCAATGCGCCATGGCCAAGTATGACACAGGCCATTGAATGGATCCGCGATGCTGGTGGAGTAGCGGTGTTGGCACACCCTGGTCATTATGACATGAAAACCAAATGGCTCAGACGTTTGTTAAGTGATTTTAAACACGCCAACGGGCAAGGAATGGAAGTTACCCATCCCAATATGCCACCGACCAAAAAACAACTTTTATTCAGTCTGGCTCGGGAATATCAACTGCTTGCTGCAGTGGGCTCGGACTTTCATGCTCCAAGTCCTTGGAGCGAGCTCGGGCGCAAGCTCGATATTGATGCCGATTTGCCCACCGTATGGGCAGATTGGCCAGAATGCAGGAACGCATCATGAGTCAGTTTTTTTATATTCATCCTGATAATCCCCAACCGCGTTTGATCAAACAAACGGTTGAGATCATTAAGGCGGGACAGGTCATTGTGTATCCAACCGATTCAGGTTATTCCATCGGCTGCCAAATGGACAATAAAGCAGCTTTAGAGCAAATTTGTCGCATTCGGGATTTGTCTAAAGAACACAATTTCACGTTGATGTGTCGTGATATGTCTGAATTATCCGAATACGCACGAGTCGATAATGTTTCGTTCCGACTCCTCAAGAACAATACCCCAGGCCCTATA
The DNA here is from genome assembly GCF_024300645.1 of Alteromonas sp. LMIT006. Taxonomy (NCBI): domain Bacteria; kingdom Pseudomonadati; phylum Pseudomonadota; class Gammaproteobacteria; order Alteromonadales; family Alteromonadaceae; genus Alteromonas; species Alteromonas sp. LMIT006. The sequence continues at coordinate 2,091,502 of NZ_CP101291.1, read as the reverse complement.
CATTTATTTTTAAAGCGACCAAAGAGGTACCTAAGCGGTTACAAAATCCCAAGCGTAAAACCATCGGGATTCGCGTGCCGGATAATCCAATTGCCTTGGCGATATTGGAGGAGTTGGGTGAACCACTAATGAGCACTACCCTGATTTTGCCAGGTGAAGATATGGCAGAATCGGATCCAGACGCGATCCGTGACCGACTTGAAAAACTGGTTGGTCTGATTATCCATGGCGGTTACATTGGAGAGCAACCGACTTCAGTGCTGGATTTATCGGAAGGAGAAATCAACGTTATTCGTCACGGCAGTGGCGATGTTAGTGTGTTTGAGTAGACGAGTGAGCGATTCGGAAAAACCACAAGCAAATCCAGCTGAGAAAACGATGATTCAACAGCCTTTGCCGTTGGCGTTCGTACACGGTGAAGCTTTGGTGGAAAAGCCAGAAGATTTGTTCATTCCACCCGATGCCTTAGAAGTGATCCTGGAAACCTTCGAGGGCCCGCTTGACCTGTTGCTGTATCTCATCCGCAAACAAAAAATCGACATCGTTGATTTACCCATATTAGAAATCACGAAACAATATATGGAATACGTCGAGCTTATGCAGGAAGTTAAGCTTGAGCTTGCAGCCGAATACATGTTGATGGCGGCGATTTTGGCTGAAATCAAATCGCGTCTACTTTTGCCCAAACCGCCAGCTGCTGAGGAAGATGAAATCGATCCGCGCACTGAACTCATCAGACGCCTCAAAGAATATGAAATCATTAAACACGCCTCGCAAGAATTGGATGCATTACCAAGAATGGGACGCGACAGATTTGTCGCAAACGCTTCCCCAGCTGAAAATATTGCCCCTGAAAAAATCCATCCGCATGTCGCGATGGCCGATATTGTCTTAGCGTTTGCCGAGGCTATGCAACGTGCTGAGGCGTTTGCGCATCATCAGATTGAGCGTGAACAACTTTCAACCCGTGAACGAATGAGTCAGATTTTACAGACCCTGAAACACGATACGTTTATGGCATTAACCGATTTGTTTTCGGCACAAGAGGGCAAAGCGGGGTGTGTCGTGAGCTTCTTGGCGATATTAGAATTAACCAAAGAGGGATTGCTTGAATGCATGCAGGCCGATCCCTTAGGTGTCGTCAATGTTAGGTTAAAAGCACAACTGGCAGTAGAGGATGAGTAGGGTATGAAAATATCTCATGAGCAACTCAAACAATTGATTGAAGCAGCAATTTTTGTATCTGAACAGCCAATCAGCCGCGACCGTCTTAAGTCCACTGTATTGTTGGATTTTTCTGTTTCTAGCCAAGCACTCAACAAGGTCATTAATGAGTTGATTTTAGATTATGCACCTCGGGGTATTGTGTTACAGGAAACGGCGTCAGGTTTGCGCTTTGTGTCACAAGATAGTTTATCGCAATGGTTAGGGCGATTATGGCAAGAAACGGCGCCGAAATATTCTCGGGCATTACTCGAAACGTTAGCTTTGATTGCTTATCGACAGCCAATTACTCGAGGTGAGATTGAACAAGTGCGTGGCGTTACGGTCAGCAGTCATATTATGAAAACTTTGCAAGAGCGAGACTGGGTATGCGTTGTGGGACACAAAGAAGTCCCCGGGCGCCCAGCGTTATACGCAACGACCAAAGGTTTTTTGGATTATTTTGGGATGCAATCATTATCGGAACTGCCAGATGTGGATACCTTTGTAGCGGCCTTAGAGGACGCGCAAGGATTGACCGCAGAGACACAAAATCAGATTCAAAGCATACAAAACTCACCTGAAAGCGTGCAATCTGATATAATCGATCCTGAATCACCATCAACCTCTGAGCAACTGCACTAACATGTCTGAAAAACTCCAAAAAATTCTTGCTAACGCTGGCGTTGGCTCTCGTCGTGAAATGGAACGCTGGATCCAAGCTGGTCGTGTATCTATTAATGGTAAAGTGGCAACATTAGGTGACCGAGCAGAGGTTGGCGAACAAATTCGAGTCGATGGTAACTTAGTCAAATACGACAAAGACGACTTTGTCTGTCGCGTCCTGATGTATAACAAACCTGAAGGCGAGATCTGTACTAATTCTGATCCAGAAGGCCGTGATACCGTCTTTGACCGATTGCCTCCGTTGCGCAATGGCCGTTGGATTGCTGTAGGACGTTTGGACTTGAATACCAGTGGCTTGTTGTTGTTTACTAATGATGGGGAACTTGCTAACCGTTTGATGCATCCCAAACATCAGGTACAACGCCACTATGCTGTGCGAGTCTTTGGTGCGGTAAGCCAAGCGATGATCACGAACATGACCAAAGGGGTCGAACTTGAAGATGGCCTAGCCAAATTTGATGATGTGCGTTTACGAGTGGCTGCAGAAGACAGCATCAACCAATGGTTTGATGTCACGCTTGCAGAAGGGCGTAACCGTGAAGTGCGTCGTTTGTGGGAATCTCAAGAAGTGCAGGTGTCTCGCTTGATCCGGTTGCAATACGGCCCTGTCGAACTGCCAAAACGTCTGCCACAAGGGGCTTGGGTTGAAGCTGAACTGGATGTGGTGAATGCCTTGCGCAAAAGCGTACAACTGCCCAATGAGCAACAGACGGTATTAGGTATTCACGACAGCGAACTGGATCATAAAAAGCTTGCGCAAATGCGACGTTCAGTCAAGAAGCACAAAGAAGTACGGAAAAAAGCGCACAAACGCACATCACAATCCATGCGTCGTCGTTAGCACTTGAAATAGCGTAAGATTTAATTTTTGATAGGCTAAGTGGCAACTAGGTGATTAGCCACCTGTTGCCAATACCGCCCATAAAATTGCAACCGTCATAAATACTAACGCCGCACTAAACTTATACAGCGCCTGTGGGTGACGTATAGTGACTTGAATGCTTGCCCCGGCTAAGAAAAAAAGCACGTAAGCAACGAGGAAGTCGAACGCTCCCCATCGGAAGTTCTCATCTAAAATAGTTGCTGCCAATGGGAGTAGTAAGATCAAGCCACACACTCTGGCTAGGCGTTTGAGGTCAACGTGTTCGAGAATTTTATCCATAGTCTTAACTCAACGGTGTATCAAAGTCTTCAGAGACTTCAAAGTCACCAGCAACAGAAATAAGTTTGTTATCCTCGAAACGCAACACCAGCTCTTTACGTAAATCTTCGCCAAATCCTTTCATGCCACGTTTGATTTCGTAAACATAATACCAAGTGTCCTGATTGAACAAATCGTTGATAACTGGCTTGCCCAAAACAAATTCCACTTGTTCTTTAGTCATTTGAACACGTAGTTTCTCAACATCTCGTTTGTCTAAGTAGTTGCCTTGCGGTATGTCAATGCGATAGATCCAGTTTGAGCAGCCACTTAACGAAGAAAAACTCATCACTAATATGACGACAGCCAATGTTTGCTTAATTACTTGCATAGTTATCTTTTTAATTCAATCAATGCGTAAATGCTAACCTAGCGCATAAGACCTTGCAACCAATAAGAAGTTCAGCTGACATTTTTTAATAATTCGTTAGCATTTGCTAGGGCAGTCTCAGTGATTTCATCTCCCGCCAATAGTCGTGCAAGTTCACGTGAACGTTGTTCAGGCGAGAGTTCACGCATTGTTGTCTCTGTACTGTGTCCATCGGTGAGCTTATTTACAAACAATTGCTGATGGCCTTGGGCAGCCACTTGTGGTAAATGGGTGACACACAGAACTTGCGTAGTTTGACCTAAACTGCGCAATAACTGTCCAATCACAGACGCAGTTGGGCCACTGATACCTGTGTCTACTTCGTCAAAAATGAGTGTAGGGATCTGATTTTGATCTGAAGTAATTACCTGTATAGCAAGTCCAATTCTTGATAATTCACCGCCAGAAACTATCTCATCAATCGGTCCCATAGGTTGTCCAGGGTTCGTTGTGATCATAATTTGCACCTCGTCCTGGCCAAGTGAGGTAAAGGGGCCTTGTGGATTGTGTTGCACTGTGAATTGCATTTGTGTGTGTGGCATATTCATTTTGGATACGCTCTGAACAATTGCTTGTGCTAATGCTTCACCGTGTTTGTGCCGTGAATTACTCAACCTGCTACTGGCAGCAGTGTACGCATTTCTAGCTTCGTTTAATTCTGTTTGGATACCTTGTATAGACTCCTCATCGCCTTGTAAGGATTCATATTCTTGCTTGAGAATTTGATGATGGCAGAAAAGGCTCTCTGGCATCACAGCGTGTTTACGTGCAAGTTCCATCGCCTGATTGAATCGATTCTCAACTTGCTGCATACGCATCGGGTCAAGCTCTAAGTCAGAACAATATTCATTCAGTTGCGAAGCTGCTTCATTCAGGTTAATTTCGGCCTCTGCTAAACAGGTAATGATATCAGTAAGGGCAGGGTCGTTATCAACTTGCTCAGATAACTCTTGGATTGACTTACGTACCATGCGAACGGCATTGGCTTGCTCATCTTCACTGATTCGATACGACGCTTTTTGCGCGTTTTCAAGTAGATCTTGGGCGTTGCTAAGGCGCTTGTACTCAATTTCTAGCTCAGTAAACTCATCTTCTTGGAGGGAAAAATCATTCAATTCTTGAACTTGATAGCTAAGGAGTTGACGTCGGTCAGCGCGTTGTTGTTGTGCTTTTTGCAGTTGATTAAGTTGTTGTTGCAAGGTGTGGTAATGCTGATGAGCACGTGCTACTTCATTCAAGAGTTCAGTGTGTTCGGCATATTTATCTATTAACTCAAGCTGTGCTTCAGGTTTCAAAAGGTAATGATGTGCATGCTGCCCATGAATAGCTAATAGTTGCTGACTGAGTAGTTTAAGTTGGCTTAATGTAACGGAAACGCCATTAATAAAAGCTTTAGAACGACCTTCAGCAGAAATGACACGACGGATATGGCAGTGATTTGTCTGCTCATCATCGAGCATTTCATGTTCAGATAACCATTGGGCAACTTTGGGTAAGTCAGATAAGTCAAACCAGGCATTGAGTTGCGCTTTATCAGCTCCTTTGCGAACAGAAGACGCATCGGCTCGCGCACCCAAACACAAACTTAATCCATCAATGGCAATTGACTTACCCGCACCTGTTTCACCCGTGATGACAGATAAGCCTCCTTTGAACTGTACAGAGACGTTGCGCACAATAGCAAAGTTTTCAATTGAGAGTGCAGTTAACATAGCTTAAACAACCTAAAGTACTGGTTAAATATACAATTCAGTAAATATATACAGTATTTTATACAGTATCAAGATCAGTTTTGCTTTTTCGCTTAAAAAAGTTTACTGCCCCAATTGAGCTTGGAGCGTAATACATTAAAGTAATCGTAACTAGATGGATGAACGATTCTCAGTGGAGAAGGGAACTTGCGAATAATGACTTCGTCTCCAGGCATGATACTCAAGCCCACCTGACTGTCACAACTGACTTGGCAATCATCGGTATTCTCACGCGAAATAATCAATTTCACGGTATTATCTGCATCAACAACGATAGGGCGGCTGGTTAAGGTGTGAGGGAACATTGGCACTAAGGTGAGGGCATTCAGTGATGGCATCATTATGGGGCCTCCGCCTGATAATGAATACGCTGTGGAGCCAGTAGGAGTGGCGACAATTAAGCCATCTGACCGCTGCGTGAACATGAAATTATCGTTCATATAGACCTCAAACTCCATCATGTGCGCGACTTTGGCGTGATGCAGTACGACTTCATTTACCGCAACATTTGTTGATTTTAACGAGTCGTGACGGCGCACATCCACTTCGAGTAAAAATCGCTCCTCAACAATACCGTTACCGGCAAATATATCATCCAAATCGGCCACAATATTGTCGGGGTTAATGTCGGTTAAAAAACCCAAGTTGCCTCGGTTAACACCCACCACATGAATATCGTATCGAGCAAGCACGCGCGCAGCACCGAGCATATTTCCGTCGCCACCGACCACAATTGCTAAATCAGCAGCTTGGCCAATTTCGACCAAATTCGCTGCCGGTAAATCAGTACCAATGAGTTCTTTATGCAGGCGTTCTTCGACTAAAACTGTGCATTGTTTTTCTTGCAGATAATCAATTAGGCCAAGCACACTTTGATAAGTGGCTTCGTGTTGGGGTTTCCCTAATATTCCGACAGTTGAGTAGGCCATGCGCGTAACACTTTGTTTGTTATTACGCGCAATGTATCACGTTTTTAGCGTGCAACCCAACCCCCATCGAGGACTAAGGTTTGCGCGGTCATGTTTTTGGCAGCATTAGACATCAAAAATTCAGCGGTTTGCGCCAGTTCTAATGGCTCGATAAAGGCTTTTTTGGGCATGGGTTCGAGCATGATTTTATTCACGACATCTTCCTCTGAGATCCCATTTTCAATTGCTTGCTTGGCAATTTGAGCTTCTACTAATGGCGTCTTAACGTAAGCAGGGCAAAGCGTGTTGATGGTAATGTTTTTATCGCCATTCTCTAATGCGACGGTTTTTGCCAAACCAATTAGCCCGTGTTTTGCTGCAATATAAGCGGACTTAAATGGGGAGGCAACAAGAGAGTGGATGGAACCCACATTGATAATACGGCCATAATTACGCTCTCGCATCCCAGGTAAAAACGTTTGGGTGAGCATAGCGGGTCCTACGAGCATTATATTGATGAGTAATTGCCATTTTTCAGGTGGAAAATCCTCAATGCGAGAGACATGTTGAATGCCAGCGTTGTTCACTAAGACATCGACTTTAACGTCACCCATTCTCTCTGGTAAGCTCGCAATATCTTCTAAACTACCAACGTCTAGTCTAATCGGGTGGGCATGATAGCCTGAGTCACTTAATTTATTAGCCGCTACTTGCGCGGCTTCAAGATTGATATCTGCAATGATGATGGTGTGCCCTTGAGCGCAAAAATATTCAGCCATTGCATAACCGATGCCACTGGCTCCACCGGTGATAAAAAGAGTTTTTTGTTGAGGGGTCATAAACTTACATTCCTAAAATTAGTCAACACTGCGTTGGCTCATGGCACTGGATTTACCCAGAGCACCCAAAGCTTGGATCATAGTGTGTATCGCCTTAATCTGTTGGCCTTCACGTGTTGCATATTGATAATCGGTATAGCCCCACCAATCCCAACAACCATAAGGGTTAAACGGTAGGGCAAGAGAGTTTTTAGTTTGTGGATACAGAACAACCATACGATTGGTATCCGCCCAGCGGTTAAGGCCGGTATCTTCGATGTATTGCATGCCGATGGTTTTGGCATTCTGTTTACAGCCATGGAAACTCACGTGCAAGGAACATGGTTCGCCATCCAAACACACATCGGGAATATATACATAACCATTTTTAGCAATACTTTTGGCTGAATCTCCACCGAGCTTATGCTGCTTAATTGAGTACACTTTACCTTGCTCTGAAGTACTAGGGGCATTGAGTTGGCCCGCAGTGGCATTTAAAAGTGCACCTGCGGCATCGAATTGGCAAGCCCCTATAAATGGAGAAACAGAGATATCACACGCATGTCCTTCGCTCACCGTTGGAAAATGATGGCTGGCTTCGTCATCAAATATCACTGTCATATTATCTTGCTTAAACCATTGCTGGTATTGCCTGACAAGATGTTCCGCCACATGACGTCCAACGGTTTCGTCGTTATCACCATGAAAAATCCAAACTTTTGAATCTTTTATTGCACTATCCGAAGCTAGTAAGCCTCGAGATTGATAATCTTCAATTGTGCGATTTATCGCATCTAACTGAATCGGAGCATCTTCTTTGTGCAAACAGGCCGCCATGGCTTGGCCGAGATTACCTTGGGCACAATAATAGGGGCCACCAGCAAGCATAGCGACACCAGACACGTGTTCAGCATGAGCAAGATGGTACTGACCGGCCATGTAAGCTCCAGAAGATAAACCTGAAATAGTCACCTGTTCGGTGTGCAAATTTAATTGTTCTAGGGGAGCTTCTGCACGAGCCAAAAAGCTTAAAAAACTGACAAGCATTAGAGTCCGTTTAGTCATTGTGATTATCCGTTGGTGAACTTTTTAAAAATTCTTGCAAAGCATCGTTTGCTTGTGCGATGGTGGCTAACCCGTTCAGGTGTCCAAAATCCCCATCCAAATAAATTAGTTCTGATGATTTGCCCATGTCAGTCAATGCTTGATGCATTAATTCTAGATGATAGGGCATTAATAACAAGTCATTACTGGCAGGCATCAACAATACTTTGGCATTAAGGGCTGTTAACCCCTCTTTAAGAGAGTCTTTTTGTCCAGCCATATACAACTGACATGCTCTAACCAGATACAGCAAATGGTTAGCATCCATTACCTCAGCACGTTCAGCCGCTCTTTGTTTGAGCCAAGTGGTAATCGCATGGTCTGAGGTAATGTTCATTAAAGGAGCCTCTTCTAGAGGAAAATGACCGAGTTGTGTGCCAATCAAATTCATGTAATCAGGATGAAGCGCGGTTTGTGTGATGGCCATTAATGCAGCGGTAAGACCCGCAATGGGTGGTTTGTTGTCGTAGTAATCCCCATTATTCCAGTTGGCATCTAACTTGATTGGCATGCTCCAATGTTCTAGCGCGGTCGTTGTCCATGCATCAGAATGAGCAGAACCAATCACAGCTGCGACTCTTGGCACCATTTCTGGATATGCGCTGGCCCATTCAAGGGCTTGCATCGATCCCATTGATGCACCGATCACAGCATGTAGTTTGGTAATACCTAACGACTCAATCAATGCTTTTTGGACATTTACTTGGTCGCGCATAGTGATCACTGGAAATGATAAGCCATAAGGTTTATTGGTCTTAGGATTGATACTTGCAGGACCAGTTGTAATCACATATGGGTCGTGAACCCCAAGGTTTGCTAGTGTGTCCACTGCAATGACATAGTAAATATCGGTATCTATCGCCTTACCCGGACCAATTATTACGTCCCAATAGCCAGGCTCGCCATCTTCTTCGTACTGTCCTGCAGCGTGTGAATTACCGGTAAAATAGTGAGTGATGAGGATGGCATTGTCTTTTGCTTCGTTAAGCGATCCATAGGCTTCCCAACCAACCCGAACGTCAGAAATGGTTTGACCGTTAAAAAACGTCAGCGACGGCATCGAAAATTCGCGTTTCTCTTTGCTGAATGTCTGTGCTTGAGCAAGAGTGACTTCGGTATTAAACATATACAGCCCAATAATGATAAAAAGGATAATTCGCATCAACATACACGTGCTCCTTATCTTAAAAGATACTGAATAACGCAATCGCCATGATCACACCAAGCAATGGTACTATCACGGTTAATGCCCCTAAAGGCAGATAAGCATTGGCGTGGTTTTCACCACAGATGGCTCGGATTAAGGTGACCACATATCCGTTGTGCGGCAAGGAATCCAACGCCCCTGAGGAAATGGCGACAATGCGATGCAGCTCTTCTGGGTCAACATCTTGCTCAAGATAATGTGGGGCCAGCAAGGGGAGTGCAATCGCTTGTCCACCGGATGCAGATCCGGTTAAGCCTGCAATCACACTGACGGCGACCGCGGCCCCGATTAATTCGTTGCCGGGTAAATTAGTCATGATTGCCACGGTATCGGAAAACGCCTGGGTATTTTTGGCAACTGCACCAAAACCAACAACTGCTGCGGTATTGCCAATAGCAACAAGTGCGCCAGTAGTACCTAGGTTTATAGCTTTTGAGATGCTGATAAAATAGCGATAATTGATTGCCAAAAGTGTTAATACACCACCGCCTAGCGCGACAATCAGAGCCATCTTTCCATACGTTTCATGGAAGATAAAAGACAGCACTAATACTACTATGATGGGTATGATACCCGTTATTGGATTGGGCAATTTGCGCTGGGTGACTTGCGGGTCGTCATCACGCGCGACAAAGCCTTCTCCTGCAGCGACGGCTTTACCAATCATTCGTTTGAGCCACCAATAACCAAACAGCGCCATAAATATCGCAACCACTAAGCTGACTTCCCACGCAGCAAAGGCAGAGGTGCCAAGGTAGGGGATGGGGATCCAGTTTTGGATCTCTGGGCTGCCAGCTGACGTCATGGTGAATGTAACCGAGCCAAATGCTAATGTAGCTGGAATAAAGCGACGTGGTAAGTTAGCGTCTTTAAATAGGCTTAAGGCCATTGGATAAACCGAGAACGCAACGACAAAAAGAGAAACGCCGCCATAGGTCAGAATAGCGCAGGCACTGACTATGGCCAACACAGCGTGTTGAAACCCCAGTTTGGTCACAATCCATTGCGCTAGGGCGTCAGCGGCTCCAGTATCTTCCATGAATTTACCAAACAGTGCCCCAAGTAAAAACATAAAGAACCAAGCGCCAACGAAGCTGGTAAAGCCAGACATATACATGGTGACAAAATTTGCCTCACCCGTGAATACGGCAATGCCATTGCACAATGCGACGAATACCGCACACAAGGGTGCAGCGATAAATAGATTCATGCCTCGAATGGTTAGAAAAATTAATAACGCCAATCCACCTAGCAAGCCAAAAATACTTAGCATAGCGACTCCATTTTTTACTGAGTTGTTATTTTTATGTTACGCAAAGAAGATTGCGAATTTTACAAATAGTGATGTATTTCACTGTAAAAGCCTATAGTACTATCGTGCTAGCGATTTTTTTCAAAAGTCGAAGTAAGCTTGTCTACGAAAGATATTTCACACTTACAAAACAACTTATTTACATGGGTAGTGACATGGAAACTAAAACAAGCTATAAAAAATCCGTTATAAGTACGTCAATTGCACTCGCTTTATGTGCCAGTATACAGCCTTCTGCTTTTGCGCAGGATGATGAAAGTAAACTAGAACGCATCGAAGTGACTGCCCGTAAAACCGTCGAATCACTGCAAGAAGTACCAGTGTCAATTACCAGTCTTGGTGCCGATGCACTTGCTGCAAAAGGCATTGAAGTGATTACTGAAGTACAACAATTTTCACCCAATACCACCTTGCAAACGAGTCGCGGTACCAATTCAACGCTAACCGCGTTTATCCGAGGGGTTGGTCAAGAGGATCCATTGTGGGGCTATGAACCAGGTGTCGGCATCTATGTCAATGATGTTTACATGGCCCGCCCACAAGGTGCCGTTTTGGACTTGCTAGATATATCGCGTATTGAGGTGCTTAGAGGGCCGCAAGGGACCTTATATGGCAAAAATACGATTGGCGGTGCGGTGAAATACGTCACTAAAGAAATGAGCGGTGACCCCAGCTTTACTGCAGAAGTCACCGCAGGGAGTTATTCGCAACGAGACATTAAATTAACCGGTCAATTGCCAATCATAGAAGATAAACTGTATTTTGGCTTTGGTTATGCCGCACTCAATCGCGATGGCTACGGTGAATTTTTAGAATCTGCGTTAGATAACCAAGACCGAGAAAACTACAACAAAGATCTTACCGCGATGCGTTTTGATGTGGAACTCACCCCAGCAGACGATTGGTTTATTCGCTTAAGCTATGACAAAACCGATGATGACTCGAATGCCAAAGGCGGCTATCGTTTATTGCCAAGTTTACTCACTAATGCGCCGGTGCCTGATAGCGTTTATGACTCATATACTTCATTGCCGACATGGAACAAAGTCGAGCTAGAAGGGCATAGTCTAACCATTCGCCATGACCTTAGTGACGCTATGAGCATTAAATACATTATGGCTCATCGAGAAGGCTATTCACCCACTAATATCGACTTTGACAACACACCACTAGATATCTTTGATGTGCCAGCAGAGTACTTTGATGAATCCGATTCACACGAATTACAGTTCTCATACTCGCAGGATGATTACACCGTTGTAGGTGGTTTGTATGCGTATGAGGGTGAATCGTGCGGCAACTTTGATGCGATACTGAATGTTTTAGGGCGAGCTGCGTTTTCTACTCCAGGGTTAACGCGTGAGGTCACAGGGTGCAATAACTCTGATAGTTGGGCAGTTTACACCCAAGCGAATTTTGCCGTATCCGACAAAGTGTCTATGGCAGTCGGTGCACGCTATACAGACGAAGAAAAATCAGCCTTTGTTCACAACGGGCTTATTTTTGACGGTGCATACCCTTATAATAACTGGGTACCTGGATATACGCGTCCAGCAGCAACATTCGATGGCGAAATCGTGCCAAGAGTATTAGGTGACGATACCGATGGTGATGGTGTTTTAGACGCACCAAAATCTGAAAGCTGGTCCCGCTTTACGCCAAGTGTCAGTATTGAATATCAGTATGCTGAAGATGTCATGTTTTATGCGAACTATTCACAGGGTTTTAAATCGGGCACGTTTAATCCTCGTGCGAGTGCCAACGAAGACGCCGTTAATCCAGAGATTGTCGACTCAATCGAATTGGGTATGAAGAGTGAGTGGAATGATAACTTACGAGCCAATATCACAATCTTTGATCTCGACCACAAAGACCGTCAATATGTATCCGTCCTGCCTACTGAAGATGCGTCAGAACTGGCTCAAGTGTTGGGGAACGTGGGTAAATCATCAGCAACTGGTGTAGAAGCCGAAATTACTTACCAAGCCACGGATGATTTAACCTTGACCGCTGCGATTGGTTTAATCGACGCAGAGTTTGACGAAGTGTTAGAAGCGGATGGTAACGGGGGCTTTAATAACATTGCAGATCGCTTTGAAGTATCGAATACGCCAGAACGTACCATCAATCTTGGTTTTACCTACTTTATTCCATCCTCAATGGGTGAATTCAGTGTCAATGGTAACTACTATTATCGCTCTGAATACGGCATCACAGAGCTAGATAATTTATTAGTACAGGATGGATATGGCTTACTGAATTTATCCATCAATTGGCAGCATGATGATGGCAATTGGTACGCTGGATTGCATTTTAAAAATATCACGGACGAAGAATACTTAGTCGGTGGTTATCAATTCGTAGCCCCAGACCCAAGCGATCCATCTAACCGTGACCTATACACTCCGGGTCTAGGTGGCGATAACACCTTAATCGGATATTATGGGGCACCTGCGACCGTTCACCTCACGGCAGGGTATCGTTTTTAAACGTTGTTATTACCTGAGTTTAGGCGACCCACTGGTCGCCTTTTTTGTATTTTAAAAATATCACTGTAAAAAACACACAGAGCATGATAGTTTTTTTATTAAGCGACTGGACAAAGGGAACGCAACCATGTCTTTTTCATCAACTACTTCATTCATGTCACATCACTTCTTGCTGGTGGATGATCATCCATTGTTTCGCAATGCCCTAAAATATGCATTATCAGAATTGACTCATGAACTTATTTTAGAGGCCGAAGATTTTGCTTCTACCTTGACTGTATTAAGAGAGAATCCGCTGGTGGATATGATTTTTTTAGATCTTGCGATGCCTGACGTTCATGGGTTGGATGGTCTAGTGACCATATTAAATGAGTTTCCAGAAAAGCAAGTCATTATGATTTCTGCACATGAAGATCCCCACATTATTAACAAAGCCAAAAAGCTAGGTGCGAGTGGTTTTATTCCCAAATCCACCCAGCTAGAACAATTAAAGGATGCAGTAAAACACATTTTGACGGGTAATAATTGGTATCCGATTGATAGTGATGAAGATGAACTGGATGACGAATTTATTCAAAAATTGCAGTCGCTTACGCCACATCAACTCAAAGTATTGCAATATATGGCAGAAGGCCTTCTGAATAAACAAATTGCTTACACAATGGAGATTTCAGAGTCTACCGTTAAACAGCATGCTTCAGCGGTACTCAAAAAACTCTCATTAATCAATCGCACCCAAGCTGGGGTAATCTATCGGCAGTACCTAGATATTGCATCTGCTACGCCACTGAGCGAGTAGTTTTGTTGATGATGATCCGTTTAAGAACATCTGGCTTGATTGGCTTAGGCAGGTAAGTTAAGCCTAAGTCATTTGCGGTTTCCCTTACTTCAGTGCTTCTATCCGCAGTCGCTAAAATCCCGACTGGAGCAATGCGACCTCTATTTTGCCATTCAACACAGGCATTGTCCCAGACTCGTGTGCCAAGCTCGCCATCATGCAGATGATAATCCAATATCATGACATCGGGATACTCATCACTTTGAATGGCATCGCTTAATTCAATTTGATTTTTGAACCACCTCGCTTCCATGCCCCAATGCTCAGCAAGTCGTAACATTGCATTGCCAACTGCGTCATCATTTTCAACTAACCACAACAATAACTGTTTTTGTAAAATGCGAGATTCCTTCATTGAGACAGGCTCAGTAGAGATGACATTACTCTGATTGACTATGGGTAAATCAAGCGCGAACAGGCTTCCGCGCTGAGGTTGAGACTTGACCTTAATCTTGATGTTTAGTAATTCACATATCCCTTTTACAATGGTCAAGCCGATTCCAAGCCCTTCTTGTCCTCGGTGTTGCCCGAGTTGCGTGAATTCATCAAAAATCATTTTGTGTTGTTCTGCAGGGATCCCTGGGCCATTATCAATGACATGCAGATAAACTTTATTGGCATAGCGTTTACATCCGATAACTATTTTGCCACCACCTGTAGGGTGGCTCATGGCAGTATATCGAATCGCATTGGCAATTAAATTCTGGCAACACCGCAAAAACAAATTAGGATCGGTTTTAAGCCATACATTGCTCTGTACATAATGTAAGGTAACATTTTGTGCTTTGGCAATGACACTAAATTCTCTGATCAATGGTAATAGTGTAGGGTGCAATTGAAAGGGTTTCGGGCGTGCTTTCATTACTCCTGAGTCTAACTTTGTAACATCTAGTAAAGACGTAAGTAAGGTGCCTGCATGCTTGAGGGCATCTTGCAGGTCATGAGCAATTTTGTGCTGGGGCGTATCTTTGGTTTTGTCATACAAAATGTTGCTGAGTAACTGGGCAGCATTGAACGGCTGCATCAAATCATGCCCAGCAGCTGCTAAGAATCTCGTTTTACTTTTGTTTTCCGCTTCCGCTATCCGCTTAGCTTCTGATAGCTCTTGTGTTTCCTGCACCCAATTAAGCAGTGTATTAGGCTGCTCGGAGTATTGCTGAGCATTGTCTATGAGCATATTAGTACTGGCAAGGCCGACCCGATTTACGAGCGCGTTACGCGCTTTTTCAAAGCGTAATTCTGTTTTGGTGATGCTGTGTATTGCCTTATATTCTTCTTTGGGTAAGACCGCATCACATAAGGTCATTAACAAACTCAATGAGGCATTGCTTGGCTCTGAGTATTTTAATTCTTCAGAATGAGCATTGTAAAAAGGCAGTTTAGTTTGCAAATAGTGTTGGCAAGCAGTAATGATGAATGCATTGAGACCAATACTGATGAATAATGTCATCGGTAAGGCTTGCTCAACCCCAACCCAAGAAATAATCACGTCATCAAGCGCAAAAAAACCACTTAAATACACAATCCACACTGTGACCCCTGATGCAATGCCAAGACTCAGTGCAATAACATTTGGGCGTTTTACATAAAGGGATGCGATAAAACTTGGCAGTAACTGCGCAATCAAAGCTAGCGCTACAAAACCAGAAAAAACCAGTTCAGTGTATTGTGCAACGTATTCGAAAAATACATAAGCCGCAATTAAGAATGAAACAATAGTGATCCGACGTATATTTAATACCCGTTTATGCGTTAAAGGGCTGACTTGATTCAAATTGCGCTTGACCCAAATAGGGCTAACGACATTGTTTGCTAACATGACGCTGCAACTAATGGTTGCGACCAATATCATGGGGACCGCTGCAGCAAGAACACCTAATACGACCAGCGCACTGAGCCACGCTGCGTCATTAAACAACGGGATAGCAAGCGTGTAGAGTTCTGCACTGAATACCTGTTCATTAAAAAGATACTGTCCAGCAAGCGCTATGGGTAGTATGGGCAAACCCATACCAAGTAAAAAGGCACTAAACTGCCAGCGTGCCTCACCAAAAATACGGTTATCGCGATTTAAGACAAATGCCATGTGAAATTGACGAGGCGAGCAAAATACGACAGATAAACCAAGTAGACAATAGCTAGCATAGCTGATCCACGCCGAATTGCTGACAGGCTTAACCGTAGTGAGGGTGTTAATGACAAAGTCTGATGTGTTGTCAAATAAAGCATAGTTAATAAACATTAACACACTGAGTAAAGCAGTCAGTTTAATAATTGAGCTAATCGCACTGAGTAATAAAATACTTTGTCCTTGCTGCAGTAAGCTGCCTCGGCTAAAACTTAATAAGCCGATGCTAATTATCAGCAATACAGTGACCCATAGACCAAGATTTTGCGGTGAACGATTAAGCAGTAACTCGCCAATGTTTGTTAACGCCATGAGCTGTAATGCAATATAGGGGATAACCGTTACGCAGGCCAGTAATGTGACAAGTGTGCCATACCAGCCAACATGGGGCCAACGCGATGCCATAAAGTCGGCTAAAGATGCACTATTACTTTGTGCACTAAGAACAGATACTTTTTGTACCATGCTGTGTCCCAGAATCATGGTAAACATAATCCCTAAATAGGTTGGGAATATGGCCCATTGGTGCTGAGCAGCTTGTGCTACCGTGCCAAGCATAGCCCAACTAGTACAGTGCACGCCTAAACTTAAGCTAAATATGGGAGTTTTTAATCGGTTTGGAATAGAAAGGCGAGGGGTTAACCAAAATAATGCTGCCATCATCGCAAAAAACGATAGCACAACCACAACTAAAAAAGGCGTAGAAAGCATGTCATATCCAGTTGTTTAGTTTCATTCCACCACATTCATGCACTCACACTATCACATTTCCTTAAAAAAATAAGGGTTAACTAGACAAAGATGCTTGAAGTCCAAAAAATTATCCCCATTTATCAACGAAATCAAGCTAAACGTTATTTGGAGGCAAGCATGAGCGAGTCAAAAGAACCGCAAAATGACCAAACTCAAGAAGAGCAATCTCAGGTAGCAGAAGAACAAGTATCTGATGTACAAAACAGTGATGTATCTGCTGATACGGCACAGAAACCTGAGAATACAGACACCGCAGAGGTAGTTGAAATCGATCCTAAAGACGCACAAATCTCTGAGTTACAAGCTCAGTTAGCTCAAGCGCAACAAGCATTGCACGATCAAAAAGAAGGGGCATTGCGAGCCTTAGCAGAAGGTGAAAACGCCAAACGTCGTGCTGAAACCGAGATTGATAAAGCGCGCAAATTTGCATTAGAAAAATTTGCTGGTGATTTGCTTCCTGTCATCGATAGCTTAGATCAAGCCGTACGTTATGCCGATCCAAGTAACGAAGCATTAAAGCCAGTACTTGAAGGGCTTGAGTTAACACAGAAGACGTTCAATGACACGGTCACTAAGCACGGATTGGTTGTGCTTGACCCACAAGGCGAAGCGTTTAACCCTGAACAGCATCAAGCCATGTCTATGCAAGAAAGTGCGGAAGTACCACCGAATACGGTTATTGCAGTGGTGCAAAAGGGATATGAAATTAATGGCCGTTTATTACGTCCGGCCATGGTGATGGTGTCACAAGCACCCGCCAATCCAATCGACGTTGAAGCGTAATTTTTTATAGGTTGGCACTTGAAAGTGCAATTAACAACCCTATTAAGAAAGTAAGTATTTAAAACCAGAATTTTTTGAGGAAATTGCAATGGGTAAAATCATTGGTATTGACTTAGGTACAACTAACTCATGTGTTGCGGTATTAGACGGCGACAAGGCAAAAGTCATTGAAAACGCGGAAGGCGATCGCACAACTCCATCTGTCATCGCTTACACTAACGATGGCGAAACATTAGTTGGTGCTGCGGCGAAACGTCAGGCAGTTACCAATCCACAAAACACGTTGTTTGCGATTAAGCGTTTAATTGGTCGTCGCTTCGAAGATAAAGAAGTGCAAAAAGACATCGACATCATGCCATTCCAAATCATTAAAGCCGATAATGGTGATGCTTGGGTGCAAGCAAAAGATGAAAAGATGGCACCGCCGCAAATTTCTGCTGAAGTCTTAAAAAAGATGAAGAAAACCGCAGAAGACTTTCTTGGTGAACCGGTGACAGGTGCAGTTATTACCGTTCCTGCCTACTTTAACGATGCCCAACGTCAAGCAACCAAAGATGCAGGTCGCATCGCTGGTTTAGAAGTTAAGCGCATTATCAATGAGCCAACTGCTGCGGCATTGGCTTATGGTATGGACAAAAAATCTGGCGACAATGTGGTTGCAGTCTATGACTTAGGTGGTGGTACTTTTGATATTTCTATCATCGAAATTGATGAAGTGGACGGTGAACACACGTTTGAAGTACTTGCGACTAATGGTGATACTCACCTAGGTGGTGAAGACTTCGATAACCGTGTTATCAACTATTTAGTAGACGAGTTCAAAAAAGAGCAGGGCGTTGATCTGAGAAAAGACCCCCTTGCCATGCAGCGTTTAAAAGAAGCGGGCGAAAAAGCCAAAATCGAATTGTCTTCTGCGCAGCAAACTGAAGTGAACTTGCCATACATTACAGCAGATGCGTCTGGGCCTAAGCACATGGCAATCAAAATCACCCGTGCGAAGCTGGAATCACTGGTCGAAGATATGGTGAAAGCGTCTTTAGAACCAGTCAAACAAGCACTTGTGGATGCCGATTTATCGGTTTCTGATGTGAATGACATCATATTGGTTGGTGGTCAAACACGTATGCCTCTTGTGCAAAAATACGTAGCGGATTTCTTTGGCAAAGAGCCACGCAAAGACGTTAACCCTGATGAAGCGGTAGCAACCGGTGCAGCGATTCAAGGTGGTGTATTATCGGGTGATGTGAAAGACGTACTATTGCTTGACGTGACGCCATTATCATTAGGTATTGAAACCATGGGTGGCGTAATGACGGCACTGATTGAGAAGAACACGACCATTCCGACGAAGAAGTCTCAAACCTTCTCAACTGCAGAAGATAACCAATCAGCGGTAACCGTTCACGTGTTGCAAGGTGAACGTAAGCAAGCTTCTGGTAACAAGTCACTAGGTCAATTTAACCTAGAAGGTATTCGTCCAGCAGCGCGCGGTGTACCACAAATTGAAGTAACGTTTGATATTGATGCAGATGGTATCTTACACGTATCAGCGAAAGACAAAGATACGGGTACAGAACAGAAGATCACAATTAAAGCCTCTTCAGGTTTGTCAGAAGACGAAATCAATCAAATGGTACAAGACGCTGAAGCCAATAAAGAAGCGGATGCGAAGTTTGAAGAACTCGTTCAAGCACGTAATTCTGCTGACGGTATGGTCTCTTCTATCAAGAAACAAATTGAAGAAGCGGGTGATGCGTTACCAGAAGATGAAAAGACTAAGATCGAAGCTGCTATTAGCGACCTAGAGAGCGCCTCTAAAAGTGATGACAAGGCGGAAATCGAAGCCAAAACGCAAGCATTGATCGAAGCCTCGGCTAAGTTGATGGAAATTGCTCAAGCACAAGCGGCAGCGCAAGGTGGTGGTGCAGAAGCGCCAGAAGCAGACGCGCAAACTGCCAAAAAAGCAGATGACGATGTAGTTGATGCTGAGTTTGAAGAAGTCAAAGACGATAAAAAATAATCGTTAAAAATACGCAGATACCTCAGTAGTATCTGCTCTAATTGAAAAACAAAGCGCAGCTGCCTGACCGTACTGCGCTTTGTTTGTGAAACGAGAATGAGAAAGTTGCATGTCTAAACGAGACTATTATGAAGTTCTAGGTGTCAGTAAATCGGCGACTGAACGCGAAATTAAAAAAGCTTATAAAAAGCTCGCAATGAAGTATCACCCTGATCGTACTCAGGGCGACAAAGGCATGGAAGAAAAATTCAAAGAAATCCAAGAAGCCGTTGAAGTGCTCACCGATGATCAAAAGCGAGCTGCGTATGACCAATATGGGCATGCTGCATTCGATCCAAGCCGTGGTGGCTTTGGTGGAGGTGGTGCTGGTGGCGCTGATTTTGGTGATATCTTTGGTGATGTCTTTGGCGATATTTTTGGTGGTGGTCGCGGTGGCGGTCGCTCACGTGCGCGCAGTGGTAGCGATTTGCGCTATAACCTTGAATTATCTCTTGAAGAAGCTGTGCGTGGCAAAGAAATTGAAATTCAGGTACCAACTCTAGTCAGCTGTGAACCTTGTGATGGTTCAGGTGCTAAACCTGGTACGTCACCTAAGAATTGCTCAACCTGTCATGGCAGTGGTCAGGTGCAAATGCGTCAGGGTTTCTTCGCTGTACAACAAACTTGTCCAACGTGTGGCGGTAAAGGTAAAGTGATCAGCGACCCTTGTGGCGAGTGTCGCGGTCGAGGTCGCAAAGAAAAGACCAAGACCTTGTCAGTCAAAGTCCCTGCTGGTGTGGATACTGGCGATCGCATTCGTTTATCTGGCGAGGGGGAAGCCGGTGAAATGGGTGCGCCTTCTGGTGATCTATATGTACAAGTTCACGTGCGCGAGCATGAAATCTTTCAGCGAGATGGCAATAACTTGTATTGTGAAGTGCCTTTGAGCTTTACTACCGCGGCCCTTGGTGGCGATATTCAGGTCCCAACACTTGATGGCAAAGTAAAACTCAAAGTATCACCAGAAACTCAGACTGGACGGATGTTCCGCCTGCGTGGTAAGGGGGTTAAATCCGTTCGCTCGAATGTTGTTGGCGACTTGATGTGTAAAGTGGTGATCGAAACACCAGTCAATCTGTCGAGTAAACAAAAAGCGTTGCTTGAAGAATTTGAAGCATCAATGGATGGCACAGTAGCTAAGCATCGTCCAAAAGAGCAAGGCTTCTTCGACGGGGTTAAAAAGTTTTTTGACGATTTAACCAACTAGACGTTGTCTTCAAAAAATGTAATAACGGTGTGATTTTCTCTAGAAATCGCACCTTTTTTTGTTTTAGACTGTATAAAAATAATAAATCACCTTGAATAGGGAACATTTCATGCTCAAATCCGTAACACTTATCACTGCATCCACTATATTGCTTGCCTCTTTTTCGACTAGTGCAGCACTTAGCGACAAACAAGCTAAAAACGCAGTTGAGTTTCGCAAAAGTATTTTTCAACTTGTCAAAAGCAATGTAGGGCCTTTTGGCGCAATGGCCAAAGGACAAATGCCAATTGATGAAGCATTAATTGAAAAAAATGCCACGCGATTACATCAGCTGTCACTAATGCTTCCTGATTATTTTGTCGCAGACACACGCAATAATGATGTCCAAACCAGTGCGTTAGATAAAATATGGGATAACCAAGGCGACTTTAACCAAAAAGCCCAAAATATGACGACTAAGTCAAAAGAATTACTTGATGCTGTGCAAAACAAAAAATCAGATGAATATGTTGGCAAAATGCGCGCAATTTTTGGCACTTGTAAAGCTTGTCATGACGATTATAAGGCGGATTAAACAATTGTAAGCTAAAAATCAAATAGGTCTTCGGGCTCCACTCCCAACCAATCTGGCACATGGTTGACGAGCAAGTAGACCTTTACCGCGCTTATCGCAATACATATCAAGCATTTCATGTGCATTCTCCAGTCGTATGTCACGGCATATTGGTGATTGGGTTTATTCCCGTCGAACATCGCTTTGATGAGATATGGCTCGGTGGTTTTGACATGCACCATAACTGCAAATACATGAACGCCAATCAGAACCAATAACAGGTTAAAGGCATTGTTGTGAAACCACATAATGGACTCAGTCATAGCACTTGATAACCAATTGTGTAAGACCCCAGTAAACAAAATATCATCCGTCATAAACAAACCAGAGATAGCTTGAAGCGAGATGAACAACAAAAACAAGACGACTGCACACGCGCCCAATGGATTGTGCGTTGCGAAGATCGGCTTTGGCGAGGCTTTTACATACTTGATTAACGCCCTAGGATGGGATAGAAATGTGCTAAATCGAGCTGGAACTGGACCGATTAGACCCCACAATACCCGCCATATAATTAGGCCTAAGAGCCCATAACCAACCAAAGCATGGTTATCAATTGCGGTATCTGCTATTTCTGCTGAGTAGTATTGGTAGGCAATGCCAGTGACCAGCAACCAATGAAACAGTCGGGTATAGATGTCCCATACGCGTGAATGATTTGTATTCATTAACTTACATCCATGAACGTGCCTGTGATTCTACTTGATATAAAATCACAGATTGGAGCTGTTTGGCAACTGTCTCGTCGATCAATGGAATACTGTAGCTCCCGGATGCCAGATAAAACTTGATAGACGCTACCTGACTGCGACGCATCCAATAACTCTGAGAAATAGCGACACGTTGTATTTTATGAACTGGAATGCAGTATCTATCTACGCCAAACAAGCCTTTTTTGATATACAGATAATCATCGGTATAGGCAAATCCCCAGCGTTTCCAACGCAGCCAAATTAAGGCTGTCAAAACAACAGGCGTCATCAATAGCGCAAGCCAATTTGGGTCATTATGATACGCAAACAGAACGGCTAAACCGATGGTAATAGGCAACACAAGCCATAATACAAAGCGAATGATGAACATCTTTTTAATGGCTAAAAATGGCGTGTCGTGCAGACGATGCTCAGGAAAGACGTGGGCTAAGATATCTCTGCATTGATATGCAAAAACAGAAGGCACCATTAATTTATTGGCTAATGCTTCCGGATTCGCGACATTGGCTTGAGCGTTGAGTTGATCCAGGCGCAAATTAATCCTACCAAATATCGTATCCAGCCAGTCTTGCTTCATGATGGCAACTTGTATGCGGCTGATCGGTACTGCTACCTCATGTCGATTAATCAAGCCACTGCGACGTATGAATTTTTCATGAGTTTTACTCAACGTAAATCCCCAAAATAGGATAACCGCACCAATGATAGATAGAACGGTCATGATCCCTAAAAATAACAAAAAGAGACCAACCATGTACAAGCCTATCTGCCAAGTCGGATCATTTTCGATGTGACTTTGAATATTGAGGCCCCAGCCTGCAAATTTGCCGCTAAAGTACTCAATGATTTCATCAAGAAAAGGCGCTATGAAAGCCAGCAACAAATATATGCGGTTAGAGGTCACACCATGCATCGCGAGATCGCCAACGGTGCGAGTGTTGATCACTGTTTCATCCGATGGCGCCTCTACCTTGGAGGTGTTTGTAATAGTTTCGCTGATGGTTTGAGTATTATCTGTCTCGGTGGCCACCTCACTGATTTGCTTGCGAAGATGTTGCGCATCTTTCAGGCGCAAAGCGATTAAACGCGCTTCTTGATTAAGTGAGCCACCAGAGTCAAAAGCAAGCGAAGCGAAGCCAAAGGGACGATAGTAAAACGGCTGTTCAATTTTGACATTTTGAATACGATTAAATGGCAAGTTAATGTGTTTTTTGAAAATAATCCCGCTTTTTACTTCAACGGATCCGTCAAACAACCGGTATCGAAAAAACACAAACGAGAGCACTGCAAAACCGATTAAGAGTCCCAAAATGCCAGCAAAAATTAACACCGCAATCCATGGGTTGGCTTTGATTTTATCCCACAGTACAAATAAGATGGGCAACATGTAGAAGACATTGTTCACCACAATCACAATGAATTTTTGAATAAAATACAAGATCCCAATTGGCGCCACTTGTGACCATTCACCCTGTATGCCAGAATTACCTTCAGGCAAGCTTTGCGATAATTCAGCCACGTTGGTGTAACTCCTTATGCTGTAAAATGGTGTTGCGAATGAATTCAGCTTTGTCCTTTTCTAGTCCAGGAATGATAAAGGTTTGAGTCAAATCTCCCGCACTGAACACATGTAATTTTGCTAAACCCGTTTTGCGGTCAATAGGGCCTTGCTTCACTTCAATGTGTTGAATACGACAGATGGGTTGGGTGCTGATTTTGCAAAATAGCCACCCTTTGAACATCGTAATGTCTTGTTCTCGTAAACAATAGCCTAATCGTTTGTTGGCACCGTATTCATAAGCCTCAAGTAGACACCATAGCAACGCAATTCCTCCCCAGATGCGAATACCCCAATATTCAAGCTTTTCCGGTAGAGCGAAGTAGGGCTGAAAAATGAGGCCAAGTATGACAATGCTGAGTACTGCGACTACCGACAGACCTACTAGCAGGCTGATACCTGGGTAATCTGCAGAAATATGAGTGATATCAGGAGAATGAATAGTGGTTCCATCAGCATTGGTAATCACACGATTACTAAAACCGATTTCTTGATCCGGTGTTTCAAATGTTTCAGCGTCAGTGTGAGTCGTCATTTAACCTTCCTTACAAATATATGATTGCAGACACATCCGCTCTCATATCGACCGTTATTCGTGTTATTATGGCGCAAATTTTGTAAAAGAAAACCTGTCTCAAGGTTGGGTTTTGTAAACAGTTGTATCAAGAGGGTTTATGTTAAGTATCAGTGTGTTAGGTGCCAATGGTCGGATGGGGCGGAATTTGATCACGGCCGTAGCGGAAGATCCGCAAACGTCATTGCACAGTGGCACGGTGCGTGAAGCATCACCTTTGTTAGGTATTGACGCGGGTGTGGCAGTTGGGATTACGCCCCTAAACGTCAACCTAGACACGTTAAATAACACGCAAATCATGGGTTTAGACGTTGTGATCGACTTTACTTTGCCGACAGTGTTGTCTACCCATTTGGATTGGTGCATTCAGCATAAGTTGCCTATTGTAATTGGTACCACAGGACTCAGTTTAGAACAAGAAACCGCTTTGCACAAAGCGTCGGAACACATTCCGATTGTCTTTGCTGCCAATTACAGCGTAGGTGTTAATCTGCTTATTAAACTTGCCCAACAAACGGCTCAGGTAATGGGGGAGAGCGCAGATATCGAGATCATAGAAGCGCATCACAGACACAAAATTGATGCACCATCTGGTACAGCCTTGGCTCTTGGTAAAGGTATTGCTCATGCCATCGATAGAAATCATGATGAAGTTGCTATATACGGGCGCGAGGGACACACAGGCGAGCGTGACCAACAAACGATTGGCTATGCGACCGTGCGTGGTGGCGACGTAGTAGGGGATCATACCGTATTGTTTGCAGACATTGGTGAGCGTATTGAACTGACTCATAAAGCATCAAGCCGGATGACTTTTGCGAAAGGCGCAGTACGAGCCGCTAAATGGGTCAAAAAGCAACCGCCAGGGCTCTATTCAATGATGGATGTGCTTGGTTTATAAGAAATAAAAGCAGTTTAAAACGCCTGATTTAGCATGGGTTTAACATGACTTTTACAAGCTTCGCATAAAAAATTAATGAAAGCCTTTGTTTTACTAAATTTTCATATTTTTACTAGATCATTTGCGAGTCTGCATATATAATCTCGCTAATTTGCCTGCAAGAACGAAATCGCCTCATGGATTTGGCGAGTAGTAGCGCGAAGAATGTTATACGGGATGAACATGTCAGTATGTTTTATCCCGTTTTTTGTATGTGTAATCTAAGGATTGCACCTAGTTATCCTACGACTGGAGGTTGACTTGGCTCATTCTGCCCTTTTGGTGTTAGAAGACGGTTCTGTCTTTAAAGGTACCGCAATCGGTGCCACTGGCCACGCTGTTGGCGAAGTAGTGTTTAATACTTCAATGACAGGTTATCAAGAAATTCTCACTGATCCATCCTACGCTGAACAAATCATCACGCTGACTTATCCTCATATTGGCAACACAGGTACGAATAGCGAAGACGTGGAATCTACTAGTATTTGGGCAAAAGGCTTAGTCATTCGCGACTTACCGTTGATTGCTTCAAATTTCCGTAACGAACAAACGCTTTCTGAATATTTGCAGGCCAACAATATCATTGGCATTGCTGATATTGATACGCGTCGACTGACTCGTATATTACGCGATAAAGGTGCGCAAAACGGTTGCATTATGGCAGGTGACATTGATGAAAGCCAAGCGTTAGAACACGCTCAATCGTTTGCTGGTTTGAAAGGCATGGATTTAGCCAAGGAAGTAACGTGTTCTGAACCGCACATTTGGAACGACAGTGTGTGGGCATTAGGTGAAGGTTACGGCAAAGACCTACAAGATTTACCTCATCACGTAGTGGCTTATGATTTTGGTGCCAAACACAATATTTTGCGCATGTTAGTTGAACGTGGCTGTAAATTAACGGTTGTGCCTGCGCAAACGCCTGCTGAAGATGTACTGGCATTGAATCCTGATGGTATTTTCTTATCTAACGGTCCAGGTGATCCCGAGCCATGTGCCTATGCCATTGAGGCAATTAAAACGTTCTTAGATAAGGGCTTACCCATTTTTGGAATCTGTTTGGGGCATCAATTATTAGCCCTTGCCAGTGGCGCGCAAACTGAAAAAATGAAATTTGGTCATCACGGTGCAAACCATCCAGTCAAAGATTTAGAACGTAATGTCGTGATGATTACCTCGCAAAACCATGGTTTTGCGGTAAAAGAAGACAATTTGCCAGAAAACATCAAAGTGACTCATAAATCATTATTTGATGGCTCATTACAAGGCATTCATTTAACTGATAAGCCCGCGTTTAGTTTTCAAGGACACCCAGAGGCAAGCCCTGGCCCACATGACGCAGCGCCGTTATTTGACCACTTTATTGAACTCATTGAGCAACACAAGTAGGAATTGAGATGCCAAAACGTACTGACATACAAAGTATATTGATTTTAGGTGCCGGTCCTATTGTGATTGGCCAAGCCTGTGAATTTGATTATTCAGGGGCGCAAGCGTGTAAAGCATTGCGTGAAGAAGGTTATCGCGTGATTTTGGTGAACTCAAATCCCGCGACGATTATGACCGATCCCGAAATGGCCGATGCAACTTACATCGAACCTATTCATTGGGAAGTAGTTGAAAAGATCATCGAAAAAGAACGCCCAGATGTTGTATTACCAACTATGGGTGGTCAGACCGCACTAAACTGTGCACTTGATTTAAATAAATACGGTGTACTTGAAAAATACGGTGTTGAATTAATTGGTGCCACGGCAGATGCGATTGATAAAGCAGAAGACCGCGAACGCTTCGACAAAGCCATGAAAGACATTGGCTTAGAGTGTCCTCGTGCGGAAATCGCCCACTCGATGGAGCAAGCTCACGACGTGTTAAGTCGCATTGGCTTTCCGTGTATTATTCGCCCATCGTTCACCATGGGCGGGACCGGCGGTGGTATTGCATACAACATTGACGAATTTAACGAAATCTGTGCACGCGGCCTCGATTTGTCACCGACTTCAGAGTTATTAATCGATGAATCACTCATCGGTTGGAAAGAATATGAAATGGAAGTGGTCCGTGATAAGGCGGACAACTGCATCATTGTGTGTACCATTGAAAACTTTGATGCCATGGGCGTGCAT
Source organism: Alteromonas sp. LMIT006 (assembly GCF_024300645.1). Classification (NCBI taxonomy): domain Bacteria; kingdom Pseudomonadati; phylum Pseudomonadota; class Gammaproteobacteria; order Alteromonadales; family Alteromonadaceae; genus Alteromonas; species Alteromonas sp. LMIT006. The sequence continues at coordinate 2,064,160 of NZ_CP101291.1, read as the reverse complement.
ACCGGTGATTCCATCACGGTGGCTCCTGCTCAAACCCTGACTGATAAAGAGTTTCAAATTATGCGTAATGCAGCGATGGCGGTGTTACGTGAAATTGGTGTAGAAACTGGCGGTTCAAACGTACAGTTTGGCGTGAATCCAAAAGACGGTCGCATGGTCATCATTGAGATGAACCCCCGTGTGTCACGTTCATCTGCATTAGCTTCAAAAGCCACAGGTTTCCCAATCGCCAAAGTGGCGGCCAAATTAGCCGTTGGTTATACCTTAGATGAGCTTGCTAATGATATTACCGGTGGTCTAACGCCTGCATCATTCGAGCCGGCCATCGACTACGTTGTGACCAAGATCCCGCGTTTTAACTTTGAAAAATTTGCCGGTGCTAATGATCGTTTGACTACACAGATGAAATCTGTGGGAGAGGTGATGGCGATTGGTCGTAATCAGCAAGAATCGTTACAAAAGGCCTTGCGTGGGCTTGAAGTAGGCATTAATGGTCTTGATCCCATTCTTGATCCAGAAAGCCCTGATGCAAAGCAGACGTTGATGTATGAATTACGCGAGCCAGGTGCAGATCGAATCCTTTACATTGGTGATGCGTTCCGTATGGGAATGACGGTTGATGAAGTATTTAGTTACACCAATGTTGACCGCTGGTACTTGGTGCAACTTGAAGAAATCATTCAACTTGAACAACTTGTCGAGCGTATTGGTTTAGCGGGTATTGAAGCCGACTTGATGCGTAAACTTAAGCGTAAGGGCTTCTCAGATGCACGTTTAGCTGCTTTAACTAATGTGGCTGAAGATGATATTCGCGATACGCGTCTCAAAATGGATATCAAGCCAGTCTACAAACGTGTTGATACCTGTGCCGCAGAGTTCTCCACGAGCACCGCTTATATGTATTCTACCTATGATGAAGAATGCGAAGCGAACCCATCGGATAAAGATAAAATCATGGTCTTAGGCGGTGGTCCTAACCGCATCGGTCAAGGCATTGAGTTTGATTACTGTTGTGTGCATGCTGCTCTAGCGATGCGTGAAGATGGTTACGAAACCATCATGGTAAACTGTAATCCAGAAACTGTCTCAACTGATTATGATACTTCTGACCGTTTGTATTTCGAGCCGGTGACGTTAGAAGACGTACTCGAAATTGTGCGAGTTGAACAACCTAAAGGTGTCATTGTTCAATACGGTGGTCAAACTCCGCTTAAACTCGCTCGGGCGCTTGAGGCCAATGGTGTGCCAATTATCGGAACGTCACCTGATGCCATTGACCGTGCCGAAGATCGTGAGCGTTTTCAGCACATGGTCAATAAGCTAAACTTAAAACAGCCTGCAAATGCCACCGTATCCAATATGGAACAAGCGTTAGCCGAAGCGGAAAATATTGGCTTTCCATTAGTTGTACGTCCATCTTATGTATTAGGTGGTCGAGCCATGGAAATCGTTTATGACATGAAAGATTTGAAGCGTTACCTCAATGAAGCGGTAAAAGTCTCAAATGATTCTCCCGTATTACTCGACCGTTTCTTAGATGATGCGATTGAAATTGACATCGATGCGATCTGCGATGGCACTGATGTCGTGATTGGTGGCATTATGGAACACATCGAACAAGCAGGGGTTCACTCTGGTGATTCAGCCTGTTCACTGCCTCCATATTCATTATCACCTGAGATTCAACAGGTCATGCGTGACCAAGTCAAAGCAATGGCGCTTGAGTTAGGTGTTATTGGCTTAATGAATACCCAGTTTGCGGTTAAAGACAATGAAGTTTACTTGATTGAGGTAAACCCTCGTGCTGCGCGTACCGTGCCGTTTGTTTCAAAAGCGACCGGTCGAGCATGTGCCAAAGTGGCAGCACGTGCCATGGCAGGTCAGTCATTGGCGAGCCAAGGTGTCACAGATGAGATTATTCCGCCGTTTTACTCGGTCAAGGAAGTCGTCTTGCCATTTGCGAAGTTCCAAGGTGTTGATCCATTACTAGGTCCTGAAATGCGCTCTACTGGTGAGGTCATGGGTGTTGGTGAAACGTTTGAAGAGGCGTACGCCAAAGCGAACTTGGGGGCATCTAGCCCAATTCCAACAGGGGGCAAAGCACTCTTGTCCGTGCGTAACAATGACAAAGTCCGTTTGGTCGAACTGGCAAAATTAATGCTGGAACGTGGTTATGAGTTAGAAGCGACTCGTGGTACTGCAACGGCACTGTATGATGCCGGTGTGACAGACGTGGCCGTTGTCAATAAGGTTTCAGAAGGCCGTCCTAATATCGTCGATGCCATCAAAAATGGTGAATATGCTTATATCATTAACACCACTGAAGGGCGTCAAGCGATCACCGATTCTGTGTACATTCGTAAAGAAGCACTGTTAAATAAAGTGACTTATACGACGACATTGAATGCGGCGTTTGCGACCATCAATTCTAAAGAAGCGGATGATCGGGCACGTGTGACATCTGTTCAAGAGCTTCATGAGCAGGTGAACAACGCCTAAATCACAGGTGACAAATGGTTTAAAGCCATTTAAAATACCTTCAAAATAACAAATGCGCCTTATGCTTAACAAGGATAGGGCGCATTTTTGTTCTAATGTTATGACAAAATCAAAAGAACAAGGAATTAGCCATGACACAATTTCCAATGACGGTGCAAGGTGCAGAAGCACTTCGTGCAGAGCTGAACGAACTCAAGTCGGTCAAGCGCCCACAAATTATTCAAGCGATTGCGGAAGCTCGCGAGCACGGCGATTTAAAAGAGAACGCTGAATATCATGCTGCGCGTGAGCAACAGAGTTTTTGCGAAGGGCGTATTCAAGACATCGAAGGTAAGTTGTCGAACGCTCAAGTGATTGACGTTGCCAGTATTCCTAATACAGGGAAGGTCATTTTTGGCGTCACCGTGACCATATTGAACTGCGATACGGATGAAGAGATTACATATCGGATTGTGGGCGATGATGAAGCCGACATTAAAAATAATCTGATTTCTGTTAACTCGCCGATTGCTCGTGGCTTGATTGGTAAAATGGTGGATGATGTGGTCAATATTCAAACGCCCAAAGGAGTTGTGGAGTTTGAAATATTAGAAGTTGAGCACAACTAAACTAGGAATTTTGATATTTGCATGAGCCACCTAACGCGGTGGCTTTTTTAATAGCTGTTTAGAAACTGAGTGCTGCGCTCTAAAGCTTTGGTACGAGAGTTAGTAAAATGTTCATCCGAAAGATGTGCTTCTAATCCTACTTGCATCAGTTTGGCTTTAGCTTCATCAGTACGCACAACAATCGTAACATGTTTGCCCATATCTACTGCTTCAAGAATGACATTTTCTAGAGAAAGCGTCATTGTGTCATCGAGCAAAGAAACATGGCTGATATCAAAGATAACAGCATCATGACTTTCAATGTTTTTACGTTCACGCGCAAGCGCTTTTGAAACACCAAAGATCATCGCCCCAGACAGATAGAAAAACAACAAACGACCTTGAGCACTGTTCAACAATTCGCGTTGTTCATCATTTAATGGGATTTCATCATCCACATCCGACATCGCTTTGATTTTCTGTGCTTCAACGGCAGAAAGCTTTTCAATGATGATGACATTCGCGATAAAGACACCGACGCCTACCGCCACAATCAAGTCGACAAACACCGTTAATAGTAATACCGCGTACATGATTAGGGTAGAGTGGCGAGACACGCGATGGGCACGTTTGATAAAGGACCAATCAAGGATATCCACACCCACTTTTACGGCAATGGCTGCCAGCACGGCTAAGGGAATGGTTTCAATCAGGGACGCTGCGCCAAACACGGCAACAACCAACACCGCTACTCGGAACACGCCAGAGAGGGCAGTGCGTCCTCCAGATTGAATATTGACCACCGTCCCCATGGTAGCACCCGCACCGGGTAGACCACCAAAGAGGCCAGACATAATATTCCCCAAACCTTGACCCACTAGTTCTTTGTTGGAGTTGTGCTCGGTACGCGTTAAGTTATCGGCAATGACCGAGGTTAGCATCGAATCGATACATCCCAGCATACCTAACACCATGGCATCAATGAGCATCATACGCAGTTCTTCTTGCGTGAAATAGGGCATAACCATCGACGGCAAAGATACGTCGATTTCGCCAATGCGATTGATGCCACCGTTGCTAAAAAACAGCACCGATAACAAAGTAATAAATACTAGAGCAATCAATTGGGGCGGGATGTACTTTTTATATTTGGCAGGGGTCAAAAACAACACGACCAACGTCATGCTAAACAGCATTAACTCAGGCAAGCGAATATTACTCAATAGCTCAGGGATGTGACTGATTGTGCCAATCACACCGCCAGCGGGCGCTGATTGCCCTAGCGCAGGTGCAAGTTGCAGTAAAATCAGTATGACACCAATGCCAGACATAAAGCCAGATACCACAGAGTAGGGCATTAAAGTAATGTATTTACCGAGTTTTAAATAACCAAAAAATATCTGAAAAGCACCAGCCATCATCACGACGGTAAACGCCATTGCCATGCCTTTATCGGGATTAGACGCGATAAGAGAACTTACGACAGCGGTCATAACGACCGTCATAGGGCCTGTAGGCTCCGATATAAGCGTGGATGTGCCACCAAACAGCGAGGCAAATAACCCGATTAAAATAGCGCCATACAAACCTGCTTCAGCGCCAGCGCCCGAGGCGACACCAAAAGTAAGGGCTAGAGGCAAAGAGACAATGGCAGCGGTTAAACCCCCTAGAAGATCGCCTCGTAGATTATTAAGCGAAAGTTTGTTCAGTGCGAGCATGTATTTCTCTAGTTATTGCGGTATTAACGTCCGTTATTTTCCCAAGTCATGTTCGGTGCAACAAGACCGACCACTGTGCGACGAAAGTCGTAAAATGCTTATTGTACCGTGTTTCCTATGTGATCCTTGACCACAATGCCGTCCTTCATGACAAATGGGATATTTTCTAACACGCTGATATCGTTAAGAACATCATTTGATACGGCTAAAATATCAGCAACTTTACCGACATCAATACTGCCGAGTGTGCTTTCCTTGTTGATTAAGGTCGCAGGGGCTATCGTTGCGGATTGAATGGCTTGCATCGGGGTCATGCCAAATTGCACCATTCGCGCAAATTGCTTGCCATTATCACCATGTGGATATACGCCAGCGTCAGACCCAAAAACCATTTTTACACCTGCCTTCAACGCGTTGGTAAAGCTTTCGCGTTGACGTTTGCCTACGGTTCTTTCTTTGGCAAGACTTTCTTCTAAAATACCAGCTTTCTCACCTTCGCCAAGGATATATTCTGTCACATAAATATCCATAGATAGGTAAGTACCGTGTTTGACTGCTAGGGCGATGGCTTCTTCATCCAAAAATGAACTGTGCTCAACCGAGTCCACCCCAGCTTGAATGGCGGTTTTGATCCCATCTGTACCGTGTGCATGTGCTGCAACAGTCAGCCCGCGTAGATGTGCTTCGTCAATCAACGCCTTCATTTCTTCAAAGGTAAGCTGTTGTGCGCCAACTTTGGTGCCTTTGGATAACACCCCGCCGGTCGCGCAAAACTTGATGACATCGGCGCCGTATTTGATATTTTGACGGACCTTTGCTCTCATCGCCCATGGACCGTCAGCCACACCTTCTGAAGTGACATCGTATTCGAACGGCAATAAGTTATTGTCACAATGACCGCCAGTGACGCCGATCGACGGACCTGAGACGAACATTCGAGGGCCCAGTACATCACCATCGTTGATGGCATTACGCAACGCTACATCGGCATAGTTTGGTGCACCCACATTGCGCACTGTGGTAAAACCAGCCATCAAGGTACGCTTGGCTTTGACGACGCCAGTAATGGCTGCACGGGAGGTATCGCGTTGCAAGCGCTTATAACCATGAATATTGGCATCAGAGGTGAGATGAACATGCATATCCATTAGACCTGGCATTAAGGTATGCCCACTTAAATCAATCACAGTAGCGTCAGAAGGGATGCTCATATCACCTTGTTGACCTACTTGCGTGATCACATTATCAGTAACAATCACTACCGGTTTTGGATAAACCTTGCCATCCCTTACCGAGATAAGTTTATCCGCTTTCAGGACTTTGATGGAGTCAGCGAAGGCAAAAGAGTGAAACAAACAAAATGAAGAGAGGCCGATGATAAGATGCTTGGTAATTTTAATCATTGTGTTCCCTAAAATGAGGTGATTATTGTTATTGTAACGTCTGTTTTCGTGTTGTTACCATGCAGTATACCGCAATCATGAGCATGATCCCTAGCCAAATCATATTTATTGCCTCACCAAAGTAAAAATAAGGGGTATGTCGCTTTTTTAATGGTAACGCGTAACTAAGATGTGAGGTTGAAAATTGCTCAAGTTGTGCTGTAACCCGCCCATAATGATCAATAACGCCGGTGATCCCATTATTGGTCGCTCGAATCACCGGCAGCCCTAATTCAAGCGCTCTGATCTGTGCGATTTGCATGTGTTGATAAGGACCATGAGAGGCACCAAACCAGGCATCATTACTTAACGTCAATATGGCATTTGTTTTGGGCGTGAGATTATCACGCACTTGTCTGGCAAATAATATTTCATAGCAAAGTGCGGTGGTGAGTGACAGTGACCCTGCTTGTAAATTAGGTTGTAAATACGCCCCGCGGGTAAATGATGACATAGGTAAATCAAAAATAGGCGCCAATTTACGCAAAACCCCTTCAAAAGGAACAAATTCACCAATAGGTAACAAATGATGTTTGGCATAGCGATTAGCATGCTCATAGGTATATTGCTTATCAATGACAATGACATTATTAAACGCTTCATTCGTTGGCACCCGATAATTAAGGATCCCAGTGATCAAGGGGGTATCCGATGCCATACTCTGTTGTTGTAATGCAGCGAGATAATCATCAGCAAGCGGTTCTAATTGCGGAATAGCCGCTTCAGGCCAAATGATGACGTCATGTGTGTCCCATAATGCTTGTGTCATGGAAAGATACTTATTCATGGTGTTGGCGTCTTCTTCTGGTACCCAGCGCAGAGATTGCGGAATGTTGCCTTGAACTAACGCGAGATTTACAGATTGTTGTGGATCTTCAATTTCCCAATGCCAATTGGTGTATTTCATGAAAACAGCCAAAAACAAGCCGAGCGCAAAGAGTCCATTTGATTTGGGTTCAATGGCGTGACGCCAAAGATAACGATTAGTGGCTGGTGTTAAACAAATACATACCAATACTATCCACGCACTAGTGCCTAACTCGCCAAAGATGGGAATGAGGTGCGTCGCATGTGCCGAACCATTTATCTGACTGTAACCAAGTGATAGCCATGGAAAACCTGTCAATAAGATACCGCGTAAATATTCAACGGCATACCAAAAGATGGGGGCGGCTAATAAGGTCGGCAATAGCTGTTGCTGACTGTGTTGATTCACCCATGCTAACAAACGAGCAAATAGCGCGGGGAAGAGTGCCAGATAGCTACATAATACCCCCATTAAAGCCAATGATACTAATAATGGCACTCCACCATAATCAGCAATCGATACATGTACCCAGCTTATACCGGCACCAAACCAGCCCATGCCAAAAGCAAAGCCCACTTTGCCAGGTGCTTGAGAACGCAATATGAGGTAAAACCAAACCGGTAAAATAAAAAACACCAACAGCCCATGCTCAAATGGTGCATAAATCAGTGTCATCATGGCACCGCAGACTAGGGCCATGATCATTTGACGCCACAGAGGCGCTAACCACTGTGGTAAATGCTTGGGCATTAGGCCGGGGTCTCGTTTGGTACGTCTGGTAAAGTGACTTTGAGTTGTACGATACGACGCTTATCAGCGTGAGTGACTTTGAATTCAATGCCGTTAATTTTTACCTTTTCACCACTGTCGGGCATATGACCAAAGCCTTTTAGAACAATGCCACCAATAGTATCGGCTTCTTCTTCATTGAATTGGGTTTCAAAAAAGGCATTAAAATCATCCAAAGGCGTGAGGGCCTTGACTGAATAAGTATGCTTGTTAAGAGGGCGTATACCATCGATGCTATTTTCGTCATCGTCGTGTTCGTCTTCGATTTCTCCAACAATGAGTTCCAAAATATCCTCAATGGTCACTAGACCCGATACACCACCGTATTCGTCGACCACAATCGCCATGTGATAGCGCTGCTGACGAAACTCTTTTAATAAAATATCCACTCGTTTGGATTCAGGGATAATGACGGCATCGCGTAACACATCTTTGAGCTCAAAGGTGGCATCACTGTTAAAGGCATAACTGAGCATGTCTTTAGCAAGCAAAATACCTTCGATATGGTCTTTGTCTTCACTGATCACTGGAAAACGGCTGTGTGCGGATTCTAGTACTTGGGGTAAAAAGTCTTCGACTTTATCTTCAATATTGATAGTGATCATCTGAGCCCGAGGAATCATAATATCGCGAACTTTGATATTGCCTACGTTGATAACGCCTTCTATCATTTCCCGTGTTTGTGGGTCAATGACGTCATTTTGTTGGGCCTCTGAGATGACTTCTACGAGGTCTTCCGTGCTTTGCGGTTCTGGGCTAAACGTGTCTTTTATTTTTTCAAAAAAGCTTTTGCTTTGCGCAGAACCGTTACTAGAGTGGGGATTGTCGTCGTTCATGACTTTATTTTGTTTACCTTAGCAAAAAATACAATATCTAAATTAATCTGTGTTGTAGGGATCGTCAATACCTAATTGCGCTAATATGGCAATTTCATGTGATTCCATTAACTCAGCTTCATCATCTTTAATATGGTCAAAGCCCAAACAATGCAAGGTGCCATGGACGATCATATGAGCATAATGTGCCGCTATCGATTTGTGCTGAGCTGCCGCTTCAGACACGACCACATCGTGACAGATTACCAAGTCGCCAATGTGATTGGAGGGAATAAAATCGGGCAAATCAGAGGGGAACGACAGAACATTTGTCGGTTTGTCTTTGCCCCGATACTCGCGATTGAGCTGTTGTGATTCGGTCTTAGAAACGAATCGAACTGACATTTCAGCACAATCATGCTGAATTTGTTCTAATGTGGTTTGGATGTATTGCTCAATTTGCTCTGGTTGAGGTAAATCCAAAGCATCAACCGCAATTTGCACATCTAAATCAATTTGCATCGTTATCTTTGGCTGCTTGCTGAGCAAGTTTTTGGGCTTTTTCTACTGCTTTGCGTTTGGCTACTTCCGCATCATGGGTTTCATAAGCTTGCACAATACGAGCCACTACTGGATGACGTACGACATCATGGGCGTTGAAAAAATTAAACGAAATATCTTCTACGTCTTGCAATACTTCTATCGCATGACGCAATCCCGAACGCACCCCTCTGGGTAAATCCACTTGAGTAATATCACCTGTAATGACGGCTTTAGAGTTAAAGCCAATCCGAGTAAGGAACATTTTCATTTGTTCAGTGGTGGTATTTTGTGATTCATCTAAAATGACAAAAGCATCGTTTAGGGTTCGGCCACGCATATAGGCAAGAGGCGCAATTTCGATGACGTTGCGTTCAATGAGTTTTTCGACTTTTTCAAAACCGAGCATTTCAAATAATGCATCGTATAATGGTCGCAAATACGGATCGACTTTTTGTGATAAGTCACCGGGTAAAAAACCGAGTTTTTCGCCTGCTTCAACGGCGGGGCGAGTCAACAATATACGACGAATTTCTTGACGCTCTAAAGCATCTACGGCACAGGCCACGGCCAAATAGGTTTTACCTGTTCCCGCAGGGCCAATACCAAAGGCGATGTCGTTGTTAATGACGTTGGCGACATATTGGGCTTGATTCGGATTACGCGGTTTAATGATGCCGCGCTTAGTTTTAATGTGAACTTGTTTACCGTAGGGGTTGAGTTCATCTTCGCTGACTTGGTCTAAGACTTTAGCCCCTTGAATGGCTAGGTGAACTTGGTCTGCAGATAATTCTGGAATGACTCCTCTAACAGGAGCAGTTTCCACAAATAAATTTTTTAATAAATCTATGGCAACATCCGATGCAGAGGTTTCACCAATAATTTTAAAGTGATTGTTGCGATAGGTGATTTCGACTCCTAAACGTCTTTCAAGGTGCTTGATGTTGTCATCAAAAGGACCGCATAAGCTCGCAAGGCGCTTATTATCCGCTTCTAAGATAAGCTCGTTCGATTCTAAGTTACTCAAAAATGCCTCTAAAAAATTATGCAAACTTAGGCGTGACGATCTGCACACCTAATGAGTCTTGTTGTTTGGCAAGGATGCTTTGTGGTGATATGGCGACACGTAGCCCCATATCACATTCACGGCGTATAACGTCGCCACGCAATGAATTGGTATAGACATCAGTGACCTTAACATCCACAAACTGACCAATCATATCGGGTGAGCCTTCAAAATTGACTACACGATTGTTTTCAGTACGACCGGTGAGCTCCATTGGATTTTTCTTGGATGGACCTTCCACCAAGACACGCTGCTCTGTATCGAGCATGTTGCGTGCGATACGCTGTGCAGATTGATTAATACGGTCCTGCAAAATATACAAACGCTGTTTTTTCTCATCTTCAGAGACGTCATCCACGATGTCCGCAGCCGGTGTACCTGGACGAGCTGAGTAGATAAAACTGAAGCTCAAGTCGTAACCAATGTCATCAATCAATTTCATCGTGTCTGCAAAATCGGCCTGGGTTTCACCAGGAAAACCAATGATAAAGTCAGAAGACATAGAAAGGTTTGGACGGATTTTACGCAATGCGCGGATTTTTGATTTGTATTCGATTGCCGTGTGTCCACGTTTCATAAAGTTTAAAATACGATCCGAGCCACTTTGCACAGGAAGGTGCAAATGATCTACTAGTTCTGGAATACTGTCATATGCTGCGATAATATCATCGGTAAATTCAACCGGATGAGAAGTGGTATAGCGAATACGGTCAATTCCGTCAATGGATGCGACCAGTTCGAGTAATTCAGCAAAACGACAGACGCTTCCGTCGTGATGGTCACCGCGATAGGCATTCACGTTTTGGCCTAACAAGTTGACTTCACGAACGCCTTGTTCTGCGAGTTGCGCAATTTCAAATAGCACATCATCAACAGGGCGGGAGACTTCCTCACCGCGAGTGTAAGGTACTACACAAAATGTGCAGTATTTTGAACAGCCTTCCATGATAGAAACAAATGCTGTTGGCCCCTCAGCGCGAGGCTCAGGCAAACGGTCAAATTTTTCTATTTCAGGAAAAGAGATATCCACAACAGCCGGTTTACCGTCTTTGATGTCATTGATCATCTCTGGTAAACGATGCAGGGTTTGTGGACCAAAAATAATATCGACATACGGTGCGCGTTGACGAATATGATCGCCTTCTTGAGAAGCAACACAACCGCCTACACCAATAATAAGGTCAGGGTTGGATTTTTTGAGGTTTTTCCAACGTCCGAGTTGATGAAATACCTTCTCTTGGGCTTTTTCGCGAATTGAACAGGTGTTCAGCAAAATCACATCTGCTTCTTCGGCCGTTTCGGCAACCGAATATCCATGTGTTGAGTCGAGTAAGTCGGCCATTTTTTCCGAGTCGTACTCGTTCATTTGGCAGCCCCAAGTTTTGATATAGAGTTTTTGGCTCATCTGTCGTATTGACCTTGTATGCAAAGAATCGAAAAACATCGTGATTTTACAGGACATTGTTCACAAAGACTAGTATTGCGCAAGGATCACGAGTGACACATAATAGGGTTTCTTACGTATAAGGATTAACCTTGTTTTTCTCAGGAGTTCAGCGCATGACCCAAGCAGTGCACAACGCAGATTATATCGTCGTAGGTGGCGGTATGGTGGGCTCGGCCGCAGCCTTAGGCTTGGCTCAACTTGGCCACAGTGTCATTGTCTTGGAAGCATTTCCTGCCAGTGAATTTGCTTCCGATCAAGGGCCTGACTTGAGGATGTCTGCTTTAGCTATGGCCAGTGTACAATTATTGGACGATTTGGGCGCGTGGAAACATATTACAGCTATGCGTGTTCAACCATATTCTTCTCTCGCAGTATGGGAAGAAAGTTGGGCCAAAACACAATTCGATGCCAGTGAAGTCGGTCAATCATTACTGGGATATTTTGTCGAAAATCGCATTACTCAACTCGGCTTAGCTCAAGCGATGGAAGATGAAAAACTCATTACCGTCATGCATGACAAAGCTTCCTTTATTGATTCAGCCAATGCCGTAGTTCAAACTGAATCAGGAAAGAGGCTCCAAGGCAATTGGATCATCGCTGCCGATGGTGTGCATTCGCAAGTTCGCAAACAAACTGGTATTGCGACGGTCGGCTGGGAATACGATCAACAAGCAATGGGGATTACTGTGCGCAACCACTATGCTTCTGAGGAGCAAGCTCAAGCGGCGCAAGCATTGACTTGGCAAGCGTTCAAACCCTCTGGGCCAGTGGCGTTTTTGCCCATGCACGAACAATATGCCAGTTTAATTTGGTATGATTCGCCGCAACGTTTGGCTGAGCTTGAACTAATGACCGTTCAAGAACTCACCCAAGCGATAAAAGCACATTTTCCTAAAGAAGTTGGCGAGTTTGAAGTGTTGGACAAAGCACGTTTCCCACTCGTGCGTATGCATGCACAGCACTATGTTAAAGATAAAGTGATTTTGATTGGCGATGCGGCACATGCCATCAATCCGTTAGCCGGGCAGGGCGTCAATCTGGGCTTTGCTGATGTGCGCTGTTTATTGGGTGTCATTGCGGAACAAAAATCTCTTAAGCGCTATTACCAATTACCACGACAAGCGGCCAATGGCCAAATGATGAATAGCATGGATGTGTTGTATCATCTATTTTCAAATACCAATGTCATCTTAAAGCCGTTGCGGAATCTTGGCTTGTTTTTAGCACAGCACGGTGGTTTGGCAAAACGTCAGGTTATCAAACACGCCATGGGTTTAAAGTAAGGAGCCCTTTATGGAGGTACTCGTCTTATTAGGTGTCTTGTTTCTTGCATTAATTATATTTATTCCCATGATTGAAAAATCCAATCTTCGAGTCAGTGATGAGACCACAAGTAAAATCAGCCGGTTTATCTGGCCGTTGATCATGATCATGTTGATAGTACAGTTGGTAATGCTCGCGTTTTAGCCTATATTGTGTTCGTGATAATTTACACGGACAAGTTTTATGAAATCGTTGCTATTTACTGTTTTACTCTTCCTTTCAACAAATGCCTCAGCCACTTCCATCTGGCAAGTCAAAGCACCAGATGGCGACATTCTCTATATAGGAGGTACGGTGCATGTTTTACCAGCCTCTGAATTACCTTTGCCAATATTATTCGAAGAAATTTACGCCTTGAGCGATGAGCTGATTTTTGAATCGGATTTGGCTTTTATGGAAACTCAGCAATTTCAACAATTAATGATGCAGAGTATGAGTTTTCAAGATGGTCGCACTTTTGAGGATGTACTGACACCTGAAACAGTGGCATTGGTCAAATCACACTTACAACAACGCGGTATCCCAATTGAGAATTTTTTACCAATGAAGCCTGCATTATTAGGGACAGCAATAACGTTTATAGAACTGCAAATCTTGGGTTTAACCCAACCAGGTGTTGATAAAATCTTTTTTGATAAAGCGAACCAAGATAGTAAAGACATTGCATGGCTAGAATCTCCTCAAGAGCAGCTGACAATGATGATGGGCATGGCTGAAGGCCAAGAAGACTTATTTATCTCCTATTCTGTGACTGAAACTGCTACCGCTAAAACGTTATTAGACGGCATGTTAGCGGCTTGGCGCAGTGGTAATATGAAAGCAATGGCGGAGATCGGCATTGCGGATATGCCGAGAGAATTCCCACGAATGTATCAATTACTATTGAAAGACCGCAATATGCGTTGGGTGCCTCAAATTGAAGCCATGTTTGAAGATAATAATACTGAATTGGTCTTGGTAGGTGGTTTGCATTTGGCTGGCGAGCACAGTGTACTTACCATGCTCGAAGCCAAAGGATATTCAGTGACACAATTAAGGTAAATGTTACCAAATACCTTTTTCAGACTCGCCTTGGATCTCGCAGTCTCCGGCTTTATATGCCATGCTCTGTCCAGATTTGCGTTTGTTAATATAATCGCGACTGATACTCACAATAGTGGGGGTCAGCCAGACGATTGCGATGATATTGATGACCGTCATCAAACCTAAAGCCATATCGGCTGCGGCCCAGACTTTTGGCAGAGCTGCCATTGAACCCCACAAAATCATCGCCAGATACCCAGCGGTATAAGCCCAGCGGCCAATTTTGTTGTCCAGTTTAAAGATATGTAAGTTAGATTCACCATAGGCATAGTTTGCTACCACTGAGGTAAAGGCAAATAGAGCAATAGCAGCGGCAACGAAATCAGCTCCTACATCGCCTAAATGAAAGCTCATTGACGTTTGAGTTAAACGAATGCCTTCCATTTGCTCTGACTGACCACCACCAGCGAGCAGAATAATGAACGCAGTTGCAGTACACAGAATCATCGTGTCAATAAAAACACCAAGCATCTGGATATAGCCTTGTGAGGCTGGATGGTTAGGGTGGGGCGTAGCGGCGGCGGCTGCATGTGGCACTGAACCAGAGCCAGCTTCGTTCGAATATAAGCCGCGCATGACCCCGTACTTGACGGCAGCAGCAAACGTTCCTGCTGCAGCTTCTTCCAAACCAAACGCACCTGCGATAATTTGCCATAATACCGAAGGCAACAAATCAATATTGATGACGGTGATTACCAAGGCAACAGCCACATACGCAAGGCCCATAAAAGGCACAATCCATTCGGCAAAACGCGCGATGGTTTTGAGACCGCCCACCACAATTAATCCGGCAAGGGTAATAATAACTAATCCAGAATAAAGCGTATCAATGTCGTAGGCATTATTCAGAGCATCGGTAATGGTGTTGGCTTGCACTGCCGAAAAAATAAACCCATACCCCAAAAATAAACATAACGAAAAGGTAATTGCGAGCCAGGATTGGTTTAAGCCTTGTTTGATATAATAAGCGGGTCCCCCACGAAACTCACCGTTGGCATCTTTGACCTTATACACTTGACCTAAAACACTTTCAGCATAGCCTGTGGCCATGCCCAAAAACGCAATCACCCACATCCAAAATACAGCACCAGCACCACCAAGAGAAATCGCCACGGCGACTCCAGCGAGGTTGCCTGTTCCCACGCGAGCAGAAAGGGATGTACAAAGTGCTTGAAAGGATGATATTCCACGGCTATCAGATGCAGTAGAGCCTTTGAGTAGGCTAAACATGTGTTTGAAGTCAATGACTTGTAATAGACGAAGACGCCAGGTGAACCAAATGCCTGCAAGCAATAGCATGTAGATCAAAATCTGGCCGTCACCCCAAAGGATGTTATTAATAAAGGCAACAATATCGTGGATCATGTGATTAGTGGAGATTTATTCTAATTATTAAAATGATTATAAAACAAATAGACTAATAACGATATGGTTTCGAGAATATCTGTGCAATTCATGGCTGGGGTAGCAGGACTCGAACCTACGAATGGCGGGATCAAAACCCGCTGCCTTACCAACTTGGCTATACCCCAGTGGATACATGAATGATACAGTAGAGAGATGGCTGGGGTAGCAGGACTCGAACCTACGAATGGCGGGATCAAAACCCGCTGCCTTACCAACTTGGCTATACCCCAGCAGATGGTGCGGAAGGAGAGACTTGAACTCTCACGCCGTGAAGCACTGGAACCTAAATCCAGCGTGTCTACCAATTCCACCACTCCCGCATTTCTCTGGTCATTTTACAAAAAGTAAAATGGTGGCTACGGCGAGATTCGAACTTGCGACCCCATCATTATGAGTGATGTGCTCTAACCAGCTGAGCTACGTAGCCTTGGTAGTTCCAAGTACAATCTGTGTCTTGGAAGTGGCGCGTATTATGGACATATCGAATGCTTGCGTCAACCTTTTTTGCTAAATAGTTGGCAAAATAAGCATCTTGATTAAATATTGAGTGATCAGTGATGTTTTATAGGATTTGGCTGTACAAAAAAGGCCGGTAACCCCGACCTTTTGTGCTTGACGATTGTTGTTAAACATTGAAGCGGAAATGAATCACATCACCGTCTTTTACGATGTAATCTTTGCCTTCCAGTCGCCATTTGCCAGCGTCTTTGGCACCGGCTTCACCTTTGCACTCAATGTAGTCATCGAAGCCGATCACTTCAGCGCGAATAAAGCCTTTTTCAAAGTCTGTGTGAATTTTACCTGCAGCTTGTGGCGCAGTCGAACCGATGGGATAGGTCCATGCACGAACTTCTTTGACCCCTGCAGTAAAATAAGTTTCTAATGTCAGTAAATTATAGCCACCGCGGATCACTCGATTTAAACCCGGCTCATCCAATCCCATTTCTGATAAAAATTCGGCTTTATCTTCATCTTCTAACTCAGAAATTTCTGCTTCGATTACAGCACAGACCACTACGACGACAGCGTTTTCACCTGCAGCGATCTCACATACCTTATCT
This sequence comes from Alteromonas sp. LMIT006, assembly GCF_024300645.1. Taxonomy (NCBI): domain Bacteria; kingdom Pseudomonadati; phylum Pseudomonadota; class Gammaproteobacteria; order Alteromonadales; family Alteromonadaceae; genus Alteromonas; species Alteromonas sp. LMIT006. Next base: position 2,047,575 of record NZ_CP101291.1, on the reverse strand, counting down.
AAATATGGATTGTTGTCAAAACCGTCTTCGTTGACATTAGCGATATACATGGTTGGTTTCAACGTAAGTAGGTTCATGTAAGCAATGGCGGCGTGTTCTTCTTTCTCTAATGGAACGCTGCGTAAAAGTTGGCCTTCATCAAGATGAGGCTTGATCTTTTCTAAGACCTTTAATTCGAACTTTGCATCATTATCACCGCCTTTTGCGCGTTTACCCACACGGATAATGGCACGGTCTACACTATCAAGGTCAGCCAGAGCAAGTTCGGTGTTGATGACATCAATGTCTTCAGCAGGATCGACTTTACCCGCAACGTGAACGATGTTTTCATCATCAAAACAACGCACTACATGACCAATAGCATCCGTTTCACGGATGTTTGCTAAAAACTTATTGCCTAAACCTTCGCCTTTTGAAGCGCCTTCGACTAATCCCGCAATGTCGACAAACTCCATCGTGGTTGGAATGACCTTTTGTGGATTGACGATGTCTGCTAATGCGTCTAAGCGAGGGTCAGGTACAGGCACAACACCGGTATTTGGTTCAATGGTACAAAACGGAAAGTTTGCTGCTTCGATACCTGCTTTAGTCAGTGCATTAAATAGGGTGGATTTACCCACATTGGGTAAACCAACAATGCCACATTTAAAACCCATAAGTCATTCCTCAAATTACGTCACACAACAAAAAACGTCTATTCAGCACTAAAGCTGTGCAGACGTTGCTGTGCTGTGACTAAATCGTCTTTTAATAATATTTCAGTACAGCGAATTGCTTCATCAATACTGGAGTCAATTTTGGTCTGTTCGGTGTGTGGTGCTTTGCCTAGAACATGCCCTGTCACTTTGCTTTTGTGGCCGGGATGACCAATACCTATACGCAAACGGTAAAAATCTTTTTGATTGCCAAGCGCACTGACAATATCTCGAATTCCGTTTTGCGTAGAGCTACCACCTACTTTGAATCGCGCCACTCCTGGAGGAAGGTCTAATTCATCAAACGCGACTAAAATGTTTGCCACATCTATCTTGTAAAAGTTAGCGATGGCAGATACTGCTTTACCACTGCGATTCATAAATGTCGTAGGGTACAGTAAACGCACATCTTGACCAGCGATACGAGTGCGACCGGTGAGTCCAAAAAACTTTGCTTCAGGGGATAGGGTACAGCCAAAAGTTTTGGCTAAAGATGAGACAAACATTTCACCCGCATTGTGCCGAGTGTTTTGATATTCGGGGCCTGGATTGCCCAGGCCCACGATAAGTTGGATCTTAGTCAACGGTCTTACTCGCCGTCAGCTTCACCTTCCGCTTCAGCAGCAGCGCCTTTAGCAGCTTTCACAGTAACCACTGCAAGGTCGTGTGATTCACCTTTTGCTAACTCAACTGACTCTACACCTTTAGGAAGTTTGATGTCGGATAAGTGCAATGTTTGACCTAGTGCAACTTCTGTTAAGTCAACTTCGATGAACTCCGGTAAATCAGCAGGTAAACACAATACTTCGATTTCTGCTACGTGGTGCTCAGCGTGACCGCCTTGAGTTTTGATTGCAGGTGCTGTGGCTTCATTGATAAAGTGAACAGGCACTTGAGTATGAACTTTCTTAGATGCATCAACGCGTAAAAAATCAACGTGCAAGATTTTTGGCTTGTACGGGTGACGTTGCATATCTTTAACTAGTGCTTCTACGCTTTCACCACCGATGTTTAGGGTTAATACGTGAGAGTAGAATGCTTCGAACTCTGATGCTTGGATCAGTTTGTTATGAGCAAGAGTTAAAGATACAGGCTCTTTATCAGCGCCATATAAGATTGCTGGAACTTTGTCTTCACGACGTAGGCGGCGGCTCGCACCTTTCCCTAGATCGTTACGGACTTCAGCATCTAAGTTAAAAATAGCTTCAGACATGATAGTCTCCAAATAAATAATAAATGTTGTTAATCTTTGCGACCAAGATTAACCCTTGTGAGTGACGCAATCAAAGTTATGTCATGTTCGCCTCAAATTGAGGGCGACGAAGTCTACCATTTGTGAGCGCTTGCGACAAGTAAATTACCAAGGTACAAACAAAAAAGGCAGCTTTCGCTGCCTATGCTATCAATCAATCAGATTTTAGTACTCAAACATCGCACTGATTGATTCTTCATTTGAGATGCGACGAATGGTTTCAGCGAGCATGTCCGATAAGGTCAACTGCTTCACTTTTGAAACTTTTTGCATTTTGTCACACAAAGGAATCGAATCGGTCACGATGATCTCGTCAATAACGGATGCCTCAAGATTTTCTGGTGCACGACCAGAAAATACAGCATGCGTTGCGTAAGCATAAACGTTTCGCGCTCCGTGGTCTTTTAACGCTTCAGCAGCTTTGGCCAAAGTGCCACCGGTATCAATCATGTCATCCACAATAATACAGTCACGGCCTTTGACATCGCCGATGATGTTCATGACTTTGGCGACGTTTGCTTTTGGGCGACGTTTATCGATGATAGCCAAATCAATATCATCGAGTAATTTTGCTGTAGCACGAGCACGGACCACACCACCAATATCAGGAGATACCACGACTGGATCATGAAAATCACGTTCACGCATGTCAGCCAATAAAATAGGTGTACCAAAAGCATTGTCTACCGGTACATCAAAAAAGCCTTGAATTTGTTCAGCGTGCAAATCGATAGTTAATACGCGATCAACCCCCACATTCGATAAGAAATCTGCAACCACTTTTGCGGTAATGGGAACACGTGCAGAACGAACGCGGCGGTCTTGACGTGCATAACCAAAGTAAGGGATTACTGCAGTAATACGGCCAGCTGATGCACGACGCAGTGCATCGATCATCACGATCAATTCCATAAGGTTGTCATTAGTAGGGGCGCAAGTAGATTGGATAATGAAGACGTCGGCACCACGAACGTTGTCATGGATTTCGACCGAAATTTCACCATCACTGAAACGACTGACGGTGGCGTTTCCTAGTTTGGTATAAAGTCTTTCAGCAACTTTACAGGCGAGTTCAGGAACGGCATTACCGGCAAATATTTTCATGTCTGGCACAGGTGTTTCCTCAGTGCGGTCAATTAGTCAAATTGTCAAAAAGATGGCTGGGGTAGCAGGACTCGAACCTACGAATGGCGGGATCAAAACCCGCTGCCTTACCAACTTGGCTATACCCCAGTGGTTAATCCGTGTCATGTGTTGCAAATAACGTTTTTAGTTGACTATGCAAAGGAGATTCAGTAACTCCTTTGGCAATAAATGCATGTGTATTATTATCGACTATTTGCTGTTTACGCAATTCTTGCAGTGCATGTAAAGCTTCATCTTCCGTGTCAAACATTGCAAATACGCATGCGCCCGTACCTGTCAATCTCGACGGTGCGTAGTGTAACAAGTGCTGTAATAAATTTGCAACCTTCGGATAAAGGTTTACGACTAATTCCTGACAATCATTATGGGTCTTGGGAAATTGATAATCGTGCCAGTTCATTATTGGTGTATTTCTGGGGAGGTCAGGATGTTTAAAAATGGCTGCAGTTGAAATGTGCTCATCTGGATGGATCACTAAAAATGTATAGGATTTGAGCGGTGCCGGCGCAAATTCTTCGCCAACGCCACTGGCAAAACAAGTTAACCCGTTTACAAATACCGGCACATCTGCACCTAATTGCAAACCCAGATCGGCTAATTCAATTGGGTTTAAGCCCAGCGCGAGCAATTTGTTGAGTACCACTAGAGTGGTCGCTGCATTGGACGAACCCCCACCAATCCCGCCGCCCATGGGGAGCTTTTTTTCTAATGTTATGTTTACTCCAAAGCGGTTGCCCGTCGTTTGATGCAACAGCTGTACTGCTTTGACAATTAAATTATCTTCATCAGCAACACCTTCGATGGGGGTTAGCATATTAATCTCGCCAACAGATGCGGGTGAAAAACGCAGAGAATCGCCGTAATCGAGTAGCTGGAATAGGGTTTGTAGTTCGTGATAACCATCATCTCGTTGTTTGGTGATGTGCAAAAAAAGATTCAGTTTTGCTGGAGAAGACCATTTGACGTGTGAAAAAGCATCTAAAAAATCGATTTGATTATACATTTTACTTAATTCCAGCCGGAGACTTTGAGTCTGAATGTTTGTGCCCCCATGATCAGGGTAATACGATGTGGCAACGAGACTTTATTTACTTTGCGATAGTCAGAGTAGGTAACACGCATGGGTGTTGGACAAGTTTGTTTGTCAATAACAAAACATGTTGGCATAAATTCAGTAATTACCCCCTGATCATTTTTGCTGACCACGCCATCTTCCTCCCTGACGTCAGCAATCAACCAATGATTTAATTGATCTATGGGCAATTGCCAACCAGTGAGTTCAAGGATGAGTTGTTCCGGAACGTTTGATGCATAGGTCTGCCCATCAGCAGTTAATTCTAGACCCGATTGATTGCGTTTGGCCGATAATACATTTATGCCCAGAGAAGTGGTTATTACCGTCTGATAAATTGCGTCGTTGCGTTGCCAAAAAAAATTAACAGCTCGACGCTCATCAGGGGTAATTACGGCAAGTTTCCCGCGCATTTGCCACTGTGTAAGTTCGGATGGTCTTTGCGTATCCGTCAAAGGTAATGATTTGGGCAAAGTGGAACAACCACTAAACCACAGGCAATAAAACACGATCCATAGTCGTAAACTGCTTTTATTCATAAGGGCTTTTTCGTACAATGCACGCCGTAACAAAGAGTAGGAACACCATGACCATCATTGCCTTTGGCATCAATCACGAAACGGCACCTGTGGCACTCAGGGAGCAAGTGGCCTTCACGCCAGATGCGGTGACCCGTGCGTTTTCGAGTTTACAAAAAATCGATGGTGTGACTAGCTCGGTTGTCTTATCTACATGCAATCGTACCGAAATCTATGCTCAATGTACAAAAGAAGATCCAGAAATTTTGCTGCAATGGTTGGGGCAATTCCACAATGTAGACATTGATACGCTCGCGGATCACTCTTACACCCACGTAAATGAAGCGGCGCTTAATCACATTATGCGCGTGGCGAGTGGTTTAGATTCTCTCATATTAGGGGAGCCACAGATATTGGGACAAGTGAAACAAGCCGTGATGGACGCCAAAAACCATGACGCTCTAACGAATCAATTTCGCAAAGTGTTTGATTACACCTTTCAAGTGGCAAAAAAAGTCCGTACTGAGACAGAAATAGGCGCCAACGCCGTTTCAGTTGCTTTTGCTGCAGTACAACTAGCCAAACAAATTTTTTCAAAACTCGACCGTTCCAAAGTTTTGTTAGTCGGTGCCGGTGAAACGATTGAACTGGTCGCTAAGCATCTTCATGACCAAGGCGCAACGAATATCAGTGTGGCCAATCGAACCTTGTCCAAGGCGCAAGGGATTGCCTCAGCTTTTGCCGGTGAAGCATTGACGTTAAGTCAATTACCGTCTCATTTAGCGCAAGCTGACATTATTATCAGTTCTACGGCTTCGCAACTGCCAATAATAGGTAAAGGGACAGTTGAACACGCCTTAGCACAACGCCGACACCGTCCGATGTTGTTTGTCGATATTGCTGTGCCTCGCGATATCGAAGCAGAAGTTGCTGACATTGATGAGGCATACTTGTATACGGTCGATGATTTACAGCAGATTGTGCAAGAAAATTTAGCCAATCGTGAACAAGCAGCTAAGGCTGCACAATCTTTAATCAGCTCGCAAATCACAGAGTTTGCCAAGTGGCAAGCCGCACAGGCTGGGGTGGATGTCGTCAAAACATTTCGTGAAAAAAATATCGAAATCCGTGATAAACTTCTCAGCAAAGCCAAACAACAAATAGCAGACGGAACAGATCCAGAGTCTGTTCTCGACGAATTTGCATATAAGCTCACCAATCAACTTGCGCACGGACCAACTAAGGTACTTGGTCAGCTCAGTGCGGACGGCAATAACGATTTGTTGGCACAGGTGAGTCAAGCCATGGGGCTGGATGTCGAAGTTAAAACAGAAGGTAATGAATACAAATGAAAGCATCGGTCGTGCATAAGCTCGAAAACTTGGTTGAGCGTTTTGCGGAAGTTCAAGCCCTGTTAAGTGATCCTGAAGTGATCGGCAATCAAGAAAAGTTTAGAGCTCTTTCAAGAGAATTTTCTCAACTTGAAGACGTAGTCAAGCACTTTAACGATTATCAGAAGGCGTGTGATGATCTCGAGATGGCCAATGAAATGTTAAATGAAGACGATCCTGAAATGCGCGAGATGGCACAAGAGGAACTCAAAACAGCCAAAGCCACAATCGCTGAATTAGAACAATCTTTACAAGTCTTATTACTACCTCGTGATCCTCAAGACGATTGTAACTGCTTTTTGGAAATTCGAGCTGGTGCTGGTGGTGATGAAGCAGCGATTTTTGCTGGTGATTTGTTCCGCATGTACTCGCGTTATGCTGAAACTAAGGGCTGGCGAGTAGAATTGATTTCAGCTAACGAAGGTGAGCATGGCGGTTACAAAGAAGTCATTGTGAATGTGATTGGTGATGGTGCTTACGGTGTGCTCAAATTCGAATCTGGCGGTCATCGGGTGCAACGTGTGCCAGAAACAGAAAGCCAAGGTCGCATTCACACATCGGCCTGTACTGTTGCAGTGTTAGCTGAATTACCTGAATCTGAGGCTATCGAAATTAACCCTGCAGATTTGCGTGTGGATACGTTTCGTGCATCAGGCGCTGGTGGTCAGCACGTTAACAAAACTGATTCAGCCATTCGTTTAACACATATTCCAACTGGCTTGGTGGTGGAATGTCAAGATGAGCGTTCGCAACACAAAAATCGCGCCAAAGCGATGTCAGTCTTGCAATCTCGTTTAAACAATATTGAACAAGAAAAGCGTGCAGCAGAAGAAGCTTCAACGCGTAAAAGTCTGGTGGGTTCGGGCGATCGTTCCGAGCGGATCCGAACGTATAACTACCCGCAAGGTCGAGTGACTGATCACCGTATCAATTTAACTTTATACAAGCTAGATGAAGTGATTGCCGGTGATGTAGACGCTTTGTTAGAGCCGATTCGTCAAGAACATCAAGCTGACCAACTTGCCGCGCTTGCCGACGACTAGTGTTAAGTTCTACCCAAATTCAAGACCTCTTAGTTGAAGCGGAAAGTGCCTTACTTGATGCTTTAGCTAGTGTGCAAGGACCTGGTGTGGTATACAGCAAGTCCGATGCACGAACTGAAACAATGCGCTTGATTCAGCATATCAGTGGTATATCTGCAACTCAGCAAAGAGCGTTCCCTGAAAAACACCTTAGCGATGCACAAGTGATGCAACTCCATCATATGTTATTGAGGCGAATGCACGGTGAACCAGTTGCCTATATACTGGGTGAGCAGGGGTTTTATGATAGTATTTTTGCGGTTGCACCCTGTACTTTAATACCGCGACCAGAAACGGAGATGCTAGTTGATTTAGCCTTGCAAAAAATCACAGACATATCCTCTCCGCAAATTCTTGACCTAGGCACGGGTACCGGTGCAATTGGCTTATCCATCGCCAAAGCAGCGCCACATGCAGAAGTGGTTTGTGTCGACTTTGTACCAGATGCCGTTCACTTAGCAAAGCACAATCAACAGGCATTAAAAATTGCCAATGCCGAGATTTTTACCAGTGATTGGTTTAACGAAATTCATCAAAAATTTCATGTGATATGCAGCAATCCACCCTATATTGAACCAGGGAGCCCCTATTTACAAAAAGGGGATATTCGCTTTGAACCACAGTCTGCGTTGACATCGGCATTAAACGGCCTGGCTGATATCAAACTGATCATTCAATCTGCACCGCAGTATTTGCATTATGGAGGCTGGTTAATGCTTGAGCATGGTTTTGAGCAGGGCAGTGCGATACAGGCTCTATTTAGTCATGCTGGGTTTACAGATATCCAGACCTTATGCGATTATGCACAACAACCGCGAATTACTCTTGGACGTATGCCATAGTCCAAGATATCAACACAATTATAATGAGACTAGGAAGATTATTATGTATATGATGTTTAAGCACTTACACTATCTTGTTGTGAGCTTATCGGCAATCGTTTTGACCATTCAATTTGTTGCACATTACTTCGATTTAGCCATTAAGGATAAAAAGTGGCTCAAAATAGTACCCCATATCTTGTACACCCTCATTTTGATAACTGCGTTTGGATTATTAGGCACATTAAAACTGAACCCATTAGAGCATACTTGGGTTATGCACAAGATTTTGGGCTTTGTGTGTTATGTCGCTCTAGGTGCGCTCGCTTATAAATATGCTCGTAATAATGGGATGCGCATGCTTGGGTACATAGGTGCCATCGCTTGGCTGTTAATTACAGTGAATATTGCTATCACTAAAACCCCGTTATTTTAAGGAATTTTATGACTATTGCAGCATGTCAGATTGACGCATTATGCGTTGCCAATGACGCACCGTTTACTTTGTTTGGTGGAATGAATGTATTAGAGAGCCGAGATCTGGCGATGCGCATAGCAGAGCATTATGTTGAGGTAACGAGCAAACTAGGCATTCCTTATGTGTTTAAGGCTAGCTTTGATAAGGCGAATCGTTCATCGGTTCACTCGTTTCGAGGTCCCGGCATGGACAAAGGTCTTGAAATTTTTTCTGAAATCAAACGCACTTTTGGTGTGCCTATCATTACTGATGTTCATGAACCTTTTCAAGCCGAACCTGTGGCTGAAGTTGTGGATGTCATTCAGTTACCGGCGTTTTTGGCTAGGCAAACCGATTTGGTCGTAGCAATGGCCAAAACCGATGCGGTGATCAACGTTAAAAAACCGCAATTTCTCGCCGCCCACGAAATGCGCCATATCATCAAAAAATTTGCCGAAGCAGGTAATGAAAAAATCATGCTGTGTGAGCGTGGCTCGTGTTACGGGTACAATAATCTGGTCGTCGATATGCTGGCAATGGATGAGATGAAAACCATGGCGCCTGTGATATTTGACGCCACACATGCATTACAAAAGCCTGGCGGTCGTGAATCTTCTGCAGACGGTCGTCGCGCTCAGGCTGCACAACTTGCTCGTTCTGGGATGGCACTCGGTATTGCCGGTCTTTTTATCGAAGCGCATCCAAAGCCTGACGAAGCCAAATGCGATGGGCCTTGTGCTTTGCCATTATCCAAATTAGAACCTTATTTGGCGCAAATGAAAGCGGTTGATGAGCTGGTTAAAGGTTTTGCACCATTAGATACCAGCGCAGAGTAACATGGGGTTTTTACAAGGACGTTTACCGTATCGCTTTGCACATGTAACATTCGCTCCAGTCGTACAACGCTTAGTTGTGTGATTAGAGTTCTTACAAGTTATTCGTCCAGTGTCGGCTTTCTGCGATATATTTAACGACAACATCCTGTGACAAGAGTTTTATGAAAAGATTACCGCCATTAAATGCGTTGAGAGCATTTTGCGTCGCTGCAAAACACTTGAGTTTTACCCAGGCGTCACATGAGCTTTTTGTGACACAGGCTGCTGTAAGTCATCAAATAAAATTATTAGAAGAGCATTTGGGCGTAAAGTTGTTTACACGTCGCAACCGGAATTTGTTCTTGACTGAAGAAGGGCAAGCGTATTTTCATGATATGAAAGATATCTTCGCACATATTCAAGACGCGACCGAAAAACTGCTTGCGCGCGGTGCGAAAGGCGCCATAACCATTGCCTCTCCACCCAGTTTTGCCAGTACATGGCTAGTGCCAAGATTAAGTTTGTTCAGTCAAGTATATCCGGATATTGATGTGCGTTTAAAGGCGGTTGATTTTGATGATGGCTATTTGACCGACGATATGGATGTGGCAATTTACTATGGGCGGGGACGCTGGTCGGGATTATTGGCTGACAAACTTCACGATGAGTTCATCACGCCAGTATGTTCTCCAATGTTGTTAGAGCATCAACCGCTATTGAATTCCGTTACGGATCTCGATAAGCACACACTCCTACACGATGAATCCAGAAATGGTTGGCGTAATTGGCTGCGTCACTACGGCTTAACGCACATAAATGTCAATCAAGGTCCTGTATTTAGTCATTCAATGTATGTGTTACAAGCTGCCGCACTTGGTCAAGGGGTGGCCTTGGCTAATACTGTTTTAGCTAAACCGGAATTAGAATCAGGTCGTTTGGTTTGTCCCTTTCCACAAAAGATTGCGGCGAAAGACGCCTTTTATCTGGTCGCGGATAAATTGCACTACGAATCAGAAAAAGTCACAGCGTTTCGCGAGTGGATGCTTGAACTAGTCAAACATGAAAGTGCTTTTCCGCATAACGGTACAACATCGAATAACCGTTTCGACTCGGAGATAGATAATGTTTGATCTGAATGTGAAACACGCAGAATCTAATTTGCATGTGGTCTTAGCGCATGGCGCAGGTGCAGGGTTGCGTCATGACTTTATGCAAGGGATGCAAGAATTTCTCTGTGAGAAAGGCGTAAATGTTTGGACGTTTAATTTTGGCTATATGCAAAAGGCGTATGCTGAAGAAAAAAAAATCCCACCGTCTCGATTACCCACATTAATTGAAGAATATTCTCAAGTCATTACTGAAATTCGACAACGCGAGCCTAATGCTCAGCTTTGGATCGGAGGTAAATCAATGGGTGGTCGAGTGGCTTGCCATGTGGCGTGCCAAAGTGATGATATAAAAGGCGTTGCAGTACTAGGATATCCATTCCACCCAGTCGGTAAACCAAATAACACTCGTCTTGATGTATTACACCAGATAGAGCAACCAGTCATTATCATTCAAGGTGAGCGAGATACGTTTGGCAACGCACAGGAAATAGCAGATTATTCACTCCCAACAAACATCGCCGTTCATTGTGTACCAGATGGTGATCACAGTTTAAAACCGCGCAAAGTAAGTGGCCTATCTCATATTGAACACATGCATACTGCGGCCTCAAAAATTACTCAGTTCATGAAAGGGCGGGTAAGTGAATAGGTTTGACCAATTGTCTCGATGTTTGAATGCTGTAGCGGCTTTCGCTGGGTTTGTCTTTGTTGCATTGAGTGCTTATGTTTCTCATCAATCTCAACTACATAAAATGGCACAACAAAGTATCGATAATGCTTTAATGATGCATATTGTCCATGTGCTGTTAATTTTGCTCATTGGTCAATTTCAGCGCAATGATGCACTAGTTTTTTTAGTGCAGATGTTTGCAACTCTTGGTGTGGTGCTTTTTTCGTTCACTATATATGCTAAATACGTGTTTGATATTGCCATTTGGGGCAAGTTAACTATGTTTGGTGGAATTTCCTTACTTATTTCATGGTTGCTTTTGATAATATATGTCATACGCTCAGTGCCAAAGCAAGGTCCAGGAACATAAGCAAAAGTATGACTCACGCAAAAGCATTTTTTCCAGACTTCGAAATCATTGGCGTCTTGTGCTATTGCCGGCAGGGCTATGCTAGTCAGATGTCTGATGAATTGTCGAGGTATTTTGCCCAATCAGCGATTTCTGGTTATCCAAAGTTTACTAAAAGCGCAGGCTTTGCTTGCTTTTATCTTCATCAAAGCCAGTCGTTGAAAACGATTTCAAAGCAGGTTCAGTTTTCTGAACTAATGTTCGCTCGTCAGCTGGTGTTTTTGGTTGCTCATCCGGTACATCTCTCTGGAGACGATAGGGTAAGCGAAGTCGTGTCTGTATTACCTGAATCAGAGCAAGCACTACAAACTTGCGTGGTTGAAGTGCCGGATACTGAAGAAGGCAAACACTTAAGCAAGTTCAGTCGCAAATTTGCAGTACCGCTCAGACAAGCCATGCGAGATAAAGGGGTGCTGTATCGGCGCAAATTCAACAAGCCTATTGCGGGTCTGTGTTGGCATATTTTTTTGTCACAAAATGATAAGGCGTTGTTAGGTGTCAGTCTCCCGCATAATCGCAGTGACCATGAACAAGGTATTTATCGGCTCAAAATGCCACAAGATGCCCCTAGTCGCTCAACGCTCAAGTTGGAAGAGGCCATTTATACCTTCATCCCCAAAACCGACCAAGCCGACCTATTTCGCGAAGGCTATCGAGCTGTCGATTTGGGGGCGTGTCCTGGAGGTTGGACCTATCAGCTAGTGAAACGAGGAGTTCAGGTGGCAGCAATCGATAATGGCAAAATGCAAGCTCAACTGATGGCGACGGGATTAGTTGAGTATTACGCTGTAGATGGATTCAAATATCGACCTCTGCACGGCCCGGTTCAATGGCTGGTATGCGATATGATCGAACAGCCGCAACGAGTAACTAATTTGATGTTGGATTGGTTGCTTGACGGCGATGCTCGACACGCGATATTCAATTTAAAGCTACCGATGCAAAATCGCTATGCCACTATGACCGAATGCCTGAACCTGCTTAGGGAAGGTCTCAAAGGTGCAGGCATATCATTTTCATTGCAAGCAAAGCATCTTTATCACAACCGCGATGAAGTCACCGTCTGTATTTTACGCGATGGCGATTTGTAGAGGTTTTTATGAAAATTTTATTTAAAAACTAAAAACTCTATGACTTCAGCGCTAAAATCCTATATAATCCGCCCGATTTTTTGAACCAATTTAAAAGTGTAACCATGACTGATTTATCACTCTATCGTAACATCGGTATTTTTGCTCACGTTGACGCGGGTAAAACCACCACTACAGAACGTATTCTAAAGTTAACTGGTAAGATCCACCGCACGGGTGAAGTACATGACGGTGAGTCTACGACTGACTTCATGGAACAAGAAGCTGAGCGTGGTATTACTATCCAATCAGCGGCAACAACTTGTTTCTGGAAAGACCATCGCATGAACATCATCGATACTCCAGGACACGTTGACTTCACCGTTGAAGTATATCGTTCATTGAAAGTACTTGATGGTGGTATCGGTGTATTCTGTGGTTCTGGTGGTGTTGAGCCACAATCAGAAACAAACTGGCGTTATGCTACCGAATCTGAAGTTTCACGTTTGATTTTCGTGAACAAATTAGACCGCATGGGCGCAGATTTCTATCGCGTTGTTGACCAAGTAAAGAGAGTACTTGGTGCTAAGCCTCTAGTAATGACTTTACCAATTGGTATCGAAGATGATTTCGTTGGTGTGGTTGATATTCTTTCTAAGAAAGCGTATGTCTGGGACGATTCTGGTCTTCCAGAAAACTACGAAGTGCAAGATGTACCAGCCGACATGGTTGATAAAGTTGACCAATATTATGAAGAACTGATCGAAACTGCATTAGAAGTTGATGATGAACTATTAATGGAGTACATGGAAGGTGAGATGCCTTCAGTTGAGCAAATCAAAGCGTGTATTCGCAAAGGTACTCGTGACCTTGAGTTCTTCCCGACTTACTGTGGTTCTGCATTTAAAAACAAAGGTATTCAGTTAGTACTTGACGCGGTTGTTGACTACTTACCGTCACCTACCGAAGTTGATCCTCAAGATTTGACTGATGAAGAAACTGGTGAGCCGACTGGCGAAAAAGCCATCGTTTCTCCTGACGAGCCACTACGCGCATTGGCGTTCAAAATCATGGACGACCGTTTCGGTGCATTATACTTTATCCGTATTTACTCTGGTCGCATGACCAAAGGTATGACGGTACTAAACTCTGCAACAGGTAAAACTGAGCGTATCGGCCGTATGGTAGAAATGCATGCTGATGAGCGCACTGAATTAGAATCTGCACAAGCAGGTGACATCATTGCTGTTGTGGGTATGAAGAATGTACAAACAGGTCATACTTTATGTGATCCAAATCATCCTTGTACGCTTGAACCTATGATCTTCCCTGAGCCAGTTATTTCAATTGCGGTTGCACCAAAAGACAAAGGCTCTACTGAGAAGATGGGTATTGCAATCGGTAAGATGGTTGCAGAAGATCCTTCATTCCAAGTTGAGACGGACGAAGATTCAGGTGAAACCATCCTTAAAGGTATGGGTGAACTTCACTTAGACATCAAAGTAGATATCTTGAAGCGTACTTATGGCGTAGAACTTGAAGTAGGTAAACCTCAGGTAGCATACCGTGAGACTATCACACAAGAAGTTGAAGATTCATACACGCACAAGAAACAATCCGGTGGTTCTGGTCAGTTCGGTAAAATTGATTACCGTATCAAGCCAGGCGAGCAAAATTCTGGTTTCACATTCAAATCAACGGTTGTTGGTGGTAACGTACCAAAAGAATTCTTCCCAGCCATCGAAAAAGGCTTTGCCTCAATGATGCAAGAAGGTGTGCTAGCGGGTTACCCAGTATTAGATGTTGAAGTTGAATTATTCGACGGTGGTTTCCACGCCGTTGACTCATCAGCGGTTGCGTTCGAAATCGCAGCGCGCGGTGCGTTCCGTCAGTCAATTCCAAAAGCGGGTGCACAACTACTAGAACCTGTGATGAAAGTTGACGTATTTACGCCAGACGATCACGTTGGTGACGTTATCGGTGACTTGAACCGTCGTCGTGGTATGATCAAAGACCAAGAAGCGGGCGTAACAGGCGTTCGCATCAAGGCTGATGTACCTCTTTCAGAAATGTTCGGTTACATCGGTCACTTACGTACAATGACATCTGGTCGTGGTCAGTTCTCAATGGAGTTCTCACACTACAGCCCTTGTCCACAGAACGTAGCTGAAGCAGTTATCGAAGAAGCGAAAGCGCGTAAAGAAGCTAAGTAAGCTGTTCGAATATAGCAAAACCCCGATGAGTTTCGCTCCTCGGGGTTTTTTAATGTCCATTTTTTACTATCGGTACTTATTTACTTGCCAATGAGCACTCGGATGATATGACGAATCACGTTATAAACGTTGTATGCATAGGTAATATGTCAATATTCTCTATAAAACATATTCAAAAACAGATGAGATCGCTTATAAATGTTTATATACTGTAAAGAATTGAATTAACTATCTTTTATCGACAGGGAAGCGCATGGCATTACATCCTCTCGCTGGTCAGCCAGCAAAAAGTGAACATTTGATCAACGTTCCAAAACTTATCAGTGATTATTACAGCTTACAACCCAATGTAAACGAGCCAACCCAAGCGGTGAGTTTTGGTACATCAGGTCATCGCGGCAGTGCGTTTAATCTGTCATTTAACGATGCTCATATTGCTGCCATTACTCAGGCATTAGCCGAATACCGACAAGAACAGGGTAATACAGGTCCATGTTTTATTGGTATGGATACACATGCTTTATCTGAAGCTGCGTTAACCACGACGATTGAAGTATTAGCGGCCAATAAAGTCGCTATGGTGCTACAGCAGGACCGAAATTATACGCCGACACCAGTGATCTCACGAGCGATTTTGCAGCACAATGCCAAGTATGATGACGTGGCCGATGGTGTGGTTATCACACCATCGCACAATCCCCCACAAGATGGTGGCTTTAAGTACAATGCCGCTCATGGCGGTCCGGCTGATAGTGATGCAACGAGTCAAATCCAACAACGTGCAAATGAGTTACTGGCTAATTCAAATGTCGAGGTAAAACGCATCCATATCGCAGAGGCAATGGCGTCAGAATATGTGACTGAAATCGATTTCATGGATGACTATATCCAAGATTTGGTCAATGTAGTGGATATCGAATCCATCCAAACCGCCAAATTGCGGATCGCAGTTGATCCATTAGGTGGCTCAGGAATGCGTTATTGGCAACGTATTGCAGAGACTTATCAGCTGGATATTGAAGTTGTAAATAACAACATAGATCCAACGTTTCGCTTTATGCCGCTCGATAAAGATGGTCAAATCCGTATGGATTGTTCATCTCCTTATGCAATGGCTGGATTGCTTACTTATGCGCAAGATTATGATTTGGCATTCGGCAATGATGCCGATTTTGATCGCCACGGAATTGTGACTCCCACTCATGGTTTATTAAATCCGAATCATTATTTGGCGGTTGCGATTGATTATGTGCTACAGCATCGACCGCAGTGGCCTAAAGATGCAGCGATTGGTAAAACATTAGTCTCAAGTTCTATGATTGATCGAGTTATTAAGGCACAAGGTGCCAAATTGGCAGAGATGCCAGTAGGCTTTAAGTGGTTTGTATCTGGTTTATTAGAACAGTCGATTGCCTTTGCTGGTGAAGAAAGTGCCGGCGGGATCTTCTTGCGCCATGACGGCACCCCGTGGGCAACTGATAAAGACGGTTTTATTTTGTGTTTGTTAGCAGCTGAAATTACGGCAAAGACCGGTATGAATCCTGGCCAGTATTATGCACAGCTTACTGAAAAACACGGCACACCGTATTACAAAAGAATGGATGTGGCTGCGAGTCTTGCACAGAAGCAGGCGTTAAGTTCTATGGATGCAGATAGCGTGACCTCTACGCAAATTGCTGGCGAGTCTATCTTGCGCATTGAAACGCATGCGTCAGGCAATAGTGCTGCGATTGGCGGGGTTAAAGTGAGTACTGAAAATGGCTGGTTTGCCGCTCGTCCTTCAGGCACGGAAAACGTTTATAAAATCTATGCTGAGAGTTTTGTGTCTGATGAGCACCTAGAACGCTTGTTAAAAGATGCTCAAAACTTAGTCGCAAGCGTCATTAAATAACCGCTATGTTTAATTTTTTTAAATAAAAAGTTAATAAGTCGTTAACAAGTTTGGTTTTGCAAACGAATGTATTGTAATAATTCGATTTGTTAACACTATTTTAACAAAAAACAAAGTGATCCACTGTTACAATTATCTTAATTATTCTTTTAGGGTAAATGGAACATGAGCGGTACATCAATCACCAAACAAACATTTAAAGACGCAGTGGTGCGTCATCTTCATTCGACCTTGGGGACGGATGAAAATAAAGCCGATAATCACGCTTGGTGGAAAGCGACTTCTGCTGCAATGCAGGAACTCGTATTGGAAGGGTTGCGTAAAACCCAAAAAACCCATTATCTCAATGACACTCGCGCGGTACATTATCTTTCGGCTGAGTTCTTGATGGGACGTCTGCTGTCAAACAATATGCACAATTTTGAAGTGTTCGATGCAGCTGATGAGGCTTTGCATGAGCTAGGCGTTTCACTGACTGATATTTTGGAAGAAGAGCCAGATATGGCTCTTGGTAACGGTGGCTTAGGCCGACTTGCCGCCTGCTTTTTGGATTCTTTAGCCACGCAGGACTTACCGGCAATTGGTTATGGTATTCACTACGAACATGGCTTATTTCGTCAAGAAATTCGTGATAATCAGCAAATTGAGCGTCCAGATAGTTGGCGTGACTACGGCAATCCATGGGAGATTTGCCGACCAGAATCCATCCAAGAAATTCCGCTTTATGGTTATGTTGAGACCAAATACAACAGCGATGGTGGTATTCAAAAAGAATGGCATCCAGGTATGATTGTAAAAGGGGTACCATGGGATGTACCAGTGGTGGGTTACGGTGGTAAAACGGTCAACGTTTTGCGTTTATGGCAGTCAGAGGCGTCTGATTATTTTAACTGGGACGTGTTTAATGCCGGCGGTTATGTCGATGCGCAACGCGAAAATGTTCAAGCTGAAACGATCTCAAAAGTCCTCTATCCCAATGATGAAACCGAAGCGGGTAAAGAACTGCGCCTCATCCAACAGTATTTTTTCTGTGCTTGTTCATTAAAAGACATTATACGTCGTTACAAGCGCGCACATGGTGATGATTGGTCGCGTTTTGTTGAGCAAGTTGTGATCCAACTCAATGACACCCATCCAGCAATTGCTATCCCAGAGCTGATGCGCATTTTAGTTGATCGCGCTGAGCTTGATTGGGACACGGCTTGGGGTATTTCTAGCCAAGTCTTTGCTTACACGAATCACACGTTATTGCCCGAAGCGCTAGAAAAATGGCCTGTGCGTATGATTGAAAAAATCTTACCACGGCATATTGAGATTATCTATGAAATCAATCATCGCTTCTTAGCTGAGGTGGAAAAAGTATGGCCAGGTGACAATGCCATGAAGGCTAAGCTGTCCATCATCGAAGAAGCAGATGAAAAAATGGTTCGCATGGGTAATCTTTCAGTTATTGGTTCATTCAAAGTCAATGGTGTGGCGCAAATTCACTCTAAATTAGTCAAAGCGAACTTATTCCCTGAGTTTGAACAGATGTCTCCTGGAAAGTTAACCAATGTGACCAATGGGATTACTCCGCGTCGTTGGTTAAAAGCTTGTAATCCACGCCTATCCAAACTGATTGACAAAAAGATTGGTAAAAATTGGCCGTTGGATCTGGATAAATTAACCGGTCTTGCCGAGTTTGCAGACGATCCCAAATTTCAAAAAGCCTTCATGAAAGTGAAGCAAGAAAATAAAGCGGATTTAGCCAAAGAAATTTTGAAGTTAACCGGGATAAAAGTCGATACAAAGGCTATTTTTGATATTCAGATCAAGCGCTTGCACGAATACAAGCGTCAACATTTGAACTTGCTACACATTTTAGCTTTATATCGACGCCTGCTCGAAAACCCGAGCTACGATATGCATCCTCGAGTCTTTATCTTTGGTGCTAAAGCAGCCCCAGGTTATAAGCTTGCCAAAGACATCATATACGCAATCAATGCCGTTGCTGAAAAGATTAACAACGATCCTCGTGTCAATCACAAGCTAAAAGTGGTGTTTTTACCAAACTATCGTGTTTCTCAAGCCGAAAAAATGATCCCAGCGGCGGATGTGTCTGAG
The DNA here is from genome assembly GCF_024300645.1 of Alteromonas sp. LMIT006. Classification (NCBI taxonomy): domain Bacteria; kingdom Pseudomonadati; phylum Pseudomonadota; class Gammaproteobacteria; order Alteromonadales; family Alteromonadaceae; genus Alteromonas; species Alteromonas sp. LMIT006. Next base: position 2,028,861 of record NZ_CP101291.1, on the reverse strand, counting down.
CAAATTTCAACGGCAGGTAAAGAGGCTTCTGGTACTGGTAATATGAAGTTATCACTTAATGGCGCACTGACGATTGGTACTTTGGATGGCGCTAATATTGAAATCGCTGAAGAAGTTGGTGATGATAATATCTTTATCTTTGGTTTAACCGTTGAGGAAGTGCAAGCTATCAAAGCGAAAGGCTATAATCCTTACGATTATTATTATGCCAACGCCGAGCTGAAAGCGGTCATTGACTGGTTGGATACGGATTACTTTACGCCAGGTAAACCCGGTGCGTTGAGCAATATTAAGCACAGCTTGTTAGACGGTGGCGACCCCTATCTGTGTTTAGCCGATTATGAAAGTTATGCTAACGCGCACGAAGATTTGGATAAAGCTTACCGAGATCAAACAAATTGGGCTCGTATGGCGATTTTGAATACGGCACACATGGGTAAGTTTACCTCAGACCGCTCCATTCGCGATTATGTCAATAACATCTGGCGTTTAACCCCATGCGAGGTTAAAGATTAAATCGCTTTAATAATTGAAAAAGGAGCCAGCTGGCTCCTTTTTGTTGTGAAAACCTGAGCAAACGGTAAAATTAACGCAAAAAAGATAAGACCCGATATGCAATCATTTTTAGACCGCTCTCGTTTTTCGCCGGAGCAAATACAGCCTCATCAAACTATACTCTCCAATGGCACTCGTGTATCTGTGATTGATGCAGGGATAATTGAATTTGCACCAGCTAATTATCAACCAAGTGAAGTGCGTCATGTAGTGTTAAGCTGCGGGGTGCACGGCAATGAAACGGCCCCGATTGAAATGTGTTCGGACTTAGTCGAAGGAATATTAAACCAATCGATTATTCCACAAGTAAAAGTGCAATTTCAGTTTGCTAATCTTCCGGCGATGAATATCGGTGAACGCTTTGTTGATCTCAATATGAATCGCTTGTTCGATGGCGCTCATCACCATTATGAACCCGGTCCAGAAACCCGTCGAGCTGCTCAGCTAGAGTGCTGTACTCGAACTTTTTTTGCCGAGTGTGGCCATCGAGATCTAAAATTTCATTACGACTTACATACTGCTATAAGAGACGCCAAATACCCTAGATTTGCGGTATACCCTTATATACATGGCAAGCCCTATAGTCGACAACAAATCAATTGGTTGGCGAGTGCAGGTATTCAAGCAATACTGCTATCACACAACCCAACGACCACTTATTCTTACTATACGAGTAAACATTGTGATGCACATGCGTTCACTGTGGAACTAGGCAAGGTGAGGACATTTGGGCACAATAATCGTGCTGATTTTGCATCGAGTTTCGAGTTCCTCAAGCACTTATTAATCGATAATCAATTCAATCCCGAGTGTGATGATTCACCGATTGTGTTTGATATTGCCCAAACGGTGCGCAGAGAAACCGAGGATTTTGAGTTGCATTTTGCTGATGATACCCCAAATTTTACTGCATTTGACCAAGGATATAATTTAGCAACAGCCTATTCTCAATCAGGCAAAAAAGAATATCCTGTTTTAGCAAAAAAAGAAGCCATTGTTTTTCCTAATGCGGATGTGGCTATCGGGCAACGCGCTTTATTGACGGTTGTCGAGGTTGATTTACATGATTTGGAACTGATATGAAAAATAGATTTGCGCTCGACACTCGCTTACAAAACGATACTGACTTTGTCATTGACTTGCAACTTTGTACTGTGCGTTTGATGAATGATGCACAATACCCTTGGCTAATTTTGGTGCCTCAAGTTGCAGATGTTAGTGAATTACACCACCTAACAGAAACACAACAAAGCTTATTGAATCAGGATTCAAATCTGACTTCAGTAGTATTAACAGAAGTTTTCAACCCTGAAACATTAAATATCGCAGCACTAGGTAATATTGTTCGACAACTTCACATTCATCATGTGGCAAGATATTCAGATGATCCTGCTTGGCCTGGTCCAATATGGGGCAAACAGCCTGTCATTCAATACGACAGTAAGGTTAAGTTGAAACTCATAAACACACTCCAAGAGGCGTTTGCTAGGTTGGCTTAAATAGATTATTCTTGCTTATTGTCTTCTTGTTCTTTGAGATGTCTGGCTTCCGCTTCTTTTCGGTCTTTGTATGATTGCGGTAGATCCATTCGTTTTGAATCTTTTAACAATAATAAATTTGAAATGATTAAGCCAAACACGACTAAGACAATAATCACAATAACTGTTGTGCTCATATTGAATCACCAAGAGAGTTGTTAAGTATATATCGGTTATACACAATATCCAGGTTATTCAAAATGACTTGTGTGCCTGGTAAATTACTTTGCATTAATTGCTGATTAAGTGAAGCTAGAGGGAAATTTCTAATTATTTTTTGTGCCATAGGGGCAAAACTGTAGTGCCATGGCTCTACACCAATACCACCATAGTCATGAGCATAGGGACGAATGAAATCAAATTTTTCAGCATTTGCTTCCATCCACGCGTTTAACTCACCACAAATCCCATCGGGCTGATATTCACTTGGTACTAGTGCAAGACGCTGGTTTTTGTTATTTACCTGCTTTGCGTCATACACGTCAATATCCGTCCCCCAATGATGTCTCGAGGCACCAGGCAAAGCTGAAAAACGCAATATCGCATACATTTTATCAACGTCACTTAAGATATTTATATCGATTGCTTCTTCCTTGTCGTTCAGCGTAGGTCTTTCACCATACCACTTGCGCTGCCAAATCGAAGATTGCGCTTTAAAGCTTCGAAAACCAGAATAAATTTGGCAGTCTATACCATCCTTATTTGCGGCCTTTTGCATGCTTACAAAAGCTTCTCCAGCCTCTTTAATCAGGGCAAAACCTCCGGAAACACCCAATGCATTGAGTGTGGACAAATCCGTTAAATGACTGTCTTCTAAACCCAGGATTTGTTCGTCAAGTAACATTATTATTGACCCAAACAATGTTTCAGTATTTGATAATACATATCCGTCAGCAGCTCTAAATCAGCACAACTAACACGCTCATCTATTTGATGAATTGTGGCATTAATTGGTCCTAATTCAACAACTTGAGCGCCTGTGGGAGCAATAAAACGTCCGTCAGAAGTTCCACCTGCCGTAGAAAGTTCAGGTGCTTTTCCGGTAACTAACTCAATAGCTGATACCGTTGCATCAACCAAAGTACCCGTTTCAGTTAAAAAAGGCTGTCCATTATAGGTCCAGTCAATCTCATATTTAAGATTATGCTTATCTAATATAGCCAACGTTCGTTCAATTAATGAAGCAAAGGTTTGTTCTGTGCAGAATCGAAAATTAAAACACAAGGTTGCACGCCCAGGAACCACGTTTCCAGCACCTGTACCGGCATTCATGTTTGAAACTTGAAAGCTCGTAGGTGGAAATGCCGCATTACCTTCATCCCAAACGGTATTCGCCAATTCTGCTAATGCAGGTGCAACCGCATGAATAGGATTTTCTGCGAGATGAGGGTAAGCTACATGACCTTGCTTACCAATGATGGTTAAGTCACCCGTTAAGGAGCCACGGCGACCATACTTAACCACATCACCAACATGAGATGTGCTTGAGGGTTCACCGACAATGCAATAGTCAATTTTCTCATTACGTGCCTCTAATGTATCAATTACCTTAGTTGTCCCGTTGATAAAAGGCCCTTCTTCATCTGAGGTAATTAAGTAGGCAATAGAGCCTTTGTGATTCGGGTAATCGGCTATGAATCTTTCAGTGGCAACGACCATTGCCGCCAGAGAACCTTTCATATCAGCTGCACCTCTTCCCCAAATCATGCCATCTTCGATGTGTGCGTCAAATGGAGGATGACTCCATTGTGATTCTGGTCCCGTTGGGACTACATCGGTATGTCCAGCAAAACAAAAGACAGGGCCAGTTGTGCCCCTTCTTGCCCACATATTCGTTGTGTCATGAAATTGCATGGTTTCGATATTAAAGCCAATCGGCTTAAGCCGCTCAGCCATCATCGGTTGGCAATTGGCATCATCTGGCGTGACTGAAGGTTGTTGGATAAGGGCTTGACACAGTGTGATGACAGGAGATTTACTCATTAAAAAATTGCTCATATTGTTCAGATTTAAAACCGACTAAACTTTTTGCTTTCGGTTTGTTTTGATGACAGAGGATCGGGCGTTTTATCATCGATGGATTTTCAACTAACAGGTTAGGAGCCGTATCGACATCGAGTGATGCTTTGACTGAGTCATCAAGTTTGCGATAAGTCGTGCCGCGTTTATTTACTATCGTATCAAGGCCGTGTTGTTCAATTTGTTCAATCAGCCATTCGCGCTTCGGAGGAAGTTTTTTATAATCATAAAACTCATAACTGATGTTGTTGGCCTCTAACCATTTTAAAGATTTTTTTACTGTATCGCAGTTCTTTATACCGAAGACTGTTATCATAATAGGAAAATTTGTATTGATTATTATGTCATGCAAGTGTAATCAATTATCATATGAAATTCATTAATAATTCTTGGGTAATCAGGTCGTTTGTTTTTGTAAGATATGTCTTACTCTCGTTGTTGATAATTATCCACTAGATCTGTGGATAACTTTGTGAATATTGTTTGGATTTATACTTTCGTTGTACATTATCTCGTGTTTGTCATTAGATTGTATAAAAAACAAACTGATTTTATTTCGTTTTTTTTTAAAATACCTCAAAGGCCAATTAAATTAAGGGGTACAAAGAATCAATAGGATGGGTATTTTTTTTCAAAGTGAACTAAATCAATTTCAAACATATATTAGATAAGCCAGCTTAGAATGTATTTGTGAGGTATGTAAGGTGTGGATTAAATTTTTAGATATGCACAAATTGTAAGCATACGCCTACACCTTTAAACCATGCAATCAAACCAAAAAAGGAAGAAGTCTTGCTTGATATATACTCAGGTCCCTATGCCAAACAAAAAATTAGAGAAAATGGCTTCAATGCAGAATTGTTTGACACTATCTTAGGCGCATCAGGTGGACCAAAATGGTTTGTCTTAGCAGGTTTGGATCGGATTTTAGTCAGTGAATTTTTCGCCACTTGCAATCAATCCATCGACGTAATCGGAACTTCAGCAGGGGCTTTTCGTGCCGCCTGTATGTGTCAACGAGACTCGCGAGCAGCCATTGATCGTTTAGCGCATTTTTACTCAAATACCGTTTACTCTGACAAGCCTTCTCCGGCCGAAATATCGCAAAGTGCTGCAGATATTTTGGCAAAAATGCTGGGTGAGACGGGGACTCAAGAAATTTTAACCAATTCAAGATTCAAAGCTCACTTTATCGTTGCGCGCTGTAAAGGCTTGGTTGCGAGTGAAAACAGCAAGCTTCAAATGTTTGGTTTAATCCAAAGCGCGTTTGCTAATATGCGCTCAAGAACTCGGTTAACTCGATATTTTGATCGTGTTACATTTGGCACTCAGCGATTGAACATCATTGATCCTTACCGTTTAGGTAATCAATTTGTACCATTAACTGAAGACAACCTTGAGCCTGCGTTGCTGGCAAGTGGCTCTATACCTATGGTGATGAGTGGTATCTCAGATATTCCTGGGGCAGGACAAGGGATGTATCGCGATGGTGGTATCACAGATTACCACTTTGATTTGCAATTCTCTGAGCATCCAAAAAACGCTGGTTTAACGTTATATCCGCACTTTTATCCACGTCCTATCACCGGTTGGTTTGATAAGCGCCTTACGCATAGAATTCCCCATGCTGCTTCATACGATAATGTGGTTATGCTAGTGCCGAGTCGAGAGTTTGTTGCGTCCTTGCCGTATGGCAAAATCTCAGATCGCAATGATTTTGCAAAGATGACTCCTGAACAGAGGATCCCATATTGGCAAACTATTTTAAGTGAATCAGATCGTCTAGCTGAGTATTTTTTTGATGCGATTAAAACGGGGCGAATCGTTGATGAAATCAAAGATTTTGAATTTGCTGTCAAATAATGAGCAATTTACAGTTAATGCTTGCACAGCAATATTTAAAATGTATAATGCACGTCGACTTCGGGAGGACTGTAGCTCAGTTGGTTAGAGCGCATCGTTGACATCGATGAGGTCGGCGATTCGAATTCGCCCAGTCCTACCAAATCTCTCCTCGTTTCTCTTTCTTACTTGTTTTAAAGCATTCCAACTGCTAACTTGTATTCAAATAGCTAATACGGATTATTTTATGTTGAATGCAAAGCTTACGTTCGTTTTTGGAACTCTATTTTTATTCTCTTGTGGTGGAAGTTCCTCATCGAATTCTGTTGTTTCACCACCGTCTCCGGTTGTGTTACCTGACATTCAACCACCGACGTTATCCGTTGCGAAACTCAAACCAGCGAGTGCGACAGAATTACATACGCAATTAACCAATGGACTGTATTACGGGAGTACATCATCGCGAACGACAGCGTTACCGGTAGTAGCACCTAATATGTCGGATTCAGAAGCCACAGCAGCGCCTTCATTTTCACAAACCATCACGCAAGAATCCGGCGTCGACGAAGCCGATATCATAAAATACGATGGTGAATGGTTATTTATTACCACCCCAGAACACAATACAGTGAGAGCGTTAAGAAGAGAAGCTGATGGTTCATTAAGCTCGTCTCAATATGTGGCATTAGGTTTAGAAGAGGGGACTTATATTAATGGGCTATATCTATCTGCGGATCATTTATCTGTATTGAGCCGAAAAACGTCTTTTTCAGAGCAAGGACTTGCGCACTTTTGGTCTCCGGATGCAGAGAAATTTACTTTATCTATTGTCGACTTGAACTCGGCACATGGTTCACAAAGACTCCCCTCGAATGATGAAATACAAACAATACAGTTTGATGGGAATTTGATTACCAGTCGTCGCGTAGGCAATCAACTTATCTTGTTGAGTACTTATTGGCCGAGCAATGTTACGCTTCCTGTTGCAACGACTGACACACAGCGCCAAGCAAATCTTGAAACACTTTCTGTGATGCCAGTGGCTCAGTTTTTACCTACTTATGAGATGAATAATGTACGGGAGGCATTAGTTGATGAAGACTCCTGTTTTATCCCTGAAGATGCCACTGAGTTGAATGGTTATAGTGGTATGGTGACGTTAACGATCATAGATATTGCCGAGCCTACTCGAATTAACTCAATCTGTGTCAACGGTATGTACGACGGTATTTATGCAGCACAAAACGACTTGGTGATATTTGGGCAAAATTATGTTGTCGATGCCCAAGGTGACTATTCAGAGCAAACTGTGTTGCATCACTTTGCTGTTGCCAATGGAGCCATTGCATACAATGGTAGTGCTAATTTGGCTGGTCGATTAGATTGGAACCAACCACAGTTGCGTTTATCTATTTTTGATCAACAGCTAAGAGTGGTGACCACCGAATCGACTCAAGATGTCACAGATCGCTTTGATCATCAATTTTTTTCGCTCAGCTTATCCGCCCAAGATAGAACATTACCGGTGTTAGGAAGGTTACCAAATTCGACGTTTCCACAAGCAATTGGCAAGCCAAATGAAGACATCACCGCAGTACGCTTTTTTGGAGACAGAGCCTACGTGGTGACGTTTGAACGAATAGATCCTTTATATATCTTGGATCTGAGTGTACCAGGGCAACCCTTTATTGCAGGAGAACTAGAGATCCCAGGCTATTCATCTTACCTTTTACCATTGAGTTCTGAATATTTACTCGGCATTGGACAAAATATCGATCCCAATCGTTTTATCATGCAGGGAGATTTGGCGACTTCCATGCCTGCACCGATAGCAGAAGGAGCAAAAGTTGCTCTTTTTGATGTGTCTACGGACATACCTCGGCTAGTCAATGAAGTGGTCTATGAACAGGGGGCCACACCGGCAGAGTTTGATTATAAAGCCATTACTTATTTACCGTTATCGACTGCTGATATTCGGATTGGCTTACCCGTTCAAAGTTGGTCAAACGATAATGATATTTGGCGCAGTGAGAGTCGTTTGGAGTTGTTACAGATCTCACTTGAAAATGGAGGTGTCATAGATAGTCATGGACAGATTCAGTCACCAGAAGATACTCAATGGAGCGTTTGGCGAGATCGAGCCGTGTTTGTAGATGAGGATATTTATTACATTCATCATGGGGAGGTTTATCATGCTATGTGGTCCGCACCTTCGGTTTTAGTTGGAAGATACTAAAAATTAACGTTATCGAATACGGATTTTTAGCGTTGTAAATATCCTTGTGATAGGGCTATGTGGACCAATTCAGCGAGATCTTTGATGGCCAGCTTTTGTTTGATTTGCGTAAGACTATTGGCGACGGTTTTTTCATTGATCCCCAATGCTTGAGCCACGTTCTGTTTGTTTTGGCCATGGGCAATTGCCAAAAATATATCAAATTCTCTTTCGGTTAGCAGTTTACCTAGGTTGGGTTGTTCAGAGAGTTCTGCGCAGGCTAATTTGCTGGCAATTTCTGGCGTTAGATAAGTTTTGCCATTTAGAACCGTCGTGATAGCGGCTTGCATCATCTTTGGTTCACTGCGCTTGCTGATATAGCCTAACGCACCCGTTTGCATAGCCTGTTGAATCAAACTCGGTTCATCGTACATACTAAAAAACAAAATTTTGATATCAGGTTGTGACTGTAATAACTTTGTTGCAAGTGAGATCCCCGACATTCCACCTAAATTAATATCTAAAACAGCTAGAGAAAATGCCCGAGATGAGGCTATTGCTAAAGCGTCCTCACCGGATGCTGATTCTTGCACCACCGCATCAGGATAGAGCATTTGTACCAATGCACTATAGCCTTGACGAACCACAGCGTGATCATCAACAAGTAAAATATGTAAGAGGGAGTCTGTATTGCTCATATTTGATCAATCCTTTTTGAAACTTATCCTGATACGCGTACCTAGGTTAGGCTGACTGATTATATTCAGCTCACATCCGGCAATTCTGGCTCGTTCTTGTATTGAGTGAAAACCGACCCCTGATTTTACCTTATTAGGGATAAAGCCAAGCCCATTATCTTTTATCTCAATCAGCACCACATCATTGTTGGCTGATAGGCTACACACTATCTCAGATGCTTGGGCATGACGCAAAGCATTCTGAATGGCTTCTTGGCAAATTCTAAATATTTGAATATCACGGTCTTCATCGTCAAACCAAGTGTCGAGTTGGTTTTTCAGTAGAATAGCTACATCGGAATTTTCGTTGGCTGCTGCTATAAATTGCGCCAATCCCTTTTCAAATCCAAGACGACTTAGCATAACTGGATGTAGGGAGTTGATTAAATTCCTTGTATCTTCTTTTAGTGCCTCACACATAGTCGAGATTTTGGTTGCTATGTTTAACACATCTTGATTCGTTCCTAGCGTCGCTTGCAGCATATAAGCATTGACATGGATCCCACTGATGATTTGACTAACATTATCGTGTAATTCCATGGCAAAGTGACGGCGTTCTTGCTCTTGGATGTGAACTAATTGCTGTTGGATGCGATGAATGGTTTGTTCTTTTTCGTTGAGAACGCGTTTGACGCTGTAAAGAGTTAAAAATAACGCCAAGGCAAATAAAGCGAAAAATAGACCAATGGTGAATGCGATTTCATCGAGCTCAGAGGAGCCATCTGGCAAAATATAATAATGCTTTCCCTGATATATAAAGTGGGGCGCTTCATCCTGAAATTGATTTGAAATTTGTACGTGTCGACTTCGAGTCAAAAACTCATATAAGGCCTCTGGCGGCGTTTCTCGCTCTATGAGTAACTGGGCATTATTAAGTGCATTTTGAGTTTCTAACGTTACATCGTGGTTAGATAACTGCCAAAAACTGACGGTTGATACAATAAATACTAAACTGAAGATTAATATAATAAATAAATGTAATCGAGCAGTGGTCTTCATTGCATTGTTCGTTTAGTGTGAGTATTTCACACAATTGTAACAGATACTAAAGCACAAAAAATTAAAATTTCTATGTCGTTGGTGGGACCTATAAGAGGAGTTTTATCCACCCAAAAGGTTGTTTTCGGTTGTTCAAGATCTCAACACAAACTTTCTTCTGGTCAATGTGCAAGAGGCTCTCATCATCTTCCAGTCGGCGACATTGAGCATAGAGAAAACAATTCTTGCCACGTTGTGACATGTGCTGTGATGGTTTTTTTAAACTCAGCGTGGTGCGTTTGCGTGTGAGCTAAGATAAACGCTTTCATATCGGGATGCAGAGCGGGCTCATCTAACAGTTTTTGCCATGCTGAGCTTGATTGCTCATGAGCTCGAAAAATGGTACTTGCCAGCGGCTGTATATAATCGATAAAAAACATCAGCATCACATTGCGTAATATATCCAAATTGATTTGTGCAACTCGACAATTGACGTTCTTACTATAACTGTCTAATACCTTGGTAATACTGGGAAGAACTTGGATAAGATACTGTTGTGAACGCCATATTCGAGCCCAAACTTGACCTTGCTCAAGTATTTGCAAATGCGTATTCATCTCAGAAATATCGACCACTTTAGCGTTATCCATATTCGAAATATTCGCTAGGTAGTGAATTGCAGCAATGCTTTGTGTGATTTCGGTCGTGGTTTGCTCAGTGCCAATAAAGTCTGAAGCAAAGCTTAACCCAGCAATTATAGCGCGACTATTTTGCAGCATATCGGCAAAAGTGAGCGGTAAATTGGTTGTTTTAATTGTCTGTAAGCGTTTTAATTCATTGTTTAAATCAATATTGTCAGCTTTTATCAATTCACTACATTGCGCTAGCGTTTGCAAAAGCTGTCTCTCGTAAGCGTAGCGTAGCTCTGGCGCTTCCACCTTGCCTAAAGTTGTATTTCGCTGAGCAACTAACGTGGCGAGTGGGCAGCCTTTGATAGCATAGAATTCTCGCAAATTTAACGAAGTGGAAGGGATGTTAATTTTTCGTTTCGATGCGTTTGGAAAACCCAATGCCAAATTAGGCGAGGGTAAGTGAGTCTCTGATTCTGTCACTCTGGCGATGCGCTCAGCGTAACTCTCCATTTTTTTTTCCAGTGTTGTTTGCCCAGAACAACCGACTAAGCTAAGACAAAATAGGAAAAGTTTAAGGTTATTGTGCATGTAACCGTTCCTTTATGGCTAATAAAGTTTGCTCTGTTGCGCCTTGCATCGCTTTTTCAGCCAGCCAATCTGGAATAACGCCACCTGGGTGGGCGCTGGCAAGATAATTCAATTCATACCAATCATCGTGTGAATGTGCCATTGACCATTGCGCGCTCACGTTGCGCAACATCACTCGATTTGGATGGATAGGAAAGTTCTCTGATATATCTTCAACCAAAATTGATAAATGATCGCGATTTGCACTGAATTGATGTGTAGAGCGAGTAAACATCTCACGGTCTAGTAATGGCCAGGGGCTATTTAATAGCGTATGGACAATGCGTACAGAAGGAGATTGGCTTGGATAAATAGTGACGGCTTCGCAAGTTGCAAGCCAAGAACAATCGAGGTTAGCTGAGTCGAGAAGCGCCAAAAATGCATCAGGCGATGCTTGAACATAGACCTTTGCATTAATTTTGATCAGGTTATCAGACCTTTTAACCGTTACCAGAATTTCTTGTGTATCAACCGTCGTTTGCCATTCGTCAGCGTTTGCATGAGCAACAACACAAAAGAGAATGATAACTGTCCAAAATATCTGTTTCGTATCACGTGTGCCAAAGATTGATTGCATGCTCGCTCTTATCCGCTTTATAATAGTTGTTTTTATAATGATACATGTGGCACTACGTAGGTGTCACCACTGTAAAGGATCTTTCATGCCAATAATTACCTTACCCGACGGTTCTCAACGTGCTTTTGACAATGCCGTCTCAGTTTTAGACGTAGCAAACGACATCGGCCCCGGTTTAGCCAAAGCAACCATTGCCGGAGTTGTGGACGGCAAACAAGTGGATGCCTGCGATCTTATTACCCACGATGCCCAGCTTCAGATCATAACCGCACGTGATGATGCCGGGCTTGAAATTATTCGTCATTCATGCGCTCACTTATTGGGGCACGCGATTAAGCAATTATTTCCCAACGTAAAAATGGCGATTGGTCCGGTCATTGACAATGGCTTTTATTACGATATAGATCTAGATCATTCCCTTTCACAGGATGACTTAAACAAGCTTGAAAAACGTATGCTCGAGCTAGCCAAAACGTCTTATGATGTGATTAAAAAAGTCGTATCGTGGGAAGAAGCGCGCAACACATTTGCCTCTCGTGGTGAGAGTTACAAAATAGAAATCCTTGACGAAAATATCGGCCAAGACGAAACACCAGCGTTATACCATCATCAAGAATATACGGATATGTGTCGTGGCCCGCACGTACCAAATATGCGCTTTTGCCAACATTTCAAAATCATGAAAGTTGCAGGGGCCTATTGGCGTGGTAATTCTGATAATAAGATGTTACAGCGCATTTATGGCACAGCTTGGGCTGATAAAAAACAATTAAAAGCTTACCTCAATCGACTCGAGGAAGCTGAAAAACGCGACCATCGCAAAATTGGTAAATCTCTAGATTTATTCCACTGGCAGGAAGAAGCGCCAGGAATGGTATTTTGGCATAATGACGGTTGGTCTATTTATACTGAACTCGAAGCATTTGTCCGCAAAAAACTACGCGAATTTGATTATCAAGAAGTAAAAGGCCCATTAATGATGGACCGCGTTTTGTGGGAAAAGTCTGGACATTGGGATAAGTACGCTGAAAACATGTTTACCACGGAATCTGAAAAACGTGAATACGCAGTAAAACCAATGAATTGTCCAGGACATGTGCAAATTTTTAATCAAGGCCTTAAATCTTATCGGGATTTGCCATTGCGTATGGCTGAATTTGGTTGTTGTCACCGCAATGAACCATCTGGTGCATTACATGGATTGATGCGTGTGCGTGGTTTTACTCAAGATGATGCACATATCTTTTGTACCGAAGAGCAGATCTTAGAGGAAGTCTCTCAATGTATCCGTATGGTTTATGATACGTATGCGACGTTTGGCTTTGAGAAGATTGTTGTCAAGTTATCGACTCGTCCAGAAAAACGCGTGGGCAGCGATGATATTTGGGATAAATCCGAAAAAGCACTCGCTGATGCACTGCATGCTAACGACATTGAGTTTGCTTACCAACCAGGTGAGGGGGCTTTCTACGGTCCTAAAATCGAATTTACTCTCTATGATTGTCTCGATCGTGCGTGGCAATGCGGCACGGTACAACTTGATTTTTCTATGCCTGGACGATTGGGTTCAACTTACGTTGCCGAAGATGGTGAGCGTAAAGTACCGGTGATGATTCACCGAGCCATTCTGGGCTCATTAGAACGTTTTATCGGAATTCTTACTGAAGAATATGCTGGTTTTTTCCCAACATGGTTGGCGCCACAACAGGTTGTGGTGATGAATATTACGGATAAACAGTCCGAATATGTACAGAAAGTCGTAAAAACATTACAAAATAATGGAATTAGAGCCACTTCAGACTTGAGAAATGAGAAGATAGGCTTTAAAATCCGCGAGCACACATTAAAGCGTGTACCTTATATGCTTGTCGTTGGTGACCAAGAAATGGCCGACCAAGCAGTTGCTGTTCGAACTCGTCGCGGTGTCGACCATGGTAAGATGGCAACAAGTGATTTTATCAGTCAAATATTGCAAGATATTGCAGATAAAAAAATAGATTAATTTTTCGGAGGATTAGCAGATTAAAGGCGCTAACAAACAAGGCCAGAGCGATAAAGCTCGGATCAATGATGAAATTTCGGCTAAAGAAGTACGTTTAGTCGGCAAGGATGGTGAGCAGGTTGGTATTGTGACGCTCAGTGAAGCACAAGCAATTGCTGACGAGAATAGGTTGGATTTAGTTGAGATCAGTCCCAACGCACAGCCTCCTGTTTGTAAGATCATGGATTATGGCAAGTTTCTCTTCGAAAAGAGTAAGGCTCTAAAAGAGCAAAAGAAAAAGCAAAAGCAAATTCAGGTCAAGGAGATTAAATTTCGCCCTGGCACTGATGAAGGCGATTACCAGGTCAAACTGCGCAACCTGCGTCGCTTTCTAGAAGGTGGTGATAAAGCTAAGGTCACAATCCGCTTCCGCGGTCGTGAAATGGCGCACCAAGAGATCGGTTTGGATCAGCTAAATCGCGTAAAAGAAGATTTAGCGGACATTTCAACCTGTGAGGCATTCCCAAACAGAGTGGAAGGTCGCCAAATGATCATGGTGCTCGCCCCACTTAAGAAGTAGTCTCGGTTTACAAGTTTAGTACCTGCACAGTATTAACACCGAACTGCAAACATTAACCTCAGTTCATCTGCAACGGACTGGTATTTAACAATGCGGAGTTTTAGCAATGCCTAAAATGAAATCCAACAGTGGAGCAGCCAAGCGTTTTCGCAAGACAGCGTCTGGTCGTTTCAAAAGTAAACAGTCTCACTTGCGTCACATTTTGACCAAAAAGAGCTCTAAGCGTAAACGCCACTTACGTGGCAAAAAATTAGTTCATACTGCGGATACAGCACTTATCCAACGTATGTTACCGTACGTTTAAGAGGAGACTGAATCATGGCTAGAGTAAAACGCGGTACTATTGCACGCGCTCGTCATAAAAAAGTATTAAAGCAGGCCAAAGGTTATTACGGTGCACGTTCACGTGTTTACCGCGTAGCGGTCCAAGCTGTCACAAAAGCTGGTCAATATGCTTATCGTGACCGTCGTCAGCGCAAGCGTCAATTCCGTCAATTATGGATTGCACGTATCAACGCTGCGTCGCGTCAAAATGGTTTATCGTACAGCCGTTTCATCAACGGTCTGAAAAAAGCGTCTGTCGAAATCGATCGTAAGATCCTTGCTGACATCGCAGTACACGATAAGAACGCTTTCACTGCCTTAGTCAATGCGGCTAAAGGTGCGTTAGCATAAGATAAACAACTAAGCTTAAGTTTTTGGAAAAACGTCGAAGCGGATCTTCGGCGTTTTTTTTTGCTTTGTTATTCTAATTTTCCTTGATTTTACAGTGTGCTAGCGAGCAAGTTGGTGTAAAATATACAACAATTTATACCTCAGCTTTATTACCGTGCCTCGACGGCTGGTACAATCAAAAAAATTGGGAATCCACATGGAATTACAAGCCATTGTAGAACAGGCCAAACAAGCCATCGAAGCAGCCAACGATGTTGCTTCTCTAGACGCAGTTCGCGTTGATTATTTAGGTAAGAAAGGTCATATGACTGAGCTCATGAAAGGCATGGGTAAATTATCTGCCGAAGAGCGTCCAGTTTTTGGTCAAAAAGTCAATGCAGCAAAGGGGGAGATCCAAACTATCCTCACTGCCAAAACGCAAGCACTTAAATTAGCTGAGATGAATGCTAAATTAGCCTCTGAAAGTGTGGATGTGACTTTACCGGGTAAGCAACAAAATGTGGGTAATGTACACCCAGTATCTCGCACTATCGCTCGCATTGAATCGATTTTTGGTGAATTGGGCTTTGCGACGAAAACGGGGCCGGAAATTGAAGATGGTTTTCATAATTTTGATGCGCTGAATATTCCTAAGAATCACCCTGCAAGAGCGGATCATGATACGTTTTATTTCAATCCGGATATGATGCTACGCACACAAACATCGGGCGTCCAAATCCGCACCATGGAACAAGAAGCGCCGCCAATTCGCATCATTTCACCTGGCCGTGTATATCGCAACGATTATGATCAAACCCATACTCCGATGTTCCACCAGGTGGAAGGATTGATGGTTGATAAAGATGTTTCGTTTACTCAACTAAAAGGCATTTTGCATGATTTTCTGCAGCATTTTTTCGAGCGTGAATGTCAAGTGCGGTTCCGTCCTTCTTATTTTCCATTCACCGAACCTTCTGCTGAAGTGGACGTGATGGATGAAAATGGTAAATGGCTTGAGGTGTTAGGATGCGGCATGGTACATCCTAATGTGCTGAAGGCGGTGAACATTGACCCGGAACAATACACTGGATTCGCTTTTGGTATGGGCGTAGAACGCTTGACTATGTTGCGCTATGGCGTTAATGACTTACGCGCATTTTTTGAAAACGACTTGCGCTTCTTGCAGCAGTTCAACTAAGGAGATAATGCGATGAAATTTTCAGAAAAGTGGTTACGTGAATGGGTGAATCCCGCATTAAACACAGAAGAATTATGTGAACAAATTTCTATGGCTGGTCTTGAAGTTGATGGCGTTGAGCCAGCAGCAGCTGACTTTAGCGGTGTGTTAATAGGGGAAGTCGTTGAGTGCGGTCAGCATCCTGATGCTGACAAATTGCGCGTGACCAAAATCAACGTCGGCGCAGATGAATTACTGGATATTGTTTGTGGCGCTCCGAACTGTCGCCTGGGCCTTAAAGTTGCCGTTGCATGTGTTGGTGCGGTTTTACCGGGTGATTTCAAAATCAAAAAAGCCAAATTGCGCGGACAACCATCACACGGGATGTTGTGCAGTTTCTCCGAACTCGGTATCAGCGACGATCACGATGGTATCATTGAATTACCAGTGGATGCGCCGATTGGCAAAGATATTCGTGAATATTTACAACTTGATGACAACATCATTGAAATCGACTTAACTCCTAATCGTGCCGATTGTTTGGGCATTCGTGGCGTGGCTCGTGAAGTCGGCGTATTAAATCAACTCAGCGTTTCTGAACCTACAGTACCAGAAATTATTGCCTCTACCGATATTCAAAAACCGGTACACTTGGATGCACCAGAAGCATGTCCCAAGTATTTAAGTCGAGTCATTTCAGGTGTGGATTTATCAAAAGCCTCGCCGCTATGGTTACAAGAGAAATTACGTCGTAGTGGTATTCGCTCTATTGATCCTGTGGTAGATGTGACCAATTATGTTCTGATTGAACTGGGTCATCCGATGCACGCTTTTGATGCGTCGAGTATTCAGGGTGATATCCATGTTCGATTTGCCAAAGAAAATGAATCCTTGGTTTTGCTTGATGAAAGTGAAGTCAAGGTGAACTCGGATACACTCGTGATCGCGGATGAACAAAAAGCGCTTGCATTAGCAGGTATCTTTGGTGGTTTGCATTCTGGTGTGACTGCACAAAGTACCGACATTGTTTTGGAGTGTGCGTTCTTTGCACCCGATGCCATTTTGGGTAAAGCGCGTCAATATGGTTTGCATACTGATGCTTCACATCGTTATGAACGCGGTGTCGATCCTGCTTTGCAAGACCAAGCAATGGCTAGAGCGACGCAGCTTTTACTGGATATCGTTGGAGGTGAGGCCGGTCCCGTTTTTGTGGCTGAAGCGGCTGAATTTGTGCCACAAGCAAAACGTGTTAGCTTACGCGCTGAGCGCTTGACACGCGTGGTTGGTATTGAGTTTGAAAATGCACAAGTGACCGAGATTTTAGAACGTCTAGGCATGGCTGTATCCTTCGAGAATAATGTTTGGCAGGCAACGGTACCCGCGTATCGCTTTGATATCGAGATCGAAGAAGATCTGATTGAAGAAGTAGCGCGAGTGTATGGGTACAATAATATTCCTAATGTTGCGCCAACTGGACAACTGGCAATGTTACCTCGCCAAGAATCACAACTGGGTGTGAATTCGTTCAAATCTGTATTACTCCAACAAGGCTATGATGAGGCGATTACTTATTCCTTTGTCGATCCCAAAAAACAATCTGTTTTGTTCGCAGATCAGGCGTCATTAACACTTCCTCATCCCATTTCTGCTGATATGTCAGTGATGCGTGTGAGTTTAATCACCGGTTTGTTAGATGCTTTAGCATATAACCAAAAGCGTCAACAAGCGCGTGTGCGTCTATTTGAAACTGGGCTTAAATTTACGCTAGATGCGAATTCAGAAAACGGCGTAGCGCAAACGCCTATGCTTGCTGGTGCAGTCATTGGTAAAGTCACTGATGAGAACTGGCAAGGTTCAGAAAACATTGATTTTTTCAGTGTCAAAGGCGATGTAGAAAGACTGTTGTCATTGACAGGTCGAGCTGCTGAGTTCAATTTTGTGCCAACTCAACAAGCACACCTGCATCCAGGCCAAGGTGCTGATATCGTCTACTGTGATGAGGTTGTTGGTTTTGTTGGTGCCTTGCATCCCCAATTTGAGAAAATTTTTGGTCTAAAATCACGAGCGTTTGTTTTTGAGATCACTTTGTCAGCGATTTCTCAACGCGCTTTACCTAAAGCTCAGCCAGTATCTAAATTTCCAACGAATAAACGCGATGTAGCAATCGTGGTGCAAAATGACATTAGCTTTGCTACTATACAAAAGTCCGTAGAAAAAGTTGGCGTAAATCAACTAGTTGACCTAACATTGTTCGATATATACCAAGGCGAGGGCATTGCTGAAGGGTATAAAAGCATGGCAATGACGTTAACGTTTAGTGACGCGTCTAAGACTATGGAAGATGCTGAAATTCAAGCTGGCTTTGAAGCAATCATCGCTGGTTTACAAAGTGACCTTGGGGCAACGTTAAGAGAGTAAAGCACATGGCATTAACCAAAGCAGAAATGGCTGAACATTTAGTCGAAAAACTTGGCTTAAACAAGAAAGAGGCAAAGGATTTGGTAGAGGCTTTTTTTGAAGAGATCAAGCAAGCTCTTGAAGATGGGACTCAAGTTAAGTTATCTGGTTTTGGCAATTTTGATTTGCGCACTAAGAGTGAGCGACCAGGTCGAAACCCCAAAACAGGCGAAGATATTCCGATCAAAGCTCGTCGTGTGGTGACCTTTAAACCAGGGCAAAAACTCAAATCCCGTGTGGAAAATGCACCGCCTCCAAAATAACCCCCCATATTTTTACATTCTGATTGCGGTAGTCCTTACCGCAATCCTTTATGTTGTCATTGACTGGTTTACCCAGCCTCGCCAATTAGAGTCTTCCGTATCGCCTTCAGGTGTGTCTATGACACAGCTTTTAAGTGTCCCTGAAGTCACTGAAAAGGCGTTGTTTTCTGTGGTTGAGGACAACCCCAAGATATTGCTCGAAGTACAGACTGAACTTGTTGCAACCGCCGAAAAACTCGGTTTTAGCGACTCTCAGTTGTCTTTCTTAGCGTCTGAACCGCTTTTGGATTATTTGAGGTATCATGCTAAACGCGAAATGTTTAATACTGCTGTACACCGTGCTTATATTAACCTTGAGAATATTGATGATATTAAAGCACAATACCCAGAAGCGAGAGATTTGTTTAAAGACGCTGAGCAACTCATTATTCGGCGTAATCAATTAATCGAACAAATCGCGCTATCTCTTGCCAATCAAGACGGCCTCTCGGTTCCCACCAAGGCCCATTTTCAGGAAGCCGCGACTTTATGGCGACAAAAAATGGTTCATTCGAGCTAAATAATTCTTTAGCCTTTTTAAATATGCCGAAACGACGTTAGTCGCAAGAACTTTCTTTATCGTCACAACGCTTCAATGATATGGTGAGTCAGTTCCACGTCAGTTAATCGGTTTGAGTCGTAAAGTATGAGCAGGTGCGCCCGGTAATAACGGACGTTTGCTGTGAGCAGCATAATCATCAAAGCCCTTGCGATAAAAAGGTGATAATGGATGCCCTGATTGTCCACCAGGAACCGTCATGATGGCATCTTCCCAACGACCTGGGGCAATGATAAAACGCTGTGATGCCCCGTGGTTGCCATTTTGTACTGCTGGCATATAGCTATCACCAAAGCCCGCAATCACTGGCATATCGAGCCAACCGGATAAAATCGGTACTTGCTGACTGATGGGATGGCGAATATTCAGAGCATTGACTGTCCCCCATGTATATTGTTGAATATCTGAGCCGTGTTTGTTTAATAATTTGACAATGGCTCTATCATAACTGCTCCTGAGCATTGCCGCATAATCGGATGCATCGTCAGGTAACCAGGATATAGGTTGTTGCTGCAGGATCTGTCTTAGTGCCGGCTCTAAATGACGATTGATGGGCCAAAACTCTACGTCGCGTTTTTTTAACGCAAAATACAATGGCGCAAATACGGTATTAACCACTTCAGAGCGAAATTTCCGAGCCAATGTATAACCTACGTCAGAAGAACACGCACAGGCCTGCCAGCGCTCTAATATGTCAATATCTGTTGCGTATTGCGCGGGTGTTTTGCGCAAAGTATCAAGTAATAAGTCACGCCAGTAACGAATAAACAAGGCTCTATTGTCTAGCTGCAATGCCATAAAGTCAGTTTCAGTAAAACTATCTTTATTGAGCAAGCGTTGGGCAATTTGTTCACCTCTGATCCCCAAGGCATAACCACCATCGCCGAAGCGAGTAATTTCATCGCTCGATAATACTCGAGCATTTGCCGTCCAGAGCTTAGGATATTGTGGAGAGCGATAAATAGGAGGAGTCATTTCAGGTAACTGCCAAGCATCGTCATAGCTCAGCGGTGATATGGCTGTTGCTTGTTTGGGTGTCCTCTGCGTGATGGCACCGGTTGGACGATAGCTGATGTTGCCAGTACGGTCTGCGGCCATCATATTTTGGACTGGGATACGCACATTCGCCGCAATAGCATGCAATTCATCAAGTTTTTTTGCTTCAGCAAAATCCAGTAATGCAAAATTATTAGCATAGGGTTTGTGTGCCACCCAGCTTAATGCATAACGCTGTTCGCCTATGCTCTTGACTGGCCCAAATTCGGACATTTCAATTGTGTATGCTTCGTTACCTTCTGGTGTGAATATCGTTTCAACCACCTCGGTAAGCTGGACATTTTCGGGTAATCGTATCCAGTCAACGTTATCCAAATTGGCGTTAGTAAATCCCCATGCCACATTAGGCGTGGCACCTACCACAATACCTGGTGCGCCGGGTAACGAAACTCCTGCCACCTCGGTTTGGATATAGTCTAATTTGGCTTTGTACCAAATCGCCGGGACGTTCAAACCCAGGTGCATGTCATTGGATAATAATGACAAACCATCTGGTGTATGCTGGCCTGATACTGCCCAGTTATTACTGCCAATATCCATATCGCGGTCAGCAAAATCATGCTGAATATTCGCTTGTTTTTGAGTTTGCCGATCGGTACGGGCTGATGAAGCGCTCGTTGGCAGTTTAGGGATCGGCGCTTGGCTAAGAGGGATGTCGATTTGATCCAAGGACGCTTGGGCAAAAGAGGGTTGCAACACAAAATCGACCATCGCTGAACCAAATTCTTCTTCCACTATAGTCAGAGCCAAATCGCGTTTGACTTGTCCACCTTGTAAATCTAGATACATCGAATAGATAACTAGCAACGAATCTTCAGGTACCCACGGCTTTATCTCAGCGCCGACTAACCAATATTCAAATGGTTTCGTGGACATCTCTGCAAGCGCTTGATTGACGCCTTGAGCATAGCGTTGCAAGGTCAGTTGTTGTGATTCAGGTAGCGAGGCGAAAATGACCTCGGCACGCTGCCTAAATTGATGAAAACGCGCTTTTTTGTCTCGGGACAACGCCCCTTTGCCAAACAGCTCAGACAACTCACCCGCGGCATTGCGTCGCAGTAAATCCATTTGAAACCAGCGGTCTTGAGCATGTACATAGCCTAAGGCATACATCGCATCCACTTTTGATTGGGCTTGAATATTTGGTACGCCATATTCGTCGCGATGAATAATGACAGAATGTTGGATATATGAATGTTCTTTCTCGCCATCGATTACGGGTAAGGACTTTTCAACCACTACCCAAACCATACCGATGGCAATGAGGAGTATACCGATAACAACTAAACAGATGATTTTAACCAGGCGCAAAACAACTCCTATGAGAATTTATTGTATTTTTTTGTAATACCATAGCTTAAAATGCAAGTATTAACACATCTTTTTTTGCAACGATATGCACCCAATTATGCTTGATGTGGCGGGCTATGAGCTGTCCGCTGAAGATAAAGAAATTCTTGCTCATCCATTAACGGGTGGGGTAATTCTATTTGCACGGAATTATCATGAACCCAAGCAATTGAGTGCATTAACACAGGCAATGCGTAAGGCTGCAGGTAAGCCATTGCTGATTGCGACTGATCATGAAGGGGGCCGTGTGCAACGCTTTCGTGAGGGATTTTTTGGATTACCTGCGATGAACAAGCTCGCCTTTACCGCACAACCACAAGAGGCTGCTCGCTGCGCGGGTCAGATTATTGCCTATGAATGTTTTGCTCACGGTGTTGATTTGGCACTTGCGCCGGTATTAGATATTAATGGTATCAGCCAAGTCATTGGCGATAGGGCGTTTGGATCGTCGGTTGACGACATTATCGAGCAAGCCAAAGCTTTTATTGCAGGGTTGAAAGACATCGGCATGGCTGCAACGGGGAAACATTTTCCCGGTCATGGCAGTGTTGTGGCAGATTCACATATTGATCAGGCCATTGACAGTCGTGCTTATGCACTGATTGAACAGCAGGATATGCAGATATTTGCCAACATCATCAACAGTATAGGGCTCGATTCAGTGATGCCCGCACATGTGATTTATCCTGCAGTAGATGAGCAACCTGCTGGCTTTTCTCGCATATGGTTACAAGATATCTTGCGCAACAAATTAGGCTTTAATGGGGTGATTTTTTCCGATGACTTGGGCATGCATGCCGCGCAGGTGGCGGGCGACATGGCGCAAAGAGTAATGACAGCACTGCATGCAGGTTGCGATATGGCGCTGGTATGCAATGACCGACAAGGCGTCATTCAAGCGCTCGACAATGTGCCTTATGATACAGATAGTCTCCAACAGTATTCGAGCCAGCCTCAGGATTTGATCCACAGTGTACACACACAACTTGAACGTCATCAATATCAATATGAGAACGCTAAGCACAACTTAACTAAACTGTTACTTCCTTTGTCTGAGTCTGAAAGTTAACCCAGCGCGCCGCCACAAACAAGTAATCGGACAAGCGATTGATGTATTGTAACACAGCAGGAGGCACGTCGTTATCATGTGCTAGATGCACCAAATGTCGTTCTGCCCGTCGAGCCACGGTTCTTGCAACATGCAGTTGCGCGGCTGCAGTATGCCCCCCGGGTAAAATAAACGTAGTTTGTACGGGCAATTGTGCGGTCATTTCGTCTATTTGCGATTCAAGCGTGCTAACTTGTTGCTCGGTGAGTTCTGCATCGGCAGATAATACAAATCCCAAGGTGAAGAGCGCCTGTTGAATACTGGGCAAGTCCAACGCAACATCACGATAGAGACTGTGTGCCAGACCAATATGTGCATTAAGCTCATCAAGCGTACCATACACGTCCAACAGCACATCGTCTTTGTTGCGACGCTCCATATCTTGTAAATACACTTGGGTTTGTCCTTGATCCCCTGTTTTAGTATAGATCTTCATGCTCTATGGAAACCTCTTTTACCGGGCGTTTATAGCGACGTAACTTAACAATCATGCCAAAATAAGGATGGTCAAAATAATGCACCTGCTGTGAAATGATTCGACGTCGTTGTTTAAATTCATGTGGGAGCAGTAGCCCATTTTCTAGGGTATAAAATCCCAAATGCGCATCAATGTGCAGGTATGGAACACCATTCACATACCGAATAAATACGTTAAATATTCCGTCTAGTTCAAATTGAGCTTGGGTATATTCTACTTCGGTGATGGGGTCGATTTGATCGGAATAGATGACGGTATCTGGTGCGGTGAGATTCGCGCGGATTTGAGCAGGTAAGTCATACTCAATATTTTGCACAGTGTTAATTGCCGTTTCCTCGATCTCGGTATTATCCTCACTGATGGGTATGATCTCGGGTGTTACGTAGGTTAAGTTTGTTCCAGCAACTATCCTGATTGGAGTCGCGTTTTCTTCACCGACCATTACCGGTTGTCGCCACACAGAATGGAGCAGAGGGGTTGTGGTTTTGTCCCAGCGTATATTTTTATACAGCTCGATTAGCTCCCTTTCTGCTGCGGGCAAAAAATGTATGGTGTCAGGATAAGGAATGATGACTCCATCTATGATGACCGGAACGCGATTAATGTCTTCTAATGATATAGCTGGAATGGAAATTGGCTTAAAGGGTAGCGCCTCAGGTCGGCAATGAATCAAAGCCTGAATTGTTTCGGTATCACACACTGGCAGCGCCAGATATAACCAACGTAAATTCGGCAAGAGTTGGTCGAAAAATAAGCTGGAATTGGATTGAGCCACATCTATTTTGAGATTGGAAGCAAACTGTTCTTGCACTTCTTCAGGAGCGGAATTGTACTTGAATATCAATACTTCAACGTCAAACCACCAGTCTATAGTGTCGTTTTGTTGTGCATTCGCAAAATTGAAGTTTAGACCAATAAAAACAAGGGCTACGAGCAATGCTTTTATGGTTATGTGTAACTTTTTTTGGTGCGTATCAAAGCTCATTTAAGCCGCCAATCCTTCTTCATAGAATCCTAATAATAATTGTTCCACCCATTCAATTCGAGCCGCTGCAAAGGGGGCAGATTGATTTACAATTAACTTGGTTGGGCCAGCAAATTGATAAATATTCGGTTGCGATTGCACCAGCTTGATCAACCAGCCAGGGTTAATTTTGGCATCTTGCGCAAATTCCACCATACCACCTTTGGCGTTCGCTTCAATCTTTTTAATGCCAATGTGCTTGGCGATAAGTTTAAAGCTGGCTAACATAAATAAGTGTTTTGCCGCCTCGGGCAATAAACCAAAGCGGTCAATCAGCTCTACTTGTAGCTCATCAATGCTTGCTTGGTCTTGGCATGAAGCAAGTCGCTTATAGATGGATAAACGCATGTTGACATCGCCCATATAATCTTGGGGTATCAAAGCAGGGATGCGCAGTTCAATTTCACTATCATCGCTAATACTTTCGGTCAGAACTGGTTCTTTTCCTTCTTGAATCGCTTTTACCGCTTTATCTAACATATCCATATAAAGGCTGAAACCAATTGACGCGATTTGTCCAGACTGCCCATCACCTAATAGTTCTCCTGCACCGCGGATTTCTAAGTCGTGTGTAGCCAACGCAAAACCTGCACCGAGATCTTCTAGTGAGCTAATGGCTTCGAGACGCTTCGCCGCATCTTTGGTCATGCGCCGCGGGTGAGGAGTTAGCAAATATGCATAAGCTTGATGGTGTGAGCGTCCAACACGGCCTCTGAGTTGGTGTAATTGTGCTAGACCTAGATGGTCGGCTCTATCCATAATAATGGTATTGGCAGTGGGGACGTCGATACCGGTTTCTATGATCGTAGTACATAGTAATACGTTATAGCGCTGATGATAGAAATCATCCATAACGGTCTCGAGTTCGCGCTCTTTCATTTGCCCATGACCAACCGCAATTCTAGCTTCGGGTGTGATTTCGAGTAACTCTTGACGGGTTTTTTCGATAGTGGCGATATCGTTGTGCAAAAAATACACTTGTCCACCACGCAATAATTCGCGCATAATGGCTTCGCGAATGATGTCTTCTCGTCGCTGCATCACAAAGGTTTTGATTGGCAAACGTTTTGCTGGTGGGGTTGCGATGATAGATAAGTCTCTCATCCCACTCATGGCCATGTTCAAGGTACGAGGTATCGGCGTAGCTGTCAGCGTGAGAATATCTACATCCGCGCGCAGCGCCTTAAATTTGTCTTTTTGTCTGACCCCAAAGCGATGTTCTTCATCAATGATGACCAGACCTAGATCCGCAAATTTGACATCCGCAGAGAGTAACTTGTGAGTTCCGACTACGATATCCGCTTGACCACTGGTAATTTGTGCGAGAGTGGCTTTTTGTTCTTTGGCTGAGCTAAATCGTGATAACACTTGGATATTAAATGGCCAATCATTAAAGCGATTTACAAAATTCTCAAAGTGCTGTTGGGCAAGTAGGGTAGTCGGTACGAGTATTGCGACTTGCTTGCCTTGATGCGCGGCGATAAACGCTGCACGCATAGCCACTTCGGTTTTGCCAAAGCCCACATCCCCACAGACTAAGCGATCCATGGTTGAAGCACTTCCCATATCATTTAATACCGCTGCAATGGCTTGCGCTTGATCTGGGGTTTCATCATATGGAAAGCTATTGGCAAATTGCTGATAAGCATCCCAATCAATGCCATGTGCATAGCCTGGTTTGGCGGCGCGCTGCGCATACACATTGAGCAATTCTGCGGCGACATCGCGCACTTTTTTAGCGGCTTTTTCTTTGGCTTTTGACCATGCATCTGAGCCAAGAGCATGTAATGGAGCATGTTCTGGATCACCACCGCTGTATCGTGATATGGCGTGCAATGAAGCTACCGGTACGTAGAGTTTGGCCCCTTTGGCATACTCAATGGCCATAAACTCGGTTTCTACGTCACCTGCAGCAATGATTTCGAGTCCGATAAATCGTCCCACTCCGTGATCAATATGCACAATGGGTTGCCCCGCACTGAGTTCTGCGAGGTTGCGAATGATCGCGCCTTCATCCGTCGCTTGACGCTGGTCGCGTCGCCGCTTCATAGTGATTTGATGGCCGAGTAGTTGCGTTTCGGTGATAAAGACTAACGTTTCGCGCGTATCTTTATAGATAAATGAATGCTCAACTCTGCCCACCATAATACTGACAAGGCTGGAACATGAAAATGCGTCACTAAAATGCGCTATGCTGACCGGTTTTAACGAGGTTTTTTTGAGCAGTTGCAGTAGGTTTTCTTTACGGCCTTGGGTTTCTGCACAGAACACAACCCGCGTGCTGGCCGGACAGCTTTTAATGAAGTTATCCAAGGCCATAAACGGGATTTTTTTGCTGCCATCAACGGCGATTTCAGGCACAGGTAAACACCCAAAATTCTCTCGACTCCCTTTACTGGCAGTTTTGCTCTCACTGAGGCTGATCCGAGCAAAAGCCTTGAACAGCCCAAAGCAAGTGTTTTTATCCAAATACAGTTTCTCTGGTGCGAGCAAGGGGCGCTCGACATTGTAGCGATACTGCTCATAGCGGTGAGATAAATCTTGCCAAAAGCGCTGTGCCGCACTTTCTAGATCTTCATCTAACATCAACAGAGTGTGCTTGGGAAGATAGTCAAACAACGTGGACGTTGTCCCAAAAAATAGGGGCAAGTAGTATTCCACGCCTCCTGGCATCATACCTTTGGTAATTTGCGTAAACGCCGAATCTTTGCTCGTGTAATCAGGAAATAATTCTAGATACTGTTGACGAAATAAGGTTAACGCATTGCTATCAGTAGGAAACTCTCTGGCTGGTAAGAGTTTAATTTCATCAACTGCTTCGCCAGAACGCTGGTCAGAAGTGTTAAAAAAGCGAATAGAGTCAATTTCATCGTCAAACAAATCCACCCGAAATGGTTTATCTGAGCCCATTGGGAATAAGTCAATGATTGAGCCTCGGACGCTGAATTCACTGTGACTCATCACTTGTGATACATGCAAGTAACCGGCTTGTTCGAGTTGCAGGCGAAATGCGTTCACATCTAAGGTTTGTCCGCGCTTGAGGTATAACGCATAGTGCGCAAGGTAGTCGGTTGGCGCAAGACGTTGCAGTGCCGTTTTCATTGGCACAATAATGCATTGAATATTGCTTTGCGTCAGTTCGTATAATGTTTCTAGCCGTTGTGAAACGATATCTTGATGTGGAGAAAAATGGTCATACGGCAAAGTTTCCCAGTCTGGAAAAATCTGAATGTGTATTTTTGATTTAGCAAAGATCGGAATCTCAGTTGCTAAACGCACCGCACTGTTCATCGTTGGCGTTAAAATAACGATTGGCCGCTGTTCAACTTCAAGGGCTTGAGCGATGGCAAGTGCCTTGCTTGCTCCGTGTAATTCGCCCCATCCTAAGTGAGGGGGAAGTTTGCCGACACCTACCTCATCGGGTAAGGTAATTGATAAAAATGAACTCATGTATGATTAATTTGCTTGTTGTCAATGTCTCAGTTGTTCAGATTGCTGATGCATGGTTGCACGCACGAGTGCTTCTTGGTCATATTAGCGGGTCCGACTATACAAAGTAGATAAGAATGCGGTACCGTCTTCTTGTTTTTGTGATAACTCAGACATAGTTTTCTCGCTAAACATCCGATAATGGCTTATTATGCCTGAAAAAACATATTGCTACTACGTTCAACGCAGAATTCTATACATCTATGTTTAATGAGTCACAAGCTGGATTATTCGCGAGTTTTTTCATTGGAATGCGCTATGCCAAAGTAGCTCGTCAGCATAAGCACGCCCGTGCCACACCTAAATTTTTGGCTTTTGTTAATTTCTTTTCAGTATTGGGTCTGACCCTTGGTGTGATGTCTTTGGTCGTGGTCATGGCGGTGATGAGTGGCCTGGAAGGGCAGCTCAAGGATCGTATGCTCAATTTGGTTCCTCATATCTTAATTGAATCAGAAGAACCACTGCAATTGCCCTCATCGATTCTGCGCTCACAAAGTTTATACCATGAAGCTCAAGCCTTAGTACAAACGCAACAAGATATTGCTCCGATTGTGGTGCAAGGGATGGCGACACAAGTGCTAAAAGATGAGATTGAACTAGATAGATACATTGTTGCTGGTGATTTCTCTGACTTCGCTAGTGATTACCACATTGTCTTGGGGGCGGCATTGGCTAGACAACTCAATGTGACCGCGGGCGATCAACTGCGTATCATCGTGCCCAGTCAAAGCCGTTACACCCCGTTTGGGCGGTTCCCATTGCAACGTTTGATCACGGTTCAAGCCGTTTACCAAATGCTCACTAATGCCGATGACTATATGGTCTTTATGCCATTGTCGAGTGTGCAAAAATTTTCCCGCAACGCTCCCACTACCCAGCGTTTGTTTTTGACTGATGCGTTTGCTTTGGGTGAAGTGAATCGTTTTTTGGCAGGAATGCAATACAGCACTTGGCGCGAACGAGAAGGGGCGTTTTTTGATGCGGTGCGGATGGAGAAAAATCTCATGAGTATGATGCTAAGTCTCATCATTGCCATTGCAGCATTTAACATCATTGCCGCATTGGTTATGCTGGTTAATGAAAAACACGGTGATATCGCCATATTGCGTACCCAAGGCATGCCCAATCGAGCGATTATGCTCATTTTTATATTCACGGGACTCACTAACGCACTTAAAGGCACATTATTAGGTTGCTTTCTTGGTATCGTGGTGGTTTACAGCATGAATCCATTATTACTGGCTATGGATGCACCAATAAGCTTAGCGGTCGATGGCGATCCGGTCCCTTATATTTTGCACTTATCTGATGTGGCTAAAGTCATTTTTGGCGCGGTTGGGCTGTGCTTAATTGCAACCATTTTGCCCAGTATTCGCGCCCTTAAAGTACAACCTTCTGAAGCTTTGGCTAGTGAATAATTTGAGCCTTTGATTAACCCACAGTATAATTTGGGTAATTCAAAAATAACGTGAAACCATCATGACAGATAAAGTGTACATTTCGGCACAAGCGCTGCTACAAGATTCTTTTCGTTTAGCTCACCAAGTTTATCAAAGTGGGTTTGTACCTGATTTTATAGTGGGTATTTGGCGTGGTGGTGCACCGATTGGCATTGCAGTGCAAGAATATTTTGAATACAAAAATATCATGACCGATCACATTGCGGTTCGCACATCATCTTACTATGGCATTGGGCAACAGGCGCGTGAAATCAAAGTACACGGTCTGCACTATCTCATCGAAAACGCAAATGCTGAGCATTCTCTACTGATTGTCGACGATATCTTTGATTCTGGTCGCAGCGTCGAGGCGCTCATTAATCAAATTCAAACGCAGATGCGCAAAAACACGCCTGAGCAAATCAAAGTTGCCTGTCCATGGTACAAACCTGCAAATAACAAAACCCAGCTATTGCCTGATTATTACATTACTGAAACGTCGGATTGGGTCGTATTTCCGCATGAGTTAACTGGCATCGACAAATCCGAACTTCTCGCTGGTAAATCAGATTTAGCAGGCTTAGAGGATATTCTTTAAAGGCATAAATAGCTTATTTTTCTGGGTCAAAATAATGGTCGTCTTTGAACGTTTTGACCCAATGAGGCCTGTAAATGATGAGTAATGTCATCGTCATACCATTGAGCATGGCTTCTGGAAACAGCAATAATGGGATCAATACCAAGAAGTTGTCATTGACGATTTGCCAAGTATGCACGCCATCCAACACATAAAAACCGCCTAAGAAAAACATCTTTAAAGCAATCATCAGTGCACCGGGGAAAAACGCATTGATAAAAACATACACAAATAAATGACGTGGTACCCGGTGAAAGCTAAAAGAGTATATGGCGTAGGTCAGGGCAATCGGCAGGGCAACTCCGAGCAAACCATTTGCACCAAGCATTTCCCAGCTCTCTTTTCCTACAAGAGTGGTCGCAAACAATGCGATCCCCCCAATGAATAATGCGTAGCGAAAGCCCAATGTCAACGTCAGTGCGGACAACCACAAAAAATGCACGTCTAAGCCTTCATAGATCCCGGCACGAAACAGCCACAAAATAAATATAGAAGCACCTGCCCCAAATACCAGATGTTGTAAAAAAGGCGTTTGGCGAAATTCTAGCCAATCAATGTGGCGGTTATTCCAGACATAGAGCGTAATAAATCCAGCTAAGGCAATCCATGTCATGATTTATTTGAACTCTGCAAAAATAGGTGCATGGTCAGATGGCTTATCTAACCCCCTAGAGACGTAACATATTTCAGATTCGATGCATTTTTGCGCCATAGATGGCGTGGCCAATATCACGTCAATACGCAGTCCTCGATTGTCGTCAAAGCCTTTTGATCGATAATCAAACCAAGAATAGCGCTCGGTCTTAGTTGGATATAGTGCGCGGAATGTATCGACCAAACCAAAATCTTGCAGCGTTGCGAGCATTTCGCGTTCGACAGGTTGGAAAGAGCATTTGCCGGTTTTTAGCCAGCGTTTTTGATTCGGTTCACCAATGCCGATGTCTAAATCAAGGGGCGAAATATTAATATCCCCCATGACAATGATGTGTTCATCTGCTGTGTGTGCTTGGTACAGATGCTCCGTTAAATCTTTGTAAAACTCAACTTTATATGGGAATTTGGTTGCATGGTTGATATTTTCACCTTGAGGAAAATACCCGTTGTAAATCGTAACGTCTTCGCCTTGATCATTTTCGATCGTTACGCCAATCAAACGTTTCTGTTTGTCATCGTGATCTGTTGGCAAACCGTACTGGACTTGTTTGATACTGCGTTTGGATAAGGTCGCCACACCATAGTGTGCTTTTTGACCGTGATATACCACGTCGTAACCCATGGCTTTAATATCATCAACTGGGAACTGAGCATTATCGACTTTGATTTCCTGCAGGCCAATGATATCTGGCTGGTGCAAATCAATAACCGACTGTAATTGTGCAAGGCGAGCGCGGACTCCGTTGATATTAAATGAGATGATTTTCATTGTTGTTCTAAACTCTGGTTATGCGTGTGTTTTTATGTGGTTTTGTAACATGATACACTGCAACGCAATTTCGATGAAGAGTGAATTGATACGTGTCGGTGTTTCGATCTGATTTTCCTTTTTTTACCCATTACCCCAACGCGCTGTATTTTGATAATGCGGCGACGACGCAGAAGCCACAATGTGTCTTGGAGAGTATGCAACACAGCTATGTGCATCTTAATGCGAACGTCCATCGCTCATCATACGGTTTGGCTCAGCAAGTAACTGAGGCCTTTGAAGGTGCTCGAAATACGCTAGCCAATTTCATCAACTCCCCTCATCCGAATCAGATAGTTTGGACAAAAGGCGCCACAGAAAGTGTCAATTTACTGGCCTATGGACTAGCATCTGCAAACCTGCTTGATGGAGATGAAGTAATTCTATTAGTCAGTGAGCATCATGCTAATTTGCTTCCGTGGCGACGATTAGCAGAGCAGTGTGGGCTAAATATTGTCTATCATGGCATCAGTGAGCAGGGTGATGTGGATTACGATGCCTTATTAGGATTGATATCAGATAACACGGCATTGATTGCTTGTGCGCATGTATCTAATGTACTTGGTACCATTCACCCAGTAACGGCCATTGCGGCAAAGGCTAAAGCTCATGGAGCCTTGTGCATTATTGACGGCACTCAAGCAGTTGCGCATTTAGACGTTGATGTGCAAGCGATTGGTTGTGATGCTTATGTCTTTAGCAGTCACAAAATGTTTGGCCCAACAGGCGTTGGTGTGCTGTATGGGACTACTTCGTTATTGACAGCGCTTGGTGTCTATCATTTAGGGGGAGAGATGGTGCAACATGTCAGTCTTGATGAAGTCACTTATCAATCTGCACCGCTCAAGTTTGAAGCTGGCACACCGGCACTTCATGGCGTATTGGGCTTGGCCTGTGCGGTAAATTATCTACAGCAGCACAGGTTTGCTTGGTTCCAGCACGAAAAAACGCTTCAACAAGCACTTCTGAACGCTTGTGACGCCAGACCTGAATTAACTGTTTACGGTAGGCAGGCGATGTTGCTTGGTCATGCGATCCCTCTGGTCTCGTTTAATCACGAGAGTATCAATGGATATGATCTACTGCAACAATTACAGCCTGAACAAGTGTCGCTGCGGGTGGGGCAACATTGCGCCATGCCATTGCAGCATGCTTTAGGCATTGATAGCAGTATTCGTGTCTCTTTAGCTGGTTACAATACGATAGCAGAAATAGAGCGATTTTTTGCGTTGATGGACGATCTGACAGCGTCTAAGCAAATCACTGTGCCGCTTGATAGGTCGCTCAATCAAGCGCTGACTGGTACGCGTACAGCACAAAGTAAAGTCAAGCAAAATGCCGCGAGTAATCCGGTAGAAAAACTGCTTAACGATGCGCGTGGCTTTACGGCAATAAATCGCGCCTTGATGTTAGCGTCTAAACATTGCCCGATGCTCGATGCATCGGAGCATAGCGATCAATATTTGGTATCCGGCTGTGAAGTCTCGGTTTATCTCAAACACGATGGTCAAATATGGCGTGGTTACAGTCAAAGTAAAATCATTCGAGGATTGTTAGCCGTTCTTTTGCTTCGGGCAAATGAGCTATTGGATACCACGCAAGACTATGATTTCAACGCATACCTTGATGGGCTAGGTGTTACACAAGTACTCAGTCAATCTCGGGTGTCTGGTCTGGGGCAGATAATTGCGCGATTGTCTGCTTAGCTTCTATCCACTGTGACATATATTTATGCGATGCATGTTGTTGTTGGGTCAGTATTTGTTGTAAAAACAACTGACTTCTGTGCGCTGGTAAGGTGTTAAACAAATCATTTACCACGTGCATAAGCGCTTGGCTATGTTGTACTTTATTAAAATGTTTATCAAGTTCTTGTTGCGCAATTCGATTAAAGTCGCGCCATGTGTTTTCACAGGTATATAATTCAACCGCTACAGCAGCAAATTTCTGGATATCTTCCTCGCGGTGCAATGACACGTGTGGCACAGCGTTAGAAATCCCTTCCCAGCCAATGTCGGTGGTAACAATTGGCGTGTGACAACGAATGGCTTCGCAGACTTTTCCTTTTAATCCTGCACCAAAACGCAACGGCGCAAGCTGCACTTTTGCTTGGCGCATAGTAGCAAGCGCATCTTTGGCATAGCCCTGAATGTGAAAGCCTTTATGAGGTTGATGCAACTGCTGTGCTTTTGGGGGAGTATACGCACCATAGATATGACACTGAGCATTGGGTAGCTGCTGACGTATCGCAGGCCAGATATGTTGAGCTAGCACTCTCACCGCATCCCAATTTGGTGCGTGTCGATAATTACCAATAAAGACAAAGTCCTTGCGTTCAGTGAAAGGAGTAGGGATACCGTCTCTGTCTGGGAGTAAAAAAGGACAATGATGAAGTTGTGCAGCGGCAACTGGATAACAGTGGGTTAAAATTTGCATTTCCACAGGCGATATAATGAGACTTAAATCGGCCCGTAAAATACTGCCAATTTCTCTTAATGCCAAAGGATGATGCATAACGTGGTGGTGTTGATGCAAATGTTTTAGCGCAGGCCAGGATACATCGCAAAATGCTTGGCGTTTGATGATGTCCTGACGTAATTGCCTAAGGCTGTGTAAGTCCTCTGTATCCAACACATGCATAGCCTTTGGCACGTTTTCACGTACGCGCCAACTAAATTGCTCTTCCAACATAAAGCGGTCATAAAACACAATGTCAGGTTGTAACTCACGAACCCAGACATTAAAACTCGAACAGTTTAGAGCGACTGAATGAACTTCATAGCCCAAGCGACTCAAATCGGGAGCCGAATCATCTTGTTGTGCGGCGCTAGCAATATGAATCTTGTCTCCGGTCTCGGCAAATACGCGTAGCAGACTCAAGAAATGTTGTCCCGCGGCAGAACTATTGGGTTCTGGGAACACAGTACATAAGGCTAAGATCGTACGAGACATGGATAAAATAACTCAAGCTTTTAGAACAAGAAGATGTTCATTATACTGATAAGCTTTACGATGATACAGTTTGAGTTCATAGTATCTATAACGCATCTTGTTAATAGTGAAGAAGTATATCATGTTGAATGCAACTCATGTCGTATTTGGAGCAGGGCTAATTGGTGGATACTTAGCTGGACATCTTGTCGCACAGTGTCCAAATGCCAGCATTAAGGTTGTGGCTAGAGATTCTGCAAAAGCTCACTTTACCACAGCAGCGACCATTACAGATATGGATGAGCACCGACTGGATTCTCCATATCCCCCGCAATGGGTTGAGACGCTCGATGCAGTCAAAGCAGATTGTGATTATCTTTGGCTCACCGTTAAATGCACTGCCGTAAAGGCAGCATGTGATGTACTCCAGGGCATCCTGCCAAAACATACTGTGATATTGTGTTGTCAAAACGGTATTGGTTCAGATGACATTATAAGAACACATTTTCGAGATAATCCCGTGCTTAGGGTCATGTTTCCGTTCAACGTTGTACAGCATCAAACCGCGCATTGGCATCGCAGTTCTTCTGGCACCGTAGCGATTGAAGCGTCGCAGAAATTACCCGAGCTTGATGAATTTGTTCAAGCCATGAATTGTCCAACTATGCCGTTGACCACAACCTTAGAGATGGACGCATTATTATGGGCTAAATGCCAAATTAATCTGACGAATTCAGTCAATGCGTTAGCAAACTGTTCTTTACAAGAAACTTTACTCAATCGACACTATCGCAAGTTGATTGCGGCCTTGATGCTTGAACATCTCAAAGTCTGTAAAGCGATGAACATCTCATTGCCAAAGATTACCCAAGCACCAGCTTGGCTTATTCCCCATATAATGCAACTCCCTGATTGGTTATTTCCTCGCGTTGCCAAACAAATGGTGGCCATTGACCCTGCGGCAAAATTATCGATGTGGTGGGATTTAGACGCGGGGCGTGAAACCGAAATCGATTTTATCAACGGCGCTACAGTGCGCTTTGGCAATCGTGTTAATGTTCCCACACCCGCAAATGCTGCGGTCATCAGTATAATTAAACAACTTCAAGTTGAACGGGCTAATGGCCAGTCGCGACGAAGCATAAGTGCCCAAGAAATCATCAATTTATAACTTTCGTGACCCAGTGGACTCAATTACGCGAGCCGTCAAGATATTGGGCACCAAAGCAATCTATGATTTGGCCATCAGTTTAGGGCTGAATCAGTCAAGTTTAGACAAATCCGTTGACAATATTCGACACTGCTTACTCACTGTTGTGAGTTTATTTACCACCAATGGTTATGGAATAAATTAACATCTAACTAACGGTTTAATCGAACACACCTACGGTTTGTCTAGAAATAGCCAAACAGCGTCCATCTTCAGCCCAAATAGTGGCTTCAGTTGCACCGTATCCGGCTTCAGCGTGTATGGTTTTATCGTGATAAGCAAACCATTCCTCTGCGCTCCCTTGTGGTAAAGGATGGAAAAACTCCACATTCCAGTTGATCGTACTGGCTGGCGCTGGCCATTTTAATAATTGTATTAAGGTGGGCGGATAGCTGTCTAATAAGCCAATAAATGCGGCTTCACTAAGATAGGTATTCAGATCCTTGTATCTCATCCAGCCAAGATAATGATCCGTTTTGCGTCCAGTAAATGGAATGCCACCTTCTTGAATGGCCAAATCAAAATGCTTCAAAAACTTGGGTACGACCTTGGGGATCGGTGGGAAAAAGTTCGCTTTCTTTTTTCGTACAAAGTTTAGTTCAGGCCGCTTATCAATACTGACTTTTGATGATCTATCTCTGGTAAAACACGCTTGACACACCACACACATTTTGTCGTTTTGCAGCAAATAAGCGATGTATTGCGCAACATTTTTGCCCACGCGCAGGACTTGCACTTCGATCTTACAGGGCTCTTTGGTAAAAAGAGGGCCTACAAAATTTACATTGATGTTTTTAACCTGATATTCATCTGAAACGCCATTTTTAATTGCTTGAAACAACAATGCAGTAGATAGACCGCCATATACTGTGCGCCCCTGTGACCAACTATCGTCTATAACAAGTTTGGCTCCTTCACTGATATGAGCTTGTCCTAGAGCTAAAATGTCATTAATATTCATTTGCTTGGTGTTCTGGTCTGATGAGTGATAATATGATTATATAGACTGCATAAGTAACTGCAAATGACTTTTAGTGATTGATGAATATATCTTTTGTGCATGCAAACGGCATCCCAGCGCCGACTTATCAAACTCTCTTTGACCAATTACCCCATAAGGTCCTTGCTAAGCATCAATATGCGCACGATGAAGTTTACCCATTAGTCAATGGCTGGGTTCATCAAGTGGATGAGTTATTAGCTTATCTCGATGCGCAACATCTTAACGCCCCCGTTTTGGCAATGGGGCATAGCTTTGGTGCGGTTATCTCTTATATGGCCGTGGCAAGAGCGCCAGAGCGATTTTGTGGATTAGTCATGTGTGACCCACCGTTACTGACACATTGGTCTGGCCGGTTGTTTGAAATCTGTAAGCGAACGCCGTTGATCAACAAAATAACGCCCGCACACGTTACAATGCAGCGTAAACGACAATGGCAAGTAAATGAAGATGTGGTTCAATACTTTGCTAAAAAACGCTTTTTTGCTGAGTTTGTTCCACAATGTATTAATGATTATGTCAGCAGTGTTACTACCCAAACCGGTGATGTTATAGAGCTTTCCTATAAACCAGAAATTGAAGCAGAGGTGTTTAGAACCATTCCGACCGATTTGGCGCAATATTTCGGACAAGTAAACTTGCCGAGTCTGCTGATTACAGGTAAAAGCACGGATGTCACCGTGCCATTTTTGAGGAAGAAGTTTTTGGCGAAACAGCCAAATTTTTCACACTGTGAAGTGCAGGGCGGTCACATGTTTCCTCTTGAAGTTCCCAATACAACCGCCCAAGTAATTAATGAATATATAGCTAGTTTATAAATATTTTAGCTTTTCAAGCATGTCTGGGGTAACTAGCACGATCCCATTACTTGATACGCGAAATCCTCGACGTCTATCTTCATTGTGGTCCACACCAATGTGCATACCTTCTGGAATCTGACAACCTCGGTCCAATACTGCGCGACGAATGGTACAATGTGCCCCAACTTCAACCGCTGGCAGAATCACGGTTTCATCTACCGAAGCGCCACTGTTGACTCTTACGTTTGAAAAACACAAGCTCTTGTGTAAACGAGCACCAGAGACGATACATCCTCCCGATACCACTGAATTGATTGCCTCACCGGGGCGATCATCCGCTTCTTTAACAAATTTGGCCGGTGGCAGTTGTTCTTGATACGTCCAAATTGGCCAGTCGGCATCGTATAAATTCAAAGCTGGTACAGGCTCAACAAGTTCCATGTTAGCTTGCCAGAAAGAATCAATAGTCCCCACATCGCGCCAATAATTTTCAGTGCCGTCGCTTTCACCAAAAACAAACGCTTGAACTTGATGATCTTTGATAATTCTTGGAATGATGTTCTTGCCAAAATCGTGTTCAGATTCACTGTCCGCTTTGTCATCTTCGAGTACTTTGAATAGAAACTCAGTATCAAAAATGTAGTTACCCATTGATGCTAAGCAATTGTCAGGCTCGCCAGGAAGGGGAGCTGGATGTTCCGGTTTCTCGGTAAATGCCAGTACGCGTTTATTTTCATCTACTGACATCACACCAAAAGCACCGGCAGCCTCAGGAATGGGAACCTTCATACAACTCACGGTCATCTTGGCACCAGATTGCACGTGTTCCGCGAGCATTGTGCCATAATCCATCCGATATATATGGTCACCTGATAAAATCATGACATATTTAGGTAACTCATCGCGAATGATATCGATATTTTGGTATACCGCATCTGCTGTTCCTTGATACCAATCTTCAGAAAAACGCTGAGAGGCTGGCAAGATCTCAACTGATTCACCAAGTTCCTTTTTAAAATGCCCCCAACCTCGGCTGATGTGACGGATCAAGGAATGGGACTTGTATTGAGTCAAAATACCAACACGGCGAATACCAGAGTTAATACAGTTTGATAATGGGAAGTCTATGATGCGAAATTTACCGCCGAAATACACTGCGGGTTTAGCACGCCACTTGGTAAGTTCGTGTAAACGAGACCCTCGTCCTCCGGCGAGAATGAGTGCGTAAGTATCCTTGGTCAAATTACTCACATAACGTGGGCTTTGCTGAGGCATTGTTTTTCCTTAAATTGATTATCCTACTTAAGTATTATAGCCATAAAGCGAGATTAAATTCTAGGCAAAAATGTCAGCGTTTTTTACATATTGTATAGATACTTATATCCGTTATAGATATGCTTGATTTACCAATGACGGTGGCGGCTTATTGAGTTTCCTACAAATATCGCGTCCTACTTTTATGCATCTTTCTAAATCTACACCGTGTTGTATGCCAAGACCATCGAGCAGATAGACCACATCTTCAGTGGCAATATTACCACTGGCACCTTTGGCGTAAGGACAGC
The DNA here is from genome assembly GCF_024300645.1 of Alteromonas sp. LMIT006. Classification (NCBI taxonomy): domain Bacteria; kingdom Pseudomonadati; phylum Pseudomonadota; class Gammaproteobacteria; order Alteromonadales; family Alteromonadaceae; genus Alteromonas; species Alteromonas sp. LMIT006. The sequence continues at coordinate 1,989,882 of NZ_CP101291.1, read as the reverse complement.
CACCTAAGCCGGCAATAGCTGAGTCGATTCGAGTGACGCCGTATTCTAAAGCCTTACTGATATTTGCAATAGCTTGACCATAAGTGTTGTGAAAATGCACGGCTATTTGGTGTACGGGAATATCGGTTAATAACACTTCGAGTAGTTCGGCCACTTGCCGTGGGGTGCCAACGCCAATCGTATCTCCTAAAGAGATTTCGTAACAGCCAAGAGCTAATAATTCTTTGGCTACAGCTAGTACCGCTTTGGGATCGACCTTGCCTTGATAAGGACAGCTAACCACGGTTGAAATGTAGCCTCTGACGGGAAGTTTTTGGGTTTGCGCAGAGCGCATTATTGGCTCAAATCGAGAGAGGCTTTCGGTAATGCTGCAATTTATGTTTTTCTGAGTAAATTCATTGCTTGCAGCGGTAAAGATAGCGATTTCATCGGGGTTATGCGTAACGCAATTTTCAAAGCCTTTTTGATTGGGGACTAATGCGCTGTACGTAATCTCAGCCTGACGAACAATACCGTCTAAAACAGCATCAGAGTGTGCCATCTGAGGGACCCATTTGGGCGAGACGAAACTACCACATTCGATATGAGAAAGGCCTGTCTTACTGAGCGCATCAATGAGTTGTATTTTGTCAGCAACACTAAGTGGTGTTGCTTCATTTTGCAAACCATCTCTTGGACCAACTTCAATTAAGCTGACTCGACTAGGATAAGTCGTCATGGTTTAGCTTCATCTAGTGGGAGCGCTTCTATATCGAGAAGGTTCTGTCCGCCAGTAACCATTTGACCTTCAGTACAAACGACTTGAGTAACCGTGCCATTCGAGTTGGCTTTTATGGTATGTTCCATTTTCATTGCTTCCAAAATGACTAATGTCTCATCTTTGCTTACAGTTTGCCCTGGACTGACATTGACCTTCACCACGGTGCCATTCATTGGTGCAATATAGTTATTATCACTATCATTATTTATGTATTCAGTTCGAGGAATCGAGACATTCATCGTTAGTCCGTTACAGAAAATATAACGATGAGATGCGCTTTGATAATAGCAACCATTATAGGTAAGTCCATTAATGACGGCTCGAAAAGAATCATCTTGCATATGCCATTGTGAGATAGGTATCGTTGTTTCATTTAGGGTTATAAGCGCATTTTCATCATGCATACTGATGTAGGCAATACGCTGGTTCGTTAACACAATTGGCGATGTTCCAGTGTGATTGATTCTAAACTGTGTACGCACACCGATCGTGTCAATATGCGTGCTTATCTCTGGATTGGAGTGGTATGTTTTTGAACTCACTGCAAACAGACACATAGCTAAGAGGCATTCCATAATGTGAGTCATCTCGCGAGTATTCGGTTTTAAGTCCGATGCGTAATCTTCCACAAAATGGGTGGTGAGATGAGCGTCATTAAACGCTTGGTGTTTTAAAATCGACTGAATATAGTCGGTATTGGTTCGACATCCTAATATTACATAGCCTTCAATAGCCTTATGTAATCTGTGAATTGCTTGTTGGCGAGTTGCTGCATGTGAGATGACTTTGCTGATCATAGGGTCGTAATAAATACTGATCTCATCGCCTTGTGTCACACCGCTGTCGATGCGTATGTGCGAATCTTGTGGTTCCTTGTAGCGATGCAAAATCCCCGTTTGTGGTAAAAAATCATGGTTTGGATCTTCTGCATAGATGCGTGCTTCGACAGCATGTCCAGAACAACTCAGCTGGTCTTGTAATAAGGGGAGTGTGCCACCACAGGCGATATGCAGTTGCCATTGTACTAAATCTTGACTTGTGATCATTTCGGTAACTGGATGTTCTACTTGTAAGCGGGTATTCATCTCCATGAAATAAAAATGGTGTTGGCTATCAAGCAAAAACTCCACGGTACCAGCACCTACATAATCAATGGCCTGCGCTGCTTGCACGGCGGCTTCACCCATAGCTTGACGGGTTGCATCTGACAAACCCGGAGCGGGGGCTTCTTCAATGATTTTTTGGTGACGTCTTTGAATGGAACAATCTCGGTCAAACAAATAGACACCATTGCCATGGGAATCACAAAACACTTGAACTTCGATATGCCGTGGCTCGCTAATGTACGTTTCAATAAGCATATGCTCATTACTGAAGCTTTTTCGAGCTTCGCGCTTGGCTGCAGCGAGTTGTTCTCTAAAGTCATCGGCACGGCGTACAATTCGCATGCCTTTACCGCCACCCCCAGCACTGGCTTTTAATATTACCGGGTAACCGATTTCTGCCGCTCGTTGGGCCAAAAAATTTTCATCTTGAACATCGCCATGATATCCCTTGGTCAAAGGGACACCTGCTTGTTCCATAATGCGCTTAGCTTGAGATTTTGAACCCATTGCAATGATGGCTGTGGCCGGAGGACCAACAAATAGTATTCCATGTTGTGCACACTTTTGTGCGAACTCTGCATTTTCGGATAAAAAACCATACCCTGGGTGAATAGCATCTACTTTGGCTTTACGGGCAATTGCCAAAATTTTATCTTGATCTAGGTAAGATTGAGAGGCTGGTGCAAGTCCTACACAATGGGCTTCATCCGCACGTATTACATGTTGTGCCTGGGCATCAATGTCAGAATATATCGAGACAGTATGAATACCCATTTGTTTGGCGGTGCGAATAATTCGACAGGCAATTTCTCCGCGATTGGCGACAAGCAAACGAGTGATTGAACGCATTATTTGTCCTCTTGCCAATAGGGTTTGGCTTTTTGAAAAAATGCAGCAAGCCCAGCTTGACCTTCAGTACCGATGCGCAAAGCCGCAATAGTGGCTGCTGTTTTATGTTGCAAAGCTTCGTCTATTTTGTGGTGATGACATTCCAGCAACAATCCTTTGGTTGCGCTAATTGCCTCAGGACCACCCTGATGAAATTGTGCACACAAAGATGCCACAGTGCTGTCTAATTCGCTTTCGCTAACGGCTTCGTGAATCAAACCAAGTCGCCGCGCTCGCCGTGCCGAAATAACTTCTGCGCTCAATGCATAGCGTCGAGCATGGCGCTGTCCGATGGCGTCGATGATATAGGGCATAATAGTAGCAGGGGCCAAACCCAAACGAACTTCCGATAAGCAAAACTTAGATAATTTGGTTGCTATGGCAATATCACAACAAGCAATCAAACCAACCGCCCCCCCAAAAGCTGAGCCATTAATTTTTGCAATGGTAGGCTTGGCAAGTGTATTGAGTGTGTGCAGCATAGTTGCCAGCGCCTGAGCATCTTGTATATTGGTTTCATAATCATACTCAGCCATGCGTTTCATCCAATGCAAATCCGCCCCGGCACAAAAAATGTTGCCCTCCGCTTGTAACACTACAGACCGTACATCGTCATCGTTAGCTGCTCGCAAGCATAACTTGGTAATTCGTTTGATCATGGCAAAGTCAAAAGCATTGTGTGAATCAGGACGATTAAGCGAGATATACGCAGTATGGTCAGAAGTGTGGTAGGTAACGTGTTTCATTCATTTATCCTATAAATACGATTTTACGGGCATCATTACATTCTAAATATGCCAAATTGGGTATCCGCAATAGGGGCATTTAATGCCGTATGCAGTGCTATGATCAACACATCTCGTGTGTCAGCAGGATCGATTACGGCATCGTCCCACAACCGAGCAGAGGCATAATATGGATGGCCTTGACGCTCATAGGTGTCAATGATCGGGCGTGTAATTTTATCTAATTCCTCTGCTGAGATTGGCTTATCCGATTTGGCAAACTGCGCAGCTTTGACTTGCGCCAATACCCCGGCGGCTTGCTCACCGCCCATGACAGAAATGCGCGCATTAGGCCACATAAATAAAAATCTAGGATCGTAAGCTCGACCACACATACCATAATTGCCGGCGCCAAAACTGCCACCGATCAATACTGTGAGTTTGGGGACTTTGGCCGTTGCTACTGCGGTGACCATTTTGGCTCCGTGCTTGGCAATTCCACCTGCTTCATATTGCTGGCCAACCATAAAGCCAGTAATATTTTGTAAAAATATAAGCGGGATCTTTCGTTGTGCGCATAACTCAATAAAGTGTGCCCCTTTTTGTGCAGACTCTGAAAACAATATACCGTTATTAGCTATGATGCCTACTGTAATACCATCGAGACGCGCAAAGCCAGTAACTAATGTGGTACCGAACAGGGCTTTGAATTCTTGGAAATCCGAATCATCAATGATGCGTGCGATGATATCCCGCACGTCAAAGGGCTGTTTTGAGTCTCTCGGGATCAAGCCATATATGTCTTTTGTAGGGTAACGTGGCAACACAGTTGGACAACGGTCTATATGGCTCGTTTTGGGACGGTTGAGTTTAGCCACTATACCGCGAGCGATGGCCAATGCGTGATGATCATCATGGGCTAAATGATCTACCACACCAGAGGTCTGAGCGTGCAATGCGCCTCCGCCAAGTGCTTCAGCCGTTACACTCTCACCCGTGGCTGCTTTGACTAAAGGGGGGCCGGCTAGAAAAATAGTGCCTTGTTCTTTGACAATGATCGATTCATCACACATTGCAGGGACATAGGCGCCCCCAGCGGTACAAGAACCCATAACAATTGCAATCTGTGGAATATTTTGTGCAGATAAATTCGCTTGGTTATAAAAAATCCGCCCAAAGTGCTCCTTGTCAGGAAACACCTCATCCTGACGAGGCAAATTAGCACCACCTGAGTCAACAAGGTATAAACAAGGAAGTTGATTTTGTAATGCGATTTCTTGTGCTCGTAGGTGTTTTTTAACCGTAAGTGGATAATAAGTGCCGCCTTTCACGGTCGCATCATTTGCCACAATCATGCACAAATGTCCATGAATCAGACCAATGCCTGCCACGACGCCGGCACAAGGCACGTCTTCTTCATATACATTGTACGCAGCGAGCTGCCCGATTTCTAAAAAAAACGAACCGGAATCGAGTAGGGCGTCAATGCGCTCGCGTGCGAGTAATTTACCTCGTGCTTTGTGTTTTTCCCGAGCTGATTCTGAGCCACCTTGTATAATGCGAGCAACAACTTTTTTTAGATCATTGACTTGTGCTTCCATATGTAAGGTATTGGCTTGAACATCTTGCGCCAGTGAATTGAGTGGTTGTGAAAGTATCGCCATGATTAATGAGTCTCATTGAATAATTCACGCCCAATGAGCATGCGCCGTATTTCAGATGTGCCGGCTCCAATTTCATATAGTTTGGCATCACGGAGTAGGCGACCTGTTGCATATTCATTAATGTAGCCATTACCGCCTAATATTTGAATGGCATCAAGCGCCATTTTAGTAGCTAACTCGGCGGAATACAAAATCGCTCCAGCGGCATCTTTGCGCGTGGTTTCACCGCGATCACAGGCTTTTGCAACGGCATAGACATAAGCTCGTGCAGCATTCATTTGCGTATACATGTCAGCAACTTTACCCTGGATAAGCTGAAATTCGCCGATGCACTTGCCAAACTGCTGGCGTTCGTGAATGTATGGCAACACGACATCCATACATGCTCGCATGATCCCCAATGGTCCGCCAGATAAGACTAATCTTTCAAAATCTAATCCGGACATTAATATTGCAACCCCGCCACCTTCATTGCCTAATATTTGGTCTTTATGCACAACACAATCGGTAAATACCAGTTCACATGTATTGGAAGAGCGCATTCCTAGCTTGTCGAGCTTTTGCGCCTGAGTGAATCCCGGTGTATCCTTTTCAACAATAAACGCAGTGATGCCTTTTGAACCTCCGTGTACATCGGTTTTGGCGTAAATCACAAAAACATGTGCATCAGGGCCATTGGTGATCCACATTTTATTGCCGTTTAGGACATATTCATTACCTCGTTTATCCGCTCTTAATTTCATACTGACCACATCGGAACCCGCATTGGGTTCGCTCATGGCTAATGCACCGATGTACTCACCAGAAATCAGTTTTGGTAAGTATTGAGCTTGTTGTTTAGGGTTCCCATTTTTGTAAATTTGATTCACACATAAATTAGAATGCGCCCCGTAACTCAAACCAACGCCAGCAGACGCACGTGAAATTTCTTCCATCGCAACCGTATGAGCAAGATATCCCATATCAGCACCGCCGAATGCTTCAGAAACGGTTATGCCCAATAATCCTAATTCACCCATTTCGGCCCACAGGTGATTGGGAAACTGATTTGCCTCATCTGCACGTTGTGCATGGGGTGCAATTCGCTCTTGAGCAAATTGACTGACCATATCGCGCAACATGTCGATATCTTCACCTAAGCCAAAATTTAATGTCGGATAACTAAGCATGGAATGAATCTCCTGATTGCTGGGTTAATTCATTTAATTCTTCTTTACAGCGAGCTTCAACTTCATCTAATTCAGCTAGAAGCGTTTTAATATCGTGTAACTGTTGATTGAGCGTTTCTCGTTTTTGTTGCGTCAATTCCAACATGGTTTCTAGTTGTACCGTTGAATTCGGGTCAGTATCGTACAGCGCAAACAAGGTTTTGATTTCTGCCAATGAAAAACCTAGGCGCTTCCCCCGTAAAATCAATTTGAGTCTGACTGTGTCTTTCGCATAGTAAATTCTGTGAGTGCCTTCACGCACCGGATGTAATAGCCCCTGTTCTTCGTAAAAGCGTATGGCTCTTGCTGTTACATCGAATTGTTTTGCCAATTCGCCTATGCTTATCGTGTTGGTTTGATCATTCATTTTGTGCAATTGATAGCTTGAGGTTATTTATCTGTTGATACATAATTTACATTAGGTTTACGTTTACGTAAAGTTAAATTACGTAAAGTTATTAATTTGAAAGAATCAAGGATATGTTATGTCTGATTCAATTTTGATTGTCGCAGCCAAACGCAGTCCAATAGGTGCAATGCTTGGTGAGTTGAGTGCGCTGAAAGCCACAGAACTCGCCGCGCAGGTCATCCAGAATCTGGTGCCAGAAGAACTTAAGACAGAAGTTGACCAAGTCATTATGGGATGTGTATTGCCTGCCGGGCTAGGCCAGGCTCCAGCAAGACAAGCTGCACTGAATGCTGGTCTGTCACATCAAGCCAGTGCCATAACACTTAATAAAGTCTGTGGTTCAGGTTTGCAGGCAGTAATGACAGCGTTTGATAATTTACGCCTAGGGCAGGTTGATATGGTCGTCGCTGGAGGGATGGAGTCGATGTCAAATGCGCCTTACCTGTTGTGCAAAGCACGATCAGGGGTGCGGATGGGCCATCAAACTACTTATGATCATATGTTTTTAGATGGATTGGAAAACGCCTATGATGGCCTTGCGATGGGGTGTTTTGCGCAACAAACTGCAGATGAACTCGGTATGACTCGTGAGCAAATGGATGAATTTGCTTTGTCCTCGTTGCACAAAGCGCACCAAGCGCAAGCTCAGAATCATTTTGCCTCTCAAATTGTGCCCATCACCGTATCGCAGCACAAAGGGTCTTCGATAATTATCGAAGACGAGGCGCCCAAAAACATTCGTCCTGACAAAATCCCTCAATTGCGCCCCGCTTTTTCGACTGATGGCACAATAACAGCGGCAAATTCGAGTTCAATTTCAGATGGCGCAGCCGCTTTGTTATTAATGCGAAAAAGTACGGCTGATATAAAGAAACTATCCGGTATTGCCAGAATCGTTGGCCACGTAACCCATGCGCAAGCACCCGCGGCGTTTACTACCGCGCCAATTGGTGCGATTAAAAAATTACTGACCAAACTAAATTGGACCATTCATGAGGTGGATTTATTTGAAATAAACGAAGCCTTTGCTATGGTCACAATGGCCACCATGCACGCATTAAACATCCCAGCTGACAAAGTGAATATCCATGGTGGTGCTTGTGCGCTAGGTCATCCGATTGGTGCCTCTGGAGCCCGTATTTTAGTGACACTGTGTCATGCGTTGGTAAACACAAATAGCAAAAAAGGGGTGGCAGTTTTGTGTATTGGTGGCGGTGAAGCGGTTGCTGTCGCGGTCGAAAAAATGTAAATACTTGCACTTTGTGGCCGATACGAGCACTATAAATCTTATGTTGTTTGCAGGGTAGCGAACGTGAGTGAGCCAGTAGATTCAGATATCATAGCCATGCTTGAGCGCCGCTTGGCACGTGAAAAAAAAGCACGTGAAGAAGCTGAAAGCCTCTTGATTGCGAAATCACGCGAGATTTATCAAGCTAATCAAGAGCTTCAAGAGGCGCTCGCCCAAAGTGAACAACAGCGACAAGAACTGGCATTTCTCGCACGTACTACGGGTGCACTCACACTCTCAGAAAATAATGAAAATTTACTTGGCCATGTGTGTCAACTCACCAGTGAGTTTTTGCATGCTGATTATGGTATTGCTGCGGTACAGATTAAAAGTTGTCACTTATTTGATATTCATACCCCTGTTTTTGGTCCAAAAAAACAATGGCATGACAATCCTCAATTATTAACCGCTATCAACCAATTTGTTGAAAAAATTCCTCAGAATAACGACTGGCAAGATTTTCCATTTTTTTATCAAGAACAGCCATATCGTTTGATACTCAGACATAAACCTCTCGACAGTGGTAGCTATATTCTAGTCTGCTTTCTATTAAAAAAAATCCCACCATCATCAGAAGTCTATAGTATTTTGACGATTATGTTTCGGCAACTCAAAAATTTATTGTTGGCACGTAAACTTGGCGTGAGTGCCAATTCGCACACATTTGATTATGAGATATTACAAGCTCAACTAAAACGTGCTCGAGTACAATTAGAACAATCTGAAAAGATGGCTTCACTGGGTCAATTGGCTGCAGGTGTTGCACACGAAATTAACAATCCAGTCGGCTTTGTACGTTCCAATATGGAATCATTAAATCATTATTTGACTGATTTGACCGCGTTTGCCAAAGCATTAGGTGCTTATGAGAATGAGCAGATCCAATCTTTATTTGCTCAATATGATGTGGAGTACCTCTTAGAAGATACTGCTGATATTGTGACATCTAATTTAGGTGGCCTAGATAGAATTTCTGAAATTGTGCAAGGCCTTAAATCATTCTCACATCAAGGTGAAGCACAAAATTTACCATTTGATGTGAACAAAGTTATTCAATCCGCATTAAGTGTGGCCAATAACGAGTTGAAGTATAAACACAATGTGATCACTCATTTAAGTGAACAACCTGCCAACTTGTTTGGTAAAGCAGGGCAGTTGCAACAAGTGTTTATCAATATGTTTGTGAATGCCGCCCAAGCGATGCCAGACGGTGGTGACTTAGAAATTAACTCACGTATCTTAGAAAGCTTAGTCGTTGTGACCATTCGCGATACGGGGTGTGGTATGGACAAAGCGACCCAAGACAAACTATTCAACCCGTTTTTTACCACAAAACCTGTTGGTGAAGGCACTGGTTTAGGCATGTCGATTAGTTACAGTATCATCGAAGGACACCAAGGCCATGTTGATATTGATTCTGAAGTGGGCATCGGCACCACTTTTACTTTAACTTTCCCATTGCACCACCTAAACTGATCAGTCAATCACACTCACCATTCATTAATTTAGCCATATTGTGCAAAATGAGGATGCCATTGCGCGGTAGGCTCAAATTGTCTGTGAGAAAATTGTTGATATCCTGCCAGCAAGCAATACCAACTAATTGTTGGATAGTATTGATGAAGTTTGTGCTCAGTAATGTAGGCGTTGATATCTTTTCCATTTCTCCACAAAAGTAGAATCTCTTTTAGGTGCTTGGTTTGTTTGCGTGGTTGACTCGCTGCTTGCCAGTACTCTGTATCATTGCGATTACACGCACAATAGTGTGCTGTAATGTAATCTTTTATCCCATTAAAACGGTTGCGTATATTGTCATTGAAAGCATTCTGAAAATGGGTTGTTTCTTTACCTGCCAAAAAGGCGCCGATAAACTGCACGACGGTTTCTTGCACAAGGTGCAGGGCAGTGGCCTCAAGTGGTTCGATAAAACCTTGCGCAAGTCCCACGCCAATACAGTTTTTGTACCAATGCTTGGACACCTGACCCACTTTCATGGTGAGGTGTCGAGCAGGGATTGTCTCAGCAATGCCAAGATGGGATCTCAGCTCCATTTCTGCTGCTTCTTTATCAACATATTGCGAACTATAAACATAGCCATTACCGACTCGGCTGGTCAGTGGAATTCGCCAAGCCCAGCCAGTTGAAAGAGCAGTCGCTTGAGTTTGCATCAGTTCTTTTTCTGCTCTGGGGGTAGGGATGGCGATGGCAGCATCGTTTAGTAGATGATTGCTAAAGGACTCAAATGGTACCTTCAACGTCTTTTGTAACAGTACACTCTCAAATCCCGAACAATCGAAGAACAATTCAGCTGAATACTGTGCATGGTTTTTGCCATACAACATGTTGATCCCTTGCTCGTTAGAATCCACTTTAGTGATGGTATCCACATTACGGATAATACCTTGTTGTTGCCCAAATTCGCTCAAAAACGCACCTAATTTGTAGCTGTCAAAGTGATAGCCATAATTACATTGTGTGTCAGCGGTGTTGATCCTTGTAGGAATAATATCTTGGGCTGATAAATACGCAGTCAAAAAGTATGGATCGGGTTTTACTGAGGCGGGATAACCCTGCATCATTCTGTGACAAGCTTGCATAAAGTCAACCGCGGTTAGGGCATCGGTAGAAGCTGGAAACGGATGAAAATAATCGTCCAAAAAAGGACGCTTTGGATCGTACTGACACCACTGACGAAATTGAATCCCGTACTTGTAGGTTGCATCGCATAAGGGCATCCATTCGTGCTCTTGAATGCCTAACAGATCAAAAAACACTTTTAATTGAGGTGTGGAACCTTCACCAACGCCAATAATGCCAATATCTTCAGATTCAATAACCCTAACTTGATAGCCAAGTGGGGCGAGTTTGAGGTGTAGAAGATTTGCGCTCATCCAGCCAGCCGTTCCACCCCCTAAAACAATGATGTTTTTGTTATTTGTCATAGGTATTATGTTTGAATACGTATGCAGGTTTGGCCTGCACCTTGTTCTGTTGAAGTGAGATAGTTAACATCATATTAACCTAGTTTAGAGTGATAGAACAAGCATGCACAGAATCATTCATTTAATTACTTTTTTTATATTTATTGTGCCAGCCAGTGCCCAAACCGTTCACCCATTGCATTGGTATATTGGAATGAACGAGCCTAAAGTTCAACTTATGGTGCATGCGCCAGATTTGCCATATCCATTAGCTGAGTATAACGTCTCAATAATGGCAGAAGGGGTATCCTTAAAAGAAGTTAATACTTTAGATAATCCAAATTATCAGTGGCTTGATTTGTATATTGAAGCAGGCGCTCAGGCACAAGACATACAATTGCTTTTCGAGCATCGCAATGGCCATCAATGGCTTTATTCGTATGCCTTGCTTGATCGTAAACCGAACAGCGCAGAACGCGTAGGCTTTTCCTCCAAAGATGTGATTTATTTGCTCACTCCCGATCGTTTTATTAATGGTGATCCAGCCAATGATAACATCGAGGGATATCGCGAACGGGCTAATCCATCCTATAAAGGTGGTCGCCATGGGGGGGATATTCAGGGGATGATCAATGCTATTGATTACCTATCTGAAATGGGCTTCACACAAGTATGGACTATGCCATTACTGCAAAATGACATGGCTCAATATTCGTATCACGGGTATTCCACTACGGATTATTATCAAATTGACCCGCGTCTTGGTAGCAATCAACTTTATGCGCAATATTCAAGACTTGCGCAAGCCAAAGGGATCGGCACGATTAAAGATATGATTTTGAATCACATCGGTTCAGAGCATGTATGGATGAAAGATATGCCAAGTACCGATTGGATTAATCACGGTACTACATTTGTGCCCACAACCCATCGCCGTGAAACCTTGCATGACCCGCACAGTACTGCTGAGGATCGACTTGCATTTACGGATGGTTGGTTTGTGCCAACCATGCCTGATCTGAATCAGCGCAACCCATATTTGGCAACATACTTGATCCAAAAAGCGATTTGGTGGGTGGAATATGCCGATTTGACCGGCATTCGCGTCGACACCTATTCTTATTCGGATAAAGAATTTTTGGCACAATGGAATCGTGCTATTTTAGATGAATATCCAAATTTGACCATAGTAGGAGAGGAATGGTCAGTTAACCCTGCTATTACCGCGTATTGGCAAGCCGGTTCTAAACGCTACGATGATTATGTATCAGCACTCCCTAGCGTAATGGATTTTCCGTTGCAAACCACCTTGGTAAAAGCATTCTTAGATGAAGAAACGTGGGGCACCGGATTAGTCAAATTACACGAGGTCATTGCCAGTGATTTCTTGTATGGCGATCCCTATAAATTAGTGATTTTTCCCGACAACCACGATATGGGACGAATCAAATCACAACTTGGTGATGATGAAGCCTTGTTCAAAATGGCGCTGACTTTTTTCGCAACCATGCGTGGTATTCCACAGTTTTTCTATGGTACTGAAATTGGCATGTCCAACTTGGGAAATGATGATCATGGGATCATCCGCAGTCCATTTCCAGGTGGTTTTGCCGGTGATAGCGTGAATGCCATAACGGGCGTTGGCTTGTCAGTGCAAGCGAAACAGACCCAAGACTATGTGAAATGGTTATTGAATTTTCGGAAAAAAAGTCCTGCCATTACTGCTGGAAAGATGATTCAATACGCGCCCAAAAATGGCGTTTATACGTTTTTTCGAGTTCATCCAGAACAGACCATTATGGTGGTACTAAATAAAAACGACACAAAGCAATCATTTGAGCCAACTTCGTTTCCAACTATGTTGCATTCGGCAACAAGGTTTATTCACGCACATTCAGGGAAGTCATTCAGCCGAAACGCTTTAGCTATTCCCGGACGTAGTGCACAGATTTTTATTGTTCAATAGGATTTTTAAATGAAAAGAGGATTTACACTTTCCATTTTAGCGGCTTCAACGACTTTGCTTATGGCCTGTCAAAGCACATCAGATGGGTTGGCGAAGCGTGCTTTAGTGGATAAGCCAGATTTAGTGGGTACTTCACAACCGTTTGCCAGTGAAGCCATTTATTTTTTGATGACGGATCGATTCGTAGACGGTGATCCCAACAATAACTACGAAGAGCAGGGGGGTGATTACCCAACATGGGAAGGAAAATTAGAAGGGCCTAATGGTCAAGTGGCTTATGTTGGTTATATGGGGGGCGACTTTCAGGGCGTTCTCAATAATGCAGATTATTTTGTTGACCTCGGTTTTAGTGCAGTGTGGATGACCCCGATTGTCGATAATCCCGATCAGGCGTTTGCAGGCGGTGAACCAATTGAGTTTGGTGGTATGTTTAAAGATGGCAATAAAACGGGCTATCACGGTTATTGGGCATCGAATTTTTATAAAGAAGATGAACACTTAGTGTCGTCTGGCCTTGATTATGCGGCGCTGAATCATGCACTTGCTGAGAAGGGACTCAAGACGATATTGGATGTTGTGGCAAACCATGGCTCTCCTTCTTTTACAATGACGATAGATCAGCCCAAATTTGGTGAGTTGTATGACATTGAAGGCAACTTGGTTGCTGATCATCAAAATCTCGATCCGACTAAACTAAGTCAAGATGAGCCATTGCATGACTTTTTCCACGATTATCCTGATATTTTGCAGCTATCTAATCTGGATGATACCAACCCAGCGGTACAAGATTATTTGATCAATAGTTACCTACACTGGATTGATAAAGGTGCTGCGGCATTCCGTATTGACACAATTAAACACGTTCCCCATCGTTTTTGGCGCATAATGGCCGATCGCATTCGTGAAAAGCATCCAGATTTTTTTATATTCTCTGAAAGCTATGATTACAATGCCAACTTTATCGCGCAACACACCTTACCTAAAAATGGTGGCATCAGTGTTTTGGATTTTCCTGGGCAAGCAGCAATGACCAAAGTGTTCGAAAATCCAGAGAGCGACTTTGCTGAATTAGAAGGATATCTACATCTAACTCATGGGCCTTATCACAATGTTTACGAGCTTACGACCTTTTATGATAACCATGATATGAGTCGTATGAATGCGGATGATATGGGATTTGTTAATGCCCATAACTGGCTTTTTACCACGCGTGGTATTCCTGTGGTGTATCAAGGCAGTGAGTTTGGTTACATGCGAGGCACATCTGAACATATGGGGAATCGTAACTATATTGGACAGGAACGCCTTGATGCGGGTAAACAACATGTGATTTACCGTGAGTTAAAGAACATTGCCAATGTGCGCAAGACCTTGCCAGCGCTGCAGCGCGGATTGCAGATTAATTTGGAATTGAGTGGGCAAACGGCTAGTTTTTATCGGGTGGTAGATACGGCTGATAATCAGCAAATTGCGCTTGTTTTATTAAACAAAGGCGATGCGCCTGCTGACTTTGAAGTCAGTGACATGCTTCAAGCAGGGCTGTGGATGGAGCAATTATCTGGCGTTAAGCAAAATGTCACGGAAGTGTTAAAGACACAAGTCAAACCTCATGGTGTGCAAGTATGGGTATTAAATGAAGGAGTCACTGACCCAGACCTTCTACGAGCCTCAATCGACGCGGTGAAATATCGATAATTTAGATAAAAAGGAGTTTCGGCTCCTTTTTTAATCTTGGGTAAGTGGTTTGCTACTGTCTCGAATAATCAGGGATGCTGGAATCAGAGTATCAGAGGTGTTTTCGTTATTGATATGCTTTAACAAATGTTCAACTAAGGTAATGCCAGCGGCTTTAGTATCTTGTTGAACCGTCGTTAGAGCGGGTTCGACAAATCCGGCAATTGGAATATTATCGAAACCGGTCACGGCGATATCCTCTGGGCAGCGCAAGCCTTGTTGGCGCATGGCTTGAATAACCCCTAAGGCAATGAGATCACTCGCACAAACAATGGCATCGGGACATTCGCCTTCAGCAAATAACTCAAGAGCAGCTTCTAAACCGGCTTCAACGGTGAAAATAGCATCAAACTGACCCACAAACTGATCCATCAAATCCGCTTGGCTAAGGGCATGAGTAAAACCTTGAAAACGAGCTAAAAACTCTGGTGCATGAATGCCCGCTTCGCCAACAAAGGCAAAGCGAGTTCTGCCTTGGCTAATGAGATGCTCAGTCACCATATACCCCCCTTGAAAGTTATTACTTCCGACAGATATCCCAGGATACTTTGGATCAGCCGCCCCCCAGCGTACAAAGTGAGTTTCCTGCTCTTGTAGTTGATTGATTTTGGCTTCGTAATCGAGATAGTCACCGTAGCCCAGCAAAATTAAACCATCGGCTTTATGCGTATCTTCAAACTCAGCATGCCAATCATCAGCTAGATTTTGAAACGAAACTAACAAATCATAATTTGCAGCCGAGCAAGCTTTGGTAATCGAGCCGAGCATAGAAATAAAAAATGGATTTATCTGCGAATCATCTGTAGAAGGGTCTTCAAACAACAATAAGGCAACGGTATTAGAACGTTGTTTGCGTAAATTGCTCGCATTCTTATCCACTTTATAATTGAGTTCTTGGGCGATTTTTTTGATGCGTTCTCTGGTTTCTTGATTCACCAGTGGAGAATTTGAAAGGGCTCTCGAAACGGTAGATTGTGATACACCTGCACGATGAGCAATATCAAATGAGGTAGCTTTACCTTTCATATTGGTTCCTTAAGAAACTCTTAATTTTTTAGTTCAAATTGGATTATGCCGATATAATGCATAAATGCAAGACTCTATGCATTTTTATGCATTGAATCTTGTAACGTTAAAAAAGCCTATGCCTGATGGCTGACAATGGTATAATCAACATCATAAAATATTTAATTTTCAAGGATATCTGCATGAGTGAACCGCTCGACACGCGCCCAACCAACTTTATTCGTCAAATTATTGATAAAGACCTTGCAAGTGGCGTACACCAAACTGTCCAGACGCGTTTTCCGCCAGAGCCCAATGGTTACTTACACATCGGTCATGCAAAGTCTATTTGCCTTAATTTTGGTATTGCAGAAGATTACAACGGTACTTGTAATTTGCGATTTGATGATACTAATCCAGAAAAAGAAGACATCGATTACGTTAATTCGATCCAAGATGACGTGCAATGGTTAGGCTTTTCTTGGGATGGTGACGTACGTTATTCGTCCAATTATTTTGATGCCCTATATGGTTATGCAGTGGAATTAATTGAAAAGGGCTTGGCATACGTTGATTTTTCATCGCAAGAAGCAATGCGAGAAATGCGCGGTACACTTAAAGAACCTGGTACAAATAGTCCTTATCGAGATACCACTGCTGAAGAAAACTTAGCTTTGTTTAAACAAATGCGTGAAGGGAAGTTTAAAGAAGGTGAGTGTTGTTTACGAGCCAAAATTGATATGGCATCGCCTTTTATGTGCATGCGTGATCCCGTTTTGTATCGTGTAAAGTTTGCTCATCATCATCAAACAGGGGATAAGTGGTGTATTTATCCTATGTATGATTTTACGCATTGTATTTCTGATGCGATCGAAAACATATCTCATTCATTATGTACGCTTGAATTCCAAGATAATCGTCGACTTTATGACTGGGTTATTGAACATATCTCAATTGAGACAACGCCTCGTCAATACGAATTTTCTCGACTAAACCTCGAGTACACCGTGTTATCTAAACGCAAACTCATTGAACTTGTGGATGGCAATCATGTGGACGGCTGGTCCGATCCGAGAATGCCAACCATAGCAGGGTTACGTCGCCGTGGATATACACCGGCCTCCATTCGGGAGTTCTGCTTGCGCATTGGCGTTACTAAAATGGATAACCTAGTCGAAATGAGTATGCTTGAGGCATGTATACGCGATGATTTGAATGTCAATGCGCCTCGTGCCATGGCCGTTCTTGACCCGATTAAGCTCGTCATTGAAAACTTTCCAGAAGATGAAACGATTATGCTAAAAGCGCCCAATCATCCAATGGATGAGAGTATGGGGGAACGAGAAGTGCCGTTTACTCGTGAGGTATATATTGAGCGTGAAGATTTTCGCGAAAGTGCAAATAAGAAGTTTAAGCGTCTGGTGTTAGACAAAGAAGTACGGTTGCGCAATGGGTTTTATGTGAAAGCATTGCGTTGTGATAAGGATGCAGATGGCAATATTACAACGGTTTACTGTCAATATGACCCGGATACTCTAGGTAAAGATCCAGCAGATGGTCGCAAAGCCAAAGGCGTCATTCATTGGGTGAGTGCAACACATGCTGTTCCGGCCGAAATTCGTTTATATGATCGTTTATTTAACGTGCCGAACCCAGCAGCAGAACAAAATTACCTCGATTCCCTAAATCCTGAATCACTTGTGGTAAAACAAGGATTTGTGGAGCCGTCTCTAGCCGATGCAAAAGTAGGAGAGGGCTATCAGTTTGAACGTACTGGGTATTTTACTCTAGATAATCAAACGGAAGCATTGGTGTTTAACCGCACGGTTGAATTGCGTGATACTTGGGCAAAGATTGGCGATTAAATATCAGCAACATGATAAAAAAGCGACTTAATGTAAGTCGCTTTTTGGTTTCTAGTTCACCGCACTGTCTTGAGTTGTTACTTAGGTTGGCAATCCAAAGATTTTCCGTTTACATCCTGGCTTATATCTGCCATTAAATAAACATAAGTCGACATGATGTCTTCAGGCGTTTTGAGTTTCATAGGATCTTCTGCAGGATAGGCTTTGCCACGCATAGAGGTGCGCGTAGCCCCAGGATTAATACAATTTACGCGTATCGATGAGTTTTTTACTTCATCGGCTAACACTTGCATCATGCCTTCTGTTGCAAATTTACTAATGCTATAAGTCCCCCAAAAAGCGCGACCTGCACGACCAACACCAGAGGTGGTAAAAACAATACTTGCCTTGGCTGCTGCCTGTAATGCACGGTAAAGACCTTGCGTCATACTAAACTGGGCGGTCACATTGACTTGCATGACGTCTTGAAACTCTTCGGGTGTAATTTGTGTAAATGGACTGAGATGTCCAAGGATGGATGCGTTGTGTAATAAGCCATCTAAGCGCCCATATTGATCCAAGATCATCTGGCCCATATCTTGGTAGTTTTTGGGTGTTGCGCCTTTCATATCAAGTGGAATGATGCCCGGTTGTTTCCCACCAAGTGCCACTATTTCGTCATAGGTTTTTTCTAACTTTGCCACAGTACGCCCTAGCAAGATAACTTCAGCACCAAGTTCTGCATAAGTGAGTGCGGCCGTTTTGCCGATTCCATCACCTGCTCCGGTAACTAATATTATTTTATCTTTAAGACAATTGGGGGCATTGAAGGTTAAATGAGCAGTCATATAAAAGTCTCTTACGAATTTGTCGCTATTATACGGTTTTTGGAGTAAAAATAACCTGTAGATTCCTTTATTTAAGGATTTTTTTAGATACATCCATAAAAAGTTGTTACATATCGTTAACAATCCTTTGCAAATTAGTGACAAAGACAATAGACTAAGGTTAACTCTAACTGGTCTAAGCACTTGTTTTGCTCAATTAACAAAATGCCAAGCACCAAAGAATAAAAAAAATACTCTTAGGGAGACAAAATGAAAAAACTGTTAATCAGCACTAGTATTGCAGCGGCTCTTACTCTAGGTGGCTGTGGCGGTGGTGAAACCATCCAAGACCTTCGTGCAGACAATCCCGTAGAACCCCCTGCGTCCCGAATTAAGTTTGATCCAGGTGCAGGTGATTTAAATATCCCCAATGATTTGTTGATGATCCCAGACGATGGGGCAACAGTAGATTATACTCTCAATATTCCTGTTACGGATGCGACCAATTTCGGGGATCCTTTAGTTGCTGTGAATGCATTAGATGGGTGGTCAACGACCCAACCTATGTTGTTGGAAGTTATTATGGCACCTGGCGCAACAATTGATGCGACTTCATTATCGGCTGGTATCAGTTTAGTCAAAACATCATTTACTTCACCAGGCCTACCTGAAGGTGTCTCAGCCACATGTTTTGCTGCGGCATTGATCCCTGGCTCTTGTACGGTAACAGAGACGCTTCAGTTCGGTGTCGATTACACGTTAAGCCTAGTCAGTGGCGACACGGTAGCCATTATTCCATTGCGACCACTCGAAGCCTTTACTGGGTACATGATTGTAGTCACAGATGATTTGATGGACAGTAATGGGTATGCGGTGAAAGGTTCCACCACTTGGGAATTGGTGAAACAAGACATTACCACGCATCCATTAGCCTCTGCATCTCAATTGGGTCTACAACAGATTATTAATGGTTACGTTAATACACTAGCTGGTGCTGGATTTACTCGTGATGAGTTAACCTATGTTGGCGCGTTTAATACTCAATCCGTTATGGATGTCACCGACACCATGAAAAAGATGCTCGTTGCGACCTACGCAGGACGCCTTGGCGGTGGCGATCCAAATGCCGCAGACTCATTACCAGGAATTATAGCTACTGATCCTGGTCAAGATGTTCCGATTAATGCCATGGAAGCTTTAGGCTTAGTGTCAGCTGATGCCGTGTCCGGCGCTATTCAATTAGCAGGTCAGGGGGCCGGTCTCACCACTGCTCAAATAGCAGGCATTACCGGTGCAGTTGATTTCTCAGCCTTACAAACCTGTGCAGGTTTGCTCAATGCAGCCGCGGGTGGTGAGACCGTGTCTACATCTGGTATTACTGACCCAGCAACATTGCAAACGTTAGGTACAGCAAATGCACTCGCTTCTGGTGTGGCGCCTCAGATATTGGCCGGTGGTGCCGGTCCATTTTGTGCCGCGAAACATTTAACGGGTACGGTTGCATTGCCTTATTACTTAGCAACGCCCACGGAAGCCAATCCAATGGCACCATTAACTAATTCAATGACAGCAGCATGTGACAATGGACTAGCGTTAAGTTTAGCTCCCACTGAAGCACTCGCTGCGTTAACACCTGGCGCTAACGATACCATGTGTCAAGCATTGGGTTTGCGTGACTTGGGATTAGATGCGGAACGCAATCTTACCACCTTTAGTCCAGTACCCGCTATGCAAGGTCGTTTAGGTGGTTTTGAAAACCTTGATGTACAAATTACTGTGCCTGATGTAGCAACCGCTGCTGCGCTCGGTGTGACCTTACAACAGCCAGAAGCTGGTTGGCCTGTTGTAATCTTGTATCATGGTATTACGTCAACTAAAGAAGCTATGCTAGCAATTACTGGTTCGTTGTCTTTGGCTGGATATGCAACTGTAGCGATTGATCAGCCTCTGCACAATTCTCGTGGCTTCGATATCAATAATGATGGTACTGACGAGATCAATGCCTCTACAAATAGTGCAACAGATTATATGAATCTTGCTTATTTGAAGGTTGCTCGTGACAATCTGCGTCAATCTGTTGCTGATTTGTTAGGTCTGCGTATTGCCTTACACAAGATCATAGACTCTTCTACTGGCAGTGTGGTAAATCTTAATTCTAATGCGGTATCTGTTATGGGCGTATCATTAGGCGCAATGACAGGCGGTAATTTTGCAGGCATTGCGAATATGTCTATGGGAGGAAGCCTTGCTGCATTAGATGGTTTGTTCAGTATTCAGACTGCAGCATTAGAATCACCTGGTGGTGGTGTAGCTAATTTCCTATTAGAGTCCCAAGCATTTTCTCCTTTGATCAAGGCATTGCTTACAGCAGGTTCTTCAACAGAATTCCAAGCTTACTTAGTTGAAAATCAAGTGAACCCAGCTGATCAAGCCGCTTTGATTACGGCTTATGCAACGTTTTATGCTGCTCTCCCAGCAGCTGGACAAGCCGCTATTGATGGTGTGTTTAATGAGTTTGTATTTGCTGCGGGAACCGTATTGGATGCAGGTGACCCAATGAATTATGCAGCACTAATTGGCTCAAATACCCCAGTGGTTGGATTCACTGTTGTCGGTGATGGCACACCTGAAAATCCTTCTGATACCGTTATCCCTGCGATTACCACTAACCAGTTATATGGTCAAATTCCATACTGGCGTGCTATGGGCGCAACTCAGGTGTCTTCTTCACAAACGGGTGAAGACTTGAAAGGCTATGTATTGTTTAATGAGGGTGCACATGGCTCATCATTGAATCCGACGCCTAGTGCAGCGGTTACGACTGAGATCCAAACTCAAATTGCCACTTTCTTGTTGTCCGGTGGTATGAGTATTCCAGTAAATAACACAGATATTACAGTGAACTAACTCTTAATCACCACTAATATTGTTTAAAAAAAGCGTCCAATTGGGCGCTTTTTTGTTATTATTATTTGGAAAATTAATGGCATAGGCATCAATTAGTGGAATTTTTATTTGAATATGGTTTGTTCTTGGCAAAAGCTATCACAATAGTGGCTGTAATTATTATTCTTCTTACTACCGTTGTGGGAGTCGCCACTAAACAAAAGGGTTCTGATAATACTAAGGGCCAATTAGATATCTACTCACTTTCTGATGCACTGGATGAACTTAAACAGTTTGCGAATAGGGCAGTTGTTCCAGAGAGTCAGTTAAAAGCGTACGATAAAGCCCAAAAACTCAAGAACAAAAAGAAAAAGAAAAACACTCATCAATCTGATGAATCTAAGGAGAATCCCGAAGAGGGTAAAGTGTTTGTATTAGATTTTAAAGGTTCGATAGATGCCAACGAAGTAGAATATTTACGACGTGAGATCACGGCTATCTTAATCATTGCAGATCCTAAAGTGGATGAAGTGATTGTGCGCTTGGAAAGTCCAGGAGGTTATGTTCACAGCTATGGTTTGGCGGCGTCACAATTACAACGATTACGCGACGCAGGCTTGTATTTGACTGTCTGCGTGGATCAAGTTGCGGCCAGTGGTGGCTACATGATGGCGTGTGTTGCACATAAAATCGTTTCCGCTAAATTTGCCGTAATTGGTTCGGTTGGAGTGGTTGCACAATTACCAAACTTTCATAAAGTGCTCAAAAAAAATGACATTGATATTGAACTTCACACAGCAGGTGAATATAAACGTACATTGACCATGATTGGTGAAAATACCGATGAGGCTCGTGATAAGTTTAAAGCCGATTTGAACCAAATTCATGTATTGTTTAAAAATTTTATTAAGCAAAACCGCGAAGGGCTTGACGTCGATAAAATAGCAACTGGTGAAACCTGGTATGGTACGGATGCACTTGAGGTTGGTTTAGTCGACGAGATTTCCACCTCGGACGATGTATTGTTAGCGTTATACGAAAAAAGAGACGTGTATTCGGTCAAATATACACAAAAGAAAACGCTTGCCGAAAAACTTGGCTTTGCAGCTGAGGGTACATTGATGCGTCTTTATCAACGGATTTTTGCGCATAGCCAAACACCAATAAGCTAGTGACACAAAAAAGCCAGCGGTATTCTATAAAACGCTGGCTTCGTTCATACCGAGCTCTCTAGCGTGGAGCTTTTGAGCCGGGAAGATTTGCAAGAACTTGGTTTTTCCAAAAGTCTTTGACTGAAAAACCACCTTTAGCAGGCTTCGTCGCTTTTTTCTTCGCAGGGGCTTTCTTTTCTGCTGGTTTTTTGGCCGGTGTAGTTTCAGCATTTTCGGTTTGCGTTGCCGAACCACCTAATTCATTTGCCATTTCCTCAAGGGCAGCAAGACGTACGTTTTTGCCACCATCAACACTGTACCATCCGCCTTTTGCTTCTATTAGTGGGGCTTTACCGTGTGCTGCTGTATACGCTTCGGTAAATTTAGCAATTACTGCGTCTTTATCTAACTTACTCATAATGTATATGAAACCTTGATTTAATGTTAAAATTTCTAATATTTATACAATTTTTCATAGTTGATGTCTAACTAGGACATAAATAGCAGGTAAAGTGATGTTACGGAATGATTTAGTCAATGCGCTGAATTCCCTATTAAATGTGGGTTTAATCAAAGATTACTGTCCCAATGGGTTGCAAATTGAAGGGTCCGCCTCTGTTCAAAAAATAATCACAGGCGTAACGGCTTCGCAAGCCTTAATTGACCGTGCCGTTGAGGAAGGTGCTGATACCATTATTGTGCATCATGGGTATTTTTGGAAAAATGAAAATCCCGTCATCACCGGCATGAAAAAACGTCGATTCTCGAGCTTATTTTCTAACGATATCAATCTTATTGCTTATCATTTACCCTTAGACGTTCACCCCATCTATGGTAATAATGCTCAGCTTGCTAAACATCTTGGCGTCAATGTGTCAGGTTTTTTGAATGCGTCTCCTGATGGGGTAGTACAGTATGCAGAGTTAGACGAACCCATATCTTTACAGGTCATTGCGGAGCGCTTATCGGCATCACTTAATCGCTCATTATTAATTGAAGGTGCCAAAGATAAACTGATCCAGCGACTCGCTTGGTGTACTGGTGGTGGTCAAGGCTATATAGATTTGGCGGCCAATAATGGTATGGATCTGTTTGTAACTGGAGAAGTATCTGAGCAAACAATTCACAGTGCAAGAGAGCAAGATATTGCCTTTATTGCTGCAGGTCATCATGCCACTGAGCGTTATGGAGTGATGGCACTGGCTGAGTATTTGCAAACGCAATACAATTTGGACGCGCAATTTATTGATATCGACAATCCGGCCTAATTATGTCTACTGATCATTCATTTGATGGTATTACACAAAAGTTTGCCGATAACATCTATGGCTCGACAAAAGGGCAAATACGCCATGCACTCTTGTGTCACTATCTTGCTCAATATCAGATGCTTGATATGGATCTTTCCTCAAAAACAGCATTAGATGCTGGCTGTGGATTGGGACACATGACTCGGGAAATCGTCAAAACCAATGCTGATATTACGGCCATTGATATTTCGGAAGAATCGATCGCACAAGCAAAGAAAACGACTCATGGATCGGTAGATTGGCGAGTGGGTTCATTGCAATCAATCTCGTCTCATTTTGATTATGTTTATTGTCATGCGGTTTTGGAATGGACCCAAGATCCACTTGCTACCCTTGCTCACTTGCTAAGGTGTTTAAACGAAGGCGGTCGCTTATCTCTTAGCTTTTTTAATGCAGAAGCACATCGTTTTGGCAATCTTATTTATGGAAATTTTGCCTATACTGAGCAACCTGAGCGCAAAGCCAAAACCGTTCGTCTGAACCCACAAAACCCAGTGAGTTATCAATCTGTAATAGAGTATCTGACATCCTTGGATAACGTTCGTGTTATTCATCATGCCGGCATTCGCTGTATACATGATTACATGCGAGACATCTCTGCACAACGTCGCCAATATGATGAGATTTTAGAAGCAGAAAAAAAATACGGTACACAAGTACCGTATTTGTATTTTGGGAAATATTGTCATTTAATTATTCAAAAAACTTAAACTGATAAATATTTTTCTATGTCTTTTTTGATTTGCTCAGGTTTTGTTGTTGGGGCGTAGCGCTTTACCACGTTTCCTGTTTTGTCGACGAGGAACTTTGTGAAGTTCCACTTAATACCTTCACTACCAAAAATACCCTTGGCGTGGTTTTTCATGAACTTATAAATAGGGGCCGCGTTCTCGCCATTAACGTCAATCTTACTAAACACAGGAAACGTGGTTTGGTAGTTCAAATCACAAAACTCCACTATGTCTGAATCACTGCCAGGCTCTTGTTTTCCGAATTGGTTACACGGAAATGCCAACACACTAAAGCCACGCTCAGCAAATTCGTCTTGTAATAATTGCAACCCTTTATATTGTGGCGTAAAGCCACATTTGCTCGCGGTATTGACAATCAGTAAGACTTGTCCTTCATACTCACGTAAATCTTGTGTTTCACCCGAAGCGAGAGGCATGGTGAAATTATAAATATTATCCATCGTTATATCCTTTCATTTATTATCACTTATAATACGTATATGACGTTAGTATAGATTATTGCAATCTTAGAATAGGTAAATATTTGATGAACAAGGTAACCTTTATTGGTTTGGGTGTTATGGGATTTCCGATGGCGGGGCATTTACAGCGAGCCGGTTATCACGTCACGGTTTATAATCGAACTACTTCTAAAGCGACTGCATGGGTAAAACATTACGGTGGTGCAATGTCATCAGAACTGGCGCAAAGTGTTGCGCAAGCTGATGTAATCTGTATGTGTGTTGGTAGAGATGAAGACGTTATCGCAACATTACAAGGCGGCGTGCTCGAGGGCGCTAAACAAGGTGCGATTATTGTCGACCATACGACGACCTCCGAAGAATGCGCAAAACAGGCCTCCTCACTCGCCGCTGAAAGAGGATTATTTTTTATTGATGCGCCAGTTTCTGGTGGTCAAGCCGGTGCCGAAAACGGCCAGTTGAGCATTATGTGTGGCGCTGATGAGGCGATTTTTGCACTAGCGCTACCTATTTTGAGTGTTTATGGCAAGCTGGTTAAACGCATTGGTTGTAATGGTGCAGGGCAAATGGCAAAAATGATGAACCAAATAGCCATTGCTGGATTAATTCAAGGCTTGGCTGAGTCATTGCATTTTGGCCAAAAGGCCGGATTGGATTGTCATGCCGTGTTAGAGGTTATTTCCCAAGGCGCAGCTCAATCTTGGCAAATGCAGAACCGAGGTGAAACCATGCTCGCTGATCAATATGATTTTGGCTTTGCCGTGGATTGGATGCGTAAGGATCTTGGTTATGCTCTTGCAGCAGGCAATCAATGTGGCGCAACCTTGGCTGTTACTGCCTTGGTTGATCAATTTTATGCGGATGTCCAAAAACTCGGTGGTGGCCGTTGGGATACCTCAAGTTTACTGAAGCGTCTTGACTAGATATTGGTGATCCAAACGGTCTGATAAGGCAGTAAAGTCATGGATTTTTGGTCATTATCGATAACTTTTTGACTGATCAGATCGTGCCATTGTTGCGTGTTAATTAAATTAATATCCGAGATATTCAACGATTGCGCTTTAGACGTAACATTACTAATACAAAAAATACTTTGCCGTCGATCTAAGCTTTGGCGCCAAAAACCAAAACAAGCAGTGCCAAGTTGTAACGTAAACTGTATTGCATTTGGATGAAACGCACTTTGCTGTGAACGCAATCGAATCAGTTGCGATAGACGGGTAAATACTTGATGATGATGCGATGACGCATCGTCGAGGTATTTTTGCAGTATTGTAAAATCCCAGCGGTGACGGTTTATGCCTCGGTTTTGTCCTGTATTAGCAACTTTATCCAAATCGTTTTGGGTACCCAATAAGCTGTGTATATAAATTCCAGGTATACCTTCCAATCCTAACATGATGGCATGGGCACAAATAAATCGTTCAATCTGAAAGTTGTCCATACCTTCATGCGTCGCAGCACAGGCACTAAAGAGAGCTATGTTTAATTCATAGGCGGCTTGAGAACCATCTGGGAGGGTTCGCCAGTTGATTTTGCCATCTAACGCAAGGCATGTATCGCGCATGGCAATGAGTTGCTCATCACTCAATAATCCTTCTGCAGGTCGCAGTCCTATACCGTCATGTGAAGCAATAAAATTAAAATATGTTGTCCCATTTTGTGCAGGCGGCATTGCCCTTTGCCATTGTGTAATTGCTTGACTATCCCCAGACATCAAAGTGTGCAAGATTAATGGAGGAAGGGCAAAATTATAAATGGCGTGGGCTTCGTTAGCATTGCCAAAATATTCTAAATTTTCACGATTTGGAATATTGGTTTCGGTGATAATGATGGCGTCTGGTTTGGCATGCTCAATTAACAAACGATAGATTTTGATTATGTTGTGTGTGTTGGGGTGATTAATGCACGTTGTGCCAATTTCTTTCCACAAGAACGCCACAGCATCCAATCGGAACACACTGGCCCCTTGCTCTAGATAAAAATGAATAATCTGAGCAAATTCGAGTAAAACGCCAGGTTGGGTAAAATCAAAATCCACTTGGTCGTGAGAAAATGTACACCACACGTGTTTTTTACCAGTAGGTGTTGCAACCTCTTTCAGCAGTGGCGTTGTACGTGGTCGAGTGACTTTACTTAAATCATCTTCAGGCGAAGCGGTGTAAAACATTTGTGCGCCTTTGCCAACACCTTGGCAAAACTCTAGAAACCATTGACTTCGCGCTGAACAATGATTAATGACCAGGTCGAACATCAAGTTCTTTTGTAATGACAGCGCTTGGATATCATCCCAATTACCATGGGCAGGATTGACACTGGTATAATCAATCACCGAGAAACCATCATCCGAACTATATGGATAAAAAGGTAAAAGATGTACATCACTGATGCTGTTGTGACAGTACTCGTCGACAAATTTGGCTAACGTTCGTAATGGCATAACCTTTTCTTCAAGAATAGAATCTGCATACGTTATCAGTATGGCTCGTTTCTCATCCCAATGATTTTGGTATGGCTGAGGGGCGTTCATTTGTTGATCAGGTGTAAGATGGAACGCTTCAATGAGCGCATTTGCAAGCATTCCGTGGTCAGCATAACCTCCTTTTGTTAACATCTCAGATGTATAGACAATGGACAAATAATGAATAAGTTGGTTTTTTAAAGCGCTTTCTAATGCCATAACTAGTCTTGTCTCGTAATTTCTTTGTGATCATCTTCAACGGCCTTAACCAAGCGCTTAAAAACATCTGGTTTAGCACTTAACACGCGGTTCCAGCTTGGAATAAATGGAGTTTCCATTGGATTATCTAAAAAGCTCTGTCCAGCTTTCATAATGTTTTGTGCGAATAATTCAACGGCTTTTTCTTCGCTGTGAATGTCTAAGGTCAAGCCATTCATCACGGCATCATTGTGATAGGTTTCTATAAAATCTAACGCGATTCTAAAATAAGTTGCTTTGATTGAGCGGAACATCTCCGTGCTAAAGGTATGCCCTTGTGTGGCGAGTTTACGAAATAGAGCTTTGGTGATGTCAATCGACATTTTTGATAGTCCACCATTTTCATTATCAGCAGATAAGTCTTGATGTTTATGGTCATAAACCCGTGCAATATCGGCTTGGCACAAGCGATTATGAGCGTAGTTGCGATGCATTTCCGATAAGACACCAATTTCTAGCCCCCAATCAGATGGGATCCGAATGTCATTCAATACATCACGACGAAATGAAAATTCCCCTGCAAGAGGATATCTGAATGAATCCATAAACTCGATGTATTCGTTGTCTCCTAAAGTGCATTTCAACGCTCTTAGTAATGGGGTTACGAGTAACCGAGAGACGCGACCGTTGATTTTGCCATCTGCGACTCGGGCGTAGAAACCTTTGCAAAATTCATAGTTAAATTGTGGATTTGCTACTGGGAAAATGAGTCTGGCCAACAAGGAGCGGTCATAGGTTAAAATATCGCAATCGTGTAACGCTACCGATTCTGCTTTATTGCTTGCTAAAACATACCCCATGCAATACCAAACATTGCGCCCTTTGCCTAACTCAGTAGGGGCTAGACCTAAGGCCTGAAGTTCTTTATCAAGAGCTTGTAAACGGGGACCGTCATTCCATAATATGCGATGGTGTTGCGGGAGTTGACCAAAAAATTCAGAGGCATGCGCAAACTCTGATTGTGTTGCCCGATCCAGGCCTATCACGATTTGCTTTAAGTAAGGAACTTGGATCAGTTCTTTGATGATATTCGGCAGTGCCTCGCCTTGTAATTCACTGTAAAGTGACGGAAGAATCAATGCCATGGGACGTTGTTGGGCAAATTCGCAAAGTTGCGCTTCAACTTCTTCTATCGGTCTTTCATCCAAGTTGTGTAATGTGGTTATGATGCCATTTTGGTAAAAATCTGCCATCGTTGGCCTCCTAGGTTAAGTCACAAAGTGAAAAAATTGCTTCATTCCAGCCTGCGGGGCCTTCATTTTGAGTTTGGTATACTCCCTCTGTTCGCTTCAGGTGAGGGTAGCCATAAGCTGGGGATTTGACTTGCACGGCAATATCTGCAATGTCGAGCATAGCAATGTCATTTGCGCCATCACCTAAAGCCATAGTCGTGTATTGCTGGTTCGGGAAAAAATCTCTGTAATGTTGACACAGCCATTGCATCGCTTTTCCTTTGTTGCAATGACCACATAAATGCAAAAAGCGACCACCTTGAAGTGGTTCAGCACCAAAAGATTTGAGTTCAGAAATGAATGCTAATTTTTGTTCTTCACTGCCACGCCAAAGAATAGGCTCACCAAATAAGCGAGTTTTTGCGTATTGGCATTGTTCAAGGCTCAATCCTGTATAATCCATGATCTCCTGGATGCTCAGCATCTCAAAATGCGTAAATAAATGCCCCCAAGCTGGTTTCAGCTTATCTAATATTACTAACCAATGCTGTCGCTCTTGAGTAAAGGTTTTAAGCCAATATTCTGGGTGTTCGATAGTATTTGCTGGTGCTACACCGAAAATGGATTTGGGTAAAAACACCGCAGCGCCATTTTCGACAATTAATGGCAACTCTAAGCCAAGTTCCAGTTGCAAATTTCGAGATTCCACATAGGTCTTGCTGGTGTTAAAGATGATATGAGACCCGCTATTTTTTAAGGCAGTGAGGGCTGGCATGGCTGCATCGTATGAATATGTATGATGGTCGAGTAAAGTGCCATCTAAATCAGTAAATACAAGATATTTGGTCATTATGACAAGTTCACCTCAGTGGTTTGGACTGAATTTGTCATTCAGCGAAATAATTTGTCTGTTTTGATCGAGTTCCCAACAAACATCCGAATCGCCATGCAAAGTTTGCAAACCATGTTCGGTCAGGCGTTGATAATGTTGAACAAAACGCAAGAGAGCAGGGGGATCCATTATGGCGTTACCTGTTTTAAACTGAGCGAGTTTGCGTTCTTGTTCAGTACGCCAATTCAGTACACAAGCAAAATTAGGTGCCTTTAACCACCATAATTCGTCAATGTAAGCAAACCAATCAGCATAGCTGAGTAAAGCAGAGTTAACCGCATTTCGCCAGATCATCTGTGTGTCTTCTGTTGCCTCTAAGGTATTTACTGGATTTAATAATTCATTAGGAGATTGAGGTTTTAGGCCAACACACCACCCTTCAAAAATGATCACATCTACAGCTGACTCCTGTATCGACCACTGAGATTGTGGCAAACGGTCGTCATTGGCTTTGTCAAAGCGGGGAATTAAAACGGGTTTACCTGAAATTAATTTATGGAATACATCATGGGCGAGAGCAAGGTCATGGGTGCCAGGTACTCCTCGAGTTGCAAATAATGGGTGCCGTGTTCGAGCCAGTTCTTGACGTTCAGCATGAGGTAAATAAAAGTCATCAAGCGACAGTATGACAACAGATAATCCGAAACGCGTAGATAAAAAATCAGCGGCAAAGTCCGCCAGAGTACTTTTACCAGAGCCTTGACAACCATTGATACCGACAATGTGCGGTTTTGCACCTTTTTTGTGCGAATCAAATCGGTTTAATACGGGAATGAACCATCTTTGTGCAAGCTCAATATAAGACTTGGGCAGACGGTGTGCCATTAAAAATGCATCGTAATCCAACTTTAACCTCATTTATCATTATGAGTGACATCAATTTGATAAAGAGTAGTTCAAAGATTATGCCAAAGCGAAAATTATCTATTGGCAATAAATACGGCTCGAGTCGGAGCTGGGTAACCTTCAATGGTTAAAGCCGGATCATTAGGGTGTAAAAAATCGGCGAGCGAATGGCCATCAATCCATTCTGTTTTCCGTTGTTCGGCTATCGATGTCAGTGCAGAGTCGACAACCTTAACATGTTTAAACCCAGCGCGTTCAAGCCATAAAATCATTGCTTTAGCACTGGGTATAAACCATACGTTACTCATTTGTGCATAGCGGTCTGTTGGCATCAATACCGTTTGTTCATCCCCTGGAACAATCAGCGTTTCAAGGACGAG
Organism: Alteromonas sp. LMIT006; assembly: GCF_024300645.1. Lineage (NCBI taxonomy): Bacteria > Pseudomonadati > Pseudomonadota > Gammaproteobacteria > Alteromonadales > Alteromonadaceae > Alteromonas > Alteromonas sp. LMIT006. The sequence goes on along the minus strand of NZ_CP101291.1, from coordinate 1,958,968 downwards.
TTCACCACCCTTAATGAGCTGTTCTTTAAGTTGCTGCAAGAACGCAAACGGATCCTTCCGATGATAAAACACCCCCATGCAAAATACGGTATCAAAACCATGCGAGGGGGGCATTACTTCAATCCCTAAAGGTAAAAAATGGACAGGATGATCGCCTGCAAATTGTTTCACAATTAAGAATTGCATAAAAAATAAAACCGTCGGATCTATCCCTACAACGTGTTTAGCATTTGCTTCCAACATGCGCCACATGTGATAGCCACTACCACAACCTACGTCAAGTACGCGTCTATCGGTGAGCGGAGAGATGTGCGGTAGCAGTCTGTCCCATTTGTAATCACTGCGCCACTCGGTATCGATAAAGGTGGTATCGATTTGATAAGGCCCTTTGCGCCACGGTTTGAATTGTTTTAATAAGCCATTTATTCGTTTGTTTTCGGCTTCTGAAAAGACATCCTTGCACAATACAATTGCCCCATCTTCTATATGCCATTGAGGGTGGTCAGGTGAAGGCAGCTCTTGAAGGAGTTTTTGCCATTTTGTCCAATGCCCGTGTTTATTGGATGCTTCCCATTGGGCAAGTGTCAGTGGCAAGGATTCAATTAGGCGTTCAAGCGGAGTATTGAGTATGGCTCTATAAAAATGGCTGAAGTGTGTTTGCATGAATCATTCTCTTAAGCTTTAAACGCAAGCATTGACGTAAAATTGAAACAGCGGTACCACTCGGTATAAGAAGCAAACCCAGCAGCCTCAAAACGCTCAAAATGTTGTGATTGGGTATCGAGTAACATGACGTTTTCGAGGGCAGTTCGTTTCTGACTTATTTCTAAGTCACTATAGCCATTGTCTCGTTTAAAATTGTGGTGGAGGTGAATCAACAGTTCATCATGTTGGCTATGTTCGCCTTTTACTTTTTCGGAAAGCAACAAAACCCCTCCAGGTTCCAGGGCATCATAAATACGTTTTATTACTGCTTCTCGCGAAGCGGGAGGCAAAAATTGCAAGGTAAAGTTCATGACGACAACAGAGCAGGGCTCTAACTCTAAATCAAGGATGTCAGCCTCGATCAATTCTATTGGCGAAGAGTGTTGGTAAGCTTGGATAAAACGCTCACATTGTTCTAGCATTGCACCAGAGTTATCGACCCCGAGAACTCGACAATTTGTTGCTGTGATTGAGCGAGCAATACTTAGTGTACTTATCCCAGTTGCACAGCCCAGGTCATAAATAACTGAGCCATCAGACGCAAAGCGATTGGCAATCTCACCGAGGTTTTGGATCATAATGGTATACCCAGGAATCGAACGATTGATCATGTCTGGGAATACTTGAGCAACCTTTGCATCAAAGCTGAAATCTGCTACTCGTTGAAATGGAACAGAAAATAAATTATCACTTTTCACTTTGCTAGTCTAAAATATAGATGTAAGTCTAATATTTTACTCTAGTTGTTGTTTGTAAACTAGCCTAGACTGTTCTTATTGTTGCTAAATACAGGTATTGTATGAGTACGTTTTTGATTGCTGATGACCATCCATTATTCAGAGAAGCGCTTGAATGTTCAATCAGCCCTTTTTTTAATGATCTAAAAATAGTCCATGCCGACTCCGTACCGTCCACATTAAAAGTGATAAAGGCCCACCCAGACATAGATTTGATATTACTTGATTTGAATATGCCTGGTTCGGATAACTTTTACGGATTAACCTCTGTCATGGAATGCGCACCAGATACCCCCGTTGTCGTTATTTCTGCGAATGAAACGGACAAAGCGGTTAGCATAGCCATGCACTACGGCGCCAAAGGCTATATCTTAAAGTCTTTTAATTCGCGTAAAATTGCTCATGGTATTATGTCTGTCTTACAAGGTGGTCGTTTCATACCTGAAAAATTCATTGATACTGTAGAAGAGCAAACACCTGATTTGTTGACGTCAATTCAACGAGTAAAGGATCTGACACCAAAGCAACTTCGCGTTTTAGAGTGTCTTAAAGAAGGTCTATCAAACCGCGAAATTGCAGATAAATTGTTTGTAACAGAAGCGACAGTGAAAGCACATGTGAGTGCAATTTTTAAAAAATTTAATGTCACGTCGCGTACTCAAGTTGTGTTATTAGTCGAAGCGATAGATTCAGCTGAGATGTAATACCTAGTTCAATATATAAAAAAGCCCATATTTAATATGGGCTTTTTGTTTCATGCTATACTTAAGCTGCGTCTTTTCCATCTTCAGATGCTTTTGTATCTGAGTCTTTCTGAGCAGCCGATTTTTTGGTAGAGGTCGACTTTTTGGCGGCAACGGGGCGTTTTGCAGCGCTTCGAGTCGACGATTTCCGCTTCGGTGCGGCGCCTAGTTTAAGCTCTTCTGGAGCAAAATCATCCACGTTGATGGTTTTTAGTCGTCCTTGCTCAGCGCTAACTAATAGAGCTGCTTCTTCATCAGTAATGATTTTTTTCTCAAGTGCAATCTTTGCTAACTCATCTAGTTTGGTAAATTGACGTTTTTCACCAATGGATTTGCACACTTTCGCAAATATAGGTTCGGCAGCGACGACATCGTCAAGGGTTTGCTCAAGCTCACCCAACAAATTGCCTTGTACCCGGGCAGTAAACTGACCTTCACCTAAGCGTGTACGAGTCGGGTTAGGCGTTTGCAACATGTGTGCAATTTGGTGTTCAATGACATCATTTGGTTTCGCCTGGAGTTGACCAAATGGCTGAACAACGAGGCGCATTAACCAGCGTACAGGTGTGACAGGGAAGTTGCGAATGTATTCATCAATCGCATACTCTATGGCAGCCATAGAATCTTGCAAGTTCCAATGCACCATTGGCAAATCGTCTTTGATCCGTCCTTGGTCATCAAAACGTTTCAACGTTGCGGAAGCCAAGTAAAGGTGGCTTAATACATCACCTAAGCGAGCGGATAAACGTTCGCGTCGTTTTAAGCTACCGCCAAGTACACCCATAGCTAAGTCTGTCATAAACGCTAAATTTGCACTATAACCTGAAAGACGTTTGTAGTATTGGGCCGTTTCATCATGGTATGGAGTTGAGTTGAAAAAGCCTCTTGTCAAAGTAAACCATAAGCTACCAAAGAAGTTACTGATACTAAAACCAATATGTCCGAATACCGCTTGATCAAAACGTTCTGTTGCTTTGGCTGTATCTTTGATCGCTGCGGCTTGTATTTCTGATAACACATAAGGGTGACAACGAAACGCGCCTTGTCCGAAGATCATCATATTACGGGTTAAGATATTTGCACCTTCGACCGTAATAGAAATTGGCATTCCTTGATAGCCTCGACCAAGATAATTATTAGGTCCTAAACAAATCCCTTTACCACCATGCACATCCATTGCATCGTTAATAACCGTTCGCATACGCTCTGTGAGGTGATACTTGGAAATCGCAGAAATAACCGATGGTTTCTCTCCGTTATCAATACCAGTGGTAGAGAACGAAGTCACCGCATCCATCATATACGCGCTTGCACCAATACGTGCGAGCATTTCTTCTACGCCTTCCATTTGGCCGATAGGCATTCTAAATTGTCGGCGAATACGAGAGTAAGCGCCAGTAGCAAGTGCAATCGACTTGGCAGCTCCGGCAGAGGAAGAAGGCAAGGTGATGCAACGACCAACCGAGAGACATTCCATTAGCATACGCCAACCTTTACCGGCCATAGTTTGACCACCGATGATGTAGTCCAGTGGGACAAAAATATTTTCACCACTAAGAGGGCCATTGTGAAATGGCACGTTCAAAGGGAAGTGACGATTGCCAATGTTGAGCCCCTTGGTATCACGAGGGAGCAGGGCACAGGTTATCCCCAACTCTTCATTATCACCAAGTAAACCGTCGGGGTCATAGAGTTTAAAAGCTAAACCAATAACGGTTGCTACAGGAGCAAGGGTAATGTAGCGCTTATCAAACGTCAGTCGCATACCGATAACTTCTTCACCTTCCCATTCCCCTTTACACACAACGCCACGATCAGGAATAGATCCAGCATCAGACCCAGCCTCTGGGCTAGTTAGTGCGAAACAGGGAATTTCTTTACCCACAGCGAGTCTTGGGAGATAGTAGTCTTGTTGAGCCTTTGTTCCATAGTGTTGCAGAAGTTCACCTGGACCAAGAGAGTTAGGTACGCCTACAGTAGTAGATAAGACGGCAGAAACTGCTGATAACTTTTGTAACACACGAGATTGTGCATAGGCTGAAAATTCAAGACCACCGTACTCTTTTTTGATAATCATCGCAAAGAACTTTTGCTCGCCTAGAAACTGCCAAATCTCAGGCGGTAAATCAGCATCTTTGTGGTTGATTTGCCATTCATCCACCATGGCGCAGACGGTTTCAACTGGCCCCTCAAGAAATGCTTTTTCTTCTGCGGTTAACACTGGGGCGTTAATGGCGTGGAGTTTTTGCCAATTTGGTTTACCTGAAAAAAGTTCGCCATCCCACCATACCGTACCAGCATCAATGGCCTCTTGCTCTGTCTGAGACATTTCAGGCATGACTTTGCGAAAGAATGACAACAAATGTTTGCTTAAGAGTGTTTGTCTGACACTAGGCAGGCCGAATAAAATAAAAGTTAGGGCTAATAACACCCAAGGTAGTGTAAAGCTAGCACCACTTGCACTGGCTAAAGCCAGGACAGCTCCAACAGCCAATAAAGTAACCATTAAAGACAAGCGCTTATAACTACAAAAACCGATTGTAGCAATCGCAAGTACAATCCAAATAACCTCTGACATATTTTCTCCAAACAATTAAGGTCTGACCAGTTAAATGGTAGCGATATATTGTTAAGAGATCAAGTAAGCTTGTAAATGAATTGTTATTTTGAAGCGGTTTTTGATGGAATAAGAGTAAAGCTTTTTAGACGCATATCTGCCTGTTCCTTTCCATCTTTGAATTGATTCAAGCGGATCAGTTGATACTGATATTCTGCCGCAAACCAAGCGTGTGTGATACGTCGTGTTGAATTGGGTCGAGTTATGACAAAATACTCGGCCTCAACTTGACCAATAGGTAAATTCAATATTTGGTTCTCACGCTGTTCCACAATATAGCTTCTTGCTTCACCACGGTAGTTATAAAACTCATATTGGGAAGGTATAGGGAGACCTTTTTGCAAACGAAAGGGAATATCTAACCGAAAAAATTGGTTGTCATTGTGTTCGGTGTCAAATGAGATGATCCCATCATCGCTTTGTATGGTTTGTCGTTCAAAATCTATGAAAAGTTGGTCGTCAGGACCTGTACCAGTGCGAATATATTCGTAAGTGTTGGGAGATATCGGAATGATTAGTTTTGTGTTGTCCAGCAACCGATAGACAGTTCTTTCGCTGCGCTCGTCCGTCAAAAAAAAACGACTGACTTTGGAATAGTAATCAAATATGGCCTGTGAGTCAGTAAGCGCTAAGGTGATGGAGGCATTGCCAATTTTACTATCATTTCTTGTTATTTGGTATTTTGCCTGAAATGCAAATAATCCAAAATCACTTGGTCGACTTTGATTTTCAGCCGCTTGTAAAGAGACTGCTGTTAAACCGAGCAGAAGTAATAAATTGGCAAGCCATTTAATCAGCTGCATAACCAGCCTCTGCTAATGGGGTATTATCCAGTATGGCTCTGCCATTTTTCATTGTTAATCTGTCGTCGGCAAACCACTTGACGACTAAAGGATAAATTTGATGCTCTTGCTGTTGGACCCTAGAGGCGAGAATATCTGCATCGTCATCTTCAAATATAGGCACTTTGGCTTGCAGTACAACTGGACCACCGTCCAACTCAGCTGTCACAAAATGCACTGATACTCCATGTTCAGTGTCTTTCGCATCCAATGCTCGTTGATGGGTGTGTAATCCTTTGTATTTTGGTAACAAAGAAGGATGAATATTCAGCAAACGGCCTTCGTAATGGGCAACGAAAGGGGCAGATAAAATCCGCATAAAGCCAGCCAATACCACTAAATCAGGAGCAAATTTATCTATTTCTTCGCGAAGCACTGTGTCGTACTCATCGCGGATACCACCAATCACTTTGGGATCAACTACTCGAGTCGGAATTGCTTCATTAGATGCTCGAGTTAAGCCATATGCACCTGGTTTATTAGATATGACACCAACGATTTGACCATTAATGAAGCCTGACTGACAGGCTTCAATAATCGACTGTAAATTACTGCCGCTTCCTGAAATCAGTACGACAATGCGTTTAGCATGACTCATTTTACATGACTACCGAAGCGTCACCTGTTTTGGTACTAATAGTACCAATTTGCCATGCTGTTTCTCCCTGTGCGTTTAACACAGTTAAAGCCTCGGCTACAGCTTCTTGTGGGAGCGCAATGATCAACCCGACACCACAGTTAAATGTCCGATACATTTCGTGTGTTGTGACATTGCCTTGTTGTTGCAGCCAAGTAAAGATGGCAGGCCACTCCCAGCTACTGGTGTCGATATTGGCTTGCATCGTGTCAGGAAGTACACGTGGTATATTTTCCCAAAAACCACCGCCGGTAATGTGTGAAATGGCATGTACTGGAGTATTTTCAAGAAGAGTCAGAACGGATTTGACATAGATGCGAGTAGGTTCAAGCAGTTGGGACTGAATTGATCTGCCAGCTAAATCTGTACTGATATCGGCTTGTGATACGTCGATGATCTTGCGAATGAGTGAAAAACCATTAGAGTGCGGACCTGATGATGCCAGCGCAATTAATGCATCACCATCGCTGACTTTGCTACCGTCAATCACATCATCAGCTTCTACAACACCGACACAAAAACCAGCAACGTCATAATCTGAGCCATGATACATCCCAGGCATTTCTGCTGTTTCGCCACCAATCAGAGCACAACCAGATAGCTCACAACCTGCACCAATGCCACTCACTACTTCTACTGCAACATCAACATCTAACTTACCTGTTGCGTAGTAGTCCAAAAAAAATAATGGTTCAGCACCTTGAACAATCAAATCGTTCACACACATTGCTACCAAATCAATACCTATACCTGAGTGCTCATGACAATCCATTGCTAAGCGCAGTTTTGTACCAACGCCATCAGTCCCTGATACTAATAAAGGGTTTTTGTACTTTTCTGGTAATGCACATAACGCCCCAAATCCGCCTAAACCGCCTCGAACTTCCGGACGATGAGTTTTTTTGGTTACAGATTTAATGCGCTCGACGAGTTCATTACCAGCGTCAATGTCGACACCAGAGTCTTTATAGCTTAGGGATTGTGGGGATTTGCTCACAGGACGGTCTCACGAAATAGTTGTAATTTGAAAATCGCATACTCCAATGCGTACTAGAAAAAATCCGTTTATTTACGTGCATTATACTTTGAAATACATAACAATATCACTATAAGTTTTGACATTTTTTTGTGGGTTTTTGGGATTGGCTATCACGCGAACCAGTTTAGTTTTAGTTTTGTTTTTCTTTCCTTGTTTTTGTGCATCTTCTGCGAACGCCGAGTTTTCACTGAATATAGGACAAGCCCCTATGTTAGAACAAACCAGTTCTGCTAGGGCTAATGCGACAAAAGAAGCCTTGCAGCAAGTCTTAGTGAAGCTATCAGGAACACAATCTGTACTGTCAGACAGTGCAATGAAATCTTTGTTAAATAATGCACAAAACTATGTAGAGGCATCGCGTTTTATTGCTCAGCCTTATGTCGGATTAGAAGTGGAATTCGATCAAACACGTTTAGAACAATGGCTAAAAGACCAACAATTGCCACTGTGGGGTGAGCAAAGACCACACGCTTTGTTATGGTTGATCTATCAAGACCCACTTAATGACGAAAGAGAAATCATTCACGCTGCAAGCGAACACGTTTTAAAAATAGAACTTGAACAAGCAACACAGCGTCGTGCTATACCAATAAGTCTGCCAATTTATGACCTACAAGATGTTGCCGCTGTCGCACCAATTGACATTTGGGGACAATTCGTTGACACGCTTTATGATGCCAGTGAGCGATATCAAGTTAATTCGACGTTAGCGGCTAGGATCTATCCAAACGCAGAATTCCTTTGGCAACTGGATGGTTTTGTTAAAGAAGGGGATTTATTGCGTTTAGTCTCTTTCACTGCGGTGGATACCCAAACGTTAATCAATAAGTTTGTGGATTTTTATACCGAATTTACGGCTGAGCGTTTTGCAATCGACACAAAACAATTTGCCAATGACCAACGCATCAATTATTCAATTAACATTTCAGGCGTATCTAACATCGAGATCTTAGCTGAGGTACAGCGTTTTTTAGAAAATTTGAGTATAGTTGATGATTTTAGGCATGTCTCTCAACATGGCAATACGGCAATATTCGAGCTAAACCTTCTTGCTACACAAGAACGCTTGCAAGCGACGTTTAAACAAGGAGGTCGTCTTATTCCAAAGTTATCAACTAATGGTTCTCAAGTGTTAGAGCCTGATAATAGCAATTATCAGTGGCAACCTTAATGCAGTTACCTTTATCGTTACAACTTCATCCGAGTCTGTCCCTGGAATCATTTATCCCAGGACAAAACCAAATGGCATTATTAGCAGTGCAACAGTTACTGCAAACGACTCCTTCAGAATCCATGCAGTCGGCCCAATTTGTATTCTTATGGGGTAGGGCTGGTGTTGGTAAAACCCATTTGGCACATGGTATTGCACAAGCTGGCGATGCTGCAAACGTTGGGGTATTTGTCTTAGATTGTCAGGAATTAGTGCATGCGATTGTCGGGCAAACCGAACTGGATATGCTCAGTGACATGTTTTTGGGTTTGGAACAATACGAACTTGTTGTCTTAGATAACGTCAACACACTTTGGGCTCAACCGATTTGGGAAGAGGCATTATTTGATTTAATTAATCGCTTACTCGAACAAAATCGTCGACTCGTCCTGACTAGTACCGAACCACCACAATCAGAATTGATTCAATTACCTGATCTGCGTTCTCGATTGTGTTGGGGGCAGGTATATCAATTATTTCCATTATCAGATGAAGATACGTTTCAGGTGCTTTCGGAGATGGTGAATGCGCGTGGCATCAAATACAGTGATAATGCATTGTCGTATTTACTCAAGCACGTTCCGCGTGATATGCATTCACTGCAAAAGCTCATCGATGATCTCGATGAGCTTTCACTTATTGAACAAAAAGGGATAACGATCCCTTTAATCAAGCAATACCTTAGTGAGAATGAGGAATAGGTAGTTCCTTACCGTGTCTTCTCGTTAAGTCCCGTTGCAATCGAGCATCTTTATCCATCAACGGACTGAATGCATTGTTTTTGGCACTGCGGGGAGTGCTCAGATCCAAATTGTCCCACCAACTTCTTCCAACAATCATCGCTTGAGGCTGTGGTAAGGTATCTTGAATCGCTCTTGGATCCAATTCTGGATAAATCCGTTCAACCGTAAACGCCACTCTTGGTTGTACTTCAGCCGCGTTAAAGCGATTGCGCTCACCCCATACCACACTCAGGTCTGGATCGATATCTCGCGAAGCGGTTACCGCGATGTCCGAGTCGGCACCCAGGCGATACTTCATCATGAATTTTTCGAACAAACTCGCATAATCTTCACGCGTGGTGTAGTAGTTATAAAAACCTGTCGCACCATCTGTGATAAATTCTGCTGCCACATCATTTGCCGTGGTATTGCGCTGTGCTTGAGTGGCATCTTCTCCACCAAAATTGACTTGTGCCAATGCCCTCATTTGGCTTGAACGCAATGGTAGTGTATTGTCCAAAGCATCAGAATCTGGGTCGCGCTCACCGTTAATGACGGAAAGTGGTGTCTCACTCCCATTTAAAGAGGCCCAGGTGGAAGGCGCAAAGAAATCATTCGCATGCCCTAATTCGTGGTACATCAACCATGAAATATCGCCTTCAAGATCGACAAAGCTTCGGCTTCTTCGCTCAGCAATAGGATAACTGCCAGCTGGGTAGTATTCATTATTTTTCACATAGCGCCAAGGCATAATAAACTGCAATTCAGCACCAAACCCGGCACGATAATCAGGCGCTTCATTGAGCGTATCGCGCTCTAGAGGCGTGACCCAAAAATTATCCGCATCCAAATAAATAGCACCAGTGACCGCCCAGTAAAAAGAAGGTCTGACTTCATAAGAAATGACTACGGCGGTGACACCACGCAGTAGATTTAACATATCTTGCCCCACGACCGAATCGCGCAGGTATTGCTCAAAGCGCTCACCCATCCATTGATGCGATACAAGTGTTCGGTTCAAGATATCATCAATATCAGGGGTCATTGTCTCCATACCAATGAGAGGAAGTTCACTGAAGCGACACGCGCTGGCAATCTGATTGGTGTATACACATCTCTCGATAGCCGTGGCATAAGGAGAGCTTGGGCGATATGCAAACATGTTTTCAGTTACGATATTGTCAGCATAGCGCGGAAAATACCCGTCATCTAAATCAATCTCACTTTTCCGCACAGCAATATAAGCGTAATCTGTCCCAGTGGTACCATCGCTATAACGCACTTGTGCCTCGACTCGAATTACTGAGTCTTGTTCAACTCGTGGAGCGGTAAAAAAGAGTCGATTGTCTTGCTCTTCCACAGCGCTTGAATCAGGTAGAGTTTGACCTTCCATATCCCATATAACATCGCTGATGGTTTTACCTGCTGTTGGGTCAACACGTAAAGATACCCGACCGCCTTCTACCGCTGCGTGGTCAAGTCGCAATTTTGCTTGTTGGCCTGTACTGATGGTGTCAAATGATATATTTGCGGTAACGGATTGATTGGTGCAGCTCGAATCTCTTTCGTTAGAGCAGGTTCTGGCCGTGATTGCAAATTCGTATGTGCCAGATTGCGGCACTGCAAAGGCGAGTGTATTGGTATGCATCGCTGTCGATTCAATACTTGGACCAGATATTTGTTCCCACTGAATATCCACAAGCTTCACCGCATTCGTCGGTATGGCTACCAGCGCCACTTGATCTCCGGCAGCCCCCTCGCGATCGCCAAAGAACGTTATCCCGTTATCTTGACCAATACTCGCGAACGCTTGGCCACTGACAGGCGGAGGCTGAGGCGTTGGCGTAGGACCGGAATCGCCTGAGCCACCACCACAGGCAGAGAGTGTTAATAATATGCTAAGCGGAAGAATCTTTTTCATTATTGGGACCCTCGAATCGTTGTTTTTCTTCTTCCATGACCGTCTTTAGTTTCGGTAATGTTTGTCCTAACTCTTTTCCACGCAAGCGAGCAAAGTAGCTACTTCCTACAAACATCATTAAGCACAACATGATTTCAATCAATGCATAAAGCCATTGCTCTGGTATTGAGTACCACACAGTGATCCCATGCATTAGGTACAACAAGACAATAAAGCTTGCCCAAGCGTGCGTGTAAGGCTTACCTTGTATGATCCCTTTTGCGGGCATTAATAAAGGTAATACATACACGATTAATATAAACGTAACAGAGTAGGTGCGTGGTTCCAGCAATACAAGATGCCAGAGCATCACCCAGAGCAATAGTCCAAAAAAACCAAACAGGGCGAGTGCTCTCGCCAGCGAGGTATTGCGAGCCATAGGAATGTGTACGTTGGATGGTATGTGGCTTGATTTCATTATGCTATCTCTTTTAGTGCTTTCGCTAACGTTGCTAAACGCTTTCCTTGGGCAATGGCCAGCTCCGTTTCAGCGACACTTAGCTGGGTGTTATGGTCAGTGGCAACATGTGTCGCGCCATAAGGGGTACCACCGCTTATGGTGGTGTGCAACGCTGGCTCAGAATAGGGTATTCCACATATCACCATACCGTGATGCATCAGTGGAAGTTGCATTGAGAGGAGTGTACTCTCTTGACCGCCATGCATCGAACTGCTCGAACAAAATACACAAGCTGGCTTGTTAATGAGAGTGCCACTGAGCCATTGCTTTGAGGTCTGATCTAAGAAGTACTTGACGGGCGCAGCCATATTACCAAAGCGGGTTGGGGAGCCCAGTGCGAACCCACTGCACTCGGCCAAATCGTCAAGACTGACGTAAGGTGGTCCAGATTGCGGTATCGCTTCGGCTTGGACGTCTACATTATCTGACACGCGAGGAATTTGTCGAAGCTTGGCTTCAATATCCATTGATTCAACCCCTTTGGCAATCGCTTGGGCCAAATGTGCGGTGCTGCCGTGTACTGAATAATAAGCAATAAGTATAGGATTCATAAAAATAACGCTAATACATTCTCAGGAGGTCGACCGATTTTGGCTCGATCACCATGTACGACAATCGGCCGTTCTAGAAGTTTAGGGTATTGCGCAATGGCTGCGATGAGGGTGTCATTATTACTTTCCTTCGACAACCCTGCTTCTTTAAACTCAGCTTCTTTTGGACGCATCATGTGAAGGACACTGTCTAAACCCAAGCAGTTTTGGAGGTGTTTGATTGTGGCAATGTCTAACGGATGATTTAGATATTCTACCACTTCGTACGCCACCTGTTTTTCATCTAATAAGGCGAGCGTTTGACGCGATTTAGAACAGCGAGGATTGTGATAAATGATTGTATTGTTCATAATTTTTGTTCATATTAAAATCTACACACAATATAAACTACGAAGAAAAGAACAACAATGAACAAGTCGAATTTGATTATTTTTGTGGTGGCTTTGCTTGCCATGTCCTGTGGGGTATTGGTTTATCAACACCAGCAAGCAGATTTTTATGACATTGATGAAAAAGCCTATCGCTGGTCACAACTTAATCAAGAAACAGTCATTGTGAACTATTTTGCCGAATGGTGTGCCCCGTGCATCAAAGAAATACCTGAACTCAACGCATTGGATGAGTGGGTGAAACAACAACCTAACATGACCTTTATTGCGGTAAGTTATGATCCGTTAAGCGCAGCTGAACTTGACGAGATACGTCGTAAATACAATATGCAGTTTGCCTTGATCGCCGATGTTGGACAAAATTTTCCGATTGCGAAACCTAATTATTTACCCGCTACCTTTATGATCAAAAATAGCACAGTGCATGGTCCATTGCTCGGCGAACAAACATTTGAGACACTCAAAAGTGCAATAAACCAAGCGATACTAGCTGACTAAGTCGTTTAAGTATTTACTAATGTTTTCATTCTTTCTTCACTGACTCTGAACTGATCCATCCTTGCTCGCATGCGTTGCTTCACCAAATGCGATTCAGCGTAATTCAACGCAAATTGCAGTTCTTCTATCGCTCTGCGATAGGCCCCCAAAAGGTAATACCACTCAGCATTGGCTTGATGCATCAACATAGGAGATTGCAGACTGGCATGTGCATTAGACAATAAACGCCAACCTAGAGTGTTCTCAGGGTGCACCATCACAAAGTCTTTTAACAAATCCACTGCTGCTTGTGATTGCTTTGCTTCGATATATTGATTGGCATAATTGAGCACAATCACAGGATTATTAGGCATTGCATCATTGAGGGGCTCAAGGAGAGCTTGGGCGTCACTGAATTTCCCAAGCCCAATGTAGATGTCAGTTAACGCGTCTACATAAGCGTAATTCTCTGGATCTTTTCGCCATAAAGGCAACAAGTACGCCAACGCTTGAGCGTATTCATCTTTGCGCATATGCGCAATTGCTAGTCCGTACTCAGCAGCCTCAGGCAGCAGAGTTTGTTTGTTTAATTGCTCCTCAAACCATGTGATATTGTGGTTTGCAGTGTGAAAGTAACGTGCAACGATGCGTGCTTTCACCAAGTGGAATGCTAAGCTTGAAGGTCTTTTCTGTGATGGCAAATTAGCCGCTCGATTTCGAGCTTCCGCAGAACGGGTAGTAGATACAGGGTGGGTTAACAAAAAGGCAGGAGGCTTTGATCCCCAGCGCGTTTGTTCGGTCATTTTGTCAAAGAATCTGGCTGCTGCGTATGGGTCAAAACCGCTTTCGGCTAAGATTCTAATACCAATTCGGTCGGCTTCTTTTTCATTGCCACGGGTGTAATTGATGGATTGTTGAATCGATGCTCCTTGACCAGCATAAATCGCTGCCATACCAGCTTGAGGGGAAGCCATCATCAAAATTGCCCCACCAATCATCGAAGCAACTTGCAGTGGAGAGGCTTTTTCTTGAGCAGCCATGCGACGCACAATATGCCGTTGGGTCACGTGAGCGATTTCGTGAGCGAGTACTGCGGCCAACTCAGCTTCATCATCCGCGTGATAAAATAATCCAGTATGGATCCCTACATGCCCACCAAAAAAAGCAAACGCATTGATGCTTTGGTTATTTACCACAAAGAAGGTAAACGGGAATTTGGTATTATCGGCATGAATTACTAATTCATTGCCAAGACTTTGAATGTATTGCTGGACAACCGGGTCTTGAAGCACCGCACCTTGTCCTCGTAATTGAGAAAAATACACGCCACCAATCTCGACCTCATCTTGTAAAGAAAGAGTATTGGCAGCAACCACACCAATTTCAGGAAGGATATTTTTATTGTTGGCTTGCGCGATGGCAGGGTTCATGGCCACAAAGCTGATCGTCAATGTCAGTGCTAAAGTAAGGGTTAAATAGAACAAAAAACGTATATTTTTATCGAGCAAGGGGTTCTCCTAACGTTCAACCTAAAGACTATGCAACGTAAAAATAGTTCAATAAATATCAATTTGATACTAGTGTGTCGAACAAAGAAACTTTACACTAATGTAAGTTAAGTCAAAAGGATTCTTCATACAATGCTTTCACTCATTGGCAAATGGTACGAAAAAACATTTTCAGACCCCGACGCTCTTATGCTTCTGATTCTGATTATTGTTGTCAGTGCCGTATTAGTGTTACTTGGCGGTTACTTGATGCCAGTATTGGTGGCCATTGCCTTAGCGTATTTACTCGAAGGGGCTGTGCAGCGAGTCGAGCAATCCGTATCCTCTCGTTTATTGGCCACCTGTGCGGTGATGTTGGGATTTATTGGATTTATGCTCATCAGTCTAATCAGCCTTCTACCAACCATTAGTCAACAAACTGTCAACTTTATCGAAGAAGTACCGAGTTTGTGGCAACAATTGCAAGCTTGGATGCTGACATTGCCTGATTCTTACCCCGAATTAGTGCAAGCTGAGCAGATCCGTTCAATTAATAGCGAAATCAATCAAAAAGTCGTCGGAGCATCACAAGCTTTAATCAGTATGTCGTTTGCTTCGTTGGTTGGTATTGGTGCCATGCTAGTGTATATGATTTTGGTACCATTAATGATGTTCTTCATGCTTAAAGATAAACAGGTGTTGATGGACAATATTGGCACATTGTTACCTAATGAGCGTCGCCTGATTCGCCAAGTGAGCAGCGAAATGAACGTTCAGATTGGCAATTATATTCGCGGCAAGGTTATTGAGATCCTCATTGTTGGTGCTGTCTCATGCGTCACCTTTGCCCTAATGGATTTGCGCTATGCCATGTTACTTGGCGTGCTCGTTGGGTTATCTGTGGTTATTCCTTATATAGGCGCAGCGGTAGTGACCATTCCAGTGGTGCTTGTGGCGTTCATTCAATGGGGTTTTGGCGCCGAATTTGGTTACTTGATGTTGGCATACTTTATTATTCAAGCCCTAGATGGGAACCTATTGGTGCCAATCTTATTCTCAGAAGCAGTGAGTCTGCATCCGCTCTACATTATCATCGCTGTATTGTTTTTTGGTGGTTTATGGGGATTTTGGGGTGTGTTCTTTGCCATTCCTTTAGCCACATTGGTCAAGGCTGTATTGAATGCGTGGTCAACGCCGGTCTTGAGACCGGCAGAAGATCCATCGAGTAAGGTTGTCGAAAACGCTTAGGCGTTTAAATAATCTAATACGACTTCGTGATGGTCTTTGGTTTTGAATTTATCAAAGACCTTCTCAATTTTGCCTTCTTCATCAATCAAAAACGAAATCCGATGAATCCCATCGTATTCTTTCCCCATAAACTTTTTGGGTCCCCACACACCAAATGCTTCGGCAATTTGATGATCTTCGTCACTTAGTAGTGTGAAATTTAAAGATTCTTTTTCAATAAATTTTGGTAAGCGTTTGACCGGGTCAGGGCTAATGCCAAAGACCACCACATTAAGTGCTTCTAATTCTGCTTTGACGTCGCGCAAATTTTGAGCTTGCACGGTACATCCTGGCGTCATGGCTTTCGGATAAAAATACACAAGGACTTTTTTGCCTGCGTAATCACTTAATTTTACGATGTTGTCATCTTGATCGGGTAACTCAAATTGCGGGGCAGGGTTGCCGGCTGCAAGAAATTTCATAGTTTCACTCCAGATTGTTGTATGTTGTCTAGTTTACACTGAAAAACATCAGTGAGATCAGTTCATTTTGACTTTTGTCCTATTGCTTAGAGTGCTTGGAATCGGTAAACTCGTCGCCTTGATTTTTTGGAGCTCAATATGTTTAAAGGTAGTTTTGTGGCCTTGGTCACTCCGATGACAGAATCTGGTGATGTCGATTTTGATGCACTCAATACGTTAGTTGAGTGGCATATCGAACAAGGTACGCACGGCATTGTTTCGGTTGGAACGACAGGCGAATCAGCTACTTTACCTTTTGCACAGCATATCGCCGTCATCAAGGCGACGGTAAAAGCCATTGCGGGGCGTTGTATGTGTATTGCCGGTAGCGGTGCTAACTCAACCGAAGAAGCTATTTATTTACAAGATCAAATGGCTAATCTTGGAATTGATGGATATTTGAGCGTTGTGCCGTATTATAACAAACCTCAACAAGCGGGATTGTTAGCGCATTTTACCGCGCTTGCCAATGCTGCCAAATTGCCTATTTTATTGTACAACGTACCGTCGCGAACGGTCGTTGACATGTCTGATGAGGTAGTGGCTGAGCTTGCCCAACACCCAATGATTGTTGGGGTAAAAGATGCTACGGGCGATTTGAATCGCTTACAAAATTTGCGCAATCTTTGTCCAGATGACTTTTTGATTTTAAGTGGCGACGATAGCACAGGGGCTGCCTTTATGACGCAAGGCGGTGATGGTGTCATTTCTGTCAGTGCCAATATTGTGCCTAAGCAAATGAAATTAATGTGTGAAGCGGCATTATCAGGTAATATAGACGAAGCATTAGCAATCGATGCACAAATTGAACGATTGCACAGTGATTTGTTTATAGAGGCCAATCCAGTGATGCCCAAATGGTGTTTATTCAAAATGGGCAAAATCGCATCACCCACATTGCGCTTACCTCTAGTGTTGCCGGAACTTTCTAGTCAGAGTACAATCGAAAGCACATTACGTGACTATCACTTAATTTCATAAAATTAATACAATAATAAAGGGTCATTATGCGACAACCCACACAGCGAGCGTTGCTTGGTTTATGTGTTTCATGTGCATTGTTTGCTTGTTCAAGCGTTGATGAGCGTCGTACGGCGTCTGGTAGCAAAGCTTACCTTGAGACACCTGCGCCTAAGCCATTACTTATTCCAGATGGGTTAGACAAACCAGTTGTCAATACCGATTATCAGATCCCTCCTATCAGCAACCAAGTAAATCACCTCTATGGCGAAGACCTACCTGTTGTTGCACCGGCGCTGGTGTTGGCTACTGCACAAGGGACTTATCTTGAAGAAGCCCAAACGCTGACTTCAGCAGTGTTTGATAAGTTAGATGACGAGTCCGACATCCGTGATTTAGTGCTTCGTCGAGTATTCACTCACCTGCAAAATGAATCTATCGGATTCAGTATTCCGAGCCAAGCAGGTAATGTCATAACTACTGATTGGATTTTGACCAATGAATCAGGTGACAAGGCTTGGTATGATTTTGGCGATGAAAGCCAAGAAGTTGGTAAGCGTTTTTCACTTAACATTGAGCCAGCCTCACATGGTCGAACCGCTCGGTTATCTGTTACATTAACTGATTTGGTGGTAGCTGATGGGGCTGACCTAGTTGATAATATCGATCCGTTCCTGAAACGTGAATTAGAGGCTGAGTTGCTCAACGGCATTATTCGTCAGTATTCTCTAGAGCAAAAAATAGAAAGTCAGCAACGCCTTGCTCAAATTCGTTCAGGGATCATGGCTGAACTCGGTTTTGATGCGGATGGCAACGGTGCGATTGTTTTGGATTCAGAGTACGATATTGTTTGGCCAAAATTTCAGTTGGTGTTACGTAAGTTAGGCTTTAATGTGAAAGATTTAGACAAATCAAACGGTCTTGTCTTCGTTAATTATCAGCCTAGTGAAAGTTCTTGGTTCAGTGGTTGGTTTGGCTCGAACGAGCAATTACCATTGACTGAAGATGATTATCGGATAACCGTCAAAGCACTCAGTGCCAATAAAACCAGTATTACATTCAAGGATGAAACAAGTCAGCCGTTTAGTGCGGCAAAAACGTCAGAGATTTTCCCTATTATAGCGGAAAACTTTGCCCTTGATAATTTAGATATTTAATCGAGCAACCCATGCAAAAACTTGATGAACTATACCGTGGTAAAGCAAAAACTGTTTTTTATACTGACAGTCCTGACCACTTAATTTTGGAATTCCGCAATGATACTTCTGCGTTCGATGGTGAAAAAATTGAGCAGCTTGAGCGCAAAGGTGAGGTGAATAACAAATTCAATCACTTTATTATGCAAAAGCTTGAAGCGGCTGGTGTACCTACGCAAGTGGAATCATTGCTTTCAGACACTGAATGTGTGGTCAAAAAACTCGATATGATCCCAGTTGAGTGCGTGGTACGCAATTTCGCAGCGGGTTCTTTATGTCGTCGTTTAGGCGTTGAGGAAGGGATTGCACTGACTCCGCCAACGTTTGAATTTTTCTTAAAGAACGATGCGTTGCACGATCCTATGGTCAATGATTATCACATCATTGCGTTTGAATGGGCAACTCAAGACCAAATTGATAAGATGAAAGCCTTAACCTTTAAAGTCAATGATGTGCTAACCCAATTATTTGATTCAGGTGATATGTTGCTAGTGGATTATAAACTTGAGTTTGGTGTGGATAGTCAAGGAAATATTGTTTTAGGCGACGAATTCAGTCCAGATGGATGTCGTTTATGGGATAAAGAGACGCGTAATAAGATGGATAAAGACCGCTTCCGCCAAGGTCTAGGTTCGGTTGTGGAAACCTATATTGAAGTTGCTAAGCGTTTAGGTCTGGCTCTCTAAGCGGTTTAAGGATAAGAAAAAAGCATCTTTTAGATGCTTTTTTTATATCTCATTGAAATGCATTAAATATACCTAGGTACATTCTCTATATACATCTTATATTCGTCTTTGTATAAATCGAGCAAGAATTGTTCTTCCAAGTGAATTTGTATTCGCAAAGCAATCAATCCTACGAGCAAACACACTAAACTAAACACAGTCGGCCATGCCATGAAAAATCCGAATTGTGATGTGGCTACCCCAAGATAGGAGGGGTTACGTGAACGTGCATAGATCAAATGAGTAACCAAACCAGGTTTAGAATCTTGATCAATGCCCGAACGCCATGATTTATCAAGTACTAAATTACAGTAAATCGCTAAACTGAAACCCATCATCATCAAACTGACCCCAATAGTTTGCACGACAGGGTTTAACAATTCATCAAAAAGCCCTAGATAATAATTTATTTCCGGTAGGAACACTTGCACAACACACGCAGTCCATATAGCAATACGAAATACGCGAAATGTGACATGATTATACCAATGTAACGAGTGGGTTTTCCCCATATTGACTAAAGTATTGCTGCAACTAGTGCTTTTTTTGAGTTTGATAATAACGGTGTAAAATAACGCAACAATAGTGTAGAACGCCGCTAAAAAATAGACGATAAAAGGGTTGATTATGTCAATTGAAACGGTGTTCATGAATATCAAAAGGTCGTCATCATTATTTAATTATAGTTCAAACATACCACTACATTGTTTTTTTTAAATTTATACTTTGGTATTGATCTATTTAATCTCTATCTTATACATGTAAATAATGTGTGTGAAAATATCGAATACGAGCAGAGTAGGCTACTGCGGCAAAGGTCAATCCAATAATAATCGCTATCCAAAATCCTCTTACTCCCAGTGCTGGCAATAGCAAGTCAGTCAAACTTAAACAGTATCCTAGAGGTAATCCAATCACCCAATAACTTGTAAACGAAATTCCAAACAGCCATTTAGTATCTTTGTATCCGCGCAGTGCATTACCAGACACCACCTGAATGGCATCAGAGATTTGAAATAGGGCACCCAAAAATAACACTTGGGTCGCAAGTGGCCAGATATTGCTATCAGAAGTATAGATTTGAACGATGGTACTAGCCGTAAGGACAGTAAGAGCAGCGGTAATCAGTGACATGGACGTTGTTAATTTAACGGCTGAAAAAAACGTCTGTCGACATTGAACTGAGTTATTTTCACCGTGCAGATGTCCCAGTCGAATAGCGGTTGCCATGCCAATACTGAGCGGTAACATAAAGACCAAAGATGAGAAATTAATCGCAATTTGATGTGCTGCCACTTGGACGGTGCCTAAGGGGGCAACCAATAATGCCACTGCAGCAAAAAGCGTGACTTCAGCCAGTAAGGTAAACGAAATAGGCAATCCCAGTTTTAACACCAAAGCCAGTTGTGAAAGGTTAATTTGGCCAAATTGCCATATGTGATAAGGTTTCATGAATTGCGCATATTTTGTATAGGCAACCGTCATCATTGCCATGAGCCAATACACAATGAAGCTGGCAATACCACAACCGGGGCCGCCGAAGGCAGGAATTGGGCCCAAGCCATAGACAAATACCGCATTTAATGGAATGTTCAAACACAAACCTATGATCATAATTAACATGGTGGGTTTGGTAATACCCAATCCTTCACAAGTTTGCCGAACCACTTGATACAATGCAAAGCCAGGCAATCCCCACAACATCCATTGTGCGTATTCATACGTCATTGGGTACATATTATCTGGCACACTGAACCAGCCGAGAATGTTGGGTAAATACCAATGCAAACTCGCTCCCAATACACTTAATGTCAAGACCACCAGCAACATGTGTCTAACGTATATTGGGATTTTGTATGGTTGCCCTGATCCAACGGCATGCCCGACAAGAGGCACAAGGGCAAGGGCTACGCCTTGTAAAAAAAATTGTAACGGGTTGATCAAGGACACACCGACAGCTATTGCAGCCATATCATCTGCGCTGTATTGTCCAGCCATTATCGTATCGGCGACGCCCATGAGCATTTGCGTAATCAGCGCAATGAACAATGGCCATGCCAGATGCAATAAGTGCGATGCAGGTGTGCGAGTGTCGGTCAAAAGAATGCTCTTAAATGATGGATATTATCAGTTACAACCAAAAAGTAGAATAAACATCCTATTTATGTCTTCTAGCTGGGCAAAATATGGAATAAAACCTTAACGAAATTTGACTATATTATTAACATATTTGTTACAAAGAGGCGTTGCAGATATGTCAGAAATCACACAAAGCACAGCCAAAAATTCCTTGGATCCCGTTTCCAAACGCGATCATATGGCACAAATCTCAGCAACTCAAGCAGTGAATCTTATCAATAAGCAATCTGCGCCCATGCCCATGTTGCAATTATTAAATTCAAATGGCGACATTCTCAACGTGCAATATCGCGATGCTTGGGATAAAGATACTGCCATGAAGCTGTTTTATGCCATGCATTTTACCCGCATCCTTGACGAGAGAATGGTGGGGGCTCAGCGGCAAGGGCGGATCAGTTTTTATTTGGCGTGTACTGGCGAAGAGGCCGCCATTGTCGGGGCAACTGCTGGTGTTGAAATGCGCGATATGATCATGACGCAATATCGCGAACAAGGTGCCTTAGCGTATCGTGGCTATACTGCCATTCAGTTTATGAATCAAATGTTCTCTAACGCACTCGATCCCAACAAAGGACGTCAAATGCCCATTCATTATGGCGACAAAGCGCTTAATTTTATGACCGTATCGTCTCCTCTCGGTACGCAAATCCCACAAGCGGCAGGCTATGCCTACGGTCAAAAAATGTCCGGCGAAGACGCAATTACCTTGTGTTTCTTTGGTGAAGGGGCTGCCTCTGAAGGAGACTTTCATGCTGGGCTTAATATGGCGGCAGTATTAGAATGCCCTTGCATCTTTTTGTGTCGCAACAACGGATATGCCATTTCTACTCCAGCGGATGAGCAATTTAAAGGCGATGGCATTGCCTCAAGGGGCATTGGATATGGTGTTCACACAATACGAGTCGATGGCAATGATGCACTCGCTATGTTTGTCGCATCTAAAGAGGCTCGTACTTATGCTTTAAAACATAATTGTCCGGTGTTAATCGAAGCGATGACATATCGCCTTGCTGCGCATTCTACCTCTGATGATCCAAGTGGTTATCGCTCTCGCGATGAAGAAGCCCTGTGGCGAGAAAAAGATCCCATCATGCGCATGCATCGATATTTGCAACACGTCGGTTGGCTAGATGAGAAAGCCTTAGATGGATTTATTACTCAAACGCGTTCTGACTTATTGGCTGCGGTGAAATTTGCTGAAAAGCAAGCGATTGCACCATTAGCTGAGATCGTAACCGATGTTTATGCCCAGGTTGAACCTCATTTACAAGACCAACTTGATGCCTTACAAATGCATGTCAACAAATACCCTGAAGCCTACCCAAAAACATCGCAGCAAACCACCTCTGATGAACCAGGATAAGGAGTTCAATAATGGCACAGCTCAATTTATTACAAGCCGTGAATCAAGCTCTGCACACTGCAATGAAGGCCGATGAAAGAGTGATGGTGATGGGCGAAGATGTGGGACATTTTGGCGGTGTATTTAGAGCAACCTCCAATTTGCAAAGCACTTTTGGTAAAGCACGCTGTTTTAATACGCCACTAGTTGAACAAGGCATATTGGGATTTGCCAATGGTTTAGCGGCACAAGGTGCCAAACCCGTTGCCGAAATACAATTTGCCGATTATATCTATCCCGCCTTTGATCAAATTGTGAATGAAACGGCAAAGTTTCGCTATCGTTCGGGCGGTCAATTTACGGTGGGTGGGCTTACCATTCGCACGCCTTACGGTGGGGGTATCGCGGGAGGTCATTATCACTCTCAATCGCCTGAAGCGTTTTTTGCGCACGTACCTGGGATCAAAGTTGTGATCCCGCGTAATCCGTATCAAGCCAAAGGTCTTTTGTTGTCCAGTATTCGCGCAAATGATCCAGTGTTATTTATGGAGCCCAAACGACTGTATCGAGCCAGTGTTGGAGAGGTGCCTGAGATGGATTATGAATTGCCATTAGGTCATGCGGACCTGGTACAAGAGGGTAGTGACATTACGTTGGTGGCGTGGGGGGCGCAAGTTGAAGTCGTTCAGCAAGCGGCGCAAAAAGCACTGTCTCATGGCGTGTCGTGCGAAATTATTGATTTACGATCCATCTTGCCATGGGATCGCGAAACGGTATGCCAATCCGTGATCAAAACAGGTCGTTGCTTGATTAATCACGAAGCGCCATTAACCGGCGGCTTTGCCAGTGAAATTGCTGCTGTGGTGCAAAGCGAATGCTTTTTGCACCTCGAAGCGCCAATTGCAAGGGTTTGCGGGTTAGATACCCCTTATCCGTTGGCACACGAAAAAGAATATATGCCTGATGCACTCAAAACGTTTGAGGCCATTATGCACGCTGTGCATTTTTAAGGAGAATAAAAATGCAAACCACACAAAACGTATCTGAAACGCAGACATCGGCTATCACGAAAGAGTTTATTTTACCGGATATTGGTGAAGGCATTATTGAATGCGAACTATTGACATGGCTGGTTGCAGAAGGTGAGGATATCGTTGAAGACCAGCCCGTTGCCGAGGTCATGACCGATAAAGCCACGGTGCAAATTCCAGCGATGTATTCGGGAAAAGTCAAGAAACTGTATTATCAGGCAGGAGAAATTGCCAAAGTACACGCACCATTATTTTCGATGCAATTGGCTGAATTATCGCACCAATCAGAACAGCTAGCTCCACAGAGCACAACTCATGGCACTTTAGGGCATAATGATGTTTCAAAAGACACTGTGTCTAAAGATTCTGGTCCTAAAAATTCAGGGCCAAGAACATCTGGCAAAGCCATTGCTAGTCCAGCCGTGCGTCGTATCGCAAGAGAAATGGGCATTGATTTGGCCTCAATACAAGGCAGTGGGAAAAAAGGACGGGTGCTCAAAGAAGATTTAAAACCATCCACTACTTCTTCCCCCCTTGCACACCCTGAGTCGTCGGCAACGTATAGTGAACCTCTCAAAGGTATCAGAGCTGCTATGCTCAAACAAATGAATCACTCAGTGCGAACCATTCCGCATTTTAGTGTTTCTGATGAGTGCCGAATGGATGCTATGCTGCAACTCAAAGCCGTTTTAACTCCAGAATTTACCAGGCGCAATATTAAATGGTCGTTGTTACCATTTTATTGTAAAGCGTTATCGTTGGCACTGAAAGAATATCCCATTTTAAACAGTCGAGTCAGTGCCGATGAAACTCAAATTGAATACCTATCTGAGCACAATATTGGCATTGCCATCGCCACACCGAATGGTTTGGTTGTGCCCAACATCAAAGGGGTGCACGATAAGTCGATTTTTGCCATCGCAACGGAACTGAACACGCTCATTCATCAAGCCAAGGACAATCGTTTGCCACCTGACGCGTTCACCGGTGGCACCATTACCATCAGCAACATCGGTCCTATTGGTGGCCTAACCGCCACACCGGTGATCAATCATCCGGAAGTGGCCATTGTGGCGTTAGGTAAGATCCAAAAAATACCCAGATTTAATGAGCTGGACGAAGTGGAAGCGCAGCACATAATGACCGTAAATTGGTCGGCTGATCATCGAGTGATTGATGGCGCTACCATGGTGCAATTCAATAATGCGTGGATGCGATATTTGATGCAACCTGTATTGATGTTAAGCGAATTGCGATAAACTACTGCAAAACTTCTTTACGGAATCTTTGTGTTAAGTTATCAACATATTTATCACGCTGGCAATCATGCTGACGTGCTCAAGCACATATCGCTTTTGGCCATTTTGAATTTTTTGGCCAAAAAAGCCAAACCTGCGACGCTGATTGACACCCATGCAGGCTCGGGCCACTATGCACTCAATGCGCCAGAACTGTCCAACAATCCTGAATATCAAGAGGGCGTAGCGCGTTTATTGGCGCATCGTGACAATGTATCCGATCCATTGCTGTTAGCGTATTTAGAGCAAGTTTATGCTCATCATCAGCAAGGATTTTATGCCGGTTCAGTCGCTATGATGCATCACTGGTTACGTGAACAGGATCAACTACACGCCAGCGAATTACACCCTCGTGCGTTTACAGAATTGTCTCATACGCTTTTTAAAGCCAATGCTCATGCCTATCAAGTAGATTGCTTTGCTCAACTCAAGGCGTTGGTGCCCCCCATTCATAAACGCGGTCTGGTGTTAATTGATCCCCCCTATGAAGATAAATACGAGTATGACCAAGTCATACAAGCGGTCAGTAATGCAAACAATAAATGGGCGACCGCATGCTATGCCATCTGGTATCCATTGTTATCAGAACGGGCAGGCGATAAAGCGGGATTAAGTGAGCAAATGCGCGATGAACTTGCGCGATTACCGGTCAAAAATGCCTGGTCGATTGAATTTCGTGCGCATCCCAATGAACACAATGTCGGTATGTATGGCAGTGGCATGCTGTTACTTAATTGTCCATATCAGGTCGATGAGGCGGTCTCTCATGCTATGCGAGAAGTCGCTGAAATAGCGAATATCTCGTCTGATGATAAACCAATACAGACTTGTTGGCACAAACCACCGGAATAAATTATTCACTAGATGAAGCCCAATCAGATCCAGCATTTTTACATTCCCGAGGACCAATCAATCTATTTATTGGCCTCTCAGGATGCGCAAAAAATCAAAAACTGGCTTCAGCTTTGTGAACGAGAGTTACAACGACTTGGTTATCGCGATATCGAACTCATCGGCAAAGGCGCATATGGGTTTGCTTTTGCTGGGACTGACACGCAAGGTCAAGCATTGGTGTTTAAATTCACCCGTATTGATTTACCTCAGTCGATTCACGACCGATTGGCCGAAGAAGCGTATATGCTCAGTCAAGTCGCGCATCCGAATGTGCCCAAATGCATTGCCTTTGAGCAAGTAAATAAGCAATCGATCCTGGTGATGGAACGCGCGCCGGGAATGGATCTGGAGCAATACTCAATTCGCTATGGCCGTATTTCGCCAGACATGGCCGTATCCATCATGCTGCAATTACTCGATATTTTTAGGCATTTGCATCACAGTAATCCAGAACGACGTGCCATGATCCACGGAGATATTAAACCGTCTAATTTGATGTGGGATGAGGCAACTAAGCACTTGTCGCTGATTGATTGGGGGAGCAGTGTGTTTGCACAGACTGATTTGCATGGCGAACCGACCACAGATGATGCGTTATCTGTTATGACGCATGACCCACACACATCCAATGCACGTTTAGGCGATGTGTATTTTATCGGTGATGAGCAACTTAATGGTGGGTTATCCAGCCCTGCGTTTGATTATCAAGGACTTGCCAGTACCGTATATGCTTTATGTTCAGCGCAAGGGGCAAGATTTGGCTTTCAAGTGATTACACCAAATTCACTCGGTTTGCCCAAAATGTGCGCAGATTTACTCAACGCGTTATTTCATGACGCGTCTGAACATCGATTGGGTGGGGCGTTGTATTTACAAAACAACACACATTATTTGCAAAATTTAGTATTTAGTCAGCGCCTTCAAGATACTCATCAAGCGATGATCCCTTGTTATCTTGAAGACAGTCAGCGCGATATTGAGTCGGTAGTGTACAGCTCGCGCAAATCTTTTTTGCGAGAACAAGATGGTTCTATTGAACACAGTGCCATGGGCGATGATGCGCAGTTTGCAAGGTATTACAAACACTATCTCCAAGGCATGGGCAATCCTGAAAAAGCGTTTATCGCCGCAGTCAGTCGCTTGGCCAAGTATCCCGTAGTAGGTGGATTAGCGATTCGTTGGCAAGCCAATGGGATTTTTGTCGACTCGCATTTGACGTTACATCAACCCTTTCAATTGAAAGCGTTTGAGCAGGCACTCAACAACATGATCACCTTAGCTCGAGCGATTCATCGAGAAGGTATTTTTAAAGCCTGTTTGTTTGATGCCAAAGATACATTACATATCGCTCGAGATACTTCCGGTGTTTTTGTAGGGCAGTCAAATCAATATATTCCTTTTGTGACCAAAGCCCTTGAAGGCTTGGATAAAAGTTCGCAGCAACATTCGTATTTTGAAGACGGCGACGACCCAGATGAGCAACTAAAATTACCTAAAATCATCCGCCAAACCATTGAAAAAATGAATGACATTCACCATGCTGGATGCCTCATTTTTGAAGTGCATGAAGAGCATCTTAAAATTCATAGTAATCTCACCTTGTTTGAAACCGAAAAAGCCCCACTATTTACTTCATATTTAGAGGGGTTAATGCGAAGCTTACCCTTAATCGACGACCTTGGTATCTCTGGCTTTATGAAGCTACCGTACAAAGATACCCGTAGCTTTGCTCACAAAGCGTATGCTCCGGATGCGTTTTATCCACGTAATGTAAAAAATATTTAAGGTATTTACCCAATATGACCACACCTGCATTGACGGATTTATTTCAACTTGAAAGCCTTGAACAACATTTGTTCCGTGGCAAGAGCTGGGATCTAGGGTTCCCTGCCATATTTGGTGGCCAAGTATTAGGCCAAGCACTTTTTGCTGCCTATCAGACAGTGGCACCGGAACAAATAGCTCATTCTTTTCATTCTTATTTTCTGTTGCCTGGAGATGTAAAACAGCCGGTTTTGTATGATGTCGAAACCGTACGTGATGGCCGTAGTTTTGCTACGCGTCGGGTCAAAGCGATTCAAAATGGCAAGACCATTTTTTATGCCACTGCGTCATTCCAATATGCCCAACCGCACATTTCACATCAAGATACCTCTTTACCGGATGATTTGCCCCAGCCTGAGAGTTTGCCTCGCGATGTGGATGTGTTTGCGCAAAAATACCAGCCTTTATCTGATGAGCAGTTACGCACTTTACGCTACCACAAGCCGATTGATGTGCGCACCGTGAATGTGGCTCAAGCGTTTGGCAAACCAATCATTGCCCCTCAACGTCATATCTGGATGAAATCACACAGCGAGTTGCGTGGAGACATTGCGTTGCATCAAGCCGCGATGGCGTATGCCAGTGACTATCATTTTTTAAGCACAGCGTTACAAGCACATGATATATACTCAAATGATAAGCGCTTGCGTATGGCCACCATTGACCACGCGATGTGGTTTCATCAAGCGGGAGATTTTAATCAATGGCACACCTATGCCACGCACAGTCCATTTTCAGGCAATGCACGAGCCTTTGTAAAAGGTGAATTCATTGATAGAAATGGCAAACTGATTGCCAGTACCACGCAAGAGGGCATGATCCGCCTTCGTGAACAATAGTTCAGAAAATCAGTACTAATGGTGCATGGGCAGGGCTTGACAAATCCGCTAGACTATCCTGAAAATTTGTTATTGAGAAGAAATACCCTATGACCCAGTTTTCAACTTTTTTACCTGCTAACCGTACCTTGATGGGCCCGGGCCCTTCAGATGTTTCACCACAAGTCCTGAACGCGCTATCTCGCCCAACCTTAGGGCACTTGGACCCCCAATTTGTTGCCTTAATGGACGAAACCAAAGAATTGTTACAGTACGTTTTTCAAACTGAAAACGCTTTGACTATGCCTATTTCTGCACCGGGTTCGGCGGGTATGGAAGCGTGTTTTGTGAATTTGGTGGCGCCGGGTGATACGGTGATCGTCTGTCAAAATGGTGTATTTGGCGGCCGCATGAAAGAAAATGTCGAGCGCATAGGTGCCACAGCGGTGATGGTGACGGCAGAGTGGGGTGAAGCTAACTGTCTGAATGCTATAGAAGATGTGTTAAAAGCCCATCCTGAAGCAAGCGTTGTCGCCTTTGTTCATGCAGAAACATCAACAGGCGTGCGCAATGATGCCAAAGCGATATGTGCCCTAGCACAACAATACGATTGTTTGACCATTGTTGATGCGGTAACGTCTTTGGCCGGTTCTGAATTACGTGTGGATGATTGGGGAATCGATGCAATTTATTCAGGTTCCCAAAAATGTTTATCCTGTGTGCCTGGTTTATCGCCAGTATCTTTTTCTGACAAAGCCGTGCATCGGATTCAAAATCGCACACACGCAGTACAAAGCTGGTTCTTAGACATGAATCTGATTGTCGGATACTGGGGCAAAGGCGCCAAACGCGCTTATCACCATACTGCACCGGTGAATAGCTTATATGCCTTGCATGAATCACTGCGTTTGGTACATGAAGAAGGTTTGGAAAATGCTTGGGCAAGACATGCGACCATGCATGAAAAACTCAAAGCAGGTCTAGATGACCTAGGGTTGTCGTTATTAGTTGATGAAGCCATTCGTCTGCCACAACTAAATACAGTGGTCATTCCTGAAGGCGTGGATGATGCAGCAGTGCGCTCACAGTTGCTCAATGAATTTAATTTAGAAATTGGTGCCGGTTTGGGGGCGTTAGCTGGCAAAGTGTGGCGTATTGGCTTGATGGGTTATGCAGCCAATGACAAAAATATTGATTTTTGCGTCTCTAGTCTCAAAAAGGTCCTGCGTTAATCTACTCTCTTGGGATTAACCCAATTACCAGCATCCCTCGGGTAGCATTGAAAACACTTCAATGCTACTCTCACATTCATAATAATAATTAAGACGTTATGGATGAATGCATAAGTTATGTTACATATTCTTTGGCTGATTTTTATTGTCAGTGCCTTCCTCGCATCGTTATATCAGGTATTTATTCTCGGAAATCTCGGGGCGTTTTCGGACGTCATGGATGCCATGATGGCGATGGCCAAATTATCCGTTGAAATTGCTATTGGTCTGGTGGGCTTATTGGCATTTTGGCTAGGCATTTTTCAGGTTGCAGAGCGTTCTGGTTTAATTGCATTACTGGCCAAAGTGTTGGAGCCTTTTCTTATCCGAGTGATGCCCGAGATCCCACAAGGCCACCCAGCGCTTGGCAGTATTACCATGAATATGTCGGCCAATGTATTAGGCTTGGATAATGCTGCTACGCCATTTGGCATCAAGGCGATGCAAGATATGCAAAGTCTTAGCAAGGATGAGACAACCTTATCCAATGCACAAATTTTGTTTTTGGTTCTCAATACATCATCAGTTACGCTATTCCCAATAGCCGTGTTCTTATATCGTGCTGAACAAGGAGCAGGGACGCCGACGGATGTCTTTATTCCTATTTTATTTGCCACGAGTGCGTCCACTTTAGTCGGGTTATTTGTGACTTGTATTGTGCAAGGAACGAATTTATTTCAGCGTGTCATTGTGTTGTATTTGGTGGCAATTTTTAGTTTATTGGCAGCAGTGATTGCCTATTTTGCGACTTTATCTGCAGATGTGTTGGCGTCTGAATCATCTTTGATTGCAAATTTTCTCTTATTTAGCTTTATTGTTATCGTGCTGCTCACCGGTTGGCGCAAAAAACTTAATACTTATGAGTTATTTGTAGAGGGCGCCAAAAAGGGGTTTGATGTGGCCATTACGATCATTCCTTACCTTGTGGCTATGCTGTTTGCCATTGGTGCGTTACGTGCCAGTGGGGTGATGGATGCCGTGACGGGTGGCGTGGCAACGCTCGTTGCTGCCCTAGGAATGGACACGCGCTTTATTGATGCTATACCAACGGCATTAATGAAACCGTTAAGTGGCAGTGGCGCACGCGCGTTAATGATTGAAACCATGCAGCATCACGGTGCCGATTCATTTGCGGGGCGCCTGGCATCTGTTTTACAAGGTTCGACTGAAACGACGTTTTATGTACTCGCAGTATATTGCGGCGCAGTGGGTGTGAGACATACTCGCAATGCCGTTGCTTGTTGCCTAGCGGCAGATGGTGCTGGAATATTTACAGCCATTCTCGTCAGCTATTGGTTTTTTGCTTGAGAAGATATTTAAGCGAAATTCAGTTTCGTGGGATACACTCAAGCGCAAGTCAATGTGCTTTTTTCCATTGCAAAAAAATTGTGCTGAGTTATATTGCGCATCTTGCTCAGATAAGGTTTAAGTATTACTTATGACAGACTACGCTCTTTTAGAACAACAAACCGCAGCGCTTATTGCGGATGAGCCTGATGTGATAGCAAACCTGGCGAATATTTCGGCATTGTTAATGGATGGTCTGCAAGACATCAATTGGGTGGGATTTTACATTGTAAAAGAAGACCAACTGGTTCTGGGTCCATTTCAAGGAAAACCAGCGTGTGTTCGTATTCCTATAGGCAAAGGCGTCTGTGGTACTGCTGTTGCACTAAAATCTATCCAATGTATTGAAGACGTGCATGCTTTTCCTGGGCATATTGCATGTGATAGTGCGTCTAATTCTGAGATAGTGCTGCCAATTATGGACGATAATAAGGTGTACGGGGTGTTAGACATCGACTCACCACGTTTTTCGCGGTTCGATGAAAGTGACGTTGTTGGCTTGTCCAAAATCGTCCAGTTAATTGAAAGTTACGTTATTTGAGACAAAAAATGAAAGAATTTGTCGATATTCATGTGATTTTAGCCACATATGACGATATGATAGACCATCATGATGACCCTGATGAGGCGTGTGAAGCCTTTAACACCTTGCTTCACATGGTGTATGATGCGATATCAGAGGACGAATCTGTAGAGGCTGTTGAGCAATGTTTGCACTATTGTTGGGAGCATTGGTCTCAAGATCAGCAACTTGTCGATTTTACAGATGATGAACTGCATCAAGTCGTCGAACACATACTCGCATCTTGGCAAGATGCGTAATTATTATTGCAGATAAAGAATTTTTCTAATGGAATCAAACCAAAAAATTACCGATAGCAAGGCTGTTATTTCTCTATTAGCCGAGCTTTTCCCTCAATGTTTTTCCGATAAAGGTCCAGCAAAGCCCCTTAAAGTAGGGATTTTTAATGACCTCGCTGAACGGCTTGCAGATGACGATCGAGTTTCCAAAACAACGTTGCGCTCAACCTTGCGCCACTATACTAATTCTTGGCGCTATCTTGAATCGGTCACAGCGGGTGCTAAGCGAGTCGACCTTGATGGTAATGAAGGTGAAGAGATAAATCAGGAACATGCTGATTACGCAGCTGAGCAGCTGGCCACGAGCAAAGCAAAAGCGGCTGAAAAACGTGCAAACTCACCAAAAAAACCAAACAAAAACTTTAAAAAACCAGCGTTCAAAGCTAAAGTTAACAATAAATCAACATTTAGTAAGCGTCCACCTCCGCCAAAATTAAATGATGACCAACTTGTTGCAGGCACTGCAGTGACGGTAAAGTTAGGTAAAGCACCTATGTCAGCCAAAATTACAGCAGTTGAGAAAGACGGTATCCAGGTCCAACTAGATTCAGGGATGGCGGTCAAAGTTCAAGCCGAGCAATTGCGTTTAGATACCAGACGGAAGTAACCTATGCCAAAACAATTCACTCGTTCAGTCAGCGCCATACTAGTCGGTTTATCCTTATCAGTCACCACCTTATATGCGAAAGAATCGAGTGAATTGCCTCAACTTGTTCCTGAAGTTCACCATGCCAAAGCGGCTAAGAGATTAGTTAGCACCTATGCTCGTAATCATTATGTAAAATTTTCTCTAGATGATGACTTATCGCAGAAAATATTCGAACGCTATTTGCGCAACCTTGATTACAACAAGAACTTTTTCTTGGCATCAGACATTGAGTCATTTGCGAACATGTCAAAATTGTTTGATGAAGCTTTGATGACCAGTAATGTTCAAATCGCATATGACATTTACGCAATCAATTTGCAGCGTCGTCATGAACGCTTAGATTATGCGTTATCCCTTCTAAACAATGAATTTGATTTCACCAAGGCAGGCGATAAGTTTTTTTACGATCGTGAAGATGCCCAATGGGCCGCAAACACAGCCGAACTCAATGAGATTTGGCGTCAACGAGTTAAATACGACTTATCTAATTTAATCCTTGCTGACAAGTCCGTGGAAGAAGCCAAGGCCCTTTTGAAAAAGCGGTACGAGCGCAGTCAGAAACGCTTGTCTCAGACAAAATCAGAAGACGTGTTTCAGGCGTTTATGAATGCGTTTTCCCGTTCCATCGAAGCCCACACCAGTTATTTGTCTCCGCGTAATGCTGAGCGCTTCCAAATGCAAATGAATTTGTCTTTTGAGGGGATTGGTGCATCTTTACAAGTCGAAGACGATTACACGGTTATTCGTGCCATCATTCCCGGGGGACCCGCGGATGCGTCAGGTAAGTTGAAGCCAGAAGACAAAATAGTTGGTGTCGCTCAAGACAAAGACGAAATGGTGGATGTGGTCGGCTGGCGTCTAGATGACGTGGTTGAACTTATTAAAGGCCCCAAAGGCACTACCGTTCGTCTTGAGATCATCAAAGGCAGTGCGGACAGTAAGTCTAGAGAAGTAATCTCTTTAGTTCGAGATAAAGTCAAACTAGAAGATCGTCAAGCTCAATCAAAAGTGGTTGTGCCGGATGAAGGTGTGGCGTCGGGTTTACCGATAGGTGTGATTGAAATCCCATCATTTTATAATGGTTTAACGCAACACGTTCGCAAATTAATTACTGAGCTAAAAGAGCAAGAGGTCGCAGGAATCATTGTTGATTTGCGCGGCAATGGCGGTGGTTCATTAAACGAATCACGTACCCTTACGGGTTTGTTTATCGATTCAGGGCCCGTGGTGCAGGTGCGCTCGTCCAATGGTCAGATCGATGTTGAGCGAGATGTGGATGGTATCACTTTGTACGATGGTCCGTTAACGGTACTGGTTGACCGCTTCAGTGCGTCAGCGTCCGAAATATTTGCCGCAGCCATCCAGGATTACCAGCGCGGTATTGTTTTAGGCGAACAAACCTTTGGTAAAGGTACCGTACAGCGTCACAAGGGGCTTGGGCGTTTTTATGATGTCCAAGATACTCAGCTAGGCAGTATTCAATATACAACCTCCAAGTTTTATCGCATTAGTGGAGGCTCCACTCAGCATCGTGGTGTGATCCCTGATATTTTATTCCCGAGTGCTATTGATCCTGCAGAGTGGGGGGAGTCTCGAGAGGAGAACGCCTTACCTTATGATGAGATAAATCGCGCTAATTACGTTGCATTAGGGAATCGTGGTAATGTCATTGACTTACTCGCAGCAAAACACAACAAGCGCATCATGCAAGATCCTGAATTCGCTTACATTCTTGATGATATTAGTGAATATCAACGCAAGCAAGACGACAAATTTATCAGTCTAGTGCTGTCTGAAC
Organism: Alteromonas sp. LMIT006; assembly: GCF_024300645.1. Lineage (NCBI taxonomy): Bacteria > Pseudomonadati > Pseudomonadota > Gammaproteobacteria > Alteromonadales > Alteromonadaceae > Alteromonas > Alteromonas sp. LMIT006. The sequence continues at coordinate 1,924,491 of NZ_CP101291.1, read as the reverse complement.
GCAAGGCTGAGGATGAAGCCAATAAAGCTAAACGTCTTGAACGTGCTAATGCTCGACTGCAGCGGCTAGGTAAAAATCCAGTTCAAGCGTTAAGCGAGCTAGATGATTTACCTGATGACTTGCTTGATATCGACCCATTTTTGGATGAGGCCGCCAACATTACCAACGACTACATTCGTTTGGATAAGGTCGCACAGCGTATTGAGCAAAGTAACAACTCGAATTAAACACAATATCCTTATAACAATAATATAAGAGGGCAGGATATGGCAGTACGTGGAGAATTTTCCTCTCGTCTCGGATTTATTTTAGCAGCAGCTGGTTCGGCTGTTGGTCTTGGAAACATTTGGGGATTTCCATCACAGGTTGCTCAAAATGGCGGAGCAGCTTTCGTTTTAGTTTATCTTTTTTTGGCCTTTTTACTTGCGTATCCAGTGTTGATGGCGGAATTAGTCATTGGCCGTGCCACTCGATCTAACGTTGTGGATGCGCTTGAACGCGTTTCTGGTTCAGTGTTCGGTAAAGCAGTTGGTATATGGGGAGCCGTGACCGCTTCCTTGATCCTATCTTTTTATGCCATTGTCGCCGGTTGGATGATTGCCTTTGCGGTAGAGGCGTTGTTAAACCTATTTTTAGATAGCGAAGAACTAACCTGGTTAACGGAGTTTTCAATCCCCAGAAACTGGTTGTTTTGTACTATTTTTCTTGTATTTACTGGCCTAATTGTGACCGGTGGTGTCAAACAAGGTATTGAAAAATGGTCTGTTCGTTTGATGCCGACTCTGGTGTTGTTGATTGTTGCATTAATCATTTATGTGTCGTTTCAAGAGGGCGCTGCTGATGGTTGGCGGGCTTACCTTGTTCCTGATTTTACTTTAATAACGGAACCCGAAGTATTAATCAGTGCAATGGGACAAGCATTCTTTTCGATGTCGTTGGGTGTTGGCACCATGTTGGTCTATGGTTCATACATAGCCAAAAAAGAGCACCTACCTAGTTTAGGCGCATCAGTTGCACTAGTCGATATTGGCGTTGCCGTCATTGCAGGGATGCTAATTATCCCTGCTATGTATGTCGCTCAATTGGCAGGGGTAACTATTTTTGCTGATGATGGCAGTCTGATTTCTGGTGGTGATTTAATTTTTCAAGTGTTACCTGGCTTATTCAATTCTATTGGTATTATTGGAATCGTCTTAGCCTTGGTTTTTTTCGTGCTTATGTCTATTGCCGCGGTGACTTCGTCTATTTCAATGCTTGAAGTGCCAGTTTCTTATTTGGTGGAGAATCGCAAATTACCTCGTACTAGAGCGGTATGGTTAATGACTTTGCTTATACTGGTGTGTAGTAGCCTAATCATATTTAATTTTGATGCGTTGTTCGGCAATGTTATTGCGTTTACAACGGAATATTCACAACCGCTTTTGGGCTTATTGATGTGCTTGTTTGTCGGCTGGGTTTGGCATCGAGATAAAGTGTTAGAAGAGGTAAAATCGGGCTTTACCGGGGCAGAACATTCTGTGTTTTGGAAAATATGGCCATGGTACGTCAAATTTATTTGCCCACTTATCATCGCCGTAATGTTCTATCGCTCAGTAATGTAATGGAGATAAAGATATGACTTGTGCTTCTTCAACTCCTCGTGAGCCGAGTTTCACGGACGCTTTAATTCCACTCGTTCTGCTGGTTATTATGATGGGCGGGGCTGTATATTTGTATGGCGATTCTTCTTCCTACGGGCCCAATCAAATTGCCTTGCTGATCGGCGTTGGTGTCGCAAGCCTTATTGGACTTAAAAACGGCCATACTTGGGCCGAAATTGAGCAAGGTATCGTCAAAGGGATCAGCATGTCATTGGGAGCGTGTCTTATCCTATTGGCAGTCGGCTCTTTGATTGGTACATGGATGCTTGCTGGGACGGTACCCACATTGATTTATTATGGTTTGGAGTTATTAAACCCAAGCTTTTTTTATGCCGCTGCTTGTCTGATTTGTGCCGTGGTTGCCATGAGTATTGGTAGTTCATGGACCACTGCAGCAACGGTCGGTGTAGCACTGATTGGCGTGGCAACTGGCATGGATATGTCCCTTGCTATTACAGCCGGTGCGGTGGTGTCTGGTGCGTATTTTGGGGATAAAATTTCTCCCTTATCCGAAACCACAAATTTAGCACCAGCCATTGCGGGAACAGAACTGTTTGCTCACATTCGTTACATGCTATGGACCACTATTCCAAGCTTTATCATTGCTTTATTTTTGTTTCTTGTACTTGGGTTTAGCGAAAATACCGCTGGCTCTTTAGAACGCATTGAACAAATGCAAGCGGTATTGTCTGCTACCTTTTCATTATCCATTATCAACCTTGTCCCTTTGATCTTATTGTTAACTCTTGCTATTCGTAAAATGCCAGCGTTTCCAGCGGTAGCCATTGGCGCTTTGTTTGGTGGTTTATGGGCGGTCTTATGCCAAGGCGATGTAGTTGCTTCGATGACCGAACAGGGTACTGCAATAGCCAAACTGATGGTTGTCTGGACAGCGTTATACGATGGTGTAAGTTTCTCAACCGTCGACGACAACCTCAACAGTCTTCTCAGTCGTGGGGGCATGTCTTCTATGCTCAACACAATTTGGCTAATTATCTGTGCTATGTCATTTGGAGCCGTGTTAGAGAAAGTTGGCATTTTAAAACGTATCGTGAGTGTCTTACTCAAAGGTGCGCAAAGTGCTGGTTCTATGATCACACGCACTATTTTTACTTGTTTGGGGACCAACTTAATCACAGCCGATCAATATATATCGATTGTAATGCCGGGTCGCATGTACAAAGAGGCTTTTGCAGAGCGTGGCTTACACCAGCTCAACTTGTCGCGTAGCTTAGAAGATGGTGGCACCTTAACATCACCTTTAATTCCATGGAATACCTGTGGTGCCTATATGCATTCGGTGTTGCTAGTGCATCCATTTAGTTATATTTTTTATGCGTTCTTTAATTTGATTAATCCTGTCTTAGCAATTATATATGCTTATGTCGGGATTAAGATTTTGCGCCTTACCCCTCCAGAATCAGTTATTGAAACTCGCTAGGGAAGCTTATGGTTACTGCTAAACGTCGTGAGGATTATATACCTCCGTATTTTTTGATACCTCGAATTCACTTAGATTTTGTGCTCGACCGGGAACAAACTCGAGTAACGAACACAATGCAAGTGAAACGTTTGAAAGATACATCATTTATTCATTTAGACGGTGTTGGTTTAACTATCATCAGCGTTAAAATAGACGACGAACAGATTTCAGATTACACCCTGACCGAACACAATTTATCCATACCGGTCACAAAAGACGCGTTTACTTTAACCATTCAGACTGAATGTAATCCACAAGCAAATACGGAGCTTGAAGGGCTGTATTTTGCGGCAGACTCGTATTGCACTCAGTGTGAGGCGGAAGGTTTTCGACGCATTACGTATTTTCTAGATCGTCCTGATGTAATGTCTGAATATTCAGTAACGATTACTGCTAACCAATCTGAGTTTCCCTATTTACTTAGTAACGGGAATAAAACTCAAGCGATCGACAATCACGACGGCACTCATACCGTTTCTTGGCACGATCCTCATTTGAAACCTTGTTATTTGTTTGCCTTGGTTGCTGGCGATTTTGATTTGTTAGAAGGAACGTTTACGACACAAGAAGGTCGCGATGTAGTGCTGCAAATGTTTGTCGAAAAAGGACGTAAACACCAAGCACAACATGCGCTCGATTCTCTCGTTAAGTCCATGCAATGGGATGAGCAAACCTATGGTTTGTGTTACGACTTAGATATTTACATGATTGTGGCCACCGACTTTTTTAATATGGGAGCAATGGAAAATAAGGGCTTAAACGTTTTTAATAGTAAGTTTGTGTTAGCCGATGCTGAAACGGCTACTGATGAAGATTACTACAATATTGAAAGCGTCATTGCTCACGAATATTTCCACAATTGGACAGGTAATCGGGTGACTTGTCGTGATTGGTTCCAACTTAGCCTAAAAGAAGGGCTCACAGTATTTCGCGATCAACAATTTAGCGCGGATGTCATGGCGCCACTGACGACTCGCATCAAACAAATTAATCTCATGCGCGCTCAGCAATTTGCTGAAGATGCATCTGCCATGGCTCACCCGATTCGCCCTGATGAAGTGATTGAAATGAACAATTTCTACACCTTAACGGTTTATGACAAGGGTGCGGAAGTCATTCGAATGCAGCAAATACTACTTGGTGAAGAAGGATTTAAAAAAGGTCTTGCTTTGTACTTCGACAGACATGATGGACAAGCTGTGACTTGCGATGATTTTGTCAATGCCATGGCAGATGCCAATCAGTATGACATGACATTATTTAAACGGTGGTATGCACAGTCAGGCACCCCTGTAGTCACGACCCAGCGCCATTACGATGAGGTGTCTAAAACGTTAACCATTACATTAGAACAGCACACGCCTCAGACTGCTGACCAAGTCGATAAACTTTCATTAGTCATTCCTTTGGTATATGAATGTGTTGACAAGCAATGTAATCACTATCAAGCAGAGCAAAATACACGAGATAATTTGGTGGTGTTGAACGACTCTAAGATGGAGGTAACATTCGTTAATGTACCTAAAGATACTCAGGTACTGTTTAATGTGGGATTCAGTGCACCGGTTAAAATCAAAAATGATTATTCTTTAGAAACTTGGCAGCAACTATTTATTAATACCCGTAGCCCTTATGCTGTGTGGGAAGCCAGCCAGGTGTATTTGCAACAAATTATACAATCCCATTATGAAGCGTTATTGATTGATTCCACTTGTGAATTAAAGCATGACTATTTTGTCATGTTTTATCAATTCCTTGAACGAATGCCCAGCGCCGAGCTTATTAGTGAAGTATTATGCGTCCCTAGTATTGAAGCGATGTTATCTGTGATTGGCCAAGTTGATTTACAAGTGTTACTAGTGGCTCGAAATAATGTTGAAGTGTCTTTGGCAAGAACTTTAAGGCCACTCATGCAACCAATGCTGGCCGAGATTAAAGTGGATGAAGATTATGTATATGACGCCGCAGCAGTACAGAACAGAAAACTAAAAAGTACCTTGCATTATTATTTGGCTCTAGCAGATGCAAATCAATTAGATTGGCTCAGTTTGTATCAAAGCACTTCAAACATGACGGAGCGTTTAAGTGTTTTGCGTACAGCACAACGAGTTAACTCGCAAGAGTTTCATGCTTTATTAGCTATTTTTAATGATAGTTATCAATCTGACTCTGTGGTGATGGATAAATGGTTTGCACTACAGGCTACCCAGGATTCTGATGATATTTTGTCTCAACTTGATTTGCTGCAAACACATCCATTATTTGCGCTCAATAATCCAAATAAAGTACGAGCTTTAATCGGTAATTTCGCCTTTTACAATCATCGTCATTTTCACAATCCAAATGGCTCTGGATATGCCTATTTTGCTAATTTCATCATGCGCTTTGATAGTGTAAATGCTCAAGTGGCTGCGCGGTTGGTCACGCCATTAACACAGTGGCAGCAGGTTAGTTCACCATATCGTGAATTAATGATCCATGAGTGCAGAAGGGTTTTAGATAAAAAAGATTTGAGTAAAGACGTTTTCGAAAAAGTTTCTAAAAGTGTTTTGCAATATGAAAGTCTTACATAAGATGTTTCAATTTTGCATTTCAGAAAATCGTGATTGGGCTATGCGCATGTACCGAAGCGAAATCAATGCCATCACAGTGACTCAAAGCAATAGCTTTATTTTTATTACTAAAATAGCGTTATTCGAATATTTGAACGAATTTGCAACAAAAATGTAAAAAAGTATCAAACTGGTACGATTAGTCCTTGCATAGACTAATAAATAATGTAATGATTTTGTTAATCACAATAAATCTGGTCAACTATCATCACCTTTGACCTCAGGTGATCCAGGAGAATAAAAACGATGAAACTCAGACCTACCTCTTTTGTCAAAACTCCCATCGCTCTCGGTATAGCTGCCTTATTATCAACAACTGGAGCTAGCGCTGCAGAGTTTGATGTGGGTAATTTTACCGTTAATATTGACTCAACAGTTACTGTGGGAACCAGTATTCGTGTTGAAGATCGCGATACGAATTTAATTGGTCATCCGAACCTACCGGTTTTTGATTGGACAGGTTACACTGCATTGGGCAATGTTATCTATCCCAGTGCTGACGTATGGGCATTAGCTGATGCTGCATATTCTACCAATGGTGATTTGGGCAACCTAATGAATGACCCTGGTGATGCGTTCTCTACCCAGATCTCTGGTTCTCATGAGATCGATATCAAATACAATCACTCTGACATGGATTTGGGTTTCTTTAGTCGTGTGTTCTACTTCAAAGAGTTTGTTGCTGATGATAATGACACTTGGACTCGTCCAATTGGCGGGGACAAAATCGATTTATGTGCAACGGACAAATCCAAAGAAGAACTTTGTCAAGATTTTCGTTTGTTAGATGCATTTTTCTATGCGGATTTTTACATGGGCAACACGCCTGTATCTTTCCGTGTGGGTGACCAGGTAGTCAGTTGGGGTGAATCCACTTTCATTCAACACGGTATTAATACGACCAACCCTGTGGATGTAACTCGTGCACGTTCACCAGGCGCAGAGTTAAAAGAAGTATTTATTCCCGTTGGTATGGTCTATCTTGATTTGGGCTTAACTGATACGGTGAGCCTGTCAATGTATTACCAGTACGAGTGGGAGCGTTCGCGCTTACCAGTAGCTGGCTCTTATTTTGCGACGAACGACTTTGCCGGAGAGGGCGGTCAAAATTCAACTATCCAACTTGGTTTCTCTGGTAATCCGGACATTCACTTAGACTTTTTGTTGTCTGAGTTGAATGCGTTGGGCGGTATGGCTGCTGGTGCACTTGCGCAGAGCGGCGGTAATCCAGCTGGCCTTGCTCCATTAGCACAAGCTATGCTTGCGTACCCAACTAAGGTTGCTGTACGCGACTTAGGAGATAAAGCGCATTTTGATGCCAGTGATTCTGGTCAATATGGTATTAAGCTAGGTTGGTTTGCCGAAGATTTCAACGAAACTGAATTTGGCTTTTATCACATTAATTACCACAGCACTCGTCCACTAGTCTCTGGTGTTACGTCTGATTTTAGAACCAGCGCTATTTTAAGCGACTTAGCTTACATGGCACAAAATACTATTACCGCTGATAATGTCACAAATTTACAGACTTTTACTAAAGCTCAGTTTATTTATCCTGAAGACATCAAACTGTGGGGTGTGTCATTTAATACCAACATTGGTGAAACTGCGGTAGCAGGTGAAGTCTCTTATCGACAAGATGAGCCGTTACAAATTGACGATGTGGAATTATTGTACATGGCGATGCCTGAGCAATTAGCTAACGCCGGATTACGCCCAGATTTAGCGGGCATTTCACAGCTCAATAATATTGGTTTAACCACCGGTCCAGGTGAATACGCAGCTGGTTATGTGTTATCTGATACCTTCCAAGCTCAGGTCACGGTTTCTCATATTTTCGGCCCATCGCTCGGTACAGATAATTTAGTCCTATTGGGTGAAGTCGCTTACGTAGATGTCAAAGATATGCCAGATGCTGACGTCGTTCGTTTGAACGCACCTGGTACAGGTCGTTCTGGTCCGGTATTTAATTATTTAGAATCGACACCACGTCCATTACCTGGTCTTCACACTGGTTTATCAGACGGACCTGAAACCAACCCGTTTGCGACCCAGACCTCGTGGGGCTATCGTTTACTCGCAGTTGCAGATTTCAACGATGTGTTTGATGGGGTTAATCTCCGCACACGTGCCACTTTTGCGCACGATGTGGATGGTACGACACCAGACCCATTATTTTTATTCTTAGAAGACCGCAAGTCTGCAAGTGTTGCTTTTACGTTTGATTATTTAAGCAAGCTTTCAGCGACAGCATCATACAATGCATTTTGGGGTGGGGTAGGTACGACAAATGCCCTTGCCGATAGAGACTTTGTTTCTTTCAACGTTAAGTATTCATTCTAATTAGGTGTCATTATGATTAAAAAAATAAGCCTAGTAGCCGCAGCGTTAGCCCTTTCTTTGGGCTCTGTTGGCCTACACGCAAATGTATCCGAAGCCGAAGCGGCCAAGCTTGGCAATGAATTGACCCCAATGGGCGCTATCCGTGCCGGCAATGCCGATGGTTCTATACCAGAGTGGACGGGTGGTATTACTGCTCCGCCTGCAGGATATCAGGTTGGAGATCATCATCAGAACCCATTTCCTGATGATAAAGTACAGTTCACCATTGATGCCAGTAACTACAAACAATACGCAGAGTTCTTGTCACCTGGTCAACAGGCGTTATTTGAGAAATATCCTGATACTTTTAAGATGCCAGTCTATCAGACGCGTAGAACTGCATCGTTTCCTGATTTTGTTTACGATGCCACCATCGCTAATGCAACCACTGCAGAATTATTAAACGACGGTAATGGCATTAAAAACGCCATTATGGGTATGCCATTCCCTATTCCTCAAAATGGTCTGGAGGCAGTCTGGAATCACATTCTTCGTTATCGTGGCGCTGAGGTCACTCGTGAGGGTGGTCAGGTTGCCATGACGGAGTCAGGTGCTTATACCTATGTTGGCTTTAATGACCAACTTAAGATCAAGTATTCTGAGCCGGGTGTGACGACACAAGAAGTGATGGAAGACAATATCTTGTTCAAGTTTAAACAAGAAGTGACAGAACCTTCGCGCCTTGCAGGAACCGCGTTACTAGTCCATGAAACGGTGGACCAGATTGCCACACCGCGTCAAGCATGGACTTATAACACAGGTCAACGTCGTGTTCGTCGTGCGCCAAACGTTGCTTTTGATACTCCGGGTACGGGTTCTGATGGCCTACGTACCACTGATGATTTTGATATGTATAACGGTTCACCAAACCGCTACACATGGGAATTAAAAGGCAAACAAGAATTGTACGTTGCCTACAACTCCTATGACTTGCACTCGGATAAAGTATCTTATGATGATATTTTAACACCGGGGCATATTAATCCAGAATTAACACGTTATGAAAAGCACCGCGTATGGGTAGTTGAAGCGAACATCAAACCAGAATTCCGTCATGTGTATTCTAAACGTGTCTTCTATATCGATGAAGATAGCTGGCAGATTTTGGTCGCTGATCTCTATGACGACCGTGGTGGTTTATATCGCGTCGGTGTTGCTCATAACTTGAATTACTACGAAGTTCCTACTGCATGGTCAACTCTTGAGGTCTTGCATGATCTGAACTCTGGTCGTTATCTAGCATTGGGTTTAGATAATGAGCATGCAATGTATGACTTCTCACCAGGTCTTAATGACCGAGACTTTACGCCTCAAGCATTGAGACGTTCAGGCAAACGTTAAGTTAGATAACAACGGTTGGCCTAGGTCAACCGTTTCTTTTTGAGTGACTATGAAAAACTTTTTATTTTTTGTGTTTTCTTTTTTTGTGTTTACGGTAAACGCAAATGATTCTTTGCTAGTGCCTCTGGTCAAGGATTCCTTACTGTTGGATATTGCACCGTTATCTGGTGGCTATGTCGTTGTAGGTGAAAGAGGTCATGTATTGGTTGGTGACGAGTTTGACTCTTTGCAGCAAGCCATCGTGCCATCTCGAGCAACGTTGACTTCCGTTGCAGTATCAGGTGATCGAATATGGGCGGCAGGCCATGATCTCACTATTCTGCATTCTGTTGATGGTGGTCTATCGTGGCAGTTGCAAATGCAAGATTTTGATGCAGACAAACCGTTCTTGGATATCGTTTTTTTTGATGATGATCACGGTGTAGCTATTGGTGCGTATGGGGCATTTTATCGCACTCTTGACGCTGGCCAGACGTGGCAAAAAGAACTTCATGCTAGCTTATTAAATCCATTTGATTTCGAATATTTGGAAGAGATCCGCGAACTTGATGGTGAAGCATTCTACAATGAAGAACTTGCTAATATTTTACCGCATCTTAACCGAATTGAGGTGACAGGCGATAGAGTGACTCTGGTTGGTGAGACCGGCTTGGTTGCGCAAAGTTTTGACTTTGGCAAAACGTGGCAACGTCTAGCCATTGATTACGAGGGCTCATTGTTTAGTTTAGCCAACACCGACAATGGTTTATTGGTATCTGGTTTGCGAGGAAACACGTTTTTATTGTCGGACGACCAATGGTTAACGATCGATTTGTGCCACAGCGCATCTGTGAATTCCATCATTGAAACCGATGATGCTTGGATCACTGTTGCTAACAATGGTTATGTGAGCAAGTTATTCATCGACCAAATAAACAGTGATATATCTTGTCATGACGATTCCGTTAATACGTTCCAGACGTCTGAGAAGGTTTCAGTGGTCAGTGCTATTGCTGATGCTAAAACGTTGCTTTCCGTGACCGCGAACGGTCTTCAATCGATTACTATACAGTAAGGTTTATGAACTCTTTCATTTCTTTTTCCGAATCATTTATTTTTAATCACCGCAAAGCCGTTATGGCGTTGTTTGCTTTCGCGACGCTATTTTTGTTGTACATGGCGTCCATGCTTAAGCTTGACGCAGGCTTTGAGAAGAATATTCCATTGCAACACGAATATATGCAAAATTACATCAAACACCGAGCAGACTTTGATGGTGCTAACAACATTTTAGTCTCTGTGTGTGATCGCAACGGTAATATTTTCAACACAGCGTTTTTTGATACACTCAAAAATGTTCATGACGATGTATTTTTTATTAATGGTGTTGAACGCTCTCTGGTTGTTTCCTTGTTTTCACCAGCAACTCGTTTTACCGAAATTGTCGAGGGAGGCTTTGCTGGTGGGCCAGTCATTCCGTCAGACTTCAATAGTAAGGATCCTAAAGCACTAGAGCAAGTTGCGCAAAATATCGAAAAAGCCGGTATTGTCGGGCGTCAAGTGTCCAATGATTACAGCTGTGCCATGGTGACGGCTCAGTTGCAATCGGTCGACCCAGAAACGGGTAAAGATGTGGATATGCTCAATATCGGCAACATTTTAGAATCTGAGTTGCGCGGTAAATACGAAAACGACACTATTAGCCTGCACATTATTGGCTTTTCTAAAATGATCGCAGATGTTGCTGATGGCGCAAAAGATGTGGTTATGTTCTTTGGCATCGCCATATTAATTACGACAGTGATGGTATTTATCTTTTCCAAATCTTTGATGCTCACCGTTTTGCCGATTGCTTGCTCCATCATTGCGGTCATCTGGCAGTTAGGGTTGTTGACGTTATTTGGTTTTGGCTTAGATCCGATGTCGATATTAGTACCGTTTTTGGTCTTTGCCATCGGCGTCAGCCATGGCGTGCAGATGATCAATTCTGTGGGTAAAAAAGTTGTCGAAGGATTAAGTGCGTTAGACGCATCCAAACTCGCGTTTACGACGTTATTGATCCCTGGTGGTATTGCTTTGCTTTCTGACACTGTGGGCTTCTTGACCTTATTAGTCATTGATATTGGTATTATTAAAGAATTGGCAATTACCGCATCAATGGGGGTGGCGGTAATTATTCTGACCAATCTCATTTTATTGCCTGTACTAATGAGTTATGTTCGTTTCTCTGCGCAATATCAGCAGAAGTTTAAAGCACAATCAGGGGCAGAAGGCATTTGGCTCATTTTCTCTAAGTGTTGTGACAAAAATATCGCACTGGTGATTGTCGCAGTAACCGCTATACTTTTTGCGTTTGGGTTCATTCAATCCAAACAAATGAAAATAGGGGATTTACATGCTGGCGCGCCTGCCTTGCATGAGTATTCGCGATACAACCAAGACACGTTTTTAATTACCGATAAATATGAAATTACTGTCGATTACATTTCAATCTTAGTGGAAGCAGAAGAGCAGGCTTGCACCTCACATGATGTGATGAACCGCATAGATGAATTTCAGTGGCGTATGAGCAATGTTGAAGGCGTTCAATCTGCTGTATCTTTGCCGCATGTTGCCAAAAAGATTAACGCAGGTTACAACGAAGGCAATCCAAAGTGGAATGTCTTGCCTAGAACTGAGCCGACTTTAGTGCAATCAATTGCGCGTATTCCATCATCAAGTGGTTTACTCAACGGCAATTGCTCAGTGATGCCTGTGATTTTATTTATGACCGATCACAAAGCCGAAACCATTACCCGAATAGTCGATGCAGTAAAAGAATATCGCACCGAATACGAGGGTGATGATTTGCGTTTTGTCTTAGCGTCAGGACCTGTTGGGGTGATGGCAGCTACCAATGAAGCGGTGAGTGCGTCGCAAACGCCAATGTTGATTTATGTATTTGGCGCTGTGATTATCTTGTGTTTATTGAGCTTCCGGTCTTTGAGAGCGACCATTTCAGTGGTTTTACCTCTGTATATTGTCTCCGTATTAGCGCAAGCTCTGATGACTTATCTGCAAATCGGATTAACGGTTTCGACCTTGCCAGTTATTGCCCTTGGGGTTGGTATCGGTGTCGATTACGGGATTTATATTTTGTCAACGATGATGCGCTGTATTCAATCTGGACAGAGCGTACATGTAGCGTATTTAACCGCATTAAAAGAACGCGGTAATGCGGTATTGTTTACCGGGATTACCTTAGCAATCGGCGTGAGCACTTGGGTCTTTTCGAGTCTAAAATTTCAAATGGATATGGGCATCTTGCTGACATTCATGTTTGTCGTGAACATGCTCGGTGCGATCATTGTGTTACCAGCGCTTGCGCGTATTTTATGGTGGAAAGACACGCAAAACAGTGTTCAACAACGCGACGCAGCCTAAATTAATTTGGCAAAAATATGCGATAAAAAAGGGGCTTTATGCCCCTTTTTTATTATTTATTTGCATACTTATGTACAGCGTAAAAAATATCAAAAAAATGTCTTTAATCTACCTAAATTATTGGTCAAAATAGTGAGAAATCGTCTCAAATAGTCGATATAGATAGCATAGATGCAATCATACAAACGATAGAACATAACAAAAGGACAAACCAATGACTGTGCCCCACAACTCAGTCTTACTCGACAAAGTATTTCAGCTCATACAAGAAAAAATACCCTCTACTCGAGCTTCTCTTATTACTGAATTTGGAGAACAACTATTTTCTAATATAGCGCATGAGGATCTCATAGGACGTTCGGATTCTGATACCTATGGTGCTATGTTATCGCTTTGGCAGCACTTTTGTGAATACGATGGCGCTACTCCCTTTATCAAAGCGTTTAACCCCAAAATCACCAAAGATGGTTGGCAATCTGAACACAGCATTGTTGAGATTATTGTGCCAGACAAACCATTTTTGGTGGATTCAATTCGCATGTGTTTAGCGCGTTTAAACATTACAGCTCATTTGTTTTTAAATAGTCCAATTACACTTAAACGCAATGCACAAAACGAAATTATGCATTTTGTATCAAAAAACAAAGCAACTTGCGAAACGTGCATAAAAGAAACTGTGTTTTTGCTAGAAATAGACCGTCAAACCAATTCAAAAGCATTAGCTCAATTAACAGAAGAGTTACAACAAGTACTGAGTGAGGTAGAACAAGTCGTTTCAGATTGGACACCAATGCAAGATAAACTCGTCAATGCTAGAGCATCTTTATCCGATATTCCATTTGCAATTGATCCTAATGCCCAACAAGAAGCTATTGAGTTTGTAGATTGGCTAGCAAAGCACAATTTCACCTTAATGGGGTATCGTTATTACAAAGTACGCCCTGAAGAAGGCGATTATATTTGGCAACCTCAAGATGAAACCAGCCTGGGTATTATGCTTAATACCACTCGCAATCGCGACCGCCGAATCAGTAATTTACCTAGTTCCGCGCGAAAAGCCACATTAAGCCAGCACCCGTTAATATTGACTAAGACAACATCGGTTGCCAGAGTCCATCGCCCAACGTATTTAGACTACGTCGGCATCAAGGAATTTAATACTGAGGGGCAGGTTGTTGGGGAGCATCGTTTCTTAGGTTTGTACTCAGCGGCATTGTATAACTCGTCTGTTATTAATATTCCTGTTCTAAAACAAAAGATTGCGCAAGTGTGCCAGTTGATGGATGTTGAGCAGGGTACTCATGCTTTCAAAGCTACGATTAATATTTTGGAGACTTATCCACGAGAAGAACTTCTGCATTCGTCAAGCAAAGAGCTAGCGCGTATTGTTAAAGGTATTTTGCAGATGCAAGAGCGTGGTTTTTCGCGCATGTTTACTCGCAAAGACGCCTACGGGCGATTTATATCGTGCTTGGTATACGTACCTCGCGAACGTTACAACACCGCGTTACGGATTGCGACACAACAGTACCTGCAAAAAGCGTTTAATAGTGAGCAACCTGTTGAATTTACAACGTATTTTTCTGAATCTGTGTATGCGCGCACCCACTATATCGTACGCGTAGCCGACAACAATGTGGATTTTGCCGTGAGTGATATCGAACAAAATGTGAGTGAGCTAAGCAAGTCATGGGATGATCGTTTAATTAGTACGATTAAGTCAGCTTTTGGTGAAGCAAAAAGCGTTAGCCTCATCAAACAATTTAGTAATGCTTTTTCACAGTCTTATATGGATAACCATTTGCCTTCTGCAGCGCTTGCCGACATTAACAAGATTTGTGAGTTAAGTGACGATTTGCCTTTAACTATGTTGTTTTATCGTCCACAAGAGATCGACAAACAATCTAAAGCCGTTCGCTTAAAATTATACCATAGCGATGAACCCATTCATCTATCCGATGTTCTGCCCATGTTGGAAAATTTTGGTTTACGTGTGATTGATGAAACACCGTATCAAGTTAAAGCCTCGCATGACGGCGGGTCTCGCAACTATTGGGTCATGGATTTTTCGATGCTGCATGATGCTTTCCCACCGACAGATATGGCCCTATCTCAAGAGCTATTTCAATCTGCCTTTGCCAAAGTATGGGATCGTCACCTTGAAGATGATGCGTTTAATCGATTGATTTTGTCTGCCAATATTAGTGGGCGTAAAGTCACAATTTTACGCGCATATGCCAAATATATGCGTCAGACTGGTAGCTTGTTTAGTATTGACTACATTGCCAATACGGTGGCTGCATATCCTGATATTTCAGCATTGTTAATCGATTTGTTTGAGTATCGTTTTACACCCGACAAAAAATTTACAGCTAAAGAGCAAGATAAACGTGCACAAGAAATTATTAGCAAATTAGATTCCGTTTCCAACTTAGATGATGACCGTATTATTCGTCGCTATTTGGACATGATTTTGGCGACGGTGCGTACTAATTTTTACCAGCCTACACAACAAGGCATTGAAAAAGCTTACGTTTCCTTTAAATTGCGTCCTGAGCTGATCCCAGACATGCCTTTGCCATTGCCTAAATTTGAAATATTTGTGTATTCACCTCGAGTAGAAGGGGTGCATCTGCGCGGTGGTAAAGTGGCTCGCGGTGGGTTGCGTTGGTCTGATCGACAGGAAGATTTTCGCACCGAAGTACTTGGTCTAGTCAAAGCACAGCAAGTGAAAAATACCGTAATTGTGCCCGTTGGCGCAAAAGGTGGTTTTGTTTGTAAGCAACCTGTGCAAGGAGGACGAGATGCTTTTATCGCAGAAGGTCAGGCGTGTTATCGGATCTTTATTCGCAGTTTGTTGGATTTGACTGACAATATTATCGATGGCGCTATTGTGCCGCCAAGACAAGTGGTACGACACGATGAAGACGACCCTTATTTGGTGGTTGCGGCAGATAAAGGTACAGCGACCTTCTCGGATATCGCTAATGAAATTTCTGCCGAATTTGATTTTTGGTTAGGTGATGCCTTTGCCTCAGGTGGCTCTGTGGGTTATGACCACAAAAAGATGGGGATCACAGCACGTGGTGCTTGGGAGTCAGTTAAACGTCACTTTAGAGAAATTGGGATTAATTGTCAGACTACGGATTTTACGTGTGTCGGTATCGGTGATATGGCTGGAGATGTGTTTGGTAATGGCATGTTGTTATCTCAACACACTCGTTTGGTCGCAGCGTTTAACCATATGCATATTTTTATTGATCCGAATCCGGATGCTGCTGCGAGTTATCGCGAACGAGAACGTTTATTTGCTGATCCAAGTTTAAATTGGTCCAACTATAATACTTCCCTTATGAGTGATGGTGGTGGGATTTTTGACCGCAAAGCCAAGAGTATTACCTTGACTGCGCAAATGAAAAAGATGCTCAATACAAAACGTGCAAGCATGACCCCAAATGAGCTCATTCATGAGTTGCTTCAAATGCCTGTGGATCTTCTGTGGAATGGTGGGATTGGCACCTATATTAAAGCAACAAATGAGTCACATGCTGAAGTCGGTGACCGCGCCAATGATGAGGTCAGAGTAAACGGCAAGCAAATCAAAGCTAAAATTGTTGGTGAAGGAGGTAACTTGGGGGCAACTCAGCTTGGTCGCATTGAATATGCCAAGCATGGTGGTCGCATCAATACCGACTTTATTGATAATGTGGGTGGTGTGGATTGTTCTGATAATGAGGTCAATATCAAAATTCTACTCAATTCGTTAGTTAAAGCAGGTGATCTCACGCTGAAACAGCGCAATGAATTGTTATATGATATGACTGATAATGTGGCGGATTTGGTGTTAGATGATTGTTATCGCCAAACTCAATCAATTTCTATTTCACAATTAGGCGGCGCCAAGTCACTAAAAGAACAAATTCGCTTTATTCACGGTTTAGAAAAAGCCGGAGATCTCAATCGAGAGCTTGAATTTTTACCAAGTGATGAAGAATTAAACGAGCGCATTGTCGATAATATTGGCTTTACTCGTCCTGAATTATCTGTGTTGATCTCGTATAGCAAAATGGTCTTAAAAGATGATTTAAATGTATCCGATATCACAGAAGCTGAGCATTACAACCAGTTGCTAGTGAATGCGTTTCCCAAGCAATTACAGGACCGATATCAATCCCAGATGCAAGGCCACCCGCTACGCAGTGAGATCATTGCAACCAAATTAGCCAATGTTATGATCAATGATATGGGCTTTAATTTTGTGTTTCGTTTGCAAGAAGAAACGGGTAGTTCGGTATCTGAGATTGCGAAAGCCTACTCAATCGTCAAAGCTGTTTTTGGTATGGATGATGTGAGCGATGAGATTGAGCAACTGGACAACCAAATCAGTGCTGATGTGCAATTATCTTTGTTCGATCAAATTCGCAGAGCATTGCGTCGTGGCGCTAGATGGTTTGTGCGTCAGTCCACATCTTTTACCTCAATTGCGGAGGCAATTGATTTTTATCGTCCTATCTATATGGATCTGCTGGACAATATTAATGATTACCTGGTTGATGATGAAGTTTCTTCATTACTCAAAGCCCGTGATGAATTAGTAGCACAGGGAGTTCCAGTTAAGCTTGCGTACCGACTTGCCATGCTCAGTAATGCATTCAGTACATTTGATTTAGCACATATTGTTGCAGATGCTCAAACCCCAAAAGCAGTCACAGCGAGGCTATATTTCCAATTAGGATCTCAATTGCAACTGCATTGGTTCCTAAATCAAATCAATCGTCAGGCGGTGGATAATCATTGGCAAGCACTGGCACGTTCTTCCTATCGAGAAGAGTTAGATCATCAGCAACGCGCTATTACACAGAGCCTTATTAAGCGTTCCAAAAAACTACTTTCGTGCCAAGATGCTGATGCTTTATTAGACAATTGGATGGCTGAAAATACCGACTTGATCAGTCGCTGGTGTGGCATGATGAGTGAGTTCAAAACCAGTAAACACCACGAGTTTGCTAAGTTTTCCGTCGCCTTACGAGAGCTTTTATTGTTGAGTAACAAAATCCAACATTAATTAAGCACATTACATAGGCAGATGAAACCGCTATATGGCATAATATAGCGGTTTTTTATTACATGGCTCCGAAAGATTTTATGATGTCTCTAGCACAAAGCGCACTTCTCAAATTAGAACCCGAAACCGCTCACGACCTCACTATAGGTTGGTTAAAGCGGTCACAGCGCGGTTTTCTTGAGGCAACTTACCGTCAAACTTTACCACACAAGCCAGTAACAGTATGGGGCAAAACGTTTCCCAACCCAGTCGGTTTAGCAGCAGGTCTGGACAAAAACGGCGAATGCGTTGATGCGTTTCACGCGATGGGGTTTGGTTTTGTTGAAATTGGTACTGTCACCCCAGTTGGTCAGCCGGGTAACCCCAAGCCAAGACTGTTTCGCATCCCGCAAAAGCACGCTATTATCAACCGCATGGGCTTTAACAATCACGGGGTGGACTATTTACTCGAACAAGTAAGCAAAGCCAATAATAGAGGGATTACTGGGATCAATATTGGCAAAAACAAAGCGACACCTGAAGAAGCGGCATTATCTGATTATTTGATTTGCTTAGACAAAGTATATGCGCATGCCGATTATGTGACGGTGAATATTTCATCACCCAATACTCCAGGTCTACGCAATCTTCAATATGGTGAGGCGCTTGATAATTTATTATCCGGCCTAAAAGAGCGTCAAACTGAATTAGCGGACATACACGGTGTGTATACACCAATCGTCGTCAAAATTGCACCAGATTTGAGCGATGAAGAATTACAAAGCATCGCTCAATCATTAGTAAATGCCAACATGGATGGGGTCATTGCCACGAACACAACGTTGAGTCGTGATGCCGTACAGGGTCTACCGCATGCCGATGAAATGGGAGGATTAAGTGGCTCAGTGCTGACAGAGCGCAGCCTTGAGGTCACCCAAGATCTTGTCAAATACCTTGATGGGGCGATGCCTTTAATCAGTGTTGGAGGTATTGATAGCCCAGCCGCTGCGCAAGCTCGTCTTGATGCCGGAGCAGATTTGGTGCAGGTATATTCTGCGTTGATTTATCAAGGGCCTCAGTTGGTCAAAGATCTTGTATTAGGGCTGCGCTAATGCAGTTTATCGTTACCACATCCAGTGGTTTAGACCAGTTGTTAATGGATGAATGTCGCCAGTTATTGACTGATGCTCAACTCAAACTCGCCCCTGGAAGAGTATTACTTGATGGCACACTAGCTGACGCCTATCGAATTTGTTTGGGTTCACGTCTAGCCAACCGTGTGTTAGCGGTATTGACCTCAGGTGTAGTCAAAAATCAAGATGACTTATATCAATTAACTCAAACCGTGCAATGGCCTGAACAATTTGCCTCGTCATCGACTTTTATGGTGCAGTTCAATGGCACTAATCGCTGGCTCAAAAACACGCAATTTGGTGCGCTAAAAGTCAAAGACGGTATTGTAGATAGTTTTGTTGAAGCCGGTCTCAGACGTCCTGATGTAGCAAAACAACAACCGCAAATTACCATCAACGCTCGGTTACATAAAGACGAAGTAACTTTGTGTATCGATTTGTCAGGTCGGTCGTTGCACCAGCGTGATTACCGAGTTGCAACGGGCGAAGCACCGGTCAAAGAACACATAGCCGCAGCCATGTTACATCGAGCAGGGATTGCTGATGTCTTAACCAAAGATGCGCCGCTGGTTTTATTAGATCCAATGTGCGGCTCAGGAACTCTCATCATTGAAGCTGTTAACATGGCCCGCCGCATTGCTCCAGGTTTAACTCGAACCAAATGGGGTTTTGACGCCTGGTTCGGGCATCAACAATCGGTCTTCAATGATATTGTGCAAACCTTTATTGAGGCGCAACGAGACGAAATCCCGCATCAGTTTTATGCCAATGATGTTGATGCAAATACAATTCGTATTGCCAAAGACAATGCCGGCAACGCTCAAGTTATGCGCTATATTCGTTTTTCTCAACAAGATGCCAGCACGTTAAAAGCACCTGTATCACCTGAACTGGATGATGATGGCTTGGCACTGACGCCGCACTGGTTAATCGCCAACCCGCCATACGGTGAGCGTTTAGGTGAACTGCCTCAGCTACTGGGCTTGTTCCAACGTTGGGGAACGCACCTCAAGCAAGAATATGCCGGGTGGCAAGTCAGTTTATTGAGCAGTAATCGCGATATATTACGCCAGCTGCGCTTGAGAGCCAAAAAATCCTACAAGGTCATGAATGGTAAGCTTGAATGTGAAATTGTGAATTACGTATTGGATGCCAATAACTGCGCTCATCAAGCCCAGCGTGATGGTCAAGACGCTTTTGCCAATCGCATTGCAAAAAACCTAAAAAAACTCAAGCCCTGGCTCAAACAGAACCAGACGGATTGTTATCGCATGTACGATGCGGATTTACCAGAATACAACTGTGCAATCGACCGCTATGGCGACTGGTTAATTGTTCAAGAGTATGCCGCGCCAAAAGACATTCCCGAGGCAAAAGCCAAAGCACGTCTTCACGACATTATTATGCAACTTCCCATTGCAACCGGCGTAACACCCGATAAGATTGCGCTAAAAGTCAGAGAGCAACAAAAGGGCAAAGCTCAATATGAGCGATTAGAGACACACAATAACCGATTTATTGTACATGAGCACGAAGCCATGTTTTATGTCAATCCAACGGATTATCTGGATGTGGGGTTATTCCTTGACCATCGCACGACGAGGCAATTGTTTAAAGCCGAAGCGAAGGGCAAGCGGGTGTTAAATTTGTTTTGTTACACAGGCTCTGTCTCGGTCCACGCTGCCAAAGGTGGCGCTCAAACAGTGATGTCCGTTGATATGTCGAACACTTATTTGCAATGGGCGAAGGATAATTTTCGCCTCAACCGTCTGCAAGGTGGCTATGGTTTCGTGCAAGGGGATTGCGTAGCATGGCTCAAAGACAACTCGCAGCAATTTGACCTGATGTTCATTGATCCGCCATCGTTTTCCAATTCCAAACGCATGGAAGGTACTTGGGATGTGCAGCGCGACCATGTGATCTTACTGACGTCAGCTGCACAGAGTCTCGCTCCTAAAGGCGTCGTGTACTTTTCGAATAATTTGCGGGGATTTAAATTAGACCATAACGCGCTTGAGCAACTCGGTTACACCATAGAGAATATTTCTGAGCGAACATTGCCTAAAGACTTTGCTCGCAATCCCAAAATTCACCAATGTTGGCGATTAGTGTATGCAGTTTAATTCACAGCGATATTGGTTGATAGGAGGGGAGGACTGCCATTTATGCGATGATGCCTCAGTGTTGCTGGAAACGAGTTTACCCGCAGATATTATGAATGAAATTGCGTATGTAGATGTCAAATCCAGCACGGAGTTGTATCATCATTTTGCAGTCAAAATCCCAGTCATTTATGACACGAAAGCGAATCGCTTTATGACGTGGCCTTTTGGCAAAGAAGACATCCAACGGTTTTTCAAATTATGAGTGTATTTCAAATTCGCCAAGGTACGGTGATTTATGGTCAGCCTCCTTTATTAGACGGTATTGATTTGGTGCTTGAGTCCAAAGAGCGCGTGTGTATTGTTGGACGAAACGGCTCTGGCAAATCCACGTTAATGAAAGTCATTGCGGGAGAAGTCATTCTAGATGACGGTCAACGGGTCGTCGAAAATGGCATATCGATAGCAAGACTGCCGCAAGATCCACCCGAATCTGTCGAAATGACTCTGTTTGATTATGTAGCTGAAGGGCTGGCTGAAGTTGGTAAACTGTTACAAGCATATCACGAACAATCCAACCTTGTCGCTCAAGACCCTTCTGAGCAAAACATTCAACGTTTAACCCAATTTCAAGAACAACTGGATACTCACAACGCTTGGCAGTTTGAGAATGCGATCGCTGCTACTTTGAGTTTGCTCAAATTACCAGCAGAAGTATCCTTATCCACGCTTTCTGGTGGCTGGCGACGTAAGGCTGCACTGGCGAGAGCGTTGGTCACAAAACCTGACATTTTATTGTTAGATGAACCAACTAACCACCTCGATATAGCTATGGTCAAATGGCTGGAGCAATCATTAACGCAATATCAAGGGTGCATCGTATTTATTAGCCATGATAGGGCGTTTATTCGCAGTATGGCGACGCGGATTGTCGATCTCGACCGAGGGCAGTTAACATCTTATCCTGGTGACTATGCCACCTACCTTGACAAAAAAGCCCATGATCTGGCAGTAGAAGAAGAGCATAACGCTCAGTTTGACAAAAAACTCGCTCAAGAAGAAGTGTGGATCAGACAAGGCATCAAAGCTCGTCGCACCCGAAATGAAGGGCGTGTAAGAGCGCTCAAAAAACTACGCGAACAACACAGTGCTCGCAGAAAAGTGCAGGGGAGTGCCAAAATTGCAAGCCAATCCGTGGCACCATCAGGTAAGCGAGTTTTTGAAGTAGAAGGTTTACATTATCAAATTGAAGGCAAAACCATTGTTAACGATTTGAATCTCTACATTGCACGTGGCGATAAAATCGCTTTTATCGGTGACAATGGTTGCGGCAAATCGACGTTGATCCGTTTATTGTTAGGTGAAATAAAGCCCGATAGTGGCTCTATAATACAAGGTGCCAATCTTGAAATTGCGTATTTTGATCAACATCGCGAAGCTCTCGATTTGAATGCCACCGTCGCGGATTGTGTTGCGGATGGCAAACAAGAAGTCATGGTAAATGGTCGACCGCGTCATATTATTAGCTATTTACAAGATTACTTGTTTACCCCAGACCGAATTAAAGCCCCAGTCAGTGCCTTATCCGGTGGTGAGAAAAACCGCGTACTGCTTGCAAAACTGATGCTGAAACCTTCCAACTTACTGATTTTGGATGAACCCACTAATGATTTGGATGTTGAAACACTTGAACTGTTGGAGTCATTGCTGGTTGATTATGAGGGCAGTGTCATTTTGGTCAGTCACGACCGAGAATTTATCGATAACGTCGTGACGAGTTCACTGGTCTTTGAGGGTGATGGAAGGCTGTCTGAATTTGTGGGTGGGTATAGCGCAGCGCACAGTTGGTATGCTGAACAGGACAAAAAAGCATCAGAACGATCCGCTTCTGGAACTAATGTGACTGGCCAGAGTCCTAAAAGCCAAACAAAATCTGTCACAAAAACCAGTAACAAGTTATCATACAAAGATAGACGAGAATTAGAGCAGCTTCCAAGTACCATTGAACGATTAGAAGCAGAATTACAAACACTAGAAACGCAGATCAATAGCAGCGATTTTTTTGCTCAGACACCTGCTGACCAACAACCAGTGTTTACTGCGCTATCTGAATGTCAAGCTCAGCTAGATACAGCTTATGAACGTTGGGACGAACTAGAAGCATTACAAGAACAAATAAGCGGTAGTTAAAATATGAAGAACCATTCAGCACGAGGTCCATTATCAGCCATGACTAAGCCACTTAACCTTTCCGCGCTTGGAATGGCAATCTCAATGTCATTTTCAAGCCTTGCTGCAACTTACTCTGTGGTCGAGTTACCCACTGAAGAACTCGGTGTCAATGTGTTTGCACAAACGCTTGATGAACAAGGCAATCCTGGAGTGGTAGTGCAAGACCATTACAATCCTCCACTAGATTTTTCATTGATTAACTTTGATTCGCAAACCCTTCAAGACAACTTAACCGATATTGATGCGGCACGTGCTGGCAATCCCAATTTTGATGATTACAACTATTTAGTGGCCCTTGCGCGCAGTGGTTCTCGAGAAAATAATGTATTTGTTCAACAAATTGCTTTATATCAATCTTACCTAATAGATGGACAGGTGGCACAACGTGTGATCGGTTTTGATGAAGAACGCGATGAGACCAATGGTTATACTTTTGGACCAGATATCTACATTAATGATGCGATATCTCCAAGCCTTTATGTCGGTACCAGTGAAGGCATGTTTGATAAGCTAAATTACACTAACGCCGACGATACACAAATTACCTTTGTTTTACCAGAGTTCGAGCGTCGCGGTTTCATTAATCTAAATGGAAACATTGTTGAGTTAACTCCTGCTGAGGCTGCACTTGGCGGTGTCAGTGAAGCAAATGGAGTCAATAGCAATCGTCATGTGGTGGGGCATCAAACAATTGCGATATCAAATCAGTTTCAAGTCTTAATTGACGACTGTAATGATGAAACTGTAAGAGGCGATCAGCCTCTAGAGGCATGTTATCGCAATATTGCTCGAAATAATGCTTTAGCAACCACTAATTTTAGACAAGCAGTGAAGTGGGAAGTGGACAGCTCAGGTCAAATCATCGACCAGGAAAGTTTTGCCTACCCATTTGATTTTGTGCGTGACCCTAATGATTCCATTGAACGCATTTATTACAGTAATGCGCGGGCAATTAATGACTCGGGTACTATTGTGGGCGAATCTTCGTTCGCCGACAGCAATGGCGATATTCAAAGGTTCTTAACCGCAGCGATATTTGCTGACGGACAAACTACTCCTTTTCTGAATGAAAACGGTCAAACACCCAGTTCAGCTTACGACGTAAATGACAGTAATATGGTGACCGGTTTTTATTCTCGTGAGGTAAATGGCACGGTCCGTACCAAGTTTTATTTATATGACTTAGATGCCCAGCAAGCGACATTCCCAGATGACTTTTTCCCAGGCTCAGCTAGCTTAGGTCGCGATATAAATAACAATAATATTATCGTGGGTGAAGGCGAGGTCGAGTCGGCAAATGTGCAAAACCGTCGTCGTCATGGCTTTATATATTACGCGGATACAAATGAGTTTATTGATTTGAACGATGCGATTGGTTGTGAAGCGCCATATACTATTGTCAGTGCGCAAGCCATTAACGATGATAACGTTATTCTTGCGAATGCATTAGTCAATCGGCAAGCGCGTAATGTACGCGGTGAACTGGTCACGGACGATGATGGTCAGGCAGTTATGGTAGATAAAATTATTCCTGTACTATTAGAGCCATTAGCAGATGGCGAGGTCATTGATTGCGATGCACAAGATAATATTATTCCTGAGCGAAAGGGCGCATCATCGTCTCTGTGGGCTTTGTTGACTCTAGGTTTGTTAGCATTTAGACGACGCAAGTGAACTATTGTTATTACTGTTTCATCTAAAAATGACAGTTTTATTACAAATTGATTTATTGATTATTTATTAATCTTTTCAGTACTTTAAGATATAACCCAAAAAAGAGGATAGCTGTCCTCTTGCATCTCGTTTTGAACAGGAGTACTTATAATAAAGTTGAATGATATTCAACATACATAGTAATTCTATATCATATTGAGGTATGCCAATGAAGAGACAAAAAAGGGACAAAATGGCCCGTGCACATGCAAAAGGTTATCAGGCTGGTATTGCGGGTCGCGCTAAAGAAAATTGTCCATTCACTGAAACAGATGCACGTTCAGAATGGTTAGGCGGTTGGCGAGAGGCAGTAGAAGAGCGAATATCAACATTTGGTATGCGCTAAACAAATTACCAACAAAAAAGGGAAGCGATGCTTCCCTTTTTTGTATGTGTACCAAGGTTTTTTAGAAAGCAGACGTGTCCTGGAACAAACCAACTTTCAAATCTTTAGCGGTATAAATCACACGCCCATCAACCGATACTTCACCATCAGCCATACCCATAAATAGCTTGCGTTTAATCACACGTTTCATCGTGATTTTGTAGCTTACTTTTTTGGCTGTCGGTAAGATTTGACCAGTGAATTTTACTTCACCTACACCTAATGCTCTACCTTTACCCGGGCCACCTGACCAACCCAAGAAAAAACCAACCAACTGCCACATTGCGTCTAGACCTAAACATCCTGGCATGACTGGGTCACCAGGGAAGTGGCAATCAAAAAACCAAAGATCAGGAGTAATATCGAGTTCTGCTTCAATATAGCCTTTACCGTGCTCACCACCATCATCGGTAATAGATACAATGCGATCCATCATGAGCATGTTCGGGGCAGGTAGTTGACTGTTACCTGGGCCGAATAATTCACCTTGACTACAAGCGAGTAATTCTTCTTTTGTATAACTGTTCTGATCTAAGGTCATGTAATGTTCCTTTATAAAATGCAGTGCGTAATTTATATGACAAGGACGCTTGTGACAAGTCTGAACAGTTATCAGGTAGTTTTTACTTTTTATTTTGCTGGGGTTTGATTATCCTAGACACTTACATAAGGACCTATCTATGCAACCGACAAAAAGAAAAAAGAATCCTAACGCCAATGCTGAAAAGCAAAAGCGCTTTCGTGAAAAGCAAAAAGCCCTTGGTCGCAAAATGGTACGTGGCTATGTCAGCCCGAAAGCCCTAAAATGTTACTCAGAATTAAATGAAAAAACGGGTTGGTCTGATTCTGAAATCCTGTCAAATGCGTTACGCATAACCTACGCAGCGTACAAAAAAGGTCAGATTCGAGTTCTCAATCAATATCTA
Source organism: Alteromonas sp. LMIT006 (assembly GCF_024300645.1). NCBI lineage: Bacteria > Pseudomonadati > Pseudomonadota > Gammaproteobacteria > Alteromonadales > Alteromonadaceae > Alteromonas > Alteromonas sp. LMIT006. The sequence goes on along the minus strand of NZ_CP101291.1, from coordinate 1,898,096 downwards.
GAAGATAATAACCTTTAAGCAAATGTCAGCAGACGGCGAGCTTCAGCTCTTACATCATCACGCTCACGAAACGACCATGCACGCTCTCGTGCGAGTTTGGCTGTGTGATCGACATCAATAATAGGATTTGGATAATCAGGGGCATCGACAACTGGACTGAATAGGTCATAGTTCTGCTCAACACGCCACGGTGTATGAAGTTGTTCTAAAGGCAGTTGTGCAAGCTCTGGACACCATTTTTTTATAAACACACCCTTATCGTCCTTTTCTTCAGATTGTTTGACTGGGTTGTATAAACGTATCGTGTGAATACCGGTCACCCCAGCTTGCATTTGAAATTGGGGGTAATGAATGCCCGGCTCAAAATCCAAAAATTGCTTCGCCAAATGATGTACTCCTAATCGCCAATCTATATTCATATGTAGCGTCAAAAAAGACACCAACATCGCGCGCATTCTAAAATTGATATATCCGGTAGCGATCACTGCTCGCATGTTGGCATCAATAATTGGAATGCCTGTTTTGGCTTCGCGCCATGCATTTAACCTTGTCGCCACTAATTCCTCATTCGATTCATAAGGGTATTGTTCATATGCTCGATTGCGACAGTAAAATTGCATTTGCGGCTCGCACTCGAATTTTTGCAAAAAATGATCATGCCAGTGCAAGCGAGAAATCATCGCATTAAGGGGGCGAGTCCACGTTTTAGCAAGGTTCGATTTTTGCTCTAAGGTATATTGATATACTTGGCGTAAAGACAGGTTGCCCCATGCTAAATAGGGCGAGAGCCGCGAACATGAAAAACGCGCATCGTGTGGGCGAGAGATGTGTTTTTGATAGTTGCGCCCACGCTCAACAAAAAAATCTTGAAACGTACGCCACGCCCAGGCTTCTCCACCACGTTGCATTAATGGATTAGGTTGTTGCCAGGCATCAGGCACATCATCTTGCAAGGGTTGGATTAACTGACTAGGAACAAACGAGATTTTTGATAAATCTGGCGTATCCAATGATGCTTGCATGACTTCATGCCAGTGTGTTTGTGAGACTTCAATCCGCTTTGGGCCACGCTTGACTGTGCTATGCGGGTATTCAACCCAATCGATGTGTTGCTCGCGGCAATAGCGTTGCATGGCCTTATCACGAGTAAACGTGATCTCTAGCCCAATTTCTTGATAAGAAAAAATGCTCTGTATTAAAAAATACTGACCTAACCGATTGAAGGCATTTTGCACATCATCCAGCATGACTAGGATTAATGTATTGTGATCATCAAGTGTTTGCTGCATGGCGCGTAATGACTGATACACAAAGCGCCAATGACGTTCATCGTAATGAGAATCAGCCATAACGCTAGGCTCAAAAACATACAATAATAAAGTAGGTACCCCTGTGGACTCTTGAGCTTTTAAGGGAGTGTGATCACATAACCTTAGATCTCGTTTGTACCAGACAACGTTTACTGAAGGCTTAGGTCCAGTTGCGGATGAAGGTGCCATGTGGATCGTAAATATCAGTTTGCTTTTGTAAATTAAATTGGCGTAACCCGCGAGGATCACTGCCTACGCCAGCTAAATACTGCCAATTCCCCCAATTGGCAGACGGGTCAAAATCCACCAAAATGTGCTCAAAATAGGCTGCCCCATAGCGCCAATCTTGACCTAGTTCATGAATGAAACAACTCGCCACCAGCTGCCTTGCGCGATTTGACGTGAAACCAGTAGAGCGCAACTGATTCATTGCCGCGTTAATGATTGGGTAATGGGTTGTACCATTGATCCACTGGTGTAACACCTTGGTAAGGTGTTTGCCTGTAGGGGCTTTGTCTTGGATCCCTCGATGGAAAAACATTTTTTTACCGTATTTAGCCAACTGCCATTGGAAAAATTCACGCCATAAGATTTCGAACACCAACCAATACGTCGAATCATTTGCATGATGCGATTCTTCAAAGCGTTTGACAGCCCAATATACTTGACGAGGCGATAAACAACCACAGGCCAACCACGCCGATAGCTTGCTAGAGAACTCCCAGCCATCAAGGCCATTGCGCGTTTCTTTGTAAGTTAACAAAGCCTTGGTATCATTCATGTAATAGTGGATTTGCTTAAGCCCTGCAGTGGTGCCACCTTGCAAATGCTGTATGACGGATACTGAAGGAGGATCTGAAAATTCTGGATATCCATCGCCCCAAGTACTTTGACAAATAAGGGGAGGAGGTAAAACAGCTGGAGCGGTTACTGGATGTGAAACTTCTGCAAACTTCTCTACCTTTTTGCGAAAGGGCGTAAAGTGATCTGGCATTTCATTAAGCGTAAACGGCAAGTCAGAAAAGTGGTACAAAGTATGACTGTTGCCCGTAACAAATCCGCAATTGGGTAGGGCGGTTTTCAACGCTTGCCATTGACGTTGCTCATACACACCTGGATAACTGTGCTTTCCAACAACATGAATAGTGTGTTCTGCAACCAACTCCTCAATGATGTTCACGGGGTTACCTACATAAACGTGCAAGGTTTGGCCTAATGCTTCGAGTTGTGCCGTTAAATCGCGCAAAGATTCAGCAATAAAACGCAGCCGATGATCGCCAATTGCGGTAAACCCGTAATGATTGGTGTTAAGCCATTGTTCGTCCAATACATAAATACAATGCAACGCATCCACTCGGGACACAATTTGATTAAACGCGTTGTTATCAGCTAAACGCAAGTCATGCTGAAACCAATATAAACCTTTGGACATGTGGCGACCTCATTATTTTGCATTTTTTACTGAATTTACCGAATTTTGGTTCAACTATGACAGACAGAATTACGATCCATTGGTTTAGAAACGACTTACGCATTGACGACAACCCGGCTTTGACGTCAGCGGCAAAGGCAGGCAGCATATTACCGGTTTATATTTACGATACCTCGGCACCAGAGTTGGCACAATTAGGTGGTGCCAGCAAATGGTGGTTGCACCATTCACTAAAAGCGCTCAATGCATCACTGGATGGTAATTTATTGGTCTTACAAGGTGATCCATTACAAGTATTAACCAAACTTATCGAGCAGAATAACGCCAATGCAGTTGTTTGGAATCGAGGCTATGAGCCATGGCAAATTCAGCGTGATACACAGATCAAACAAACCCTAAAAAAACAAAGCATTGATGTACAAAGTTTCAATGGCCATTTGTTGTGGGAACCCATGAGCGTGGTCAAAAAAGACGGTACTCCCTACAAAGTATTCACGCCGTATTATCGCAAAGGCTGTTTAGCCCAACCCGAGCCACGTTTTCCAGTGGAGGCGCCTTCACTAGAGTATGCTCAATGTAACGGCCACAGTCTTGAAATTGACGACTTAGCACTCTTACCGAGTATTCCTTGGGACACGCACATCAAAGCCATGTGGCAGCCCGGGGCGTCTGGCGCCAAAGATAAGCTCGCTCGCTATATTCAAGAAGCATCGGATAAGTATCAAGATACGCGGAATTTACCAGCGGTTAAAGGCACGTCACTGTTATCACCCTATTTGCACTTTGGTGAGATTTCGGTCAATCAAGTGTGGTATGCGTTAAAAGATGCGTATGCAAACGATCCTGACAATCCACATCTTGATACGTTTTTATCCGAACTGGGCTGGCGTGAATTCAGTCATTACTTGCTGTATCACTGGCCATCCATTCCCACGGATAATTTTAACAACAAATTCGATGCCTTTCCTTGGCGAGATGATACCGATGCACTAAAAGCATGGCAAACAGGGCATACAGGTGTACCTATTGTCGATGCCGGTATGCGTGAATTGTGGCAAACCGGTTACATGCACAACCGAGTGCGCATGATTGTAGGGTCATTTTTGGTTAAAAACTTGCTCCTAGATTGGCGTGAAGGCGAGCGCTGGTTTTGGGACTGCTTGCTCGATGCAGACATGGCTGCAAATAGCGCAAGCTGGCAATGGGTGGCGGGTAGTGGGGCGGATGCGGCGCCGTATTTCAGAGTATTTAATCCAGTGTTACAAGGTGAAAAATTCGATAAGCAAGGCGAATATGTGAAGCGGTACTGCCCTGAACTCAAACGTCTTCCACCAAAATACATACATCAACCCTGGGCAGCACCTGAAGATATTTTGCGTGCCTGTCAAATTACGTTAGGCAAAGAGTATCCCAAACCAATAGTTGACTTAAAACAATCACGTGAACGCGCACTGGATGCGTTTCAACAAATGAAGGCCTTGTCATAATGGGGGCTATACGATTAATTCTAGGCGATCAGCTGACCCAACACATCACCGCTTTAGACGGTATCGACGAGCAAAACGATGTGATATTGCTTGCAGAAGTGCGCAGTGAAGCAACGTACGTCAAACATCATAAGAAAAAAATCGCGTATCTTTTTAGTGCCATGCGACATTTTGCACAAGGTTTACGAGATAAAGGCTACAGAGTTCATTACACTGATTATCTATCTAATGACAATGCCGGTTCATTAGCGGATGAAGTGGCTTTGCGCGTGCAGCAATACCAATGCAACGAAGTCATTTGCACATTCCCTGGTGAATATCGCGTGTTAGCGGATATGCAATCTTGGTCTGAACGTTTGTCTATGCCTGTTGATATTCGCGACGATACTCGCTTTATTGCTTCAGTTGAGGAGTTTGCTCACTGGGCAAAAGGCAAAAAACAATTACGAATGGAGTTCTTTTACCGCGAAATGCGCAAAAAACTCAACTCCTTAATGACGCCAGAAGGTCAACCCGAGGGAGGCAAATGGAATTATGATGCACAAAATCGCAAGGCACTGCCCAAAACACTTAGAGTTCCGCCTCCAACCCAGTTTGCGCCTGATGCGATCACTCAAGACGTATTAAATTTAGTTGAACATGAATTTGCTGATCATTTTGGAAAGTTGGACAGCTTTCATTATGCCGTGACTCGTGAAGACGCTCTGAAAGTGCTTGAGGCCTTTATTCATGAACGCTTAGCACTTTTCGGGGATTATCAAGACGCCATGGCACAAGGCGAACCGTGGATGTTTCACTCACACATTGCCTTGTATTTGAATGCGGGTTTATTAACGGCGGATGAAATTGTGCAAGCGGTGGAAGCGGAATATCACGCAGGTAATGCCCCATTAAACGCCGTTGAAGGGTTCATTCGTCAGGTTATCGGCTGGCGTGAATATGTGCGTGGTTTGTACTGGTTCAAAATGCCAGGCTATGAAAAAGAAAATTTTCTGAATGCCACTCGCGCGTTACCAGATTTTTATTGGACCGCCGATACCAATATGAATTGTTTAAAACAATGCGTGCAGGAGACGGCAGACAATGCGTATGCACATCACATTCAACGCCTTATGGTATTAGGGAATTTCGCGTTAGTCGCCGGTCTCGCGCCAGAAGAAGTCAACAACTGGTATTTGCTTGTTTATGCTGATGCGTATGAATGGGTCGAAATGCCGAATGTGTCTGGCATGGTATTGTTTGCCGACGGGGGAGTATTGGCATCAAAGCCTTATGCGGCCAGCGGGGCGTATATCAACAAAATGTCCAATTATTGCCAAGGCTGTCATTACAACGTCAAAGAAAAAACGGGCGACACCGCCTGTCCATTTAATTATTTGTATTGGGATTTTTTGATCCGCAATCGTGAAACGCTTAAATCTAATCACCGTATGGGCATGATTTATAACACGCTAAACAAAATGGACGAAACCAAGGTGATCCAAATCCAAAATGATGCACAAACGTTTTTAACCAAATTGGATAACCATGAAAAAGTCTAATCTACCGACCAAGATGTGCCCCGTCTGTCAACGGCCCTTTACCTGGCGCAAAAAGTGGGAGCGAGATTGGGAGAACGTAAAATATTGCTCGAAACGGTGCATGGGAAATCGGAACAAAATCGCTAAATCTTCCTAGATTCAGCCAAGATTTTACCCACTCGAGGCTAACTGTTCAAGATTGCTGCGCCTGTAGGGTGAAGACCATTTTTGTTTGCGTCACTTGGTTTGTGGCTTTTATAAGCCTATACCAGGATGGGGGTTTTGTAAGTAATAAATACATCTCACTATGTCTAATACTCTTTAGTATTAGACATAGTGCCCAAGATAGATTATCATGCGTTTATGACCATAATTAAGCAATGCAATACAAATTATGCCTAAGCCTCAACCAACACCTTTATACCCGACATTTTCAGAGCTTCAAGTAATGTCACTTGATGATTATCCAATGCTGAATGATTTTGTCACAAGTGGCCCTGCATGGCGTGTGCAACACTGGCATTGGTGCAAAGATTTTTTGCTCTATATCGGACGCAATAAATCTGAGCATACTTATACGCGTTTTCGTAACGATGTTGAAAAGTTTCTATTGTGGGTATTTTTATATGAGCAACGTCCATTGGACGATTTGCGCAAAGCTGACATACTGCGATATATCGATTTTTGTGTACAACCGCCTTTAGATTGGATAAATACACAGCTCAATGACCGTTTCACACTGCAATCAGGTTATTATCAATCAAATACAGAATGGTCGCCATTTCGCTTGGTTACCCCTAAACACGATAAATCGCGCACACCAGACATCAAACAATATCGTCCATCGCAACAAACGTTAACATCAACATTTGTTGCGTTAAGTGCATTGTATCGGCATCTGATTGACGAAGAGATTTGCTTTGGTAATCCAGTTCCACTGGCAAAACGCGACTGCAAACATTTGATTAAAGACAGTCAGGTAAAAAATATCAGCCGGTTAACCGAACATCAGTGGCAATATTTACTCGATACAGCAGTCGCGTTGGCAGATGATGATGCACTGTATGAGAGACATTTATTTATCATTGCCACGATGAAAACCTTATTTTTACGTTTATCTGAGTTATCAGAACGCAAAGATTGGACACCTTTGATGAGTCATTTTTGGTTAGATGACAGTAATAATTGGTGGTTTAAAGCCTACGGAAAAGGCAAAAAAATACGCGATATCACTGTGCCGCAAAGCTATTTGCCATTTCTTTCTCGCTATCGTGAATGGCGAGGTCTATCACCTTTGCCGTCACGTGGTGAACAAACGCTATTGGTAGAAAAAATTCGCGGTCGAGGCGGTTTGACTGGGCGTCATATTGCCCGTTTAATCCAAGAGATTTTTGATGCTGCGTTCACTCGAATGAAGGCTGAGCAAGGGCTCAATGCAGCACAAAAACTACAAGAAGCCAGCACTCATTATTTGCGTCACACTGGTGCTAGTATGGAAATTGAGCGCGATAGACCACTTAAAGATCTATCTGAGGATTTGGGGCATGCGAGCAGTGCGACAACAGATACGGTTTATGTTCAAGTGGAACGAAAGAAACGTGCATCGTCCGGTAAAGATAGAAAAGTTGAGTGAACTCAATGTGATATACCGAACCCAAGTGACATCAAGTATTGTATCTATAGAAGTCATTAGCAAGAACCACTCAGCTTTTTGCTCATGCGATAGGCATCGGTTCCATCTTGATAATACGATGTGATGTTTTTCGTAATGACAAAACCATAGCGCTTGTAAGCAGCGATCGCTTTTTTATTAGTTACTGCAACCTCTAACGTCACATCCGTATATGACTTTACTTTTTGGAATTGAACGATCACGTAATCTAGAAGGGAATGCCATATCCCCTGCCCTTGAAAATCTGTAGTGATAACAATGCTGTAAAGACGTAATTTTGAGGAGTTCTGCTTTGACAGCATAATGCAGTACCCAATTATCGTTTCGCCAAAAAACGCCCCCCAAATGCGATTGTTTTTTATAAAACGCATAAATTGACGTCGTGAAAGCCGGTCAGTCACAAAATATGTCTTTTCTACATTGCATAAAATGTCTAGCTCACACAAAGTAACTGGTTTAAAAACTAATGTTTTCAATAAGATAAACCTCTAGCCTCAAATCGTCGTAAAAATTCGTTCATGATCAGCATGTACAGCTCATTACCCAAATAAGCATCTTCAACACCGTGATCAATACTGGGGTTATCATTCACTTCAAGCACATACGCTCGTCCATCCGCTTCTTTGATATCGACACCATACAAACCATTGCCAATAATACCGGCGGCCTTTATTGCGGCATTTAAGACTCTTTTGGGTACTTCAAAGGTTCCCATTGCACTAAAGCCACCTTCGGAAAAACGCTTGCTGGAATGATTGTAGATTTGCCAATGACCGCGGGCCATCATATATTTACAAGCATAAATTGCTCGGCCATTTAACACCCCAATGCGCCAATCAAAATCAGTTTTTAGATACTCTTGCACAATCACCAATGCCGATTCAGCAAATAATTCCGTTAACTTCAGCTGTAATTCAAAACGATCCTTTGCTTTGTACACGCCTTTAGAAAACGCACTCTCTGGTAACTTCAACACAACCGGATAACCTAACTCATTCTCAATATCTTCGATCACATGCGTTTGATTATCAGCAATGATAAATGTTTTTAAACTAGGTATATTTTGGTAAGTAAATGCGTCGTGTAAAAACACTTTGTTGCAACAACGCAATATTGAAGTGGGATCGTCCATGACAATCAAGTCACTTGCTTCTGCAGCAATCGCCAATTCATAAGTGTGATGGTTTATCGCAGTGGTTTCTCGGATAAACAACCCATCGTACACCTCTATATCAAGCAGACGTGCCGCATCGACAATGTCCACATCTATTCCAAGTAAATGACCTGCACGTTTAAATCGCTTTAAAGCCCCTTGATTTGAAGGGGCATGAGGTTCTTCTGGATTGGCTAAAATGGCTAATTTCCATCGATATTTTTTGGTGCGTACTGGCTTAAACCATTGTTGTTGACTCGCTTGAGATAAAATCACGCTGTGCGCAAATTCCTTTTGCGCATCATCTAAAAAGGAATATTGTGCATGTACAATTCGACACATCAAAATATCGTCGTCTTCAGTAATATCACACACTATTATGGGCAGTTGAAATTGTACATAGATTTTGTCAGCGAACACTTTAGGAATATCTTTGGAAACGCCAAGCACAATGAGATGTTGCTGAGCATCTGGTAAATCTAGACCTCGGCATTTTTCTTTTCTAATATACATCACATCTTTTGCGTGTTTACGAAATTCATTGAGTTTTTTGACACTTGGTATTACCTGATGCTGTCTAGCTTCTGCCAGCAGTGAACAGTAATAACCACTACTCAAATATCGCGAATAGTCACACAAGTTTAGGACGCGAACTTTTTTGTCTGTTTTTTTGGGGTATTGTGCTAAATAATTACTAAGAGATAATGATTCCACATCCATTGTGGGTAATGTAGTTGTTTCTTCTACGACGATTATTGTCCGTGCCATGTAAGTGCCGAGATGATGTCAATAGTGCGCAATTTATGTGGAGCTATCAATCTTTGCAACAAATATAAATGTACTATAAACAATGATTTAGACTTTTCTCTAAACTTATATCGTCTCTTTACGTAAAAAAAAGAATTAAAGGAGCCTCATATGTTTTCTATTCATGTTGAACACACGATTGCTAAACCCATTAATGATGTGTTTCAAATACTGAGCGATCACCAAAACTATGATCAGTTTAAAGTATGTGATGAATCTTCTCTGTTACTACAAGGTAAATCTAAACCAAATGGGGACGGCGCTTTACGCTCAATTCGTCTTGGCAAAATCGTGTTTGAAGAAACCATCTTTGACTACCAGCCTCCGTATCAATTCCAATACAAAATTGTCAAATCAAAACCGTTTAAAGTGGATCATTATTTAGGAGAACTTAAATTAAATGAGGTACACGGAGGAACCCATGTGGTGTGGCGTTCAAAAGGAGCTGTACCAAATTTATGGTTCGGTTGGTTAGCTGAAATATTCATTAATAAGCAAGGGCCAAAAGGATTTATGTCCATACTTAGGCAAATTGAACGAATGTAACGGTAAATTAGTATTTTACCGATAAGTCTTTGGTGGTGGGAATTTTTCCCAAAATATCGCAAAATATTGTTTTTATTGAATTTATTAACTCTTGTATGCCATTTTGGCAATTTGCTTTACCCGTATAAATCCGTATGTTGCAAAGTATAAATCAAAAACAGCAACAAATCGGAAAACATTATGAAACGTTCATACCTAGCAGCCATCATTACGGCTGCCTTAGCACAAGCAGCAATCGCAGATGACTCAATCGAAAAGATTGAAGTCAAAGGTCACAATCCATTGTCTACTGAACTACTAGACCAAGATGTCATTCTTGGGCAAAGACAATCATTGACCAGTGAAGATTTAGGATTAAGCCCACAACGCTCACTGACCGACATCATGCGTCAACAATTTACGAGTGTGAATTTGAATGATGTTCAAAACAACCCTTTTCAGCCCGATGTACAATATCGTGGTTTCACCGCGTCCCCATTATTAGGTTTACCACAAGGGCTTTCTTTATACCTAAACGGTGTGCGTTTTAATGAACCCTTCGGTGATACCGTTAATTGGGACCTTGTTCCATTGGATGCCCTAGATAATGTTCAGCTTTTCTCAGGCTCAAACCCTGTATTCGGACAAAATACGCTTGGGGGCGCTCTAAGCCTTAACACTAAGACGGGATTTAGTCATACCACTACAAACGTGTCATTAACTGGTGGGCAATATGGCTCTAAAGAACTGTCGGTACAAACCGGTCTCAATAATGGTACGTGGGCTGGTTATGTCATGGCCAGTAAATATGAAGAAGATGGTTGGCGCCGTTTTTCTCCTTCAGAAGTTCAACAACTTTTTACGAGTGTCAGTTATCGTAATGATTCGGGACAAGTAGACATCAATTATTTGACGACAGACAATACGCTGGTCGGTAATGGTGCTATTCCCCTTGAAATTTTAGAATACGAAGGACGTGATACCGTATTTACAAGCCCTGACCAAACCAGTAATGAATTGGATTTTGTATCCGTTGTCACGCATTTCGAATTGACTGAAGATCTTGAGTTTCATGGTAATTTCTTCATTCGTGAAAACACGACTTCATCCATCAATGGCGATGACTCAGACTATGGTGCGTGCCAGTTTGCCGATGGCCGCATTACCTTGTGTGAACTAGAAGATGATGACGATGATGAACATGTAATTGAAGATGTTATTGATGACGATGATGATTTACCACTGGTAGACGGAGTCGAAGTGGAAGCAGTCGATTTTATTGGTTATGAAGACTTAGCGTTATCTGAAATTACATCACTAGATCCATCCGTCTTAGATGGCACTTACAATACTGGTCGTGCTGAAAACCAATCTTGGGGCTTTACCGCACAATTTACCTATAACCACGAATTAATGGGTATGCCAAGTGTGACAATCGTTGGTGCAAGTCAACAACGTGGTGATATTCACTACCGCGCTGATACGCAATTTGGAATCTTGGATAATGATGATGCACAAGGCACCCGCAGTGTTCAATCAACTGAACTCATGGATGAAGAAGCGCGCGTGCGCTTAGATGTGGATACTAACCATCGCTCACTATACGTAAGTAATACCACTCAAATAAACTCAAAACTCAAACTCAATATTGCCGGTCGTTTTAATCATGACCATATTTTGATGGAAGATTTGATTGATGACGGTGAAGGATCACTAGACGGAGATCACACCTTTGCTCAGTTTAACCCAGCGATAGGAATGTCTTATCAAGTCAATGATGACACTGTCATGAACTTAAGCTGGGCTCAATCTTCACGTGTACCAAGCCCTGCGGAATTGAGCTGTGCAGATGAAGACGATCCATGTCGCTTACCGAATGGTTTCGTTGCCGATCCTCCACTAGACCAAGTGGTAACCCGAACTATTGAGTTTAATGTAAATACACATATTGCCAATACTGAAGTGGATGCTACCTTGTATCATTCAGACAGTATCGATGACATCATTTTCCAACAAGCTGGCAGTGTTGCATCACGTGGCTATTTTATCAATATTGATAAAACCAGTCGTCAAGGCCTTGAATTTGCTTTAACCCAGCGTTATGAGAAGGCAAAATTAACCTTGGCATACAATTATCTTAACGCGACATTTGAATCGCCTTTTACGTCTTTTGGTCCACAAAATCCACAAGGAGCTAACCGCCTGGTACAGCCAGGTGATACCATTCCTGGCCAACCAAAGCATCAAGTGAAAGTGCTTGGACAATATGATATCAACCAAGATATGCGCTTAGGTGGTGAATGGCTTCTTGCATCTGAACAGTATTATCGTGGTGATGAAGCAAACGAAAATCCTACTATTGCAGGATATGGTATTGTTAATCTTTATGCTAATTATAACGTCAATGATCACTTAGTTCTTTCGGTACGAGCCAATAACGTCTTGGATAAAGAGTATTTTACTTTCGGGACGTATGGTGAAGCAGATGAAGTACTTGAAGATATATATCCTGATATTGAATCACCAAATTTCGTTGGTCCAGCGCACCCTCGCATGATCAGTGTACAAGTTGATTATCAATTTTAAAGGATTGCAATAACAATAGAGAGAAAGCAATGCGTTACATTTTGGTTCTGATATATTTATTAGTGTGCAGTTTTGTCAAAGCTGAGTCATTACCAGAAATCAAGGTGGGCGTATTGCAGTACGGTACGATCAATTGGGAATTATCGCATATTAAGTCTCAACAACTTGATATACAAAATGGTTTTCAATTGGTCGTCGTGCCCATGGCAAACAAAAATGCTGCCGCCATTGCTTTACAAAGTAATACGGTAGACGTCATTATGTCGGACGTATTTTGGGTAGCAAGACAACGACATCTTGGCAAAGATTATCAAATCTTACCGATGCACAAAATCAGTGGTGGAGTGTATGGTAAACCTGACTCACCATTTTCAATAAAAGCACTATCACAATACTCTCTTGGGGTTGCAGGCGGCGCAACCGACAAAAATTTTGTGATCCTACAAAGCTATGCGGCTATGCAACATACGCCAATCACCACAAACAATGTAAAATTTGGCGCCCCACCCTTATTACACAGAATGTTTACTTCGGGTCAGTTGGATTTGATGCTAAATTTCTGGCACTACAACGCGCGCGCAAGCGCTTCTGGTTTTGTCAATCTTTTACCCGTCAGTGAGATGCTGGCATACCTCAATATCGACACCGAAGTGCCTTTGATGGGTTGGGTAGCCAGTGAAGATTGGATGACTCAAAATAAAACAGTATTTCAGTCATTTGTGACACAATCTTGGCGTGCCAAGCAGCGTTTTATCACAAAACCAGTCTTGTGGGAATCTGTCAGAGCGTTGACTAAAGCTGAAAATGACGATGTTTTTCACGCGCTGCGAGATGCTTATCCAGCAACGATTTTAACGGATTTCACCCCCGTGCAAGCGAATGCGTTTGAACAACTGTTCAAGATCGTAGTTGATGCTGAACAAACTGCGCTTCTAGGCGATATGAAGCAGCTACCAGATAGAGTTTTTTGGCAAGGGTCTTATCCTTTGTGGCAAACATGGCAACAACAATCTGCAAATATCACATCCCCTTCCACTGACGGACAGGCAAGATGACCCAACCTGTGTTGCGTTGGGGGAGTCTATTCACATTACTCATCATTTGGCAATTAAGTGTGATGTGGTTCAGTCCCCAAGACTTGCCAAGCCCTACTGCAGTAATGCAAAGTCTTGTGTGGCACATAGCTCAAGGTACATTACTGAATGATTTATGGGTCACTGTGACACGTGTCATGATCAGTTTTGTCTGCGCGCTGGTGTTAGGCTGTATCGTTGGGATCATGATGGGTGCAAACCGAAAGCTTAACCTCATTGGCGATGGATTATTACTCATATTATTGAATATACCCGCACTGGTCACCATAATTTTAGCTTACATTTGGTTCGGTTTGGTTGAAGCCGCCGCCATTTTGGCCGTTGTGATCAATAAATTTCCAGTGGTCGTCATTACGATGCGAGAAGGTGCGCGTAATATTGATGAAGGCTTGTTAGATGTGGGACGCGTGTTTAGGATCCCCAAACGCACTTTATTTTTGCAAGTTTATTTGCCTCAGCTGTATCCCTATATTATGACGTCTGCTCGTAATGGCTTATCTTTGATATGGAAAATTGTCCTAGTCGTTGAATTACTTGGACGCAGTGATGGAATAGGTTTTGCGCTGCATAGTTTTTTTCAGTTTTTTGATATTGCGAGTATTCTGGCGTATACCTGTGCGTTCGTCATGGTCATATTTGTATTAGAAGCGATTGTATTTAGACCTCTTGATAAGGTGATTGCGCGTGGTCGATAAGCTCAATATTCCAGAATACTCTTATGCTGATGCACTTGTCATTCAAGCCATGCAATGGTCGATGGATGTCCAAAAAATAGCGATTGTGGGTCCGTCAGGCTGTGGTAAAACCACCTTATTGCATCTGCTGGCTGGGCTGTTATCCGATGTCCCTTCGCCACTTATCTCGACCAGCTCAATCAGTATGATGTTTCAAGAACCACGTTTAATGCCTTGGTTAACCGTCGCGCAAAATTTGCAATTGGTGAAACCTAATCTGACGGAACTCGATATCAAAAACATTCTGGACAGCATCGGGTTGAGTAAAAGCCAACACCATTACCCCAAACAACTCTCTGGCGGGATGCAAAGACGGGTTGCCTTGGCTCGTGCATTTTGTATTCAGCCCGATATTCTGTTACTCGATGAACCCTTTATTTCTCTAGATGCTCCGACGGCAAACGAATGTCGCAACACGTTACAACGCTTACAGCAAGCTTATGGAACACAATTCATATTGGTTACGCATGACTTACATGAAGCCATCGAGCTTGCAGATAAAGTCATTTTTTTGAGTAAAAGACCCGCAAAAGAGATATTAACGCTCAACGTAATCGACGAAAGAAGACTCAGTAATACTACTCAGAATATGGTCGATGAACTTTTGCTTCGTCACCCCAACTTGTTGTCTGGCGAGTTAAGTAAATAACGACACTTATCTTACTCCTCCTACTAAAGCACTAGTCACAAAGTGTATGTCTAAATGATGTTTTAATTCAGCAACTTGCCTTATTCAGATATTTTTGTACTGATGTATTGTGTATAAGGTACACACAAACAACAAATAGGAACACAACATGAAACACTCTATCAAAGCCAGTTTGTTAGCATCAGCAGTTGCCCTTGCTTCTTTTGGCTCAAATGCAGCGGTTGAGCTGTATAACGAAGATGGCATGACGTTTAGCGCTGATGGTTTAGTTAACGTATTTTATACTAATACTGAAGTTGAAGCCGCAGATGGTACTTCAACCGATCAAAGTCGTGTCAAGATGGGTTTTTTACCTAACATCATTGGTTTTAATTTCTCAAAACAAGTTGGCGATGTAAAAGTAGAAACGCGTCAGTCATTTTGGGTGTCGATCAATGACTCTGATTTAGTACGTCGCGGCCAAGACGCAGGAACATCTTCATTGATTGATGTACGTCAATTTTACGCCAAAGTATCTGGTGACTGGGGTTCAGTATTATTAGGTAAAGACTTCGGTTTATTCAATCGCTCAAACATCTTAGGCGATGAGTTGCTGCTAGGTTACGGCCACACCTTATTTGGTTTACAAGATGGCGGTAACGTATCGTTTGGTAATATCTCAACTGGTTATACCTACCCGTTCCCTAAGTCACAGATCACTTATACTACTCCGTCGTCGAACGGGTTGGTTGCATCGATCGGTATTATGGATCCAAATAAAGCTGAAGCGAATTCAGAAGAAGACATGCCGCGCATTGAATTTGAAGTGAAATACACGGGTGAAAGTGTTTCAGCATGGTTGAACGGTATGACCCAAGAATCTGAAGGCGCAAACGTAAATGCTGACTCACAAGGTCTTGGCTACGGTGTGAACTTCAAAGCCAATGGTTTCTCATTTACGGCTTCGGGTTACTCTTCGGAAGGCGTTGGTAACACTGTCGGTCTAGACCAAAGTGTCTCTCCAGATACAATGGAACAAGACGGTTATCTAGTACAAGCAAGTTACACGTCTGGTGCAAACCGTTTTGTTATCTCAAATGGTGAAAGCACGTACAAAAATACTACTGCAAATACCGAAGGTGATATCTCAAATACCACGGTTGCTATTTTCCACACACTTAGCTCTGGCGTCATCTTAGTCGGTGAATACACTAAATCAGAAGATGATGTAGTACTAGCTGGTAATGAAAATACTGGTTTTGCAATCGGTGCAGTCGTTACTTTCTAAGTAAACACAAATTCGTTGTGATGTGATTGCGCTTTTTCAGTTCGCTGATTAAGCGCTTTTTTATTTATTAGGCTTTCGTCCAATCAACTTTAAATCGATTTTAATATGGAGTACTATCAAAGCATAAGGAATGCTTCAATAAGGTAAAATAACAATGTATAAATTACTTGTGGTTGATGACCACCCGATTTTTCGTCAAGCCATTGCGGGGATCATCGAGAATGAATTTAAAGGGAGCACCATATTCCAGTCCGAAAGCATTCAAGAAGCGCATCAAATTATTCAAGAACAAGGTGATTTAGATCTTGTTTTATTAGATCTGAATATGCCCAGCACATCGGGATTAAGTGGACTGTTAGAACTGCGCAACGAATATCCGACTATACCCGTTGTGATTATTTCAGCAGAAAACGATAAACAACAAATCCTGCAAACGATCTCTTATGGTGCAGTTGGTTTTATCTCAAAATCCTCACCTGTTGAGCAAATTACTGAATCTTTAACATCGATTTTTGCTGGTAATGTGTGTTTACCATCTGACATTATTCGCACCGCATCAGACAAACCAGCGACCAAGAGCAATAAAGAATTTGAAATTTTGCCTGAGAAAATGCAGCTTCTAACCCGTAAAGAATTAATTGTTTTAAAATACCTCACTCAAGGTGAAGCCAATAAATACATTGCGTATGAAATGAATATTTCAGAAACAACAGTAAAGTCGCACGTTTCGTCGATACTCAAGAAATTAGGCGCAACCAATCGAGTCAAAGTTGTTGTCGGTGCGGCGAACATTGACTTTGATCAGTATTTGAAACGTTAGTTTAGTTTGAGTAGGTGTTGCAAAGACATCTTAAGTTTTAGGGGTTTAACCGGTTTATTCAACAAGGTTATGTGTTGCTGCTTGGTCAAAGTCTGCAGTTCAGGGCTATAATTAGCGGTGATCATAATAGTTGGTACACGCTCCCCTCTCTCTCGATTAACCACCCTACTCACATCAAACCCATTTTCATCGTTTAGGTGATAATCTACAATTAACAAGTCACATCTATCGTTACGCACATCGCAAGTAGCGGATAACTCTGTTAACGATTCAGCGGTCATAACGGTAAACCCCCAGTTCGATAACAAGCTCTGCATACCTAAACAAATCGCTTGATCGTTATCAACCACCCAGATTGTGATGTTATTGTGCGCTGTATCAGCGTGAAAATCCATTACTGGTTGTGGTTTTTCTACCAGTGATGTTTGTGGATAGGCAACCGGAACTTTGACCGAAAAACACGAGCCACGACCGAGTGTTGAACGGACATTAATTTCGTGGTCGAGTACCTTTGCCATTTTATCCACAATCGCCAGTCCTAAACCAAGACTTTGATGCGCTCTGGGAGAGGCTTTTAAGCGCTTAAATTCTTTGAAAATAATGCCCAAATCGTCTTTGGCAATGCCATCTCCATTATCCCAGACTTCGATATTGATAAAATCTCCCTGACGACGACAACCCAATAAGACTTTGCCGTTCGGTGAGTGTCGCAATGCATTGCTCAAATAATTACGTAATATTCGGGCTAATAAGACACTATCGGAGTTCACATAGACATTACATGGAACGGATGTGAATGATACATTGTGTTTTACTGAAATTCGTTTGTAATCCGAGCTAATGTTAGACAGTAATTTATCGACTGGGAAAATGGTCTTGTCTGCTTTCACCACCCCCGCATCGAGTTTTGAAATATCCACTAAGGACACAATTAAGTTCTCCAAATCAAATAATGAATTTTGCATGGAGTTCAGTAATTCAGGGTTATTTGGATGCGAGTCGGTTTGCCCGATTAAAGCATTGACGAAAAGTTGCGCTGCATTAAGTGGTTGCAATAAATCGTGACTGACCGCAGCTAAAAACTTTGACTTGGATTCATTCGCTTCACGTAATTCATAAGTACGCTGTTCGACTCGGTCTTCTAACTCGTCATACGCAATTTGCAATGCTTGGGCTGCATTTATACGCTCAGTGATATCGGTAGTCAACACAAAGAAGCCATCAACTTTTTGACTTGCATTAAAATTCGGCACATACGATTTAAGTAAATAAATTTCATTGCCGTATTCATCGGTTTCACGACTTTCAAAACTCACCGTTTCTCCGTCTAATGCACGATTAATGAAAGGTTCTAATAGACCATAGTTAGGCAACTGTACCGTTTCATTGAGTTGTGTATTAACTAAGATACGCGAATCTTTACCATACCAGGATTGATATTTTTTATTCACAAAACGGAAAGTTCGATCTTTATCGATATAGGCAATCATCGCCGGAATATTATCGGTGATGGTACGCAACCATTTTTCGTTTTCTTTTAACGTTTCAGCGTATAAATAGCTTTCTGTAATATCTGAATAGGTTAAGATGGATTTTGCATTTTCTAATTTTACACGCTTAATATGAAAGACCGACTCATCTTCCAAGATTTGTACAGTTTCGTTTTGTTCGGTTTCAACCAAAAGTTCCACATTGGATTTAAGATTAAGGGTATGAATGTTTTTGGCGCGAATTAATGTGTGTTTGGTTAAGCCACTGTAGCGCAAAAACGCATCGTTCCAGACTTCAGGCCGGCCGTGCTCATTCAGTAATAACACCCCTTGTACAAGATTATTTAATAGATTTTGCAACAGCTCATTTTTGGCTTGAATCGCTTTTTCATAACGTTGTGTTTCGGCATGTTTCAGAGCAGTGATATCAGTAAATAACAAAACAATACCACCATCGTTGGTCGGCCTCTCGGTCAATTGGAACCAGCGCTGATTGGACATGTAATACACTGTAGTATTGTTTTTACCTGGGATGACATTAAGGATCACGCCTTGCTTTTTGGCGTTGGATTTGAGCTGATAGTAGTTATCCCCTACTTTTGGCCTTATTGGTGTTTCATACCAAAACGACTCGAACATGGAATTTTGAAAATTAATATTGCCATTACCATCAAGCAAGACAAACGCCTCATTAATGCTTTCAATCGCGTCGTGAAAACGCTGTTTGAGCAGGTTCGCCTCATTATTAGCGACACTTAACCTTTGGTTGGCAAGATGGAGTTGCTCTAGAGCTGAATTGAGCTCTTTGGTTTTTAAATTAACATGTAAAGCAAGTTGCACTGAATGTTCAAATACCGAATAGGCTGCATTGAGATTTCCTCCGCCTTCTTCAACGCGATACATCAGTGCTTTGTTGATCGTTTGCAATTTGTGGTTTTCAGCTTGGAGGGCGGCGATTTGTTCACGCAACTCGGCATTACTGTCCATATCAGCCATGGGTTTCCTCACTCAGGTAAACACCTGTAAATGTCTGGTTTAGGTGAATGCCTTTGATGTGTTCGCCATACGCATTAAAGCCCACAATATTGTATTGCTGATGCAGCTCCTTTGTTTCATTACACAAGCCTTTGTGTTCAACTTCGACACGGCGTAAAAAACAATCCATACCAAGTACCATGGCAGGCTTACCCAATTCTGACTGTAACTCTGACAGCTTATCGTGGAGGGCATCATTAATTGACCGCAATGACACTTTGTTTAATACGATCCCGATATCGACCGCACAATAGAACGACAAGCTGTGAAACGCATCAGTTGCCCGTTGAATTGAACGAATGAAGTATTCATTGCCCACTTTTACTGCTAATGGATATAGTGCAAAATCATCCGGTTCAAGCGTTTCAACGGTTTTACCAACCAAATCGGCATAAACTTGAGCAGCTGGCTCTGCATTGATCTCAAATACCTGACGTGTAGCAGGGTCGGCATCAGTCACGACTAATTTACCCAGTGACTCTGCAATGTGATTGACGGTAAATACACTGAATTTTAATGTTGAATGGACATTGATTATGACGGCAGCGGAGTCATGGAATTTACCATCGTATAACACGTAGGTATTATTGAGCATTTGGTCATCGCCAGCAGAGCCACCAAAGTGAGGGATACCAGACATCGCTGAATCGATGTTTAACAAAAACTCCTCTTCTTTTGACGACAGTCCATCCACTAGTGATAATACAAAATTGTTTGGTACAAAACCATCTTCTTGACCCACCACAAGCCGAGCATTCAAGTCATTCATGAGCTCTTTTGCGGAAATAACATCGAACTCTTTTAAATTTGTGACCAACGCGCTAGAAAAAATAAAATACTCAGAAGAAAAACTGACCGCCACTATGGTTTCACGTTTGTATCCGTCTTTGGCAAATTCTCCCGCAGTCGTACAACCAAAACACGGAGTATCAGGAAATTGTTGTTGTAACTTTGCTGCGAGTTGGGATAAGTCATACTGAGACGAACAAAATATTAAAATAAAAGCAGAATGAAAATCGCTAACGTTGAGTTGCCCTGAGAGTTCGGCACATGCCACAGTCACATCTAAGGAAGCAGAAGTAGCAGTGAGAGTATGGTTCATAATAATAGCCTTGCACATATAAAGACTATTATTCCTTAATAGCCCTTTTTACATTTTATTTACATCCCCTATTGGATGCAATCCTTCTAAAGAAGGATAAACCAATACCTTAGTCTTATGTTTAGTGACATTGCAGCGGTTAACTGACCTTGACAGCAATGGGGTTACCTTGCTTTGGCACTCGTTTGGTTTTACCTTTATATTTATCAATGACACATATTGAAGGGTTTTCAATGGTCACAACGCATTCTAGGCACTGAATACATTCTCGATAATTAATACTGCCGTCTTGTTCTATCGCATCAATATCGCATTTTTTAGTTTTACATAGCTGACACGGACTGCCGCACTCTTCTCGTCTGCGGATCAATTTAAACAGTGGAAATGCCCCTAGTACTGCTAAACCTGCACCAAGAGGACACAGATATCGACAATAGACTTTATGGATTTTCATACTGAGCAATAGCAATAACACTGCATAGACGACAAAAGGCCATGAACGAACAAAGTACAAGGTAATGCTGGTTTTAAAGGGTTCAAGCTCGGCAAGCTTTTCGGCGATTGACATCGAGTAAAACGCGCTGCCGACAATACCGACCAATAAGACATATTTTAAATACTGTAATCTCTGATGCGTACTTGGGGTGATTTTGATTTGTTTAACGTGTAACTTCTTGGCCAGCATACCTGCAAACTCTTGTAATGCGCCAAATGGACACAACCAACCGCAATACAGACCTCGACCAAATAAAAACAAACTAACAAAAACGAAACACCACAAGATAAAAATCACAGGATCTAATAGGAATATCTCGATGATGAACCCATCATACAAAGCGAGCAGTAAAGTATAAATATTAACGACACTCAACTGGCCTTGTGCATAAAAACCGATAAAGAATAACACAAAGACCAATGCAGCCCCTCTACTCCAATGCACCAATCTTTCATGAGCCGCAAGTCGCTGCTGATAAATGAACATTAAAGTGATAAGGAGCAAATAACTAACCGTAATGGCAATAACCGATGTCTTGCCTTCCCAAATGGTCATCCACAAGGGTTTAGGTGTTTTCACTAGGGCATCTGGATTGTCCATAAACAACGAGTCAGGTAACACCACCTCATTAATAAAGTCATGCTGGGCAATGACCATAAAAGATGGATTGTAATCCAAACTAAACTCCAGTCGCATTGGCATAGACACTTCGAAACCCGTTTGTGATTTTAACCGTAGAACCAATAGGTCCTCATAATCAGGCAGGTCAATCGCAAACTCAGGCTCGTAATAATGATAAAAATCTATGTCTCGAATGGACACTGGAAATTCATTTTGCACGAGATTAAGGCGTTTGGGTACGGTTTGCGGTCTAAAATCATCGGATAAAACAGAATAATCCCCGCGACTGAGCACAAAAATGCCTTGCTCACCTGGCTTCAAATTTTCGACTAATCGCGCATACTCTTGATCACCCAAAATAGCCTTGCCGATTGGCTCAACGGTCAAAAACGCCGTGTACAATTCGATAAATTGGTTACCCTCACCTTCATTAGCAATATCATCAATTGCCCGTTTTATTTCGCTAGGTAAATCCTGTGTATCTTCATAATTGACATGCCATGCTTGAATGAAACCACCGGCAACGAGTTCATCCCAGCTAGAGGGCACAATGGCTTTCGGATCAACGATTTTATTAGAAGGCGCGACAAACCCGTCTAACTTAGCTCGAGCGACTTTGAGTGCGGCGGAAATAATTGTATCGTTGATTACCAACACGGACACAGTAGCTTTACTGACACCATCAAAATACGTTGCATCGCCTGTGCGATCATCCGCCCCAATAATAAATCGTTCTCGAATTGAATGCCCAACATACTGTGCAGTAAAGTCATGCATGGGTTGAGGCCCCAATCCATGGATAAAGATTGGCTCATTGTGCTTGATGACTTTAAGCCCGGTAAGCTTACCTTGAGTATCTAAGCCAATTAGGACATTTATGGGTTCCCCAGCGAAGCCCATGAACGAGGCAAAATCTTTTGATTCGAACACATAACCGAGCAGCTGACTTAATTGATACACAGGAATAACCGGTATATCAGTATCGGGTGGCGCCACACGCGTGGCCGTTGGAAACAGGTCCGCTATATCTGGAGGGATATCCGTAGCATTCTCTCCTCTTACCGGAAAGATAAACCACATTAGTAATGCAATAAGAATGAAAATATTACGCATATACCACCTTGTAGAAAGCAAAAAGGCTCAGCAGACTGAGCCTTTTTATCAAATTAAGCGATTACTTAGAAGAAACCTAATGGATTGATGTCATAGCTGACCAAAAGGTTCTTAGTTTGCTGATAGTGATCAAGCATCATTTTGTGCGTTTCACGACCGATACCAGATTTCTTATACCCACCAAACGCAGCGTGAGCTGGATACAAGTGATAACAATTCGTCCACACACGACCTGCTTGAATTTTACGACCTACACGATACGCACGGTTTGAGTCGCGTGTCCACAGACCTGCACCTAAACCAAACTCGGTGTCATTCGCAATGGCCAGAGCTTCTTCTTCCGTTTTAAAAGTGGTGACAGCGATAACTGGGCCAAAAATCTCTTCTTGGAACACACGCATGCTGTTGTCGCCTTTAAGGATAGTCGGCTGAACATAGTAACCTGAGTCTAACTCATCATTGATAAGTTCTTTTTCGCCACCAGTGACAACCTGTGCACCTTCTTGCTTACCGATATCGATATAAGATAGGATTTTGTCATACTGTTGACCAGATGCTTGAGCACCGACCATAGTTTCTGTGTCTAATGGATTGCCACGCTTAATCGCTTTCGTCTTCGCTAGTACACGTTCCATGAATGCATCATAGATATCTTCTTGAATGAGAGCGCGAGACGGACAAGTACACACTTCACCTTGGTTAAAGTAACCGAGTACAAAACCTTCCGCACACTTGTCGATGAACTCATCTTCCTGATTCATGATATCAGAGAAGTAGATGTTTGGTGACTTGCCACCTAGTTCGACTGTAGAAGGAATTAGGTTTTCAGCTGCACACTTAAGAATGTGTTCGCCCACTGGAGTAGAACCGGTAAAGGCAATCTTAGCAATACGAGTTGAAGTCGCAAGCGCTTCCCCTGCTTCCTTACCAAAACCATTTACCACGTTTAATACACCTGCTGGTAATAGATCTTCAATTAATTCGACCAACAACAAGATTGATGCTGGTGTTTGCTCAGCTGGCTTAAGCACGATACAGTTACCAGCTGCAAGCGCTGGTGCGAGTTTCCAAGCGGCCATTAATAATGGGAAGTTCCATGGAATAACTTGACCAACCACACCATAAGGTTCGTGGAAGTGATATGCGATAGTGTTTTCGTCGATTTCAGAAAGCGTACCTTCTTGCGCACGAATACAACCAGCGTAATAACGGAAGTGATCAACACATAATGGCACGTCTGCATTCAGTGTTTCACGAACGGCTTTACCGTTATCCCACGTTTCAGCAACTGCTAGCATCTCTAGGTTTTGTTCCATGCGATCTGCAATTTGCAATAAAATGTTAGAACGAGCTGCAACTGACGTTGCTGCCCAAGCGTCTTTTGCTGCGTGAGCGGCGTCAATCGCTAAGTCAATGTCTTCAGCTGTTGAGCGAGGGATCTGGCAAATATCGCCACCATTCACTGGTGATGTATTTGTGAAGTATTCACCTTTCACTGGTGCTACCCACTTGCCGCCGATAAAGTTGTCATATTTGTTTTTAAAGGATACGACTGAGCCTTCACTTCCGGGATTTGCGTAAATCATAGTTGTCCTCGATTGAGAGTTGTTTATTTCACGTATCTTATAATGCGCTTCTTCAGCAGAGGTTGCCATGCATCAATGGGGCGAAAAAACTAGTACTTTGGGAGGAAAAATTCGATTTTCCAAACCAATAAAAAAGCCCTCCAAAGAGGGCTTTCATTACAACACAACTAAATTAATTCTTTGCGTATTTTTGTGGTAATTTGAAGGTCCACACTGTACCACCTTGATTTAGGTGTTTAACACGCTTAGCAACTTCACCGCCCCATAATGGGACCGCACCACCCCAGCCAGAGATAACGGTGAGGTATTGCTCTCCGTCCATTTCCCATGTCACTGGAGACCCAACGATACCTGAACCAGTTTGGAATTCCCAAACTACCTCACCCGTTTTGTCATCAAAAGCCATTAAGTGACCTTCAGGGTTACCGGTAAAGACAAGTCCACCTGCTGTTGCAAGTACCCCACCCCATAATGGAGCAAAGTTGTTGTGACGCCAAACTACTTCACCTGTTTTTGGATCGATAGCGCGAAGCACACCAATGTAATCTTCATTAATTGATTTAATCGTAAAACCAGCACCTAGATACGCTGCGCCTTTTTTGTAAGACGTAGGCTGATTCCAGATATCCATTTCCCATTCGTTTGAAGGAACATAGAATAAACCAGTTCTTTGCGAATAAGCCATAGGCATCCAGTTTTTGCCACCCAAGAATGCAGGAGCTGCAACAACTGTTGAACCTTGCTTACCATCTTCAGACGCAGCTGGGTTACCTGGACGATTGTCTTCCACATAAATTGGACGACCTGTTTTTTCATCTAGGCCTGTTGCCCAAGTGATTTTATCAACAAATGGGAAACCGCGAATAAAATCACCGTTTTCACGATTCAAGACATAGAAGAAACCATTACGGTCTGCAGTTGCTGCAGCGCGAACGGTTTTACCATTTTCACGGTAGTTAAATGATACAACTTCGTTTACCCCATCGTAATCCCAACCGTCATGTGGTGTGGTTTGGAAATGCCAAACAATTTCACCGTTATCAGGGTTGATAGCAAGACGCGAAGATGAGAAGTAGTTGTCACCTGGACGTAAGTGTGAGTTCCATGGTGCAGGGTTACCTGTACCGAAGAATAAAAGATTGGTTTCAGGATCGTAAGTACCGCCTAACCAAGGCGCTGCACCACCGTGCTTCCAAAGGTCGGCTGGCCATGTTTTGCCAGGTGCGCCACCAGAAATACCGGCTTCGATTTTTTTGCCTTCTTTCCAGACATACCCCATGTGACCTTCGACAGTCGGGCGTTCCCAAACTGGGTTACCTGTTTTTGCATCGTATGCGCGAACCGCACCTACAATACCAAATTCACCGCCCGATACACCGGTAATAACTTTACCATCTACAACAATAGGTGCCGCAGTGATGGAATAACCAGCTTTGTAGCTTTCAACAGTCTTTTTCCAAACTGTTTTACCAGTGTCTTTATTTAGTGCAACTAACTTGGCATCCAAAGTACCGAAGATGACTAAATCATCATACAACGCTACACCACGGTTAATCACGTCACAGCAAGGCATGATACCGTCTGGTAAACGCGCTTCGTATTGCCATAACTCTTCACCGGTACGGGCATCAACTGCCCAAACACGAGAATAAGAACCAGTGATATACATCACACCGTCTTTGATCATTGGCTGAGTTTCTTGACCTTTTTGCTTCTCACCACCGAGTGAAAAAGCCCATGCAACACGCATGTCATCAACAGTTTCTTTGTTGATACGATCAAGTGTGCTGAAGCGTTGTGCTTGAAGACCCATTCCGTTGGTGACAACGTCATCATTGGTTTTGTGGTCGGCTAAGATATCTTTATCAGTAACTCCTGCAGTCGCAGAACCCGCTGAAAAAGCTAACATCATTGATAATGCTAGTGACTTCATGTGTGTTTTAGTTGGCATTGCCGTTTCCTCATCTATTGTTTACAGTGTGCCAGTTATAAAACCAGCATTACCCATTCACAACTAAATAGTAAATGTCATGTTAACAAAGATGAACTCGTCGCGAGGCGGAAAATCCTCATCCTTTGGTAGGAGAATTATATAGATATAAAGAGGAGGATTTATTCTGAATAATATTGGGGTACTTGCAGTGGTACGTGATATTTGGCAAATATAGACTCGAGACGACCATCGTTGAGCATTGCCATGATGACATCACCAGCTGCATAGGACAAAGCACGAAAATCCGTATGCACCGCCATGCCGATGTCCCATTGTTGCTTTGCCATTTGTGGAAATCCCATACTTGCAATGGGATACTGCTCACTGCCAAGCCGATGTGAATGATAGTGCATTTGCGTACGCAGTCCCATAACCGCATCAATATCACCTTTTACGAGTGTATCGACTGCTTCTTCGATGCTTTTGTAGTGAGTGGTATTTTGCTTAAAACGTCCACCGAACGCCGATATTAAATAAAAATGTGGCACTGAATCAATCTCTGCACCCACAGGATGATAAGAAAAATAATTCATGGTCGTTAGTTCAGGCAGTCGTTCTAAGGAATGCATGACCGCCCAGGATTCGGTTTGATAAGGACCGAACATATGCACGAGTTCATTCACTAATAAACCTACATCATCGCGCAATAATGAAAAAGCCTTGTCATAAGGCACTCTCATCATTAGATCAGCTTTAGTGCGATGAATAATATGCCCTTTCCAAATTGCGTTGCGCAAATCATCTTCAACGGTTTCATCGGGGGTTAGCCATAGCAACTGCAACTCGACATTTAAATCATTGGCAATCGCTTGTGCAATTTCGACATCGATGCCTTGAGGTTGACCGTCTACTTGGAATGAATAAGGGGCATAATTACTATAGACTGCGACCACAATGTGACCACTTTCTTGTATGTCTTCTAACGAACGAGCTTGGCAAACTATACAGAAAGCCAAGCTCATTAATAGTACAAGGATTTGTTTCATATGCATTTAATAACTTTTAGCAATATTTCAACATATTAACTATTAGATTAATCAGCGTCAATCTCACCTTCCGCAATCGCAACTGCGCGACGTGCTTCGACATAAGTCTTGATTGCCCACAGTGTTTTTTGATCAAGAATTGGCGCATCAGCACCTTCAGGGATCCCGCCAAGGGCTGGCATGCCTTTTGATGAACCAAAACGCAAGCGCTCAACAAACCATTCGTCATCTTCCATTAACTCTGGGTTTAACTGTCGAAGATCTGGGTTTATACCACCAGATTGTGCGTGCAAACCATGACAACCAGCACAGTTGTTACTGTATGCAGACTCACCAAACTTGATGACTTTCTCTTTTAAAGCAGGTTCAAGATTGCGATATGGATTCTCAAATACCCAGCCGTCTTCGTCGTCATCACCATTTAGGATCTCTGGCATATCTGAGCTATCCGCACCTTGCGGGGTCACATTTCCGTGCGCAAATACAGAACTTGATAGAAGAACTGTTAATAACATCAGGTATTTTTTCATTGTTTTTTCCGTTTTTAAAAATTCAAATCTTATTTTAATCCAGCACCTAATAGGCGATAACTAGACTTTAGTGGACTCGCCCTCATCCTTTAGTAGGAATTATTAAAATGGTGGTTTAAAGCACATTATCACTGCATTAATATAAACAATATTATTACAATAATGACCAATTTTATTAGCATGCAAGGCGCTAAGTTTATTACCACCATTTTTTCAATAATCCTTATCTCGTTTGTTTCTAGTAGCCACGCTTCGACCAATCAAACTATTAAGATTGTAATTATCACCAGTGCCGACATTACTTCTTCAGGCACACCGAATCACCTCCGTAGACCAAAAAACGAGGGCATTGCAGGAGCACATCTAGCAATACCTGAAGCAAACCAAACAGGACGCTTTTTAGGTTATTCATTAAATCTTACTGATAAAAGCCCTTCAGATTTGACCGCAGATGACAGTATTGTTTTACTCAACCTAAATGAAACAGATGCGTTAAAATATATACCGCAATTGACCAAGCGCTTTCCAAATACCTTATTTATCAATGTTCGTAGTCAAAACAATCAATGGAGAACTGAGCACTGCAGCGCCAATTTATTCCATACTATTCCGTCATTTGCGATGCAAGCTGATGCATTAGGCCAATGGTTATTACAGCAGCGCATGCAAAAATTGTTTGTAGTTAAAGGGGAACATCCCGCTGACGCCCAGTACGTTGAGAGTATTCAACGCATGGCGAAACGCTTTAAAATAGATATTGTAGAAGAGAAGTTGTGGACGGGAGATTTTGATTTACGTCGGGTTGCTTACAAAGAAGTGCCACAGTTTACTAAAGCCCGCAGTGCCTATGACGCATTATTTGTGTCCGATTATCAACGTGATTTTGGTTACGCGTTACCTTTCAATGTGCACGGCCAGGCCCCTGTAATTGGAGACTTTGGGCTAAAAGCAGTCACCTGGCACCACACCATTGAGCAATGGGGCGCTCGCCAATTACAAAACCGCTTCGTTGAGACGTATCACCGCAATATGACAAGCTTGGATTTTACTGCATATTTAGCAGTTAGAGCGATTGGGTATGCCGCACAAATTCACCAAGTATTTGATGCTCGTTCATTATCAGAGACAATGTTAAGTGAGAGTTTCGCTCTTGCAGCCTATAAAGGACGAAAACTTTCTTTTCGACCGCAAAACCGACAATTGAGAATGCCAATTGCGCTTACTCATGACGCTGGGTTGTTAACCAACGCTCCGCTAGAAGGTTTTTTACACCCGACTACAGATTTGGATACATTAGGATATGATCACCATGAACGCTGCCAATAAACTACTTCTCACCTGTTCGATCAGCTTCACCTTATTTTCGGCGTCAACCTATGCAGAGCCAGAACTTGCGTATGTCACCAATGAAAAAGACGATACGATTTCAGTGATTAATTTGGATTCTTATGAAGTGGTAAAAACTATTGCTGTGGGCGAACGTCCACGGGGATTTATCTTTAACCAAGACCATTCTCTTGCGTATATCTGTGCTTCTGATTCGGATCGGATACAAATTTTGGATACCAAAACTGATCAAATAATTGGCGAACTTCCCTCAGGTGATGATCCAGAAACGATTGCACTTCACCCCAATGACAATATTATGTATACCGCAAATGAAGATGATGCATTGCTAACCGTTATTGATATTCCTTCCAAACAAGTCATTACTCAAATTGATGTCGGAGTTGAGCCAGAGGGATTGGCTGTAAGTAATGCAGGAGATATCGTTGTTGTCACTTCAGAGACAACTAATATGGTGCACTGGATAAACACCGATACCAACCAAAACTATGCAAACTCTATTGTAGGTGCACGTCCTCGCTCTGCGTATTTTACCAAAGACGATTCCAAACTATGGGTCAGTGCTGAAATTGGTGGTACAGTGCACGTGTTTGATGTGGCGACAACCACTGAGATTAAGCAAATCAACTTTGCCATTAAAGGCATACACAAAGACCGGATCCAACCAGTTGGTATTGTGCTGTTAAAAGACGAGCCCTATGCCTTTGTTGCGCTGGGACCATCTAATCACGTTGCGGTCATTAATACTGAGACCTATGAGGTAGAAGATTATATCCTAGTCGGTCGCCGTGTCTGGCAGTTAGCCTTTGATGGGGATGAATCAAGATTGTTAACCACAAATGGTGTGAGCAGTGACGTCTCGGTGATTGATACACAATCTCATAAAGTCATTAAAACCATTAAGGTTGGACGCTTTCCCTGGGGTGTGGCCGTAAAATAATGTCCAATATTGTTGTTGAAAACCTTTATCACAGCTATGGTGCAAAACCTGCGTTACAAGCCATTGACCTGGTTATACGGCCAGGTTTTAATGTCATACTAGGCCCCAATGGTGCTGGCAAAAGCACTTTGTTCAGCCTGTTGACCGGTATTCTTCCAGCGCAAAAAGGTCAGGTTCGCTATGACCAGCAAGATATCAAAACCCAGCGTCGGTCAATCATGCATCGCTTGGGTGTGGTTTTTCAACAGCCCACCTTAGATCTCAACTTATCGGTACAACAAAATCTAACCTATTTTGGCGCTTTACACGGCATTGCCAAAGTGTCTGTTATGCGACAATGTGAACCACTCTTACAATCTTTTGGCTTAGCTAAACGCTTGAGCGATAGTACACGTTCGCTCAATCAAGGGCATCGACGCAGGTTAGAAATCATTCGAGCATTGATTCATCAGCCCCAATTTTTATTACTCGATGAAGCCACCGTTGGCCTAGACGCAGATACAAGGCAGTTGGTACTCAACACGCTTAGGGAGTATGTAACGGTCAACAATGTGACGTTGTTGTGGACTACGCATTTGATGGATGAAGTAGACATGGAAGATGCGCTTACTTTGTTACACAAAGGAAAAGTAAAAGCCCAGGGGAAAACCGAAGATTTGTTAGCACACGCGAAGTGCAGTTCCGTGTTTGAATGGTACTGTTCACTGACTCAAACTGTGGAAGCAATGTAATGAATGGATGGTTTACAGCCTTTATCGCGATTAATCAACGAGAGTTAATTCGTTTTTGGCACAACCGGTCTCGCTTACTCAGTGCGTTGGTACGCCCCCTACTTTGGCTACTTGTTTTTGCCGTGGGTTTTCGCAGTGTCTTGGGGGTATCAATTATGCCTCCATACGAGACTTATATTTTGTATCAAGAATACATTGTTCCTGGTTTGTGCGCCATGATTGTGCTGTTTAACAGTATGCAAAATTCACTTTCTATGGTGTATGACCGTGAAATGGGCAGTATGAAAGTCCTGTTAATGAGCCCTTATCCCAGCAGCTTTTTATTGTTTGCTAAACTGTTTGCCAGCGCCGTATTGTCTTTGTTGCAAGTGCTGATTTTTATCGCCCTGTGTTTTTTGGTCGATGTAGACATCAGTTTGACAGGCATAGTATTCGCGATACCCGCTGTTTTTATGACGGCATTTTTTCTTGGTGCCCTTGGGATCATTTTGGCAAACTTCATCAAACAACTGGAGAACTTTGCTGGCATCATGAACTTTGTCATTTTTCCCATGTTTTTTATGTCCAGTGCTCTTTATCCTTTATGGAAAATTCGAGAATCAAGTGAATGGTTATACTGGATTTGTTTCTACAATCCTTTTACTCATGGCGTCGAATTGATTCGCTTTGCGTTATATCAACAGCTCAATAGCTCAGCATTATTGGTTATTATTAGTATCACTCTAGCGTGTAGCATTGTGGCACTAATGACCTTTCGCGGACACAAACACGCATAAATTTTATCATTAGACCTATTTTATGTACGAGTGTGCTGTGTACACAACCGGCATTTGCGGCAACTCAAGGGCGCTACAAAAACTCTTTGATTTTTTGATAAGCAATCTGTTCTAAAGCGCTCTCAAACTCTTCGTCTTGCCAGTCTGATTCAGATGATATGGCATTGAGCATATCAATTAACGAATACACCATACTTTCGTTCGAAAGCGCATCACAAACCTTTTCTGGTGACTGAACCACTGCATCTTCAATTGTATTATTCGACATAAACCTATCCACAAATGCCCAGTATTTAAACTTTAGACTAGTTTTTAATTTTTGTGAAATATTTTGCTTGATGGCCTTTTGTGCTTATGTCGATTCGTTTACACTTAACAAAAAAATAACAAATAACACTATGCCCCATCAATCTATTATCATTGGCACTGGTTTTGCTGCGATCATTGCCGCTATTGAGTTAAAACGCAAAGGCTGGCACGATTTTGTGATGCTTGAACGACGCAAGTTTGCTGGGGGCACCTGGCAACAAAATCGCTATCCTGGTGCCGCAGTAGATGTACATTCACCTTTGTATTCCCTAGCCGGGAAACCGTACCCTTGGACACAGATGTTTGCCAAGCAAAGTGAACTGGCACAATACACACAAGAACTGCTAGACGAGCATGGTCTCAGCTCTCATATTCGGCTCAATGCAAATGTTAAAAACGCACAATGGGATGAGCAAAACCAACTCTGGCAGGTCGAGATAGATGAAGGTGAATTCATCCAAGGGCAATTTCTACTAAACTGCACTGGGGCGTTATCTACCCCAGTTATTCCTGAATTTGAAGGGTTGTCATCATTAAAAGTTCCCTACTTTCATACCAATCAATGGCCTGATAATCTCGATTTACGAGGGAAGCGAGTGGCGATCATTGGCTCTGGTGCCTCAGCCACGCAAGTCATACCTGCAATACAACCTGAAGTTGAACACTTGCATGTCTTTCAACGAACCCCGCATTGGGTGATCCCTCGAAATGATATCAAATTTCCCAAGTGGTTTCAGTCGTGTTTGCGCATTGCACCTGTCTATAATGCCATTCGCTGGAGTTTGTATTGGTATAACGAGATACGCTTTTTGGGATTCAAACACATACCTGTTTTGTTGAAACTTCTTGGTGAGTGGCCAGCAAAACGATTGTTGCGTAAACACATACAAGATCCCGAGTTGCGGGCCAAACTAACGCCTGATTTTACTATTGGATGTAAGCGGATTATTTTATCCAACACCCTCTATCCAGCATTAGCTTCAGAAAATGTCACATTACATGATAAACACGATGGGGTTAGCGTTTTTTATGAGCAGGGTATCGAGACCGTGCAAGGGGAAAGACTCGATTTCGATGCTGTGGTGTTTGCCACAGGATTTAATGCGGCAGACGGCTTAGTCTCATATGACATTGTCGGTCGCAATGATGTCAAACTAACTCAAGTCTGGAACGACTATGCCCATGCTTATCTTGGGACAACGGTACCTCAATTTCCTAACCTATTCATATTTAACGGCCCGAATACCGGCATTGGCCATACCTCGGCGCTCTTTGTACTCGAGTCGCAAATACAGTACGTTAGCCAAGCGATTGAATCGGTGTTATCGCGACAAAAAAGATCCATTGAGGTGACCAGAGAGGCAGAAACCCAATACAATCAAATGCTGGATAAAGCCATGCGACAAACCGTCTGGTCGTGGGGCGGCTGCAAAAGCTGGTACCAAAATGCGCATGGCAAGGTCGTTGCATTATTACCCACGTTTACATTTATCTTTAGACGCTGGTGCAAAGCCTTTAAATCTGAGCATCATCATTATCACTAAATGGAGCAGTTAACCATGCAATCGTTTTACCAAAATAAGGTCGCCGTCATTACTGGCGCGGCATCGGGCATGGGACGTAGCTATGCCATGCAATTGACCAAACTAGGTGCGCATGTGATCATCACTGATGTCGACAGTGCAGGTTTAGATGAAACCGCGACTTTGGTCGAAAAAATCAACGGCAAACCTTGCATTAAGATGCTCATGGATGTCAGCAAAAACAAAGACTGGCAAGCTTTAAAAACACTCACTTTAGACACGCATGGTCATTGTGATATTTTGATTAATAATGCCGGAATTGAGGGCGCAACAGTTCCGGTTTGGGCTTCTTCAATCAGTCAAATTAAACAGACCATGGATGTGAATTTCATGGGCGTTGTATATGGTGTAAGACAGTTTTTACCTTTATTGGTCAAACGCAAAGAAGCGAATATTATTAATGTGAGCAGTATTTTTGGTTTGATAGGTTCGCCCAATGCTTCAGATTATTGCGCCAGCAAATTTGCTGTAAAAGGCTATTCTGAAGCACTTATGGTGGAACTCGCACACGTACATCCTCACGTAAGCGTTCATGTTGTGCATCCTGGTGGCGTCGATACCAATATTGCACGCTCTGCCAAAAGCGAAAAATTCAAAGCGAAGTTCCTAACGACCCCAAGCAATGAAATGGTTGATTATGTGCTTGCCGAAGTCGTCTCGGGTAATCCTCGCATCGTTTATGGTAACCAAGCTAAACGCACGTATTGGGCATCTAAACTCTTATCACTTCCTAAATTAGTAAAAATGATTGGTAAAAGTATGTATAAAATCGCCGATCCTGCAGACTATGATCCAAACCACAAGGGGTTTCGCTAATGTTAGGCGCAATGGTTTATCAACAGATGATGCGTCTAGAGGCTCAGTTGTATGGATTTTCAGCGCATGAGCATACCATTGGTGCTGTGCAATGGCATTACTTGAATAATCACAATGAAGGTAAGCCCAAACTGGTATTGTTACATGGCTTTAGTGCGACCCATTCGGTATGGCTTCGCTGTGCTCGGCACTTAACGCGTGATTTTCATATTCTAATTCCAGACCTACCAGGACATGGTGAATCGAGTTATGCACAAGAATTGAATTATTCAGTGCCCAATCAAACCTCAAGGTTACATGAGTTATTAATGCACTTAAAATGGCGTGATACACTCATTGCAGGAAACTCGATGGGCGGATTTATGGCTGCTCAGTACGCGTTGGATTTTGCACACAATACTCGAGGTATTATTTGTGTAGATCCTGCGGGCGTTGTCAGTCAACAACCGAGTAAATTAGAACGACATGCTCGCCAAGGCCGGAATCCGTTTTTTATGGATGAAGCATCACAGTTTGACGCCTTCTATGCTATGACTATGGCAAAACCACCATTTATGCCAACATTTATTCGCAAAGCGTTAGCCTTGCAATATGTCGCGCAAAAAAGCCGTTTACAGCATATATTTAAAGATTTTTATAATCTAAATGAGTTTCTAAACGAACGTCTAGGTGACATTCGTACCCCAGTTTTATTATTATGGGGCGCTAAAGATGAACTTATTGATATCTCTTGTGCGCCGATATGGCAACAAGGCACTCAAGGAATTAGTGTCGTGTGGGACGATCTAGGGCACATGCCAATGCTCGAAGCCCCTAATTTAGTCGCACAGGAGATCAAACGATTCTTACCATAGGATAAATTTGCATGGATTTTGTCATATTGCTGGTCGCATTTGTTTGTGGCTTTGCAGCAAAGCTATTAAATACCCCTCCCCTAATTGGTTTTCTTGCAGCTGGTTTTATTTTGAATGCCTTAGGGTATAGCAACAGTGACACGCTGCAGATGATTGCCGACTTGGGTATCA
Source organism: Alteromonas sp. LMIT006 (assembly GCF_024300645.1). Lineage (NCBI taxonomy): Bacteria > Pseudomonadati > Pseudomonadota > Gammaproteobacteria > Alteromonadales > Alteromonadaceae > Alteromonas > Alteromonas sp. LMIT006. The sequence goes on along the minus strand of NZ_CP101291.1, from coordinate 1,862,561 downwards.
CTATTTTGTTATTTACAATTGGTCTGAAGCTTCATCTTAAGGATCTTATCGCTCGGACGGTGTGGCTGTCTGGGTTGTCACATACTGTAATCTGGTTAACATTACTCAGCGCAATGATCTTTGTCTTAGGCAATGTACTGATGATCGAAGTGTTAGAAACGTCTCTAACAACTGCTGCATTAATTAGTTTCGCCCTGAGTTTCAGCAGCACGGTATGCGTCATCAAAATTTTGGATGAAGCAGGTGAAACGAAAACCCGGCACGGCAAATTGGCCATTGGAATTTTGGTTATCCAAGATATCTTAGCCGTATTATTTTTAGTGATTAGTACAGGGAAAATACCCAGTATATATGCTCTTGGTCTCTTTTTACTGATCCCATGCCAGCCGCTTATTCACAAACTTTTGTTCAAGTCAGGACACGGTGAATTACTTCCTTTGACTGGGTTTATTTTTGCTTTTGGGGCCTATGCACTATTCGAACTCGTCGGTGTGAAAGGCGATCTCGGTGCACTGATTGCTGGGGTTTTACTGGCTTCTCACGCCAAAGCCAATGAATTATCCAAAGCGCTTTACGGATTTAAAGATCTATTTTTGGTTGGGTTCTTCTTAACCATAGGGTTAAGTGCAATGCCAACGTTCGACATGCTGGCCATAGCGCTGTTTTTGTGTGTGTTCTTATTGGTTAAATTTGCGCTGTTTTTTGGTTTATTCATCGCGATGCGTCTGCGTGCTAGAACGGCATTCTTAACGTCCTTGTTATTGTCTAATTTCTCTGAATTTGGACTCATTGTGGGGGCTGTAGCGGTTTCTTCAGCATTACTCGAACCGGATTGGCTTGTTATTATTGCCATTGCAGCATCGTTAAGCTTTGTTTTCAGTAGTTTGTTGTACAAGCAATCACATCGTTTTTATACTTCTTATAAAGAGTTATTGAAACGCTTTGAGCATCCAACGCCTCTGGCTCAAGATATTTACCCGCAACTGTCTTGTGGCAAAGTATTAATCGTTGGTATGGGTCGAGTTGGTAAAGGGGCGTTTAAATCATTACACTCCCAAATGGGCAACGCGGTATGGGGGATGGACTCTGACCCGCAAAAAACCAAATCGCTAGCCAAACTAGGTAAAAATGTCATGGTCGGTGACGGTGAAGACATCGACTTATGGGAGAATTTAGACGTGCGTCAACTCGAATTAGTCTTGATCGCGCTTCCCTCTATTGAAGATACCGCTAATGTGACAGCGCAACTCAAACGCATTCAATATACTGGCAAAATTGCTGCAATTGCACGCTATGAAGATGAGGTAGAGCCACTCATCGAGCACGGAGTGGATAAAGTTTTTAATTTCTTCACTGAGGCTGGCTTGGGCTTTGCTGAAGAAAGTATGTCTTGGGCTGGATTAAATGAGCAATCTAATTGATAATAATTTGTATTAGCAAGTCATTGTTTTTATTGGATTTTTGCACGAAATCACTTGGCGTTTCACAGAGACATAAGATATACTTTAATAAAGTCAATCGGAGAGACCAATGAAAGCAGCAAATGGCATCAACGCCATATTGAACAAAGTACTCACATCAGAACTCACCTCTATCAACCAGTACTTTTTGCATGCTCGTATGTATAAGAACTGGGGCTTTAATCAATTAAATGATGCTGAATACAAAAAGTCGATTAAAGACATGAAGCAAGCAGATGCGCTGATCGAGCGTATCCTGTTTCTGGAAGGATTGCCAAACTTACAAGCCTTAGGCAAGCTTTATATTGGTGAACAACCAGAAGAGATGCTCAGCTGTGATAAGCGTTTTCAAAGCGAGCATATCGCACTAGTCAGAGAGGCTATTGAACAATGTGAAAATGTGCAAGATTTTGTTTCACGAGATTTGTTAGTAGAAAATCTTGAATATGAAGAAGAGTATCTTGACTACTTAGACACGCAAGCGCAACAAATTGACGATATGGGACTGGCCCTATATCTACAAGCACAAATATAGGAGACCATGATGCAGGGCAAACAAGTAATTATTGATGCACTAAACACATTGTTATCGTATGAATTGGCTGCAATGGATCAGTATTTTATTCATTCACAAATGTACGAAGATTGGGGCTATACCAAACTCTATGAGCGAATTAATCATGAATTTGACGATGAAAAAGGACACGCTACGTTATTAATTCAGCGCATGCTGTTTTTAGAAGGTCAACCGGACATGGTGACTCGGACTGGCTATCAATTAGGCCACACTGTACCCGAAATGCTCGAAAGTGACTTGCGTGTTGAGTATGAAGTTGCAGAAAAGCTTCGTGAAACCGTTGCATTATGCGAAAAAGAACGTGATTATGTGACTCGAGACATGCTCATGACCTTGCTAGAAGATACCGAAATGGATCATGCTCATTGGTTAGAGCAGCAACTCAACCTAATTAAGACGCTTGGCCTTGAAAACTATTTGCAAAGCCAACTTTAAGTTCAATTATTCGTGTTAAACAGGATACGTTGTTCCAATGTATTCTGTTTTTCGTTTATATCCTCACTCAAAATAATCAATTGCCATTGCATGTTGGGTTCAGTACAACTACCGAGGAAAATCTCACCACGTATCAGGTTGTTAGACTCCGCTTTTAGCATAAACGGGCTTTTGCCCATGTTCATATTGATGCCTTCTACATAACCTTTGATAAATTTTTGCCCAACAGGTAAATCAATTTTTACACTTATGAGCTCTTCTATCTCTACCGGAGACATAAACTCGACCAAAGTCTGACTATTCCTGCCGTTTATGGTGCATTTTTGCTCGATAAGAATGCAAGAAATAGCGTCTTCAGGTGTATTTTGCTGCGAACACCCATTGATAAACATAAATAGAACGATAAGAATATAAATATTAACGCTTTTTTGTAAATACAAAGGCTACCTCGAGTAATAAATTCGTGCTGATTTTGTTAAATAAAAGTAAATTCAGTTGACCTTGATCAACAGTAGTCGTAATAACCTACCATTTTCATTATAAAAGATTTAAGATCGTAATGTTGAGATGTTTTATGTAGATGTGGAATGTAGCAATGAAGCAGCACATTATTATTTTCTACTGCACAAATTTTTATTACTAATGGAAGAAACCCTATGAGCGCTAATACTCAAGTACAGCCGGATTACAACTACAAAGTTGTACGGCAATTCACAGTGATGACTGTGATTTGGGGGATCGTGGGCATGTCTGTGGGCTTATTAATTGCAGCGCAATTGTTTGCTCCGGCTTTGAACTTTGATATCCCTTACCTCACCTATTCACGATTACGTCCATTGCACACCAATGCGGTTATTTTTGCATTTGGCGGTTGTGCATTGTTCGCTACCTCCTATTACATTGTGCAACGTACGTGTCAGGTTCGCTTATTTTCTGACAAACTCGCAGCGTTCACCTTCTGGGGTTGGCAAGCTGTTATCGTCTTAGCTGCGATCACATTACCTATGGGTTTAACATCGTCTAAAGAATATGCCGAGCTTGAGTGGCCGATTGATATTCTGATTGCTCTAGTATGGATTGCTTATATCATTAATTTCTTCGGTACGATGATCATTCGCAAAACCTCTCATATCTACGTTGCTAACTGGTTCTTGGGCGCGTTTATGTTAACCGTTGCCGTATTGCATATTGGTAACTCAATGTCTATCCCAGTATCATTTACCAAGTCATATTCACTTTATGCTGGTGCTGTGGATGCAATGATGCAATGGTGGTACGGACATAATGCTGTAGGTTTTTTCTTGACTGCTGGTTTCTTGGGTATGATGTATTACTTTATCCCGAAACAAGCTGGTCGCCCGGTATATTCTTACCGCCTTTCTATCGTCCACTTTTGGGCATTAATTTCGTTATACATATGGGCTGGCCCTCACCACTTGCACTACACTGCTTTACCTGACTGGACACAGTCTTTAGGCATGGTGATGTCAATTATCTTATTCGTACCTTCCTGGGGTGGTATGATCAACGGTATCATGACGCTATCAGGTGCGTGGCATAAACTTCGTACTGACCCTATTTTACGCTTCTTGATCGTTTCTTTGTCATTTTACGGTATGTCTACATTCGAAGGCCCAATGATGGCAATCAAAACCGTAAACGCATTATCACATTATACTGATTGGACCATTGGTCATGTTCACTCTGGTGCGTTAGGCTGGGTTGCTATGGTATCCATAGGATCAATCTACCACCTAGTGCCAATTTTGTTTGGTCAACCCAAAATGTATAGCACCTCACTCGTTAATGTGCATTTCTGGTTAGCGACTATTGGTGTAGTCATTTATATCGTTGCAATGTGGATGTCGGGTGTTTTACAAGGATTAATGTGGCGCGCAGTGAATTCAGATGGCACGCTTACTTATAGCTTTGTTGAGTCTCTAGAAGCTTCTTATCCATTCTACGTCATGCGTTTCATCGGTGGTGCTTTTGTGGTAACGGGTATGCTTGTTATGGCTTATAACTGTTACAAGACCATCCGAGCGCCTAAAGTAGCAGTGGCTACTGACAGTGCCGTAGCAACCGCGTAAGGAGACAGATAATGAAAAATCCACATGAGTTAATTGAAAAAAATGTTGGTCTGCTAACCGTCTTGATTTTGTTCGCTATTGCCTTAGGCGCAATGGCTCAAATCACTCCTTTGATGTTTCAGCAACAAACCATGGAACCAGTGAAAGGACTGCGCCCTTACACTGCGTTAGAATTAGAAGGTAGAGATATCTATATTCGCGAAGGTTGTGTTGGCTGTCACTCACAGATGATCCGCCCATTCCGTGCTGAAACAGAGCGCTATGGTCATTATTCTGTTGCCGGTGAGTCGGTTTGGGAGCACCCTTTCTTATGGGGCTCAAAACGTACCGGTCCTGACTTGGCTCGCGTTGGCGGTCGTTATTCCGATGAATGGCATCGCGTGCATTTAATCAACCCGCGTGATGTGGTTCCAGAATCCAATATGCCTGGTTATCCTTGGTTAGAAGATACGGTATTAGACGGTAACTTGACGGCTAAAAAAATGGAAGTGTTCCGTGGTTTTGGGGTCCCTTACACCGATGAAGACATCGCTAATGCACAAGCTGAAGTCGCAGGTAAAACTGAAATAGAAGCTCTTATAGCGTACCTTCAACAACTTGGAACTCATTTAAAATAATGGATCAAGGAATTATCGGCAGTATTTTTACTGTCATCGTCTTCATCGCTTTCATTGGGGTTGTGTATTGGGCATTTAGTAAGCGCAATAAAGACCGCTTTGAAGAGGCTGCAAATCTAGTGTTTGACGATGAAGAGCCTAAACAGAATCGAGATAATCAGGAGTCAAACAAATGACTTTATTTTGGACAATATGGATATCAGTAATCACGCTCGGATCGATTATTGGTTGCTATTTATTATTGCGCTGGACACTTGCTAACAAGACTGGCGTAAAAGAAGGCGAGAACATGGGACATGAGTTCGATGGCATTGTAGAAATTAACAATGGCCTTCCACGCTGGTGGACGATACTTTTTTATATTTGTATCGTTTGGGGCTTTATATACCTTGCACTTTATCCGGGTCTTGGCAGCTTCAAAGGTTTATTGGGATGGCAGAGCTCTAATCAAACAGTATTGAGTTTGGAAGAGTCAGAAGCCTCTTTAAAAGCCTCTATCGAAAATGGTGATTTGATTCAGTACGATCGCGAGATTAAGTTTGCTAACGAGCGTTTTGATCCAATCTTTGCTGCTTATGCAGAAATACCGGTTGAAACTCTTGCCACAAACCCAGAGCATGCTGATGCGGTGAAAGTTGGGCAACGTTTATTTTTACAAAACTGTGCTCAATGTCATGGCTCGGATGCGCGTGGCCAAAACGGTGGCTTCCCTAATCTAACTGATAAAGATTGGTTGTATGGTGGTTCTGGTGACAAAATCGTACAAACATTGCAAAATGGTCGCAGTGGTATGATGCCAGCATGGTTAGAGTCATTTGGCGAATCTGGCATTGAAGAAATTGTCGAATACACATTGAGCCTCTCTGGCCGTGATGTTGACCCAGTTTTAGCAGGTAAAGGCAAAGCGCGTTACGTGGTGTGCGCAGCATGTCATGGAATGGACGGCAAAGGCAATCAAATGCTTGGCGCTCCTAACCTGACTGACAACGTCTGGTTATACGGTGGCAGTAAACGCGCCGTGACAGAAACGCTCAAGTATGGTCGCAATGGTGTCATGCCAGCATTTAATAAAACCTTAGGTGATGATAAAATTCACGTGGTTGCTGCATATGTATACAGCTTGTCTAACGAGAACTAAACATCATTATTAAGTAAGATTAAGCCTCGTTTTTACGGGGCTTTTTATTCTATGAACCGCGGAGAATAACGATGGCACCCCCATCCCCTATTGAAGATACAAAACCTTGGTATAAACATTTTTGGCCTTGGTTTTTGATTTGTGTGCCGCTCGCGTCGATGATTTTTTCCATCAATTATTTTCACCTTGCTGTGTCGACTGAAAACAGTCTTGTGGTTGATGATTACTATAAGGAAGGACGTGTGATTAATGCCCGTCTTGATAAAGTAGAAGCAGCTAGACAACTTGGGATCGAAACACAACTTGAAATTGAAAATGGTACTGTGGCGTTGACCTTTCTCCAAGGAGCCCCAGAATCTGGCGAAGCACTATCCTTAACCTTTTATCACACAACTCTGGCCGCCAAGGATTTTAGTATCATGTTAAGTCGAGATGCTAGCGGTGTGTATCGTGGTAATTTCGAGCAAGACATCACGAGTAAATGGAAAATTACGCTTATGCCATTGGACCAGACTTGGAAAATCCAGCAAATACGCTTTTTACCCCAAGCTAAGCCCTTTCTTTTTGTACCTGAGTGATGAATGTGAGCGCCTCGGATTGCTTTCACTGTGGGCTTCCAAACCCACCTGATACCAACTATCAAACGGCAGTATTTGATAACATAGAAACTATGTGTTGTCCGGGCTGTCTGGCAGTGACCGAAGCTATCGTTGAACATGGTCTCACTGACTATTACAAATTCCGCACGGCACCAGCCGCCAAAGCAGAAAACGGTTTAGAAGAACAAGCGATATTAGAACAACTATCGATTTTTGATGCTGCTGAATTACAAGCTGACTTTGTGACCGATGAAGGTCAATTAAAATCGGTTCAGTTAACTTTGGAAGGCATCACTTGTGCTGCATGTGGCTGGCTGATTGAAAGGCACCTGAGTAAAGTTGCTGGGATCAGCCAAAACTCAGTGAATGTCTCAACATCGCGAGCAATGGTCAAATGGGATCCGGCACACATAAGCTTGTCGGAAATACTCAAACAATTTGCGGCCATTGGCTATACCGCAAGACCGTTCTCGGCAGAAGAACACGAGCAGATGTATCAAGAACAGCATAAACGCTTTATCAAGCAACTTGGTTTGGCGGGTTTGATGACGATGCAAGTTATGATGCTATCGTTTGGCTTCTACTTTGACTGGTTGGGTAACATCGACGAGACCATGGCTGAGTATTTTCATTGGATCTCCTTGGTATTAACGACTCCAGTCGTCTTTTATTCTGGATCTACGTTTTATCTAGGTGCCATTCGTGCCCTACTCGCTCGTGGTGTCAATATGGATCTCCCAGTTTCCATTGCTATCCTAGGGACTTATTTTGCAGGAATAAAAGCAGTCATCTTAGGAGATGGCGATGTGTATTTTGAATCCATCTGCATGTTTATTTTCTTTTTGCTCAGTTCCCGCTTTTTAGAACATCGAGCTCGTTATCAAGCCACTGAGATCGCATCTAACTCGATGCAATATATCCCTTTATCCGCGCATCTTATTCAAGACAACCAGAACACAGAGATCGTTTTAGCCAAACAACTTAAACCAAACCAAACAGTGTTAGTCAAAGCTGGAGATACGATCCCCGTTGATGGGGTCATCATAGAAGGCACTAGTTTCATCGAAGAATCGATGTTGACAGGAGAGTTTGTTCCCGTCAGTAAAGCGCCTGGCGATAAGGTCTTTGGCGGCACACTGAATCAAGCTCAACCTTTGCAAATGATGGTTACGCAGACACTTGAAGAATCTTTGGTCAATAAAATAGCACGCTTGCAAGAGAGTGCAATGTCGCATAAACCGAAAGTAGCACAAATGGCAGACCGACTATCGCAGTATTTTGTCTTCGCGGTACTATTCATTTCAACCGTAACATTCTTTACTTGGTCTTATTTAGGTAACGACAATGCGTTTTGGATCACCGTATCAATATTGATTGCAACTTGTCCTTGCGCATTGGGTTTAGCTACCCCAAGTGCTTTAACAACCGCTATGGCTAGGTTACAAAAAGCCGGTGTTTTAATTAAACGAGCTGATACACTTGAACGCATTACCAAAGTCAATCATATCGTCTTTGACAAAACAGGCACTCTTACTACTGGAGCATTTAGTATTGCCCAAACATGGTATGCAGATGAAACGCAAAAAAATCTTATTGATTCAATTGTTGCTAGTATTGAGCAATTTTCTGAACACCCCATAGCACGAGCCTTTGAATGTAGTAATCCAATTAGCGTAAAAGACGTTAAAGTTGTGATCAATCAAGGTATTTGTGGTGAATATGAAGGGGCCTTGTACCGTATTGGAAACGCTAAATTTATGCCATGCGCTATCTCCAATCACATTCTCAATGCAACCGTTTTCGTAAGTAAAAACGAACAAATCATTGCTGCATATTGGCTCACTGACGCATTAAAGCCACACACAACAGAAGTTGTCTCAGCACTGGCTGACGCCTACTCACTTTCGATTATCAGTGGTGACGCTGCGAAACATGTATCCGAGGTTGCAGAAACTCTCAATGTCAAAGAAGCCCACCACGGTTGTCGACCTGAAGATAAGCTGTCTATCTTAACCGAATTACAATCCAGTAAAAAAGTCATCATGATGCTTGGTGATGGCATTAACGATGCGCCGGTTTTGGCACAAGCTGATGTCGCAGTGACGGTTGGCAATGCCTCGGATTTCACCAAACACAGTACGGATGTTATTTTGTTGCAAGAACACCTTGCTCAATTACCACTATTGACCGCTCTGGCAGCAAAAACCAAACGCACAATTAAACAAAATTTTATGTGGGCATTAGGATATAATGTCGTGGTATTGCCATTTGCAATTATGGGTGTCCTGACACCTTGGCAAGCTGCGCTTGGAATGTCTCTGAGCTCTTTAATCGTTGTCTACAACTCAGCGCGTTTATTGCGATTTAGACAACTTAACTAATGGATGTCACTTTATGAACATAATATATGTATTGATTCCCATTGCCATCATTATCGTTGCGGTCGCCATTGTTGCTTTTTTTTGGGCAGTTAAAAACAACCAATTCGAAGATTTAGAACGCCAGGGGCACAGTATCTTGTTCGATGATGATGTGACTCCCTCCCCTAAATCTGAACAACATAAACGTGATTGAATTACTTTTTACCGCATTTTTACTCGGTATCGCAGGTAGTACTCATTGTTTAGGAATGTGTGGCGGTATTGCGAGCAGTTTATTATTCAGTGCAAAACCCGATGTAGGGAAATGGATGCTGATCGCAGGATACAACTTTGGTCGTATTTTTAGTTATACTTTAGCTGGGTTTGGCGTTGCTTGGTTTGGCACACATATTGGTAATTCTGGATTAATTCCACTTAATTTTTTGCAAATTTTATCTGCCATTTTGATGTGCTTATTGGGACTTTATGTTGCGGGTTGGTGGTTGCTAATTCGACATATTGAACGCTTTTTTACGCCAATATTCAGCTTATTAAAACCCCTTTCGAAATATTTTTTACCTTTAGATAATGCTTTAAAAGCAATACCTTATGGAGTGATCTGGGGTTGGTTGCCTTGTGGTTTAGTCTATACAACATTAACTTGGACTTTAACCGTTTCTGAGCCTTGGCATGGTGCCCTTTTCATGATGTTTTTTGGGCTCGGCACTGCACCCGCCATCGTAGCTGTCGCGTTGAGTTCTGACCGTTTACAGCAAATATTATCCCACCCAACATCACGAAAAATTATGGGTGGTGTGATTATTATCTATTCAATTTCATTGCTATACTTAACAATATAGATGTAAATTCTATTATTAGATAACGATAATAAAAATTTACAACACTTAAGAGCGCGTGGTATTTATGAAAAATTCGGAACTTTCTATACACTGCCAATCATGCAGTTTTAGTCATTTATGTTTGCCGGTTTCCTTAAACTCTGACGAACTTGATTCATTAGATGATATCATTGAACGCAAGCGACCGTTACATAAGCATGATTATCTGCTTAGAGCGAATACGCCTTTCCGTTCGCTTTATGCCGTGCGTACTGGTTCATTCAAATCCTACGTGGCCACGGCTGATGGCCAAGAGCAAATTGTTGCTTTTCACTTACCAGGTGATTTGATTGGTTTTGATGCATTATCCGGTAATAGTTATACCAGTAATACCGTTGCTTTAGAAACGGCTATGGTTTGTGAGTTGCCCTATCAAACACTCAATGAAGTGGCAGAGCGCTTTCCTAAACTGCGCAATCAAATCATGTCGCACATGAGTGCAGAAATCGAGCAAAACCATCAAATGATGATGCTTTTAAATAAACGCACGGCACAAGAACGTCTACTTCATTTTTTGACACATTTAGCCAAGCGTTTTACTGAGCGTGGTTACTCAAGCAAAGAATTTAACCTGACAATGACCCGTAATGAAATCGGTAACTATTTAGGGTTAACGGTAGAAACGATCAGTCGATTATTAACACGCTTTCAAAAAGAACAGCTCATTAAAGTCGATGGTAAGTTAATTTCAATTTTAGATTTTGATGCGATGGTGATGCGTTCACAAGGAAAATTAGAGCAAGATAATCCTACACAACGCATGCTAGTATGATTAATTTAGAGTCCATTTTAGTCGTTATTGAGCCGAATCAGACGCAACAACCGGCGCTAATTCGAGGTTTATCATTAGCCAACAAAATCAATGCCAAATTAATGGTGATGCTTTCTGTATATCACGCTGGTTACGAGCTTAAACACATGCTCAGCGAGAAAGAGAGAGAAGAGTTTAGGGCTGAGTACATTGCAGATAGATACAGCTGGCTAGAAGACCTACTCGAGAAATATGAACTCCCACGAACCACGCTCACAGCGGTACATTGGCATCCGCGTGTTTATGAGTCTGTTATAGAAACTGCTCGCGAAGAAAAGGCGGATCTCATCATTAAGTCAATGAAGCATGATCCGGTAGTGACTTCTCCGGTCTTTACGCCTTTAGATTGGCACTTGATACGCAAATCTCCGTTTCCGGTGTTGCTCGTCAGTCAAACTCAAGAAACGCACTATGAACATATTGTCACAGCGGTGAATACCGGCTTTGAAGATCGTTCTCACTCACTGCTAAATGAAAAACTCACTGAATGCGCAGATGAAATTGCCAGTATTTACTCTAGCCAAGTGCACTTAGTAAATGCCTATCCATCCGTGCCCCAACCAATGAGTAAATCGACACAAAGTTTTACTTATTCAGTATTGGCGAGAGCGATTCAAAACCATCACTTCCAAGCACTAGATATGTTTGGTGATCGCTTCTCTGTTGCTAAGACAAACCGACATGTTGTTGAAGGAGAACCGCACGAGGTGATCCCTTCCGTTATTTCATCATTAAGTGCATCTTTGTTAGTCATTGGCAGTATTGGCGATATGGGAATGGCTTCCAAAACATTAGGTCAATCTGCAGAATTTATAATTGATAGTATTAAATGTGATGTTTTAGCAGTCAAACCGGATGGATTTGTTCCACCCTTACATTAACTGATATAATCGCGTCGATTCAATCACTAGGCATTAAGGCGCATGCATGTCTGATACATTAGCCACCGCAACAAAACCATCCACTTCCATCAACAAACTGATTAAACGCATTCGTCGCGAAACCGGTAAAGCGGTTATCGATTACAATATGATTGAAGACGGCGATAAAGTGATGGTTTGCCTCTCTGGAGGCAAAGATTCCTACACATTACTTGATACACTGTTGTATTTACAACGAGTAGCCCCGATTCAGTTTTCACTTGTTGCAGTCAACTTAGATCAAAAACAACCTGGATTTCCTGAACATATTTTACCCGAGTATTTAAAAAATCTTGGCGTCGATTTTCAAATAGTCACCGAAGATACCTATAGTATTGTTAAAGACAAGATCCCTGAGGGTAAAACAACTTGCTCTTTGTGTTCTCGTTTGCGCCGTGGCATTTTGTATCGCACGGCCAAAGAGCTTGGCGCAACCAAAATAGCATTAGGCCATCATCGCGATGATATGCTGGAGACATTATTTTTGAATATGTTTCACGGGGGTCGCCTCAAAAGTATGCCCCCAAAATTAGTCAGTGATAATGGTGAGCATATTGTTATTCGTCCGCTTGCTTATAACAAAGAACGAGATATAGAAAAATTTGCCCAATACATGGCGTTCCCTATCATTCCTTGTAATTTGTGCGGTTCACAAGAAAACCTCCAAAGAAAACAAATCAAAGCTATGCTTAATGAATGGGAACAGCGTTTTCCTGGTCGAATTGAGTCTATGTTCAAAGCAATGCAAAACGTGGTACCTTCGCATTTAGCTGATGGGCAATTATATGACTTTGCCGGCGTTTCCACACAACCTGGACCGGTTGCTATGGGAGATACTGCATTTGATGAAGCCCCAACGCAAATGCATAGTGACGAAAACGTACACATTATTACACTTTAAGGAATTTATGAAAATCGGATTAGCATTAGGCGCTGGTGCAGCTCGTGGCTGGGCGCATATAGGGATCATTGAAGCACTAGAAGAAATGGGTGTGCAAATTGATGTCGTCGCCGGGTGTTCTATTGGTGCATACGTTGGTTCAGCCTATGCAAGTGGTCATCTAGCAGACCTGAAAGAATGGGCCTGTAGCCTCAATGAATGGCAAATTTTAACATTACTCGGCGTGGGGATTAATACCGGAGGTATTGCCTCAGGTAAACGAGTGTTTGAAAAGCTAATGGATGAATTCAGTGTACCCAATTTTGCACAAATGCAAAAGCCGTTTGCCGTCACTGCCACGGATATGCACACCGGTCGAGAGGTGGTTTTTAAAGAAGGTGAAATTGGTGAAAGTATTCGAGCTTCTTGTGCGATCCCTGGCTTATTTGCACCGGTCAAATACCAAGGTCGTTGGTTAATTGATGGCGCTGTGGTCAATCCTGTGCCAGTTAACTTATGTCGTCAATTAGGTGCAGATGTGGTCATTGCGGTCAATCTTGCTGCCGATTTCCGCCCAGAGATGATTGAAAAATTTAGCGTTGAGCACACCGAGAGTCAGCGAAAAACTGATGAGTTTTTAGCGCGAAACACCTCACTACTCCGTTCTTGGTTTTCACCCGATAAGAGTAAAGAACAAGACTCTCCACCAGGGATAATGAGTGTAATGTCCAGCGCATTGGATATTATGCAAGCACGAGTAACACGCTCAAGACTCGCAGGTGATCCACCTCATATTTTAATTGAGCCTCATTTGCGCAATGTGGGAATATTAGAATTTAATCGTGCTGAAGAACTGATACAAAATGGTCGAGAAGCGGTCGAACGTCTGTCAGAACAAATTGACTATCAGTTAAGTTACGTTCGTTGACGAACACGATTCGTTATCGTTGTGTCAATGCGGTTATGCGTAACGGTTTTTCAGGGAGTGATAATTCCGTTAAACCTTTGATTTGCTGAGAGTCTATGCGTAATACACCCGCAACAATAGAAACGTCATCAGCGATTGGTTGCGATAACGACTCATCGCTAAAGTGTATTTGTAAACCGGTCACTTGAGGCATCATAAACGACATAAAGCCTCCCATTTCATTAAAGAAATTACGATATTGCGAGAGAATGATGTCTAAGTCAGCCCTAGAATAATTGTATTTTAACCACTGTGCAGTCGTTTCAAGCTGTACCGACATATCACATTGATTTTTGGGTGCATCCACCTCAATACGGACCAACGCATCAGCCATTTTTAAGGCTTTCTCAAAAGGGACGGTAAAACGTTGTTCTGGTGTAATCGCTACAGGAAGGACTTGCTTATCCGTGATGACCTCGCCTTTCGTAATCGTGCAAAGAGATTGCTTCTTTGGCACCTTCAAAAAGCCAAAAGCAAACTGCAAATGCTGCGTATCCTCATTATCAAGTTTGCGCAAATGACTATAGAGATCTTTGTATGCAATTTCGATAGTATCGGCATATAGCCAAGGAGACATTAACACCAAGATGAATGGTATAAAAACATTTTTACTCATGTAGAAACTCACGGTTAAATTCAAGCATATTTCTTAACTCATCAATGTATGCATCGCCACGTTCTGAATACGCTTTTAATCCGTCAATCATAGCATAAGACAAAGCAAAACTATCATCCGACATTTGTCGGGCGCGAATATCTCGCATCTCACGATATGCTCTGTTGCGATTTAAATTCAATTTATAGCGATACATGGCTTTCGCCAATGAATCAAAACGTGCCACTTCGTGGTTCATACCTTCAATACGTTGATTGGGAATAAAACCGCATCCTGTTTGATAGCACCATAATCCAAAAAAATTGTACCCTTTACGAGCAAAACGCGAAGTACCCCACCCCGATTCGTTTGCGGTTTGTACTTGCACTAACGGAGTTGGAATAGGTGCAACACGATGCAGAAGGCGCTTAATCATCTCAGGTTGTGGTGCATTTTTTACTCGATAGGTGTGACTCAAATAATTAAATGCAAGTTGTTCAGCGGTACTCAGTGATGGCTTGTTTTGAATAGATATCAAGAATTGGCGCTGGATAATAATAATTTGATTAATGCGTTTAGACATCTGCCCAATGTATTCGAAATAAGTCGATTTCTTGCTTTTAACATCTGAGATTTGTCCAAATTGAGGAATGGGCTTACCTTGACTAAAATTAGGAACTAATTGAATCTCATGGTCATTGAATACGACACCAAAAGTAGCCTCATTTCCCGCTTTGAGTATTGCGTTTGTAGTATCTAGGTAGCCAGTCTCAATCGTTTTAATTGGTGTTTGGCTAGTTTTTGTAAGATTAATGAACGGGTAAAGCACACACCAAAGCAATATTGCCCAGAATATAACAAGGGCGATTTTATGCCACAAAGGTTTCGTCATCTTTATGCTCTTCTATTCGATCAATGGGATCGGAAATCTCACCGTAACTAAACAAATCCATGTATATTTTTCCTTTTAATACATAAAAAAACGGCACAAAGTACAGTAGCAAAATACCAAAACTCAATACGCTTACAAGCATTGACAGGAACATGACGCCAAATAAGATTATAAACTGACTGAGATAACGATTCACCATCTGCACCGATAACTGAATAGCCGCAATGGGACGCATATGTTTTTCTGCCATCAATGGGAGTACAAATCCCGTCGCAAGGTAGAGATACAATCCTGGAATGATTAACAGCATCAGGCCAATACTGGTCAGCAAAGAAATCAGTAAGCCAATCAGTCCCAAAGAAAATATTCGTGGATAATATGACAAAACATCGACCGGTTTAATCGATTTTTTAGCAGCAGTGCGCAATCCCATAAGTAATAGACCAACCGATAAAGGGGCAGCAAACACTGTGGCTAACACCTCAATTTGCATCATCGTATGATCTGGGACATTGAACGGGTCTGTGACCTCAAATACGCTCAGTAGAATCATGGCAAAGACCATCAACAAGACTAATGCAATAGTCGCTCCACCGAGGATAGGTAGCCAATTACGTATTGTTGTTTGATGGGCAAATTGCAGCAACGCTCTGATGTCAAACGCGTATTCGCCACTCAGATTTTTTTGAATAAGTGAGGGTTCGTTGTATTGCATGATTCTTCTTAATATAGCCTGGAGTAACAGTCGCCTAAAATAACGATAGCAGTTCTTGATACAACAGAGACGCTCCCATAAAAATCAGGACTGCCCCCATCACTCGATCAATTTGCTGTCGATAACGCTGTAACCAAACGTCAATTTTTGCATTTGATAATAACATACTCAAAACGATAAACCATAATCCCGTCGCAATCGCTAAGTATATGCCGTACATCATTTTTATCGATAATGGTGTCTCAAATGACACCACCACAGAGAACAAGGATAAGAAAAACAAAGTGGCTTTGGGATTTAATCCGTTGGTAATAAAGCCAACGCGAAAAGCCTGGATAATAGGCAATTGCTTGGTCACTTCCTTGTTTACTTCTTCAGACTCAGCTGATGTTTCTTGAGCAGAAGCACGCAAAGCCCCAATACCAATAAAAACAAAGTACCCTGCCGCAATAAATATCAAGCTTTGATATAACCACGGCGTGGTTTTGATCAGTAGTCCAATACCTAACAGGCTATAGGCGACGTGCAATAAAATGCCGAAACCAATGCCAATACTGCACCAAATAGCAATTTTTCGACCATGTGAAATGGCATGTCGCACAACGACTGCAAAATCAGGCCCTGGACTGGCCACAGCAATGAGATGTACGCCAGCGAGTGTGAAAAATTCCATCCAATACTCAGACATCGTTGGTCTCTGTTACTGTCTTATTGTGCTCCTTGGCAAGGAGCATATATAAGGTGGGTAAAGACAATAAGGTCAATAGTGTACCTACAAACATTCCCGCGACTAATACAATACCTATACTGTTACGAGCCTCCGCTCCCGCCCCAGTAACTAGTAATAAAGGAAGATGACCCAGTACAGTAGCGGCGGTCGTCATTATTACCGGACGCAGTCGGGTTTGAGCCGCTTCGGTAATTGCTTCAAGCTTGGCCGCACCTTGCCTCTGCATATGTTTCGCAAACTCTACAATCAAGATCCCATTTTTGGCCACCAAACCCACTAACGTAATAAAGCCGACCTGAGAGTAAATATTAATGGTAGTAAAATCCAAAAACGTGAACATCAACGCAGCGGATAACGCCACGGGTACTGAACCGAGTAAGACCACAAGCGGGTCGCGAAATGAATTAAATTGAATGGCTAACACCAAAAAGACAAAGACAATAGCTAACAGCAGCACATCTTCAAGTTGATTACCGTCACGACGAATTTCTCTCGATTCACCTGCGTAGTCTAGACTGTAATCTGACGGAATGATACGACTGGCAATCTCTTCTAAGCGAGAAAGGCCCGCTTCTTTGGTAATGTCTGGTCGGGTGCCAGCAAAGATCCTAAAAGCATTTTTTTGTTGGAACTTAGACAGGACACGAGGCCCTACTTCCATCTCAATATGCGCAAAATCAGAGAACGTCACAGTTTGCCCTTGACCAATATCGACAGGCAATTGCAACACTTGTTCTAAAGAGCGCTGTGATTGCTCTTCCACCATTGGAATAACGCGATATGCCTTACCTAATTGATCAAATCGATTCACAAAATTACCGGATAACAAAGTACTCAATTGCTCGGTTACCTCTGCGACGGTTAAACCGTACTGAGCGATTTTGTTTTTGTCAAAGCGGATCCGAGCCAACGGCAAATCAATTTTCAAATCGGAATCGACAAATAAAAACTCACCGGTCGCGTTCGCTTTAGCAAGGATTTCATCCACATATCGTTGCATATCTGCATGCGAATCGGTGCTTTGCACCACTAGCTCTACGGCAAAATTACCTGCCGTAGGTAAGGCCGAATCCAATACCGGAAACGCTTTTAAACCAGGTACAGTGTTGAGTAAAAAAAATGCATCCCAGTATATATCTTGAATTTTGCGTTCGCGTTTGTCTGGCTCTACAAACTCCATACCGCCAAAGGTGGCGCCAGGATTCACCAGTTGCCACATGAAAGTCGAGCCTTCAATGGTGGATAAGGTATCGACTATGGTGTCCATGTGCTCAACACTGTATGCGAGAGATGCATCAGGCGGCGCTTCAACGATAACAGAAATACTGGCCTGATCTTCGGTTGGAGCGAGTTCTTTAAGCGAGACCAAATAAAAGGGTACGCTTAATAAAGAGATAAACACCACCATAAAAATAATTTGGTTCCGCCATGTCAAAGACCATTGCAAATAGCCACCATATACTCGTTGCAACCAATCAAAGCGCAGGTTCACCCAGTTTGTCAGTCGTCCTTCACGGCCTTGTTCAGGATTGCTGTAGGCGCTCATAATAGGAGATAAGGTAACCGCGACGACGCAAGAGAGAATGACGGCAATGGCAAGAGTGAACGCAAATTCTTTGAACAGAGCCCCCGTCAACCCACCCAAAATACCAATCGGCGCATAGACTGCGGCCAAGACCACAGTGGTGACCACAACAGGTGCAAAAAGCTGTCGTGAGCTAATTAAAGCCGCGTCAATGCGCCCCATGCCATTGCGCATGTGACGACCGACGTTTTCAACCACAACGATAGCATCATCAACAACTAGACCTACCGATAAGACAATGGCAAGAACCGTTAACAGGTTAAGACTGAATCCCATCCAATGAATGGCTGCTAAAGCGCCCAAAATGGAAATTGGGATCGTAACTAACGGCACTAATGCCGTACGCAAAGATCCCATCATAAATAACACGACTAAACCAACAATCAGAATGGTTTCAGCCAGAGTACCAAAGATTTCTGAGAGGGCACTGCGCATATACAAGGTACCATCATAGCCGTCTTTAATTTGCATACCCTGTGGTAAAACTTGATTAATTTTGGCAACACGTTGATACACTTCATCGCCAATTTGAATTTCATTTGCCCCAGGTACAGGCCAGATCGACAGATACAACACCGTATCGTAATCAAGACGCGCTGCATCTTGCCCTTCATCCTCACCTAGCTCAACTCGAGCAATGTCTGTTAAACGAATGATAGAATCATTGCGCTGAGCCACTACCAATTGTTCGAATTCAAAAGTATCCGCGAGATTGGTAGCTGTAACGAGTGATAGGCGCTGTTCATTGTTTTCAGTCTGCCCTAAGGTGGCAAGTAAATTATTGGCACGTAAAGCTTGGGCAACTTGTGCTGCACTAATGTTAAGTGCCTGTAACTGATTCAGGTTTAACCATATGCGCATGGCTGGTGCACGAGCGCCTTCAATACCCACTCTTTGTACACCAGGAATCGTTGATAGTTCGGGTACTACTTGTCGAGTTAGATAATCCGTCGCTTCGGTACGAGTGATGCGATCATCTGCATCGCTAAAATCCACCGTCAAATAAAACACTGCAAATGGCCGATCCGCTCGAACGACTTGTATAGCAGGGTCTTCTGCTCCAGCAGGCAGTTCAAAACGAATTTGATCAATTCGGGCCGATAATTCGGCTAACGCTTTGGCGCTATCAACATTGAGATTGAGCCAGACGGTTACCCGGCTCAAACCTGGAGTTGTCGCACTGTCCACATAATCCACACCAGGCACAGTTGAGGCTGCGCGTTCAATAGGATCGGTAACAAACCCCTGCACCACTTCTGCCGAAGCACCGATGTATGGTGTGGTGATCTGAATGGAAGCACTGGCAATTTGAGGAAATTGCAACACGGGTATATTGGAATACGCTCTTAAGCCAACCAAGAAAATAGTCAATGAGATCACGATGGCTAAAATCGGTTTGGTAGAAAAAATATCCAACCAACGTTTTTGTAAAAACGGCTGTAACTCTCTCTGGTTCATGGTTACTGACCTTGTTGAGCAAGGTTTACTAATATGCCATTGCGCAATTTAAACGCACCGATATTGGCAATCTGAGTCCCCGCGGGCAAAGACAGTTCAATGAAGCTGTGACCATCACCTTGAGATAACACGACAACGTCTTCACGTTTAGCTCTTAATTTACCGTCTTCATCTGTATCAAGCACAAACACATAACTGCCTAATGCATCATAGCGCAAGGCGGTATTCGGAATGTCATACGCATCTATCACATTGGGAGATTGCAACTTGACTTGAACAATCATGCCAGGCACCCATTCGTTGATGTTTTGTAGCTGTGCTCGAATGGATAAATTACGCGAGATATTATTGATACTGGTGCTTTGTGAAAAAACGCTGGCAGGCAACGAGATACTACCATTAGTCACGGCGATCGTGTCCTTTAGCCAATCGCGCTTGTTAAGCGGGATTGCAAAATCTACCCACAGCCCCTGCTCCACATTCACCAGTTCAACTAAGGCGGTGTTAGCATCCACAAATTGCCCTATTTCTAATGAGTGCAAACCTAAACGACCGTTAAATGGGATTTTGATTTGTTTTTTGGCAATACGGGCTTCAATTGCTTGCGCTTGGGCTTGTGCCACAGCCAGTTCTGCTTTCACGCGATCAAGTTGTTGTTGACCGGTTGCGCGTTGTTCAACTAATTGTTGCGTGCGCTTGACGTCTAAATTTGCTAACTGGATTTGTGCTTTAATGGCATTGAGCTCTGCGATTTCTTGGGCGGCATTAATTTGCAAGAATACATCGCCACTTTGCACCTGAGCATTACTTGAAAAATTAACTCGCTCAATTAACCCGCCAACTTCAGCTGTCAAAATAACCTGTTGTGGCGCGAGAATAGTACCAGATACCGTATATTGCTGTGCATACTGAGTTGGCTGAAGAGTAAACCGCGTAACCGTCTCACTCGGCTCAGGAAACGACTCACCAAAAGCGATAGCAGTTTGAATTTGTGAAAATTTAATAAAACCTAATAATGCGAATATACCGGCTGCAACAACCAAAGTAATCAGCCATTTTCTGATTTGCATAATAAGATACGTGTTCCGTATAAATATGATGTAACTATATACTAAAAAAAGAGAAAAAAGATTATTTTTGGATGGGTTTAGGAAGAATTTTGGAGCGGGTAACGAGGCTCGAACTCGTGACCTCAACCTTGGCAAGGTTGCGCTCTACCAACTGAGCTACACCCGCATACAAAATCTAAATAATGGTGCCCGGGGGCGGACTTGAACCGCCACGCTCTTACGAGCGAGGGATTTTAAATCCCTTGTGTCTACCAATTTCACCACCCGGGCGTATCTTAAAACGCTTTATAGAATGGAGGCGCCGACCGGATTCGAACCGGAATAGTACGGATTTGCAATCCGCTGCATCGCCATTCTGCCACAGCGCCATATTGTACCAAACGTTAATTTGGAGCGGGTAACGAGGCTCGAACTCGTGACCTCAACCTTGGCAAGGTTGCGCTCTACCAACTGAGCTACACCCGCATCAATGTCGAATCATGTGACTCATCAATTGAGTGCGTGCATTCTACCTTTCACAGCAAAACTGTCAACAAGAAAACGTGATTTTTTTGCAGTTTGGCTAAAAAAATGAAGCGAATGAGGGTATTTTAGCCAAAACGTTGATTTATGCATCAATCACCCTCTTTTACTGTGTTAATGTTGACCAACCCGCCCGTGCGTATTCCCACATCGACCATACAGACAATATCGCAGCTATATATAAAAGACCATAACCCAGTGTCACCCAATACAGGGGGAAACCCATGAAAGATTCTAATCCGGACAATAAACCAATCAGCGCTAACATTTGCGCAGTGGTTTTTAGTTTACCTAACATACTGACTTTGACTTTATCGGTTGCACCTTTTTGACTCATCCAATCGCGTAATGCAGAGACAAATATCTCTCGAGCCAAAATGATCATTGCAGGAATAGTGATCCACAAAGTGGCATAGGTATGAGTTATCATGATTAACGCAACGGTCACTATGAGTTTATCAGCGACGGGATCTAAGAATGCACCAAAAGGCGAACTTTGCTGAAGCTTTCTGGCCAAATATCCATCGAACCAATCAGTGATCGCAGCCAACCAAAATACAAACGCCGCGAGTTCATGTGCATATTGGATATCCAAAAAATAAATCGTCACAAAGATTGGGATCAAAGCTACTCGAAAGAGAGTCAACATGTTAGGGATTGTCATCATGACGGTTACTGCGTATTACTTAATTATGTAGGTGATCATATATAATTTCGGCGAGTTCCGCACTAATTCCTGGGACTTTTTCTAATTCACTGCGACTTGCCTTTTTCAAGCCTTGCAGACCGCCGGTATATTTGAGTAGGCTTTGTCGTTTTTTCGGCCCTACTCCCGGTATGGACTCTAATGTCGATGTGGTTTTGACTTTTTGTCTTCGCGCTCTGTGACCTGTTATAGCAAAGCGATGTGATTCATCACGTATATGTTGAATAAGATGCAAACCAGGATCATCAGGAGACATTGGAATGGTTTCTCGACTATAGGCCATTATCAACGTTTCTAGACCCGCTTTGCGACTGGTGCCCTTAGCCACGCCAATTAACAGCGGTTTCTTTGCATAAGGCCATTGCGCAAAATGGGCTTCTGCTTGGCTCAACTGCCCTTTGCCACCGTCTATAAAAACAATATCAGGAATCTTTGTTTCATCTTGCTGTTTGTATTTGTAGCGACGACTCAGCACTTGAGCCATGGCAGCATAATCATCTCCGGGCGTAATCCCCTCAATATTGTATCGTCTGTAATCGGAGGTTGTAGGGCCATCGCGATTAAACACCACACATGAAGCGACCGTTTGTTGCCCTGATGTGTGAGATATGTCGAAGCACTCCATGCGCTGAATGGGTTCATCAAGCTCAAGGGTTTCCTCAAGAGATAAAACCCGCGCATGTACGGACTTTTGTGCGGCTTGTTTACTGACCAAGGCGTTTTCTGCATTTTTGTTGGCAAGCTCGAGATATTTGCGTTTTTCCTCACGAGCGCCAGTGTAGAACTTCACAACATGTCCCGCTTTACTTCTCAACGCATCGGCAATGGTATCTAATTCATCCAACTTCATTGGTAACACTATGTGTTTGGGTATACCTTTATTACCCGACAAATAGAACTGAACCACAAACGAACGGAACACTTCTTCACTATCCAAAATGCTGGGGACTTTGGGAAAATAGGATTTTGAGCCCAATAATTTACCATCGCGAATGAATAAGACCTGCACACAAGCATTGCCCGCAATATAAGCGTAACCAAACACATCCATCTCGGTGTCTGAACCACTCACCCATTGCTGTTCTTGCACTCTACGTAAAGCACTGATGCGATCGCGATAGCGCGCAGCGGCTTCAAAATTAAGATTGTGGCTCGCATCTTCCATGCGTTTTACAAAATTACTGATGACTTGCTGGTCTTTTCCTTTCAAAAATAACTTCGCCATTAACACTTGCTCTGTATATTCCTCATCCGATACATGGCCTTCCACGCATGGTGCCGAACACCTTTGCATTTGATACTGCAAACACGGACGAGAACGAGCTCGATAATAAGCGTCTTCACATTGACGTACTTGGAAGATTTTTTGAAACGATCTTAAGCTTTCTTTGACTGACCACGCACTGGGGTATGGACCATAATATTCCCCTGCAGCCTTTTGTGGACCACGATGCATGCCTATCTTCGGGTGCTTATGTGCTGAGATATGAATAAACGGATAAGATTTATCGTCTTTAAGTAAGACGTTGTATTTTGGTTTGTATTGCTTAATGAGGTTATTTTCAAGAATCAGCGCTTCAGTTTCACTTTGCACAACCACAATTTCGATTTTTGCAATATTGGCAACGAGGGCTGCGGTTTTTTTGTTGTCGTAGCGTTTTCGAAAATAACTTGAGACGCGTTTATGTAGGTTTTTGGCTTTACCAACATAAATAACCGCATCCTCAGCATTATACATTCGATAAACGCCGGGGTGATGAGTAAGGTTGTCTAAGAAGGATTGATAATCAAATTCAGTCGATGGCATTACACGAATTCGGAAGAAATCAACTTATAGCGCAAGGCCAAGTGAGTTAATTCTACATCCGTGTTGATATCCAGCTTATCGAACATGCGATAACGGTAAGTATTTACAGTTTTTGCTGAAATATTGAGCGATTTAGCAATCTCGGGGACACGCTGTCCTTTTACTAACATCAATGTAATTTCGAGCTCACGGTCGGATAATTGCTCAAAAGGATTCGCATCGTCAAAGTCCAATTTGCCAATAGCTATTTGTTGAGCAATATCAGGAGCAACATACTTTTGTCCAGCATGAACCTTTTGTATGCAGCGGATCATTTCTTCCGGTTCAGCATCTTTGGTTATGAAGCCGAATGCGCCCATATGCATAACTTTGCTCGGAATGGGGTTTTCAGTATGCATTGACAAACAAATGACGCGCGTATTTTCTGGCAATCGCGCGATTTGTTTCGTTGCTTCTAAACCACCGATGCCTGGCATATTGACATCCATCAATACAATATCCGGTGCATCTTTACGACATATACGTATGGCTTCCTCGCCAGATTTGGCTTCAGCAACCACCTTAAAATCAGGTACTTCTTGCAAAATTAAACGTAATCCAGCACGCACTAATTCGTGATCGTCTACCAATAAAATTTTGACCATGTCCATGTTCCTTGTTTTGACAAATAGAATATACAACTTGTTATCGCCTAAATACAGTTTTTTGTAAATAAATATGGTTATCGAAAAAAGTTTTCGTTTCAAAATAATGACAGCGAGTGTATGTTATGCGAGTTTTCTTACAGATAAATCTAATAAAGTAATAATCTTAGAACATACTAATTATTAAAATAACAAGGCTAATTTTTCGTGAAATACATATCAGAACCTCAACATCTGGGGCATTTGCTCAGAAACATACGCCATTCTTTGGGTTTCACACGCGAGCGGATGTCTGACATTTTAGGTGTCACTGAGCGTACAATACAGAATTATGAAACAGGCAGTACCCGACTGACTATAGAGAACTGGGTGCGGTGTATTGTAATAGTAGAGCGACAAGTTCAAGATGCTGACAGGGCGATTAACCGCAAAAGTATACCAAAAGAAGTTGCCAAGATTGTTGAAACCATCTTGGAAGAGGATTGCTAGAGCTAATATTTATAAACACAAAAAAAGCAACTTCAGTTGCTTTTTTTGTGTTTGTCGAACCCACTGGTTCTCATCTCATCCCTCAAACCTTAAATACAAAAAACCCGCGACAAGCGCGGGTTTTTTTGTATTTGGCGGAGAGGGAGGGATTCGAACCCCCGGAAGGTTTGACCCTTCGCCTGATTTCAAGTCAGGTGCATTCAGCCGGACTCTGCCACCTCTCCGTAAGAGATGCGCATATTAAAGAGAGACCGAGGGTTTGTAAAGGAAAAATTCATTTTTTTTAATTGTTTGCCGAAGAAATGTGCATGTTGCGCAAAATTTCCACTAGACTGGGGCTTTGCGACTTTTTTACCATCGAAAAACCTTGAAAAATGAACAAAAGTCTATAAATTTAGCAATAGAAAACGTTCGCTTTAATCCATTGGAGGAAAACATGAACAGAGATACGGTATATAGTGCTTCGCATCCGTCTGTTTTAGAAACAAACAAGGTATTACGCAATACCTATATGTTATTAGCCATGACCATGCTATTCAGTGCAGTCTGTGCTGGTGTAGCAATGATGGTAGGTATCGGTCCTATCGCGAGTATTGCCATGACGATTGGCGCATTTGTCATGTTGTTTGTCGTAAACAGCAAAGCAGACAAAGCTTCTGGCCTATTTTGGATATTTGCTTTCACTGGTTTAATGGGTGGCTCACTAGGTTACATCTTAAACTTTTACGTTGGTCTTGCAGGTGGTCCTTTCATCATTATGCAAGCGCTTGGTGCAACAGCGTTAGTTTTCTTTGCTTTATCAGCTTATGTTCTGACTACTAAGAAAGATTTTAGCTTCCTTGGCGGTTTCTTAATGGTTGGTTTGGTAGTTGTGATAGTTGCAGCCCTAGCAAACATTTTCTTTGCAGTACCAGCTGTCAGCATGGCAATCAGCTCTGCTATCGTATTTATCATGTCCGGTTTAATCTTATTTGATACCAGTCGCATCATTCACGGCGGTGAAACCAACTACATCCGTGCAACAGTAAGCATGTATTTGAACATTTACAACTTGTTTACATCAATTTTGCACTTACTTGGCGTCTTTGGTAGTGATGATTAATCAGCATAACTAACGTATACTACGCCCCATTATTTGGGGCGTTTTTATTTGTATTGAGTTACATTGAGTATGACAATGAATCGCAAAAGCTTGCTCATCACCACTGAGTTAACCCGTCAAAATATTTTAGAGTTATTAAAACTCACCTTACATGATGTGAATCAGATCTTTTTTTATGGTCAAGCTCTGGCTTCTATTCAGCATTTGTCCTTAGGTCATAAGATCCAATTACATCAATGGGCACAACAAGCGGATACAGTTGGTTATTGTGGATCGGTGGTGGCTCGCTATGATTGCCATGATATCCAATTACATCATTGGCAAGAATATGGTTTGACCGAGTTTTACGCCAAATTACACGATGCCAACGCATTGGAGCAGTTCTAATGGCAGTTGTATTAGTTAGATGGCATCAGGAAAACGGTTTTGCCCACTGTATGGACGTATTTGAATTTGTTGCGGCAGCTGGCAATGTTGGACATGAAGTAATACTGGTGATTTCAGGTGAGGCACTGCAATATCTTTCAGTGGATTATGTGGATGACGTCTCCGGTAAATCCACACGTAAAATACTCAGTAGCTTACCCTTATACGACGTTGAAAATATTTATCTTAGCGAGTCTTTGCTAGACAAGCCTCAATGGATAAAGGTAGGTATTCCAAAAGACTTAAAATTTGATTATGAGGTGAAGTTTTGATGGGTTATCAGTGTGGTGACCAGTATATTGCTACCGATGAGCACGGGTACTTGCTCAATCACACTCAATGGAGTGAAACATTAGCCGAAATCATTGCGCAGTCTGAGAACATTGAACTCACCGATGCTCATTGGCAGATCATTCGCTTTGTGCGAGCGTTTTATGAGCAGTACGATACAAGCCCAGCCATTAGAGCGTTAGTCAAAGCTCTGGCTAATGAATTTGGTCCAGAAGTTGGGAACAGTAGACACTTACAACGATTGCTTCCAAAGGGTCCTGCCAAATTGGCAAGCAAACTGGCAGGTTTACCTAAACCCGCCAAGTGTCTGTAGACGATTACACCTTTGCAGTAATGCGCTCTTGTCCATTCATGTAAGGGCGTAAAACCTCAGGTATTACCACACTACCATCAGCCTCTTGGTAGTTTTCAAGCACTGCCACAAGGGTTCTGCCTACTGCCAAACCTGAACCATTAAGAGTATGCACCAATTCTGGCTTTTTAGCGCCTTTTGCTCTAAAGCGAGCCTGCATACGTCGCGCTTGAAAGTCCAGCATATTTGAACAAGAAGATATCTCGCGATAAGTATCTTGTGCCGGTAACCAGACTTCTAGGTCATAAGTTTTGCAAGAACCGAAGCCCATATCACCAGTACACAAAAGTACTTTGCGATATGGTAGCTGCAACGCCTGTAAAATACCCTCAGCATGACCGGTAAGCTCTTCAAGTGCCGCAAAAGAGTCTTCCGGTTTGACAATTTGTACCATTTCAACTTTATCAAATTGGTGTTGGCGAATAAGACCTTTAGTATCGCGTCCATAGCTTCCTGCCTCACTGCGGAAACATGGCGTGTGCGCGGTCATTTTGAGCGGCAAATCTGCCTCATCAATGATGGTGTCACGCACGATATTAGTCAATGGCACTTCTGCCGTAGGGATCAAACATAAGCCCTGCCCCTCTTCGGTAGCAGGCTTGGTATGAAACAAGTCTTCACCAAACTTGGGTAACTGCCCGGTACCGTATAAACTGTCGTGATTGACCAGATACGGCACATACATCTCTGCATAGCCATTAATTTGGGTGTGCTGATCCAACATAAATTGGGTCAATGCGCGATGTAATCTGGCCACATCACCTTTCATAACAACAAATCGAGAGCCAGTCAGCTTTACTGAACTGCCAAAATCTAATCCGTTGTCTAGCGCTTCGCTGATTTCAACGTGGTCTTTTGCTTCAAAATCAAACTCAGTGGGCTCACCAAAACGCGATATTTCCACATTATCCGCTTCATCTTTACCTTCGGGAACACTTTCATGAGGCAAGTTTGGAATGCCGGCTACGATTGCATCAATTTTTACTAGCACGGTTTCAAGCTCAGCTTTGGCTGCATCCAAATCATCGCCAAGTTGTCCAACTTGAGCTAACAATGGGGCAATATCTTCACCTGCCGCTTTCGCTTTACCGATACTCTTAGAACGCACATTCCGCTCATTTTGCAATTCTTGGGTTTTGACTTGTAATGCTTTACGTGTTTCTTCAAGGGACGCAAAGGCCACTGTATCTAATTCAAATCCACGTTGAGCCAATCGCTTAGCCGTATTGTCTAAGTCATCGCGCAATAATCTTGCATCTAGCATGTCGTGCTTATCCTTTCATAATGTGAAGCGCTAACCACGTCATACTGAAACAACAGACGAGGTTAAGTACAATGTTAAGTATGGCTTTGCCGTACTGTTCAAGTTGCAGTAATGCAACGGTGTCTAATGAGAACGTTGAAAATGTGGTTAGAGCGCCGAGCACACCAACCATCACAAAGCCTTTGATAAAAGTATCGGAATTATCCGGAAGTTGTTGGGCATAAGCAAGTGCTATTCCCAATAAAAATGAGCCAATGACGTTAACCGTTAACGTCCCAAAAGGAAAATCTTTACCTAACACAGCCATGACTTGATTGCTGATCACAAATCGCAACAAGGCACCTAGTGCCCCCCCTAAAGCCACCCATACGTATATCATGACGATTTAACCTGTGTTTCTAAATGCTTAAGATATGCTATTTTTTCCAATAGTTTTTTTTCTAATCCGCGATCATTTGGTTGATAAAAATCACCTTGCACCCCATCAGGCAAATACATCTGCCCTGGCGAGTAAGCATTCGGCTCATTATGCGCATAGCGATATTCCACACCATGACCTTGTCGCTTTGCAAGTGCGGTTGGAGCATTGCGAAGATGGATAGGTACCGGATCGTTAACCGAATCTGCAGCGCTGCGTTTTGCCAGCTTAAAAGCAGTATAGAGTGCATTACTTTTTGGTGCTAGGGCGCAGTATACACAGGCCTGTGCAATGGCTCGCTCCCCTTCTGCCGCACCCACTCGATGGTAGGTATCCCATGCATCTAAACACAATGAAAGCGCTTTTGGATCGGCTAAGCCAATATCTTCTGAAGCAATAGCCAGTAAGCGTCGCATGATGGGCGTCGGATCCGTACTAGCTTGTAAAAACCGAGCGAACCAATACAAAGCTCCGTCGCTCGAAGAACCTCGAACCGATTTGTGAAACGCAGACAACAAATCGTAATAATGGTCACCGTCTTTATCAAAATGCGGAATAGCGGCTCCGGCAGCCGCTTGCACATCAACAAGTTCAATGACGGTCCCATTTGCCTTGCCCACAGACGCAAGCTCCAAACACAGTAATGCTTTTCGCGCATCGCCATTGGCAACGTGGACAATGGCGGCTAACGCGCTATCAGCTATCGCTAATGATTGCTCAGATAAAACGGCATCTTGCTGTAACGCTCGGCTCAATAAAGAGCGAATATCCTGTTCTGTTAACGCTTCTAAGACGTAGACTCGAGTTCTCGATAGCAATGCATTGTTGCAAGAAAAAGACGGGTTTTCTGTCGTTGCACCAATAAAAGTGATCAATCCTGATTCAATCGCAGGTAAGAACGCATCTTGCTGTGCTTTATTAAAACGATGTACTTCATCAACAAACACCACGGTTGCGTATTGCTGAGCTTGCACAAGGGCTTGACGAATGTCTTTCACTCCAGCATCAATAGCCGACAATTTAATAAGTTGTGCGTTAGCGTGTTGCGCAATGATATCGGCTAAGGTCGTTTTACCTGTACCTGGCGGCCCCCATAATATACACGAGTGCAATTCACCTTGTTTAATCGCTTTGAACAAAGGTTGGTCTTTGCCAAGAATATGCTGTTGTCCGACATAGGTATCTAATGTATGCGGGCGCATGCGTTCCGCAAGTGGCGCCACAGGTGCAGTAGTCATATCCTAGATACCGCTTTGGTCGTCTACGACAAAATGTTCAGGTGTTGAAAAAACAAAGGTATCAAATGGCAACGGCTGGTCTTCTTTTATGTTATCAAAAACAAACTGAGTCCTATTTCCTTGCCCATCAAAAACCTGTACCTCTTTGAGTTGGTCATTGATAAACATCAATGTGACTACCTCATTTGCACTGCCCTGGTCGCGGTTTTTTACAATGAAGGTACGTGTTGCAATGTGTGGTTCATACTCGACGGTCACTGCAAATTGTGCCCACACCTCTGGGTCATTGGTGCTTAGCAACATCATTGGATGATCATCGACTAAGTTGGCTTGATTATAAATAGAGACTTGTTCTAAAAACATATCGGCATAAGTGATTTTAGAACCATTGGCAACCAAAATCGTTTCATCTGGAGTCATCGCATGCCAACGTAATAGCTCAGGTCTGGCCATTTTAATAGTCCCTGTGCTTTGCTGGACTAAGCTGTCTTCAGAGTTTCTGACCTCCTGGTTAAAGTCAGCTTGATATGTTTTAAAACGGTTTAGTACCGCTTGTAGTTGTACTTTTGCATCTACTACACTTTGTTTGGAAGTATGCTGTGCTGTCGGACTTGCAAATGCCCCAAACACAGTAACAAACATTGATATGAAAATAATTTGACCCATAATATGTCGCATGCAATTATCCTTAGTCTTTTGGCGCAGGTGCTGCCAATACTTCACGATTGCCATTATGTCCCGGGGCGGATACCACACCGTTAGCTTCCATCTGCTCAACTAAACGTGCGGCTCGGTTATAGCCGATGCGGAACTTCCGTTGCACACTGGAAACTGACGCTTTACGTGTTTCAGTGACAAAGGCTACCGCCTCATCAAAAAACACATCGAGTTCTTGATCACCGCCTTCTGGCTGCTCCCCAGGTAGCAATGTATCTGAGCTGGGCTCACCATTTAATATCTCATCAATGTACTCAGGCTCACCTCGAAGCTTCCAATCCGCGACCACTGCATGCACTTCATGATCGTCCACAAAGGCACCGTGCACACGCGTTGGTACGCCTGTACCTGGTGGTAAATATAGCATGTCACCCATTCCTAGTAAGGTTTCTGCGCCCTGTTGATCAAGAATCGTTCTAGAGTCAATCTTGCCCGATACCTGAAACGCAATCCGCGTGGGAATATTGGCTTTGATCAGACCGGTAATCACATCAACCGACGGCCTTTGCGTCGCAAGAATTAAGTGAATACCTGCAGCACGGGCTTTTTGAGCGATTCGAGCAATGAGTTCTTCCACTTTCTTACCGACAATCATCATCATGTCAGCAAATTCATCCACCACCACGACAATGGCCGGTAACTTGGTCAGCGTAGGTGCTGTTTCATCCATACTATCACCGGGTTGCCACAGTGGATCTGGAATGGGCTCACCCGCCTTAATCGCTTCGGTGACTTTGGCGTTGTAACCTTTTAAGTTACGCACGCCCAACATGGCCATCAACCGATATCGACGCTCCATCTCACCGACACACCAGCGCAGTGCATTGGCCGCGTCTTTCATGTCCGTCACCACTTCGGCTAATAGATGAGGAATTCCCTCATAGACCGATAACTCAAGCATTTTAGGATCAATCATGATCATGCGTACATCTTCTGGTGCGGACTTGTACAGTAAGGATAGGATCATGACATTAACCCCAACTGACTTACCCGAGCCCGTGGTACCCGCGACTAACAAATGGGGCATTTTAGCCAAATCAACCACCACAGGTTTACCTGAAATATCCGAGCCCAATACCATAGTGAGTGGACTGGCGTTCGCTTGGAACGCATCTGAGCTGATCACTTCACTCAAACGCACCATTTCACGGTTCTTGTTTGGCAGTTCTAAACCAATGACGGATTTTCCTGGGATGACTTCAACCACGCGCACGCTGATGGCAGACATTGCACGCGCTAAATCTTTTGATAAGGTGGTGATTTTGCTAACTTTCACACCAGGTGCCAAATCTAGTTCAAAACGGGTAATGACAGGACCCGGATACACACCTACAACTTTGGCTTCGATATTGAAGTCCGCCAGTTTTGCTTCAACCAATCGCGCAATGCCTTCGAGCTCTTCTTGGGTGATCGGATTTTTGATTTTATCTGGGCGATCTAACAAGTCGAATGAGGGTAATTCGCCTTCAGGTTTCGGCGCATTCGGATCGATGATTTTACTTTTTACTAAGGGCGAGTTGACAGCACCCTTTGGCTGAGAAACGGGGGACTCGTAGATTTTTTTAGGTGGTTGAGGAGCCGAGCTAATTTCAGACTCACCTGACACATCATCAATAGTAAGCTCCGCAGCCGTATCAGTATTAATTACGAGAGATGGCTCATCCTCTGCATCATCAACCTTATAAAGCGTCTCGTGTTTAATGTTAAACGGTCGGTCTTTTGCTGAGGGGGAAGCGGGTTTGATTCTAGTTATTTCTAGCTCAGTGTTGCTATCTTCCCCATCTGATTTAATCGGTATGCGAGGTAATTTTGGAAGAGAAACGCGCTGAACATGTTCCGGTAAAAGCAATACTTGTTGACCTGACCACAATGCCCCCTCGCCTATCTTATCAATAATATTGAGCCAAGATATGCCGGTAAGTAACGTAAACCCCGTCGCAAAAAAACAGAGCAATAATAAACTCGTACCGATAAAGTTAAACTGAGGTGTTAACGCACTCGCGATGATATCACCGAACAACCCACCTGCAGAAAAATAATACATATCATTAAAATTGATGCTCGCAATGCCCGTACACGCAATAATTAAAAAGACCAAACCAACGAGACGCAAAGCAATATTTAAGTAATCTAATTGCAGTATATTTTTTATTTGTTTGAAGCTAAACCAGCCAAGGAAAGCACAACCAAAGGGTATGAGATACGCGAGATAGCCAAAACTAAAAAATAACAGATCAGCAACGTGGGCGCCAATCGGTCCCATCCAGTTTTGGATATTGGGTTGCAAACCCGTTTGAGTCCAACCTGGGTCAGCTTGGTGAAAAGACATCAGCGCCAAAAAAATGAACAGAGCCAACATACAAAACACAATCATGAGTGTTTCATAGATCCGCTGTAAACCGGTCATTTTCCCCATTTTCACCTCTTATCTCTCGTCTTTGGAGTTTTTTTCAATATCTTATCACAGCAATACTCAAGATGCGTCACTTGCGACACCTATCGACGCTTTAAATCTATTTTAATACGGTGACTGTGTTTGACTTCTTCCATCACCACATAGCTGCGCGATTCGCGCACACCGGGTAACCGCAGCAAAGTATCGCCCAGTAATTTGCGATAACTGGCCATATCTGCCACTCGTGTTTTGAGTAAAAAATCGAAATTTCCAGAGACCAAGTGACACTCTTGAATATCATCTTGCTGTTGCACGGCGGCTGAAAAATCAGCAAAAATATCAGGTGATGTTTTGCTCAATGATATTTCGACAAACACCAACATGCTGGCCCCGAGTTTATTCGGATCAAGTTGGGCAAAATACCCTGTGATATAACCCTGCTCTTCGAGCCGTTTAACTCTTTCAAGACAAGGGCTTGGGCTTAATCCGACCTGTTTAGCCAACTCAACGTTGGCGATCCGACCTTGATGTTGCAATGTATTTAAAATATTTCGGTCGATACTGTCTAAGTGTTTTGGGGTTTTTATAAGCATATAAGATATCGCCATCTGGTTATTTCGCCAAATAATATACCGCAAATTAACAAAATAAGAAATTTAATCACTAAATCATTGCGCTATAATTTGCAATAAGACAGAACACAATGGATAAACATCATGATAATAGGTGTACCAAAAGAAATAAAAAACCACGAATATCGCGTTGGACTAACGCCCGCTGCGGTATTGGAATATATCAATCATGGACACACAGTCTTTGTTCAAACCCAGGCTGGAGCTGGTATTGGTTTTGGCGATGAAGATTATGTACAAGCGGGTGCGTACATTGAACAATCTGCTGCGATGGTGTTTGAAAAAGCCGATATGATCGTCAAAGTCAAAGAGCCTCAGCCAAACGAATGCAAAATGCTTCGCGAAGGACAGATTCTCTATACCTATTTGCACTTGGCGCCTGACCCAGCCCAAACCCAATTGCTAGTCGAATCAAAAGCCACTTGTATTGCCTATGAAACCGTGACGGATAAGTTCGGTAGTTTGCCTTTGCTTGCTCCGATGAGCGAAGTCGCCGGACGCATGGCCGTACAAGCGGGAGCACATTATCTTGAAAAAGCCCAAGGAGGTAATGGCACTTTATTAGGTGGCGTCCCCGGCGTAGCCCCCGGCAGAGTACTTATTGTCGGTGGCGGTGTCGTAGGCATCAATTCAGCCAAGATGGCCGTTGGTTTAGGCGCGGAAGTCACCATCATGGACCGTTCTTTACCCCGCTTACGACAACTCGATGACATCTTTCAAGGTCGCGTTAAAACTGTCTATTCTACTGCTGATGCGATTGCTGAGTATTCCTCAACGGCTGATTTGGTGGTAGGTGCGGTGTTGATTCCAGGCGCAGCAGCTCCAAAATTGCTTACCCATGAACACATTGCGAATATGAAAAAAGGCGCCGTAGTTGTGGATGTCGCCATTGACCAAGGAGGCTGTTTTGCTACCTCAAAGGCAACCACGCATCAAGAGCCAGTTTACATTGTTGATGATGTTGTACACTATTGTGTTGCAAATATGCCAGGTGGTGTAGCAAGGACCTCTACGATTGCATTGAACAATGCGACCCTGCCATTTGGTTTAGCCATCGCAAATAAAGGGGCAAAACAAGCTATGATGGAAGACTTGCATCTATTAAACGGTTTAAATGTACATCGTGGCATGGTGACTTATAAAGCCGTTGTAGATGCACTAGGCGAAGAGCTGAGATTAACCTATACCCCAGCTTTGGATGCATTAACGTAATTAAGCAATCGAGGCGTTAATTTGCTCAAGGACTGATAGAGGGTCGTTTGCTTGAGTAATTGGACGCCCAATCACCATGTAATCGACCCCAGCTTGGATGGCATCCGGTGGGGTCATTATTCTCACTTGATCTCCCACTTCCGAGCCAACTGGACGAATACCAGGCGTGACGACAGTAAAATCACTGCCACAAAGCGCTTTAATGCGCTTCACTTCATGCGCAGAACTCACCACACCATCAAAACCAGATTCTGCTGTTAACTTGGCCAGTCGCCCTACTTGGGTGGGAATACTGGTATCCGGCACAACACCTTGAAGTTGAGCTTCATCCATTGAGGTTAGAACCGTCACCGCGATCAATAAGGGTCTATCATTACCCAGAGGTTCAAGTAATTCTCGGGTATGGCTCATCATCTTACCACCACCACTGGCATGCACATTGACCATCCACACGCCCAAATCAGCCGCAGCAAGACAGGCCTTGGCAACCGTGTTGGGGATATCGTGAAATTTGAGATCCAAAAATACAGAAAAGCCTTTTGCAACTAATGGCTTTACCACATCAGGTCCAAAATACGTGAACATTTCTTTGCCGATCTTTAACTTACACAGTGAAGGATCTACTTGGTCAACAAAATTATGTAAATCGGGTAAATTGTTGAAATCACACGCTACGATGACTTTAGAATCGATATTGGATTGAGACATATTAATTTCTTCTTATTTACTCCCCGTCCAATCCTTTGATGGGTTTAACAACACTCCAGTGTTTGCATGATGGACACAACCAGTAGACTTGACGGCCTGAGAACCCACATCGTGTGCAGCGATATTTTGGACGAGCTTTAATTTGCTCAGAAACCAGTTGTTGTAAAAGATTTAAACTTTCTTTGACATT
Organism: Alteromonas sp. LMIT006; assembly: GCF_024300645.1. Taxonomy (NCBI): domain Bacteria; kingdom Pseudomonadati; phylum Pseudomonadota; class Gammaproteobacteria; order Alteromonadales; family Alteromonadaceae; genus Alteromonas; species Alteromonas sp. LMIT006. Next base: position 1,826,650 of record NZ_CP101291.1, on the reverse strand, counting down.
ATTGTCTTGCTGACGCTCAACAAATAACCCTAGCAAGGTATTAAAACCGCGCATAGTTGGACGTTTTTGTAGTTGTTTTAATAACGTTTCAGACGCAGCTTCATCGCCAACTTCTTTCGCCAACAATGTCACTTTGGCTAGATAGGAGGTCGCACACACATCCCAATGTGGCTCAATGCTTTGTCTCAACACCTCATCATCAGACAAGGCTTTAGCACACTGCTCTAACAATGGCACCGCTTCAGAAAACCAGGACATATCTCGACCTGGCACTTCATTGAGCGCCTTAACGGCATCCCGATATTGCTCTTGTTCAATGTAAACGCGTCCTAACATTAACCATGGCCTTACCGCAGTTTTATCGACGTCTACGGCTTTACGTAAATACGGATAAGCTTCAGAAAAATCAGATAATTTAATGCATTGATTGGCCATTTCACAATAAAAATGTGCTAATTGAGTACGTACAAGCTCATTCTCAGATTGAATTTCTAACATATTCTGAGCCAGCTCAATGGCTTTGTCCCATTCTTTGGTCGTCTGATAGATCTCAAAGAGATACTCTTGTGCTTGTGATCGATGCTTATCACTGTCGAGCAATTTGATGAAGGCGTTTTCAGCCCGCTCCAAAAAACCAGCTAACATATAATCACGGCCTAACTCGGCTAAAGCATTTTCTCTTGGAGTGCCCTGTAGCTCATCCCTTGATACTAAGTTTTGATGGATGCGAATTGCACGGTCTAACTCCCCGCGATGCCGAAAAAAATTCCCCATAGCAATATGGGTTTCCACGGTATCATTATTGAGTGAGATCATTTTAATAAAGGTATCAACTGCCTTATCTGGTTGATCAGACAGCAAAAAGTTCAAACCTTTATAATAATGACGTGAGAGAATAGTGGATTGTTTTCGTTGTGCTTTGCGCACGCTGTTGCGCCCCATAATCCATCCATACCAAACGGTCACAGGTAGCAATAAAAACACCAATTCAGGCATTAATTAGTCTTCTTTTTGTAATCTTTTGACTTGGCTTTTAAGGCTACTCACTTGCCATGATAATTTCAACCAATTAAAGAACATTGTCAGCATCCCAATGACAACACCCGCCCCTAATGTAATTGCCATCAAGGTGGATTCACGCATCTCAGATTGCGCAATCAAATAGTTGATGGTAATAACGTCTTGGTTACGTGAGCCCATTACAATAGCAAACACCAAAACCAACACTAATAACAAAAAGGTCAACAATCCCTTCACTTAAATCTCCTTTGCTGAATTGAACACATTAAACTCTATTTTAGTGAGTTTACAGATCAACCCGATCGCGTAATTCTTTGCCCGGCTTAAAATGCGGTACGTATTTACCTTCAAGTTGTACCGACTGTCCCGTTTTGGGGTTGCGTCCGACTCGAGGCTCTCGATAGTGTAATGAAAAGCTACCAAACCCACGGATCTCAATGCGTTCTCCACGCTGAAGGGTTTGCGCCATATATTCAAGTAACTCTTTTACTGCTACTTCAACATCACGACTCTGCATAGATGAAGATACATCCATTAAACGTTCAATTAACTCAGATTTAGTCATATACCGTCTCTCGCACATTGGCCATGTCTAAGCGTTGCAGAAAAAAAGGTGTAACGCAAGTTTAGTTGACGTTACACCTTTGTTTTTTTACAAGAAATTAGTATTACTCGCCTTTAGCAGCCTTAAATGCTTCTGCCATAGCGTTAGTGCTAACCTCTTCTTGTTGATTGACTTTATCAAGCGCTTCTTTCTCTTCTGCTTGATCTTTAGCCTTAACTGATAAGCTAACAACGCGATTCTTGCGATCGACACCGGTAAACTTAGCTTCGATAACATCACCTACAGAAACTTCTTCTGAAGCGTCTTCGATGCGATCACGTGATAAGTCTGCAACACGGATATAACCTTCAACTTCTTCTGCTAAGTTAACAGTAACACCCTTAGCATCAACAGCAACAACAGTACCATTTACGATGCTGCCTTTAGGCGTTGAAGTGGTGTATGAAGTGAATGGGTCTTCGTCGATTTGCTTAACGCCAAGTGAAATACGCTCACGCTCTGGATCAACTTGTAATACCACTGCAGAGATTTCATCGCCTTTCTTGAATTCACGAACCGCTTCTTCGCCAGTCTTGTTCCAAGAAATGTCAGATAAGTGAACCAAGCCGTCGATACCACCGTCAAGACCGATAAAGATACCAAAGTCGGTAATTGATTTGATCTTACCAGATACTTTGTCGCCTTTGTTGTAAGACTTAGCAAACTCTTCCCATGGATTGGCTTTACATTGCTTAAGACCAAGAGAAATACGACGACGTTCCTCGTCAATTTCAAGGACCATGACTTCCACAACGTCACCTAAGTTAACGACCTTAGATGGGTGGATGTTCTTGTTCGTCCAATCCATTTCAGAAACGTGTACTAGACCTTCAACACCGTCTTCAATTTCAACGAAACAACCGTAGTCAGTCAGGTTAGTAACGGCACCAGAAAGTTTTTGGCCTTCTGGGAAACGCTCAGCGATTTCAGCCCATGGATCGTTACCCATTTGCTTCATACCAAGAGAAACGCGAGATTTCTCTTTGTCGAACTTCAATACTTTAACATTGATTTCGTCACCAACATTCACTACTTCACTTGGATGCTTAACGCGTTTCCAAGCCATGTCAGTGATGTGAAGAAGACCGTCTACGCCGCCCAAATCAACGAACGCACCATAATCGGTAAGGTTCTTAACGATACCTTTAACTTCATGGCCTTCATCAAGGTTAGCAAGCAATTCATCGCGCTCAGCACTGCTTTCTGCTTCAATAACGGCACGGCGAGAAACGACCACGTTGTTGCGTTTCGCATCAAGCTTGATAACTTTAAATTCTAATTCTTTGCCTTCAAGATGCGCCGTTTCGCGCACAGGGCGTACATCAACCAATGAACCAGGTAGGAACGCGCGGACAGTATTAATTTCAACTGTGAAGCCGCCTTTTACTTTGCCATTGATTAGACCTTTGATGGTCTCTTTTTCTTCGTAAGCTTTCTCAAGCTCAACCCATGCTTCGTGACGTTTTGCTTTTTCACGAGATAGGATAGTTTCACCGAAACCGTCTTCAACGGCGTCAAGCGCCACATCAACAAAATCACCAACTGCTACTTCAAGGCTACCATCAGCAGCTTTGAATTGATCAGCAGGAATTGCGCTTTCAGATTTTAGGCCAGCATCGACAAGAACGATGTCTTTCTCAATAGCAACGATCTCGCCGCGAACGATGGCACCAGGACGGGTTTCAAGTTGTTGTAAGCTTTCTTCAAAAAGCTGTGCAAAATTTTCAGACATATAAATGTTTTCTATTTAAGTTATATCCACAATGCATCCGAGTATTATGGGGTTATGGTTCAACGTCCAAACATCCTTATTTGAACATACTAAAAACTAGCCCGGAAAAATTTCCGCGCTAGTTAAAATAGCTTTTGCTTGAGCAAACACTTCCTCTATAGACATGGTGGTCGAATCAAGAATGTGTGCATCAGTCGCAGGCACTAAAGGTGCCGCACTGCGATTAGAATCACGTTCATCACGTGCTTGTATATCGCTCAAAAGGTGCGCAATATTAACATCATGCCCCTTTGCTTGCAACTGCAAAAAGCGACGCTCAGCCCTTGCTTCTGCTGAAGCGGTTAGAAAAATCTTAACCATTGCGCTGGGAAATACAACGGTTCCCATATCACGTCCATCAGCAACCAATCCAGGGGCCTGAGCAAATCCTCTTTGACGTCTTAATAGCGCTTCACGAACACTGGGAAAGGCTGCGACCTTAGAAGCAGCAGCCCCTACCACTTCAGTTCGAATGGTATCTGTAACATCTTCGCCTTCTAACATAATACGAACATGCCCGTCTTCATTAGGAAAAGTGACGTCTAAGCTTGAAGCCAACGGTGCAATAGACACCTCATCGTTGACTTCAATACCATGATGTAAACACGCCACTGCCAGTACGCGATAGATAGCACCTGAATCTAGGAAATGCCATCCTAAGTATTCTGCGATCAAGTGACTCAAGGTACCCTTGCCTGCTCCGCTTGGACCGTCCACTGTGACAATTGGGATCTCTTGTTGCATTAATTTAATTCGCCTTTGATTTCAATATTTGAATTTCGCTAAAATTTAAGGGGCGAATTATACGCCCCTTATTGATAATTGACAAAGTTATCGACTATTTGTCACAAAAATTTCACTCATTTCCACAAATAGTTGCAAAACGGGTGAAATAATCAGGAAATGTTTTCGCTGTACAACCCGGATCGTTGATAGTTACCGGAGTATCACTTAGAGCAACAAGACTAAAACACATTGCTACACGATGGTCATTATACGTATCAATCTGAGCGTGTTGCATCTGCTCAGGAGGCGTAACTTTGATGTAATCATGCCCTTCTTCAACCACTGCTCCTACTTTGCGAAGTTCGGTAGCCATGGCTGCCAAGCGATCCGTTTCTTTGACTCGCCAATTATAAATATTGGTCATCACTGTGGTACCTTCTGCGAACAACGCTGTCGTAGCAATCGTCATGGCGGCATCTGGAATGTGATTCATGTCCATCTGCACAGCTTTTAACGGCGCTCCGGTAACCGTAATAGAACCAGAGGTATATTCAACTTGTGCGCCCATTGCTTTAAGTACTTCAGCAAATTTGACATCACCTTGTATGGAGTCAGAACCCACGCCAGTTACGGTGACCCTGCCACCTTTAATTGCCCCGGCCGCTAGAAAATAAGATGCGGAGGATGCATCCCCTTCCACCATGTACTCTCCCGGACTTGTGTATGATTGATTGCCTTTGATAGTAAATATCTGATACTGGTCATGCGTAACTTTAACACCGAATTTTTTCATGATATCCAGGGTGATATCAATGTATGGTTTGGAGACCAACTCACCTTTGATTGCAATAGTACTATCTGTAGTAAGCAAAGGCGCAGCCATCAAAAGTGCAGTCAAAAACTGAGAAGATACTGAACCATCAACGCTCATATCCCCTCCTTTGAGACGCTGCCCTTTGATCTCAAGTGCAGGGTAACCCGGCTCATCTAGGTAAGAAATATCCGCATGAATATCATTTAGTGCATCCACTAAGTCGCCAATGGGGCGCTCTTTCATGCGTGGCTCTCCGGTCAAAATCGAGGTAACAGGAGACACCGCAAGCACTGCGCACAAAGGACGCATTGCCGTCCCGGCATTACCAAGAAATAGTTCAGCTGCTGGTGATTGAGTAAACACATCACCTAAACCTTCGACTTCACATACCGTGTTGTTCTGTGACAGGCGATACTGAACACCCAGTTGCTCCAAGGCGCCGAGCATATACCGAATATCATCACTGTCTAATAAGTTCGTTAATGTCGTGGTACCTTTGGCAAGCGCTGCTAGCAACAGAGCTCGATTAGATAGCGATTTAGAGCCTGGCACATTGACTGTACCTGAAACCTTAGCAATGGGAGATAATGTAAGCTGTTCCATGACTACGTCCTTAGCCGTACTTGCGTGAAAATTCACGCATAAATTCTACCAACGTCATAACGCCTTGTAACGGCATGGCGTTGTAAATACTCGCGCGCATGCCACCGACACTGCGGTGCCCTTTTAGCGCGTGGAGACCGGCTTTTTCGGCTTCAGCCAAAAATAGGCTATCTAATGATGCATCGGCAAGCGTGAATGGTACATTCATAATAGAGCGATGCGCATCTGCAACGTTATTATGATAAAAATCATCACTATCAATGGCCTGATACAAGGTCTGTGCTTTAGCGTGATTTAGCTTAGCAATCTCGGCAACACCGCCGCGATTCTTTAGCCATTTAAAAACCAACCCAGCAAGGTACCAAGAATAAGTTGGAGGCGTGTTATACATAGAGTCGTGCTCGGCAGCAAGAGTATAGTCAATAAATGACGGAGTCGCTGGTTGCGCTTTACCTAGCAAATCTTCTCGAACTATCACCACGGCTAAACCAGAAGGGCCAATGTTTTTTTGCGCCCCTGCATAAATTACTCCGTAATCTTGCACATTGATTGGCACTGACAAAATATTCGACGACATATCTGCGACCAGATCAATGTCGTGAAATCGTGGTGGTGTATGTAACGCAACGCCATCGACCGTTTCATTTGGGCAATAATGCAAATACGCCGCATTGTTTAACACTTCATCCGCTGCATCCCACGTTGATACTTCTGGAACATAACGTTTGTTTTCTGCGTTGATAGCGTCTTTGGCGACCACATGCGTCTGAGTATATTTAGCTGCTTCACTCACTGCACCTTTAGACCAAGAGCCCGTCACTAAATGTAAAGACGTCTGTTCCGGTGAGGCAATATTTAACGGCGCTGCGGCAAATTGCCCACGACCGCCACCTTGTAAAAACAACACTTTGTAATTCTTTGGTACATTGAGTAATTCACGCAAATCTTGCTCTGCTTGTTGGGCAACCTCGATAAAAGGCGCTGAGCGATGTGAAATTTCCATTACGGATGAACCACAGCCTTGCCAATCTAGCATTTCTGCTTGGGCTTGTTGCATTACTTCAGCTGGTAGCATGGCCGGACCGGCGCAAAAATTAAAATGTTGCACGATTTTTTCCTAAAACATGGGCTAAACAATATTCCACTACAAACGTGTGTATGGAAAAACAAAAACAGCGACGCCAATAATCTAGGCATCGCTGTTTATTTTTATCAAACATCTGGATAACTTACGATTACTCCTCGCTATTATTATCCGTGGTGTTTTCTGGCTCTGTCATTGTATTGTTATTATTATCAGATGTATCGTTTTGAGCATCACCAGATTCCTCATCCAGTTCAGCAACGCCTTCGATTTCATCGATGCGCTGTAATCCTACCACATGTTCGTTTTGTGCGGTACGAATAAGGGTAACACCTTGAGTATTTCTACCCACTGTCGATACTTCAGCCGCTCGTGTACGCACCAAGGTACCCGCATCAGAGATCAGCATGATTTCGTCTTCTTCGGCAACCTGTACCGCTCCGACAACCTTGCCGTTTCGTTCAGACACCTTAATCGAAACCACCCCTTTGGTCGCACGAGATTTGGCTGGGTATTCTTCTAATACAGTGCGCTTACCGTAACCGTTTTCGGTCGCAGTTAAAATCGCACCGTTGCCATGTGGTACAATTAAAGAAACCACTTTTTGTTGTTCTTCAAGTCGAATACCGCGTACACCGGTGGCTGTGCGCCCCATTGGACGAACTTGGTCTTCATTAAAACGAACCACTTTACCTTCATCCGAGAACAACATGATTTCGCTATTTCCATCCGTTAAGTCCACACCGACAAGGCTATCCCCTTCGTTAAGATTGACAGCAATAATACCACTTGCTCGAGGACGTGAGTACTGTGTTAATTCAGTCTTCTTAACGGTACCGTTCGCCGTCGCCATAAAGACGTACTTGCCTTCGATAAACTCTTGGATAGGCAGGATGGCCGTGATGCGCTCATTTTCTTCTAACGGTAAGATATTCACAATTGGACGTCCTCGCGCATTACGCGATGCCAATGGCAATTGATAGACCTTCAACCAATACATGCGTCCTCTAGTTGAGAAACACAAGATATGGTCATGCGTATTGGCCACAAGAAGCTTTTCAATGAAATCTTCATCCTTCATCTTGGTGGCTGACTTACCCTTACCACCGCGACGCTGTGCCTCATAGTCTGATAGTTTTTGATATTTGACATACCCTTCATGAGACAAAGTGACCACTACATCTTCACGTTCAATTAAGTCTTCAATATCAATGTCATGACTTGCCGCAGTGATTTCGGTGCGACGCTCATCGCCGAACTCTTCGCGAATAGCCTCAAGCTCTTCACGAATCACTTCCATTAAACGCTCAGAACTACTTAATATGTGTAGTAATTCAGCAATGACTTCAAGTAGTTCTTTGTATTCCGCAATGATTTTATCTGATTCTAAACCTGTCAATTTGTGTAAACGAAGATCCAGAATCGCTTGTGCCTGCTGTTCAGTCAAATAGTACTGACCTTCACGAATACCAAATTCCGGTGATAACCAATCTGGTCGTGCAGCATCATCGCCTGCGCGTTCGAGCATTTCTTGAACGTGGCCAAGCGCCCAGCCTTGAGCAACAAGCGCTTGTTTAGCTTCCGCTGGTGAGGGAGACGCCTTAATAAGTTCAATAATTGGGTCGATGTTTGCCAGTGCAACTGCCAAACCTTCTAAAATGTGAGCGCGATCGCGAGCTTTGCGCAGCTCAAACACAGTACGACGTGTAACGACCTCACGACGATGTAAAATGAAGGCTTCAAGCGTTTGCTTGAGATTGAAAACTTTTGGTTGATTGTTATCCAAAGCAACCATGTTGATACCAAATACCGTTTGGAGTTGCGTATTGGCATAGAGATGATTAAGTAATACTTCTGCGGATTCGTTACGTTTGACTTCAATAACAATGCGCATACCGTCTTTGTCAGACTCATCGCGTAACGCTGAAATCCCTTCAACGCGCTTTTCTTTGACCAGTTCTGCAATCTTCTCAATCAACCTGGCTTTATTAACCTGATATGGGATCTCATTAATGATGATGGTTTCTTTCCCATTATCTTCGGTTTCGATATTTGCTTTAGCTCGCAAATAAATCTTACCACGACCAGTTCGATACGCTTCCTCGATACCTTTACGGCCGCTAATTAAGGCTGCAGTTGGGAAATCAGGACCCGGGATGTGCGTCATTAGCTCATCCACTTCAATTTCGGGGTTTTCAATTAGTGCGACACAACCATTGATGACTTCGGTTAAATTATGCGGTGGAATGTTCGTCGCCATACCAACAGCAATACCAGATGAACCGTTTACCAATAAATTAGGTACTTTGGTTGGTAGTACCTCGGGGATTTTTTCGGTACCGTCATAGTTCGGGACAAAATTAACCGTTTCTTTGTCCAAATCGGCTAGTAGCTCATGCGCGATTTTAGCCATACGCACTTCGGTATAACGCATAGCCGCCGCAGAATCACCATCCACTGAACCAAAGTTACCTTGTCCATCCACTAACATGTAACGCAATGAAAACGGCTGGGCCATACGAACAATGGTATCGTACACAGCAGAATCACCATGTGGATGGTATTTACCGATAACGTCACCCACAACACGTGCAGATTTTTTGTACGGTTTGTTAAAATCGTTCTTGAGTTCATTCATCGCAAACAACACTCGGCGATGAACAGGTTTTAGACCATCTCTAACATCGGGTAAGGCGCGTCCTACGATAACGCTCATAGCATAATCGAGATAGGAATTCTTTAGCTCTTCTTCGATATTAATCGGTAATATTTCTTTGGCGCGCTCGCTCATAAACTGCCTAGTCCCCTACTTGTTGTTTTAGAAAATCGCTTAGAAGCGCGTTCTCTTTCTTATATGGGTTGTTGATGACTCATGATAGTATCACTTTCAATCTGCAATATATACTAAAAGCCTTGTGAAAAGCATCATTTGCACAAAAGATAACCAAGGTCATATTCATGCCCATATATTGTAACGTTGTGCAGCCATCTCGACCTCTGGTATTATTAATTGATCAGAATCATCACCAAGCCAATTAAGAGACAGCACAATGAATGTGGACCACAATGAAATCGCAAAATTTTCAGCCATTGCCGAACGCTGGTGGGACCACGATGGTGAATTTAAACCACTGCATCAGATAAACCCTCTGCGCGTCGGCTATATCATTGAACAAGCTGGTGGGATACAGGCTAAAAATATATTAGATATTGGTTGCGGTGGTGGCATTTTATCCGAAGCACTAGCTAAAGGTGGCGCGACTGTCACCGGCATTGACTTAGCAGAAGAATCACTTCAAATAGCCAAACTGCATGGTTTAGAATCCGGTGTTAAAGTCGTTTATGAATGTGTTTCAGCAGAGGATAAGGCAGAGCAACAACCACAGCAATACGATGTAGTGACCTGTCTTGAAATGCTTGAGCACGTCCCCGATCCTGCCAGTGTCGTGCGGGCAGCTGCGCAATGCGTCAAACCCGGAGGTAAGGTGTTTTTCTCGACTCTCAATCGCAACCCAAAATCGTACTTAATGGCGATTCTTGGTGCGGAGTATATTTTGAACTTGGTGCCCAAAGGGACTCATGACTACAAAAAGTTCATCAAGCCTTCTGAACTGATGCGTATGATTGATGACACTGACCTGGTGATTGAAAACACCACTGGGCTACATTTCAACCCGCTCAGCAATGACTATTTTTTGTCCAATCGCAATATTGATGTCAATTACATTGTGAGCTGCTCCATGCCTGGGTAGTTTGTGCGTAAACGTTAATAGCAAGCACAAGATGTAGTATCTAAAAACATCAAGCCCTTCCATATATCGTGTTTGCATAATCTCATTCAAATTTTTCATAAAAAAATTTATCCCCATTTTGCGTCACATATGACATTTGCGATCGCCTACAAGCAAGTCGTAGCAAGGCCTACAGCACAGTGTTTTAAAGAATGTACAGTTTTTAACCATTAAAACACATCATCTTGTGGTTGCATTCACTACCAAACCACATTATCTTGTGCTTAACTTTCTGTGAGGCACTATTGAGAACGGAACATTTATTTGGGCATTTAAGGATGATAGTTCGGTGAATACATCTCAGTTCGGCATAGAAGGCCTGTTGTTAGCCCTTGCAATGGATGCAAAAGCTATTTGCACTAATTATAATAAACGGCATCTCTCATTATGAACAAACAATTACAAGTCACCAAGCGCAACGGTGAACTCGAGCAGATCGATCTAGACAAAATCCACAAAGTCATTACTTGGGCCGCCAAAGGACTCAACAATGTCTCCGTCTCACAAGTCGAAATCAAAGCCCATATTCAGTTTTATGATGGCATCAAGACCGAAGACATTCATGAAACGTTGATCAAATCCGCTGCCGATTTGATCTCTACTGATGCGCCAGATTATCAATATCTCGCCGCTCGTCTAGCTATTTTCCATCTGCGCAAAAAAGCCTATGGTCAGTTTGAACCACCAAAATTGTTCGACCACGTTAAACGTATGGTTGAAATGGGTAAATATGATGAGCATCTTCTCGCTGACTACAGCACCGAAGAATTCGAACAAATGGAAGAGTTTTTAGATCACTGGCGTGATATGAACTTCTCATATGCCGCGGTCAAACAGCTTGAAGGGAAATACCTGGTACAAAATCGAGTGACGGGCGAGATTTATGAATCAGCACAATTCTTGTACGTTTTGGTGGCAGCCTGTTTGTTTGCGAATTACCCCAAAGAAACTCGCCTAGACTATGTTAAACGTTTCTATGATGCGGTGTCACAGTTTAAGATCTCGTTACCGACGCCAATCATGGCAGGTGTGCGCACCCCTACTCGTCAGTTTAGTAGTTGCGTATTAATTGAAACTGGCGACAGCTTAGATTCAATCAATGCCACTGCATCAGCGATCGTTAAATACGTATCGCAACGTGCTGGTATAGGTGTGAACGCAGGTCGCATCCGTGCATTGGGTTCTGAAATCCGTGGCGGTGAAGCTTTCCACACAGGCTGTATTCCTTTTTACAAGTATTTCCAAACCGCGGTTAAAAGCTGTTCACAAGGCGGTGTGCGTGGCGGTGCTGCGACCCTCTTTTATCCGATTTGGCATTTGGAAGTTGAATCATTACTTGTCTTAAAAAATAACCGAGGTGTTGAAGAAAACCGTGTTCGCCACCTTGACTATGGTGTGCAGTTCAATAAACTCATGTACACACGTTTGATCAAAGGTCAAGACATCACCTTATTTAGCCCGTCTGATGTACCCGGACTGTATGATGCGTTTTTCGCAGATCAAGAGAAATTCGAAGCACTTTATGCCCAATACGAGCAAGACGACTCTATCCGCAAAAAAACCATCAAAGCCATGGAGCTTGTCAGCTTGTTTATGCAAGAACGTGCTTCAACCGGTCGCATCTACCTACAAAACGTCGACCACTGTAATACCCACTCACCGTTTAACCCCGAAGTGGCACCAGTGCGCCAATCCAACTTGTGTCTTGAGATTGCCTTACCAACCAAACCATTAGAGCATGTCAATGACGAAAATGGTGAAATTGCGTTATGTACTCTATCGGCATTTAACTTGGGTGCTATCGAGTCATTAGACGAACTGGAAGAGCTTGCGGAGCTAGCCGTGCGTGCGTTAGACAGTCTATTAGATTACCAAGACTACCCAGTACCTGCAGCATTAAACGCGACTATGGGTCGCCGTACTTTGGGCATAGGTGTCATTAATTTTGCTTATTATCTTGCCAAAAATGGCGTCAAGTATTCTGATCACTCAGCAAACGGATTAGTCCATCGTACGTTCGAGGCGATTCAATATTATCTATTAAAAGCATCTAACGAGCTGGCCAAAGAACAAGGGGCGTGCCCTAAGTTTAATGAGACCACTTACTCACAAGGTTTGATGCCGACTGATACCTACAAGAAAGACCTAGATAAAATCTGTGATGAGCCATTACACCTTGACTGGGATGGATTGCGCGAAAGCATTGTGAAACATGGTTTACGCAACTCAACACTTTCTGCGTTGATGCCTTCAGAAACCTCATCACAGATTTCAAATGCGACCAATGGTATTGAACCACCACGCGGTCACATTAGTATAAAATCGAGTAAGGATGGTGTGCTAAAGCAGGTTGTTCCGGATTACGAAAACCTCAAAGACGCTTACGAGTTACTGTGGGATATTCCATCTAATGATGGCTACCTACAACTGGTCGGCATTATGCAAAAGTTTATCGACCAAACTATCTCTGCAAACACTAATTACGACCCAAGCAAATTTGAAGGCGGTAAAGTCCCGATGAAATTGCTCATCAAAGACTTATTAACTACCTATAAGCTTGGGATTAAAACGCTGTATTACCACAATACCCGTGACGGTGCTGGCAACAGTGATGATTTAGAAGTCAAAGCCGCAACTCAAGGTACACAAGCCCAAGCTGTTGTTGAGCAAGATGACGATGATGGATGTGCTGGCGGCGCGTGTAAAATTTAACACGCGTCTGCATGCTTCAACGATAACGATAAACTAAGAAGTACTATCACATGAGATACACAACATTTAATCAAGAAAATAACGATTTTATGGCCGAGCCCATGTTTTTTGGTAATCCAGTCAACGTGGCGCGTTATGATCAACAAAAACACGCAATCTTTGAAAAGCTGATCGAAAAGCAGATTTCGTTTTTCTGGCGACCAGAAGAAGTTGATGTCAGCAAGGACAGAGCGGATTTCCAAGCGCTGAGTGAAGCTGAAAAGCATATCTTCATCTCGAACCTAAAGTACCAAACACTATTAGATTCGGTACAAGGTCGCAGCCCAAACATTGCGTTCTTACCGATTATTTCTATTCCTGAATTGGAAACCTGGGTCGAAACCTGGTCGTTCTTTGAGACCATTCATTCGCGCTCATACACCCATATTTTGCGTAATTTGTTTACTGATCCATCTTCTGTGTTCGGCGACATCGTGGATAATGAACAAATCAAACAGCGTGCGACGGACATTTCAAGATATTATGATGACTTGATTTTTGCCACACAAGTTTGGCAAACGCACGGTGAAGGCACACATGATATCAATGGTGAGTCAATTACCATCAACATGCGTGAACTAAAGAAAAAACTTTATTTGTGCATGAACTCGGTGAATGCCTTAGAAGCGATTCGTTTTTATGTGTCCTTTGCTTGTACCTTTGCGTTCGCAGAACGTGAACTCATGGAAGGTAACTCCAAAATCATTCGCCTAATTGCGCGCGATGAGAACTTACATCTCACCTCTACTCAGCACATTTTGAACTTATGGGCCAAAGGTAAAGATGATCCAGAAATGGCTGAAATTGCCAAAGAATGTGAAGCAGAAGCTCGCGCAATATTTTTAAAAGCGGTTGAGCAAGAAAAGCAATGGGCAGCCTATCTGTTCGCGAACGGCTCGATGATTGGCTTAAACGAAGAGATTTTATGCCAATACGTAGAATATATTGCGAATCAGCGTATGGCTGCGATTGGTCTAGGCCAGCCTTTCGACATCAGCTCTAATCCTTTGCCTTGGATGAACAACTATCTACATTCCGATAATGTGCAAGTTGCTCCACAAGAAGCAGAAATAAGCTCTTATCTGGTTGGTCAAATCGATTCAGAAGTATCGGCAGAAGACTTCGACGAGTTTGAACTCTGATCCTTTATGAGTAATTCGACAAAAGGTTGTGTTGTGACATTGCGTGACGGCACAGCCTTTTCTACTTCTAAAGACACATTACTAGACGACCTTGAAGCGCATAACATCGCGATTGAATATCATTGTCGAGAAGGATTTTGTGGTGCCTGTCGTTGTAAGATCATTTCTGGAGAGGTCGACTACACAACTGACCCCCTTGCTTTTATTGATGATGACGAGATTTTACCTTGTTGTACTGTGGCTCTGTCGGATTTGACGCTTGATATTTAGCTTCAATATTTCTAACTTCTCGTTGTACTCTAAAATACACATCCATCGGCGCAACTATCAGTAGCACAAGTTTAAATACATTATTGTTTATACCCATGATTGTTTCATTTAAACTAATGCCATAAGCAATTGATATGTAAGCAACAACAGTAAGTGCAATATACATACTTTAATTCCTCTATAAATTAAGAGTGCCTCACTCTACTAAGTGTAGACACAGAGTGACATAAATTACTGACTATCTTTTAGCCCATCGCCTAACGCACCTGCTGTAACGGCTGCCCCCGCAATTTGCAGTACTCTGCCGATCCCAAAGGTAATTGGAGTTGGGATAACACCAATAATCGTACCAAATGCACCCAGCCCAGCACCTATATTCATAGCTGTAGTGTTTGAAATAGGATCATTGCCTATAGACCCTCTAGCATTTCTCCGTCTTGTTCCAGGATTTGAACCACCAACAACATTCCGAGATTGTTCTAGTGAGATTTGAATCATAATTATCTCCAAAGTTTACTGTTTAATAGACAAAAAGAGTCACCCATTTAACGATGTACTTAGCAAAGAATGAAAACAGGTAACTCAGGAGCAAAAATACAACATGTATAAAAAACTAAACAGTACAGTTTTCACATGCAATTGAATGTATTAGATTTTATTTAAGAGTAGAGCGTTTTACAGGTATCAAAGTATCCATAAACGCTACTGGAAAACGCATCAATGTAAGCGAAAAATAGCTCACTTTTGTAACAGCTTTGCAATCCCCTGCCCCAGACCGTCCAGCGTTAACGGATACATTTTGTCATCAATAATATCGCGAATAATATCTATTGAATGATGATATTCCCAATACGTGTGAGGTTGTGGATTTAACCAAATGCTATGGGTAAAGTGATTTAATAACAATCGTAACCAGAATTCACCGGTTTGCTCATTCCAATGCTCAACGCTGCCACCAGGATAAGTGATTTCATAAGGTCCCATGGTCGCATCACCAACGAAAATACATTTGTAATCCTTACCATACGTTCGCAAAATTTCATATATTGATAAGACATTACGCCGACGAGAGTTGTCTTCCCATACTCCTTCATAGACGCAATTGTGAAAATAAAAATATCGCAGATGTTTGAACTCTGCATGCACTGCCGAAAACAGTTCTTCAATCTGCTGAATATGCATATCCATCGAACCACCCACGTCAAAGAACATAATCACTTTTACCGCGTTATGTCTTTCAGGACGCATCTTCAAGTCCAATAGACCAGCGCTTTTTGCTGTCGCGCCAATGGTATCATCAATATCGAGTTCTTCGGCAGCGCCAGTTCGTGCAAACCGGCGCAACTTACGCAACGCCACTTGCATATTCCGAGATGAAAGGCGTTCATCATTGGAGAGGTTTTTGAATTCGCGTTTATCCCACACTTTTACTGCTGAGAAATTGCGATTTTTATCTTGTCCGATTCGGATCCCTTCTGGATTATCTCCATACGCACCGAACGGAGACATCCCTCCCGTACCAACCCATTTATTGCCACCTTGATGGCGCTTTTGTTGCTCGGCAAGACGCTCTTTAAGGGTTTCCATCAACTTATCTAAACCGCCTAGCTTTTCGATTTTGTCTCGTTCTTCTTGTGATAAACGCTTTTCAATCTCTTTGCGCAGCCAGTCAGCAGGTAATTCATCACTAAAGAGTTCGAGCTGACTGACTCCCTCAAAATAATGTGCAAAAGCTCGATCAAACTTGTCAAAATGCGCTTCGTCCTTAACCAAAATCAAACGCGAAACCTGATAAAAAGCTTCCCAATCAGCATAGACAACCTCCTTGTCGAGCGCATCCAGCAAATCCAAATGCTCTCGCAGTGACACCGGTACTTGATATTGTTTTAAGGTGAGAAAAAACTCAATCAACATGCCGAAAACTCCATTTAGCGACGGGCCATAAATAAGAGCTTTTCAAACAAATGCATATCCTGTTCGTTTTTGAGTAACGCCCCGTATAATGGGGGCATTGCATTTGCGTTATCTTTGTTTTGTAACACCTCCAAAGGAATGTCTTCTGCTACGAGAAGTTTTAGCCAATCAATCAGCTCTGAAGTGGAAGGTTTTTTCTTGATGCCCGGTACGTCTCGAACCGCAAAAAAACGTTCCAAGGCGGTTTCTAATAAGCGTGGCTTGAGATTCGGAAAATGCACATCGACAATGCGTTTAAGCTCATCTGCAGTTGGAAATTTGATGTAATGAAAAAAGCAGCGCCTCAAAAACGCATCAGGCAGCTCTTTTTCGTTATTAGAGGTAATAATAACTATCGGACGTTGCTGCGCACTCACCCATTCTTGCGTCTCAGGCACATAAAAAGACATTTTATCCAGTTCTAACAACAAGTCATTGGGAAACTCGATATCCGCTTTATCTATCTCATCAATCAATAAAATACTGCGCTTGCTACTTGTGAATGCACACCACAATGGGCCTTTTTTGATGTAGTTAGCAATATCATGCACCTTGTCATCACCGAGCTGTGAATCGCGTAAGCGAGACACCGCATCGTATTCATATAAGCCTTGTACAGCCTTAGTCGTAGATTTGATATGCCATTGAAACAACTCTGCATCCATCGCTTGAGCTAATTGTTCCGCGAGCATGGTTTTCCCTGTTCCCGGTTCGCCTTTTACTAATAACGGTTTTTCCAAGAGCATGGCAGCGTTAACCGCAAGTTGTAATTCGTCACTCGCAATGTAATTATCTGTTCCAGTAAACTTCATATCCGCCTCAAGATTGTAATTTTATTGTTAATGCGTCTATCTTATAACGAAAGAGTACTTTAAAAAAACAACGCTGTGATAAATTATATAGGTATAACTGAATAATATACCTAAATAGCCAATGAGCATTTAGGCCGACACAAACCACAAAAGGAATCATTATGCGCGTATTTGACGATAACGCTTTGGCCATTGGTAATACTCCACTTGTAAAACTAAACCGCGTAACCAGCGGTAACGTTTATGCAAAAATCGAATCACGAAATCCTTCTTTCTCTGTCAAATGTCGTATTGGCGCAAATATGATTTGGGATGCAGAGAAACGTGGCGTGTTAACTGAAGGAAAAGAGCTGGTTGAGCCAACTTCAGGTAACACTGGTATTGCTTTAGCGTTTGTTGCTGCAGCCAAGGGTTACCCTCTTACCTTGACTATGCCTAGCTCGATGTCTTTAGAGCGTCGTAAACTACTCAAATCACTTGGCGCGAAGCTCGTATTAACTGAACCAGCTAAAGGCATGAAAGGTGCAGTTGCTGCTGCTCAAGAAATTGTTGCAACGGATCCAGAAAAATTCGTGTTATTGCAACAGTTCGATAATCCAGCGAACCCTGAAATTCACTTGAAGACTACAGGGCCTGAAATTTGGAATGACACTGACGGTACTATTGATGCATTTGTTGCTGGTGTAGGGACTGGCGGTACGATCTCTGGTGTTTCTCGCTACATCAAAGAAGTGCAAGGTAAAGCGATTACTACCGTTGCCGTAGAACCAACTGACTCACCAGTGATTACTCAAGCCAAAGCGGGTGAAGAGCTTACTCCAGGCCCACACAAAATCCAAGGTATTGGTGCAGGCTTTATTCCTGGAAACCTAGATTTGGATTTGGTCGATGAAGTGGAGCAAGTTTCAAACGAAGAATGTATGGAAATGGCCAAGCGCCTAATGAAAGAAGAAGGTATTCTAGCGGGTATTTCTTCTGGAGCAGCCGTTGTTGCGGCGAAGCGTTATGCAGAACGACCAGAAAATAAAGACAAAGTTGTTGTTGTTATTTTGGCTTCTGGTACCGAGCGTTATTTATCTAGCCCAATGTTTGCGGGTGAGTTCAGCGACCTAGAAGAAGTTCAGT
Source organism: Alteromonas sp. LMIT006 (assembly GCF_024300645.1). NCBI lineage: Bacteria > Pseudomonadati > Pseudomonadota > Gammaproteobacteria > Alteromonadales > Alteromonadaceae > Alteromonas > Alteromonas sp. LMIT006. Next base: position 1,808,184 of record NZ_CP101291.1, on the reverse strand, counting down.
AATTTATATTTCTGTCGATAAAAAGGGAAGTATTTACTTCCCTTTTTTTATGGATAAAACAAGGATGAAATTAATTAAATTATGGGCTGCTTGTGCGGTATTGGTGTTGGCTGTTGGTTGCGGTGACAACGAAGGCGGTAGCTTTAAATCATATTTCTAACTTCGTTGTACAAATGCGTCAAATGCCTGTTTAGCCTCTTCGGACTGCATTGCCGCAATAAAAATTTTGAGCTCAGCGTACATATGATCTTTCACCGCGATGGTATTCGCTTTCATTAATCGCTTAGATTGTCTGAGTGCCGCTTGTGGCAGGTCTGCGAGTTTTTGCGCCGTTTGCATGACTTTTGCTTGTAGCGCTTCTGTTTCTAGTACTTCGTTCACCATGCCCATGTCTTTCGCGGATTCAGCAGTGACAGATTCCCCTAACAACAACCACTCAGATGCTTTTACATGTCCCATCAAGCGCGGCATGATGTAGCTTGATGCATATTCTGGGACCAGGCCTAAATTGATAAAGGGGGTTTTCAAGATAGTGTTACGCGAACAATAAACAAAATCACAATGGAGCAATAACGTTGCCCCGATTCCAATCGCAAGGCCCTCTACTTGCGCAATAATTGGTAATTCGCATTCCATCAACGCACGCATGAACTGCTCGGTTTCATTGACATCGGCATCGGTTTGCTGAGTCGCAGAAATAAAATCATGCATATCATTGCCCGCAGTGAATACACCATCAGTCCCTTTTATAATAATGACCCTAGCGTCCTCATCGTGTCCGGCGTAATTGATGGCATTGGCCAGACTCAAATACATGTCTCTGGTGAGTGCGTTTTTTTTGTCTGGGCGATTGATGGTAAGCGTTAGAATATGCCCATATTGTTCAATGGCGATGTGTTGCATGTAGGGATCCTAATTTTTATTATTTGTCGCATGTAATTACAATGCGTATCATATACCAAAAACATCAATATGTTATCTAAATGTTAAAGCACCTACCCATTGATCGTCAACACCTCCTAAGCCCCCTTTTGCTGATAGTTACTGTTTTTATATGTTCAGTACCATTTGCTTATAATATTGATACGTTCAATTTTCAACATGATGCCGTGAATCAAGGACAATGGTATCGGTTAATGACACATGCCTTTTGGCATACCAATACCAATCACTTTTTACTCAATAGTGCAGGAGTATTGTTGTTGTGGGCATTGCATGGTGAGTACTACAACCAACGCAATGTATTAGGTGTGATCGGTTTTGGCATACTGCTGAGTGGCATCTTGGTATGGTGCTTTAGCCCAGATATAGACCAATACGTCGGTTTATCTGCTTCTCTACACGGATTATTTGTCTGGGGGGCGTGTCATGATATTTACAAACACCGTCGTTCGGGCTGGCTACTTCTCATTGGCCTTTGTATCAAATTGATACAAGAGCAGTTGTTTGAAGACCCAACTACGGCAGAACTCATCAATGCGTCTGTCGCAACAATGGCCCATGTATATGGTGCGTTTGCTGGCGGATGTTATTTCATACTTGAAAAAATCTGGTCGCGACATGCTCATCGTGACCAGATTTCAAAGCCGTAATTTACAAGTTTTGTTCGAACAATTTAAAAATGCGGCGATATTCATCTAACCACGAACTTGGCTGGACAAAGCCGTGTGGCTCAACTGGATAAATTGCCGTTTCAAAATCTTCCTTTTCTAATTCAATCAAACGCTGTACAAGTCTCACGACATCGACAAAGAACACATTGTCATCGACCATAGGTGCGTTGATCAATAAAGGCTTTTGCAAACCTTCCGCAAAATAAATCGGCGAAGAACGCTCATACGCTATAGGATCGATATCAGGATGATTGAGGATATTCGACGTGTACGGTGTATTGTAATGCGCCCAATCCGATACTGGACGTAACGCCGCCCCGGCTTGAAACAAATCAGGCGCAGTAAATAATGCCATAAAGGTCATAAAGCCACCGTAAGAACCGCCGTAGGTGCCGATACGCTGACGATCCACATTGGCATTGGCAACTAACCAATTCACACCATCTCGGAGATCTTGCACTTCCGGTGTGCCCATTTGACGATAAATCGCCGTGCGCCAATCGCGTCCATATCCTTTGGAGGCTCTGTAATCCATATCTAACACCACATAGCCTTGCTCAACGAGGAAGTTATGAAACATGTACTCTCGAAAATAGCCTGACCAACCCATATGCGAATTCTGTAAATACCCTGCCCCGTGGTTAAAAATCACCGCGCGCTTAGGCTCTCCTAACAAGGCATCATCTGCCACATATAAACGAGAATAAATCGGTCGATCGACGTGCGAGGAAGGCACCTCAATGATACTAGGCGCTATAAAGCCCAGCGCCAAGTATTCCTCTGAAATAGTATTTGTCACAGCTTGTGCGGCGGTTTTCTCATTCGCAGAAGTCACAAATAATTCAGGTGGTCGAGTCATCGACGAATGCGTTAACAACAACTGCTCACCGGATGGACTTAGCGCATAGTCTGTCATGCCATTCAGATCAGTTAGTGCTGTAGAGGCGCCACCTGCTACTGGGACTTTGTAAATTTCATAGATCCCTGGGTGCTTTTTATTGGCCTTATAAAAAATATCTTGTCCATCTGGGCTCAATGTGATCTGATCGACTTCATATTGCCCCTTAGTTAGCTGTCGTGCACCGCCATCAAGCGGCTTTACATACAAATGAGAGTAGCCGTCTTCTTCGGAAAGATAGTACAAGGCCACCTCATCATGCAACCAACCAAAGCGATTAAAGGCATAATTAATCCAAGCCTCATCAGAAAGGCGATGCTGGGTAACGAGTTTTTTCTCGGCAAAATCCACCGTCACTATCCAGCGATCTTTATTATCCCAAGCTTCAAGCATAATCCCTACCTCATTGCCCTTAGAATGCCAATAAATCGGTGATTCACGCCAATACCAACTACTGAACAACGTAATATCTCGAGGTAAGCGATTGACTTCATAGGTCTCGTTATTGCGAGCCGCATTTTCGGTTTTCACCGAAGCCAGCACATCGTCGTTGTACCCTGGGAGTGCTTGATAACTCAAAGCATGACGCGAACCATCGGATAGATTGAGCAAGTACAACTCATCATTTTGCGGTTTCGCATCCGCCACACGTTGACGCACAGGTTTTGATGCAATGCGTCCATCTTCTTGAATGTAGTGCGGCATGATATCCGTCTCTTCACGCATGGATTGTTGTTCGCGTGTAGCTACAACCGCCCATTCACCATTGGGTGACACACTCACTGCGCTCAAGCGATGCCCGGGTGCAAAATAAAACTCAGGCGCATACACACTTGGTTGAGCGGCTTGGATGCGTTGTGTGTAATCAGCTTGTGCTTGTCGGTCATTGCGTTTATTCGCAATATAATCAATGAGTTTAATCTGCTCTTGCGCAATATAATCTGGCGCAGGCTGAACCGCTTGAGGCGGATGCGCAAAGTGCCAAGTGAACAAATGTACCTGTTGCAGTGTATCCGGATCCACCGCATACATCGCGTTGTCTAATACAAAACTGATGCGATTATCTTGCATAAAGCGAATCACACTCACACCGTCTTTGTGTGCAGTCAATTGTTTCACTTGCCCCGTTTGCGCATCATGAGCGAACACATAGCCACGATACAACCACGCCGTCCAGCGTTTATCACGACTGACAATGCGATCATTGATTTCAGCTAAAAAATGCTTTTCAAGTGGTAGTTGTGCACCATTAACATTATCTGAAGATGCGCCATACCAGACATCTCGCACAGGAGAACCCTCTCGCTTACGACTGTACATGACATTATCTGCGAATGGATGCCAGCGCGGATTTTCAGGTTGACGACCCAACCAATCGGGATCTGACATGATTTTGTTTAGAGTGATACCTTGTGGTGTCTTGCTCAGCGTTAACGGTAATGTTTGCGCCACTGGCGAAGCCGACGGTACTGGTGAGAGCGATGAACTGGAGCTTAGATCAGGTTCTGACGTTGCGGTACAAGCGGTAATCAAACACACACTTGAAACGAGTAGAAGATGAGAAAATTGTTTCATTTTATGAACACTCTTTATTATTTTTACGTATTATAACGGGTATTTACTCAAACTATTCCATCACATTTACAGTGTATTTACCACACAAAGGAAATCAACATGAAAAGACTTATTCTTGGCCTGTTACTTGTCATTGGCGGTACCTCATCAGCGAGTGCAGAGACTTGTCCTGATGTACTGAAGTTTATGAAGCGTAAATTGAATTCACAAGAAACCGTAAATTTTTGCGAAGCGTATCAAGATAAAGCGATATTATTTGTGAATACTGCAAGTAAATGTGGCTTTACCCCTCAATTTGAAGGGCTAGAAAAACTCTACGATCAGTACAAAGATCAAAATTTTGTTATCTTGGGTTTTCCCTCTGCGAGTTTTAACCAAGAATATGCAGATGAAGGCAAAACAGCAGAAGTATGCGAGCTCACTTATGGCGTGAACTTTCCGATGTTTGAGCCGATTTCTGTACGTGGAGACGATGCCGACCCACTGTATCGCAAACTCACAGAAATGGCGGATAAATCACCAAAATGGAATTTTTATAAATACCTAGTGGATCGCAAAGGCAACCTCGTTGACTCGTATTCGTCTTTTACTAAGCCCGATGATGCAGATTTGCTTGCGGACATTCAAAAGGCTATTCAGCCTTAACTCGCCACTGAACTTTCTCCACAAAAAAAGCCCCAGCTTTCACTGGGGCTCTAACACACTCAACTAAACATAGGAACACAAGTCATCACTACTTGCTTTATGTATGAGTATCGAAACACTCATAAGTTCAAAATTTCGCCACCCCTGATTTAAAAATTTTTAGTTTGCGTAACGAGACTTGACCCTTATCAATAATAAAACAAGGATATACTATGCGTTACCTAAAATTCTTAGCTGCGGGAGTCGCAGCTTTATCTCTCAGTGCGTGTTTAGATTCTGACAATGATTCTCCTCCGTTTCCTGAAACGGTAGTGACGACGGGGCAGGTTCGTGTTGTTCATGCCTCTGCAGACGCTCCAATGGTAAATATAAAGGTAAACGGAACCGTTTTTAATAATCTCACTAACGTAGATTATCAAGTCGCCTCTGGATTAATAGAGGTCAACCGTGGGACTTACACTTTGGGTGTTGAAGCTATTACCCCTGCTGGTAATGTAGATGTGTTATCTCGGATCGCCTCTATTGATACAGACATGAATTACAATGTCGTCGCATTAGGCAGTGTCGCTGCTGGTACTCTGGACATGGCCATTGTGCCGGCCTCTGATCCAGCCGTTGCAGATGATATGGTTGCCGTTCAAATCCTGCATGGCGCACCAGATGTTCCTATGGTAGACATTTATGTCACTGCGCCCGGCACGGATTTAGCAGCGGCTCAACCTCTCGCTACAGCAAGCTATCTTGACAGTACGGGTCTGGTTGAAGTTGCCTCAGGTGATTACCAAGTCCGTATTACGCTTGCGGGCACGCAAACTGTTGCGTTTGACTCTGGAACCGTCTCCCTTCCTGGTGGTGAAAATTTATTCATTACTGCAGTACCATCAATCGTACCAGGCGATGCGCCCGTCCAGCTTCTCGTTGCAACAACTGGTGCAAGTTTTGTAATCAATGATACAAATACAGAAGCTGCACTCAGAGCTATTCATGCTGTTGCCGATGCTCCTGTGGTGGATATCATTGCTAATAACGCTTTAACGTTATTTGATGGTGCGCCTTTCTTAGGGGTAACCGATTACGCCAATGTTGATGCAGGTACTTATTTAGTTGATATTGCTGCCGATGCGGATAACAGTGTCGTGGTAGTAGATGATGCCAGTATCACGCTTGAAGCAGGTAAATTTTACACTGCGATTGCACACAATGATTTAGCAAACATTGCGGTTGATTTGCCGATGGATATGCCCCGTCGTGTTGCGACCGAAGCAAAGGTGCGTATTTTTCACGCCTCACCTGCAGCAGGCGCGGTGGATATTTATGTGACTGCAACTAACGATTTAACGGGAGCGAGTCCTGCATTTACCAGTGTGCCCTTTGCTTCTCCTGATTTGGCGGAAACTGGTTACGTCAGCCTAGCCCCTGGAGACTATGTCGTAACTGTAACACCTACTGGTACAACAGACGTTGCCTTGCAAACTGGTACGCTATCTTTGATGGGTGGCATGATCTATACCGCCCTTGCAGTGGATGGGACTGGTGGTGCTCCAGTACAACTCATTTTAGCGGATGATTTTGTGAATTAATTCATCTCTTGAATGGAATGCGGCCTCAATTGTCTATTGGATTGAGGCCGTTTTTTGTTCACTTAACCGAGTCTAATGCTTGAGTTAAGTCAGCAAGTAAATCATCGATATCTTCAATCCCCACTGACAATCTCACACAAGCATCTGTAATCCCCATCGCATCTCGCTCTGCCTGAGCAAATTCAAAAAAGATGGTTTGCGCTACCGGTAAAGCAAGCGTTCGCGTATCACCTAAATGCGTCGCACATAAAATGGTATTCAGTGCATTGATAAACGCGACTGGCGCCACTCCATTAGCCAAATCAAAGGCCAAAATCGCCCCTGTTGTTTCAAATTGTGAACGCACTAATGCATGCTGAGGATGCGTCTCAAGCGAGGGATGATAGACCTGTGTGATGCCAGTATGGTTCGATAAAAAACGGGCGATAGTCGCCGCATTTTCACAGGCTTTGGCGTAACGCAGCGCCAACGTTTCTTGACCTAGCATCACTTGACTAGCCGAAGTCGGGTCAAGGGTTGCGCCGATATCACGCAGGCCTTTTTTGCGAATTTGCGTCAACCCCCACATGCGTGTATCAGGCACTTGATAGATGACATCAATGTGTGGAAAGTGGGTCCAATCAAAGATACCCATATCCATTACAGCCCCCCCCATGGCTTGTCCGTGCCCAGCGATGTATTTGGTTAAAGAGGTAAACACTAAGCTGATTGGGAAGCGGGATACGTCGCACATCACGTGGGGAGTCATTGTGGTATCGACGGCAAACACAATATGACGCGCTTGGCACAACTGGCCAATCTCATCTAAATTGGGCAATTGCGTCAAAGGATTGGCCAGACTCTCACAAAACAGCATGCGTGTATTGTCTTTAAGGCTGTTTGTTACCGTATCCAAATCCGTGACATCCACAAACGTCACATCAATACCAAAACCTGATAACTGATGAAAAAAGCTTCGAGTGTTACCGAATAAAAACTGACTGACCACAATATGATCACCGGCTTTGAGTAAAGCGAGCAATGTTGAGCTGATAGCCGCCATACCGGTACTGAACGTCACACAGCCCAAAGCGTTGTGTTGCTGTGTTAGCACTTGTTGTAAAGCACTGGTGGTTGGTGATGAGGAACGGCCATACACATGCGCGACTTTTTTGCCTTGAAAGGCATCGACAATACCTTGCGCATCTGCAAAATGATACAAGACACCAGTATTGATGGGTGTATGGACGGCGCCATCTTGCTGTGGATTGACCAAGCGGTCTTGATGGACTAGTTGAGTAGTTGAACCAATGTTTTTCACGAGTCTATACTTAAAACAAACTTACTTTTGCGCATAATGTACCACAAATAATCGACAAATTAGGCAGACATAGGTTCTAGATTGTGAATTATTTGGAATTAGGTATACTCGATTTATTATCAAACCCTACCTAACGCACACGGATTGTTATGTGTATTTTGTTTATTGCTGTCAAACAACACCCAGATTTCCCCTTAATCATTGCTGCAAACCGAGACGAATTTCACGCGCGCATGACCTCGCCCTCACACAGTTGGAGTGATAATCCTCAGTTGTTTGCTGGACGAGATGAGCAAGCGGGTGGCACATGGATGGGGATCCACGCTTCCGGACGTATTGCGGCATTGACCAATATCCGAGCCCCACAGCGCGAACGAATGGACGCCAAAACCCGTGGCGAACTCGTCGTCAATGCCCTCGAAACGAGTGATGACAATATATTTTTGGAGACCTTGCGCAAAACGGCTGATGAGTACAATGGTTATAATTTAGTCTATGGCAGTACAGATTCGTTGTCTGTGTTCAATAGTCATTCGTTGGAACATCATCAACTTAGCCAAGGCGTTTACGGCTTATCCAATGCTTCCTTAAACACCCCATGGCCAAAAGTACAACTGGGTGTCGATTCATTAAATAAAGCTTGCCAGAAATCGGGAGAATTGGATATAGAAGATTTATTTGCGATTTTACACAATCGTGAGACCGCGTCTGATGAGCATTTACCGGATACTGGCATTGCCAAACCATGGGAAAAAATGCTCTCATCCATCTTCATCTGCTCGCCTGATTACGGGACGCGTAGTTCGACCATATTAACCGTCGATAATATCGGCAAAATGGATTGGCAGGAACGCAGTTACGATGCCAATGGGATTGAAACAGGACGTGTGCATCACCGCGGTTAAACAAGTGGTCGTATATGCACATTTTCAGTTCACAGAACCCAAAAAACTGGCATAATACCCTTTTATTGTAATGTCACATTAGGAATTTACCGTGTTTGAAGTTCTCCCTGCCCTTGCTCCCGATCCCATTCTTGGATTATCTGCCGCATTTAAAGCGGATACCAACCCCAACAAAATCGATTTAGGCGTGGGTGTTTATAAAGATGAAGATGGCAAGACCCCGATTGTCAAAGCAGTTGCTGAAGCTCAAACACGATTATTAGCCATTGAAGATTCCAAAACCTATATCACACCACAAGGTGTACAAGGCTTTATTGATGGCATGCTAGGACTTTTATTGGGCTCAGCCCACCCTGCGCTGATTGCAGACCGTGTCGCGGCAGTACAAGCACCCGGTGGTTGTGGTGCATTGCGCATTTTGGCTGAATTACTCACTCGTTGTAACAAAGACACCACGGTTTGGGTATCTGACCCAACGTGGGCCAATCATATTCCATTGATTGGCAATGCGGGACTTGAATTAAAAACCTATCCATATTTTGACAAAGCAAACGCATCGATACGTTTTGATGCCATGCTAGAGCAATTAAAAACCATTCCTAAAGGCGATGTAGTATTATTACACGCATGCTGTCACAACCCTACTGGTGCGGATTTGACACAAGCCCAATGGCGTGAGATCACAGCCGTTGCGCAACAACAAGGTTGGGTGCCGTTTATAGACAGTGCGTATTTAGGTTTTGGCGATGATTTAGAAACAGATGCTTACGGTATGCGTTATATGACCGAGCACTTACCAGAAGTCATGATTGCCGCGTCTTGTTCTAAGAACTTTGGTTTATATCGTGAGCGCGTCGGCATGGCAGCGATTATTACGAATGACAGCGCAACAAAATCCATTGCACAATCGCAAATTCAAAGCGTTGCGCGTGGCATTTACTCTATGCCTCCATCGTACGGCGGTGCACTGGTTGATATTATTTTGCACGATGCAGAATTGAAGCTAATGTGGGTTAATGAAGTCGATGAAATGCGTGAGCGCATGAAACAGCTTCGTGCCATGTTAGTCAGCAAGATGGCTGAATACGGTGCCAACAAAGACTTTAGCTTCGTCAACGAGCAAAAAGGCATGTTCTCTTTCTTGTGTATCACACCAGAGCAAGTACAAAAAGTCCGTGCTGAGCACAGCGTGTATTTTGTTGATTCTTCGCGTGTGAATATTGCGGGTATCAACCAATCTAACGTGGATACACTGGCCAAGGCCTTGGTGAGTGTGCTGTAACCTACACTAAGTCATTTATAAAGCCGAGTGTTTATTGAGACATTCGGCTTTTTTTGCTCTTCTGTAAATTAAGCCGTCATCCCCCCATCCAACGTCATGGCATGCCCTGTCATGAAGCTTGACTCATCCGATGCTAACCAGACTATCGCATTGGCAATTTCGTCGACATCACCCAAACGCTTCATTGGATTTGCTCCCACAATCGAGCGTTGCCCTTTTTCATCCATTATGGACAGAGTCCGACGCACCATATCCGTATCGATGAAACTCGGACACACGGCATTAATGCGGATATTTTGGCGAGCATATTCAACCGCTGCAGATTTGGTGATCCCAATCACCGCATGTTTGGTGGCTGAGTAAGCGGCAATCATTGGCGCAGAACGCAAGCCCGCCACAGAAGCAATATTAATAATGTTCCCCTGCCCTTGAGCAAGCATCTTATGAAGTGCCTGTTGCATGCACCACCACAAGCCTTTGACGTTGATATTAAGGTTTTTATCCAGCATCTCGTCGCTCACCAAATGCATGGGCGTTGGAATATGCTCTACACCAGCGTTATTGACCAATACATCCATCTTGTCGATGCTGGCAAACACGTCTAATACTGAGGATTTGTCAGCCACATCGAGTACATGTGTCGTGACGTTATCAGAGCCTAGTGTTTGGGCCGTATCCGCCAGTGATTGCGCATTGATATCGAGTAAAATCACATCATCGCCCAATGCCACAAAGTGTTTTGCCGCCGCGGCACCAATGCCTGTGCCGGCACCAGTAATGACGATGGTTCTGTTATTTTTAGCCATTTTGATCACCTCAATTTTTGATTAAAACCACGACACCTGGGTGTCTGCACACGTCGCATTCGCTTCTACTAACAACGCCCACGCCTGATGCATGGCTGGCATTTCCCAATCTGCATAATATTGCGCAGCTTGTATTTTGCCTTGATAGAAATCATACTTGTCACCTTGCGCATTATCTCTTGACGCATATGCCACATTCGCTTGTCTTAACCACATCCAACCAATGACCAGATGGCCACAATATTTCATCATATTGTCAGCGTTAGATAAGACCGCCTCTTGGTCCTCAGATTGCAACATCTGGGCAAGCACAGGTAATCCATCATTGAATTGAGTTAATGCGTCGCCTAATTTTTTGGCTAATTTAAGCGATACATCACCCTGTGCAGCTTTAATATCCTGCATCATCCTCTTTGCTAATAACTGACAACCGTCACCATTGGCTTGCCACAGTTTACGGCCCAACAGATCCAGTGCTTGAATGCCGTTGGTGCCTTCGTGAATAGGATTGAGTCGGTTATCACGCCAATATTGTTCCACTGGATACTCACGGGTGTACCCAGCGCCACCCAATACTTGAATCGCCAAATCGTTCGCTTTGGGGCCGTATTCACTTGGCCAAGCTTTGATAATCGGCGTCAGCAAGTCCAATAATAAAGCCACGTCTTTCGCTTTTTCAGCTGTGCTGGTCTTTTGCTCATCCAGCAAAGACGCCCCATAAAAACACAAAGCCATCGCGCCTTCGGTATAGGCTTTTTGTGCCAACAACATACGCTTCACATCGCCGTACTCCACAATCGCCCGTCCGCCTTGCATCCGGTCTTTGGCATAATTAAGCGCATAGCGATAGCCCTGATAGCCAATCATGGCAGCGCCAAAGCCCACACCAATTCGCGCTTCATTCATCATCATAAACATATAACGCAAGCCCTGATGCGGCTCACCAACAAGATAGCCATGACAGTCGTCATTTTCACCAAAGGTGAGCGCGGTCGACGTGGTGCCGCGATAACCAAGTTTGTGAATCAAGCCGGCTAATGTCACATCATTTCGCACCGACCAAGCGCCTTGTGCATCTTGTCGATATTTAGGCACAATAAACAATGAGATCCCTTTAACGCCTGCTGGCCCACCTGGGATTTTAGCTAGTACTAAATGCACGATGTTGTCAGTCAGCTCATGCTCGCCACCGCTGATGTAGAGTTTTGAGCCTTTGATGCGATAACTGCCATCTTCAGCAGGTTTTGCGCTGGTCGTAATCTCTGCCAAACTTGAGCCTGCATGAGGTTCTGTGAGTGCCATGGTGCCGCTAAACTGCCCGGTTAACATCGGCTCCAGAAACTCAGCTTGCAAGGCATCAGACGCACAATGTGCAATGACATTTGCCGCAGCACTAGTCAAAAAAGGATATGCTGTGGTACTTGGGTTCGCCGCCATAAAATAACTCGCACAAGCTGTCGTGATCGTCTCAGGTAACTGCATACCACCTAAATCGAAGGGAAATTTAGCGGCGATAAAGCCCGCGTCAGCATAATGCTGATAGGCGGTTTGCACATCATCCAGCATATAAATGCGCTGTCCATCGAACGTCGGTTCATTTGCATCTGCTAAATGATTGTGAGGGGCAAAATACTCACTGGCTATGGTATCAGCTGTGCGCATTACATCATTAAATGTCGCGACATCGTGCTCACCAAAAGCCTCGGTTTTAGTCAGTTCACTGGTCGCTAGACACTCATACACTTGAAATGGAATTTCGTGGGAATTAAACAGCATAACGTACTCTACATAAACTCATTATCTAGGACTAATTGTGACATAAAGGTTAACAAAACCCACAATCATTTTGTTGAATAAATAACTCTTTGTAAAATAAATAAAAAACAAGCGAAACAACCTGAGTCTAGAAAGATTAAGCAACACCTTATATAATCCGCACGTTCCACATAACTACACAACATTCCATTTAATTTTTAGGTGAATACATGACTGCTTTTAACAAGGCTTCTGTTGCGTTAGCTGTTGCTTTGGCATTTGGCCATGCACAGGCTGATGAAGTAACTAACGACGAATCTGTTTTAGAGACCATCACGGTCACGGCGCAAAAACGCACACAATCGATTCAAGAAGTACCGATTTCAATTGCCACATTAAACGGTGAGCGTTTTGAAAGTTTATTTTCAGCGGGTGACGACATTTTATCACTTGCCGTTCGCGTACCGGGTTTGTACGCAGAAAGCTCAAATGGACGAGTAGCACCGCGTTTCTATATGCGTGGCATCGGCAACACCGATTTTGACCTAGCGGCTTCACAGCCTGTTTCCATCGTCATGGACAATGTAGTAATGGAAAACGTTGTGCTTAAAAGCACACCCATATTCGATATTGAACAAGTTGAAGTCATTCGCGGTCCACAAGGGACACTATTCGGTCGCAACACAACTGCTGGTATCGTCAAGTTTGATTCTGTGAAACCTTCGGAAGATTTTAATGCTTATGCCAAAGTCGGCTTTGCCTCAATGGGCACACGCAACATTGAAGCAGCAATTGGCGGTGGCTTAACCGATACTATCTCTGCACGTGTATCTGTTCTAAATCAAACGCGTGATGACTGGATTGACAACGGTTTCTCGGGTCAAGATGATGCATTTGGTGGCTATGATGAAACAGCTTACCGTCTACAGTTTTTATATGACAATGGTGATGACTTATCTGCATTGTTACGCGTTCACGGTCGTGACCTTGACGGCACTGCATCGGTATTCCGCGCAAACATATTATCCCGCGGTTCACGCACACTGAATCAAAATTACGACCGCAATACCGTTTGGTATGATGCGAACCTTTTGGGCAATGGTTTTGATAACAACCCACAAGAATACGAAGGTAACGGCGTTTCTTTAACGGTTGAATACGATATGGATACTGTGTCATTCACCTCAATCACCGCGTTAGAAACGGCTGAAGGTTATTCATTAGGTGACGTTGATGGCGGTGTCGTATTAAACGAAGCAGCAGACATCAATGGTGACGGTTCAGTTGAAACGACCTTCCCTGGTTTTGTGCCTTTTGGTGCAGTCACACAAGACTTACTTAATGATCTTGAACAGTTCACTCAAGAAATTCGCTGGGCGAGCAATAACGATGGCCCTTACAACTGGCAAGCCGGTGCGTTCTTCTTTGACTCGTCATTTAACGTAACGTCTGTTGATGGGTTCTTTGGTGCATCAACCGTATTCCACGAGAACACCACATGGGCTGTGTTTGGTCAATCAACTTATGAAATCAATGACAAGTTAACTATTACTGGTGGTTTGCGTTATACCTATGATGAAAAATCATTAGTCGTGGGTGAGCAAAACGTCGATGGCTTTGCTTTGGTCATTGGTGCGGCAAGCGTTCAGGACTATGCAGACATCAATGTTGATGATGGCAAACTTAGCTACGAAGTCAGCTTACATTATACAGTCGATAGCGACACTGCGGTATTTGCACGCTATGCCAACGGTTTCCGCGCACAAACCATTCAAGGTCGTGATGTGGCGTTTGAAGGCGCACCTTCTGTAGCTGACGCAGAAACGATTAACTCGATTGAAGTTGGTTTCAAATCTGATTTACTTGAAGATACATTGCGCTTAAATGCGGCAGCATTCTACTATGTGATTGACGATTTACAGTTATCTGCAATTGGTGGTGGTGCTAACAACACTGCGCTAATCAATGCAGACCAAGCACGTGGTTATGGCTTTGAAGTCGATGCACAGTATGTTCCACATGACCAATTGGTATTCACTGCTGGCTATAGCTACAACAACACATCTATCAACGACCGCGCGTTATCTGTTTTCCCTTGTGGCGCAAACGCAACATTTGCCGGCAACTGTAACGTTCGTGATCCACGTACTGTAGATAACCGTGCATTAATTGACGGCAACCCGTTCCCGCAAGCACCTGAAACGGTATTTACGTTTACTGCACGCTTTGCACAACCGGTTGGCGACAATGCAGAAGTATTTGTCTTCACCGATTGGGCAGTCCAAGGTGAAACGAACTTGTTCCTATATGAATCAGATGAATTCAGAAGTGATGAAAACTTTGAAGGCGGTATTCGCATCGGTTATCAAGATTTTGAAAACAATTACTCTGTTGCATTATTCGGTCGCAACATCACAGACGAAGACAACCTTAAGGGCGGTATTGATTTCAATAACCTAACTGGTTTTGTGAACGACCCTGCAGTATGGGGTGTTGAGTTTAAAGTTGAGTTCTTCTAAGGCTTAATAATTTAACAATCGTGTATCAGTGAAAACGTACATACTGTTGTGGTATGTACGTTTTTTTGTGACTTAGATTTGTATTTACCAGTTATTGTTTACGAACAAAAAAGCGAGTAATGCAAATACATTACCCGCTTTAAAATTAAATTTTTAATGATGAAATTAAATGCGCTGCTCAGTCATCTCAGCCTGTCTCTGTGCCGCGTAGCTCTTACTGAAAAACGCCTTGATATCATCCAAAATCAAATACAGCGCAGGCACTAATAACAAGGTAATCACTGTTGCAAACAAAATACCAAACGCTAACGATATTGCCATGGGAATGACTACTTGTGCTTGTAGTGAGCGTTCAAAAATAATCGGTAGCAATCCCATAAATGTAGTTAAGGACGTCAGCACAATCGCTCTAAAACGCTGTCCCCCAGCCTGCATGGCCGCTTCAACCAGTGATGCGCCTTCTTTGCGTGCACGATTGACAAAATCCACCATGATCAAGCTATCATTCACTACTACCCCAGACAACGCGATGATGCCACAAATTGACAATACACTGACCGCTTGCCCCAGTACCAAATGACCAATAATCGCACCAACCATGCCAAAGGGAATGACCGACATGATGATCAACGGCTGCGAATACGATTTTAATGGAATGGCCATCAGCGCATAGATTGCAAATAACGCAAACAAGAAGCCTTGTAATAACGATACCAGTGCATCGCCCTGCTCCTTGGTATTGCCTTGCAGTTTAAATTCTACGCCGGGGTAACGCTTGAGATAATCCGGGATCGCCTTGGTCATCAAATCCTTCACAATCGTATTTGGCTCAATAATGTCTGAATTGACCTTTGCTGTGACGCTCACTGCACGTTTACCGTCTACTCGATTAATACTGGCATAGCCTTTGCCAATGTCGATGTCCGCTACCTGGGCAAAAGGAATTTCTTCGCCGTTGCTCGTGCGCACGCGCATGGTTTCTAGATGGCCAATCGAGCTGCGTTCTTCTTTGGGGTAGCGCACCATGACTTTGATTTCTTCATCATCACGCTGAATGCGCTGTGCTTCTGCACCATAAAAACCGTAGCGTACCTGTTGTGCTAAAGACGCCAAAGATAATCCTAAGGCTTCGCCTTCTGGACGGATATTAATTTGGATCTCATCGCTACCTTGGCTAAAACTATCATTGATATCCGACACCCCATCATACTGCTCCAAAAAGGACTCAAGCTCTTGTGCTACTAAACGCAGCTGCTCGACATCTTTGCCGCTGAATTCAAAACTCAAGTCAGAGCCACCGCCCGGCCCACCCGGATTACCGAGATTGAGCGCCTTGACTCCGGCCATTTCAGGAAGATATTTACGCCAAATATCCGCCAATTCAGTATCCTTGATTTCTCGTTCTTCCCCTTTGGATAATTCGACAAACACCTGTCCACCGAGGCTGCCCTGATCAAAGGCAATCGCGTGTTTGACTGCATCCTCACCGGTTTGCTCACGGACTTCGCGGTTCATTTCATCCAAGCCATCTAGCAACATGCGAATCGCTAGGTCACGCTGTTGCAAAGTCGAACCTTGCTCAAGCTCAACCGAGGCAAACATAAAATCAGATGGAATCGATGGGAAAAACACAAAGCGCACGATCCCACCTTGGAATAACCCGATGGTAATAATCAATGCGCCAACGAAACTCGCTAATGTGGTGTAGCGGTTTTTGATGGCTTTGCGCAAAAATGGCTGATAGGTGTTACTGATAAAGGACTTAATGCCTTCTGCAAAGATATCCCGAAAACGTTGAAACGCATTGGCTTTGCTTGGATCATACGGTTCCAATTTCATGTGCGCCAAATGCGCAGGCAAAATTAATTTGGATTCAATGAGTGAGAAGATCAAACACACGATCACCACGCCACCAATGGTTTTCCAGATCACGCCAAAGGTACCCGACACCATCATCATAGGCGAGAACGCCGCGATTGTGGTTAACACCCCAAATGTCGCAGGCATCGCCACGCGTTTGACACCTTTAATGACGTTGTCTACCGAATGCCCATCTTTATCAATTGCTGAATAGGCCGACTCCCCCATAATAATGGCGTCATCCACCACGATCCCCAGCACCAAGATAAAAGCAAAGAGTGAAATCATATTGATCGATACACTCAAAAACTCCATGGGCAATACCGCGAGTGTTCCCATGAAGCACACCGGCAAGCCCCATATCACCCAAAACGCCAAACGTATTTTTAAAAATAGGGATAACACCAAAAACACGAGCAAGGCTCCAAAGCCCATGTTTTCAAGCATCATATTCAAGCGGTCTGCCAAATAAAACGAACTGTCTCCCCATGTATCCGCTTGGATATTGGGCGGGAAGTTTTCTTTTTGCTCGGCGAGATACGCATTGACGGCTTTAGAGATTTCTAATGAATTTTGATCGCCAACTGCTCTTACCCGAATACTGATCGCAGGTTTACCATCAAAATAGGCAAAATTATTGTCTTCAATAAACCCGTCGTTAATAGTCGCAATATCCCCAAGATACAGCCGTGTGCCATCGGCACGTGAGATTAATACCAAGTTAGCAAAATCATACGCATCATAGGCTTGGCCTTTGGCTCTAAGTAGAATATTGCCGTTATCTGAACGAATGGCACCACCAGGAACGTCAATGGATGAGCGCCTTACCGCACTCACGACTTGATCAAAGGTCAAATTATACTGCTGCAAAGTCGCTTCAGAGACTTCAATTGCCACCTCATAAGGACGTGCACCGAGCACCTGAACATCAGATACCCCAGGTAGGTTAGCAATATCGTCACGTAAGCGCTTCGTAAAGTCTTTTAATTCTCGCTCGGTCGCGTCGCCATAAGCAGACACCCATAAGACATCTTGCGGAGCTTTAATACGATAAACCACAGGCTTTTCAGTATTCGCTGGAAACGTTGGGATCGCATCGACCTGTACCTTGACTTCATCGAGCAAGGTTTGTACATCATAATCGTCTTCGACTTCGATGGTGACCGTGCCTAGCCCTTCTACCGCTCGTGAAGACAGTTTTTTGATGCCTTCGAGATCTTTAATCGCTTCTTCTAATTTTAAAATTACTCCTTGCTCAACTTCTTCAGGCGCCGCACCCAAATATGGGACACGTACCGAAACGATATTGAGTTCAAAGGTCGGAAAGACTTGTTTTTGAATTTGAATAATCCCAAATACACCACCAAACAACAAAATCCACATCAACAAATTAGCTGCAACATGGTTGCGCGCAAACCACGCGATGATCCCTTTGTGAGTATTTATCGTTTCCGCCATCACTTACTCCACTGTGCTATTCGTTGAGGCGCTATCAGACGTTCTTGCCTCGCCAGCTAGGCGCACCGGCATTTGTGCATAGGCATTAGGAACGGCACTGGTAATAATTTGCTCTCCAGGTTGTAAACCAGCACTGATATAGATGTCGTTATCATCTGCGCGCTGTACTTCCACATCACGGATTTCAATACGATTGTTTTCATCAACCAACAACACGGTACCGTCTAAACGCACAAGATTGCGCGGTAAAACCACCATATCGTCTGCACTCAATCCAGTGATTTCTGCTCTGACAAAGGTACCATACCGCAATACTTTGTGCGCGGTATCTGCATTGCGTGCATAAGGGTCGCGCACTTCTGCGATGGCATAAATCACGCGATTTTGGCTGTTCAGCACCCCCTCATCGCGAGTTAAATTCGCAGGCCACTGTGTTGGTCGCCCCCCTACATTGGCACGCAAAATCACATTACCATCAGCAGAAGCATCCAGATTCAAATACGCTAAATCGCTATCGGTCAGAGGCAAACGTACTTCAGCCACATCAGTACTAGCAATTTGGGCTAAGACCATTCCGGTATTAACAAACTGACCTATATCAACATTCTTTTGCATGATCATACCGTTATAAGGGGCTCTAATGACAGTACGCTCTAAATTGCGCTTTGCACGTTCAAGATTGGCCTTTGCAGCCTGAAGGTTGGCTTTTTCACTGTCTAACTGGGGTTTACGCAAACCCAATTCTGGCGTGGTAGAAGGACTGCGCCCCACACTGCGCCATTCTTCCTCTGCCACTTTACCTCGTGCAAGTTCAAGTTCATAAGCTGCTTGCGCACGGGCAAGTTCTGCTTGAGCGAGTTGCAGTTCCGTTTTGCGATCCGCTTGCTCTAAGGTGATTAGGATATCTCCTGCGTGAAACATCCCACCGGTGACAAATACGTTCGATACGGACTCGATAATCCCAGAAACTTGACTGGTTAATGCGCTTTGTACTTTGGGTATCACCGAGCCTTGTGAACGAACGGTATACGTAATGTCAGTGACCTCAACCGGCATAACATCAACTAAAAACGCTTTTTCTTCGACTTCTTTGATATCAGGTTTGGGCTTGTTCATGATCAAAACCACCATGATTACCACAGCAACCAGTAAGATAAGAATAGGTAACCCAACTTTGCGAATAAAACTCATAAAAACTCCCAATGTACTGGCTTTATTTTACAACGAGGCATAACCTGTGAATATCATTTATGAGGGCTAAACTTGTTAGCAAATGTAAACAAAATACATACCTATTCAATGAAATTTAATTACAAAAAGATTGAGAATCCGAGCAATATATCTACAATTAATGTAGCAAAATTACATAAGGACCGTTATTTATGCCACTTAAGAAAACCTATCTCAAATCCAAAGACGAATGTAAGGTCACCTTTCGTTTACCCAAAGAACAAGCTGCAACAGCACAGACCGTAAAACTTATTGGTGATTTTAACGATTGGGAAACCCAAGTAAACCCTATGAAAAAACTCAAATCCGGAGAGTTTACGCAAACCATCAATTTACCTAAAAATAAACGCTATGCATTTCGCTATCTCGTAGATGATAAAGAATGGCAAAATGATTGGGCAGCAGATGCCTACATTCCCAACGAGTTGACCTTTGATGATAACTCTGTGGTTGAAGTGTAAAGGTGGATTTTGGACTCACCAATATTCTTAAAAAGACAAAAGGCTCATCCAACGATGAGCCTTTTTAATGATTAAGGAATATATTACAAAGAATTCTCTAATTCGGGCAATATCTCAAACAAATCCCCTACCAGTCCATAATCGGCCACTTGAAAGATAGGTGCCTCCTCATCTTTATTTATCGCGACAATGACTTTTGAGTCCTTCATTCCAGCAAGATGTTGAATGGCCCCAGAAATTCCCACTGCGATATATAAATCCGGAGCGACGATTTTGCCGGTTTGTCCTACTTGCATATCGTTCGGCACAAACCCGGCATCCACTGCCGCACGAGAAGCACCAATGGCGGCGTTTAACTTATCGGCAATACCTTCAAGCAGCGCAAAGTTTTTACCATTTTGCATACCTCGACCACCAGACACCACCACACTGGCAGCGGTGAGTTCAGGACGCTCAGACGCTGAGAGTTCAGCACTGACAAAAGAGGCACCATCTGTATTAAAAATCGACTCGATGGTGGTTACCTCGGCATTGCCTTCATAAACCACTGCATCAAACGCACTGGCTCGCACTGTCAGCACATGTTTTTTTGCGCTGCTTTGTACGGTGGCAATCGCATTACCAGCATAAATGGGTCTTACAAAAGTATCACTTGATTCGATCGCAATGACATCAGACAATTGTGGCACATCGCACAGCGCGGCCACTCGAGGCAAAAAGTTTTTGCCAGTTGTGGTAGCGGGCGCCAAGATATAATCGTATTCACTTGATAGAGAGTGCACTAGTAATGCAATGTTCTCTGCAAGCTGTGCAACATATTCTGACGCATCAGCCACCAAAACGCGTTCAACGCCAGATAATCTTACAGCATCGGCAACGACTGCTTCCACATTGTGCCCTGCAACCAATACATCGATAGGCGTATTGAGCGCACCAGCCGCTCCCACTACTTTGGCGGTTTCGCCTTTTAGATGTTGATTATCATGTTCGGCATAAATTAACGTTCTCATGCGATCACCTTGGCTTCGTTTTTTAATTTATCCACTAACTCGGCCACATCAGCCACCTTAATGCCTGCTTTTCGCTGCGCAGGTGGCGTTACCTTCAACGTCGTCAAACAAGCGTGTGGCGTCACTCCACTATCGCTCATATTGATTGACTCTAATGGCTTGCGCTTTGCTTTCATTATGTTCGGTAAGGTGGCATATCTTGGCTCATTAAGGCGTAAATCCGTAGTGACAATAGCTGGCAGTTTCAACGCCAACGTTTGCAAACCTCCATCAACTTCTCGTGTGACGTGCAGCTGTCCTTGTTGGAGGGATACCTTAGAAGCAAACGTCGCCTGAGGCATTCCCGTTAATGCAGCTAACATTTGCCCGGTTTGATTGTTGTCCGAATCGATTGCTTGCTTGCCTAATATCACTATATCCGGGGACTCTTGATCTACAAGATGTTTGAGCACTTTAGCCACATCGAGCGAGTCTAATTGATTAGGACCTGCAATGTGTATGGCGCGGTCAGCCCCTAAAGCAAGGGCGGTTCGCAACTGCTCAACCACCTCTGCGCTACCGATAGAGACAACAACGACTTCACCTGCTGCGCCAGATTCTTTTAAACGAATCGCTTCTTCCACAGCAATTTCGCAAAATGGATTCATGGACATTTTGACGTTATTTAAATCGACGGCAGTGTGTTCATTATTGACTTTGATTTTAACGTTGTAATCGACAACGCGCTTGATCGGAACCAGTATTTTCAATCTATTAATCCTCTACAGTGTTAGATAAACGCTAACCAAATGTAACACTTATGTAATCTACTTATAGTTTACGTTAACGTCAACCTGTATTACATTATTAATGAGTGAACAAAATTGCCAACAAAGAGAGTAAACATGACTCGAGAAATCATGGAATTTGACGTAGTAATTGTCGGTGCCGGACCGGCTGGCTTGTCTTGTGCTATTAAACTGCAACAAATGGCACAAGCCTCTGACCGAGAACTCTTGGTGTGTGTTGTAGAGAAAGGTTCTGAAGTGGGTGCGCATATTCTTTCTGGTGCCGTACTTGAAACAAGGTCTCTAGATGAATTACTCCCCAATTGGCGAGAGTTAAAAGCTCCGCTTTACACTCACGTGAGTAAAGATGAGATTTATTTATTAAATAACGCCCAAACATCAATTCGATTACCCAACTGGTTAACGCCAAACACCATGCACAATGAAGGTAATTTCATCGTATCAATGGGCAATGTCTGTCGTTGGTTAGCAGAACAAGCGGAAAACCTTGGTGTGGAAATATTTCCAGGGTTCGCCGCAGCTGAAACCATTTTCGAAGACGGTGAAGTAAAAGGCATCGTTACCTCAGAAATGGGTCGCTCGCGCAGCGGTAAAGAGAAACCAAGCTTTGTTCCAGCTATGGAGATCAGAGCAAAATACACTGTATTTGCAGAAGGATGTCGAGGCCATTTAGGAAAAAAACTCATCAGTGAGTTCGAATTAGATAAAGACGTTAAACAACCACAGCACTATGCCATAGGCTTTAAAGAAGTATGGGAAGTACCAGCCGATCAACATCAACCGGGATTAGTAGTGCACTCTGCTGGATGGCCATTGGGGAAAGCAACTGGCGGTGGTTATCTTTATCATGGCGATAATAATCAGGTTTATGTTGGCCTTATTGTCGATTTAAATTATTCCAACCCATATTTGAGTCCTTTTGATGAATTTCAACAATTAAAAACCCATCCTGTTTTTGCCAAACATTTAAATAACGGACAACGTCTTTCTTATGGCGCAAGAGCCATTGCAAAAGGTGGGCTGCATTCACTTCCACAAATGACTATGCCTGGGGGAATTATGGTGGGTTGTGAAGCTGGTACACTTAATTTTAGTAAAATAAAAGGCAACCATACAGCAATGAAATCGGGTATGTTAGCTGCCGAGGCGATTATTACTGCCCTGTTTGAACAGCAAAATATGGCAGATATCCATAATCAATTATTTAACGCTTCATGGCTCTATAATGAGTTGTATCGCTCTAGAAATTTTGGCTCTTTGATTCACAAGTATGGAAATGTGTTAGGCGGTGCCTTAAATATATTTGAGCAAAATTTATTTAAAGGAAAAACACCTTTAAATATTTACGATCTTGGTTCTGACCACAAATCACTGAAACCCGCAGAGCAATCGAAGGTAATTGAGTACCCAAAACCAGATAATAAACTAACGTTTGATAAGCTTTCATCTGTTTATATCAGTAATACCAATCACGAAGAAGACCAGCCCTGTCATTTGCTGCTCATTGATCCAGATTTACCTGTATCATTTACGCTTAAACACTATGCAGAACCTGCGCAACGATATTGTCCTGCTGGCGTATACGAAATCATTAAAAACGAGAGTGGCAAAGATGAATTTAAAATTAACAGTCAAAATTGCATTCATTGTAAAACATGCGACATAAAAGAGCCGAGTCAAAATATTTCATGGGTGCCACCTGAAGGTGGCGGAGGCCCAAATTATCCTAACATGTAAAAAACGTTGAAATTAAAATTTAAATTACTATACTCCGTTTTGTTAGAGTGTCATTAATAATAAAACAAAAGGAAAATAAAAATGAACGATTTTGTCAATATTTTGACTCATGGGCGTCGCTTACAAGGCGCAACAAAATCACTAAGCATTGATGAATTATTAGATGTTCAAGAAAAATTGGCATCAGTTATCGAAAAGCGTCGTGCACAACTTGTTGCAGAACAAGCTGAACTTGAGGAGAAAAAGGCTAAAATTGAAGCGATTCGTCAACAAATGATCGAAGCTGGTCTCGATATTTCTGACTTCGATGCTGAACATAACGTAAAACCAAAGCAAACACGTCGCAAAGGGCAAAAACGTCCTGTTCGTTATGCAATTACCCAAGACGGCCAAGAAACCAAATGGACAGGTATCGGTCGTATGCCAGTAGTATTCCGTGAAGTGTTAGAATCCGGCGGTTCTTTGGAAGATTACGCTGTTTAGTTTTTTGGATAACAATCTTTACAATGCGCCAATCAATGCATTTATGTCATACCCAAACAATGACCGATTCATCATCTGATGAGTGGGTTATTCTTATTCATGGATTATTTGGGGATTTAGATAATCTAAAAAATCTCGCCAGAGAGCTCAATCGATTTGCAAATGTATTATTAGTCGACTTGCCTGCTCATGGACAGTCTCCAGCGACTGATTCGTTTGATTTTGTGGTTTACGCACAAATGATTGCCGATACGATCAAGGCTAAGAATATTGATAATCCGCACATAGTCGGTCATTCATTAGGTGGCAAAATAGCCATGGCCATGGCATTAAATAATAGGTTGAACATCCGGTCATTAGTGGTTGCTGATATTGCGCCAGTTGCCTATCCGCCCCGACACGATGCAGTTTTCAATGCATTAAACCAAGTTGAACTAGCTGCAGTGAAAAGCCGTTCAGAGGTAAAAACCATATTTGATAAGGCCCTACAAGACGAGAGCACGAGACAATTTTTACTTAAATCCCTCAAACAAAAAGATGGCAAATGGCATTGGGCATTTAATTTACCCCTTTTACAGCGCGATTATGCCAAACTAATTGATTGGCCGTTCACAGGTTTGCATGCTTCTGTGCCTACGCTATTTATCAAAGGCAGTGATTCTGATTACATACAGCCCTCCATGCAGGGCGCTATCATTTCTAGTTTCCCTAATGCCAAAGCGCATATCATTGAGGCTGCAGGTCACTGGTTGCATGCTCAAAAACCTGTCGTATTTAATCGGGTTGTTGCGAGATTCTTACAGTCACAAACTTGATTTAGCACAAGTTTATCCTCATTAAGTCCAACATCTAGTGCGAAAACGTTCCGCCTTATGCTAAAATGCACTCAGAATATTTAACTATTTATCACAGATGTTAGCAGAACATTTTGAATTAATTGAAAGTGTAATGATGAACTTGGGTTTGTTGATCCTGTTTTTGTTAATGGGATTTGCCGTTCATGATGTACTCAAAAAAAACGACGTCCCATTTATCGGCCGAGCCGTTGCCTATGGCGTGCTGGGTCTTGGTGCATTAGGTTTTGTCGCAAAAGGGTTGATTCAAATATTCTGGGTATCCAGTGGTGTCAATTAAGTCTTGGAGTAATTAATGGCAAGTGTCGGTTTATTTTTTGGTAGTGATACAGGCAACACTGAGCATGTTGCAAAGATGATCCAAAAGGAGCTTGGAAAAAATCTAATTGAGGTACACGACATCGCCAAAAGTACCAAAGAAGAGATTGCTGAGTTTGACTTACTTCTTTTTGGGATTCCAACTTGGTATTACGGTGAAGCTCAGTGTGATTGGGATGATTTTTTTCCAGAACTAGAAGAAATTGATTTCAATGATAAGTTGGTTGCGATTTTTGGTTGCGGTGATCAAGAAGACTACGCTGAATATTTTTTAGATGCGATGGGCATGGTAAGAGATATTGTAGAAGCTAAAGGCGCTATTTTGATCGGACAATGGTCTACCGATGGATATGATTTTGAAGCTTCAAAGGGGATGGCAGATGATACCCACTTTGTTGGTTTAGGAATTGATGAAGACCGGCAGCCGGAGTTGACAGAAGAACGTGTCAAAAACTGGTGTGCGCAGATCCGTGAAGAGATGTGTTTATCTGAATTAGCTTAAACTCTATACAAAGCTGTAAAAAGGCACGGGTTATCCTGTGCCTTTTTATTTTATGGGTGAAATTTGTTGTAAGTTTGCTTATACTCTTTCACAAAATCAGAATTGGGATTGCCATCATGGATCAAAATAAAGAACTAAAAAAAGCAGGCTTAAAAGTCACTCTCCCCAGACTTAAAATCCTTGAAATATTGCAACAGCCCAACAACCAACACATCAGTGCTGAAGATGTTTATAAGATTCTTTTGGAACAGGATGAAGACATCGGTTTGGCAACTGTTTATCGTGTACTCAACCAGTTTGACGATGCAGGTATTCTAATTCGACACCATTTTGAAGGTGGTAAATCAGTATTTGAAATCAGTCAAAAAGAACATCATGACCACTTAGTATGCTTAACTTGTGGTAAGGTGGTTGAGTTCGAAGACCCAGTTATTGAACAACGTCAAATCGAAGTTGCCAAAGAGAACAATATGTCTCTTACACATCACTCATTATATTTATATGGTGAGTGCAATAAAAACAACTGCGAAAATAACGACTAATTATTCGTTTCTAATCGACCTTTGTCATGCGCCAACTGCGCATGCCATTGGCTATGTGCAGTTTCTGGTTCAGTCCATTCAAATGTGAACTCGTCATTCAATTGTACTAATTGCGTAATACCCAACCGTGACAAACAGCCAATGATTGGGTAACCTCCGGTGGTTTGCTTATCTGCAAGTAACACAATTGGCAGTCCATCTTTTGGAACTTGAATCGCACCTAATGCAATCGGTTGGGATTCTGTAATGGTAGGCGTTTCAAGTAGGGTTTCAGATTTTAAGCGATAGCCCATTCTGTCAGCTTTACTGGATATTCTGTACTGTGCTGAAGTGAATTTCATCTTATTGACCACATCAAATTTTGTATATTGATATGCTGGAATAACTGATAAATTCGGATTCAGAGTGTTTTGCCAAACTGGAGTGAAGTGCATGTTTTTGTAAGGCAATACTTTAGGATCAGTCATCGTACAAGAATACGGCGCTCGTAACATCTTTCCATCGCAGTATTCGCCACCAAATTCTTCTCTAGCCACACAACATGTACTGTCTAACACTTTCGGTAATGAAAATTGCGTACTAAAACATAAATAAATTATTTTCCCCGAATTTGGCAGGCCAACAGTCACGGTTTGCTTAGGTAAAACAGGAATGATTTCGTAGCTTGAATAGGTCTTGTGTGCAACATTTACTTCTACCGCAGCACCGGCAATACAAAAACTCACCGGAGCACTTACGGTAAATTGAAGTCCCCCGCGACTTTCGAGCTGCACTTGTGCGTATTCACCGAGCAGATATTGGTTGTGACGAAAGCTCAACTCATCTAATGGCCCAGATAAAGTGACTGCCATATGTCCTACCATACGACGATGGCGGTCGACCCACAGCGAAGGCGTATTGATCATGGAAAACTCAAGCATGGCACCCTACAAAATCAAAATGGACTGTGTCGCCTAATTGCAAAAAACTCGGAGGATGTTGCATAACGTCAAATAGCGTTTGCTCACAATGTCCAAGTAAATACCATCCACCTGGTGATACTTTGGGATAAATGGCAGCGTATTCACTAGCAATGGCAAAACTACCTGCTGGCACGGCCGTTCTTGGGGTAGCTTTACGTGGGAGGTGCAATGATTTAGGGAGACCAGACAAATACGAGAACCCCGGAGCAAAACCATTGGCACTGACCACAAATTCAATATTACTTAGCGCTTCATAAAGGGCTTTTGCATCCATTGCAACGTGTTCAAGCACTTCTTCTAAATCCAGTGCACATGCTGTGTCAATTGTGAGGTGATGATGCCTAGTTGGTTGTGTGTGACGGCCAATCAATGAGAAGGTCTGAGCGATTGAACGACGTATTTGCCATGGGTCAAACTCATCTTGGGTGACTAACATGACACTATTGGCGACCATGACGCAATCGCGTAACCAATCTGGGGGATCAGTGGTCAATCCCCTCACCCATTCGGTCACTTTCAGGGATGAATGACGTGGCGTGCAGAGCCAAGAGTTTTCATTTAGACGCTCAATAGATAAATTCGTTATCTGCATGCGCAATCGACAGCTTTGATTAATTCTAAGGCATTCGGGGTATCAGAATGGACACATAGAGTGTCGGCGTGTAGCAACAATTCATCGCCTTCAACCGTAGTAACCGGTGAACCGTTTGCCACGTTTTTGGCTTGAGCTTGGGCCTCGATAAGTGTCAAAACCGAATTGGGTTGAGAGCGTGCCACTAGTTCTCCAGTATTGTGATAAGCGCGATCAGCAAACGCCTCAAACTGCAAATTTAACCCAACCTGTTCAGCGTCTTCCAGCATTTCATTTGATTTAATAAACGCTGGCACCATGCAAGATAAATCCTGTTCAAAGTCTTTAATAACTTGAAATAGCGTTTTGCGAATTTGGGTATCACTCACCATGTCATGATACAGCGCACCGTGAGGTTTTACATAGCTTAAGGTGCAATCATAGCGCTGACATAAACCGAGAAGCAACGCAATTTGATAGGTGATACAATCAGCCAACTCAGATGCTGACATTCGCATATGGCGACGGCCAAATCCCTGTCTATCGGGGTAACTTGGGTGCGCTCCAATCGTCACATGATGCTGTTTTGCTAATTTAAGGGTATGAATGGTTTCAACTGGATCACCTGCGTGCATACCACATGCAATATTTGCTTGATCAATATACGGCATAATGGCACTTGTATCGCACAGCTGATAACGACCGAAGCCCTCTCCTAAATCACAATTTATCTTCACGAGATTCCCATTTATAAATCATTTCAGGTAATATAAACGATTATATAAATCTAGACCATAAGCATAATGTATGAGCCACCCATTTACCCCTCTTGTCGGAACCATCATCCGACAACCCGTAAAACACATCACTGAGTTTGGTGTATTTTTAGCTATGGATGAGCACGAGGATTTACTGATCCCAGAGCGACATTTACAGCAAGCTGTGAACATTGGAGACATGCTCTATGTCTACGTATTTTATGAGGACAATACAGATCGTATTTTGGGTAGTACGAAGCTATCACATTACCTACCTGAACTAGACAAAACAGGTGAATTTGCCCAAGGTCAAAGTGTCGTTTTGCACATATTTGCTGCTTCCGATTTAGGCTACAAAGTCATCATTAATGACACTCATTTGGGATTATTATTCAAAGTAGATGCATTAGGCAGCAAACGGATTGGTGACGAATGTCAGGGCTTTATTAAGCAGGTTCGAGAAGATGGTAAAATCGATGTATGTTTACAGCTTCACACACCCGGCGCGCGAAAATCTCTAGAAGAACAAATTTTGGATGCGCTCGAGGCACATAATGGGCTGTTGACTATCACGGATAAAAGTAGCCCTGAAGAAATCCAACACGCTTTTCATGTCAGTAAAGGCAGTTACAAAAAAGCCATTGGCGCACTATACAAACAAAAGAAAATCATTCTTAACCCAGAATTTATAAAACTCGTATAGGTGCATAAATCCAAGCATCTATTAGTTTTGACGTAACTGTAGAGTTTTTTATACAAAATAATTTTTTTGTAATCGGTAAATATCATTCTACTTAACACAATAAAGTATACTCTGATAGACGATATAGAATATAGTTGTGTGTGAGACATGATTTGGTGGCAGATAGTACGAGATTGAGACTACCGTCACAAGATAACGGCCACATAACGTGCCTCATACTATCTACCATTGTCATAATTAACTATAGTTGATAGTTGTCAATTTAGTATTAGGCAAAAGTCTAAGATTACACTCAAATTGAACTTAAAAAAAACGCACTGAACATCCATCATTCAGTGCGTTTTTATTTGTATATTAAAATTAGCTTTTTTCAGCGATTTTCACTTTCCAAATATCTGGTCCGATCGCATGTGCATTTTGCCCTTCAGAATCTACGGCAACCGTGACTGGCATATCTTCTACTTCGAACTCGTAAATGGCTTCCATACCCAAATCTTCAAACGCTACCACACGCGCTTTTTTGATGGCCTTTGATACTAGATATGCTGCGCCGCCAACGGCCATTAAATAAGCTGATTTGTGTTTGGCAATGCTCTCAACCGTTGCTGGACCGCGCTCAGCTTTACCAATCATACCGAGTAAACCTGTCTTCTCAAGCATCATGTCAGTAAACTTGTCCATTCGTGTTGCCGTGGTCGGGCCTGCGGGGCCGACTACTTCGTCACCCACGGCATCTACCGGACCCACGTAGTAAATAAACTTGTTGGTTAAATCTACACCGTCGGGTAAGCCTTCACCATTATCAAACATCGTTTGGATACGTTTATGAGCGGCATCACGTCCGGTAAGCATTTTACCATTGAGTAATAACGTTTCACCGACCTTCCATTCTTGAATGGCTTCTGGAGTCAACTCATCTAAATTAACGCGACGGGTGTTTTCACCTACTTCCCAAGTCACTTCTGGCCAGTCTTCTAACTTTGGCGCCTTAAGTTCAGCTGGACCTGAACCATCTAAGTGAAAATGCGCATGACGAGTAGCCGCACAATTTGGGATCATAACCACGGGTTTAGAGGCAGCATGTGTTGGCACAGATTTGACTTTGATGTCGACGACCGTAGTCAAACCGCCTAAGCCTTGCGCCCCGATGCCTAATGCATTAACGCGCTTAAAGATTTCAACTCGAAGTTTTTCTTCAGTCGTTTCCGGGCCTCGCTCAATTAACTCATGAATATCAACGGGATCCATTAAGCTCTCTTTAGCAAGTACTGCCGCTTTTTCAGCCGTTCCGCCAATGCCTAGCCCCAACATCCCCGGAGGACACCAACCTGCGCCCATTGTAGGGACTGTTTTAGCGACCCACTCAGCAATATCATCAGATGGATTCAACATCACCATCTTAGATTTATTCTCTGAACCGCCACCTTTCGCCGCAATCATGACTTCTACCTGATTACCTGGCACCATATCGATGTGAACTACGGCTGGTGAGTTATCTTTGGTATTGATGCGTTTTCCAGCGGGATCTGCCACTATTGAAGCACGTAGAGGATTATCTTGATTGTTGTAAGCTCGGCGAGTACCTTCATCGACCATTTGTTGAACAGTCATATCGTGTTTGTCCCACTGTACTTCCATACCAATTTTGACGAAGCAGGTCACAATACCTGTGTCTTGACAAATAGGACGTTTGCCTTCTGCTGACATACGAGAATTGATTAAAATTTGCGCCATAGCGTCTTTAGCTGCTTGGCTTTCTTCGCGATGGTAAGCGTCCTCGACAGCTTTGATATAATCTAATGGGTGGTAGTAAGAAATAAACTGCAACGAATCAGCGATGCTTTCAATAAAATCTGCTTGGCGAATGACCGTCATTGTAACCTCAATGTTAAGATTTAAATTGGAATGTATTAGGTTATAATACTATTTTGTTAACACAGTTACCAAGCCAAAAAGCTACAACTTTGGCCTAGGCTCTAACCTAAACAGCTAATAACTAATTTGACTATTATTAAAAGAGTGATATGAAACGCACCTTATTTATTGAGCCATTACCCCAGCTGAATCACCTCACCCCACAGCAAGTGTTTGCTCAGTTTGCACATCAGCCTTTTCATATGCTGTTTGATAGTGCGCAACATCCTAGTGCAGGCTTTGATCTGATATTATTTGCGCCAGAGGCAGTGCTCACAGCACACGAGCAACAATTACATTTTCAGCTTATCAAAGCACAAGACAGTACATTTACACTGCAAACGTCTTTGTTTGAAAGTCTTACCAGCCTGCAAACACATTATTTTGCAGAAACAGACATTGAAATCCCCAGCAAAATACTGCCGATATATCAAAAATTACCTTTTGTCGTTGGTATTGCTGGCAGTTTTGGTTACGAGCTCAATGCATTTCTAGAAACACTCCCCGCGCCTAAGAATCGTTATCAAACTCCAGATATGATTGCGGGGGTCTTCACTCAATCAATTATTTATGATCGTACGGAACAGTGTTACTACCATTGTTATCTCAGTCGTGTTCCACTAGAGGCACCCAAAGTGGGTGATGTGACACGTGATCAGTCTGAATTCACACTCACCAGTGATTGGAAGGCCGACAAAACGCAAGAACAATACGTACACAGCATCAATGCGATCCACGAATACATTTTGAGTGGTGATTGTTATCAAGTGAATTTTGCCATGCGCTTTACTGCTCATTACAGTGGCGATGAATACGCGGCATATTGTTTGTTAAGTCAGTATAACCAAGCACCGTTTTCGAGTTTTATTCGCACTGAACAAGGGGCTATTTTATCCATTTCTCCTGAACGCTTTATCCAAATTAAAGATAACCAAGTCAATACCAAGCCGATTAAAGGCACTATGCCACGCTTTGTCGATCCGATAGAAGATCAAGCATCGGCTAAATCGCTGCTTGATTCGGAGAAAGACCGCGCCGAAAATCTCATGATTGTCGATCTCTTGCGCAACGATTTATCCAAACACTGTGAACCGCACAGTGTCAAAGTACCAAAGTTGTTTGCATTAGAATCCTACCCTGCCGTACACCATTTAGTAAGTACGATTGAAGGACAACTACAAGATAATGTTCATCCTTGGCAACTATTTTCAGGTGCTTTTCCTGGTGGCTCAATCACTGGTGCACCCAAAGTCCGTGCAATGGAAGTCATTCATGAATTAGAAGATACCGCACGTCACATTTACTGTGGCAGTATTGGCTACGTGGGAATCAAAAACGACATGGACAGCAACATTGCCATACGCACCTTATTATGCGAAAACGGGCAAATTTATTGTTGGGCTGGTGGAGGGATTGTACTTGATTCAAATGCCCAAGCTGAGTATGCTGAATTACACGCTAAGGTCAGTAAAATACTGCCGCTATTGAAGGAACAATCACCAGGTGCAGCCCGCTGAATTTATTGCACGGTTTCAATCACCGACAACCCTCTTACCACAGCGAGACTTTCCCGATTTGCCAGTTACCAGGCAAGCTGCAGTGATGATCAACCTTGTTTTATTATTTCCACCTGATACGTCATCCAAGGACCAAGCAAAACCGACACTTCACGCTTTATTCACACGTCGCTCAGTACATCTTAAACACCACGGAGGCCAAATCAGTTTTCCTGGTGGAAAGTACGAAGGTTCTGATCCGAGTTTAATGCATACCGCAATTAGAGAAACTCATGAAGAAGTTGGCTTTGCTGTTGCTGAGCAAAATATTGTCGGCTCCTTATCACAATACCCTACAATTTCAGGTTTCAGTGTTACACCCTATGTAGCCATTCTCGACACTGTACCCAACATAACGATTGACCGTAATGAAGTCAGTGAATCTTTCTATGTCCCATTAGAATACTTATTAAACCCGAATAATTACCTCTCACATTTTGTTACGCGTAACGGCGCAAAGTACCCAGTTTACTTCCTGCCATGGCAAAATACCTATATCTGGGGAGCCACCGCGGGGATGCTAATGAACCTATGCTCTGCTACGTATCTCCCCTAAGATATTGATAAATAATTTTTATATATAAAATAAAATTTAATCAATTGTTAAATGTATTAATTTGTCTCATGATAATTCATAGAGTTATCAGGAAGTATTTTCATGATCAGTGTTTTTGATATGTTCAGTATTGGTATTGGCCCGTCAAGTTCGCATACCGTGGGCCCAATGCGAGCAGCATATGATTTTGCTCAATCGCTTGAAGACAAACTAAAAGAAGTTACCCATATTCACACTGAGTTATATGGTTCATTAGGACAAACCGGTATCGGCCATGGTACGGGTAAAGCGATTATTTTAGGCTTGTCAGGATACCAACCTGAGCAAATTGAAGTTGAGATGGTCAAGCGTATTTTAGAAGATGTTGCAGCCACTCAACATCTGAGCCTCATGCAACAACATCGCATCGCATTTCCAAACTCTGGCGCGATGATATTTCATCGTCACAAAACATTACCGCGACATTCCAACGCAATGACCATCAATGCCTATAATAAAGATCGGTTAATCAAAAGCGAAACGTATTACAGTATCGGTGGCGGCTTCATTATCAACGACAAAGATTTTGTCGATTCAGCGTCCGATCACATAGCGCGACAGACAACCCGGCCGGTTTACCCATTTGATACTGCAGAACAACTCATTGCTCAATGTCAGGCAAACGGACTCACTATTTCAAGTCTAATGCTGGCTAACGAAGCTCAAATTCGCACAAAAGAACAAGTCAAACAACAGTGTGCCAATCTCTGGCAAGTAATGCGCTCCTGTATTGAGCAAGGAATACAAAACGAAGGAATTTTACCTGGTGGTTTAAAGGTCACACGTCGTGCTCCTGCTCTCTATCGTCGCCTCAAGACAGAAAAAACAGCCGACCCCATGGCTGCTATGGACTGGGTGAATCTGTATGCTTTAGCCGTAAACGAAGAAAATGCGGCTGGCGGTCGGGTGGTCACGGCGCCAACGAATGGCGCTGCGGGTATCATTCCTGCCGTATTGAGCTATTACGATAAGTTTATCGAACCCGTCACAGATGAAATTGCGATGCGATTTTTGTTAACCGCAGCCGCGATTGGTATTTTGTATAAGAAAAATGCTTCTATCTCTGGCGCAGAAGTGGGTTGCCAAGGTGAAGTCGGTGTTGCTTGTTCCATGGCGGCCGGTGCGTTAACCGAAATCTTGGGTGGCACTGTACTGGCTGTCGAAAACGCTGCCGAAATCGGCATGGAACATAATTTGGGTTTAACCTGTGACCCGGTGGGTGGTTTAGTTCAAGTCCCTTGTATAGAGCGCAACGCAATGGGCGCCATCAAAGCGATAAATGCTTCACGCCTAGCGCTGCGTGGTAATGGTCAACACAAAGTATCATTAGATAAAGTGATCAAGACCATGCGTGAGACTGGCCGAGATATGAAAAACAAATACAAAGAAACTGCCCGTGGCGGCCTCGCTGTCAACATCATCGAATGCTAAGTTATTTGACTGGAAGCGTTAAGTCTTTGAACATACGCTCAACGTCTTCATTGTTTTTTTGCTGGATGGCTTTTTCCACCACGGCTTTGGTCAAATGTGGAGCAAAACGCTCAATAAAATCATACATGTAACCGCGCAAAAAATTGCCTCGACGAAAGCCAATCTTAGTGGTTGAGTATTCAAATAAATGAGAAGCATCGATGCGCACCAAATCGGTATCCACTTCTTCGTCAATCGCCATTGATGCTACCACCCCAATGCCCACACCTAATCGCACATACGTTTTGATGACATCCGCATCGGTTGCCGTAAAGACAATTTTGGGCGTTAAACCAGCTTGGTTAAACGCATGATCTAATTCACTGCGCCCAGTAAAACCAAAGACATAAGTTACTAGTGGATGCTTAGCAATATCTTCAATCGTAATCGTGCCTTTTTGAGCGAGTGGGTGGTCGTGTTTGACGATTACGGAACGGTTCCAATGATAGCAAGGTAACATCAACAAATCGTTATACAAATGCAGACTTTCAGTCGCGATGGCAAAATCTGCCTCACCTTTGGCGGCTAAATCACTGATTTGCGACGGTGTACCTTGGTGCATGTGCAGAGAAACATTAGGAAAGCGTTTCATAAACCCTTGAATAACCTGAGGTAAAGCATATCGAGCTTGAGTGTGAGTCGTCGCAATATTAAGTTTGCCTTGATCCGGTAAGTTATGCTCCCGTGAGACCGCTTTTATACTTTCGACCTGCGCCATAATTTTACGAGCGATATCAATGATTTCTTGTCCAGCATCCGTGACATGCGTCAGGTGTTTACCGCTTCGCCCAAAAATTTGCACACCCAACTCATCTTCAAGCATCCGAACTTGCTTACTGATCCCAGGTTGTGAGGTAAATAAAGACTCGGCTGTGGCAGAAACGTTGAGATTGTTATTTTGAACTTCGACGATGTAGCGCAGTTGCTGTAGTTTCATAGGTGCACGGCAGGTTATATCGATATTCAATAAATTTATAATGGGTAAAAAAAAATAGCAACTGATTTAACATCTTTTTGTCAATGCCGACATAAGAACCTGTCATCAGGGTATTATTCATGCTACTCACCATTATGAGGACGACCAATTTGCGACTAAAACAAAGTGGTAGTGACTCGTTGTTGCATAAACTGCCAAAACGCATTGCCTAATACGGATAAACCATGGTGTTTAGACCGCACCATCCCCATCTGACGAGATATCTCACGCTTGGGTAAACTGACACAATTCAAACCCAAATCCAACATATGCTGGCGCGCCAAATCGGGCAATATGGAAATTCCTAGTCCAGCTTGAATCATATGCCCTATGGTTGCGATTTGACTTGCTTGGGCAATTTGATTCAACTCTATACCTGCATAATCTGCGGCTTGATCAACATAAACACGCAGGCTTGCTTGGTGATCCATCGCTATAAATGGTTCATCGGATAAGTCTTTAAGATGGATTTGAGTATGCTTTACAAAACGATGCTCAGGAGGAGTGACCACCATGAATCCATCATTAAACAAAGGCAAAAATACTATGTCTTGTACTGTCTCCGGCTCAAACGTGAAGGCGATTTCCACTTTCTCGGTCAACACCGCATTAATTGCATGCTCTACGACCATATCTTGAATGTGCAAATGAATGTTGGGATAGAGCTCAAGAAACGCCTTTAGATGTTTAGCAAGACCGCCCTGAGCAAAAGATGGGATACAAGCAAAATGCAACATACCTTGTTCTTTAGCAAACATTTCTTTGACGTGTTGATTCAACCCGACATATTCCCGATAGTACTGTAAGGCCTTTGGATAAAACCACTGACCTTCTTTGGTTAACGTGACTTGACGAGTGGTTCTTTCAAAAAGCTGGCCACCGAGCAGCTCCTCACATTTTTTTATCGTAGCCGATAATGCAGGTTGAGATACAAAGAGTTTTTCCGAGGCAAGGGCAAAACTCTGGCACTCCGCAAGGGTAATAAACGCTTGGAGTTGTTTGAATGAAAGCATAATATCGACATTATTAACAAAAAGTTATTAATACATAAATTAAATCAATTTTACAAATAATTAAACCTTTTTATACTAGGGTAAATGACCTTACAGCTTGAAGGAGCAAACATGGCTGGTTTTGACAAAGTAGTAACAAGTTACGCCGATGCAATGGCGGGGCTAAACGACAATATGACAATAATCGCAGGTGGATTTGGGTTATGTGGGATCCCAGAAGGACTCATTGCACAAATCAAAACAATGGGCACCTCTGGATTAACGATTGTTTCAAATAACTGTGGTGTTGATGATTTCGGTCTTGGCATTCTGTTGGAAGACAAACAAGTCAAAAAGATGGTGTCCTCTTACGTAGGCGAAAACGCCTTATTTGAGCAACAACTGCTCAATGGAGAACTGGAAGTTGAATTAACGCCTCAGGGCACATTGGCCGAAAAGATGCGCGCAGGTGGTGCAGGCATTCCTGCGTTTTACACCGCAACTGGCTATGGCACACCTGTCGGTGAAGGCAAAGAAGTCAAAGAGTTTAACGGACGTCCTTATATACTCGAAGAAAGCATTACCGGTGATTTTGCAATTGTCAAAGCGTGGAAAGCAGACCGCTATGGTAACTGTATCTATCGTCATACCGCACAAAATTTTAATCCAATGGCTGCCACAGCAGGTAAGATTACAGTTGTAGAAGTCGAAGAAATCGTTGAGCCAGGCGAACTTGACCCCGCTCACATCCATACCCCTGGTATTTACGTTGACCGCGTCATTCTAGGCACATTTGAAAAACGCATCGAACGTCGCGTCTTGGCTAAATAAGGAGAATCACTATGGCGTTAACTCGAGATCAAATCGCAACACGTGTCGCACAAGAATTCAAAGACGGTGATTACGTAAACTTAGGCATTGGGATCCCTACCCTTGCTGCTAATTTTGTTCCTGATGGTATATCGGTGATGCTCCAATCAGAAAACGGTTTACTTGGCATGGGGCCTAATCCAACTGAGGAGCAGGTGGATGCGGACATGATCAATGCCGGCAAAGAAACCGTTACCGCGGTAACCGGTGCCAGTATCTTTAGCTCTGCAGAAAGCTTTGCCATGATCCGTGGTGGTCATGTCGATATTACGGTATTAGGCGCTTTTGAGGTCGATGTAAACGGTAATATTGCTTCGTGGATGATCCCCAATAAACTCATCAAAGGCATGGGCGGTGCGATGGATTTAGTGGCGGGTGCTAAGAACATTATTGTCACTATGACCCACGCTGATAAACACGGTAATTCAAAGCTTCTGGCTGAATGCACCTTACCGTTGACTGGCGTGAACTGCATTACCAAAATCATCACTGATTTGGCTGTGTTAGAAGTCAAAAATAAAGCTTACTATTTATTAGAACGAGCACCTGGTGTGACGGTAGAAGAAATCAAAGAAAAAACTGCCGGTGAGTTGGTTGTGCCAGACCATGTGCCAGAAATGCAATTCTAACTAGGTCGGTACGCGTGTTTTTGATACAATTAGATTTGTTAATTATATCAGAGACACGCTTTTGTTATTTTCCGAACTTGGCCTAGACAATCGTATTGTTCAGGCACTTGAAAACCAAAAATTCACTGAAACCACGCCTATTCAGCGTCAAGCTATTCCCTATGCGGCACATGGACGAGATATTCTTGGCTGTGCTAAAACCGGTTCAGGCAAAACCTTAGCGTTTGTCATTCCTATCATTGCTCGTCTTATCTCGCAAAAAGCGATGACTAAACGCGATCCTCGGGCGATGATTTTGGCACCTACTCGTGAACTAGCCAAACAAGTTTTCCAAGTCACACGAGATATGGCTCGTGCTTTGAATTTA
Source organism: Alteromonas sp. LMIT006 (assembly GCF_024300645.1). Taxonomy (NCBI): domain Bacteria; kingdom Pseudomonadati; phylum Pseudomonadota; class Gammaproteobacteria; order Alteromonadales; family Alteromonadaceae; genus Alteromonas; species Alteromonas sp. LMIT006. The sequence continues at coordinate 1,769,700 of NZ_CP101291.1, read as the reverse complement.
AAAACGGCGTTAATTGTCGGCGGAGATAACTATAACGACCAAGCCAAAGTATTACGCAAAGATCCCCATATTCTTGTCGGTACCCCAGGGAGGATTGCCGATCACTTATCCGATCGCAGCTTTTTTCTTAACGGCTTAGAAATTCTAGTTTATGACGAAGCCGATCGCATGTTGGATTTGGGCTTTAACGAACAGTTACTGGCCATTCATCGACAAGCAGACCATCGCAAACGACAAACATTATTATTTTCTGCTACCTTGGATGATCCAAAACTTAGACATTTGTTAGACAGTCTTCTTAATAATCCGCAAGAAATTATGCTCGATGCCAGCTATGAACTGCATGCTGATATCACCCAGACTTTATTTTTTGCTGATCATGTTGAACACAAACAAGACCTTCTCAAGCATGAATTAGAAACACGCCAGTACAACCAAGCCATTGTGTTTGTTGCGACCAAAGCAGATGCAGATAGGCTTTCATCATGGCTCCAACAAACTAAGATGAATTGTGTCGCTTTGCATGGTGATTTGTTACAGAACCAGCGAGCTAATGTCATTAACGCCTTTGGGAATGGGCAACATGATATTTTGGTATGTACTGACTTGGGTGCTCGTGGATTAGATTTGCGGAAAGTCAATTTAGTCATCAACTTTGACTTACCCAAACACGTTGAGGAATTTGTTCACCGCGTCGGCAGAACTGGTCGTGCAGGAGAAAAGGGCACTGCTATATCCTTCGTCGGCCCGCGTGATTGGCAAAGTTATCGCGCATTGAGCAAACACATTACTCAGGAATTACCAGTTCATGCTCACCCTGCTCTACCCGGCGAGTTCAAAGGAAAAGCCATAAAGAAGAAGCTTTCAACAGAGCAAACGAAAACGTTTAAGAAAAAACCGACATCAAAAGCACCCAAAACACACACAAAACGTGTCGATAATACTTCTGGTACGGATATAGGACATGTCCCTATTAAACGAAAACCTCGGCCAGAAGCCGAGGATTAAGAGTAAAACACTTGGTGTGAATGGTTAGATTAATACTCCCACCAGCCTTCCTGCCACCATTTGACAAATTCATCAAAGTCAATCGATCCATCGTGGTTCTTATCAATCAGAGAAAAGCCTTCTTCAACCGCTTTGACTTTAGTTTTAGGGCTTAACACAGTTAGGAGCTCAATAAACTCTGGTAACTCGATAAGACCATTTTTGTCTTTATCAAAGAAGTTGAATTCTTCCTTAATGCTGGCCAGCTCCTCCGGCGATAGGTCAACTTTCGACATACTTACTTCCTTCATACAATTTAATAAGATATTACAGTAAATTGAGATTGAAGCAACTAACCCAAAGTACTAAATTTTAGCTATATTAGTTATCTTGTTGATTCTTTGCTAGTTGTCTTTCGCGTTGCGCTTGGGCTTTAGCAAGTCGACGTTGTTTCGTCACATCACGTGCCTCACTGCCCATATGGACCTCTTGGCGTTCTTTTGCTAGCTGAACCTGCTTTTCTCTTTCACGGAATCGCTCGAGTTGGTCTTCTGAATGTGTACCGAAACATTTTGGACACGTTACGCCCGCTTCATATTGAGGTGATTGTTTATCTTCTTCCGTGATTGGTAAGCGACAGCCATAACACTGGTCGTAATGACTTTTTTCCAAGTCGTGATTAACGGCGACACGATTGTCAAACACGAAGCAGTCACCCTCCCATAGACTCTCATCCTTAGGCACATCCTCGAGATATTGCAAAATACCACCTTCAAGGTGATACACCTCAGAGAAACCCTGTTGTTTCATAAAGGCAGTGGATTTTTCACAACGAATGCCTCCAGTGCAGAACATGGCCACTTTTTTGTGCTTTGCTGGATCCATATTTTGGGCGACATACTCCGGAAATTCACGAAATGTTTTGGTATTTGGATCCACTGCGTGTTTAAACGTGCCTATTTCAATTTCATAGTCATTACGAGTATCGACGACAAATACTTCAGGATCGCTTATTAACGCATTCCAGTCTTTGGGTTTGACATAGGTACCAACCGATTGATTCGGGTCAATACCCTCAACCCCCAAAGTCACAATTTCTTTTTTGAGTTTGACCTTAGTGCGATAGAACGGTTGCTCGTTGTGTAATGATTCTTTATAGGAAATCGGGTTTAGGCGCGCATCACTATTGAGATAGGCAAGTAAGGCGTCGATGCCTTCTCGAGGGCCTGAGATCGTACCGTTAATGCCTTCCGATGCGAGTAACAAGGTACCTTTTATGTGATTTTGTAGCATTACATCGAGCAGTGGCTGACGCATTTCTTTGAAGTTTTCAAGCGCAACAAATTTGTACATTGCGCAAACAATATATTGTGTCATGTGTTTTTCCTTGCGGGGCTGGAACGCAAATCCAGAGCAATAATATAGCAAGCGATTATACTTGGATTTCTATTTAAATGCGAATAAAACCACAATTATTTTAAGGGAATAAACATTCTGATAAGAGCAAGGGTCCTGACTGAAAAGACTATTCTCTTTAACTCAAAGTGCTGATTTTGGCTCCCTTCCCTACACCTTCAAACGCCATAACGGTGACCTTGGCTTGACCACTTCGAGCTTGCTCTTCAGTCAACACATACTGAGCCAGGCATTCAACCGTCGTATCTAACTCAATGACTTCACATTCACTCCGTGGGATAGCTAATTCAAAATCACCTTGCGACGCGGTATAGCGAAAAGCAACATGGGTTACATCACTTATCTCTGGGTAATATTGCGACAATTGATCACACATTACTTCATCTTCACGTGTGCCAATGTAAATGTCAGCCCAACGAGAAGCCCAATGCGCCTCAGCTTCTGGCTGATTCTGATCATTGTAATAAATATGGATTTTGGAGCGGTGACCGTGGGCGATGCGCTGGCAATTACCGTCGTGCTTTTTTAGTCCATGCGTGTAATGATAAAACGCAGTTGGGATGTGTTCAGTTCTCAGCGACAGATTAATTCCAGCCACGTTATTGGGTAGATGAATCGCTAAGATATCTTGCAAATATTCGCCGACAGATGCCATGGTAATGGTGTTTGCATAAATGAACGCATAAGCATCTGCAGGACATGTCAAATGTATTGATTTTTGTTCTGGTCGCACAAAATCCACCCTGACTAACTCGTCTGGTAAATCTCTAACAACCTTGGTAAATTCATGCTCAACTGGAATAAGGAGCTTATGATCAACATATTGATCGATTAATGACTTAAGCTGCTTTTTTACGATAGCAAAATCTTGGATCATACTTTCTTCGTTCAAATCACCATCTAACTCGACATCAACGATCCAACTCTCACCCACCATTCCTCGCTCTGGGCACAGGTACGAAAAGTCCATCACCGTTAAGTCGTTCACAAATAATTGCATGGTCTACCTTAATCTTGCGCTTTAGTTAGTTGATCTTTCAAATTGGGTGGAATTCCTTTGATCACCAATGTATCAGTTACCGGGTCATAGTGTACCTTATCTCCAAGTAACTTGCGGTCAAAGGCAACCGTTACGCCACCACCTTGTCCAGAAAAACGCGCCAGCTTGCGAACTGCTGCACCATCTGGCTGAAACTCAGGTTCTAACGGAGTTTCAAGATGCGCAGCAAAGACACTAAAATCAGCCACTTCGTTTTCGTCTACACGTTTTGGTAGCACATCGGCAAGGTCAGAAACTTTTATATTATTGCCACTGTTGATTTGCTTTTTGTAGTAGTCTTGGACTTCAGCTAGTGACGTATTTTTTTCATCAACCGACAGCGACTCTTCGGCCAGGTAAGTTTCAACTGTTGTTAATAACTGTTGATTTTGCTGTTTGACATCGACTTTTTCTTCACATTGTAAGAAACGCATAAAAAAGTCAGACACCTTGCGCCCCATACGACCTTTAATAAAACTGATGTATCGCTCTTGTTCTGGTTGGACTTTCCAAGCCGTCAAATCTATGCGCAGCGCAAGTTGCATTTTGGCTATATCCAAATGGTCCGAATACAACAATTCCAAGTCTTCACTCACTTCCACATGTTGCTTAGTATTGATTATGCCTATAAACAAATATTCCGTTGCTAAAAACTCGTAATGACTGAAGACAATAAAGCCGGTCTCAACGATATTATCTTGTGCCATTGTGGTAATCAACGACTGACTAGCTTGAGTGGACATGTGCAAAAAAGCATCATCTGATGAGAAAGCGTTGCTTAATAATTCAACAAACGGGACAAGTGCCTCAGGCGGGGTTCCATCATCTTCCACATCGACTTGCGATTCTGCTAACACAAATGAACCAATACCCTTGCTGGGTTTACTCGCAAACACTTGCTGAATCTCTTGCGCTAAGGTAGTTGTGGCCTGGTTTAGTGCAACACAAGATGCGTTTGGAACTAAGCTCATGGCACCCTTCTCATTGGCTCGTAATTGATGCATTACAAAATGATGGATCAAAATACTCATAGATGTCGTTATTCGCTCTTTAGTTTTGAGACATTATATAAAATTTATCCTTATATGATGGAGTTTTTTGTATTATTCTCTACATATTCTGTGTCAAAGAGTAAAAAAATGCCGGTTCAATCCCAATACAATGACGCTCAATATAATGAAATACTTGAGCAGGTGCTCGCAGTACTTGAACAAAACAACGTCAAAACCGACCTTGCATTAATGGTTTTAGGTGATGCCCTCACACACATTTTTAATCAACGCGTCGATGCGAAGGTAAGACAAAAACTCGCCACACAATTTTGTGAAGTGCTCATTCGCACGATTAAGGAATAGTTTCAATATGCTTCTTGGAGAATCTCCTCGCCGTCAGCGCGTCTCTCGCTTAGTCAGTTGGGGACATTGGTTTGCCTTTTACAATATTCTAGTGGCTTTAGTCATCGCCTCTATGTATATCTTTGCTGAACCATTACCAGAATCTCTCCTTGGACAAATCTACTTGGTGATGAATTGGCTCGGCCACGTTAGTTTTTTGACCTTTATGGGGTTCGTGATCGCCATTATTCCTTTGTGCTATTTGATCAACAACAGTCGTTTAGTCAAAGGGTTAAGTTCAACCATTGCCGCCCTTGGACAAGCCATACTTGCTTTTGATGCACTACTCTACCATCGCACTGGATTACACATATCGTGGCAGGAATCCGAGCTGGTGGTAGACGAAACCGTACAACAAGTGGCAACCTTTGGGACGGAGCAGCTTTTATTCTTCGGCTTATTGTTTGTGGTTTGGCTGAGCTTTCAGTTGCTCATTGCAAATGCTATCTGGCAACGAATTGACCGTTTCAGTCGACAACGTATTGAGCAGTCTGTTATTGGTATATTTTTGGCTTGTTTTATCGGTGCACATGGTTTACATATCTGGGCTGATGCCAAACTGTATCAACCTATCGTACAGCAGGATAATATGTTTCCATTATCTTATCCCGCAACTGCAAAAACGACTTTATCCCGTTATGGATTATTGGATATCGAAGATTACAACCAACGCAAGTCAATCCAGTTTGCCTTCGCCATTGATGCCTTAAATTACCCCACTCAACCCATTTACTGTCCGGTTGCTATCGATAAGCCTTGGTTAGTATTTTTCGCAACGGAACATTTAGCGGCCGATTCACTACCGTTTAGCCTCAATCAGGCGCCCTATTATCGCTCGAGTGCATCGCCTGAAAGTCAGATCAAAACAATGACCTATGGTTTACCTAACCTCTATCATCAATATTTACGAACGACTAATCCGGTATTGTTTGATTTGCTATTTGGTTTTGGCATAGATGTCTATATGGATGTCCCAGCCGACACCTATCTTGCTACCCGTAACATTCGATCTTTTTCCCTTAAGGAGACAACAGAATTCAGTAATGCTGTATATATTATATACAGCGATGCACTTTCTATTAGCACTGCATTGCAAGGACTTGACCGAGAAAGCGTTAATATATTGATTTTGAGCCCATCGAATGATGCTCAAAAGCTTGGTGTTGCTTATAGCACATTATCGATGAATTCTGCCTTGGTACTCAACGAAGACATACCCGCAACTTTGATGAATAGTATGGGCTGTAATGTAGCATCAGATACTTATTCAACCGGTAAACCAATACAAAGTGAACAACGTCCATGGCATGTGACAACCGAAGATAATCGCGTTGTCATTTTTAACGACGATTCCATCTCATACATTGAAAGTAATGGGGCGAGTTATTCCGTTTCAAGTCAAACTGGCGCTTTGATTAACCAAGAGCTAAATACGCAGATATTCAATCGCAGTATGAAACACCTCAGTCAATTCGCAAGGTAGCTAAAATACTCGATACAGTCGGCACGATAGTAATCTGCGTGTCGGCTTGATAAGCCTCTTTGGTGTAATGCAAACGTTCCAGCGCTACCGGGTCTGTAGTGCTCGTTACCCAGATTGCCTGTTTTAGATTGGCGATTATTGCAGCTTCAATATCGCGTTCACTATCACCAATCATAATGGATTGGGTCAAATCAATGTCGTGTTCTACCGACGCAAAAAACAGCATACCTGGCTGTGGTTTACGACAAATACACTTACGGGTATTTGATGTGTCTCCTGCGCTTGGATGATGTGGGCAAAAGTACACATCATCAATGATGGCTGCATCAGACAGCAGAGTATCCAACATCCATTGAGTTAAGCGCTTAAATTGCTCAACGCTATACATTCCTCGGGCGATGCCAGATTGATTTGTCACTACAATGCACTGTAACTTTTTGCTATTAATATGGCGTATTAACGCGTGAATACCATCGACAAACTCAAAATCATCGCTATCGCTGACATACCCTTTATCGATATTGATTATGCCATCACGGTCAAAAAAAACAGCTTTGTTTCTCACCTGTCAGACTCTCTTATGCGTTATATCAGTTGTGTTATTTGATAAGTTCATTATTAAGATAGATACGTTATAACCAAACAATGTTATCACGAGCAGTTTGAATTGGTTATATGTAATTTTGAGTTTGATAGTGGTAAATCAGTGCCTAGTCTTTTGTGAATGACAACAAAATGCCAATAGCTTGTGGGCGCGCTGGGGATTACTCAAAAGTCAATTTAAGTCCGTAGCGTAAGCCCACCAATTCGATTAAATAAAATTACTCATAATTACGCTCGCGCTTGGTTTCTATCGTATCAATGTAAGCATGCCACGACGCATAACCAATCAGCGGCATCAGAAAGATGAAGCCTAAGAACCCTGTAACGAAGCCAATTGCAACGGCAGAAAAGATAATACCTGACCAAATCAACATCGGCATTTTATTTAACCAGACGGCATTGATGCTCGTTAATACCGCCGTCGCTAAGTCAACTTGACGTTCCATGAGAATCGGTTGTGTAAATGCGGTAATGAAAAACACGATGGCGGTAAACACTGCCCCCACGCCCACACCCAGAACTAAAAAGGGTAAAAGATTAGTAAAATTAGGATCTAAGTAGGCGGGATATAAGGCATGAATAAGAGAGGCTACGCGAAGCCAAAATACCATAAAGATCATGAGCATCACACCAAATGCCCACTCATTCACTGTGTTGCGGCGAATTGCGCGGAGCGAATGACGCAGCGAAGGCTCATGTTGCTTTTCGATTTCCCAGCTCACATCATATAAACCAGCGGCAAGAAACGGACCAATTAGCATAAAGCATACTATGGCAGGGAGGATCACAAGGTGCCACCCAGTCATTGCCACCCAATAGGTTATCACCCAAGGTATGAATGCAAAAATAAGCCCATAAAAGAGTGATATTATGGGGGCTCTTTGCCAATCTTGCAAAGCCAAAGAAAGCCACTTTATCGGGTCGCCCAGCTCGAGTTCTTTACATGGAATAACACGAGATATCCCGCTTTTACTTATCGCCGTTTCTGGCATTTCATCAAAATGTCTAGACATCTGAACCTCAGCTGTTAACTATTAATTTACATTCAATTAACATTATAACGGCAAATTGGATAATATCCTAATGAAAATCGATGTTGTTCCCTAAGCGAACTAATCTGGAACCCGCTAACTCAACGAACTCATCGTTGGTCCAGATTCAATGGCTAACGCGCAAAGGTCAAACCTGCCAAATAAATTGGTAATATAATACCTCCTATTAGCTAAGACCGTTCTGCACTAGAAAAGTTTCTACTGTCTATGAAAAACACTAGTGAAATCAAGTGATGTAAGGTATTCTTTCCGTATCAGAAACAAGAGCGAAATAATTGTGTTAGTAAACAAATCCAGTAAATTGGATAACGTCTGTTATGACATCCGAGGCCCTATTCATGAAAAAGCCAGAATCATGGAAGAAGAAGGTCATCGTATCCTCAAATTAAACATCGGTAACCCTGCCCCATTTGGCTTTGAGGCACCCGACGATATTTTAAAAGACGTCATCTATAATTTACCTTCCGCACAAGGCTACTCGGAAGCAACTGGGATTTACGCTGCCAAAGTAGCTGTAATGCAATATTATCAACAAAAGGCTGTCATGGGCATTTCGGCTCAGGATGTCTTTATTGGTAATGGCGTCAGTGAAATGATTATGATGTCAATGCAAGCTTTACTCGACACCGGCGACGAAGTGTTGTTGCCTGCACCAGATTATCCTCTATGGACCGCGGCGGTCAGTCTTTCATCTGGCACACCTGTGCATTATCGCTGTGATGAGCAAGCGGGTTGGTTCCCGGATTTGGATGATATTCGCGGGAAAATCACAGCCAACACGAAAGCCATTGTGTTAATCAATCCAAACAACCCGACCGGTGCGGTGTATTCCAAAGAATTACTATTATCGATCATCGATATTGCCAGAGAGCATAACTTGGTCATCTTTAGTGATGAAATCTATGACAAAATCTTATATGACGAGGCGCAGCATACGTGTATTGCATCGTTAGCAGATGACTTGTTTATGGTCACCTTCTCAGGTTTATCAAAGAATTATCGCGTTGCCGGTTTTCGGGCTGGCTGGTTAGTGGTATCGGGAAATAAGCGAATTGCTCGTGAGTATATTAATGGTCTTAATATGCTATCTTCAATGCGTATGTGTGCCAATGTTCCTTGCCAACATGCCATTCAAACGGCTTTAGGTGGTTACCAATCGATAAATGATCTGGTACACGATGGTGGGCGTTTATTGCAACAGCGTAACATGGCGTATGACAAGCTCAACCAGATCGAAGGTATAACCTGTGTTAAACCAATGGGAGCTTTGTATGCATTCGCTCGTGTCGATGCTGAAAAATTCAGAATACGTAATGACGAACAAATGATTTTTGATTTACTGCAAGAAGAAAAAATGCTTTTAGTCCACGGCCGAGCTTTTAATTTGAACGAAGGATGCTATTTTAGGTTAGTGTTCTTACCACATACTGATGTCTTATCTTCCGCTTTTTCTCGACTTGAACGTTTCTTTTCTACTTATCAACAAGGTTAAGTAACATGATGAAGCAGCAAAGTGCTTTTTTAGCTTGGATTTTGCGAATGCCATTAATCAAGCGTTGGGCATTGATGCACAGCATAAAGTCTGAGAATGTCGCAGAGCATTCACACCAAGTTGCTGTGATTGCACATCTGCTTGCGGTCATCCGAAACACGTATTTCGGCGGTAATATTAATCCTGACAAGGTCGCAACAACCGCACTCTACCATGAGGTTTCGGAAACCAAACTTCAAGATATCAACCACGTAACCAAATACCATAATCCTGCCCTCACGGCTGAATTCAAAAAACTCGAAGCGCTTGCTGAGCAAGAATGTCTGGCAACATTACCCCCTAAATTACAACCGTTATTCGATTCTTTATTGATCCAAAATAATGTGGACCCAGAATACAAGCAAATTGTTAAAGCGGCAGATTTACTCTCAGCTTATCTCAAAGCAAAAGACGAACTTCGATTTGGCAATCACGAGTTTGATCATGTCGCTCAACGCTTATCAATAATGATTCAAAACTTTGCTGAAGACATGCCTGAAGTCGAGTTTTTTCTTGAAACGTTTGCTGAATTATGTGCGGTTAGCGTCGATGAATTAAGTCACAATTAAGCAGATAAGCAAATGGATTTAATGCAACCTCAATCACAACTTAATAAGTTCATAGAAGATTCACAAAGACTGGGTTCCTTTGAATTTAACTATGTGTCTGGTGAGATGTTGTGGTCGCAGGGAATGTATCAAGTATTTGACTGTGATATTGAGAATTACTCCCCAGTCATCGAACAACACTCGATTTTTTTCAATGCCGATGATATGGAAAAAATCACTAGTGCCTTGAAGCAGTTGGAAAGATTTCAAAAACCCTTTGAACTGATTACCACAATCCGCACAGCAAAAAATAAACAAAAAAAAATCAAACTGTCTATGACCGGTGAATTTGTCGATGGGGTAATCCACAGACGATTTGGTACGGCTCAAGATGTAACATTAGAAATAAAAGAACAAGAGGAAAGTGCGTTTTTCCGTGAACGCGTGAATCTTGCCCTTTACGCATCCAATACCGGTACATGGGATTATCATGTTGCAAGCGATAAGTTGTATTGGGATGATTCTATGTTTGTGCTTTTTGATGTCGTCTCAGCTCATGATATTCGAGGTTTTAGTTCATGGGTAGATATGATCCACCCAGAGGATCGCAAGGAATTCATTGATAATTTTAACCAGGGTAGTAAAGGATTGTTGGAAAATAACACCCTCCTGATTACCTCTAGAATAATGACGGCACTCGGCCGTATCGCATTTATCAAAATCAATGCTCGGTTTTACATCGATGAAACTGGACAAAATTTTCGTATCGTCGGAACCTGTGTAGATACCACTGAAAGTGAAATAATCCAGCAAGAAATTGTCAATCAGGCTACGCTTGCACAAGAAAATATGATTAAGGCACAGGATGCGACGAATGCTCGCACCCGTTTTTTAGCCAATATGAGTCACGAAATCCGCACTCCAATGAATACGATTATGGGTGCATTACAAATCCTACAAAGTTATGATTTGGATGCAGACTCGCAAAGTCTCATCGAAATGGCCATGCAGTCGTCAAACGATCTCCTCTCGCTGATTAATGATATTCTCGACTTATCTAAAATTGACTCCCATGAAATGGCACTTGAAAGTATCGCTGTCGACATTACCGACTTAGGCAAAAAGGCTATTGATAAGTTTAAATTACAACTACAAAAACCATTAAAGCTCGATATTGAAATCTCACCAGGCTTTAACCCTAAACGCAGTACAGACCCCATCAGGATCAACCAAGTTCTCAATAACTTTTTGGCAAATGCCATCAAGTTTACTCAAACAGGCGCCGTTTTATTGCGTATTTCTGGCGATACAGAAAATGTATCTTTTAGTGTAAAAGATACAGGCATTGGCATCCCTGCTGCCAAGTTGAATTCGATTTTTGAACCCTTTAAACAAGCTGATGAGTCAACCACTCGCCACTTTGGTGGGACCGGCTTGGGTTTAGCGATTTGTAAAAGTATCGCAGAATTAATGGGAGGTGAAATCAAGGTTTCATCGATCGTTGGTGTGGGTTCGACATTTATCTTTAGCGTCCCCATGGCGATCACAACTCTCCAAAAAATTCCCACTAATATTAAACATTTTGACTATACTAAACGATAATTAAAAGGACACACCATCATGTTGTTTGGCGATGATCAACCGACGCTGCTGGAATACTCCACGATGTTGCAACACAAGGATACCGCAACACTAGGATGCCGCTGTGACAATTAGAATATTTACTTCTTGAATAGTGAATGGTTTGTGCTCGTGTGCTATTTTAAATACATAAATGAAAAGATGAATTATGGATATATCGATGCAAGATGAATCTCGTTCAGGCAACACCCCTTCTCACATTGTCGCTATCGGGGCTTCAGCTGGTGGTCTCGAGGCTTTAGAAAGTTTATTTGATGCATTACCCGATGATTTGGGTTGTGCTTTTGTTGTGGTGCAACATTTGTCACCCGACTTCAAGAGTATGATGGATGAACTCCTCAAAAAGCATACGAACATGCCAACGCATCAAGCGACTGAAGGTGAAACGTTACTTGCCGACACTGTCTATTTGATTCCTGCCGGTAAACTTATGCGAGTAACTGATGGTAAGATTTACTTGTCTGAACTGCCACCTGACAATCGCATCAACTTACCCATCAATGAGTTTTTTAGGACTCTTGCAGAAGATTCCCAAAATAAAGCGGTTGGTATTATCTTATCCGGGACTGGTTCAGATGGCTGTCGAGGCATTCAGGCATTAAAAGAAGCTGGTGCGATGGTCATTGCACAAGATCCTGAAGAAGCACAATTTAATGGCATGCCACAAAATGCGATAAACACGGGCTCAGTGGATTTTGTATTAAAAGTCACTGAGATGCCAAAGTACATCAAAAACTTTATCTCGCATCCATTAACTGCGACCACTACTGACAAATTCAAGTTCCATTTATCACAGAATACAGGCATTTTGGAACAGATCCTCAAGCTCATCCAAAAACAAACGGACTTGGACTTTAAAGCTTACAAAGAGTCCACTGTTGCTCGCCGTATTGAGCACCGTATGAGTATTAACAATAAACTTTCTTTGCAAGAGTATTGGGAATACCTACAAGAAAACGAAAATGAAATAGAACTGGTTAAACAAGATCTACTCATTGGTGTCACTCAGTTTTTCCGTGACAAAGAGTTATGGGACAAGGTACGTGAAGACGTTGTTAAACCTCTAGTAATGGAAAGTACTCCGAAGGACCCTATTCGCGTATGGTGTACGGGTTGCTCCACCGGTGAAGAGGCTTACACGATTGCCATGTTATTTGACAGTACAATTCGAGAACTTGGCTTAGAGCGTCAAATCAAGGTTTTTGCTTCAGACATTGATCAGTCCGCTGTCGCGTACGCAGCGACCGGAATTTACCCTACTGGCATCTCCAATGAGGTGCCCAGTAGATACCTAAGCACCTACTTCCATACCCTTTCTGATGGAAATTACCAAGTTACAAAAGAGCTACGCTCGCTGGTTGTATTGGCCACACACAATGTCATTCAAGATCCGCCATTCTCGAACATGGATTTGGTTAGCTGTCGTAATACATTGATTTATTTACAGACCCCAGCACAACAAAAAGCGCTCGCATTTTTCCATTTTGCGCTCAAGAAAAATGGCTACATGGTGCTTGGTAGCGCTGAATCCCCAGGAAATTTCTCAAACTATTTCCACACCATTGACTCAAAACTGCGCGTATACCAAAAAACCCAAGATTTACGCATCCCTGTTTCATCGATTACCACGCAAGGGATCCGTCGCGGCGGGTATGAACCAAAAACCATTCCACAATACATCGAACGCATCAACAAACGTGCGATTAAGCCGCGCAATCGCTTGATCGGAATAAAGTCATTACAAGAACGTTATATTCCGCCTACGTTTATCATCGATTCCAAACTACAACTGGTATACAGCTACGGGGATACGTCGATCTTCACGACAAAACTTAAGCCCGGCGAAGTCACTAAAGATGTTGCTGATATTTTGATTCCTGAATTAACCAGTCACGTTTTGTCTGCTGCACACCAAGTAATTAGGGAAGACAAAAGCGTATTAATGGAAAGTGTGTTAAGCGAAAAGGACGCCGAGGGCATGCTTAAAAGCTATGGTTTGAACTGCTATACCTTTACCGAAGATGATGAAGTCGAAAAATACATCGCCATCAGCTTTATTGAAGAAAGCGTCAGTAGCAAGCCAGTTGCTGACGTAGTTTATACCCCAGATGAACAAACCCAGCAACGAATTATGGAACTCGATAGCTCGCTTGTTGAATGTCAGCGTATGTATCGTGAGGCATTAGAGGATTTGGATACCACTAGTGAGGAATTACAGTCGAGTAATGAAGAACTCATGGCGGCCAACGAAGAGTTGCAATCAACCAACGAAGAATTGCAATCGGTAAACGAAGAGTTGTATACGGTAAACAGCGAATATCAACAAAAAATTGTCGAACTGACAGATATTAATAATGACTTAGAGAATTTATTAACTGCCACAGAACTTGCCGTGTTGTTCTTGGATTCTGATTTGCGCATTCGTCGTTATACTCGTCCATTAACGAACTTTATGAATATCATGGACTTCGATTTGAATCGTCCATTTATGGATTTGTCACTCAAGTTCGAATTTGAAGGTTTGCACGAACACATAAACAGCGTCAACAACGGCGGTGAAAGTGTCCATCAAACGACCAAAGCTGAAAATGGGCGAGAAGTTGAGATATCAATCAGTCCTTACACCATTGGTCAGAATAACAATGGTGTGGTTATCTCCATGCGAGAGCTCAAATAACGTCTTATCGACATTCACCAAGTTAAAGGGTAATGTGAGCGCATTGCCCTTTTTTATGAGAAGGATTTAAGGAATGACTCACCAAATTTGGGAACAACGTTTTCAACCGAGAACCGATTTAAGGGACGGCGACCACCGCAGTGCGGCTCAGCGCGATAAAGCAAGAGTAATGCACTCAGCTGCATTTCGTCGCTTGCAAGCCAAGACACAAATACACGGTATCGGGGTTAATGATTTTTATCGCACTCGTCTGACTCATTCACTTGAGGCGGCTCAAATTGGTGCAGGGATCACCGAACAACTCAATTCTAAATTTCCAACACAGTCAAAGATGTTGTCTTTGGACAGCGATTTAATCGAAACCATATGTATGGCGCATGATATCGGTCATCCGCCATTTGGCCATGGTGGCGAAATTGCATTAAATTATGTTTTAAAAGACAACGGTGGTTTTGAAGGAAATGGACAAACCTTTCGCATCGTTTCGGCTCTCGAACCCTATACCAAAGCCAATGGTATGAATCTGTCAAGACGTACTTTACTGGGTCTGATTAAATACCCAAATTATCTTGATAATCTAAGTGCACCCTACCCTGATTGTCAGGCTAGCAGCATCAGAGAAATTATTGCCCGAAACTATATCCCACCAAAAGGACTGTATCAGTGTGATGCAAACGTATTTGAATGGTTGCTATCTGGTATTGACCAAGATGATGCTCAGACATTCATGGATTTCTGTGAAATTCCTAATGCACATAGTAAAACACTGTATAAAAGTTTTGATTGTTCCGTCATGGAACTTGCTGATGATATAGCATATGGGATCCATGATTTGGAAGACGCTATCGTGTTACATAAAGTTCATATTGCACAATTTATGGAAGAAGTCGTTACCCCCATACAACGCAACAACACGCGTTTATCCGAACGCATTAACACTCTAGCAAAAGAGCTGTTTTCCGAAGAGAGTTATCGTCGTAAAAATGCCATTGGTGCCATTGTAAATAATTTCATAACCGCTATCGAAATCACTCGCCAAGAACGCTTCAAAACCCCTTTACTTGATTTTCAAGCGGTACTGCCCGATGCGGATAAACAGGACCTGTTGAGTTTCAAAGGATTTGTTTGGAAACACGTTATTCAAACGACAGATGTGCAAATCGCAGAGTATCGAGGGCAGCAAATTGTCATTGAATTATTTCAAGCTTTTCAGTCTGATCCCGAACGATTACTGCCGACGAACACTTACCGCAGATGGCTGAAAAACCGTGAAATAGGCTTGGAAAAACGGGCAATCGTTGACTATCTTGCCGGTATGACTGACGAGTATGCTTTTAAAATGCACCACAATTTATTTGGTACCAAGTAAAAAAACATTTGACTGTATAAAAACACAGTACTAATATACCTATACTGTTTATTTAACCAGTATAGGTATAGAGATGTCACTGCACACACAACACATTAATACAACAGACTTTGCTCCGCAAATACTTGCTAACGTTTCTAGTTCATTAAAAACTGGCAAAGTGGCTCGTAAGTGGAATTATTTATTGTCTGATACGTTGCGCTTTAGTGATACACAAACCCATGGCATTCGTATCCAGAAACCTGCAAAAGACATGGTGTTTGATTATTGCGTAAAGATCGTATCTCAACAACAAGTCGATACCCTGTACATAGAACAACACTCTTTTACTGCCTCTGAGCTGTTTAACCTAACCATGCTGTGCAAAAATAAGCGAGTGAATTTAGTACACTTGACCAAAGCACCACAAACCAAAACAAATAATGTAGTATACGGACCTTGGTAAGAGACATCAGATGATTGATTTAGTCAACTTACACCGGAATCGACTGCTCTTGCCAGGATGTACAAGGTTGGTATAGATACCGCTCATGTGACTGGCCTAGATACAAGTAGTCCACCTGTGTAATCGTACATACCGAAACGATAAAGTTAGCAGGAGGTCTGTCGTTAGCTGGTTTAAAGGACTCACGCGCAGACACTGAAAGCTCTTGCCAAATTTGTTGCCGACACTGTGCGTCGTTTATATCGGCATCATCTCCTACCAACTGGCACTCAACACGCAACCGATACTGCTCTCTAGTTTTAGCAAAATACCAAGCAATCTCGGCTTGAGGTTGACTCTGTAATGAGCGGACTTTATCGCAATCTTTTTCAGTTACGAAATACAATTGCGTATCCGCATCATTAAAACCACGAAACACAATCGTACGGTTTTGTACACCAAGTGCCTCGCAATATGTAGCAAGTTGAAGATAACGGCTATCAGGTTTGCTTCTCGATAGATGCAAAGAGCGAGCAAGACGTTGTTTCCATATCATGCCTGTGCAATCCTTAGCTCATTTTTACCGAGTCAAATAACCGATAAAAATTCGCCGTCGTTTGCTCTGCGATGTGCGCAACGGGCACCCCCCTAAGCTCAGCAATACACTCAGCAACTTCTACAACATACGCTGGCTGGTTCGTTTTACCTCGATAAGGTACAGGCGCTAACCATGGGGAATCTGTTTCAATCAGCATACGCTCTAATGGGATGGATTTGGCCACCTGCTGTAACTCTTTTGCCGATTTAAAGGTGACAATTCCAGAAAAACTGATGTAGAAGCCTAGCTCAATAGCCGCTTCAGCCATCGCCAGATCTTCGGTAAAACAGTGTAGTACGCCTCGCACCTTTCCTTTGCCATGCTCTTTAAGTATAGCAATAGTGTCTTTGCGAGCGTTGCGAGTATGCACGATTAAGGGCTTATCCACTTCAAGCGCTACGTGAATATGGTCAATAAAACTTTGCTTCTGTACCGCAATCGTATCTTGAGTATGATAATAATCTAGACCGGTTTCACCTATCGCAACCACCTGTTCACGGTTAGCATATGCACGTAATGTCTCAATTGGCACAACGTCTTCATCGTAACAAGGATGAACACCACACGACACAGAAACATTGTTAAAGCCTGACACTTGCTCATACATGCGATCAAATTCAGCCACATTTACAGCGACACACAACATATGTTCAACATTACGAGAATGCGCATTGGCTACGTAATTGGCGATGGCGTCTGGATTGTTTTCATCAATTTTATCGAGATGACAATGAGAATCTACAAACGTCACGATAAGACCTCTTTTACACGGTTTAAAATTTTGTATAACAACATGGATTTGTTAACACCTGGATGCTGAGCCTCTTGCATCAACTGTACTGATAGGTCATAAATACTCTTGTACTGTTTGGATGATGGGGCTTGTCGACACCATTGTTGGAGCCAGATCAAACAATCTTGGACATGGGCTTCCCATTTTTGTGCCATACTCAGAACTGAACCAGAAGAATTCAAGCTCTGCAACGCCTCAATAAACATAGCGTAAGTCACAGCATCTTCTGAGTGAGCAGCTAGACACAACTTAGGTAAAGCGCGATAAGCTGATATTTCTTCTAACGACATGTCGATTCGATATTCATCACGCAACCAATTCTGTATCTTCTTGGGCTCTGGCAGGGCCAACACCTGCTTCTCGCATCGACTTAATACCGTAGGTAACAAACTGTGAGCGCTGATTGCCGTCATAATGATATAGGTATTATTGGTCGGTTCTTCTAAGGTTTTGAGTAAAGCGTTTGCCGCAGCCGTTGTCATACGCTGGCCATCAGTGAGCAACAATACTTTATTTTGGGAAAGCTGCGCACTGCCCTGAAGCCTATCAATTCCTTGGCGAATACTGTCAACACCAATAGATAGATTATCAGTTGTAATGTGATGTTTGTCAGGATGCGTCTGTGCTTGGATTAGCTGACAACTCTGACACTTACCACAAGGTTGACCTGCAACCGGTCTGTGGCAAAGTATCAGTTCGCAGAGTGCTTCGGCAAACTCACTTTTTCCTAAACCGTTGGGGCCAAGTATTAACGGAGCATGATGGAGAGTCTGACGCTCTAGACGTGATGCCAGTTGCGCCAATTCAGGTTCATACCAAGGAAAAATCATATTTTATCAATGTCCTTCTCTGTACCAAGATAATGATGCAATGCTTGGAGGACGTCTTGTCTTACCTCATCGATACTTTGACTGGCATCAATCACAACAGAACTATCAGAATGAGCAGCCGCTAGTTCAAGGTACTTCTGTCTGGTACGTGCAAAGAAAAGTAATCCAGATTGTTCAATTCGATCTAACTCGCCACGTTGACTTGCGCGTTTTAAGCCAATTTCAGGATCAATATCTAACAAAATGGTAAAGTCAGGTTTCACGCCTTTGAGGGTGATATTGCGCAAACTATCAATCTCATCCATTGGGATCTGGCGTCCTCCCCCTTGATAAGCAACGGATGACCAGTCGTGACGATCGGCTAATATCCACTGCCCTCGTGCTAAAGCTGGCGTAATGACATTTTCGAGTAGCTGCGAACGAGCCGCGTACATCAAGCATAATTCAGTGGTGGTGGTTACTGATTCTGACCACTCTTTTTTAACGCAATCACGAAGTGCTTCTGCTAATGGTGTGCCACCCGGCTCTCGTGTCCGCACAACGGATTTACCTGCTTCATGCAGTACTTGAGAGATCGTATCAATGACCGTACTCTTGCCAGCGCCTTCTAGACCTTCAACCACAATAAATTGTCCACGCATCTTAGTCACTTTGCTTCGTTTATTTGTTTAATTGGTATTTTCTCACAGCTGCATTGTGTTCTGCCAATGATTTCGAAAAATGATGACTACCATCTCCTTTGGCCACAAAATACAAATCGTCAGTCTCGTCAGGATAAAGAACGGCTGTTAAACTCGCTTCACTCGGTGCAGCGATGGGTGTCGGGGGTAAACCATCAATGCGATAAGTATTATGGCTGGTTTTGGTTTTTAAATCACGACGCGTAATATTGCCATTAAAGTTAGGCCCGATACCATAAATTACAGTGGGATCTGTTTGTAATCTCATGCCTAAGCGCAGCCTGTTCAAAAATACACCTGCGATGCGCTCTCGTTCTTCAGCTAGCCCCGTTTCTTTTTCAATAATCGAAGCGAGTATGACCCAATCTTCTGCATTTTTGATTTCTGGTGGTAGAGATGCCTTAGATAAGAGCTCTTCTATCAAGATTGCTTGAGCAGCTTCAGCTCTTTTTAATAAATCAGACACCCGGCTACCGTGATTGTACTGATACGTATTCGGTAATAAAAAGCCCTCAAGGTACTCTTTATCCTCATCATAATAACGCCATGCGATTTGATCATATGACACATCCATCACCAAGCCTGGAGCATTAGCTAGCTGCATTAACCATTCACGCAACGTTTGTCCCTCTACCAAGGTCACACTGTGGGTCAGGACGTTACCATCAACAATCTTGTTTAGTGCTTGACTCAACGTCATTGACGGATCAACTTCATAAGCACCGGCTTTAATATTTTGGAATTCGGGATGAAGCCTTAGCCATATTTTGTCCAACAAGTGTAAAGGTGAGTTTCGTAACTGACTCATGACTTGGGAGACGGTTGCTCCAGGAGAAATAGTGATGATTTTCACCTCACTCACCTTTACTTTATCAGAAGATATCGAAGTAAAAGCAACACCAAAACTGACACAGAACACGATACATAATATACACAACCCAACTAAAAATGACTTCATAAGCTACCACTGCGTCAATTGACTAAGATAAATCTGCCAATGCTGCTGCAAACTTTGAAATTTAGAATTAGCAAAAATAATATTGTCCTCTTCGGACATACTGGCCATATTTTGGGTGTTATTTATCGGTAAGCGAAGTTCATTAACGACTTGCAGGTGACGCACACAATTACATAAGACGACCGTATCGGCCTTAGCTAAATCAATGACACCATAATCTCCGACCACAAATGGCACATCATATAATTGAAATGACTCGATTAACTGCGCTCGCAAAATACCCGCTACGCCAGCATTTTCAATATGCGGAATATGCCACCGGTCATCAAAATACCACAAAATATTAGCACTCGTAGCTTCAACCACGTTGTGCTTCTGATCCAAACAAATTACATCATCCACACCTAAGTGGTTTGCTTGCTGTTTAAATAACACGTTTTCTAAGCGATTGCAGTGCTTACTGCCTGCTAGCATAGGTTGCGTACTGAGATAGCCTTGTGCGATAGCTACGGATAAAGGTTGGGTATTAAGGGTTGGCATTGGATAACTCGAACAGTACACCAAGGGTTCATTTACCCCTTTGGGATCGTAGCCTCGCCCACCTTCACCACGACAAATCAAGACCTTTAAGACGCCCGCTTGCATTTTTTTGGCCATATCTTCGATTACTTGCATTACTTCTGACCAATCTATCTGCGTAATCATCAATTTAGCAGAATCATGTTGCAAGCGTGTAAGATGAGACGATAAAAATTCAACACGGCCGGATTCCACGCGCATGGTGGTAAAACAGCCATCGCCATAATTAAAGTTTCGATTAGAGCTCAAAGACATCGCGTCACGGATTATTTGCATAACAGACACACATTACTACAGTTGCTCTATCATACGCATAAAAAAGACATAAAAAAACGTCATTGCTCAATAACAATGACGTTTTCATCAAATTACGAATAATTACGCTTTTTTAAATAACAAAGAACCATTCGTGCCACCAAAACCAAAAGAGTTACACAAGGCGTATTCTGTGTCCATAGCTTGTGCTTCATGAGGCACCAAATTTAAGTCACAACCTTCGCTTGGGTTATCCAGGTTAATAGTTGGAGGCGCAATTTGTTCGCGCAATGCTAACACCGTGAAAATAGCTTCAACAGAACCAGCAGCGCCTAATAAATGACCGATCATGGATTTAGTAGAAGATACTTTGACGTCCTTCGCTGCATCGCCAAAAATACTTTTCACTGCACTTATCTCTGCAATATCACCGGCCGGCGTAGAGGTACCATGGGCATTGATGTAACCAATTTGTGCTGGAATAACCGCTGCATCGTTGATTGCATTTTGCATTGCCGCCGCCGCACCTTCACCGTCAGCTGGAGGAGATGTCATATGATACGCATCGCCTGACATACCAAAACCAGATAGCTCAGCATAAATCGTAGCGCCTCGGGCAACAGCATGCTCATACTCCTCGAGCACCATAACACCAGCCCCCTCACCCATGACAAAACCGTCACGCTCGTCATCCCACGGACGAGATGCTTGTTGTGGACGATCATTTTGCGTAGACAGCGCTCTAGCTGAACCAAAACCTGCAATCGCTAAAGGAGTAATCGTCGATTCTGCACCACCGGCAACCATGACATCTGCATCACCATAAGCGATGGCACGCGCCCCAATGCCAATGTTGTGAACACCTGTCGTACAGGCCGTAACTACATTCAGGTTGGGCCCTTTCAGACCACGCATGATGGATAAAAAGCCGGATACCATATTGGTAATGGTCGAAGGGACAAAAAAGGGTGACACTCGACGTGGACCAGAGTTGATCAATTTATGATGGTTTTCTTCAATCAGAGGTAAGCCCCCGATGCCAGAACCAATCGCAACCCCGACCCGAGCGGCGTTTTCTGGAGTAATCGTAAGCTTACTATCATCCAATGCCTGCATACCTGCGGCAATTCCTAGCTGGATGAAGCGATCCATCTTTTTGGTTTCTTTTTTATCGATGTACTGTGTTGCATCAAAATCTTTAACTTCTGCTGCAAACTTAGTGCCGTACTCACTTGCGTCAAAATGGGTAATTTGACCTACCCCTGACACGCCTGATTTGATGTTCTGCCATGTACTAGCAACGTCATTACCAACTGGGGTAATTAACCCAAGACCCGTAACGACAACTCTGCGTTTTGCCATCACATTCTCCTAAAGCAAATATATTTATTGTAATAGAAACAAAAAACGGCCCGTTAAGAGCCGTTTAGTCACACATAAATAAAATTATGCGTCGCTGTTCGCGTTGATGTAATCAATTGCAGATTGAACAGTCGTGATCTTTTCAGCTTCTTCGTCTGGGATTTCAGTATCGAATTCTTCTTCAAGAGCCATTACTAATTCAACTGTGTCTAAAGAATCAGCGCCTAAGTCATCAACAAATGCCGCTTCAGATTTCACTTCTTCTTCTTTAACGCCAAGCTGTTCAATGATAATTTTTTTGACGCGTTCTTCGATATTACTCATTTTGTACATTCCCTAATTGTTCTTTGGAAAAAAAATCTAACGTATTCTAGGTTGCAAATGTGATATTAGCAAGTTTTGATTGGCTATAACTTCGTGGTCAAACCACCTCAAGGCTCAATAATAGCCAAGAAGTTGTAAAACTACAAGAAAACCTTAACCCATGTGCATACCGCCGTTTACATGCAAGGTTTCCCCCGTAATGTAAGCAGCCGATTCAGTGGCCAAAAAAGCGACAGCCGCAGCAATTTCTTCAGGTTGGCCTAAGCGATTTGCAGGGATATCTTTGAATATTTCTGCTTTTTGTTCGTCGGTGAGCACCTTAGTCATATCCGTATCGATGAACCCAGGCGCAACGACATTGACGGTAATTCCACGAGATGCCACTTCACGAGCCATGGATTTAGAAAAACCAATAACGCCAGCTTTAGCCGCCGCATAGTTCGCTTGACCAGGATTACCGGTCGACCCTACGACAGAACCAACATTAATAATTCTGCCAAAACGCTGTTTCATCATTCCACGCAAAACCGCTTTTGACAGTTTAAAAATAGCACTGAGATTGGTTTGAATTATGTCATCCCATTCTGAGTCTTTCATTCTCATGAGAAGGTTATCGCGAGTAATCCCAGCGTTATTAATTAATATAGCAATCGGACCAAACGTGGTGCTGACCTCACCGACTAATGCATCAATTGCCCCCTCTTCAGTCACATTCAGTGCACGGCCTGCACCATTTTCACCTAAATACTCAGAAATAGTAGCGGCTCCATTCTCACTCGTTGCCGTACCCACCACAAAATACCCTTGTTCGGTGAGTGCTAGTGCGGTGGCTTTACCAATACCACGTGAAGCACCAGTCACTAACGCAATTTTTTTATCTGACATGTTTTTATCCTACTTCTAAATGTTCTGGAGCATTAATGCTGCTACAGTCCAACGTCTTAACAATGCGTTTATTCAAGCCCGTTAATACTTTACCTGGGCCAACTTCTAGTACAGTAGTAATCCCTTGAGCTGACAACGACTCAACGGTTTTCGTCCACTGTACTGGACGATACAACTGACGTACCAATGCATCGCGAATTGCTGCGGCTTCAAAATTCACTTTAACATCCACGTTATTGATCACTGGAAGCACCGGATTAGCCATCTCAATATCGTCTAGCAGTATGGCAAGTTGCTCTGCTGCTGGCTGCATAAGGGCACAATGAGAAGGAACAGAAACAGGAAGAGGCAATGCTCGCTTAGCACCCGCCTCTTTACACAAAGCACCGGCCTGAGCAACAGCGTCTTTATGTCCGGCAATCACCACCTGACCCGGGGAGTTATAATTGACAGCTGACACCACTGCATCCGATTGTTGCGCAACATCCGCACAGATTTGCTCAATCGTGGCATCATCCAAACCAATAATAGCGTACATAGCGCCTACACCTGCTGGTACTGCAGCTTGCATGTATTGACCACGAGCACGCACCAGCTGCACCGCATCCGCAAGCGAAAATACGCCAGCACACGTTAAGGCCGAATACTCACCCAGACTATGACCGGCCAAAGCATGAGCGGTTAAATCAGTTAATTCTTGCAAGCTTCGATAGACCGCAACCGAGGCTGTTAATAATGCTGGTTGCGTGACTTCTGTTTGATTTAATTGGCTGTTTGGATCGGTGCTCACTACTTGCCACAAATCATAACCTAGGGCATCTGATGCCTCAGCAAACGTATCGGTAATAATAGGCGTGTATTCGGCAAGTTCTGCAAGCATACCAACCGCTTGAGAGCCTTGGCCAGGAAAGACCATCGCAATGGTTTTACTCATAAAAATTCCTTTCGAACTAATATTTAATTAACGCAGAAGCCCAAGCGAATCCGCCGCCAAATGCTTCAAGCAATAAGTTTTGTCCACGTTGGATACGACCATCACGAATAGCGGTATCCAAAGCAGTAGGAACGGTTGCGGCCGACGTATTTCCGTAATACTCGAGCGTGATAACAACTTGTTCAAGTGACATATTCAGCTTTTTGGCAATGGCGTTGATAATGCGAAAGTTAGCTTGATGTGGTACTAACCAATCAATGTCGGATTTGTCCAAATTATTCGCTGCAAGAGTTTGCTCAACCACTTCACTTAGCTTAGTTACCGCCATTTTGAAGACTTCATTGCCTTTCATCACCCCCCAATTTTCATGAACGGAGGCTTCATCACCACGAGTCGGATTCCCTACATACAATAAATCAGAATAGGAACCGGCGGCATGAATATGGGTGGATAAAATCCCCGGTTCTTCAGAGGCTTCAATAATGGTAGCGCCTGCGCCATCACCGAATAAGATCACCATAGAGCGATCTTTAGGGTCGACCAGTCGTGACAAGCAGTCTGTGCCAATGACCAAAATACGCTTTGCCATACCTGACTTGATGTATTGGTCGGCAACACTGAGCGCATAACAAAATCCGGCACATGCTGCAGCCACATCAAACGCAGGAATACCATCTAACTCTAGAATACGTTGAATTTCGCATGCCGTGCTGGGCAAAGCCGTCTTCCCAGACGTTGTGGCACACACGATCATATCCATTGATTTAGGATCAATTTGATTATATTCGAAGGCTGACCGAGCCGCTTCAGCACCCATTGTACCAGCCGTCTCATCTGGCCCAATAATACGACGTTCTTTAATACCAGTGCGATCGGTGATCCATTGATCTGAGGTATCGACCATAAGTTCCAGGTCGGCGTTGCTGCGAACCTCACTGGGGAAATAGCTTCCCGTGCCAATGATTTTTGAATACATAATTGGGTATTACTCCAGCAATATGTTGGCGATTGTTGTTTTTATTTTGTGTGGAATGTCTTGCTCGACTTCATGTACTGCTTGAGTTATTGCAGAAGCTACCGCGTTTGCATTCGCGTTGCCATGACTTTTTACCACAATACCTGCTAATCCTATCAAACTCGCGCCGTTATACTGGTCGGGCTTGATCTTTTTGTATAGTTTTTTGAGGATCGGAATACATAACATAGCCAGCAATTTCATCCATAAACTGCTGCAAGTAATACGATAAATCTCCGCTCGCAGAAAGGTGTAAATGCCTTCACTTGCTTTTAACGCCACATTTCCAGTAAAACCGTCAGTGACGATGACGTCAGCTTTACCACTTAAAATGTCATTGGCTTCCAGATAACCAATGAAATTAATTTTATTTAATTGTCTCAGCCTGTTAGCGGCTTTTTGGATGCTTTCGTGACCTTTGGTATGTTCTTCACCTACGTTCAACAAGGCGACTTTAGGGGCAAAATTACCCCGCTTAGCACCTAAATGACCAACGGTTTGCGCAAGCACTGAGCCCATGACGGCATTTTGTACTAAGGTAGTGTCTGAGTTACTGATATTCGCGCCCAAGTCCAATAACCATACTGATTGCTCTGACTGGCAAGGCAAATGCGAAACCAGTGCTGGACGGTCAATACCGGGTAAAGTTTTGAGTAACACCGCTGCAAGAGCAAACAAAGCCCCAGTATTACCTGCACTGACGCAAGCATCGGCTTCACCTGAGGCGACTAGCTCAATCGCTCGACGCATGGAAGAGTCTTTTTTGCGACGCAAAGCGGTCGACGGTTTATCCTCCATGGTAACCACATCTTGGCAATGCACGACTTTAATTCGCTGACAAATTGCTGTTTGGACTTCTTTGAGTTCACGGTTGATAAGGTGTGCGTCGCCGCACAAGATAAGAAAGAGATGCGAGTGTTGGTGGAGCGCTTTTATTGCTCCAGAAATAATAATGGGGGGACCATGATCTCCCCCCATTGAATCTAACGCAATGGTTAGTACTGACATAAAATCGAGCTTAGTTGCCTACGACTTTTTTGCCTTTGTAAAAACCATCAGCCGTCACGTGGTGACGACGGTGCGTTTCACCTGATGTAGAATCGACAGACAAAGTTGCGCCTGTGAGAGCATCATGTGAACGACGCATACCACGCTTAGCGCGGGTTTTACGATTTTGCTGTACTGCCATAATTTACTCCTGGTCTCGCTTAAGTTTTTGTAAAACCGCAAATGGGTTTTCACGCTCCTGTTCCGGTTCAAGTTGACCAAACGTCATATCGTTTTGCGTAACACTGCACTCATCCTCTGCATGAACAGGTACAATTGGCAAAGTAATAATCAATTCGTCTTCGAATAATTGCACCAAGTCCACTTCTCCGTGTTCGTTGACGGCAACCGGTTCGTAAGCGTCAGGTAATTCATCGTGCTCAAGTTCATTCCCCTGCACGGGAGTGAAACAAAAAGCCACTTGTGTCGCTTGCGGCATGATTGAATTACAACGTTGACAGATAAGTTGAGCCCCTGTGCTGAGTTCGCCTTGGAAGTAAGTAAGACCCTGCGCGTCTTTTGCAAACTTAACATCCACTTGGATAAACTCATCACATGAAGCGACGGACGCTTCCCACCTTGGCATGTCTTTCGACACCATTACGCCTGAATACTCAGAACGCTTGGTAGCGGCTTTGACCGGATCAAGGTATTTTGGCAATTTAACTTTCTGCATACGGCGCGCATATTATAGATTTGCACAACAACTGTCAAAGGATATATAGTGGATTGATCGTTTATTTTATTCATTTTCTAACGATATACCATCTATGAAAAAAATTATATTAGCTTCATCATCAAAATATCGTCGCACTTTGTTAAACCAACTTGGACTCAGCTACGATTCTGTGTCCCCAGAGATTGACGAAACGCCAGCTAAAGATGAGTCACCCGCTGCTTTAGTGCACCGATTAGCATATCAGAAAGCCAAAGTGGTAGCAGCCAGACAACCTAATGCCATCACCATTGCTTCTGATCAAGTCGCATGCATAGATAATACTATTTTGACCAAACCCGGTAATCGCGACAATGCGATTGCCCAATTACGTCAATGCAGCGGTCAAACGGTCACATTTTATACCTCTTTGTGTGTGCTTTTGCCCGAACAAGAATTTGAAAAAACCATTGTCGAGCCCTTTATTGTTGGCTTTCGCGATTTGACTCAAGAGCAGATTGAGGGGTATGTCGACCGTGAGCAACCGTTTGATTGTGCGGGGAGTTTTAAATCAGAAGGATTAGGTATCGCTTTATTCAAATTTTTGAACGGTCGCGATACCAATACGCTGGTCGGGTTACCGCTGATTGAGTTAACCGCCATCCTGTTCGAACTCGGTGTGGATGTCCTAGAGCCAGTTAAGTAACTCGATGGGTGAGTCAATGATTGCAACGGGATTGTGTTGGTTGAGTTGCGCCACCGAATGCACACCGTAACTTACCCCAACCCTTGGCATATTGATGCTTTGCGCCATTTGCATATCAAAGGATGTATCCCCCACCATCAGACACTCTTCAGGCGCCAGCTTTTGCCGTTCTAGGATCTGTAACAGCATATCCGGTGATGGCTTAGATTCAGCCTCATCGGCACAGCATGAATCAACAAAATAACTTTTTGTCTGAGTATGCTGCCAAGCACGCTCCAACCCCCTTCGCGCTTTACCAGTAGCAACTGCCAAGCGATATTTGTCAATTAAGTTTTCTAATAATTGCTCGGTACCTAAAAATAACGGGCAAGGCGTTTGGTCATATGACACAAAAACTGACTTATAATGCTCAACAACTTCTTGTGTTTTAACTGGACAAGACAGACCGAATAAACGTGCGATTGCAGGAGTTAAGCTGATCCCGACAATCTGATGAACAGCAGGGGCAGAAGGGACAGCCAAATCCGAACGCCTCGCCGCTTCTTGCATCGTGTTAACGATTTTATCAGCAGAATCCATCAGCGTGCCATCCCAGTCAAAAATAATGCACTTATAAGGTTGCTTCATGATTGATTTGACAAGGCTTCAAGTTGTTGGATCACATATTTAAACGGTTTGTCGTATTTAGCCATAATTCGCATAGGCTCTTGGGTAGCTGGATGCATAAAAGACAGCGTAGCCGCATGTAAAGCGAGTCGGGAAAAGCCATTCTGTGCATATTGATTATTGATTTCAGGCTCGCAGTATTTTACATCGCCAATAATGGCATGCCCTGCACTTTGACAATGCACTCTGATCTGATGGGTACGCCCAGTAATCGGTGAAGCCTCAACCAGAGTAGCATCGCAAAACGTCTGTAACACACGATAGCGTGTTTCACTGGGTTTGCCATCTTCCCTTACCACCACAACCCGTTCCCCCGATTGTAAAGTATTCTTGTACAAAGGCGCCTTAACCTTGTGCCGATGTTCTGGCCAATGGCCGTGGACAATCGCATGGTAACGCTTTTGCATTTGTTTTTCCCGTAACTGCTCGTGCAAACTGCGCAAAGCTGAACGGCGCTTAGCGACCAAAATCACGCCGGATGTATCGCGGTCAAGGCGATGCACTAACTCCAAAAAATCTTGCTGTGGACGCAACGCTCTGAGCCCTTCAATCATGCCAAAATTAAGCCCACTGCCACCATGCACGGCAAGACCAGAGGGCTTATTTATCGCTAACACTCGATCATCCTCAAACAAAATTGCCTGTTCTAATGATGCGATTTTATCCAGTTTAGGATTGAGTTGATCCGTATGTTTCTGTTCAATCTTAATTGGGGCAATTCGAATGATGTCAGAAGGCTGTAATTTATATTCAGCCTTAATGCGCTTTTTGTTCACTCTGATTTCGCCTTTGCGCAACAAGCGATAAACCAAACTTTTAGGGACACTTTTAAGATAAGTGATCAAAAAATTGTCAATGCGTTGCCCTGACATATCATTGTCAACGTTAACAAAGCGGACTTGGGGAGATGATTCTTGATTCATGGTGCGGATTATATCAATAAGCTTATGATCATGCATGGAATTTTGTTGCAGTAATTCCAAATACAGGCGATAATATGCACAGCGAAATTGTATTTTTGGTACGAAGCTACATAAGCAAGTGTCTCTCGCCATAATGCGAACACTACTAACTTAATACAAACCGCACGTCATGCACATAGCAAGCCATCGAACACACGGTATTTACAAAGCATGACACGTTGTCACAACGCACAGAGAACTAACTCCGTTTGCGCTTGTGCATTTTTTTATAAGACCTTTGCTGATGCAAACTAATCAGAATTAGAGCAATTTTAGGTTGATGTAGATACCTAAAAGAGAAAAACGAGATAATTTATTCCCGCTATGCACAAATTAGCGGAGCAAAGCCATGTTGTGAACATGGTGTATATATCTTTGTCTGAACAGACCACTATAAGTGTGGACACAGCCCTGCCCTAATTCTCATGCGTCAGCGTAATTGAGAATATGACAATATGAAAAGAATGCTCATCAATGCCACGCAGCAAGAAGAACTGCGTGTTGCACTTGTTGATGGTCAAAAGCTATATGATTTAGACATCGAAAGCCCCGGCCATGAACAAAAAAAAGCCAACATCTACAAAGGCACCATCACTCGCGTAGAACCTAGCCTAGAAGCGGCGTTCGTTGATTATGGCGCTGAGCGTCACGGATTTTTACCACTCAAAGAAATCGCGAGAAATTACTTCCCAGATGACTACACATTTGAAGGACGTCCAAACATCAAGGATGCCGTCAAAGAAGGCCAAGAAGTCATCATTCAAATCGACAAAGAAGAACGTGGCCAGAAAGGCGCAGCCCTGACTACGTTCATTAGTTTAGCTGGTTCTTATTTAGTCCTGATGCCTAATAACCCACGGGCGGGTGGTATCTCTCGTCGTATTGAAGGCGATGAGCGCTCAGACTTAAAAGCTGCCTTAGATCAACTTGACCTACCCAAAGGTATGGGACTGATTGTCCGCACCGCAGGTGTGGGTAAATCAGCTGAAGAGTTGGCATGGGATCTCAAGGTATTATTAACCCATTGGCAGGCAATATCTGATGTTGCTCAAGACCGCCCTGCACCCTTTTTGATTCACCAGGAATCAAACGTCATTGTACGGGCTATTCGCGATTATTTGCGTCGTGATGTGGGTGAGATTGTCATCGACAAGAAGTCTGTCTACGAGCAGGCCTTGCAGCATATTAAATTGGTGCGTCCTGATTTTGCTAATCGCGTCAAACTATACACTGGTGAAGTGCCATTATTTAGCCACTACCAAATTGAAAGCCAAATCGAATCAGCTTTCAAACGCGAAGTACGTCTACCCTCTGGTGGGTCTATCGTTATTGATCCAACAGAAGCATTAACCTCAATCGATATTAACTCAGCGCGGGCGACCAAAGGTGGCGATATCGAAGAAACAGCGTTTAATACCAACTTAGAAGCCGCCGAAGAGATCGCTAGACAACTGCGCTTACGTGATTTAGGTGGTCTTGTGGTGATTGACTTCATTGACATGTCTGTGAATAAGCATCAGCGTGAAGTCGAAAATCGCATGAAAGACTCAGTCAGTGGTGACCGCGCGCGTGTGCAATTAAGCCGCATTTCACGTTTTGGCTTACTGGAGATGTCACGTCAACGCTTGCGTCCATCATTAGGTGAGTCGGCGCATAATGTCTGCCCTCGTTGTACTGGTCTGGGTACGATTCGAGGTACAGAGTCATTAGCGCTTTCCGTTTTGCGCATCATTGAAGAAGAATGCATCAAGGACAACACGGCGCAAGTTGAAGCGCAATTACCGGTCGATGTTGCAACGTATATTTTGAATGAAAAACGTAAAGCCGTACGTCAACTAGAAGAGCGTAATAAAGTTCAAATCTTGGTACTGCCAAATGTGAACTTGACCACTCCACACTTCGAGATCAATCGTCGTCGATCAGAAGATGCATTAACTGACATCAGTTACAAACTTGAATTAACCGAATCGGTTGAAGCAAAACAAGAGTCTGCTGCGGCAGCCGCACCAGTTAAACGTGAAGAACCCGCTTTGCAAGGAATGGCTGCGCCACCACAAGCACCCGCACCAAAAGTTGAGAGTACCCCAAGCATATTAACTCAATTTATTGCTTGGTTAACCGCTTTGTTCGCGCCGAAACCAGCTCCTGCCAAGAAAGGCAAAGGTCGTGGCCGTAACCAGAATCAACGTCGCAATACCAACCGTCGCAATCAAGCGCGCAATGGACGTAATGGTCAAGCGCGCACGCAAAGCAAACGCTCTAACAAGAGTGATGGGGAAGAGCGTGGGGATCATGGAGATAAAGAACGCAAGTCTAAATCACGTCGTTCTCAGCGTAACGAACGCAACGAACAGCATGACAAAAGAGACCGCAATGCAAAAACAGAGCGCAATGAGACAAAACGTGCAGCCAGTGAAGCTGCTGAAGCGGAAACAGTCAGCAAGCCACCACGTGAACGTCGCAAGCGTCGCGATAATCGCAGGTCGGTTCGTGTAGCGCCAGTTGAAGCAGAAAGTAATGGTGAACTAGATTCATCAGTGGTTGTGCAAGAAAGCGTTACCGAGACTCCTAACGTATCTGAGTCTACTCAAGCACCTGTTACAATACCTTCAGCGCCGGATACAGCGGCAGAGCAACCTGAACCAGTCACTGATTCAGCTGTTGCAACGGAGTCGGTGTCAGAGCATACTGCTGAAAACACTGAGAATGAAGCCTCTGAACACAAAGAGCGTCGTACTCGCTCTCGCCGCTCACCACGGCATGCACGTGCAGCGGGGCAAAAACGCAAACAAGAACAGGCGCAAGCAGAACTGCCACTGGACGATGCGGTTGAATCAGACGTTGTTGAGCCAGTCGTGAGTGAACAAAACGAAGATGCGACTATTATGGCCGAATCTGGTAAGCAAGCTGAACCGTCGACCTCGGCTGAAGTTACCCAAGCAGTGGAAACGGCGAGTGTCACGGAAATGGTCGCTGAAAGCGAGATTGCCGTTACTGAGACAGTCACTGAGCCGGGTATTGATATTCACCCCCCGGTGGATGCTGAACCAGCTAAGTTAGTGGATGCAGAACCGACTAAACAAGCTGCATTACCAAGTAAAGCTCGAGCATCACATCCTACTGCTTTACCAAAAGCGTTAGAAAGTGAGTTTGGCGATATCGTTATCAACGTATTAAATGATGCATCTCGTCCGACTATTGCTCGCACTGCACGCCAAGCAGCGATTGCCTCAGTCGTGAATCGTGCACAAGCTCCAATGACTAGACCAGCAAGTGTTGACTAGTCGAATGACTTGAATCATTCAAACCAAAAAGGCACTTCCCAATGAAGTGCCTTTTTTAATATCTAACTTTTGTCGCTTAAGAAATGAAATTACTTCGCTTTCTTGCGTTTATCATCAACTACCCATTTACCTTCTTGGAACCAAGCAGCCCAACCTGATGCTTTACCGTTTTCATTCTCTGACATAACGTATTGCTGTTTGGTTTTGCGACTATAACGAACAATAGCAGGTTGTCCGTCAGGATCCTTTGCTGGTGCATCCGCTAGGTAATAAAACTTAGGCGAGATACGGTCCTTAAAGCGTTTAAGCTCACTGACTAAAGGTGCTCGCGTTTCTCTAGATTTAGGGAAGTTATGCGCAGCTAAGAAAATACCTGATGCGCCATCACGCAGAACAAAATAGGCTCCTTCCGACTTTTGACATGGTAATTCTGGCAAATGCACCGGATCTTCTTTCGGTGGAGCAGGCTCCCCGTTTTTGAGTAACTTACGAGTGTTTTTGCATGCTTCGTTAGTACAATCAAAATATTTGCCAAAACGGCCGTTTTTGAGCTCCATATCAGACTGGCATTTGTCGCATTCCAAGACGGGGCCATCATAACCTTTGATCTTGTATGTGCCTTTCTCAATCTCAGTACCTGGACAATTGGGCGTATTTCCACACACATGGAGTTTGGTGGTTTCGTTTACCAAATAACTATCCATCGCGGTGTCACACAAAGGACAGCGTTTTTTAGCACGCAGCGCTTCAGTCTCAAAATCTTCCTCGTCTACCACAGCAACGGCTTCATCGCCAGGTGTGAGGTTTAAGGTTTTAGTGCAACGCTCTTTGGGAGGTAAGTTGTATCCTGTACACCCCAAAAACACGCCTGTGCTTGCGGTACGAACATTCATCGGACGCGAACACTCTGGACAATCCAGTTCGATTTGTACCGCACTATTGGCATGCATGCCGCCGTCTTCTTCTGGTTTTTCTGCCATCAACAATAAGGCATAAAAATCATCATAAAAGGCGTTTAATACGTCTTTCCAAGCTTTATGTCCGTGCGCAACATCATCGAGGCGTTGTTCCATTTTGGCGGTAAAGTCATAGGACATTAAGTCAGCAAAGTTTTGCGAGAGACGGTCTGTAACGATTTCGCCCATCTTCGTTGCGTAAAAGCGTTTATTGTCTAAATGCACATATCCACGATCTTGAATGGTAGAAATAATACTGGCGTAAGTCGAAGGTCGACCGATGCCTCTTTTTTCTAACTCTTTAACCAAAGATGCTTCGTTAAAACGCGCTGGTGGCTTGGTAAAATGTTGTTGGGGATCGAGCTTTTCAAGCGCAAGCACATCCCCTACTTTGACATCAGGTAAGGTAACGTCTTCGCCTTTTTTGCTGATCTGCGTTTGCACTTTGGTCCACCCGGCAAACTTCAATACGCGCCCCTTAGCCGTTAATTCATAATCGCCGGCTTTCACGCGTAAAGTGGTTGAGTCATATTTAGCAGGGGTCATCTGACAGGCAACAAACTGACGCCAGATGAGCTCATAAAGACGCTGTGCGTCTCTTTCCATGTCAGACAGGCTTGCCCCTTGCACATTCACATTTGACGGCCTGATGGCTTCGTGAGCCTCTTGTGCGTTATCTTTAGCACCATAGATGTTCGGCTGCGATGGAAGATAAGGAGCGCCAAAGTGTTCATTAATAAAATCGCGTGCACTGCTCACGGCTTCTTTGGATAGATTCGTTGAGTCAGTACGCATATAGGTGATGTGTCCCGCCTCATATAAGCGTTGTGCCAGCATCATCGTCTTCTTAACACCAAAACCTAAGCGTGTAGAAGCTGCTTGTTGTAAGGTAGACGTAATAAATGGGGCACTTGGTTTTGACGTTGTAGGTCGACTGTCTCTTGCTGAAACCACATATTGCTGAGCTTGCAATGCAGAAGTCGCCGCTTCCGCTTCTGCTTTGTTGGTCGGCTTAAATGCCTTATCTTGGTATTTGGCGACCAACATTTTGAGTTGAACATCAGTCAGCGACACTGTTGAATAACGCAAATCAGCGTGAATATCCCAAAACTCCTCTGGGGTAAAGGCTTTGATTTCGCGTTCTTTTTCAACCACCAAGCGCATGGCAACCGATTGCACGCGACCGGCGGATAACCCTCGAGCCACTTTTTTCCACAATAGTGGCGATAGCATAAAGCCCACTACACGGTCCAAAAAGCGACGTGCTTGCTGAGCGTTGACCCGATTTATATTGACTTCGCCTGGGGCGCTAAACGCATCTTGGATGGCCGATTTAGTGATCTCATTAAACACCACGCGCTGGAATGTTTTGCCTTTGCCACCAAGTAACTCTTGCAAATGCCACGCAATGGCCTCACCTTCTCTATCCAAATCCGTTGCAAGATAAATAGTGTCTGCTTCTTTGGCGAGTTTTTTGAGTTCGGTGACCACCTTTTCTTTGCCTTGTAGAATTTGGTAATGGGCGTGCCAATCATTTTCGGGGTCGACCCCCATACGATCCACCAACTTCATGTATTCATGGCGTCTTAAATATTCTTCTTTTTTCTTTTCTGGCCAGGTTTTTAATTCTTTAGCTGGGATCTTTGCTTCTACTTTTCCCAATGCTTTGGTTGGCAAGTCGCGGATGTGTCCGACGGAGGATTTTACGATAAAATCCTTACCTAAATATTTATTTATGGTCTTCGCCTTGGCGGGTGACTCGACTATGACTAATGATTTTGCCATGAGAAAACGCTTATCCTTTGAAAAACATATATATAACTGTACAAATCTGGCTGTACACGGGGAAATTTGATACTCAATCTCTTTTTAAAGATATATCGGTAAATTGCATATAAAACAAGAAAATCTTCATACTTACCCACTTTAAGTGATGTAAGCCATTAATTTTATTGATTTTTTTATAAAATCAATTTGCCATCTCAACGCTTTAACAGTAATCTAGCGCCTTATTTATATCCTTATACTATGCTTGTTGCCTAGCAAGCGATCATACTTTTGGAGAAACTTGTATGTCTGGCGTAGAAGTCAATTTTGATGGATTAGTCGGCCCAACACATAATTATGCTGGCCTATCTTATGGTAATGTCGCATCCAAACAACATGCCAAAGGCACCAGTCAACCCAAAGCTGCAGCCCAGCAAGGACTCCGCAAAATGCAAACAGTGGCTGAATTAGGCTTGCCCCAAGGTGTACTTGCCCCTAACGCTCGACCTGATATCAATATTTTACGACGTCTGGGTTTTAGTGGCAGTGATACTCAAGTCATCAACAAGGTCGCCAAAACCGAACCGGCTTTGTTAGCGGCAATGTACTCGGCTTCTTCTATGTGGACAGCCAATGCCGCAACGGTGTCTCCCAGTGCCGATACTGCAGATGGAAAAGTGCATTTTACGCCTGCGAACCTAAATAATAAACTGCATCGGAGCATTGAACCGACGCAAACTGGCGCAATCCTCAAGTCGGTATTCTCAGACGAGGCACATTTTGCGCATCATACCCATTTACCTGAACAAGACAGCTTTGGCGATGAAGGCGCTGCGAATCACACTCGCTTCTGTGCTCAATATGACCAGACTGGTATCGAGTTTTTTGTCTACGGCCGCTCAGCCATGCGACCCGATGTACCCGCGCCTACCAAATTTCCAGCGCGTCACACGTTAGAAGCCTCACAAGCGGTTGCGCGTCTGCACGGCTTAAATGAAAACCAGTGCGTATTTGCACTGCAAAATCCCGACGTCATTGACCAAGGTGTGTTTCACAATGACGTGATTGCAGTGGGGAATCAAAATACTTTGTTTTACCATGAACAGGCGTTTCACAATACCGTGCAAGTTAAAACTGAATTAGCTCAGAAAGGAGAGACTGTAGGTATAAAAGATATGCATTTTATTGAGGTCCCGACCGTCGAAGTAAGTGTGGAAGATGCCGTGAAAAGCTATTTATTTAATACCCAGTTACTGACCATTAATCGTGAACAAGACGACGTTCACATGGCCTTAATAGCGCCCACAGAATGTCGTGAAAATGCCGCCGTACATGCGTATTTATCCAAACTCACTGACGCGGGGACACCGATTAAACACGTTCATTATTTGGATGTTAAGCAATCTATGAAAAACGGCGGTGGACCGGCCTGCCTCCGGTTACGCGTAGCCCTAAATAAAGCTCAACTAAAAGCAGTAAACCCCAAGTGTTTCTTAACCTCTGAGCAGTTTGAAGTGTTGTATCAATGGGTGGATAAACATTATCGAGACGAATTAGCTCCAGCCGATTTGGCTGATCCTAATTTGCTCACCGAATCCTACACTGCTTTAGATGAATTGACCCAAATCCTTGGCTTGGGCAGTGTCTATTCCTTTCAACAAGATTAAGGTCGTTGTATCTGAGGTTTTGTTACGGTAATCTGCTTGTCATTAGATAAGAATAACAAAAGGAAACAACGTGACAGAACCTCAAAAACTCAGCTTAACCGTTCGTATTTTTATCGGCATGGTAGCCGGTGCGGCAGCCGGTTTACTCTTAAATGCTGTGTTTGGCGAGTCGGGCGATTTGGTGATTGCTGGAGTCTCGCTCAACGATAATGTAGTGGATGGATTATTCGGTGCTTTAGGTCAAATTTTCATCGCCAGTTTAAAGATGCTAGTCGTGCCACTCGTATTTATATCACTGGTTTGCGGCACATCCAGTTTATCTGAGCCGGCAAAACTCGGTTCATTAGGCGGTAAATCCATCGCTCTTTACATCACGACCACTGCCATCGCCATTAGCTCTGCTATTATTGCGGCATTGATTATCGCGCCAGGTGAAGGGCTGAATCTGACCACAGAGGCAACCTATAGCGCCAAAGAAGCCCCTGCTTTGAGTCAAGTCTTTGTCAATATGTTTCCATCCAATCCGATTGCATCGATGGCACAAGGTAATATGTTGCAAATCATTGTGTTTGCAGTCATTTTTGGTGTAGCTTTGACCTTGGCTGGTGACTCCGGAGAGCGCATAAAGGCCGCGTTTAACGACTTGAATAACGTCATGATGAAAATCGTATCGATGGTCATGGCCATTGCGCCTTATGGTGTCTTTGTATTAATGGCAAAATTATTTGCCAGTATAGGCTTCGATACCATATTAGGTTTAGCGAAATACTTTTTCTTAGTATTCTTCGTTTTAGTATTCCATGGTTTAGTTACCTATCCTGTTTTACTCAAAACTCTTACGGGATTAGACCCGCGAATGCTATTAAATAAAATGAAGCAAACGTGTTTGTTTGCCTTTAGTACTTCAAGTTCTAATGCCACCCTCCCTGTCACGATGGCAACTGCCCGACAAAAGCTTGGGGTGCAACCAAGCGTTGCCAGTTTCACCATCCCCTTAGGCGCCACCATTAACATGGACGGCACGGCTATTATGCAAGGGGTTGCAACCGTCTTTATCGCACAAGTCTATGGCGTGGATTTGTCGGTGACGGATTATTTGCTGGTGATCCTTACTGCAACTTTAGCTTCAATCGGTACAGCCGGTGTGCCAGGTGTTGGCTTAATTATGCTCGCCATGGTACTGCAACAAGTGAATTTGCCGGTTGAAGGCATTGCCTTAATTATCGGTGTAGACCGCTTATTAGATATGACGCGGACTGCCGTCAATGTTACTGGGGATTGCATGGTTGCCTGCATTGTCGCCAAGTCTGAAGGTGAATTGGACGAAAGCGTCTTCAATGACCCGGATGTAGAGGACGTAAAGATCTAGTGTAAATGCTCTGCCGCGACGATGCTCGCGGCTTTTTTCGCTGGGTAATACGTTGCCAGTAATGCCAACATTACCGCGATTAAGGCGGTCAGCCACACATCACTCCAAAGCAACTGTGCTGGTAAAGCATCTACAAAATACACATCTGCCGATAACAAAGATACATCCAATGCGTTTTGTAGTATTTGGACCCCATCCGATAGATTCAACGCTATCATAATACCGAATACGCATCCCACCACTATCCCCGTCAGTGCGCTTTGCAAACCAGATAAAACAAAAGTATACACAAGTACCTGACGTGCAATCCCCATGGTTTTTAAAATGGCAATTTGTTTTTGCTTGTGTTTTACCGTCATCATTAAGGTTACCACGATATTAAAACAAGCTACGGCAATGACTAACCCTAAGACCAAGTACACAATAAATTCAACCAATAGTATGTCTTGATATAAATGCCCATGGGTACGAGTCCAATCAGACATATACACTGGATATGGAAATTGGTAACCAATTTGATAAGTCATTGCCTGTGCCGCAAAAGGATCATCATAATAAATCTGGATCCCTTGAGCAGCATGGGTAAGTTCTAGCTGTGATTGTAAACTAGTCAGATCCACTAACCCAATAATATTGTCTGCGCCTCCACCAATATACAACTCACCCGCTAAGGTGAATCGAACGAGTTGTGGAGAACGAAAGTTGGGGTCGTTCGGATTTGGCAGAAGTAACTCAACCGTATCCCCTGGTAAGTATTGGTGGCTGGCAATCAGTTGTTTACCCAAAAAAATCAAGGGATGGGCGGCATCAGAAATCGCATTTTGTGCATAATCAGTGCGAAACTTAAACAACGGATGTTGCTTGCTATCGAGCGGTAATCCTAATAGTTGCAATGCGTCCAACTGATTGTCACGCTGCAACATCGCGCTTGCTTTACTGTAAGCAAACGCATTGGTAACACCTTGTTGTTGCTTAATTGCCATGACTGATTGAGCCACGTCAGGTAAACCATTATTCTCTACTGCAAACAACTCTGCATGAGGAATACTGGCCAGCAATCGTGTTTTAAGCGCCTGCTCAAACCCATTGAGAATGGATAACAACACGATTAATACGCAACACCCCAAAGCAATGCCTGTCACCGCTGCATTTTTGATAAATCGACTACTGCCTTGCAGCGCGTGTGCGCGAAAGCGTCTAGCGAGGAACCATGCTAGGGACATAAGGTAAGCTGTCCATGTTGCAAAATATACTGACGTTCAAGGCTTTTAGCTAAATTCATATCATGCGTAACAATAATTAATGCCGTCTGATGACTGAACTGCAACTCGAGTAACAATTCAAAGATGACTTGACCATTGCTTTCATCAAGGTTGCCTGTCGGTTCATCGGCAAGCAAAAACGCGGGTTTTGTGATCATTGCACGAGCAATGGCTATGCGCTGACGCTCACCTCCTGATAACTGTGCGGGAAAGTGCTCAGCGCGGTCTTCAAGCCGAATCTGGGATAACCATTGCTGTGCTTCTTGCATAGCTTGATGGCGTGCCACACCACGAATAAGTAAAGGCATTGCAATGTTTTCAAGCGCGGTAAACTCAGGCAATAAATGATGGAATTGATATACAAAGCCAATGTATTGGTTGCGTACTTTTGCTAACTCATCATCTCTTAAATCAGCTAAATTATGCTCACCAACACACACTGAACCAGAGGTTGGTGAGGATAAGCCACCCAAAATATGCATCAGCGTACTTTTACCGGAGCCTGAACTGCCAACAATTGCCATGGATTGACCTGCTGCGACCTCAAAGTTAATGTCTTGAAGAACATGAATACAATCATCACCATCGTGATAGGACTTCGAGATGTGTTGACACGTTAGATGCATTTTGTTGTTTTTTTAGACCAATCAAATGATGCAATTATGGTAGCAAATGCCCTCTGTTTTGCCTATACATCTTTGATTTTATTCTTGTTCAAAAAACAACCGGTTATCTCATGGTTAGTCAAACAGCACATAATTGGGAATGAACGCATTTTATTACAATAATTTTACCTTTATTCAGCCAAACAAATTGCACTCTTAAACGATTAAGTTTAGAATTGCCATCTTCTTTTGATAACAATTAATTAACACCTGGGTGGTGCTGACTTCAGGTGGCAGTGGAGACTTTATTCGATGTTATTATCCAATATGAATCGTGAATGGTGGAAAGAGGCCGTGGTTTATCAAATTTATCCGCGTTCTTTCCAGGATAGTAATGGTGACGGCATAGGTGATTTACGCGGAATTATAAACCGTCTTGACTACATTGAATCACTTGGTATTGACGTAGTCTGGCTTAACCCAATTTATAAATCGCCTAATCACGATAATGGGTATGATATTTCAGATTACCGCGACATCATGTCAGAGTTTGGCGATATGGCGGATTTTGACGAATTGCTCAAGGGTATGCATGAACGTGGTATCAAGGTTGTCATGGACCTTGTTGTCAACCACTGCTCCAGCGAACATTACTGGTTCCAACAAGCCATTCAATCCCGAGATAACCCGTATTACGACTATTTCCATTGGTGGCCGGCTGAAAATGGTACTCCACCAGAGCGCTGGAGCTTTTTTGCCCCTGACGCCAGTGCTTGGCGTTTCAATGAAGCGACCAACTCTTACTACTTACACTATTTTGCGGTAGAACAACCGGATTTAAATTGGGAAAACCCCAAGGTCCGTGCTGAGATTTATGACATGATGCATTTTTGGTTCAAAAAAGGCATCGATGGTTTCCGCATGGACGTGATCACCTTTATCTCTAAACATGATGGTTATCCGGTCTTTGAAGGTGTCCATGGCGAAGCAATGATTGATGTGTATGCCCAAGGACCACGTCTGCATGAGTATTTACACGAAATGAATCGTGAAGTGTTGCAACACTACGATATTATGACGGTGGCTGAAGGGCCAGGTACGCACATTCACAACATCCACGATCTCGTAGACGAAACACGTCAAGAACTCAATATGAACTATCATTTCGAACATGTTGAGCTAGGGTTAGATTCAAGGAAAATGGTCAACTCTGACCATCGTGATCTCGTAAAATATAAAAAGATATTATGCGATTGGGCTGTTGAGTTTGATCACGCTGGTTGGGGCACAACATGGCATACTAATCATGATTTTCCACGTCAAGTATCGTGGTTTGGCGATGACAGTGATGAGCATCGTGA
Organism: Alteromonas sp. LMIT006; assembly: GCF_024300645.1. Taxonomy (NCBI): domain Bacteria; kingdom Pseudomonadati; phylum Pseudomonadota; class Gammaproteobacteria; order Alteromonadales; family Alteromonadaceae; genus Alteromonas; species Alteromonas sp. LMIT006. The sequence continues at coordinate 1,728,016 of NZ_CP101291.1, read as the reverse complement.
AGCGTCATCTAAACTACTCAGTACGATGCTCCTAACTATGCGAGGCACCCCTTATTATTACATGGGTGACGAGATCGGTATGACCAATGCTCGATTTGAGAGCATTGAAGATTATAACGATTTGATGACCATCAATTGGTATAAATTAACCGAGCAAGAAGGCGGTGATACCCAAGCATTACTTGACTCTCATAAACTCAGTGGCAGAGACAATGCGCGCACTCCGATTCAATGGGACAGTTCGACGAATGCAGGCTTTACCCAAGGTAAACCTTGGTTAAAAGTGACCCCAAATTACCCAACTATCAACGTTGCGGCACAAGAAGCTGATCCAAAATCGCCCTTGAACTACTTTCGTTCGTTGACTGCATTTCGCAAAAATCACTTATCATTAATATATGGTGCGTTTAAAGTGTATTTACTAGAAGATCCAAACATCTTTAGTTACACCCGCACGTTGGACGATGAAACTTTATTGATCCTATTAAACTATTCTAGTGATAACCAGACGGTCAGCTTAGACAGTGAACTGTTGTCATCTGATGTGAAATTGAATAACTACGATGACTTAGTGGTCGAATCTGGTCATTATCAATTGAAGCCATGGCAAGCGGTCATCATTAAACTGGCTTAATTTCCCTTATCATTGTGTGTGTCCAATGCCCCTACTCGTTTTCATGCGGTGGGGGCATTTTTTGTAGTCAAAAATAGGCCTTTAACGTTACAATATGATGATCATTGGTTATTTAGAGCGTCATTGTGGAAATTCACATAGATAACAATTTGGTTTCTCAACTCATTCAACTATCACTTGTACCGGTATTTTTGTTGGTAGGTATCGGTCAAATGCTGAACGTCATGACCGGCAGGTTAGCCCGTATTATTGATCGGGCACGTTGGTATGAAGAATGTCATAGCCAAGGCATCATTGAACAATTTAATGACGCACATATTGCAGAGCTTGATGCGTTACGCCGTCGTATGCGCTTTTCTAACTTTGCGATCAACTTTGTGACTGCAGCGGCGATCATCGTGTGTTTAACCGTTATTTTATTACTATTTAACGGTATTCTGATAACGCCTCTAGACAATATTATTTTGGGTTTGTTTATTTTGGGCATGTTAGCGATCACCGGGGGAATGTTCAGTTTCTTTATCGAAGTGAGTATCGCCAGTCGCACCCTAAAGATCCCCACTCCTTAATTTTTATCTGCGTCAATTGGTCGGGCGAGAGATTTTGGGACGTACATTGTAGAGCCATTTTTTAACTCAACCGTTAATCGCACCCTGTTTACCTTTAAGATGGTCGCAACATGAGTCTCCTTAGCATATTCAAAAGATATGATTTGACCGACGTAAAAATGAGAATTTGCTGGACCAATTGATTCATCTGATTCAGCAAAATCCAATTCACAAAATACGTTATGCTCCATTAACGCATCCATCAGACTCTGTGCCACAGGGCCCTCATACAAGGCATCGAGACATCTATAAAAACCAGCGTCGTGTACACTATTTGCTCTCCTATATCCTTTTGTTTCTTGATGATAATGTGCGTATTCGTGGAGCAATGTATGACATAAAAGCGTTTGTGGAGTGAGTTTTCCATCCCAATAGCGCTGAGTGTTTATTTCTTTTGCTGTACGCCATAAACTAGCTTGATTGATAGAAGATAACTTATCTTGAACCATCTTTGCCCCAATTGTAATTTGACGTTTGGGCTGGCTTTGCCAGAATGTATTCCTCACAGATTGATAATAGGTAGCTTTTCCAACGCCAACACGAAAAGTCAAAGGGTAACTCTGCCGATGAGCATGATCATAAGTTAAAAAGACGTGGTCAGCTGTTTGCAATAAACATACAGCTATTTGTTTAGGATCCATAGAACAGTAGACGGAATTTTTTTTGATGATGGACGAATTTGATTGGGAATTCAATAACAAAGGTAGTTATATGCTGATACATGGCGGAGTGGACGGGACTCGAACCCGCGACCCCCGGCGTGACAGGCCGGTATTCTAACCAACTGAACTACCACTCCGCAGTATATCAAAAAGATAAGTGTCGTTTACATGGCGGAGTGGACGGGACTCGAACCCGCGACCCCCGGCGTGACAGGCCGGTATTCTAACCAACTGAACTACCACTCCAGCGCGTGCAAACAATGATGAAAAATGGCGGAGTGGACGGGACTCGAACCCGCGACCCCCGGCGTGACAGGCCGGTATTCTAACCAACTGAACTACCACTCCGCTGTTTCATCGTGCAATGTGTTTTACCTCATTGCGGGCGCAGATAATACGTTCATGAGCCCCTCTCGTCAACCGATTTTTTAACAAAATGAAGCATATTTTTGAGTTTGAGCAGATAATGTGCAAAAACAGCTGTTTTTGTTTATTTAATGGAACATTTTAGACTGACTCATCTGCGGCTGACGTTTTTTTGAACGCCAGCTTGTCGAGCAACAACAACGCTAAAACACAACGCGCACATTAAAATAGCGAATCAAATAAAGATAAGTGCTTATTTCTGCGTGCCGTGAAACTCTCATCATTGGCGATACAAGCACGTCCCTCCTGCTTGTTCAATGATATCAAGACGCGCTTCATGCGCCTCTATTTCATCGGCCGTGGCACTTAATACCTTTAATGGTTTTTGTGGGGGCGTAATGCGTACAATCCCAGATGCATCACTTTGCGCAGTGTGTTGGTCAAGGCTCAACACTTCTTGTGATGAGGTCATCAACAAATACACATCGGCAAGGATCTCGGCGTCGAGCAATGCTCCGTGCAAATCGCGATGTGAGTTATCAATACCGTATTCTTTACACAAAGCATCCAGGTTATTACGCTGTCCTGGACGAAGCTTTTTGGCGAGCTCCAAACTATCCGTCACCTGACAGATTTGATCTGTACGGATCAGAGCCGTGGCTGGATTCATGGCAAATTCCAAGTTCATAAAGCCCACGTCAAACGGTGCATTATGGGCAATAATCTCTGCATCTTGGATAAAATTAATGAAATCTTGGGCGACGTCTTTGAACACCGGTTTATCTGCCAAAAAGTCATCACTGATCCCATGCACAGCAAATGCTTCAGGATCAACTGGTTGCTGCGGATTGATGTACACATGGAAATGATTGCCGGTCAACTTTCGATCAACCAGTTCAACACAACCGATTTCAATAATCCGATGGCCTTCGGTAAAATGGCCCCCCGTTTCGCGGTTCATCCCGGTCGTTTCAGTATCTAAAACAATTTGACGCATGTTCAAACTCACTGTGTGTTATGCTTGTAGAATAGTATATCAAGATTTTAAACAATTAGCGGAAGTTCTCGGCGTGAAACATGTGCAAATTTGGACAGATGGGAGTTGTCTCGATAATCCTGGCCCTGGCGGTTATGGAGCTATTTTATCTTACGGTGGTAAACGCAAAGAACTCGCTGAAGGGTTTACCTTAACCACCAATAATCGCATGGAGTTATTAGCTGCCATTAAAGCCTTAGAAGCCCTTACTCAGCCTTGTCGTGTCAGCCTCACAACCGATAGTACTTATGTCAAAAATGGAATTAATCAATGGATCCACAACTGGCGCAAAAACAACTGGCGTACCGCCAGCAAGCAACCCGTAAAAAACGTCGACTTATGGCAAGCTTTGGACAAAGCAATTGCCCGGCATACTATTGAATGGTTTTGGGTAAAAGGGCACTCAGGTCAGCCTGAAAACGAGCGTTGTGATGAGCTTGCGCGAAAAGCGGCAGAGTATGCAAAAGCCGGTAACGGTCAGCCTGATACCGGTTATCAAACTTAGTTCATTTTGTGAAACTTAACCCCAATCACATACTCATCGCCGCGCTGAACCGCTGGTCGAATAACTTCCGCTTGTGCGGAAAAAGACGGGACCTCTCGATTTTGAGAATCGATTTCAATCTCTAGCATGGTGCCAACAGGAAATTTTTGTTGGGTTAAAGCAAACGACATTCCCGTGGCGCTGAGATCCTTACATACACCCATTACCTGTTGTTCATCAAAACTAATTTTGCATTGTGCATTGATCAATATGCGGTAAAAATTGCGATTATCTTCGTACGCCAATATTTTATAAACTCCATAAAAAATCCATCCGACTATTAAGGTTTAGGCGTAAACGATATGTTTGTCAAAGTAATCTAATTTATAAAAAGCGATTTTACGTTAAGTAAGCTGAGCAATCGCTTGCTCAATGCGCTTGCTTGATATCGGATATTTCGTGCCGAGTTGCTGCGCAAAAAAAGACACTCGCAACTCTTCTACCATCCACCTTAGTTCATAATAGGTATCGGGTAGCGCGGTGCCTTTTGGAAGCGTATTTTTGAGTTTTTGGATCTGTGCATTGATTTTATCAATTTGAATTTGATGCAAGCGATCCTTAGTGGGGTCGACTTTCAGCTTGTCAACTCGCTTGCGTAAAGCTTGCAAGTAACGTTGCCAATCCCCTAGCCGCTCAGCACCAATGTCTGATACAAAGTGTGGGTAGACAAGCTCATCCAAATGGCTCTTAATATGTCCTACGGCTTCGAGCATGGTCAGTGGAATATTACCTTTTGTGGACTTTTTGATGTCATTCGCACAGGTCAGACCCGCTTCAACTTGCTGCGCTATAGCCAACACCTCATCATTAATGTGCTCTCGAACACACTCACAAACCTCAGCAAATGACGTTTTGTCACGAATGTCAGTCACCTTCTGTTGTTTTTTGTACTCCTGTACACAATGCGCAATCCCAGCAATAATGCAATCGTCAATCAAGGCTGCTACTTTGCCAAACGGATTATAATACAACCCAAGCTTGGCTTTGTTGGGTAGCTTTTCATGCAAGTATTTTATGGGCGATGGTATAGCAAGTTGGATCAGTTTATACAACCCTTGCTGATGAGACGCTTGAGCCACATGAGGCTGATCGAATATTTTAATCGCAACTGAGTTAGACTCAGCCACCAATCCTGGATATCCTTGAATCGAAAAGCCAGCCGTTTTATGCGTAAACGTCTCAGGTAAGTCAACAAAATTCCATTCTACGAGCCCCGATTGTTCTAGCTCAGGTGTGGCAACTTGCTCTAAAGACGCCTGAATGCGTTCTTTGAGAGCGTCTTTTAACTCAAGTAAATCGCGTCCTGCACGAATTACTTTACCCTTGTCATCGACCACCGCATAACGCATCTGCAAGTGTTCGGGTAAAGCGAGATCGTCCCACTGTTCTACAGCAAATCGCATACCACTCATTTTGCCCAATTTATCCGCTAATGCGGGTAACAGAGCGTGATAGTTACCCTCTTCATCCGTAGGCTCTAGCGCTGCTAAACACGCATCCGCATAGTGCGGCACAGGCACAAAATTGCGGCGTAACCGTTTAGGAAGGCTTTTAATCAAGGTCACTAATAACTCATGACGTAATCCTGGTACCAGCCACTCAAAGCCGTTTGGGGTGACTTGATTAAGCAAAGCCAGTGGAATATGGACAGTCACACCATCATCTTCACTATTGGGCGAAAACACATACGTTAACGGCAAGGTCAAAGCACCTTGTTGCCATGTGTCTGGATAAGCGAGCAACGCATTTGACCCAATTTCATTGTGCCATAGCATGGCAGCGTCAAATTTAAGCATACTCGTATCGGAGAGTTTCTGCAGCCATTTGCGCATACTCGCTTCGGATACAACGTGCTCTGGGATCCGCTCTTGATAAAAATCGACTAACACATCTTCACTGACGAGCAAATCACGTCGGCGGGTTTTTTGTTCTGATTCAACTACCACATCAACTTGCGCTTGATTGTGTTGTAAGAACTCATACTTCATGCGGGTAAAGCCATTGACCAACGCTTCACGAATCAATAATTCTCGTGCAATCTGTGGCTCGCGTTGACTGATCACGATGCGACGTTGCGCCACAATAGGGAGCCCGAATAGCGTGACTTTTTCAAGCGCCATCGCCGCTCCTTTCTTGGCTGACCAATAGGGCTCTGATAAATGGCTTTTACTGAGGTGTCCAGCCAGTGGCTCTAACCAATGAGGTTCGATTCTTGCGACATATCGCGCGAATAAGCGGGATGTTTCAACGAGTTCCGCTGCGATCATCCATTTTGGACGCTTTTTAGCTAATGGGGAGCCCGGAAAGATCATGAGCTTAGCATTGCGAGCCCCGATAAAATCTCGGTCTTTATCATGCATCGCAACATGCGAAAGTAACCCGGAAGCCAAAGCACAATGGATATCTCGATAATCGGGCTCTTGCTCGCCTGTGGGTAAAAATTTGAGCTGCTTTGCGACTTGCTGGATTTGGAAAATAATATCCTGCCACTCTCGCATCCTCAAATAATGTAGGTAGTGCTTTTTGCACCATTTGCGCAACTGCGAGTTATTGAGATTCGCTTTGGCCTCAACAAATGCCTCATAGATGTTATACAACGTAATAAAATCAGAATCATCATCCGCAAACTCGCGATGAATTTCATCAGCTTGTTGTTGCTTATCCAAAGGCCTTTCACGGGGATCTTGAATACTTAAACCGGCCACAATGATACTGACAACAGGTAGCGCTGGTGAGTTTTTGGCGGCCACAACCATGCGTGCATACCGAGGATCGACAGGTAATTTCGCTAATTGTTTGCCCAAAGGGGTGAGTGAGAGTGTTCGCTTGTGTTTGACAATCGCGTTTAACTCTTCTAAGAGACGCATGCCATCATTAATAAAACGCTGATCGGGCGCTTGCACAAATGGAAACGATTGAATATCCCCTAAACCAAGCCCGAGCATTTGCAAAATGACCGAAGCAAGATTGGTTCTTAAGATCTCAGGATCGGTAAATTCTGGTCGGGTAACAAAATCTTCTTCGCTATACAATCGAATGCAGATCCCATCTGCGACACGACCACAACGACCAGCTCGTTGTTGCGCTGACGCTTGTGAAATGGCTTCAATCGGCAAACGTTGCACTTTGGTACGGTAACTATAACGCGATATACGCGCATAACCAGGATCGATTACATAGCGAATACCCGGTACCGTCAAAGAGGTCTCGGCCACATTAGTGGCAAGGATAATGCGTTGCCCTGTATGCGGAGCAAAGATTTTATTTTGCTCGCTGGCGGCTAATCGAGCGTATAAAGGTATGACTTCGGTATTGCGCCATTTTTGTTTGTTAAGGGTGGTTTCAATTTCTCGGATTTCGCGCTCACCACTCAAAAATATCAATATGTCGCCCAAAGGTTCAAGGCGCAAGGCATTCACAGCTTCGACTAAGCCCGTTGCGAGATCGCCATCGCCATCGGAGTGTTCATCAAACAGCGGTTGATAGCGAATTTCAACTGGATAAGTACGACCAGAAACAGTGACCATTGGGGCGTCATTGAAATGCTTAGAAAACCGCTCAGGATCGATAGTAGCTGAGGTAATAATCACCTTTAATTCAGGACGGCGAGGTAATAGCTGTTTGAGATACCCCAACAAGAAATCGATATTTAATGAGCGTTCGTGTGCTTCGTCAATGATGATGGTGTCATAGCGAGACAAGAGTTTGTCGTGTTGGATCTCAGCGAGTAATATCCCATCTGTCATCAGCTTAACTAAGGTGTTGTCCGCCGAACGATCACTAAAGCGAATTTTACATCCAACAACCCCACCCACAGCGACACCTAATTCTGAAGCAATGCGGTCTGCGACTGAGCGAGCGGCTAAGCGACGAGGTTGAGTATGCGCAATGATACCGGCAACCCCGCGGCCAAGTTCCAAACAGATTTTGGGTAGTTGTGTGGTTTTACCTGACCCGGTCTCCCCAGCCACAATGATCACTTGATGCTTGGCAAGCGCTTCTTTGATTTCGTCTTTTTTGAGCGCAACCGGCAGATCTGGATACGTTATTTTAGGAATGTGTGATTGTCGTTGAGCCTGTTGCTCTGGAGTCAATGCCATCTGTGTCAATTACTCAAAAATCGCTACTGTTTTGACACCATTTGCATCAATACTGGCGCGATACATACCTGTGGTATTAAACGGCATTGCCACATTACCTTGAGCGTCTACCGCCACGACGCCACCGTCACCCCCAGCGTCAACTAACACTCGATTAATTACCTCATCGGCCGCTTCCACTAAGGAAAGATTTTGATAAGTCATGCGCTTACAAATATCACTGGCGACTTGATAACGAATAAAATATTCACCGTGCCCTGTCGCTGAAACGGCACATGAAGCGTTATCAGCAAAGGTTCCTGCGCCGATGATTGGAGAATCCCCAATGCGCCCAAAACGCTTCGCAGTCATACCACCGGTCGAGGTTCCAGCAACTAAATTACCTGATTGGTCGAGCACAACCACTCCTACGGTGCCAAATTTTTCTGGGTGTTGATAATTCAGCGAAGCTTGGCGCTTGATACGTGCTTTGGCTTTGTGCAGTGATTGCAAACGACGCTCAGTATTAAAATGGGTGTTGTCTACGCGTTCAATCGCAAATTGTTCAGCAAACGTTTCCGCCCCATCACCACTGAGCATGACATGCACCGAATGATTCATCACCGCTTGCGCTGCCAAAATTGGATTTTTGATGTGTTTCACACCGGCTATTGCCCCTGCTTCTCGGCTTTTACCATGCATGATTGAGGCGTCTAATTCGTGCTCAGCATCAAATGTATACACTGCGCCAACGCCGGCATTGAATAATGGAGAATTCTCCAAAATCATAATGGCAGCAACCACGGCGTCTTGTCCATCAGCACCTGTTTGCAAGATTTGATAACCTGCTTCTAATGCCTCTGAGAGTTTCGCATAATATTGCGCTTTCAGTTCTGGTGTGAATTGTTGAGGGGATAACGTTCCGGCTCCACCGTGTAATGCAATGGCAATTGGCCCCTGCTTACTGGTTTCAATTTGATTTGCCCAACTAAAGCAACTGGATAATAGCAAAAGAGCAAAAACACTGGTTAGAACACTTTTGGTAAACATACAGACCTCAACTCAATGAATTGGTCGACAAGTTTAATGGATCTGTATGGGAAGGCAAATATTTTGGGCTAGTGCAACAAATTCGGTTTAACGACGACCTCGTGAATATAGTTCGACCATGTACACTTATCAAAGGGCTTGCGTTTACTGACGAAAGGGTTGAGCAACCAACATATGCTCTATTTCTTTAGGCTGAACAGGAGCTGAGTAAAAATATCCTTGCACGTAATCGCACTTTGTCACATTGACTTTTTCTAGCACAGACTGGGTTTCAATACCCTCAGCAACCACTTCAATATTCAATTCATGACACGTTTGTACTAAGTTACTAATGAGAATTTGCGTATCAGTATTGTATTCAATATCATCAATTAGCGCTCGATCAATCTTAAGTATATCAATCGGTAATTTGCTTAAATAAGCAAATGAAGAATACCCCACCCCAAAATCATCAATGGCGATTTTGACACCAAGCTGCTTCAACCCATTCAGTGTTTTTCTGATCAATCTTAGGTTTTTAATCAAACTCGTTTCAGTCACTTCCAGTACGAGTTTCGACGCATCCACTTGGTATTCTGCAAGATGCCGTTTAATCGTATTAATTATATTTAGATTGGTTAATTGATTAACCGATACGTTGATTGATAAGCGTTCAAAATCGTGACTCATACGTGCCAATCTAGACAACTGGGCGATCCCGTGTTTCAGTACCCAGTCACCGATGCCGATAATTTGCCCATCATTTTCAGCAATTTCAATAAATTCAACAGGAGAAATCCAGCCTAATTTTTCGTGTTTCCAGCGCAGTAACACTTCCGCACTTTGAATTAAACCGTTTGACATAGTCACTTTGGGCTGATACATCAAGCTGAACTGATTACTATTTAGGGCTTTAGCAACATCTGATTTGATCGTGAGCTGGCGCTTTTTGGCTTGGATGTATTGCTCGGTGATCGCCACATACTCTTCTTGAGAACGCAATAAAACTCGAGCTTCTTTTAACGTTTCATATAGATAATTTTGGGCTACATTCAAATCGTTTGTGGCAAAATAGCTCGAGGCCAAATCGATGACTAGTTCGTTTTCTATTATCCATTGTGAATCACAAATAGTACGAATGAGTTGCGACATTTTAGTCGCCATTGTTTCTTTGTCTGGCCATGGAACCAACGCGAGAATTTCTGAATCATTAGGTTGAAAAAAGCGAACAGGGACATGACAAAAGCTCTGAATTTCTTGAGCAAGTGAAACGAGTATTGAATCAAGCGCACAGCCGTTCCGTTTTAGATCTAAAGCGTTATCAATCGTAAAATACATGGCACAATGATTATCATGACCAAATTGACATTCTTCTACGGCAGCTTGAAACGCTTTTTGAGCTTTTAGATAATTTGTTTCGCCTAATAAATTGCTTTCCGCCTCACGTGCTTTGGCATGGGCTAAAGCCTCGTCTATTTCGGCCAACAGGTTCTGATTATCCCAAGGCTTCGTTAAAAATTTGAAGGCTGTGCCATTGTTCAATACAGTCAAGGCTGAATTAAAGTCCGTGTAACCAGAGATGATCATGCTGACGATGTGTGGGTGACGAAGTTTGATCTCCGATAGTAACTCGCCTCCATTCATTTTGGGCATTCTGAAATCGGATAGCACTAGTTGAATATTTGACTGTTCATCCAGCAAATTTAAGGCCTCTGCTCCAGACTCTGCAGTATGTACATCGTATCCATTGTTACGAAACAAACGGCGCAGTGACTTTAAAATATTAATTTCATCGTCAACAACTAGGATGGAGGCTTTTTTTGTATTCATACTATTCGCTTATAGTGTGAGACCTAATTCAATGCGGAGTCGTTGACCTTCTTTGACAGGCTTATTGATGGTTTTTATGTCGCTATACCGAGTACCAATCCAAACTTTTGGATTAATTCTATATCGGTAGCGAACATCAAAACCTTTAATGTTTGATGTAGAAAAACCCGCAACGGCGTTTTGAGCAAATTCAGTAACAACGCCATAGCGCTCTGTTTGCAAAACTCGAACATGCCATTGCGCATTACCCACGTGTTGCAACTCACCATGGGTAAGCTGAATCGCCCAACTCAAATCGCCATAATCTTCTTTGGGAGCATCTGTATTCTTACCTAAGTCTAATCCCAATTGGAAGTTTTTGAACGTTAGCCATGAAGAAAGGCGCCAAGACATGTGGTCAATTAATGTGTCTCGAGTCGCATATTCAGCCTGTGCGCCATGATAAGAGACAAACCAAGGGTACAGCTGCCAAGAAAGTTCCGGTGAGAATTGCCCTGTTAAATGCGCCTGAGCGAGAAACATTTCACCTACCGTACTGCTAGCGCCATCTAATGGCTTAAGGTAACTCAACGTAAGCGGCATTGATGTCCCCTGCCAAGTTACCCCAATTGGGTGCAAATGACGATCCCAAAAAGCATCGCTTGCATTTTTTAAAGGCCAAGGCTGCTTACCCAAAGTAACCGCTCCCCATTGAGAACTGTGATAGCGAATAAAGAGACGGTCAACATAAATGTCTGAATCCGGCTGTGGTTGCTCAGAAAAATGCACAAGTGTCATCGCTGGGACATTTTGTTTATCACGCAACCCTGTTGTGAGTCGAGACTGAATAGACCACTGTTCATTGCTTAAGGCAATGCCAAGATTTCCAATAAAACGCAAGCGAGAGCGGTCGCTGCGGAAAGAAAAACGCTCATCCTCATAGCGAAACAACACAAAACCTTGTACTCGATGTGTCCATTTGTTCGTATTTGTCGCATTTATCGTTTCATTATCACCAGCCAATGCCGATAAAGAAAAAGACAAGCAAAATGCGCTTAGGATTAAGCTTTTCAACAAATATGCTGTTTTCATAACATTCCTTGTTTACAGTAACACTATTATTTCGTCTGTTAATCGACTTTCTGGAGTTGTGACATTCTAAATAAAAGGATTTATATATGGAATACTTATCGACTGGACAAATAGCTGAACTGCTATCATTAACACCGAGAACGGTTTTGCAAAAACCCAAAATTTTAGTCATTGAAGATGATTTAGAAATGTTAAAGAGTATTGGCCGAATTATTCGTCAATCTCATTGGGAGCCGATTTTGGCAGCAGATGGTTTCCAGGCGGGCAAATTATTACATGAACATCGACCTGTGGTCATGACGTTAGATGTTAATATGCCAGGTATAAATGGCTTAGACATACTCAAATTTACTCGTGAGCAAACTGAATTTGCTCATATAAAAATAATTGTTGTGTCAGGCTCAGCGAATCAACATTTACACGCAGCACTCGTAGATGGAGCAGATGCCATTATCCAAAAACCATTTAAGAACCAAGTGTTAGTAAGCACCATTGCTGAGCTACTCAATGAATAAATAGCTTACCGTAAATTAAGCTTTCATTGTGAGGAAGTGCCGGATGATGGTTCAAAAAGCAACCGACACGCTTGCTGCCGTTTTGAGTGACAAAATAAAGTTTAAGGCTCCATTGGTATAGCGCCACTGGGAGGATGATAATATCTGTCCATCGACTGAAACTTGGGTTGGCTTTGGCAAGCCATAGATCACTTGCTCAACGTTACGCTGAGCAGGTGCTGTAGAATAAGTTCCGACGACATCGTAGCGCAATGACAACGTATTTGAGCGCTGCTCAGCGCTCATCAAAACACGTTGATACTGTGCGTCACTCAAGCTATCAGGCGATATCCCATCGTCTTCATACCAAGTGCTCGCAGCACTTTGCACACTGTTATCAGCGTAGTATTCAATCACGATGTCTTGGCTGGAATAGTCATCTAAGTGCATGGGTGCCTCAGCTAACATCGGGACAAAACTCCCCGCTTGAACATGCACCGGCATCAGCGCTAATGGCGCATCAACTAAGACCTCTTGCCCCCCTTCGCGTTTGGCTTTACTCCAATAATCAAACCATACGCCGTCCGGAAGGTTGATTGCGATTTCAGTCACCCCAGCTTCTGTCACTGGCGTCACCAAGAACGACTTACCAAAATAGTAACTATCAGCACTGCGAGCAAAGGCATCTTTGTGATAGAAACTCAACGGACGCATCAATGGCATGCCGGTCAAACTGTTTTCTAGTGCCATGGAATAAATATACGGCATCAAAGAATAGCGGAGCTGAATATAGTCCCTTGCAATGTCTAACGCAGGGCCTGGATGGAACACTGGCTCTGGTGCAATATTTTCTTGCGCGTGGGGACGAAATACAGGGCTAAACGCCCCATGTTGTGTCCAGCGAATATAAAGTTCAGGATCGAACACCTCACCACCAGCAAATCCGCCCACATCAGAGTGAATATAAGCAAGGCCAAACACCGACATTTGTAATGAGAGTTCTACTTGTGACTGCAATCCGCCCCAACTACGTGAAACGTCCCCCGTCCACGGCACCATGCCAAAACGCTGGGAGCCAAGAAACCCGGCACGCATCATAATAAATGGGCGCTGCTCTGGCTGGTGTTGGCGTGATAGCTCATAAAGGTTCTTAGCCCATTGATGACCATAGACATTGTGTAGTTCGTCAGCAGTGCGCGTGACGCCATTAAGCTGATGTAGTGAATCACTTGGGTGAACTTCAGGCTCGCCCAAATCCCCCCACCAACCGGCTACACCTTGGTCGGCAAGAGTTTGATAAAATTGATTAAACCACTGTGTGCCCTCAGGGCTAAAGACATCGACCAACCCGGTATTGCCAAAGAAAAAATCAAAACGCTTTGGCTGTCCATTTAATCCCTTGGCTAATGCATTGTTATTGACCGCGTTGTCCCACTGATTAGAGGTCGTTAATATAAATGGCTCAGTGATCAATACAGTTTTGACATTATCTTGAGCAAGCTGTGCAATCATTTGCTCAGGCTCAGGCCATGCAGTGCGATCCCAATCTAAGTTACCCATGTCCCCTTTCATCTCAGGGCCAAACCAGTACAGATCCAGTACGATAGCGTCTAAGGGTACACCTAAATCGCGAAACTTCTGCGCGGTTTCAAGCGTCTGTGTTTGGCTGCGATAGCCAAAGCGCGAGGCAAAGTTCCCCATGCTCCAGCGCGCTGGGACAGGCTGTAAACCAGTGGTTTGCGTAACTTTTTGTGATAAACGCGCCGTATCTTCTGCCATGACCACAATATACGCCATACGCCCTGCTTGCGCGGTAAATTCTAAAATATTGGACTCATCAGCACCAATATCCAGCTCACCGCTCGCACTATTATCAAACAAAATCGCATAGTTTTGGTCAGACAGGACTGCTGGCAGCGAATAGTACATCTGGTTGGATTCGGTCGTATAGCCATAATGCGCACGGTTGTATAATGGCATTTTGTGGCCTCGACGATCCATTCCTAACACACGTTGTCCACCACCGTAAAATGCTTCACCTTCATCAATCGCAAAACGAAAGCCACGCATATTGGGATAAACAAACGCGCCGGCTTCTTCTGCAACCAAGACTTCATTGTCTTTCACAAAAGATAAACGGGTGGTGGCTTTATCTACGTGCACTGTATATCCATGCCCACCAAACATGAGTGTGTCTGTAGACTGGATTAATTCAGCAGTCTTAGGCGTGTGATTGTCTGGTAATGCAAACGATGGCAGCATATTTTGTTCGCTCTCAACCACGATTTCAAATACACCAGTATTGAGCTGAGTAATGTGTATCGGGTATTGCTCAGTTTGCACAATCAATGTTGCGTCGTTATGCACGTGTGATGTGACTTGAGCTTGGGTCGAGAAGCCAAGCAGCGCGAACAACGCGCCACTTATTATGGGGTTTCGTTTCATGTTAGTTGACCTCAAGCACAACCGATTCAAGCCCTTGCAAATTCAGGGTTAACTCGCCCACACCATTCGTTACGTGCAACGCGTAATCAGCCTCGCTAAGCAAATCTTTCAGTGCATTTTCCCCTGCACGCAGCTGTAATTGCGACACCACCGCTGCGGGAATCGTAAGAGTCGTTTGCATGGGTTCAGTAGTGAAATTATTCACCACAATCAAACGGTCTTCCAGGGTAAATCGAGTGAACGCAAAGTGCTTGTCAGTATAACCTTCAGTGGCTTTATTCGCACTGTGCAGAGAAATATATTCACCTGCCATGGCGGGATGAAATGCCGCGATGTCCATCACTTTAATATAAAACTCACGTAACGCTTGTTCTTCCTCTGTGAGCTGCCCCCCGTCAAACTTACCCTCGTTCATCCAGCGCTGATGTGCAGGTACCCCGATGTAATCGAAAATCGACGTACGCGTGGGTCCACCAAAGCCAGGGACTTCTGAACCATCTTCACCTACATCTTGACCAAAATACAACATGGTCGGTGAGCGACTGATCAGGGCAGATACTACCAGCATAGGCTTGCCTTTGTGCATGTCACCGGCAAAATCTGGACTGGCAATGCGCTGCTCATCGTGGTTTTCTAAAAAGTGTAGCATGTGTTCTTCGATGTCGCGCACTTCCGACTGAATGCGCTCAAGTGCATCGGTACTGCCGTGACCTTGAATGACCCATTTGAGCGAATCATAAAAATCCACTTTGTCATATAGGTAATCCATTTTGCCTAGATGTAAATAATCACGAAACAGGCTCGGATTGTAGACTTCAGCCAATAAAAAGGCATCAGGATTTTTGTTTTTAATGGAAGAGTTCAAAAACGACCAAAACTCCACGGGCACCATCTCGGCCATATCAAAGCGAAAACCATCGACTCCCTTGTCTAACCAAAAGTGCACAATGTGTTCAAACTTATACCACGAATCTGGCAAGTCTTTGTCCTGCCAAAAGGCATGATGCTCAGCGAGTCCTTTTTTGCGATATTCTTTTGGCAACGTTGGAAAATCATAGGTCCCGTCTGGGCGAACGCCATAATTGACTTTGACTGTCTCATACCAGTCATTGATGTTCGGTTGCGCTAAACGCGAGCCGTTACCCGTCCATTTGGCCGGGCTTTCTGCAAATTTTCCATCGAGTAAAGGCGCAGAATCACCGCCTAATGCCCGATAGCCATCGGTCGACTCAGGCACCATAAAATCTTGGCCTGGTATGTAATAAAAATTGTTATTGCGTGCATACTCCACACTGGTATCATCATTCGCACCAAAGTCCTCTACCCCGTCTGGCTTGCCCAATGACTCATATTGTCGCGCCACGTGATTGGGTACGATATCAATTAATACCTTCATGCCGTGTGTGTGAGTGCGCTGAACTAACGCTTCAAACTCTGCCATGCGATTAGCTGGATCATCTGCCAAATCGGGATTCACTGAATAATAATCTTTGACTGCATAAGGCGAACCGGCGCGTCCTTTGATCACGTCCGGATCGTCCAATGAAATACCATACTCAGTATAATCAGCGACTAATGCATGGTGCGGGATCCCCGTATACCAAATGTGAGACACGCCAAGTTCGCGGATCCCCATCAGTGCCTCATCGGTGAAATCAGACATTTTGCCCACGCCATTTTCTGCTACCGTGCCCCATGGCTTATTGGTCGTATTGGTGTTGCCAAACAATCGAGTAAACACCTGATAAACGACAGGTTTAACATGCTCAGGTTGCGCCACAATGTATCCCTCTTGATGGGCGTTAGCTGGTTCAGCGGTTTGTTTAGCAGGTGAACAAGCCATGAGACCTGCGCCTAATGCGGTCGCCGCTATTGCTGACGCAATGATATGCGAAGTGCTTTTTGTCATTATTTTATCCCTTAATCACATAGCCGATTAATACAAAATACTCTTAAATTATTTGATTAGCTTACATTAAATTAATACTTTATGGGCGATGCATACGATTTCATTATTGTGCTTATACAAGGTATCATAGCGCATTGTTTAGGTTTATTTTAAGTGGCTAAATGACGCATAAAACGGCTTCTCTTCATGTGCATAAGCTGGCAGGTCTAACTGGCCTGAACGGCAAAGCATTTATTTGTCTTGACGGGGGCATGGGACAAACTCTGATTCAGCGCTCTAAACGCCCGCTTTCTAATCTCTGGTCGAGCGATATCATGTTTTATGAGCCTGAATTAGTGACTGAGCTTCACGCTGAATTTATTGCCACAGGCGCCGATGTCATTACCTTAAACACCTACACCGCAACGCCCGACAGACTCGACGCTAATAACGCATTGGACTGGCTGGAAACGTTACATGAAAAGGCACTATACGCAGCGCGAGAAGCCATTACAGCCTCAGGTAGAGAAGATGTGTTGATTGCTGGATGTTTACCGCCTTTATTGGCCAGTTATCGACCCAATGTAGCACCGGATTTTGCCCAGTCATTGGCAAGCTACCAACAGCTAGTGGCATTACAAAGCGACTGTGATGTGTTTTTGTGTGAAACCATGTCCTCTATTGCTGAGGCAACTGCAGCGTGTACGGCAGCTAAAGCATCAGGTAAACCGGTCTGGGTGGCATTTTCAGTATCAGATAGCGCGCCTCAGCAATTACGAGGGGGTGAGCCATTAAGCGAGGCCCTAATGACGATTGCTGAGTATCAGCCCGATGCTGTGCTCCTAAACTGCTCTCGCCCTGAAGCCATCACGGCGGCGTTACCTCAATTACTGAGTTTAGGGGTTACCACAGGTGCTTATGCCAATGGATTTGTCAGCGTCGAGTCGTTGTATCCTGGGGAAACGGTCAGTACTTTACAACGTCGACAAGATTTAGCGCCGGCGCAATACGCTGAGTTTGCGATGCAGTGGTTTGGCCAAGGCGCACGTATTATCGGTGGCTGTTGTGAAGTCACTCCAGAACATATACAGGCGGTAAAGGCCAAGTTAGGCTAAAGCTTTTGCATCACTCATTGGCGAGCACGAACTGCATTAATAGCATACGACTAAAGGCGCACTTGCGTTTATCGCCATGCCATCTAGCATGGCGATTTTTATGTCACGGGTATGCCGATGTTCACACGCCTTCTTCCTTGGCTGTTTTTAGTTGTCTGGTCAACGGGTTACGCGGTGGCTAAGCTGGCTTTGGAATACACTGAGCCGTTTAATCTTCTCGCCTACCGGTTCGTTGGGGCGGCGTTATTTGTCACGCCTTTTGTGATCTTCATGCGGTTATCCCTGCCGCCTCTGTCTACTATCAAACAACTCGCTGCGACCGGTGTGTTTTTGCATATTGGGCATTTTGGCACCATGTATGTCGGAATGAAACTTGGCGCCAGTGCGAGCATTATGGCCTTAATTGCGGCGTCACAACCGGCGTTGATTATTTTGGCCAGTGCCTTGTATATCCGAAGTTGGCCATCTTGGCAGACTTGGTGTGCATTAGGGCTCGGACTTGCCGGTGCGGGGTGGATTGTCGGCTTGAATATGGATGGGCAAACGGGGTATTTGCTGGGGGCGTTATTGGGATTTGTGGCGGTTTTGGGCATGTCAGTTGGGCAAGTCATCGAGAAGAATCGCAAACTGCACGTTCATCCGGTTACCGCCACTTGGGTGCAATATTGTTTTGCCGCAGTGATCGCAGCACCACTCGCTTGGCTGGTTGAGGGCGTGATTTATGTTCCGTCGGAGGCACTGTTTTGGAGCGTTGGGCATTTGGTCGTGGTTAACACGGTGATTGGCATGCTCTTGATGTTCGCTTTGGTCAGAACAGGTTCGTTGGCGCAAGCGACGGCGATCATGTTTTTGGTGCCAGCAATGGGGGCGTTTTTTGCTTGGCCTGTGGTCGGTGAAACCCCCTCATGGTGGACGCTGCCAGGGTTTGGGTTGGCGATGGCTGGCGCGTTGTGGACACGGCGGTTGCAGCGTCCTATTCGAAGTTAATCATATCTTGACGATTTCGAACTGAACGAGCAAATTCTGCAGCGTCGATAAAAGCGTCTGACTCACCCGGAGCAATTTTAGAGTCATACGCAATACGTTCATGTTATTTAAACTTATGTTTTACAAAGATTAACTACTCACTTTGCCTGTCATAATAGGCTTTAATCAACAATGCCCGATTACTGACACCTTGCTTTTGATAGATACGACCTAAATGATATTTGATAGTATGTACTGAAAGGTGCAACTCTTTTCCTATTTCGGTATTGGTAAGACCTTGTATCAAATAGTTAACAATTTGTGTTTCACGGGTATTCAGATACGGCAAATCTTGTGACATTTTTACTTCTTCCTTAACCTAATATTTCCTTAGTTTTTAATTTCTTTTATAGCGTAGACAATAAATTAATATTGCAAAGATTTATTTCTTTTCTCTAACGGACAAAAACTATCACCAAACGGACATTTTTCTTTATTTACTCTTTAGGGTGACAGAATTATGTGAAGCGGTAATGCACGATCCGCTTACACGATTTGTGGAAAATTTGAATCAGTGTAATTGACGGATTTGATCGGCGTAACGAGAAATGAGCGTGCTGCGATTAGCAATCTTTAATTTTTTGTAAATATTGGCACAATGAAATTTTACGGTGCGTTCAGAAATATACAAAGAATCACCGATATCTCGATTGGTTTTTCCCAATGCAATTTGTTTTGCGACTTCTTGTTCCCGTTTGGAAAGTATATGAATAGTTGTGTGCATAAATTTCTCCTATGCGTTGCTAAAAGTTTTAAATTAATTACGTCTAGACGACGTGTAATAAGCTTAGGCTAAGAAGGATTTTGTGCCACTGGTCGAAAGACTTAAGAAACTAATGTATATTTACAAACTATTGTTTTCATTATATTAATAAGGTTAATTTAATATTGGAACTATCCCTTCGGCTAGGTGGTCGGGGGAGTTAGTCTACACTTTTGGGGGACTGAGTAGACCTTGGTTGTAGGAGATGAGATGGAACTGTGTTAGTCAGTTAATATATTTGATACAAGAAAAGCCATATTAGGGTCTACTAGAGTCTGGGACAACCCCTTTTAATACTTCGATGTCCAACTCTGAAACACCGTTATTGCCAAAATAAAAGGCCCATTCCGACGTCAGTTCCACAACCATATTTGCAATGGCTTTTGCCTTTCTACTATTGAGTCCAAAACGCTTCGCCTGGGACATAGCATTGTCAATACTACCTAATCTGCCTTGAGCACCAATGCCAATACCATGCTGTCTTGTATTGTTGATGGGCAACACGTCATACGCTTTAGATAATCGCCAATGTTTGTTCTTGAATGAATATAGGAAAGCGTGATTTCGCGAATGATCATCCGTATTGCCCATACAAATATTAAATATCATGCGAGCGAACAATTCATGGGAATCTTTCGGTTCAGCACCATATTTCATGTTAAATTCCGCTAAAGCGCCATAGCTGTAGAAAGTTGTACTGGACTGCTCCGTGACCTTCATTTGATTAATCAATGAATTCGCACTCAAAAGATGATGAGTCGGTCGACTCTCTAAACAGTCAAAACGCTCGACCAGTAAAATATCTTCATCGTGATTATTAAGCAACCGTGTGTTCGCAACCCGCACATTTAGGTCTGTTAACTCTGATAGCATTTTCATGCAAGCATGCTCAACACGACATACATTAAAGAGGTCATCAGTGCGATTAAATTTCGCAAGATAACTAATTTTGTCCTCCATAACAGTCGTTTTAGGTCTTGCACCTCCTAAGCTAGAGCCAAACTGAAACGATTTTTTGACTTCATCAGATAGAGCCTGATCTGCTAATATAGCCTGTTTACCTTGCAACAAGATTGCCATATCTTCGAGGGAGTTTTTGTTGTGTTTTGATTTACTGGCCGTTCTCGACAAACTAAATGTGAGGGCACCAACACCCATACCAGAACCGGCCATCACAAGCTCTAAATCATTCTTCGGTTTTGTTGAATGTAGAGCATAAATGAGTTTACGTCCCCAACTATCAGCACCCGCATCTAAAATAACACCAAACATACCATGATTTACTCGGGTTATGATTTGCTCCTCGGTAAGAGGTAAATGTATCGGATCAAGCGGGAAAGCATCTTCACGTTGCTGATAAGATTTACCATAGCGGAATTTGCCTAATTTAGCGATAGGATCGAGCTCGACAATGCCACAGATGACGGGCTTATCTTCCAAGCCATCAATAAAAACATACGCTCTAGAAGTCATTCGGCAACTCCTTCTCTACCTTAGAAGAACTTCGTTGCGGATTATTTTTAACTAATGCATATTGCTCTTCAACGTTTGCCACAAATGGAGCGAGCAGTTCTAAGTGGTCTAAAACAGCCAATAAGATATCAACATTTACCCCTTGGCCAAGCTCTAAACGACTAATGGTATTTTTGCTTGTCCCAGTTCGCAGTGCCAATTCATGTTGATCCATTTGTGTAGCACGGGTGTGTTTAATGAGTTTTCCTAGTAACACTTTCGCGTATTCCACCTCGGACATAAATCACCATATTTAGGTATTTATTAATCAATAACCCAATTATAGGGATTTATATAGCGTATACAAGAAAAAACGCTACGACAACATTCTGTAGCGTTCAAGCTGGGAGACGTTATATAGGTTTAATTCAGCTAAGATACTGCGGATAGATAGGCCGAAACTGATCGCCGTACACATAGTTGAGTGTCAGAGTATTGGGGACCTTGAGTTTCCGATAAATGTTATGAATATGAAATCGTACTGTGCGCTCGCCAATAGCTAGTTCGTGGGCGATTTCACGGTTGGTCATTCCCATGGTTTTTAGTTGAGCGATTTGTCTTTCTCTGCAGCTGAGAGTGGTTCTGATGTCTTTCAATTGATTTCCTTATTTGATGGTTAAATCTCATAGAACAATCGTAGAAAAAACATCTCCACAGCGCTACTGTACCACCGCAAAACTAGCCGAGTGGCTAGGCTAGTCTTATCGACACCGGCTACCCTCCCTCTCGCTCCAATTCAGCAATCGCTTTGGCGGCCCGTTTAAAATTGGCTTTATTGTGTAAACTTACCGTCTATTGCTCAGTGTTCATTGTGCAAAACGACTCACAAACCGTATTTCTGCCGACACTGAGAGACCTTGACTATCCGTTGCAGTCACAGTCACTGAGAAACTTTCTTCAGTATCAACATATCCGCTAATCACACCGTCTATGATTTCTAAATTAAGCATAGGTTGGTTGGCGAAAGTAAAAGCCAATTCATCATTAGCATCCTCGTCACCAAAAAAATCGACTACATTAAATTCAAGATAATCTCCTGGCGTAAACGCTTGTTCAGGAATGGGTATTGAATACGGTGCATCATTGACTGACGTCACAACTATATATGCAGTTTGTGTGACGGAGCGTGTTTCATCTGCAGGATTATCTGTAACAGCGTATGTGAAACTGTCTTCTCCAAACGCATTCGTGTTTGGTGTGTATGTGAACACATGACCATTTACCGAAATTACACCATTGGTTGGCTGCGTCACAATATCATATACCAATGTTTGGCCATCTCTATCCACACTTGGCATCGTTAATACTTGAGAAGTATCTTCGACACCAACACTAGCGGAATCGGCTGAATTAAAACCATACACAACACCGTCATCCACAGCATTATCTAACGCATTCACCGTTACGATTACACTAGCAGGCATACTGTTTGATCTGCCGTCTCGAGCGGTAAAGGTAAATATTAACTCCCCATGGAAGTACGCCGTTGGAGTAAGGATATATGTGTTTTCTTCTCCTTCCTTAGCCGTCAATATCGCGTTCTGCTCAAGGGTTGAGTCATCGACCGTAAAACGAAGACTATCTCCATCCCCATCTGTGCCTGTTAATGTGATATCAATAGCAGCCCCTTCATTTGTCGTAAGAGATTGCGCTATGGCAACTGGGGCCGTATCTTTCAACCGATAAGCACCTACAGAACTTTGTAAATACCAAGGGTCATTTGAAGCAGGAGGACAGTCTTCCCAGTTCATGATACTTGCAGTCTGTAAGCAAGGTCTAAGCCCATAATCATATGGCGCTCCTACTGCCACTGTACTGCCATCGCCACTTAAATTGATGGAGGTATTCAAACCAACATGTGCCTCTCGACTTGACACTTGATGCCACTCGGGCGTTTCACGCTCTGTGTTGTACTCGTACACCCTAACTTGACCATGTCCAAAGGTTATAATCTCATTCTCATGTTGATAAAAATATTCCGTTGCGCCGACTGCGACCTTTTGCCCATCGGCACTTATACTAACAGAGTGACCAAATGACGCGTCACCAAGTTGCTTTCCTTCACGCATATCCCCTTGCTCTGCTGCATACCTGTCACCATGGATATCTATACCCAACTGCTCCCATGCAAGCGTCTCGTTGTGATAGCGATAAACGCGAACATGTCCTGAAGATGAGGGATCAAATGGTGTTTCGAGTGCTTGGCCATTATACGGCGCTCCAATCGCCACCGTGAGACCATCAGCGCTTAAGCTCACTGAATGACCCGATTGATCACCTTCTGCTTCACCGTTAATATCTGTGCCCAGCTGCTCCCAACCAAACAACTTGTAATTATAGCGGTAAATGCGTGTTTGACCTGAAGATGATCCATTGCCGTCATGGTAAGGCGCACCAATCGCCAGTGTTCGACCATCGGCACCTAAACTCACTGAGTAACCTGAACGGTCTCCTTCCGCTTCACCATCGATATCTGCCCCCAGTTGTTGCCACTCTTTTGCATGATAAGAATATACGCGTACATGGCCCGCGCTGCGACCATTGTCACTGTTAAATGGAGCACCAATGGCAACAGTGCGACCATCGGCACTGAGACTGACAGACCAACCTGAATTATCTTGTGTTGACTCACCATCAATGTCTCCCCCTAAACGTTTCCAGCGTGCACTCTCTCCGCCTGTTTCGTAGGTATATACCCGAACGTGACCTGAATATAAGCCGTTTCCGTCATTCATATAGGCGCCAATAGCTACCGTACGACCGTCAGCACTTAAACTCACTGAATGCCCTGCTTTGTCACCTAACTCTTCACCATAAAAGACGCCAAGCTGTTGCCAGCCTAAGTTTTCATCATCGTTACGGTAAGTATACACACGAACACGGCCGGCAGTTCCAGAGGTAAAAACACCATTCTGTCTTTCATTGAAATCGCCAATTGCCATGGTGCGACCGTCGGCACTTAAACTCACGGATCTACCATATTTACTTCGTGTTGGCACACCGAGAATATCTTCACCTAACTGACTGAGCCAGGTTTTTGCGGAGACATTTATCGTCACCCTACTGATGTCACTTTGATTATTGTCTGCATCAGAACTATCAATGACACGATAAGAGAACGTATCTATGCCCCTAAAGCCATTATCAGGCGTGTAGGTGACCTTATTGCTACCTTGTTCAACCACAAGAGAACCGTTGTTTGGTGTCGATACTATCTCATATGTCAACACATCACCGTCAACATCTCTACCTATCAAGGCAAATGTTGTGGCAGTGTCGATTTCTGTCGCTCGATGTAAATCAAATGCCTCCGGGGCATCGTTGACTTGGTTTACCGTCACATTGATGATTTGGGTCGTCTCATAACCATTCCCATCGGTTAAGGTCAGAACAAAGCTATCGGAGCCATGGAAGTTGGCTGCGGGTGTGTAGGTCACGTTCGTGCCATCCACCGACGCCAAACCATTGGACGGAGGTGTACTGACCGTTGCAGAAACGGTATCCCCGTCTTGATCGGTATAAGTAAAACGAGTACTGACAGACTCCCCCTCTTCCGCTGTTAAGCTATTCAATATGTTTATTACTGGCGCATCATTCGCATCAATGACTGTTACGGTAATGGTTTGAGTAACCTGATTACCAAATGAATCCGTTATGTACAATGGCAGACTAATGGGTTCAGAGGTTACTTCATAGTCCAATGGCGCACTCAGCGATAAAATATTATCCGTAATGCTGAACAAGTCACTATATTTAGAATCCCCTAGGGTAACAGCGGCAGAATAACTTGGATTCAGTAATCCAATCTGTGTTTCGTTCTCAGTGACAGAAAGTGCCGTTTCAACAAGACCAAGTGTTTTTTGAGCGTACATAATGACGTCTTTGGGTTTTACTTTTAGCCCATCACGACCTGTTGAGCGCAGTTGTAATTTAACCTGTTTACCCAAATCATTTACCCTTACCCTTACCTCTCCTTGAGGTGCTTGACTAAGAGATACTGCAATTGAGGCAGTTTCTGACGGATACGTATAAATGATATTTTCAGATAAAATGAGACCTGGCTTATTCGTTCTTGATTGCGTCGAATCATCAGAAGCCTCTGGTAGCTCATTCACCAACGCAACCTCAAAAATAACATCAGAAGCATCAAATCGGCTGTCTCTATTTTCTATGGTTTCATCAATATTTAAACTTACGCCGTAAATTGTACTTTGACCAGAGTCAACCTCACCATATGTTTCGATTTCTATGATTTGAGGGACATTCCAATTATCTGTATTAAAGATTAATGCCTGCTGGTTAATGAATATGCCTGCTTGCAAATCGTCCCCATCTTGAATATAGGTTAATCTAATATCTGTTTCATTATGGTATGGGCGGTTTTTATCCCAAGTATGTGATTCAATTTTCATTGAAGTAGGCGATACCGAAACCTGTGGGTCATTGGTCGACAGTTGAATGTCAGCGTATCGTTCAGTCGGTCGTCTATTTTCGAAAAACCCAGCCATTTCCCCCACACGGAATGCTGATAAATAAACATTAAAATCCCAAGATTCTCCTGAGGTAATCTGCAAAGGTAAGTCAGTTAATTGAAACCCTATTTCATCATCCACTAATTGGTAGGTAAATTCTTTTTCAAAGCCTTCCCATACTGGGTCACCCTCAATATAGCGAATCACACCAGTGATAGTATTTGTACCATTATAGATATCGTCATTAATGCTAGACAGACCCTCAACGTAGATAGAGTCGTAGCTATTCCATTCTCCCCCACTAAGGGTAAAGAGTTCTTTTTTGATTAATGAACATTCATCAGAATATCTCGGACATTGTTTTCTTCCAACACGTTCATTATTTACGTCATAAACCACCTCGAAAGTCGCTTTTGTGGGTTGATTTGGCTTCGCAGTGAACGTGGTATTCAGCGCTATATCTTCATGCATCCAAGAAGGGAACTGATCAAGCCCCTCATAAAATTCAGGTACTGTGATAGTAAAGTCAGGTTTAGGCCACGTATCATTATCTGAGACCGTCGTTTTGATGGACGTATTTGTCCCTTGTAATGATGTTGAGCCCGTAACGGAGCGAATCGCGATCGTCACATTAGACGTGCCATCGACGTTGTTATCATCCGTACCTTGCACAATGACCGTTTGTGGCACATTCCAATTATCAGAGGTAAACAATAACTCCCCTGTACTTATGTTCGCCTCATTATTATTAGTCGTTATGAAGATTGTTTGACTGTTTGTGGGTAATGTCGGCGGCTCATTTAACACTACTGTAAATTGAGCTTGTCCTCCTTCGGCTATTTGACCGTTCAGTTCAGACACCGTAAATGAAGAAAGTGCTGATTGACGCACATTAAATTCAAACGTTTTGGCAGGATACTGGGCATAAACATTTTCCGGATTATATTCTATTGTATCGCTGACAGAGAGTGAAATCGATGCATTGGTATCACCATCTTGTTCAATATCTTGCACTGGAGTGATGACTACTTGTTGAGGTTGATTCCAGTTAAATTCATTAAACTCAAGAACATCAGGCGAAACTGTTAATTCTGTTTCATCAAAAGACGTAACAGCAAAACGTGTGGGTTCAATGGGTGGAGAATCTAATTGGACCGTTAATGTTGCAGCATCACCGCCTTCCACCAATACTTGTTCAGTCACCGATGTAAGCACTTCACTGTGCTCAACCTTGATATCAAACCACGCAACGACTTCAGACTGAGCGATGAACTCAACCCGTTGAATGGAGGTATTGTTTTCGGTAGGTCCATTCGGTTCGGCTGAAAACACGTATTTAACGCCAGAATTGCCCAGTAGTTGCGCATTCAAATCGGCAGATTCACTCTTGCTAATCAACAAACTTTCCACCGGTTGAAGAAACTGAGCCCCGATGACCTCCAAAATCAATGTGGTAGGAATTTCACTTACTGCATTTCCAGACACATTGATTTGTGGTGACGTTATGCCTTCTTCTAACACAAAGCCCAGATAAGGATCATCTGTTCTTAAGTAATAGTCATCATCTTGTAACATCAAATTGATGACTTTACCTGGCGCCAACTGATAACCCATTTCATCTGACGCTGTATCAATAAACTCAAAGCTTAGAGCAATAGTTCTATCCGCTTCGAAATAATCGTTATCCAATAACTCAAGTGCAAGTAATTGTGGTTCATTCCAATTTGACGGCGTGAATGTCAGTTCGGTAGTACGATCTGTGCTTCCATTTATCGAAATCGCATCATCACCGTCTCTGACAACCTGCACGGTAATCGTATCGGAAGGCGGACAAGCCAGAGACAGGCTCATTGATTTGGCTTCCGCTCCTTCTAATAACTGGATTGCTGTATCATCGCCGAATATATTGCTTTCCATGTCATGTAGGATCAAATTTGGAAAACATAACTCATAATCTTGAGGCGCTTGAAACAACGAACGATTATTGAAGTCATCCTGAATGACCGCATTACTGAGATCTACTTTGATCTGTGCTGCCGTCTGCTGGTGCGGGATAGTAAATGTTATATCAAATATCGAATAGCCTTGGTCTGTATTTTCAACGACATCAATAACGTCAAGAACCTGATCATTTGCAGTACTAATCAAACTGGGCAAGGTGGATAAATTCGTACTGACCAGCTCATCAAACTGAAGTGTGAGTGTTGGCCCACTATTGGTAAAATAAACCGAGCTTGCGGTTAATTCAGCCGCCTGTTTATCTAATATGATATCCAGATCATCAAAACTATTTCGCAGTGATAGGCGCGTATTGCCTACGCCGCTCCCATCAGTCCCCTCTAAAGGAAAATTCCATTGTTCTAACGAGAATGTGAGTCGTTCATTGTGAGACAAATCCGATACATCCGCTTGCAACAAAAAGGTAGTGCCTTCGTTCAGGCCTGTTAATGCCAATGGTAATATCGTGCCGGCAGCGGTTTGCAGCTGACAACATTGTAAGAAATCCTCCGTGTTTTTTATGTACACCGATTCGCTGGTATCTAACGCAAATGTGACCTGCGAATTGTCTACAGAGTGCAGTCGAATATTATCAACGGTCGGTGCTGTGATATTGACTGTACTCCCAATGGCATTAAGATGACTTATACCCCATTTTGTCATAAGCGGCTGTGTATTTTCTGTGTTGACAAAAACCGTCAAATTAGCAAAATCAATATTGGCTTGCGCTAGAGAGGATAAATCTATTTTAAGGTTGTAAAAATGAGGGAACTCTTCTAACCACACATCATAGGTGGGAGTAATACTCAGTTGAATATCCTGTTCCAACTTAGAGAAACTCGTACCGTCTTTCAACAAAATGATAATTTCGAAATGGTCTCTTGAGGGGATAAAGGTTGGCAAGATGGTATTCAGTGACATATTGACTTCGGTCGGCACACCATTGGGATAAAATGAATCAGAGGTGATTAACTCGCCAAGCTTGGGGGTATCTAACGCGTCATTGAAGCGAATAATACTCCCTGGTAACTCGTAAAAATCCATATTTGAATAGTTTTCAACAACGCCCTCAATTTCTCGACCGCCCACCGATGAGTAAAATGTGGCGTCGTCTTTTAGTACCAGTTTAAACGCAGTTTGTCCTGAAAACTCTCCTATTGTCACAATATATCGGTCAGATGATGTTTTCTGAGATCGTGTCGCGGCCCCGGTTAATGTCGCCGGACGTACTTCAAGGATAGCAGCAGAAGCTTGACCATTGATATCCACTAACTGAAAATCATCCGTATCTAATCCAGATATCTCATCTGAAAAATGAACTCGGTACGATAGCGTGGTATTATTTTGCCACGGCAAAATATCGATTGCGGTTTCGTATATTGCGGAAGACAAACGGCCTTCAGACCAATACGGACCTGAGCCTTTTGCGTTAGCCGTCGACTGATTATCATCCAATTTAAAATTCGGAGAAACATGCATCTCCTGCGACAGGATCGCTTGGTATTCGAGAACACTCGGTGCATTAACTTCTGGCATGATAGAGACATTGTTGCTGGCAATCGTCAAACTATCATGCATTGGGATAGCCCTCTCAAACTGTCTTAGATTGAACGAAACATAACGCTTATCAAAATACAGCTCATCACGAGAATCATTGAATTGAATACCATCTTCTGAATACATGTCTTCAGTCACGGTAAATGCAAACACCATTCCTGAAATATAGTTATTTTCAATTTGTTCTGTCGATAAGCCATCCGTGATTATCTCATCACCAAAAGCCGTTACCACTTGCTCGCCGATTGAAAACGTAATGCTGTGGTCTGAAAAATTGTTTCGACCTGAAGGGCTGACTTTTGTTGGAAAAGTAAAGTCAACTTGAATACGAACCGTCTCTCCGACACGATTGACTGTGTTGTTTGAATATTTACCATAAAGCGCGATATCACTGATCGAATTGGATTGACAATTATCTTCAATGGTCATGCTTTCATCGCTGTACAAATCGTGGAGATAAAAACCGTTTTCACTATAAGAATACGGTTTTATGGTCATGGGGTCACAATTCTGATTTGTACACAATTCGAATAGGTTGATGCCTTCAAAGGAAGCATAATAAGGTTCACCATTAGCATTAGAAACATGACTTAAAATTTGAACTTCTTCAATTCTTGAAAGAGAAGAGTTTTTTTTAAATTCATTTAAAACAATGTAAGGGGATATTTTTACTGATGTATTTAACGTTAAAAGTGTTTGCTCATCATTGATCGCTAAGTTTGATATTTTGCCTTCTTGAACAAGACACTCTAGAGGTGTTGCAATATTCGGTGACGTTAACTCGTCGATGGCATAAACGGTAAAGGGAATGTCTGATTTAATGACAATGTTTTTAAAATCATTTGAACCAGTGAGTTCTTGTAATTTTTCTAAACCGTCATAATAGGTATAGGATCGTAAATTATAGGGTGGAAACGCATTAAGTTGGTCGATATTAGATACCCTATAGTTCGTTGTTTTTATAAAGGGTACAAAAGAACCTGGGTTGTAAAGGAAAGCGAGAAAGAAAGCTTCACCCGCTAAACCGTCAAGTTGATCAGTAGCTGATGAACTAATGTAATAAATAGGATCGTAAAGATAGGTATGCGAAAAGTTGTTACAAATAACATCTTTGAAACGGTTTGATGGATTCATACTTTGAAAAAAATCACGGTATGGCACGCATTGACTTGCAAAAACCCCGCCTAAAGGGGTCACAACAATCACTTTATCGATGGGATTATCAAGTGACACATAACCATTACCAAAGGCGGTTTGAAACTCCTCATCGCCATCGTCATATATTTTTGAACCAAATGGGATAGTGAAACGAAATGCTGATGTATTTTTGGCAATGTTACGTGTTACGTCGTAGTTGTTATCGTCAGCACTCGGCATTTGTGAAGGGACGAGGGCTTTAGAGGTCTCAACATCCAGATAGTCGTCACCGGGAAGGTTTCTAAAAGGGTATAATCGTTTACTTCTGTTGAAACTGTTACGAGCTTCGCCTTCATCTAACAGATACTCAGGTAAAAAATGTTCATTTCCAAACGCGGTAAACAAATCGGATGTTTCATTTCCATCCTCTGTAAAGTAACGTGCATCCACCACATTACCATCACTGATCATGTAGATCGCAAATACACCTTGACCGTCCGTACTTCGTCCATCAACATTGCCAGATTTATCCAGACAGCTCTTGCATTCAATTTCGACATAAAAATTATCACGACATCCAGTTAAGAGTATGGTGACTACGAACAATGTAAATATGAGTAAAAAGTGTTTCATTTTCCGTTTTCAACCACTGCAGAGCTTACTAGTAATGTTTCGAGGTCAATATTCAATCTTTGACTTCGAGTGTTCTTTTCATCCAAAAATCGAATTTCCAGTTCATTGTTTTGGTTCATTTTGACAATGCTTGTGGACGCATTTTTCAAACCAAACCCTTGGCATTTTGCATCCTCTCTGGGTATAAATCGGATAGTAGTGAAGGTGATATTATCGACAGCATTTGCCGACATTTTACAATCACCCAAAGACATGACGCCATTACCACTCTTGTCAAAATACATCTCTAATCCAGTTTGCTGATCTGTGGACGGTTTGGAGGACAATTTCAAATCGTTCAGCGTTGCAATGTCCAACTGGGTCTGTTGTTTTTTTCGACCAAAAGTGGCGAATGTGTACTCTACGCTTTCAGCATTTCTGGCGATAAACTCGATGCGCGCATTGCTGTACTCAACTTTTATGGGTAGTTGCTGACCATTGAGGGTCATATTAGCCAAAAAGGCGTTCTCTTCATGTGGTTTGATATCCGTTAAGTGGGTTATCTTGGCCAAATCCGGCAGGTCAATCATGACCATGCCAAACTTATCCACGAACAATAATGTGTCTTGCTTCGTCCCTTTAACCGCCATTTCGCCTTGCCATTCCCCTTCAAGTTGAGGAAAAACCATTTTCTCTAACCCGGTTATTTGTTGTATCGCGTTCGCGACGACTTGGTCATTTTCTTGTATCGTATTCGTGGGGATAACATTGACAAATTCAGGGTTGACATCTTGAGGCAACCTAACAAGGTTGGGATTAGGTGCACTTTCATTTTCGTTTTGTTGAAACCGAATATTCGAATTGTTGGGCGGTCGTTCTTCGCCTGTTGATGTCTCACCACCACATGCGATGAGTTGTGCTGATATCAAGACGAAGAGAATTTTGGATATTGCGTTCATAATATGCTTGTCCGGTACACGTTATATACATCTTTATATTTTTTTATGAAAATTGCAGTAAGAATTTTTCTTACTATGTCCGTCTTTCCATCGGCTACCCTCCCTCTCGCTCCAATTCAGCAATCGCTTTGGCGGCCCGTTTAAAATTGGCTTTATTGGACTCATTTTGCAATAGATGGCGCAACATCGCCGCGGCTTCCGTTTTACGATGGGTTTGGGCCCCCAAGGTTTTGATGGCCGCACGGCGAGTCTGATGATCGTTCTGCTGTTCAGCCAGCGTGGTAATGGTTTGCATGGCGCCAGTGTCCAAATCAAACGCGTGCAAGGCCCCTATCACACTGGCTTTGTGCAACACTTCCTCACGGTTGAGCAAATGCGTCAATACCTGTAAGGACTGTTCTCCTTGGATCTGTCCCAGACTGAACGCCAAATTGTCGACGATTGCAGGATCCGTAGCGTGTTGAAAACGCGCCAGAATTTTTACGCTGTCTGGGTGTGCGGTATTGCCTACTGCCGCAATTAATGTGGCTTGTGTCTTGTGATCAGGGGCTGCGTGCAACGCTTCGTGCAACCCATTTAACAACTTGGCAGACAAGGCTGTCTTTGGGCGTACGTCATACAAAATACCAATGTGCAACAATAACGCGTGGTCCATCTCGGATTGCCGTTGCAACGCCACGTCGGTGTGTGCCATTAACGCGAGGACCGCCTCTTCGGATAATGCCGTATCACCTTGCGTCAATGCGCGTAAGGCACGAAATTGATTGGTCTCGGTGTGCGCGTCCTGCGTCAACATACTCACCAAGCTCGATTGTGCCCGTGGTGTGTCAAGTAATCCCAAGGCATGGATAATACGCATCTGTTGTGCGTCACTCCACCCTTGGTGCAAAAGTAACTCGGGAATATAGTCCAGCACAGCATCAAATGCACGCAATGCCTCACTCAGTTCCCCAGGGGGTTGATTCAACCAATCGGTGGTGTTGAGCCATTTTTCTAGCTGTTGCGTCAATGCGTTGCGTTGCGTCTCGCTCAGTGGCGTTGACGGCGCAGTGCGCCATAACCGCAGATTATCCGGCAGTTGCCACAATAACGTGTCTGGATCCGCTGGGATCACCTTACCTTGCACATGCTGTTGTGCACGCAATGACAATTGAGCGGATGCAGGGTGGGTGTAGGTGAGCCAGGTGTGCTGCGTAAAATCCGCAAACCCACACGCATCCAACTGGTAAGACGCTTGTGCCTCCTCCACTACAATATCTTGACCCAATTGCGGATCCACCGACAGATACCCCGTGTTGCGATAAGCTAACTGAGTGGGTTCGCTCATGATAAATTGGGGTTCAAACTGGCCGTTATTATCCTGATAACGAATGCCTTTGGCCGGTATGGTTGGGGTCTGCGTCGAGGTGGTGTGTTGTGGCACCTGCAACCAGTACGCATAGCCCATGGCTTGTTGACGCTGAGCATCTGATAACCCAGGCAAAAACATCTGGTCCACAATCACGCCATACGGATCGAATAACATACCAAAAGGCGGTATGGACGGCTCCATCGCAGACGCAGCGGTACCGCTAGAGGCAATAGGTTCGACTTGGATCCCAAGCCATTGCCCGGTTTGCCCGTCTGGCAGCGGTGTGTTGGGTAACGGCCTTATGGACAAACGCACCGATTGCTGCATGGTGTCGGTTTGTTGCGTCAATGCAAAGGTGCTTTGCGTGTCGATGGTCACCGCAAAGGTGCGTTCACACAAGGCCAGAGCGTGAGCAGACAATGCGCCAAGGCACAGCGCACTGACAGCAAGAGACGCTCGTTGGCGCCAGGTCATACTCATTGTAACCGACCTGATTCGCTATAAATGGTCCAATGTTTAGAAAAAATACTCGGCGTTTGATAGAACCAATAGTCATAATGGTACGTTTTGGTGCCACAGGGGTATTTGATTTTTTTACCGAAGATTTTTTTCTTACACCATTTCAAACCATAGGTCTCAGCATATAAACCAAACTTGCCTTCAATCGCATTGATGTCATCCACAATGGCAAACGACCAATCAATGGTTGGCCCACCGGTGTTGTTGTCATAGGCGCGCATATCCGTGGTGGCTTCCATGGCTAATACGTTTTCTAAGACCGTCAAATCCAAGGTGATACCGGCTTTTGCGACACCGGTGTTGATCCCGCCATTGGCCGCACCGCCTAAACTGGCTTTGAATAAGTCACCGGTCACCGTCAACGTGAGTGCTTCATAGGTCAAGTTCGCGCCCATTCCCATTTCGCCACTGATTCCGGCTTCCACCGACAATGGCACTGGCCCGATGAAGAACGTAGACTGAACCAAGGTTTTGTTTTCTTCCCAAGTTTTGGAAAAATCCAACGTATACGCATCCCGCCAAATGGATTGCTCGTACACGGTTTTGTTGAATAACACCACATCGCCAGACACGCCAGTGTTTTCGCCTGTCACCGAGGCTTTGCTGTCCACATCGATACTGAAGATACTATTGGCTTTGTTGAAGACGTATAAATCCATGGCGCCGGCGGCTTCAAAATGCGCCGATCCGGTCGGCAAATCGATTTGCATGTCCGAGTCAAAATCAATTCCGACCTTAAATTTGGAGGCGTCCCCAAACCCATTGCTGTACCCGCTATTAACGTCAAACTGGCCGTTGTCAAAGGAGTACGCTTTGGCAGCCTTACCAGAAGTCGCTTCGGTCTCATCTTCAAAGAAATACAGAGGGACTTCTAGATCCAGAATATTATTACTGTCATCAAACTCTTCTTGGTAGTCCGTGTTATCCACCACCTCAAATCGCACTGATAACGTATTGCGCTGACTGGCGTCGTACGAGGCGTACAAGCGTTCAATCTGAGATTGCGTCAAGCGCAGATCCAGACCAAAGATATGCTCTTCTCGGTTATAGGTAAAATCCATGGGCTTAGACAGTTGATACCCTTCTTGATCCAAGGTGGTGGCTTGGTCGACCTGATTAACCCAGATCTCGATGGGCTCATAATTCCCATCAATCATGACTTCCACCAGCAATTTGGCTTGAGCCACTTCTTGACCATAATACAGCGCATCGATGTACCCATGCATGTCGGCGTTATTGGTACCCAGTGCAGTGTTGGCATGCACCGCAGGGGTATCTAAAACAAGGACTTCTTCGCTCAGAGCGGCGTTGACAATGGCAAAATCGTGTTTGAACGTATGCTCGAGATCGACAATCGCATACGGAAAATTGCCTTCGGTATGGGCTTCATTCTCAAGGTTGGGATGATTGTCGTCTTCAAAGGCCTCCTCCACGGTATTTTGTGGGTCTACTACGGCCATGATCCAATAGTTGCCGGTGATGGTCACGTCAGGAACGGTCTCAACAAATGAGGCAATCACCGACCCATTTTCGACCTTGGATAAGCGTTTGGTCCCCAAATAATGGGTTTCCTCGATTTCTTCGCCTTCTCCTGCTGAGTCTTGAGCATGCACGACATAAAAATCAATGTCCACATCGGGGTAATCCAACTCCTGCACCACCAGCTCAAAATCCACGCGAATGGTTTCACCGGGTACATAATAGTTCAGGTTAGCCACGTCAATGGTGGTGATGGTGAGGTTGGGGCCTTGGCTGCGATCGATGCGCGGGGTATCATCGGAATCACTCAGACACCCGCTGAGGCCGATGAGTAACGCCATGGTCAATACTGTTCTGTGCAACATGATGCGTCTCCTTATGTGACAGAATGAGTGGAAGTGGGAGGATGCGTCGGCTCGGCCGGACGATCCACCAACGAAAACGACAATACCGCACGCGCGCCTGTCGCGATGGGCAGCAGCGCAAACGCACCCGCTGGAAATTTGGCAATGCGTTTGCGGATATTGAGTAATCCGTGTCCCGGCGACGCACAACGTGAGTGGTCCAGTGC
Source organism: Alteromonas sp. LMIT006 (assembly GCF_024300645.1). Classification (NCBI taxonomy): domain Bacteria; kingdom Pseudomonadati; phylum Pseudomonadota; class Gammaproteobacteria; order Alteromonadales; family Alteromonadaceae; genus Alteromonas; species Alteromonas sp. LMIT006. The sequence continues at coordinate 1,692,259 of NZ_CP101291.1, read as the reverse complement.
GATACCGCCTTGGTTCGTCACCGTGATGGTCAGTGTGTGTTGGTCTATGTCACTGACACACGACAACTCAGTGGGAGCGCCGTGCTTGATGGCATTGTTCAAAATTTCTTGCATGATCCGAATCAAATCCAGACCCAACGCCGGATCAATGGATAAATGCTCAGGGATGGTCGTAACGTCCCAATGCAAACGGATATTGGCACTCGCCAATGGACTAAAACAGCGCTCTTTGATGATGGCAAAGAGTACATTCGGATCGGATCCCACACTGGAGAACGTATCGACCAACAACCGCACATCATTGATGGCGTACTTGGTTAAAGACACGATGGATTGGTTTGGATGCGCTTTGGGATCAGCGGCATTCGCAATGGTCAGAATGGAGGTTAAATGTCCAGCGACTCCATCGTGCAATTCTGCCGTGATGCGATCGCGTTCAGCATTGAGACATTGTTGCACAACGAAGGCCTGGCGTTCTTGATAACTGTGTTGCAATGCGGCTTCTTTTTTGGCCAACTCATCGACTAAGCGCTCGTTGGCATGATTGACGATATCCAACAGACTGACCAATTTGTAGTATAGCTGCAACAACAAAGCAATCATTAAGCAGAAAACGCACAGATAGGACACCATGAAGGCGTGATCGAGTAGGTTATTGAGCACCAATACATCGTGTGCCACCCCAATGCATACCCCCAATAAGCACGTGAGTAACAGCACAAAGACCCAGGACCCCGTTCGATGGGCATGCTGGATCAGCAAATACACGGCACCGGCGAGTGTCACCAAGATCCATGGGAAGACAAATAAGATGACCGATTGACGCAGTGGCAATAGACCTAATCCCGCGCACAACGCGCCCACAACGGTCGTCAACGCCAGGGCAAGTAAAGGAATGTTAAACCGAGAGGCTTCCGATAAATACCGCACATAATGCAAAATCGACAGCGCGGCAAATGGCAGCAAAAAATACAACCAAGGGATATACATCAGCCACTCTTCCGCAAGCGGCACGATATTGGTGATGCGGATCGGCAAAAACAAACCACACGCCAACGCTAACCACAAGTAGGCTCGTTGCGTGGGCGTTTTGACAAACACGATCAAGGCCATGACACAGACAATGCACAGCAACACTGTACTGATCAGGCGCACATCGTACTCAAGGAGAACTTGCAGAGTGTAAATGGGTCCCAACTGGGAGTAGGTTCCAATATACAAGGGATACAAGCTGACCGGAGGTAAGGTAGTGGTGCGGATCACCACCTCAACCTGAACCTGAGATTGAGACACAAGTTCGGTTGGGATGAGCATAAACGCCGAATTAAAGACCAATGGCCCTCGCCAGGCAGAGGTGTTGTGTGATGCGGAAATGCGTTTGCCGTTGACCGTAACCGTGATGTTTTGTTCAAACCGTGGCAGATACAGATACCAAGGTTCATCCCCCGCGTGGTCAGAGAAAACCGATTTAGGCAGTTCAGCACGGAACCGATATTGTTGTGATTCGCCCGTGTGATTCATCCGGCGCAGTGGCAATGACAAGGTTTGACCGGTGTCGACGTCGAGCACGCTGTGGATACTCAGCGCGTCCGCGGGGATTTTGTATTGCTCAAGCAGTATCATGATGAAGACCGTCGCCAGGATGGCGAATCCGCTAAACAGCAACACACACCGCGTGAACTTAGTCATCGATGAGGCCCATTTTTTTGGCTTCATAAAAGGCTTCGGAACGATTGTTCACTTGTAATTTTTTGTAGATATGGCGAATGTGTACCTGCACTGTCCCCACTGAAATGTCTTTTAACTGGGCGACTTCTTTGTAGGCGTAGCCCTTGCCAATGAGAGAGAGAATTTCGGTTTCTTTGGCGGTCAGTGGATTGTCACTCGGTGCGGGCGGCACCACACTGGACTGGGTCAATTCAGTGAGCATCATTCTGGCGATGGACGGTGACATGATGGACTTACCGTGCATGATGTGGTCGCAGATTTCAATAATGGAATAATCTTCTTCGTCTTTGAGAATATACCCCACTGCGCCGGCACGAAATGAATCAAGGACCTGACGGCGGCTGGACAAGGCTGAGATCACAATGGCTTGAGCCTCTGGGTGGGCGGTTAAGCACTCGGTGATGGCACTGACCCCGTCCCCATCCGGCAACACTAGGTCGGTTACCAACAAGTCCACAGAGTGGCGCCCAAAAACGCTTTGCGCCTCATGCAATGTCAAGCATGGATGCACGGCCTGTGCATCGGGCCATTGTCGCAAGACGTTGCAAAAACGTTCTAAGATCAGTGAGTTATCTTCTAACACAACGACCTGATAAGGTGGTTTGGAGGCCATTATCCCCCCCTTATGTTACTTAGTTGCTTAGTTACCACCACATGAAAAATCAGGGATATCGAGCACGATTTCTTCGTCATTTTCACCTGCAAGTTCTAAGATAATATTACAGTTTTCGCCTTGATAATAGGTGATTTCGATGCCATCGAGTTTGATCACACCGTTCTCGTCCGTCAGATCATCGATGCTCAACCCACTGACATTAGCAGCAATCGCAGAGGAAATGCTCGAAAGCGTACGACGTCGTATCTGTTCCGCGAAGGACTCCAATTCCGATTGCGTGTTATCGGCTTTTTTTTCGGGGATCTGCTGTTTGTTGGCCAAGTTAAATAAGTGATTGGCAACAAACGGATTCCCGCCAAATGTCGGGTTGTTAAAATTGAATCGTTGGGCTTCAGCGTGCGCGAAGGCACTGCAGCACAGCAATAAAAGAAGGCATAATTTATACATTGTTAAACATCTCCATAATGGCAGCTTGTAAGGCCGTAAAAAACGCGATGGTCGTGGGATCGTTTTTGACCCCTCCCCCTTCTAATTCCAAAATTCGATACGGGTTGATCAAACCAAAAAAACCAGCGGATGACAGTACGCTGTTGACGCGTTCTGTCGCCGTTCCCACACTGACGATTTCGCCTGTGTTGGTGTCGATGAGTTGCACCATCACATAGAGCTGATCAATGGAGGTTTTCTCTTTGGTATTTGCCCCCATTAAACCATATCCCTGACCGTATTCATCTACGGCTTTGTCATAGCCAATCACGGCTCCATGTAACAAATACGCAGCCGGCTCAAGCGCGGGAAAATCGTATTTGGGTTGCAGTGAATTGGCGAGGATCTCCTTTAATACTGGGTTTGCTTGTTCAATCAATCGCGCCTTGCGATCTTCATTAAAGGCCTCAGCCAGCTTGCGTTCCGTGAGCAGCGCGTTAAGGTGGGTGCGATTCAACACGTGAAACTTGCTGCGCAACTCGGGGGAGCTGAGCAAAAACTCGGTCAAAAATTTGCCTGACGCGGCCACCGACGTCGAAATCCCTCCCTCGGAGCGTGAGCCAGACAGGTCTTCAAAATTTTGTACCGAAACAGTGAAGACATCCTTGTCCCCGCCAAAGGTTTTGACGGATGCCACGAACTCCTTGTGGGCTTGTAAAGGGGGAACACTGGTCAGTGGATGGGATGGCTTAGTCTGCTGGCTGGATGCGCACCCAGCCAACACACTTACAACCAACAGGCACGTTATGTGCCACAAATGATAACTGCGTTGCATACAAGTCAAACTTGATTAAATCGCGTTACCACAGGTTTGGCCACAGTTGGAAGCAATATTGATGACGCCCGCAGCAGTTTCCATATTAATCACCCCCGTCCCTAACCGCTCAATCTGTTGATAATAGGCTGAACCAACGGTTTTGACCGCGCCAATAAAGTCTGAGCCTGTTAACGTGTAATCCAAATACCCCGCGCCTAACGTAAAGCCCATCACATTGTTATCCCCATCGAAGCTGATATTGACCGCGCCATCCAGCCCGGCTACATCCATCTCAATGGTGTTATCATTGCCATGGATAGACATGATACTGGACGAAAGTTCATCCGCATGGCCTGTCATGCTCAGGTAATTATCATCACCGGTTATGGTATAAGTGCTGTTGCTAATGGATGGGTTGAGCAAGAGTCGGTTGTGATCCCCAATGACGTCAATGTTTGCGGTTTGATCAACGCTGTGCTCTGTATCTGAGGTATATTCAATACGGTTATCGTTACCTAGAACATCAAAATCCAATGTGACATTGTTCGCACTGTGATCATCAACTAGAACGACATTGTGATGCCCATTTAGATCCAAATCATAAGAAAGGTCAGAGCGAGTGTTTAAATTAGACATGCTTGAGTGTAAACGGACTCGGTTGGCCAATCCGCTTACCGTAGTATTGATTGTTTGGTCATAATAATCTTGAACATCATCGGATTGTTCAATCCATACATCTACAGCATTTAAACTGCCTTGGATGGACGTATTGATGCGGTTGTCTCCTCCCCAATAATAATCGTCAACAAATGTTTCAATGTTCAAATCAAACTGATTATGATTACCCAAAATATCGGTATTGAGTCGTAAATTGCTATTGATATTATGTATGTGTATCTGGTTTTCTTCACCGAGCATGGAAAGGTTTTCTAGATGCGAATATGAACGAAAAACATCCATTCTTAGCGTGTTCAGTACGCCATCAATGATGACGTTTTCATAATGCATCCCACCTTCGCCCACTCCTAATACTACGGTATTTCCGCCGCCTAAAATGTCAAAATGTTCAAAACTGACATAGCCACTATTAAAGCGTGCACTCAGGTCATTGTAATCGCCCATTACATTGAGCGAACCCCATATATCGGCCCAGCTCTTATCCGAGATATTTTCTAACGTAAGATGGTTACCATCACCCTTGACAGAGGCGGTTAAATCGAGCCATTCAAACCCATGATTTATCATAAAATCATTTTCGTCACCTTGGATCTTAAGCGTGATTTGTTGCTGACCGCTATATGAATGATTGGCCGTTTGCGTAATCCCAATATCATTATCCGAGCCAGAGACATGTACAGTGGCTGTAGTACCTTCAAAAAAATCGACATTGCCATTATCTTGAATAACGGAGATGGTATTGTTATCACCATTAATAATGTCAATGTCAATCTTGTTATCTAAATAGGCATATTGTCCCACCGTTTGCTCGGCAGTAACGGTATTGTTGTACCCATCCACATTGATATCGGCTTGGTTACTTAGCGCCCCAATCTGATTATTTTGCGTTAAATTAATCGTGTTAAAATCATTGGTCACGTTTAATGTCGCGTTATTACCCAACCCGGTTTGATTCAGTACTACCGTAGTATTGTCTGCATCCACCACATCAATGAACACGATATTGGGATTGTTTGACACCTCATCCACATCGCCCGTGAAATCCGTCTGAGTCACATCAATGGTGCTGTATGAGGCGTTTTTGAGATTGGTGATGATGTCAGAGAAATCCGAGTAGCTGATATTGAGTACGTTATATTGACTGAGACCCTGTCCTTCATCCATCGTGATCTGCATTTTACGCGCAATGTTGCCCACTGTGTTTGGCGTTAGGGTTAAATCATTATGGTCACCGGTGATATTGATTTTGGTGGCTTCTTCTGGAGCTTGCGCATCGTCGGTACTGGCATCTTTGGCATTGGCCTTTGCAAAGCCAATACCCGCTAAGTCGGCGATTCTGACCGTATTGTTTTCACCATCCACATTCATGACCAACCACGAGCCACCAATCTGTGAGATGTAGAAAGTATTTTGCGAGTTCACGTTGTCATTGTTGATGGTGAGGTCGAGTACGTTAGACAAATAATCGTATGGCTCGCCTCGGTTGACCAACTCCGGCATGATCTGTTGCACGATACCCGATGCATCCGCGCCTTTAAGCACCACGCCGCCTTGACCTTCTGAGCGAATAAACGCAAGGTTATCGGCTTTAGTTCTATCCTCGACATTAGATTGATTCGATTGAATCAGCTGAATGTCTGAGTTTTTGGTTGGATCCACCGCTTCTTCAGCCAACACTGCTTTGGTAAACGGAACGGTCAACGCGGTCAATACCGCTGTGTAAACAAGCGAACGTTTGAATGAGATTGTAGGGTACATGGTATTACTCCATCAAATTTGTACAACATGTCCTGAACTCACATCACTATACGCATACCTGAATTCAGTCAACATACCATATTTGTGGTACGGCATAACGCACCAACATTTTCAGTATAAGTACCCCATAAAACCGATTTCAATCACTTTTCAGCCCACTCGGAAAAACTCCTAATCATTTTGGGATAATCTAAGAAAAAGTCTTAGTCCTTAAATGATTAAGCAAGCTCAACCGGCTCGCTCACCCGCCAATAACCATTTCGTCATATCTGTCTGTACCATATTTATAGTAGCGATATCATAAGCGCGATGAGGTAAAGTGTATTCACGACTTTTTTCGACATTATGGATACGTTATGCGTGCTTTACTCTCATGGATGCTTCTGCTCTCCCTTTCCGCTTGTGGCATAGACCCGCAAATCAGTGAGCCATCCCCTCCGCCTACCGAACCGGCAGCGACTACCTCACGGTATGACAACAGTGGACTGGATCAGGATGTCATCGCATCTTACCAGGCATTAGAAGCCTTGATGGCAGAGGCGGCTCCGGATAATACTGTCGCGTATTTTGCACTGCCGTCCGAAACGGACTATGCCAATATTCCTGCGGATCCCCAAAATCCCATTACCGAAGCCAAAATAACATTGGGTAAACTGATTTTTCATGAAACCGGCATCACCGCCGGGATCACATCGATGACCAACACCTACTCCTGTGCGTCCTGCCATCATGCCAAAGCCGGCTTTAAAGCGGGGGTTGCTCAGGGCATTGGGGAAGGTGGAGAAGGCTTTGGCATGGCGGGTGAAGGCCGTCGCGTTGCGGATGGTCTGGATCTGCTGGCCGATGTACAGCCCATTGCTTCGCCAACTGTATTAAACACTGCCTACCAAGAAGTCATGGCCTGGAATGGACAGTTTGGTCACCAAGAAAATGGGTTGGTGAATGCCGGCCTGCCCGTGGAGCAGTTGATGCCAGAAGGCACGCCCAAAGCGGCTAATCAATTTGGCTTAAGCGGCTTGGAAACACAAGTGATTGCCGGTGCAGGTGTACACCGTTTGGATGTCAGCGACACCTCGTTACTGAACACTCACCCAACCTACACAGCGTTATTGGCAGAAGCGTTTCCGCAAGGATATGCATCGTTGTCGGTGGCAGCTGCAAAAGCGGTGGCAGCTTATGAACGCTCAGTATTGGCTAACCAAGCGCCTTTTCAGCGCTGGCTACAAGGCGACAATCACGCCATGTCCCCCCAACAGGTCGCGGGGGCCCGGGTCTTTTTTGGTACAGGGCAATGCGTCAGTTGTCACACTGGCCCAGCCCTGTCATCGCCGGTCGGGGCCGTTGCTGATGACTTGTTTATGGCCATTGGGTTTGGGGATTTGGATTGGAACCGAGACATCATAGGTATGGTTCCGGAGGATGTGCGACGCGGTCGAGGCGGATTCACCGGCGTCGCGATGGACAATTACCGCTTCAAAGTACCGACTTTATATAACCTCAAAGATACCTCAATATTGGGTCATGGGGCCACCTTTAGCCGTATTGATGAGGTCGTGGATTACAAAATCGCCGGGATCCCACAAGTGGCGAACGACAATTTAGATCCTCGTTTTATGCCTCTATCCTTGACCGAGCAAGAACGCGCAGACTTAATTGCGTTCTTATCCGACTCGCTTTACGATGACAATCTGGCTCGATATACGGTAGATACCCTACCTTCTGAGTTATGTCCCATCAACAATGATACCCAATCTCGAACCGAACTAGGGTGTGAAGAGTAAACATAAAAAGACACTTATCATAGATATTCTTATGTGATTAAAACAACTAAGGTAATCGTAGAAAAAACAGGACAGCATCGCTACTGGCCTTTGCGAAAGCTGTCCTAATGGTAAGTGTAAGGTATGACTCTAGTGCATCATGCTCGATGAGCGTCCAGACTACCCGCCCATGTTTGAGCTGATGTTCACTTGCCCACCATCTGAAATCATTGTGATGGTGCCCGTACCTAACTTAGACAACGTTTGATAATACGCTTGACTGTTGAAGGTCTTTACACTGCCTTCGAATCCGGAACCCACCAGATCGTAATCGATGTAACCGGCACCAAGATGAAACGACATCACGTTATTATTCCCTGAGACATCGACGTAAGCATCGGCCGTTAAGCCGGTCACATCAATGTCAACGGTATTATCTATGCCACGGATAAACGAACGATAGTGGGAATCTGCCACGGCAGCCCCGGTCATAGTCACATCATTACCGGTACCCTCCACATGCATGTAACTGTCATTTACATGCGCATCGAGTGTGACGATATTTTGTTCGCCAGCCACATACACAAAGGTTTTGGTGGTATCCAACCCGGTCTCTTGTGAGCCAATCTGGATGGTATTCGCATGTCCCAAGACATCCACATCCAAGTTTGACCCGCCGTTGCGATTGTCTTGCACGACGAGGCTGTTGTCGTTTCCTGAGACATCAATGTCGTAGTTGTTCTTGTCTGGACCTACCCAATCACTGGCCAAAAACGTGGAAGATAAGGTGACATCGTTGCGATGACCGATGATTTTGGAGGTCACATTAGACTGTCCATAATGTCCATACAAGGTGTTATTTGGGTTGGCGCCAATGTTGAAAGTTAACGCATTGTCATCACCAATCAATACGCTATTGATGTCATTATGTGACCAGCTATTGATGTTTAAATTAACATCGTTATCTGCACCATCAATCAAAGAACTCAAACTCACAAATCCCAATGTGGTGAAGGTGGTGGTGTTGTCGTTCCCAAACACCGTAAAGCTGTAGTTTACTGAGTCGTCCCCCGATTGATACAGCTTATCAAAGAAGTTGGTTGAACTTTGTTTGCCGATAACCTCAAGCGTATTGTTATGCCCAGTGATGTCAATATCGCCGACCGTCCCTGTAGTATGAGCGGTGTCGCTTAATGTCACTGTATTACCGTGACCAGTCAGCGCAACCTCCGAGCGATGATGCCAAAATCCCTTTAATGAGTATATATTGTCATCCCCAGTGACATTTAAAGTGATGTCTTGACTTGCCCCCCAATCAAAGTCAGTGCCAAATGAACCAATGTCAATAGACTGATCAATAGTGGCTTGGTTACCACTGCCGTGGATATCGACGTCTGCCGTAGAGTCTGGATTAATGCGCCCATAACTGTTCTGTGTCACGGTCACTATGTTGTTGTAGCCTTGCACAATATCTACATCAATGTCATTGGTGCTGGCATCTTCGGCTGGATACAGGACCGTTTGGGTCGTGGTTACTCGGTTCCCTAAGCCACTGACATTGACGTTGACTACGTTGTTATCCAGCGTACTAGGACTGTCTTGAGTGATATTAATGGTATTTTGGTCGTATTTTACATCGACATTCGCGATGTTGTTGATGCCATTTTGTGTGATTTCAACCCGAGTTGCTATGGCATTAACCACGTCAATAGTCACAATGTTGGGCAATAGCTCGGTGTCTGCTGCATCTGTGAAGTACAGATCTTTTTGTTCCACATCAATGAATGAATAAGATGCATCGACTAACTTGGTCGTGATTTCAGAAAAATCCGTGTACGCTAAATGAATGACATTCACATTATTGTAGGGACTGGCTTGGTCCGAACTGGCCACGTCCACATGTAAGGTTTTGGCAATGTTACCCAAGACCGTTGGAGAAATATCAATGGTGTTGTCGTCCCCAGCCACGTTGATGGTCACTGCCCCACTTGGCTGAGTGCCATCGGGGTCATATCCTACCCCCGCCAAATCGACAATAGTGAATGTGTTGTTTTTACCATTGACGTTCATAACCAACCACGACCCACCGATTTGACTCAAATAAAAGGTGTTTTGTGAGTTGATGTCGTCATTGTTCACGGTGATGTCTAAAATGTTGCCCGTGAATCCGCCCGAGGTTCCTCGATTGACGTATTGCGTCAAGACATTTTGAATGATTTCACTGTCGTCTTTGGTGGTGATCACAATACCACCTTGCCCGTTTGAAGTGAGCGTTGCGTGGTTTTTGTCTTTGGTTTGGTCATTGACCTGGATCAGTTTGATCGCACTGTTTTTAGTTGGATCAATTGACTCAGCTGCGAATACTGCTTTGGAAAACGGGACGGTCAATGCAGTTAATACTGCGCTGTAAACGAGCGAACGTTTGAATGAAACGGTAGGATACATGACATTACTCCATCAAATTTGTACAACATGTCCTGAACCCTATCCACTATACGCACACCTGAATTCAGTCAACATACCATATTTGTGGTACACCTTCCGCGCACCAGTCATGTCAGTATAAGTACCTGATGGAACGTATTTCAATCGCTTTTTGCCCTACTCAGAAAAACTCCTAGTGTAACTCTCCCATTTTAAGTAGCAAAAACTCACCACCTCGTTCTAAGTTATTTTATTAGTATCACCTTGCCGCCATCACAAGAATAAAGGGGGCTACTGAGCAAACTCGCGATACGCAATCAACAACCTTGGTAGCGCGTTGTTTAAATGCGCAATCGATAAGCGGTCAAAGTTAAAATACCGCCCTTGCATCTGCGCCAAATACCCTGGTCGCAGTGCCATGTTCACAAAGATACGGTTCGTGCCCTTATAACTGGACGTCCCCAGTGAATAGTGCCAACGCTCCGCCATGCGCACTTGATAGCCGTGTTGACTTGGGGCCATGTTCTTACGACTGCCCAACGGAATGCTAAAGCCCAATCCTTTGATGCTGACGTCGGTCTCGCTCATGAACACACTGAGGGTCGAATCACCTAATGACGTGGTAAAGCCAACTTTGTAGCCGCGATCACCGCGCCAAAACTGACCTGCCTCAGCATACATGGATACATCCAACAGTGGCAGATAATGCCGATATTCTGCAGTATAGATATAGCGGTCTTGCCCTTCTGGGATCCGAGTCTGCAGATATCCATAGTGATAACTCAAGCGGTGTCGACCATCCAGTGATTGCCAGCCGGCTTGAAAGGTCGCTACATTGTGCTCTTCACGCCATTGTTGTTTGGCAACGCCAAGGCCACCGGATACATAGACGTTCCAAGGCAGTTGCATAGTTTGGCGCAAGAACACGTTTTTTAACCCAGTGGGCTGGCGATATTTCCAAAACGCACCGCCCAAGTCAAAATCCTCACTCTCTGAGATGTTCACATCATAATCGGCGTACACCTCGCCCCCACGCCATAATGGCATATGGACATTAGCGCGCACACTTAAGTTCAAATCCGCTTGGCCTAGCTCAGTGCCGATAAAGTTTGGCAAGACTGGAGAAAACTTTACCCGCGGTTTCAACCAGGGGCGATTGACCCCACGCACCCAGTCGACCAATACGTCTTTGCGATCGCGCGGGACGCGTGCTTCAAATCCGGGATCGCGTATTTGACCGTTGTAAAACGCCACCAATTTTTGCGCCGACACCGCCACGCGGAACGTGGGGACTTCGTAACGCGACAAGGTAAAGTCCACGGATTGTATGTGTTCAGGCACATACTGCGCAGTCATGCCCAATGCCACGCCAATGGCATCAAACTGATTACGGTTGTATAGGGCGTTTTCGATGCGGACGTACAATCGCTCACTGTGGGCGCCGACCCAGACGTTATCAAAACCGTGTTTTTCAAGCGCTACCAACAGCTTATTCATCAACACCACATTATCGTCGTAATGCGTGCTTTGCGTGTAATCTGAATGCGCAGCCGCTTGACCAGGTTCGTACACCCCATAATCGTGTGACTCCATCAACCAGCCCAGTTCTTCGTCCAGTAATTGGGTTTCATAGTTGGGTGTATCCAACGCGCCATCCACGCCTTGGAATAGATTCGCTCTCACCCCTACTTGCAAAAACACCTTATCGTTGCCAGTGCCCGCATCGTAATCGCCGGTCATGACCGAACCATACAGTTGGATTTGGCCATCGAACCAATGTTTTGGGGTTTTAAATTTGGCAGCCACGGCATTGTTGACGCCATCGTGCTCTGCCATCAGTTGTAGCCATTCGTACGGTTGGTATTGGATCCCGTAAAATCCTCCTTCATAGCGTCTTGGAAAGACAGTTCCAAGCGTAAATCTATTTATCTTATCTAGTTTTTTACCTGTGCCTATTGTTAAACGTAGATTTCGCCAATCTTTACTAGCCACCACAAAGTAACTGTCTAGATGATTGGTGATCCCACCAATATCCTGGTAGCCTGCCGCCAAGGCAAACCAGTCTTTGGGGATGAACGTCGCTTGGTATTTGATGTTAGCTTGCAGATCAGATCCTTCGTCCCATGTACCACCTGAGTTGCGGATCGTCGCTTCTACGCCTGGAAACGGGCTGGCTGTAAAGGATAGGTTATGACCTGCTTGATATAAGCCGTCGGATTCACCGCTGCGATACGAGCCGTTGTCGGTCAAGGTAGAATAGGTCCAGTACAACTCTCCTACTCCGATGGCGTGAGCGCTGGGGACGTTGATCAGGCCTCCAAAGCCCTGCACGTTGACATCGGTATCAATCACAAACGGCTGTAATGAAATGCGACCAGTGGAAGATTGGCTATCGCTCGATGTGCCTGCTATCACGTCAACGCTCGCCATGGTCCACACACTGACCCAGACACTTACGCACGCAATACGCAAACACATTGAGCTCTGTCGACATACTTGGGAAAGGGTTATTGTCATCTTGTCTTCCTTATGGATCCTGGGTGACATCCTTGACTGTAAATAGTTTACCATTCGTTGCAACCACAAAAAAGGCCCAGAGTCTGAGCCTTTTTGAGGTTCGGTTAGCAAGATTGGCGCTTAGATACCGCCACCGCCAGTGCCACCGGTACCACCGGTACCACCAGTACCAGTGCCTGCATTACAATCATAGGTGATTGGTGCGGATTCGTCTTGGCCATCGGCAGTGATTTGTACCGAATAATCTGGTACTCCGACAATGCTTGAGTTGATATTCACATCATAGGTAGCGCCATCGTTCAATAATTGCAAACGGTAGTTACCCCCGCCCACATGAGCGGCCAAGGCCATTGCATCTGAACTGTCAGCCAAGCGATAGTTAACCACGGCAGCTGTATCAGCAGTAAAGACCGTGCTGTCACCTTCACAAATAGCGGTGACATTCAAGCTTTCGCTGACGGTAGTGCCAGGATTAGTCAGAGGTACATTGATCGCGCCACATGCAGTTGCGCCAGTGACTGAGCCCCATACACGGCCTTGTGAATCCGTTACACGAACAGACGCTAGTTCAGACGCTGAAGCCGTGTCCGTTAACGCCAATTGTGCTTGGTCATCGGTCAAGGTGCGTGTTGCTGAACCCGAAGCAATGCGGCTAATGTTTGCTACCAAACCGGCAACCGCTGCGTCGCCAGTAAAGTTGATGGTGGTGGTTGAGCCTGCGCACACATCATTACTGATCTGTTTACCCGCTGCTTTTATCGATAAACTGCTGATTTGGAACGTGCCCGGGAAGAAATCACCATTTTGTGCACCGACGGTGACCACTTCGTCTTCTGTTGTCCACACGCCAGTGATTTCATCATAGGATTTCAACGTCAAGGTGTCGCCCTCGGCCACGTTGCGAGACGATGGGATCTGCATGGTTACGGTAATCGGCGAAGAGAATTGCTTGATAGGATTACCCTGCGCGTCCGTAAAGTTAATCACGGTCGCGGCTACCGGTAAGAAGACATCCGCTGACCCTGCGTCTTGTAAACCTGCTGGCAGCAAGTCAGCAACACTGGCCGATGATGCCTCGCTGGCGTCCGAGTCAATTGCAACAACTTGCAATGACACATCTCCAGTAACCGCTTCACCTTGTGCGTTCTGTAAGACCACGCCCACTGGTATTGTGACCGTTGCAGCCCCCGTTTCTGCGGCAGCTTCAATCACAATTTCTTCAGCCACTGGACCAGTAACAGTTGCCTGCGTTTCGACCACCGCAATACCTGGCGTGACTTTGGCGATCAGTGGGAACGCCAGCGCGTTATTTGAAGCAGCATTCGCAATGTCAAAATTAATCGTTTGCGTCAAGTAGCCATCGGCTTCGACTAAGATAGTTACCGAATCAATGAGCGTATCGCTGTCAAAACCAAACGCAAAGGCACCGGCCGTCGCCGTCAGCTCTGAAATCCGTGTAAAACCAGTATCTAACAAACGTGGTTCATTTGTGGCTTCACCATTGACTAAAAAGGTTAAGGTGGCGCCATCAATCGCATTCCCTGTGACAGAGTCAATGACGTTACCCGTTACTTCGACATCAATCGTCGTACTAACAGGTGGTGGGATGACAACGTCTGGTACATTGGTTGATACATTGCTGCTACCAAAGCAACCGCCTAAAGCTAGAGATGCCGCTAATGCTACGGCAAGTTGAGAGTACTTGAAGTTCATGGTAAATCCTTTTCAACGAAGATTCTGTAATGTTCAAAATTGATATAATCATTAAAGCATATATACGCATGAATGCAACACCAAAATGCCTCGTTTCACAAAACTTTCGTATGACAGGATGATACCCAACAGATGCTCTTTTTTATTGTGTGGCTGGACCGCCCTCTTTGGGGTGATGGACGCTGATTGTGATGTTGGTGCCATCACTGCGTAAAATTTTGGTTTCCAAAAACGAGCGGCGATGGATTTCCACCGTCGCGGTGCGACTGGCTTTTTTGAACACCATGATGATGTTATCCGAGATGGTCGAGGAGCTTAATTGCCACCCCATGTTCTTGCCTGTGTCAGTGTAATAGCGCATGAGTTTGCCCGGCGCTTCTGGCGCAAACAAGTTCACCCGCCCAGACCAAGAACTGCCAGTCCCCATGATGATGCTCTCATCACTGTCAATCTCGGCATCGGCCGGCATGGGAAAATCATACAACAAATATTCCACAATAAACTGGGCATCTTGCTGGAATTTTTCGGACGTAGATAAACACCCTGACAGGGTGAGGAGGAGAATTAGAGTGAGGGACCGAGCTTTCATCACACTTACTTATCATTATTATTTTGGATGATAATAGCGCATTGAGTGCGTTCAAGTCAAAAACACTTGGATTTTAACCTCCTCTAAGAAAAAGGCTTAGAGACAACGTTAAAAATTTAGCTTAATGTTTTTCTAAAGTGCTTCGATATTACTTTAGCCAATCAAGCGACAGGGATTAATTGTGCTGATAGATTTAGTTTTTACCTTTTTCTTTTCATTTTGCGCGTTGTATTGTTTTTCCAAACTGGCCCCGTCACTAGGTTTACTTGACACGCCTAACCTGCGCAAACAACACCAAGGCAGTATTCCCCTAGTGGGCGGCATAGCTGTTTTTGTCGCCCTCTTTTTTTATTTTATTCAATCCCCGAGCATTTTGGCCCACGCCGAGCTGTTTGTTCTATGCATTGCCGTATTAGTTATACTCGGCGCCATTGATGATCGCTTCGACATGCCCGTTGCGCCGCGATTATTGGTACAAGCTGGAATAACTATCCTAGTGATTGCAAACACCCATATGCAGTTGGATTACGTCGGTAATATTTTTGGCTTCGGTGACATGTACTTTGGCCCACTGGCCCCGATTATTACCATATTGGCAGTGATTGGTGCCATTAATGCATTTAATATGGTCGATGGCATCGATGGTCTTCTAGGCGGACTGGCCATCATTACCTTTACCGGTATGGCCATTGTCTTGAACCTTCACGCATTACACGATCTTGCCTTTGTTTGCTTGGTGGTGGTAGCCGCCCTAGTGCCATATGTAATGTTTAACCTAGGCATATTGGGTCACAAACGCAAAGTGTTTATGGGCGATGCGGGTTCGATGATGATTGGCTTTGTGGTGATTTGGTTCTTGCTCACCATGACCCAACCCGATGCCAGTGCCACTATGCGTCCAGTGACCGCGTTGTGGCTTATTGGGTTGCCGTTGATGGATATGACGGCGATCATGTTCAGACGCATCAAACGAGGTCAATCGCCCTTTACCCCAGATCGCGATCATTTGCACCACATTTGCCTCAACGCAGGGATCAGCAAAACCGGGACCTTATTTGTGATCTGCTCGTTGGCTGCGGGGTTTGCCTGTTTTGGGATCCTTGGCGAATACATCATGCTGCCAGAATCTATGATGTTCATCAGTTTCTTATTAACGTTTGCGGTCTACACCTACGCACTAAATAAAAACTGGCCGCATCACTTTGCACAAAACGTCTTGAACACCGCTCCCAGCACGTTGTCCTCCATCCGTGCCGTGCGTTCTCCCGCATCGACTTCATCGACCGCTTCAGCCTCGGATGAGTTTGCCAAAAAAGGTTAACCTCTTTGCGTAAAGATTTCACCAAATCTCACGTTCACGACTTTATCAGTCTCTTTGGCAGAAGGTATCGCATCACCTTGTAAGACCCTTAGCATTTGGCTTGATAGGGCCGCCGCATCTTGCGATAACAACCAATGCATGGTTTGATTGAATTGCGTTCGAGTCATTGATGATTGAGGTAATTCGATGACATGCTGCCATCCAGTCCCTTTCCCTGAGTGCTTAAAATAGTCTTGTATCGACAACGCATTGTCCTGTCTAAAATCAATAGCGACTTCATACGGCCTCAGGACACTTTGTCCATATATCTTAGGCGATAACCCTTCGGCTAAAATCATATGTTCCATCAACATGAGTTCATGCCATGGCACACTGTTTTCGATGCGATACATGCCTGATTGTTGTCTCTCACAGAGTTGGTGGATAAAGCGCGCCCAGGCATAAAGTTGTTTCGGTGTATGCACTCGTACCTGCTCATATGGGGACAATAAGGTCAAAGCGCGATGCTGGTTCACTGATGTTTGGCACGTCCCCAAATAATGTTCAACATCGTCAAGGGTATTGTCTAATCGCACCACATTGATGGATGCGTTGACCATTGCGGCTTTGTGTTGATAGGCCAATTCTAACCATCCCTGTAATAAACGTGCAGGCAAAGACATCCCTTGCCTGAACTGCGACACCACAATCAGATGCGTCTCTGCGCTGAGCTTATCAATCTCAGTTAATGCTTGCCGTAATGCATTTTGCACCGCAATAGGCTCGATGTCAGATTGGATTTTCTGGACGTGCTCATCGTCCAGTGCGCAGTGCAAATACACACAGCGAACGTTTGCGGCATTCACATCATCGGTTGTTGTTATCTGTGAAATTAGGCCATTTCTGAGTGTCTCTGGCCAGACCCCGTCCAATACAACAGGAACGGTTTGCTTGGTGGTGTGGCTTTGCGTCCCATAGACACCGATGTGTGCTTGCGTGGCCTGCATCAACTCGAGTGCATTGAGTCGACGGATGCGTTTAGACTGTGTATCAAAGACCCGTAAAACAATTGGCTCAATCAACAACTCTTGGAACTGCGTCAAATTGAGTCGACACAGCACCTTGTCATCGATGATTAAGGTATGAAAACGATATTTTTTAGTAAAAAATTGATGATCCGTTACCCGTTTATAAATGGTGAAATCCAACGGAATACTGTCACGACACACAACCTGTCCAACCAAATACGCTTTGGCCGTTTCAGGACACGCCATGGCGATATCAATGTGATCTCCCCAATAGACCACCTTTTCTCGGCGTTTAAAAAACACCGTCGCCACCAGACGTGAACACAAGACATAGCCCATGAAACCAAAGATCATGACTAGCGCCGGCAACGTATCCACAGGGTGTTGTAATACAATCACCGTGCACAACAAAAAGAACGTGCACAAACTGACTAACAAGCCAATCACCTTATTTTGATAATGGCGTTGTTGGGAATGATAACAGGTGTAAAAATCGTATTTGAACAACAGCATCATAATGATGCACAGCGCAATGGCGTATGAGATGGGCACCGTCCATGGAAGGTCTGGTGTAAGAGACGGATCCATCAAGGAAAAGGTCAAGCCAATGCCCATAAACGCAAGCGCATCACACAGTACCAATAAAACACTGGCCACATAGCGTTTGGATCGCATTGATTGAAAGATTCTTTTCATATCGGTGTTTTCATGCCCTTATTGCATCCGTAATATTATGTCACAAAACCATCATATTACATGCATCGTCAATGTTCAGTTTATGTGCTATACTCACCACGTTCAAGACGAATTTAATGGAATATGATGATTATTGAGCTCTTTTTTGTCTTCTTTTTTACCTTTGCAGCGCTATTTGTACTTCGCAAAGTGGCAAAACACATCGGGTTAGTCGATACGCCGAACCTTCGTAAACAACACGAAGGGGTTGTGCCTCTGGTTGGCGGGATTGCCGTTTTCAGTTCCATTTCTTATTTTTTATTTTCTCATCCTGACATCTTACCTCACACCGGACTTTTGCTGTTGTGTTTGTTCACCCTCATTGTGGTCGGTGCTATTGACGATAAATTTGATATCAGCTTCAAATACCGTCTAGCCGTTCAAGTCGCTTTGACCTGTGTCATGATGTATTTCACCGGATTGGAACTCAATTTTATTGGGAATATCTTTGGGTTGGGTGACATGAGTCTTGGTTGGGCTGCATCCGTTGTCACAATATTTGCAGTATTGGCCGCCATCAACGCCTTTAACATGGTCGATGGTATCGATGGCTTATTGGGTGGGTTGTCGATGGTAACATTTACCGGCATGGCAGTTTTATTGAATCTAAGCCAACAACATGAACTTGCGTATGTGTGCGTCGTTGTGGTCGTCGCTATGGCGCCTTACGTCATGATGAATATGGGGTTCTTGGGTCGAGAGCGCAGAGTCTTTATGGGCGATGCTGGCTCAATGATGATTGGTTTTTTGGTGATTTGGATGTTGTTAACCATTACACAGCCAACTGCTACTCCTATAATGCGCCCCGTCACGGCGCTGTGGTTAATTGCCCTGCCCTTGATGGATATGGCTGCAATTATGTATCGCAGAGTCAAGCGAGGACGGTCACCGTTTTATCCGGACCGTGACCATTTGCATCACATATTTCAACGTGTTGGTCTAAGTAAATTGGCTACGTTATTTACCATCTGTTCATTCAGTGCAACCTGCGCATTAGTGGGTGTGTTGGGTGAATATTTTGTGGTGTCCGAAGTGATATTGTTTTGGGGATTTGTGGTTACATTTGCGCTGTACTCAATCACGCTACTTAGGAATTGGCCTAAACGTGTAGCAGAGCTAATGGATGAGGCGATGAAGCAGAGTGAGGGGGAGTTTGTTCCTTTGAGGCCTGTGAAAACAAATTCCCAATTGAGTAATTTGGAAGAGCAGAAAACAAAATCTAATTAATTTATCGATAACAAATTCTACTTAACTTATCACATGACATAATATTTATGGTTTTTGATCCATAGAATTAAATCCCTGAGGATTTTTGGACTGCCAATTCCAAGTATCACGACACATATCATTTAGATCTCTTTTTGCCTCCCAATTTAATACCTTTTTTGCATAAGACGGATCCGCATAACACGCAGCCACATCACCCGGACGACGATCCACAATAACATAAGGCACCATTTTGCCAGAAGCTTGTTCAAATGCCTTGACCATATCAAGTACCGAATACCCCATACCGGTTCCCAAATTGACTGTCCAGACACCACGTTCAGATTCTATTTTTTTCAGTGCTTGAATGTGCCCAAAGGCCAAATCGACAACGTGAATATAATCTCTGACGCCGGTTCCATCATGCGTATCATAATCGTTTCCAAAAACAGACAGTTCTTGACGAAGACCCGTTGCCGTTTGTGCAATAAATGGCATCAGATTATTAGGAATACCATTGGGATCTTCGCCAATTAACCCGGAACTATGCGCACCAACCGGATTAAAATAACGTAAATTAACAATGCGCCAGTCGTTATCACTGACATGAAGGTCTTTCAGTATATTCTCAATCATTAACTTTGACATGCCGTAAGGGTTTGTGGGTACACCAGTAGGCATTGCCTCATGCAATGGTAATGAAACCGGGTCACCGTATACCGTGGCGGAAGAAGAAAACACGATATTTCTGACCTGATATTCCGACATGATCTTAAACAGTTGCATACTGCCAAAGACATTATTTTCATAATACATGATAGGATTTGCTACCGACTCACCCACCGCTTTTAATCCAGCAAAATGGATGACAGACTGAAATTCATACTGTTCAAACAAAGCTCTTAACGAGTTTTCATCACGTATATCACCTTGTACAAACGGAATCGTAGTTTCAGTGATTTGTTCAACTCGCTCTAGGGCAAGAATAGATGCATTAACAAGGCTATCAAACACAACTGGTGAATAACCATGTTCTATTAGTTGGATGAGAGTATGTGAACCGATGTAGCCGGCGCCACCGGTGACTAAAATATTTGACATATTGATACAAACTGCGAGGCAGCTCCCTTTGAACTTTCGATAAATTTCGTGAAAATATTAATATATTAACATGTATTCGTATAGGTATTTTAATCCATCTAAGAAATAGGCTTTAAAACAACGTTAAAACTGCTCTCTTTTTCGGGGATATTATATTACCAACTAAATTAACAAGATTTATTATTACCTTTGAATGTCTTTATTTTTAGCTTTGCGAGAATAATTTCAAATAAAAATAATGGTGTTGAAACAAAATTTCTTCTCCATAATCTTTTAGGTTCTCCAATCAGACGAACCAACCATTCTAGATGTAAGTTTATCCAAAAAGCTGAGGGACGCCTTACAGTTCCGGCGTAAAAGTCGAATACAGCGCCTATACCGCTTATCATGCTCACATTAATGTCATGTTTCAACTGGTTGATTAATTTTTCTTGTTTAGGTGCTGTTAAGCCTACAAATAAAACATCAGGTGAAAAATCATTTATTGCATTAACAAAGACTGTGATGTCATTTTTATTAAAGGTTTCTTTGTAAGGAGGAGATAGAACCTTTGCAGTAACATTCGGGAATTCATTTTTGCTATTTTTTACTATACTTGCTAAGACTTTGTCTGAAGATCCCAATAAAAAAACTTTACCATGAGACACATTCAATACACGCATAGTTTCCTGAAACAAATCGGCCCCAGCTATCTTTTTTACTGAAATTTTATTTATAATTTTAATTGCCAATTCAATTCCGCTTCCATCGGGAATTAGAACATCACTACTTTGAAGAGCGCAGTAAAATACCTTATCTTTTTTTGTTTCAATATATGAGTGTGGATTTATTGTATTCACAACTGTGGTCCCAGTATCGCATAGGGACTTTTGAACTATTTCATGAACTGGATTAGTCACGATGTCAAAACCAAAAACTTTAGTATATTTTAGCAATATTACTTTCTCCCATATTTATCTTCAAAACGGACTATATCGTCTTCACCAAGATAGGAGCCGGATTGAACCTCAATTAATTCGAGTGGAATATTTCCAGGATTTTCTAGAGCATGGACAGCTGTAATTGGAATATAAACTGATTCATTCTCTGTTATATATTGCTCTGTATCATCAATTTGCACTTTTGCAGTACCCGATACCACGATCCAATGCTCTGCGCGGTGGTGGTGCATTTGTACCGATAACTTCGCACCTGGTTTTACGGTGATACGTTTGACTTGGAAACGCTCACCATTATCAACTGAATCGTATTTACCCCATGGACGATACACTTCACGGTGGAAAGTCACTTCTGAACGTCCTTCCGCTTTTAACTGGTTTACAATCGCTTTAACTTGTTGTGATTTATCTTTATGGGCAACTAAAATAGCGTCTTTCGTATTTACAATCACTAGGTCTTCAACACCTACTGTTGCGACGAGTTTATCCTCACCAAATACAAGTGTATTTATTGTATCTACCGCTTTTACATTACCTTTAAAGGCATTGCCATTTTCATCTTTTGACGACACTTCCCAAAGGGCAGCAAAACCACCGACGTCGCTCCAGCCTGCATCCATAGGCACAACAACAGCATCTTTCGTGTGTTCCATTACAGCATAATCAATCGACTCATCAGGGCAGGACTCAAAAGCAGCTTTATCTACGCGAATAAAGTCCATATCGCTGTTTTGAACTGCAATGGCTTTTTCACAGGCCTCGTAGATATCGGGACGAAATACTTTTAATTCTTCTAAATAGCGACTTGCTTTAAATAAAAACATACCACTATTCCAGTAGTAATCACCGCTTTCAATATACTGCTTGGCTGTTTCTAAATTTGGCTTTTCAACAAAACTGTCAACCACATAGCCATGCTCTACAGCGTCACCTCGTTTAATATAGCCATAACCTGTTTCAGGGCTGTTACCTACAATACCAAATGTAACTAATTTATCTTGGTTTGCTAACTCTGCTGCTTTATTTACACTAGCCTGAAACGCCGCTGAGTCTTCAATGACATGGTCTGCTGCAAGTACTAGTAATAATGGATCTTGATCATTTTCAATGGCTTTAAAAGCAGCCAAAGCAATAGCTGGTGCCGTGTTACGGCCTACTGGCTCTAAAAATATACCGCCATGGTCTGTATCTAATTGTCGCACTTGCTCTGCTACAATAAAACGGTGTTCTTCATTACAAATTAACATGGCTGCTGAGTGCGCTAAGCCCGTTAAGCGGTTTAGCGTATCTTGTAGCATTGTCTGATCGCCGTTAAGCGATAAAAATTGTTTTGGATAGTTGCCACGCGATAATGGCCATAAGCGTGTGCCTGAACCACCCGCCATGATTACTGGTAAAATCATAATAATTCCCTGTGTTTATTCTATTAATGCTTCAAAATACCATTTTGTATGCTTGTGGACCATAGGCGATTTGAGTAATTCATCAAAACTAAGCCATTTATATGCTGCATGCTGTTCGTTTAATGGTAATGCATCAAGCTGTTGCTTTGTAAGCCTTAATACATAAGCAATTGCGACATAGTGTGTTTTTATTTTATCGTTAAATACACAGTCATCATAAAAATGATCATAAGGGCCAAGCAGTTCAGCAATTGATAATTCAAGTTCAATTCCTAATTCATTTAGTGTTAGCCTTTTAAAAGCATTAGCCAGTGACTCATTTTTTAAAATACGACCACCTGGAACAAACCAAAACCCTTCAGCTGGGCGGTTTAACCTTTGCCCAAGTAACGCTTCATTATTTTCGTTAAGTACAACAAGGTCTATGGATACCAGAGGGGTACTGTCGATAACTGTCTCAAACGTTGTTTGCTCTAAAAACATACTATTTTCTAAAGTTGTCTTGGTTGGCTAAGAACCACTCATACGTCTGTGTTAACCCTTCCTCTAGGCTGATTTTATATTGCCAACCCAAAGACTTTAATCTAGAAACATCCATAAGCTTACGAGGCGCACCATCTGGTTTTGAAGTATCAAATTCAATATCACCTTTAAAGCCAACAACTTTAGCTACAGTTTCTACTAACTCACGAATAGTACAATCGATACCCGTACCCACATTAATATGGCTAAGCATCTCTTGTGTATTTGAGTTATAAACATCATTACTAAGGTTCATAATATGAATAGAGGCTGCAGCCATATCATCAACATGTAAGAATTCACGCATAGGTTTACCTGAGCCCCAAGCAATAACCTTGTCATCACCAGCTAATTTTGCCTCATGGAAGCGTCTTAATAATGCAGGTATTACATGAGAGTTTTCTGGATGAAAGTTATCATTTTCACCATATAAATTTGTTGGCATCACTGAGCGATAATTTCGCCCATATTGTCGGTTATATGATTCACACATTTTAATGCCGGAAATTTTAGCAATTGCGTATGGTTCATTAGTTGGCTCTAACGTACCTGTTAATAAGGCACTTTCTTGCATTGGTTGTTCAGCTAATTTAGGGTAAATACATGAAGACCCCAAAAACAGCAAGTCATTTACCCCAGCTAAATGAGCACTATGAATTATATTATTTTGAATCATCAAGTTCTCATATATAAACTCTGCAGGGTAAGTATTATTAGCAATAATCCCACCAACCTTAGCCGCAGCTAAATACACTTGTTCAATATCATTCGATTCAAAAAAATTAGCAACAGCACTTTGGTCCAATAGATTTAACTCTGAGCGAGAGCGAGTGATAACGGTCACTTCAGGTTGCTTTTGTAATTGCCTAACAATTGCACTGCCAACCATTCCGTTATGGCCAGCGACAAAAATAGTTTTAGCTTGCATTGCTCTTTCCATAATAAAACCCAGATTTACGCTGGGTTAATAAGTTTATGATTATAAGGCTTATAGTTACTCTACAGAAACACTAATGTCATAACCGTGCGACTTTAAAATTGCATGCTGTTTGGCTTTAGCTAGATCACTTTGCACCATTTCAGCACACATCTCTTCTACAGTAATTTCAGGTTCCCAACCTAATTTTTGTTTCGCTTTTGTTGGATCGCCAAGTAACGTTTCTACCTCTGCAGGGCGGAAGTAACGAGGGTCTATGCGAACAATTACATCACCTAAACTTAGTGCTTCAGCATTATCACCTTCAATAGCAGCTACAGTGGCAATTTCATTAACCCCTTCACCACTAAACTCTAAGGTTATACCGAGCTCTTTAGCCGAAAGTGTTACAAACTCACGTACAGAAATTTGCTTACCGGTTGCAATCACAAAATCTTCAGGGGTATCTTGTTGAAGCATCATCCACTGCATACGAACATAATCTTTAGCATGCCCCCAGTCACGAAGTGCATCCATATTTCCTAGATATAAACATTTTTCTAAACCTTGCGAAATATTAGATAATCCACGAGTAATCTTACGTGTAACGAATGTTTCACCACGACGAGGTGATTCATGGTTAAATAGAATACCGTTACATGCGTACATACCATATGATTCGCGATAGTTTACTGCTATCCAGTAAGCATACATTTTAGCTACAGCATATGGTGAACGAGGGTGAAATGGTGTTGATTCTTTTTGTGGAATTTCTTGTACTTCACCGTAAAGTTCAGAGGTCGAAGCTTGATAAAACTTAGTTTTCTTTTCTAAACCTAAAAAACGTATAGCCTCTAACAAGCGCAATGTTCCAATAGCATCTACATCTGCAGTATATTCAGGTGATTCAAATGAGACAGCAACATGGCTTTGTGCACCTAAGTTGTAAACCTCATCTGGCTGAACCTCTTTCAAAATACGGGTGAGATTTGATGTATCTGTTAAATCACCATAGTGTAAAAAAAACTTAGGATTATCTTCGTGGACATCTTGATAGATGTGATCTACACGCTCAGTGTTAAAACTTGATGCACGACGTTTAATACCATGGACTTCATAACCTTTTTGTAACAAGAATTCAGCTAAATATGAACCATCTTGTCCTGTTACGCCAGTTATTAAAGCTTTTTTCATATAAATTTCCTTAATTAAAATTTTGTAAAATTAGTGCATCAACAACCGAAGATACAACTTTTCCATTAGAGTATTTAAAGTTTGAATTTCAAATCTATCCTTAGCAGTTTTAAATGCTTGTAGTTTAATACTTTCCCTTAAAGAATTATTTAAAGCTAATTCTTCTAAACACAAGCATAACGCGTCACTGTCTCCAGGCTCAAAAATAAGTGCGTTACTTTTATGTTCAAAAGCATCAAGAATACCACCTACAGGTGTTGTAATAACTGGAACACCGAATGAAACGGCATCTAACACAGCCATGGGAAAACCCTCTGCAAAACTAGGCAAACAGAATATTGAAGCACTTTCAAAGACTTTTTCTTTATCAGTCCCCGAAACCCATCCCAAAAACTTGGTATTATCAATTATTCCATAATCTCTTGCTTCTCTTCTTGCTTTTTCAATCTCCCCATTACCGGCGAACACCAAATTCCAACCAGGAATCTTTTTATTAAACATCGAGAAAGCTTTTAAAAGAACACTATAACCTTTTCTACTAGTTATTGTTCCAGCAAATAAAATGGTTTTTTCTCTAGTAACAATGTTATCTTTCAATGGTAGACAAGGATTATAAATGACATGAACTTTTTCACATAATTCAAACTCATGATAAAGTAGATCCTTCCAGTATTCGGATAAAACTATTACAAAGTCCGACTTTTTAAACACAAACTTATATAAGTCCCTAAATTTTCCACATATAGTAGTGTCAGCAGAAAAAGAGTGGAAGTGCATAATTAGTTTTTTTCTAAATAATTTAGTTAATAAAATGAAAGGAATTTTTCGTATTGTTGAAACAGGTTCGCTATGATGTATATGCACAATATCTGCACCACCAATTTCAAATAAAAACTTTATAAGCCCAACCATAAAATAAAACAGCTTATTAAATATTCCACTATCTATGTGAGATTCAACCCAAACACAATTGAATTTGTCCCAAATATCAGAGTTTTCATAAGCCTTAATTACACTAGTTATCCCACCTCTAGTCTGGCGTGAAGAACCAACTACGATCACTTTAACCCTTCTCATACACAACCCTTGCTGGATTCCCCACTACTATAGAATTAGAAGGGATATCTTTCGTAACAACTGAACCGGCACCTATTATGACATTATCGCCAACATTAATTGCACCAATAATAACCGTGTTAGCTCCAATATCTACATTATCACCTATAACTGGAGTATCATGATCAAATTTTGCAGTACCAATAGTAGTAGACTGCCTTACTCTCACATTTTTTCCTATAATAGTATTCCGATGAATAACTAGGCCAGTTCCATGAAAAAGAGTGAAACCAAACCCAATCTTAGTAAGTGGGGGAACATCGATACCCATAAACCATTGAACAATAATTGAATAAAACAATCTAAATAACCGAGAAAAGATAAGTAATAAAATATTACTACCTTGATAGGAAGAAATACGAAAAAAAAAGATAAAAAACTTTCCTTTTGTATTACTGCCTAAACAATATAGCTCTTGATAAAATTTAAACATAAAAACCTTCAACCAATTTTTTTTGCAGGACAACCTGCAAACACAGAATTAGGTGGAATGTTCTTTGTAACAACACTATTTGCACCAACCACAGAATTATTCCCAATTACCACACCAGGATTGATAAAAACATTAGCTCCTATCCAGCAATTATCACCAATTAAAACATCCATTTCAATATAGCTAATATGTTGTCGTTGACTAACTATATCTTGTGGATTTCTACTAGAAGTGTATATTCTTACATTATGGCTAATAGAAACATTAGAACCAATAACAACTTTGCAACCTTGAACTGATTGTATCACAGTCCTATTCCCACAGTAGCCAGGTCCATTTATTTTAATTACACCACCGCCATAAAGTTCTATATCACGTCCAGAAAATATAAAGGTTTTTGAGATATCATATTTATCATAGTAAAAATAATATTGCGAATATCTATCAAGATACTTTATAATAGAAAAAAACTTTTTAACTAACATAATTAATTTTGAAAGCAACATTAGCAATCCTTTGAAACACAATATTTAAATATAAAGAACCTAGAAGCAAGAAGCAAGAAAGAAGAAGAAGTGAAAACAACTACAATTTCAAAAATATCAGCACCGGATTCCATATAAAAGGACATTACAAATGTAAACAGCAGCACTAAAAAAGGCGGTAAAGAAATATATCGACAATCACTCAACGCATAAATGATGTAATGAAACACAAGAGATAGGCTAATTATAAACTGAGTAGCAATCAAACAAAATCCCAAAATTAAAAAATGTTCATAATCAGTGTAGAGATAAATTACCAAAAAATTAACTAGCACTAATATCAGTACAAAAAAAATCACTAAAAAAAACAATGACTCCTTTAAAAAAGAATGAAAGTTTAATTTATTATTTATAAGATTAGGCAAACGCAATGGAATGAATATAGTTAGATACAAAGTAGGAATTATGCTTGCTAAAGAGCTAAAAAATGAAATAATACCTAAATCAAAATCACTTAAAAAATTAGATGCTAAGATTCTATCTTGAAACTCTACAACCTTAAAACCTATTGAGCCTGGAAAGAAAACAAGACAACCATAAAAAATATTTTTTTTATACCTATTAATTCCACGAATCCTTGGTATTAATATTGTGATACCAAACTTTTTAACAAAAAAAACAATGGAAAATAATAAAACCAATCCATTACTTGCCGTCCACAAATATATTAACAGTGATAAAGATACATCACCACTATAAAAACTAAAAATCAATAATAAGAGGGGATAAAAAACAGAACGAGCAAAAATCAATAGTGCGGACATCAATTGCTCATCAACAAAATTAAGTACCCTTGATACTTCCTGTACAAAATGTTCAGAGATAAGTATAAAAATAATAAAAAATTCTAAAGTACCAATATAATAAAAAGTAATTATCAATAAAATTATATAAACGAAATAATAAAGTGAAAATTGAGTACGTAATAAATATTTTACTTTTTCAATCCCAGAAGCAAAAACTCTAGCAACTTCTTTATTAAAAAAATTATATACATCAAAACCAATTACAAAAACACCAATTGAGAGAAACACAATATATAAGTTATATTGACCAAATTCCTCAACACTCAGTCTTTTAGCTATGTAAAAAAATAAAAAAAACCTTGAAATTATTATCCCAGCTCTAGTAAGAGCAAGTGCCAAAGCTAAACTATTTAATTGTAACATTCTTATTTAAAAATTCTTTAGAAGACAAGTACGATAAAACTAATAAAACATCAAAAAGAAATATATTAGAACCTTGAACAAATTGATATGTTATATATGATAGATAAATAGAAAAATATAATGGAGGACATCCAAAATTCATAGAATTACGAATAGATTTGAAAATTAAAAAAACAACAATCAAATATAAAAGCAAGCCAATTACACCATGCTGAATTAAAAGATCTAAAAATAAATTATGACTAATTATTCTTTGACCAATCTCATTATACATGTAGTTAACTGATTCAACATAACCTATGCCGAATAATTTTTGTAAAAGAGAGACCTCTAGCCAATGATTAATATTTACGAAAGCAAATAACAATCTGCCAGAACCAATTGTTTGCCAACCGATTTCAGAGTTATCAGTATATTGATCAGCAATTCTCTTTGAAAAAACAACATCAGACTGATTAATATATTCAAACATAAAAAATACGAATATAAATATGATTATTGTAAATAATTTATTTTTAAATCCAAAATCCTTAAATTTCAATTTATATACAATGTATAAATTAGAAAGAACACAAACCAAATAACCAGTTCGAACATAAGTTTTATAAACAAAAAATATAGAAATAAAGAAAAGAATAATAAATAAAATCCTATAAAAATAATCCCCTCGCAGATTAAAGAATGAAAATAAAAGAATAGATGAAGATACAGCTAGTAAAACGGATGCTGTGTGTGTTGTTTGAAATGGCCCCAAAAAAGCGTAAGAATTAAGTCCAAAGGTTTCTAAATCAAACCTTGTACCATAGGATTCTAAAATCCCGAAATAATATGGAATACAAACTATTACAATTGATATTGCAACACATAGAATTATTTTATCTTGTATATTTCTATTTAACTTAATATTTTGAAGCAATACAATTAAAAAAGGAATAAAAATGAAGTAAACTGCACTCTTTGTTTGTTCAAAATAATCAATGTTATCTGCATATACTATAAAACAAAAAAGTGTTAGTAAAAATGCAATAATTGATATTTTATCAATTATTATTGATTTCTTTAAAAAAAGTACAGACACACCTAAATAAAGTAATGCTAATTTCCATAAGATTGCAAACTTAAAAGGGCCTAGATAAAAAGGTTCTAACACAACCAGCATTGAAAGTGATAAAATAATTAGAACATATTTTAATTTATGCATTATTATAACTACAATTCAAATAGCTTTTTTGAAAAAGAATCCCAAGAATACTGATGTTTAACAAGTTCATATGCATTATTTGATATAAAAATTCTTTCTTCAGAAGTAATAGATAATATTCTATTGGCTATATCAGAAAACATTAAATTACTTATATCAACATAATGAAAACCTGGCTCTACATTTAAACCATTAACTACTTCTTTATTTGCGAATACAAGCATTTTTTTCGAAAAGGCTTCTAATATTTTATTTTTTACACCGGCACCAGTTACCTGGTAGCAAACATAATTATTATAACTTGGTAAGAAACTGTAAATGTTTTCAACCACACCATGCACAGTTAATTCAATTGTCTTTTCAAAATAATGGCTATTGATACCAAATATTATAAATTTTGCATCACAATCTATCTTTCTTATGAATTTAATAATTGACATATTATTTTTATATGCCTCAATATTTGGAACATATGAAAAATTTCCATGAAGGTATATGTCATTATTTTTTTTATAATTTTCAAACTCATTTGGAATAATTACACCATTTGTGCATGTAAATACTTTTTTTTCACTAACTGGATTATCAATTTTATATATTAAACTATCATAATCAGAAACAAACAGAACTTTGTCAAAAAATTTATATTTTACCTCGCTTCTTTTTTTAAAAAATCTATATTGAAGCCAATAATAAATATTTTTAGGAAAAGTGTTATTTTTAATTGCTCTCTTAAAATATACTGATTTATTATCAATAGCGAAAAAAATTGATTTACTTAGAATCGGTAAAAAACCGAACTTAATGATATCGTCATATATAGATATGGTGCTTGAACCTATAAAAAAGATCCTATCATAATCGAACCAAATATTTTTTAAACATTGAAATATATCACTATTTATATTTTTTTTCTGATAATCTTCAGCACACCACCCATTAAGGAGTGATGAAATTTTTGAGCTTTTTCTTTTGGATTTGTTTATTTTACAATTGTATGTTTTTTTTATATAACTAGGTGCGTTTGAATTATATGGTGAAAGTAAATCCACATTGATATACTTCCGTGGTTTTATATTGTGTAAAATTTTCGTTATACCATTTTTGTTTTCTGGTCCAGAATCTGAGTTTATTATAAATAAAATATTTAAATATTTCATATCGATAACATCACTTTAGCAATTTCATCAGCAGTGTCTTTACCACTTTTGGGGATATATTCACATCTATATTTATCATAGCCAGTAAAATCATTCAAAAATTTGTTAATTTTTTTTACTGAACACAATAAATCAAATAAATCATCTATAAAATATATATTTTTTCCTGGTAAATCAAAAAATTGCTTATATACGTTTTTAGAACATGTATTTTCGTACATATTAAAATATAATGGGAACAAGTTTATTATTGGCATGTAATTTAAAACGTATAAGGCTGATAAAGATGAATTTACGTTAATTACTGCATCATACATAGTACATGTCTGCTCTAAAGAGACATTATCACATGTTATATTTATCCTTTCAGAGTCGAATATCTCTATTAATTTTTGAACGGTTGAAATTTCACTTCCCGGATGCATCCTGATATTGACTGATACATAATCAAATTTCAATAAAATAATAAATATATTTTTATAAAATTCGAACTTTGAAATGTCATCAAAATTTTTATTTTCACAAGTATCAATAAAAAGTAGATTTATATTTTCTTTTAATCTATTTATGGACTTCTTTTTTAGCTCTTGATTGTAAGAAATATTTCCAACTATATATTGTTTTCTTATTGAATATAGTTCTTTTTCATATTTATTTTTCAATAAAGCGACATCACCGGATACTATCTTCTGCTCTTCCGAGGCAACATTACTTCCCCAGCTATATATAAATGATCTTCCTCCAAATATCTTTAATTGATGATTAAGAATATGTCCAATTTGACTACCTGAAAATAAATTCAATAATTTACACTCACTGTTTAAATTTAAGGATCTTATCTTATAGTAGTGTTTTAAAAAAATTAAGGAATACATCGCCCTTATTTTATTTTCAAACGATCCCTCTACAACTAATAGATAAATTAATAACGTATAATCTCTTAAATATTCATAGATTAATTCTTTCTTCACTGACAATCTAGTAATATTAAACATTGAATCATCAATTATATAATATTCTTTAAAAAAAGAGTGGTTACAAAATATTTCGAACTCATTACTCAGTTTTTTTTTATTCCCAATGTATATTATATTATTCTTGTCAACTAATATTTTATTCGAAAATATCACTAGAATAGGCGAAATCAAACTTTTGCAAAAAAGCTTCAAGATTTCCATTTTTTTTATTTTTAAATTTTTTACAGTTTTATTTAAAAGATTTGGATGCGCTGAATGTTCTGTAGCTTTATACAAATGCTTATAATCTTTTATTTTATTCATTTAACAATACCATTATAGGAAATTTTTTTAAATCACTAAAATTTAACATTACATATGTTTAAATATTAATTACGAATTGGATAAACACTTTATAGAATTTTATTTTATTATTAAAATATAATTGATTTTTTCGATTTATATTTTATGGAGTATTTTTCAGTATCACATTAATCTATTTTTTATATCTTCTACCGCTTTTTACGAATAAGTTTTTCAAAGGATTTTGGTTTCATACTAAAGCAAGGGCTAATACTTTTTAAATTTTTTGAATTGAATAACTCACTATTTTTATTTCTTTAACATCATATAGTGATCTTTTTAATTTTGAACTATCTTTTTCTTCTTCTGTTGTTTTTAAAATTTACATTAAAAAGTGATTTCTAAGCAATATTTGCATCCTTGCATAACTCTTTTAATTCTAAAGGTTCAAGCGAAAATCTTTCATCAGCACCACCACCATTACTACACATTGTTACATGCTTATCAATTAAACAAGAAGCAAGAGCAACAGATGACAGAGCTGTCGAGTTATCAATGGTGTGGTCTGATAAACCTGTAATGACTTCAAAACGCTTTGCAATATCTGGAATCGTTCTAGGATTGTAATTGTCTGCAGGTACTGGATCATCACTGAAGCAATGAAGCGCGATTAGTTCCTGGCAATCATTATCTTTTTACTGTTTTAATAGCTTCACTAATCTCTTCTTGATTCGCCATTCCCGTTGAAATAATCATTGGATTACCTGTTTGAGTTACACGTTTAATAAGAGGTAAGTCAATCATTTTAAAGGAAGCAATCTTTTAAGCCGGAGCATCGAGTTTTCCTAAAAGTTCTACCGCAGTAAAATCAAAAGAGAACTAAAGATAGTAATACCTAATTCTTGAGCTTTTGAAATAAAGGTTTATTCCATTCCCATGGAATTTGAGCATCTTTATATAACTGATAGAAGGGCTTCCTATCCCACATAACGCCACGAATTTGAAACACTTCAGAGTAACAAACCATAGTTATAGTTTCATGAGTATAGGTTTGTAACCTTTTATTTCCAAACGCCCTTGGTGACTATAATTAAATATTGGGGAACTTTAAACTTTGTAAGCTCTTGATGTTCAACCAACAAAACTTGTACATCAGCTACCTTTGCTGCGATATTAAATTCTACAAGTTCAATATGTTTCAATTTTTCAGGAAGATTTTCTATATTTGGTTCTACTGCCTAAACACAACCGCTATACATTTCTACAATCTTTTGAGTGATTACTATTGCTGAACTTTCCCTTAGATCATCAATGTCAGGTTCAAATGCTAGACGATAGCAAGCTACCACCACTTCTTTTGATGTTTTATCTGGGTTATCTTGAAATAAGTCGCTAATTGCAATTTTAACTTTGTTGATAACCCAATCAGGTTTAGCATCATTCACTTTTCTTGCCGTAAGAATAATTCAAGCTTCTTTAGGAGTGAGATTTAGATTTTTAACCACCTAAAAATCTAAGTAATTGATTACAAGTGTGTTTTAAAAACTGGTAATTAAAGTTGTCAGAGCGTAAACATAACCTCAAGTCTACTACTCAGTTCATTAATTTACTCGAGAGTTGAGAAAAAATGTTGGTCCAGTACTTCGGTTCTATAGAACCGATTAAACCTCTCAATGAACGTATTTTGATTCGGTTTACCCAGCTTATGTCTACGGATTCAACATCATTTGATTTAAACAAATCTATGAATAGCTGAAAGGTCATTTCCGAGACATTATACATGAGAATCATTTTGGAGCCCTAGTTCGCATTCAAGATTCTCGAATATCCTTACAACACAACTTGCTGACAATGACACATCTATAACAATATTGATTTTGAAATCACAAGTCTCTGAATACAGGGCATCTTTCATAAAGTTGAATGAACAGCTATTGTTCGGTTAATTTTGTCTTCTTGATACGTTCCTCTAATATTTATAATGTTGCAGAAACCTCTAATTATTACTTTTGTTTTTTAAGGTAAGTTTACAACTAAACATATAATCAATACTTTTTTACTCAAAATGACTGATTTTTAATGGTGTTCCATAATTAAGGTCATTTTTTGCTTTTTTCCCAATTACATCATTAATATACTTTGATAATATCCCTTTACTTGGTCTTATTGAACGAACATTTTCTGGTGTAAATATTTGACCTTGCTTAATATCCTTGGCAATGTATAGTGATAGTCTGTGTATTTTCGTCTGTAATTCCACTTCTGTACTGTTAAAATTTGGATTACCTATAGACTCAAAAGCCATATTACAGTTAGTGACTAGTGACTTTAATTCCTCTCTTTCTAGTGAAAAATCCGAAACTGGACCACCATCAGCACGTGCTAATGTAAAGTGTTTTTCAATGACACATGCGCCTAGTGCTACTGCTGCTACCGATACACCAATGTCCATAGTATGATCTGAAAGATCTACTTCAACACCATATGCATCTCGCATTACAGCCATAGTTGAGATGTTTGCCTGCGATGCAGGTGTTGGGTAACCACTAGTCCAATGAAGAAGCACGATATCTTTAGCTCCTGCTGCTTTAGCTGCTGCTATCGCTTCTTCAATTTCGGCTAAATTCGCATTACCCGTTGACATGATCATCGGCTTACCTGTTTCCGCTACCTTTCGAATCAATGGTAAGTCGATCAACTCAAACGACGCGATCTCATATGCAGGTGCATTCAAAGTTTCTAGGAAATCGACAGCTGTATGGTCATATGGAGTACTAAAGATGGTAAATCCAAGCTTTTCGGCCTCATCAAACAATGTCTTATGCCATTCCCATGGCAGATGAGCTCCATTGTATAACTCATAAAATTTCTGCCCATCCTATAATCCACCTTTGCTTTGAAAATCTTCGCTATCGCAATCAATGGTAATAGTATCATGAGTGTACGTTTGCAATTTTATAGCATCTGCTCCAGCGAGCTTTGCTTCTTCCATAATTTTTAAATCTCGCTCGATATCCCCATTATGATCGGCTGATAACTCTTCGATAATATATGAAGAATAATTGGGACCAATTTTTCTTTCGTCTATTTCTATACACTTTTTCATGGTCTTTTATTTTATTGGAGTTCTAATGAATTCAGTTTTAGAAACTCTTTTGAGGCTAAACTTTTCAAAGGACTTTCATGACGCGACATAGCTTACTATCACAGTCGCATGAATAACACTACAAAAATGAATAACATCAAACAATGACAAAGCTAAAAAGTCTTGCTCTTTTCCATATTGTTCAGGCTTGTAATAAATATTTATTACAAGCCTGTTTTTCTTCAAAGATAATCCTTTCTTTCATCTCTCTAAGTAAATAGTCTACTAATGCAGAATAGAAAATTAACTTTAATGGTGATAAATTCAATACCTAATTGCGGCGACATTCAGAAATTGACTTTTTATCATTTTAAATCGAATTCTGTCGCTCTGTCTTTTTAAAATTTTTTGTTATGAAACTGATAGATTTATACAAACTTTTGATTAATCTAAGCTCAACTTTCAAGCCATTACCAAATCTTGCCTCACCTTTACGGTTTCTTATAATCACAGGTGAACAGCAATAGTGGGCTTCTTTATTTAGCATTCTTACTGATAATTCTGAACCGATGGAGTCAAAGGATTCAAAAAAACCAATTTCTCTGTATGCATCTACGGCGTATGCTTTCAAACCACACAAAGGGTCTTTTATACCTAATAAACGTTCAAAAACCTTACCATATAGCCATTCACCTAAACGAGCGTATTCACCTCTATCACCAATAACCATTTTCGGCTTCTGCTGCTCTAAACATTCTATAATTTTTTTTACAGAAGACGGATGGTGTTGCCCATCAGCATCCATTGTAAGTACATAGTCAAAATCTCTAGTGGTTACATAATTGAATCCTTGCTCAATCGCTCCAGAGTAACCATAATTACGGGTTAAATTTATAACTTTTGCCCCTGTTGCAGTTGCGATATCACTTGTATCGTCTGTTGAACAATCGTTTACTACAATCACTTCAAAATTATGGCCGATGAGCTCTTCTTTAAGCTCATCAATTACGCATTTGATTGTTTGCGATTCATTATATGCCGGGATTACAATAGCTACTTGAGTTGATTCCACTTCAAATATCCGCCTTTATCTATGGAGGAAGTTAATTGTTTTCCTATAACTTTTTGCAAATTATATGGTTCAATCCCATCCTTCGGACACGGCCTTAAACACTCTAAATCACTTTCTAAAATTGTGTGACCTATTGGTAAGCTTTCTTTAACCCTAACACTTCTTCTCTGAACAACAACAGTTTCTTCTTCGTTATGTTCAACCTTCTTAACCCCATCACCTAAGGCAAACTTTAATTCCTGAGAGCGCTCAACCATTTCTCTCCATGATGTAGGGTTCATCGCAAACTTATGATCAGGACCTTCATTAGAATTATTATCGGTGAAGTGTTTTTCAATAACATTTGCACCTAACGTGATTGCGCCAAGTACTGTTGAGTGACCTGGTGTATGATCACTTAAGCCCAATACAACATCAGGATACATAGTACGTAACGTTTTAATAACGTTTAAATTGATGTATTTAAAATTTTCTAAAGATGCAGTATAGTTTGTATTACACTGCATCAAAACTATATCGCTTGTAAGATTCAAGGCTTTATTAACCGCAGCATCAACTTCATCCATTGTCGATGCGCCACAAGCTAATAAAAGTGGTTTGTTTTTAGAGCCCATCTTTTCGATTATTTGCGGCCAAGTAATGTCTCCAGAGCCTATTTTATATGCCGGTACATAAGGGTCAACAAAGTCAACAAGGTCTAAAGAATAAGGACTGGTGAAAAATTCAACGCCGGCATCTTTACATGTACTTACTAATGCTTCAGTCCAATCTAGATTAATAGATGCACTTTTATAAACTTCAAATACGGATTTTTTCCAACCAGACTGATGACCTTGCCTTGTGCCTAATTGCTCAAACCCCTCACGACTCACAATTGTTTCGGCTTTGAAATGCTGAAATTTTGCCGCATGAGCACCAGCTTCTGCAGCCATATAGATTAATTCTTTAGCTTTCTCCAAGGAACCATTATGATTTGCACCAATATCAGCAATAAAATAAGGCTCACCTTCTCGTTCAATTAAATGCTGACCGATATTAAAACTTCTACTAAATTTATTTTTCACAATATTCTCCTGCAACAATTTCTATTTCACTCGTTAACAATGGTAGTTTACAATTAAATGTATTTTCAAATAATGTTACATCCATTCTCATATCCTTTGGCCTCGCAACCTTAAGATTACTATCATTAACAGAAACACTCTTGTAATTTATATTTTTAAGACCACAGCTAATTAAAAATCGAACCACAAAATTCTTTTTGCTTAACCCTTCTTTTGAACCTAAATTATAAATACCCGGAATCCAATTATTTATGATATGAAGAATATATTTAGATAAAGAAGATATCGATAATGGAGAAAAGTATACATCATCAAATAAATTAAGGTTTTCACCTTCTGTTGATTGTCGATACATAACATCGGTTAAACTTAATCGACCAGTCGTTTGACTCTTACCAAAAAAGTTTGTGCGAATGATTACCGCATTTGCTGTGCTAAATGATTTTTCCCCCATCAACTTGGTCAGTGCATACACA
This sequence comes from Alteromonas sp. LMIT006, assembly GCF_024300645.1. Classification (NCBI taxonomy): domain Bacteria; kingdom Pseudomonadati; phylum Pseudomonadota; class Gammaproteobacteria; order Alteromonadales; family Alteromonadaceae; genus Alteromonas; species Alteromonas sp. LMIT006. The sequence goes on along the minus strand of NZ_CP101291.1, from coordinate 1,654,310 downwards.
TTTTTCGGACAAATTTCAATTTCAGTAGAATTATTGGCATCATAAAAATGGTCTGTAGAAACATGTAGAATCCTAGCATTGCTATTTTTACAGTAAGTATTGAGATTATCATTAAGTTCAACATGCATTTTATAAGCAACGTGCACATTGTACTCACAAAATTCGACACTTGTAATTGCCACTAAGTTAATGATCAAATCGGGCGACACTTTCATGAGAAGACTAAAAAGTGCCCCTTCATCAGTGACATCTAAATTATAATCTGCCTCTTGACTGTTTTTTGCGACTGTAACAACGTCAAAATTATTTACCTTCAGATAATTTGTTAAAGGCTTACCTAACAAACCACAACCACCTAAAATTAGGACTTTTTCAATATTATTCATAAAAGCAATGTTTGTATTTTATTTCTGCCATTTCCCAGTCATCCATTGTATCGATATCCTGTGCGCGTGCTGGGGGAATGACTATCGGAGTGATATTTCCGGCAATTAGCTTTTTCTCTTTCTGAGCATAACTCAATTTAAATATGTAAAATTGGCCCGCATCATGAAAAGTTGGCTCTAAATCCTGGCTTCGAACATCATAATATTCTGGATTAATAGACCTTAGATTCCCCGATTGATCCACGCAAAGAGCTCGCTGAATCGGATGACTATATTCTAAAATTGATACAGCACCATCGCTGTTATTTTTTATAACTAAATCAAACGCACCATCCAAAACCACATCTGTTACAAAAACAGCAGTAGGATATATACAACAAATATAATCAAATTCTGCGATATTAGTCGTCCGATTACAGACCTCATCGATCACATCGTATGTTGTTGCAAAATCATCAGAGTTTTTATCGCTTCTTAAAAATGGAGTTTCAGCACCATATTTATTAGCAACTTGCATAATCTCTTCTGAATCAGTTGATACGACTAATTTGCTGCAATACCTCGAAGATAATGCTGCATTAATAGGGTAACTAATTATTTCCTTCCCTAAAAAAGATTTGATATTTTTTTTAGGAATTCTTTTACTGCCACCTCTAGCAGGAATGATAAAGAGAACTTTCATTTTTAGCTCTCAAAAAAATTAGGGTCTACATGCTCTTTAATGAGTTCTCGTAAGCCCTCAACGGTTTCCCATTCAGTATTGGTACCTGAATTGTATTTAAAACCAAATGGTACTTTTTCTGCTTTATGGTGTGCAATATATTCAGCTTCTTGGTAAGTAAACGAGACTGAAGGTAAAATCGCGTAGTATTTACCAAGGTCAATAGTATTTAGTGAGTCCGTATCTGTGATCATTTCTTCATGTAGCTTTTCACCCGGTCTAATCCCAACCACTTTGGTTTCAACGCCTGGTGCAATTGCTTCAGCGATATCTAGGATTTTGTATGAAGGAATTTTAGGAACGAAAATCTCACCACCTAAGTGATTTTCAAGTGCATACATCACCATGTTTACACCATCCTGCAATGAAATATTAAAGCGAGTCATTTCTTCATGTGTAATAGGCAGTAAGTCTTCTTCTTTCTTTTTCATGAAAAAAGGAATGACAGAGCCTCGTGAGCCCATAACATTACCATATCGTACTACACTGAAGCGGATATCTTTTGAGCCTTTAATGTTGTTTGCAGCTGTAAATAGCTTATCTGAAACTAATTTAGTTGCGCCATATAAGTTAATTGGTGCACATGCTTTGTCAGTTGATAATGCTACCACATCTTGAACATTGCATTGTAATGCTGCTTGAATTACGTTTTCAGCTCCATCGATATTGGTCCGTATACACTCCGTAGGATTATATTCAGCAGTATCTACTTGTTTAATTGCCGCAGCATGAATAATAACATCAACACCTTCACATGCTTGAATCATACGGTTTTGATCTCGTACGTCACCAATGAAAAAACGAAGTTTTGAGTTGCCTATATATTGCTGTTTTAACTCAAACTGTTTTAATTCATCACGGGAATAAATACGAATCACTTTTACATCTGGGTAATTTGCTAAGATTGTTTTTATAAATTGCTTACCAAATGAGCCTGTTCCACCAGTGATCAAAACTGTTTTATTATTAAGCATTGGGATTTCCATTTAGGTTTTAATGTTAAGACATACTCAATTATTCTAGTTAACTGAGACGGAATTATTATTTTACATAACAAAAACAATGTTATTCTTTCGGCATGAAGTATATATTTCTTGATCATTAAATAAAAATATCAACATAAATCATAAATCATAAATCATAAATCATAAATCATAAATCATAAATCATAAATCATAAATCATAAATCATAAATCATAAATCATAAATCATAAATCATAAATCATAAATCATAAATTTTTAATATATTAAAAAATTTTGTCCACTTAAAAGTAAAATTTGTGGATAAACTTGATTTTTTAAAAGACGATAATGAACAGTATCGCGTCCTTATCGTCGATGGTGCGATAATTGACTACGGAGATGCGAAAAAAATGGCATCCTGATCATTTTACTTAATTGCATATTTTTACTGTGTTGTATGTGCGCCACAGTCATTTATTCGTGACTCCCATCAACAACCCTTTAAAACTCTTCGTCTACAGCTCAAACATTTCTTGAAGACATGAGCAGAGTTCTTTTTGAGTTTTAGAACTCACTGAACCGAGTTTTTTTACAAGTCTAGATTTATCAACAGCCCTTAATTGATCAAGAAGAATTAATCCATCCTTACTCTTGAAATTACATGCTACACGACATGGGAACTCAAATCCTTTGGTTGTCATAGGAGCCATTAACACGGTGGATAATCCAGACATTTCATCAGGCGAAACAACAACACATGGGCGGGTTTTGTTTAGTTCACGACCTTTAGTAGGATTGAGATCAACAAGCCAAACATCAAACCTTTTAACATTTACCATTCTAATTCACTATCCGAATCTAAAGGTAAATCTAGCCAGTCGTTATCTGATGATTCTGGCTCGTTAGAACTTAGGGATTGTTCTATCTGTTCTTTCCAACCATTTCTAGGTGTTGATTTAGGCGCTATCAATAAACCGCCACTTACAATTTGTAAGGTTAACTCTTTTCCATCAAGCTGAGCTTGCTCTATAAACGGTTTAGGAATTCTAATTCCGTGAGAGTTTCCAATTCGAACTAGATGTGTCATAAGGTTGTCCCTTGTATTGTACAAACTTATGAGTAATTATAATGTAATTACTTAACTTGAGCAAAAGTCTTTTGGAATTAAAAACCTATCATTCGTTCAGTATCCAAAAGACGCCAAATTCTCTAGCATCTAGGCTATCTTAGACACCAGCCCGACCGAAACCACATGAACTGCATTGACCAATTTATCCAGCGCATGGATGGCGCTTACAGTCCACATACCATACGCGCCTACGAACGCGATTTGCTGCATCTCAATGCCTATTGCCTCAGCAATGATTACCACATCAATCAATTGAGCGCAGAGCAGCTCATTGACTATCTAAACAATAGTTGTACCGAAGTCAAGACATCCACCATTCGTTCTCGCATCAGCTGCTACCAAATGTATCTTCAATACATTGGTCAACCAAACGTCACACAGGATCCAGATGTTCGATTATTTTTGCGCAAACGCACTCGTCAATTTGGTTCGCTGCAGGCGCAAGCTCGCCCATTACAAAAAGCAGACTTAGACAAAATGTTAAAGGCCTGCAATACCAGAACCGCTTTGGGGTTGCGTAATGCCCTATTACTCTTGCTTGGGTATCACTCAATGCGCCGCGGTTCAGAATTGTGCAGCTTGCAGTTTGAAGACATACGTTATCATTCAAATGGTAAACTGGCGATTTTACTGCGTCGTTCCAAAACCGACCAAGCTGGCGTCGGACACTGGATTGGTCTTCCAGGTAGCATCTGCCCATATATCCAACGCTGGCAAGATAAATACAAGCTATGCAGTGGCCCAATCTTGAGACCGGTAACTCGAGGGAACACGATACCGGATAAACCCTTACACAGTCCTAGCATCAATCCAATATTACGTGACATCCAGTATCAAGCTCGTATTAAAGGTAAGTCCTTTAGTAGTCATTCGTTTCGTGTGGGTGGCGCATTAGATTTACTGGAATCAGGCACACCCATCGAAAAGATCATGCTCAAAGGCGGCTGGAAAGCTACGTCCACAGTCATATTGTATTTAAGAGCGTGGGTGGATATTTGACGTTTAATCCACGTGCAATGTCTGCTTTAGCGCCTTTATCTCTGCTTTCAGTAGCTCATATTCTTGCATCTTTTGCTTTAAAAATTGTGCTGTGATTTCACCCTTCTCAGCCACGCCTTTTGGGGTCAAAAAATATGTGTAACCACGCTTATTGTCCGAGCGGACAAAATTATCGACTTTAACTAACCCTTTATCCACCAAAGCTTTGACACAGAAGTTCACGCTGCCCAAACTCACACCCAGTAGGCTCGCTAATTCACGTTGAGACGCCGTTGGATGCGCTTCAATAGCTTGTAACACACGTAAGCGTACCGTTTCGCGTTGGTTTGAGGACATAGTCAGTATTGGGTCAAATAAGTTAAAAATTTTGTGCCAGGCAGGCTACCGCAAGGAATATGTTGCCATATACCTTGAGTAGATAAGGGAATCAAGCAATATTATTGAAGCGATAGAACTTGTGGAAGGCGAGTGCATCCAAGCAACTATGTCACAATACTGCTATGACGATATTTTGAGATCCCTTATCAAAATAATTTATATGTTCATACTGCGAACATTAGCAAGTTCATTACATGAACACAATAAGAAATTTTCTTAGATTTCTTAATTTTTTGCCTTGAATAGGCAATGAATATTAGGCTTTCTTGTCTTTGCGTGAACGTTTCTTGCGCCCAGACGCTTGGTCATTATCATAATCGTACGTATAATAACCATAACCATAACCATAACCATAACCATAACCATAACCATACTTGCCTTTGGCTTGTTGCATGGCGTTAAAGACCACCCCATTAATGGGAATGCCTGCGCGGTCTAAGCGCGTGGCGGTCACTTCGATCTCTTTAATGGGGTTCACCCCATAACGACACACAACCAAATTGGTGCCGGTCAATTGACCAATGATGGTGGCGTCGGTCACCGCCATGATGGGTGGTGAATCAATCAGTACCAAGTCATAATCTTCAGACACCTTATCTAAGAAAGCCTGGAAACGTTGCGACATCAATAACTCGGAAGGGTTCGGTGGGAAGGTCCCTGACCCAATCACCGTCAAATTCTCAACCCCTGATGGGCTCTGAATGGTATCGTAGTCCACATCCCCTACCAGGTAATCGGACAACCCGTTGGTCTTTTCAAGGTTAAAGTAACGATAAATGGTCCCTTTACGCATATCGGCATCAATCACCACCACGCGCTTGCCTGCTTCCGCTAAGGTCACCGCTAAGTTCACTGAGATAAACGATTTACCAATACCCGGGCTAGGGCCCGTCACCATGATGCGGTTGTTGGCCGCCTCTACCATGGCAAAATGCAACGCGGTGCGCACCGAACGAATCGACTCAACCGCAATATCTGTGGGTTTTTCAATGGCCAACAAATTGGCCCGCGAATCGTCTTTGGCTTTGTTTTTCAAAAACAGTTTTTTGGTCATCAACTCGTCTTGAAATGGCGAGTATGGTACTGCTGCGAGCACTGGCAAGCCCAAATTCTCAATGTCTTGCGGGTTTTCAACCCCGCGCTTGATGAACGCACGGACCAACACGTATACCACGGCCAACATGCCGCCCAACATGGCCGCTAAGACCACAATCAGAGCACGCTTGGGCTTGACTGGCTGATAAAAATTCGCCATAGCCTCGTCAATGATGCGTACATTACCGATGGTACCGGCTTTTAAAATATTGAGCTCTTGGATGGAGTTAAGCAACTGTGTGTAAATCTGCGTGTTGACTTCTACATCACGACGTAACCGCAACAACTCTTGTTGGGTTTTGGGCAACTTTCGGATTTGTTGGTTGAAGCTGGCTTTGCGAGCTTGCAACTCGGCCATCTGGGAAACGTAGGCAATATAATTTGGATGAGTGGGCGTAAAGCGACGCTGAATTTCAATCTCTTGTAATTGCAGCTCTGAGATTTTCTCTTCTATGGCGACCATTTGCGTCAACAACGCTTCGGTCTCAGACAGAATATTGACCGACTCGGCACTGACCTGATAATCGTTCAAACGCGTTTCGGCGGCTGTCAATTCCGCTTCAATTTCAGGCAGACGATATTCTAAGAACTCCAAGCTTTTACTGGCTTCCGCTGCGTTCCTGTTGACGTTTTTGCGGACATAAGTTTCAGCAATCGCTTGTAGGACAGTTTCAGCGAACCCAGCGTCTTTGCTTTCATAAGCCAAAGTCAAAATACCCGATTGTTTGCCTTTTTCAGAGACTTGCAAGTTTTGCGTGATGGCGTTAATCATTTTGAGACGCGTGACACGTGTCAAACCAAATTCCGTATTAGGATGGGCTTCAAACTGCTGCACAAATACTGTGATGCCATTTTGCTGCGCTAATTGACCAATGGTACCGGTTAAAACGACCTGGTCGCCCAATATCAATTGATAACGCTCCTCCCCCAGGCGTTTTAACGTAAAGTCCACATCCAAGTATCCACGGGGCACGTCGAACTGAGTCACCTTAACAGACTCTCCCCCAGCCACATAACCTTCGAGGATGACCGGGGCTAGATTCCCCTCTCCACGCATGGAGTTGTAGTATTGATCAGAGAAAAACGGGACAATCTTTGGCGTGACCACAATATCCAATTGCAATCGGTCAACCACTTCACCGATGACCATTTTCGATTTGATGATCTCTACCTCTGTACTGGCCTCGCTTTCGGTCACGAACAAATTATCGAGTTCACTTAGCCCTGGCAACCCACCTTGCTTGGATTCCACTTGCAGCATCGCCTCAGCGCGGTAAATGGAAGGCTGCAGTTTGGCATACAAAATACCCAATATCGCAAAGCCCAATACCACAAAGATGATCACGTATTTGCGCGCCATCAGTTTGGCGAACAATTCCATCAAATCAATTTCATCATCGTGTTGTGAAGGTGTGTTGGGTGTGCTGGTTTGCTGCATAGGTGTAGATTCCATCTTTCTTGTTGAATGCCGACTAACGTAAATATTTCATCCATGACTCGACGGCTTGCGCAATCATATCATCGGCTAAGGTGTAGATTTCATAAGATTTTTTATACGGATCTGGAATGGCTTTATTGCCTATCCAGCATCCAAGTAATTTGGTTTTGCCGCGCGCTTCGGGGGCAATACGGGTCACCGCTTCAATGTGTTCTTGTTCCATCACCAGCACCAAATCAAATTGCCCCAGCATGGTCCGTGTCACTTGTTTGGCTTCATGGGTGGTAAGATCCAATCCCCGTTTTTGAGTAATTTCTTGCACGGTGGCATCCGCACCATGCCCTACCATCGCCCCAACCCCTGCGGAGTCGACGTGAATATGGTCAGGTAATTGGGCGCGCAACAAATGTTCAGCCGCGGGAGAGCGACAAATGTTGCCCGTACACAAAACAAGGATTCGACTAAACATACCCAAGATTAATTCTGGTTGATGTCATCCAGCGTTCGAATCGACGTGATGGATGGCAAAATATTCGAAATAAAGCGGTTCCAGCGCGTAATCGGCGCGGCGCTCACGTACACAATATCGCGTGGTTTCAACACAAACTCATCCGCCAACGCAAAGTTGTAAGCTTGATGCACGTCTACTTGATACACCAGAATATCGCTGGGCGATTGACCATCGCGGATCACAAACACCCCTCGCGCATCCGCACGCAGCTCGTTCAAGCCACCGGCTTGCGATAACACTTCGGTCAACGACATGGGTTGGCTAGACAAAGCCACCGATTGAGGACGCACGACTTCGCCCATCACAAAAATTTGACGCGGCGCACTGTCTTGTACATGCAAAACATCGTCGTCTTGCAACAAAACGTTGAACTGCTGTTGGCCATCATACAAGATGTCGTAGACTGGAATGTGGTATTGTTGATTGTCACGTGTCAAGGTCACTGCGTGCAAATTACCTTCTGAGCTGATCCCACCCGCAGTGTATAATGCGTCCAAGACGCGTTGCGGTACGTTATTAATCGGAAACACGCCTGGTTGAGTCACATCACCTGATACCAGATATTTTTGGCTTTTGTACGCCGCGACACGCACATCCACTTGAGGGTTTTCAATATAGGTTTGCAAGCGCTCGGTGATCATGCGGCGGACTTCGGTGACCGTTTTACCTAATACCGGTACGTTGCCCGCATAAGGATAGAAGATGGTCCCGTCTTCGTACACCACGTTGCCTTGTTCGTCTGAGGCACGAAATTGACCTAATGGACTGGTCAATTCAGGATGTTCCCACACCACGACCGTAATTACATCGCCAATACCGATGGTATAAGGGCTTTCGCTCACGTCAGTAAGGTCGGTTAAAGAAGCTGGGTCAAATGCCGAGGTGTTCATTTGCTCGAGTTCGGCAATGACACTTGGTGTGATGGGTTGTAACGTTACTCTCACACCGTTTTGTTCAAAATGAGTGCGAGCCTCTGCCACCTCCAAGTGGCTACCTGGGGTCAGTGTACACCCCATAACCAATGTCGCCATTAGGCTGGCGCACAGTGCAGTCGAAATTGGTTTCATACGTCGTCCGTTTACAAAATACTATAGAATTCTACCAGAACTAGGTTGGAGAATAAAATACTAAATCCATGATTTACCAACTTTTACTGCTGATTTTAACATGTTGCTCATCCAAGTAAAAACGCCCCTGACTGAGCATAGTGATGGCATCAATCACCGCCAAGATGAGTAATATAACTAAGCCTACCACCACAATACTCAGTTTGGTAGGGTTGCCAATCATAAACACCATCGCACCAAACACAATCAAAAAACCGAAACCGCTGAGGTATTGATGACGCATGAAACGATGCAATCCAAACATACCAAATACTACTGACACGATGGCAAATTTGATGCGCTGTGCCGTTTGATATTCCGCTTTATTTTGACTCATAAACGACCCGTACTAGGTAATAAAATTATATCTGGGGTTAGTGTTTCAAACGCAGTGTGTTGTGTATATAAGAAATTTTCTTAGTCACACAAAAAGAAGATTATAACGTATTGAAACTATTGAAAATTTTATTGAGAATTATGCAGGCTACCGCAAGGACGAGTCGTAATCGATACGCATCCTTGCTCAAATTGACCGCACAATTTGATCCGTTGATGGCGAATGCCATCCCCAGTACACTCCATGTATGTTCAATGAATGAAAACTAACAGTATTATTAACACGACTCAAATGAAAGTTTTGTGAATGAGGCATCTTACGACGAACATCGTAGTTCAGCGAGACTTACGCGAGTGGCGTCTAGTCTGATGTATCGAGCAAATCGGCTGCACTCCCTTTGACATTAGGCAACTCTAACCTCGCTTGATCCACCAAGTCCTCTGGTAACTCGCGCTGGACCGCAACACCCAATTCTTTAAATTCAGACGCCTGTTTGATGAGATTGCCCTTACCCGCACAGAGTTGATTGAAGGCTTTATCATAGGTATCTTTGGCGGTGTCAATTTGCCGGCCGACTTTTTGCATCGAATCCACAAAGCTCGCTAACTTGGCATAGAGCTTTTCAGCCCGACCAGCGAGCTCCAGTGCGTGTTTATTCTGATCTTCAAAACGCCACAGCTGGCGCACAATGTTCAATGATGTGAGCAATGTTGTGGGGGTCGCAATCAAAATATTGCGCTCCAATGCCCCTGCAAACAGCTGCTCATCGGCTTGGAGCGCTTCAACGTAGGCCGACTCAATGGGAATAAACATGATCACTACTTCCGGCGAATTCAGCCCCTCCAAGCGATAATAAGACTTATCAGCCAGCTCATTGAGTCGTGCTTTGACTGCCGCTACGTGTGCATTGAGTGCCTGCTGGCGCTCAATCTCATCTTCACTATTCACATAGGTTTGATAGGCATTAAACGAGGTTTTCGCATCAATCACCAAGTGCTTTTTATGCGGTAAATACACCACCACATCCGGGCGATATTTACCGTCTTCGCCATTTAACGCCACTTCGCGTTGATAGTCATGTCCTAGGCGCAATCCGGCTTTATCTAGCACGGATTCCAAAATCATCTCGCCCCAACCGCCCTGCATCTTTTTATTGCCCGAGAGCGCAGTGGATAAGCGGTCAGCTTGCTCGGTAATAGCCACATTCAATGACTGTAACTGTTTAAGCTCCGCTTTGAGCTCCGCGCGTTGTTTGGTCTCCTCACTGTGAACGGTATCCACGCGCTGTTTAAATTCGCCGAGCTCTTTTTGTACCGGAAACAATAGACTTTGAATGGATTCTTGATTGGCTTGTTTAAAAGTACGCGCGCGTTCGTCCAGTACCCGCTTCGACAACAGCTCAAATTCTTTGAGTAACGCCTCTTTATTATCATTGAGCATTTGAATCTGCTCTTTGACATTGGCTTCGCGCTCAGCTTGAGTGGCTTGCATGCTCGCCAGTTGTGTATTGGCATGATGCAGTTGTTGTTGGCTGTTGAGCAGTTGTTCTTGGGTGGCCTTGAGCGTGTCCTTGAGCTCTTCATTGCGATCGAGCAAATGCCCATTGTCGCTAATGACACTCGCAAGCTCAGCCTTGTGCTCTGATAAAGTCGTGTGGGCTGTTTCTAACTCCTCACTTAATTTTGTCTGTGCTTGCTGAATGTCTACAATTTGCTGCGCTTGGTGTTGGATGATGTGTTGCTGCTTATGCTGTTTTGCACGCATGATAAGCCATGTTAAAAACGCCGCACCTAGCGCAATACCCAGTCCTTGTAAGGGCAACTGATATTGCTCAACCCACACCATCCAATCCATATTGTTACCTCATATTATATTCTCAACGGATCCACTAACGATTCCAGGGCATAAGCGCCAACACCCGAGCTAACCCGCAAAAGCCACTTAACCCAGCAAATAGTAAACCCGCTCCAAAAAAGCCCGATAACCACACCCATGGCATCGCCACGGTTTGCGATAATACGACACCTGCCAGCACACTGCCACCGACAATGATTTGCACCTGTCTATCTAAAGGCAACACGTTGCTCTGTCCTTTGATAACAGCAAAACCATCGGCTTGCCATGCTTCAATGCCACCTGCCATATTAACAAACTCCAATTCCGGGTGGCGTTTGACAAACTGTTCACAGGCTTTATTGCCGCGCACGCCTTTTTGGCAATGCACGATGACTTTTTTGCCCTTTGCAATCGAGGGATCGAGTTCCAAGTTACTTAACGGCACCAAATGCGCATTGTTTATAGCAGTATGACGATGTTCTGCCGGCTCTCTGACATCAATCAGCAGCGCTTCATCGCTGTCTAACCACGTTTTGGCCTGTTCTGGGGTGATTTGTTGAATGGTCATAATAATACTCTCTCAAAAAAATAATTAACAATCAGATTGTGGCCCGCAATAGGCCAGATATAAGTTACTCAAGATGGCACCAACGAGCGGATCGACAATCGAATAAATCACTTTGACACCGTCTTTTCGCGCGCCCAACACATTAGCATCTTTTAATACTTTCAAATGCTGAGACACCGCAGACTGGGACAAGCACACTTCATTCGCTAAGCTATTTACATCGCGTTCCTGACGCAGCAAAGTGCATAAAATCATCAACCTGTGGCGATTAGCCATGGCTTTGAGTAAGGTTTCTGCGTTGGTTGCGTTGCTCTGTAGCTGTTGAAGATCCATAAGCACCTCGTTGTGTTGATGGATTAAATATATTAGAAATTACTTATATAGTCAATATAGATGATGAAAAACAAAAGAGCAATTTTATTGCAACAGGACTCATATTCAGCGTAAAAGTGTTTATAATCCTATTGAAACTAGAAACAAATAGATTAATCCCTCATGCGCTCCATGCGATTTGACACACCCAACAATCAACCCGTGACCTGGCGAGTCTTATTCAAGCTCTTACCGTATTTAGGTGAGTTCAAACAGCGCGTCGCACTGGCCTTGTTGTGCCTTGTGGCGGCCAAATTGGCCAGCGTCGCCCTGCCCTTTGTCCTTAAATACAGTGTCGATAGCCTAAACAATGAAAACACCATCACCCCGCTGCTATTGGGCCCCATCGCTTTAGTCATCGCTTATGGTGGGTTTCGTTTTCTCAATGTCATCTTAGGCGAGGTGCGCGACACCTTGTTTGGTCGAGTGACGGAGCGCGCCATGCGCCGGCTTGGGCTACAAGTATTCAAACACTTACACGCCTTGGATCTCGCGTTTCACCTCAATCGCCAAACCGGTGGCCTATCGCGTGACATTGACCGCGGCACCAACGGCATTAGCTTCTTGATGCGCTTTATGGTGTTTAATATCGGGCCGACATTGTTGGAGATTGGCTTTGTCATCATTATTTTATTCACTCAATACGGCGCGACCTTTGCCGGGATCATCGCCGTGTCTGTGGTGCTCTATGTGTTTTTCTCCATGAAAGCGACCGATTGGCGCACCAAATACGTGCGCGAAGTCAATCAAGCGGATAACACCACCAACACGCGCGCCATCGATAGCTTACTCAATTATGAAACCGTCAAATACTTCAACAATGAACAGTACGAATCTGAGCTATATGATTCCAATCTCGCCACCTGGGAGCACGCCCGACGCAAAAACCGCCTGTCACTCTTCGCGTTAAACGGCGGGCAGGCGTTTATTATTGCCGGGGCCATGACCAGTATGATGATTTTGGCGGCGCTGGAAGTCAAAGCCGGCACCATGACCATTGGTGATTTTGTGTTGATCAATGCGTTTACCATGCAGATCTTTATGCCGCTGAACTTCTTGGGGTTTGTGTACCGTGAGATCCGTGGCGCGCTCGCCAATATTGAAAACTTATTTAGCTTGCTCAATACCCCATCGAGCGTACAAGACGCGCCCGATGCCAAGCCTCTCGAATGCCCGAAAGGACAGATTGACTTTAGCCACGTCTCATTTGCCTATCACTGTGATCGCCCCATCATTAAAGACGTCAGCTTTACCATTCCCGCCGGTGCCAAAGTCGCCATCGTCGGCCCCAGTGGCAGCGGCAAATCCACACTGGCCAAACTGCTCATGCGCTTTTATGAACCCACTCAAGGCAGCATTAGCATTGATGGACAAGCGCTTGACCAAGTCACCCAAGATTCCTTGCGCAAGCAGCTTGGCATGGTGCCTCAAGACACCGTGCTGTTTAACGATACATTGGGCAATAATATTCGCTACGGCCGCGTGGAAGCCCGTGATGATGAAGTATCAAACGCCATCAACATGGCTCAATTGTCTGATTTTGTCGCGCAACTGCCCGATGGCTTAGACACCCAAGTGGGCGAGCGTGGCTTGAAGCTCTCTGGTGGGGAAAAACAACGCGTGGCCATTGCCCGCACGCTACTCAAAAATCCCCCGATTGTGATCTTTGATGAAGCGACCTCATCATTGGACAGTCAATCTGAGCAAGGGATCTTAACGGCGATGAACGCGCTGGCAAAAGCGCATACCAGCGTTGTCATTGCGCATCGGTTATCCACGATTAAGGATGCGGATCAGATCATCGTTTTAAAACATGGGCAGATTGCCGAACAGGGCGCTCATTCAGAACTGCTAAGTGCTCAAGGCGTCTATTACCAACTGTGGCAAGCCCAGCAACACGAGGATGGATAAGAAGACAGCCCGTTTACTCGATCCTCTGTGAACGGGCTGTATTTGATGAGTGTTTTCAGCCGTTGGGGCTTAACGTGCTTTGATGTAATCAGAGACCAAAAATGCCATCTCCAACACTTGATCGGCATTTAAGCGCGGGTCGCACTGGGTTTGATAGGCTTGTGCCAGATCATCATCACTGATCTGATACGCGCCACCGGTACACTCGGTGACATGCTGACCGGTCATCTCTAAGTGGATGCCTCCCGCGTGGGTGCCTTCTTGCTTGTGTGCCGTAAAGAACTGCTGAATTTCACGCAAAATCGCATCAAAATTACGGGTTTTGTAGCCGCTAGAGGCTGAAAAGGTATTACCGTGCATCGGGTCAGATGACCACACCACGTGACGACCTTCCGCTTTGACACGACGCAATAAAACAGGCAAGTTATCTGCTAACTTATCTGCGCCCATTCGAGTGATCAGGGTCAAACGTCCAGGCACATTGTTCGGGTTTAATGCATCAATCAGTTGAATCAACTCATCCGGTGTCATTGTCGGACCAATCTTTACGCCAATCGGGTTATTGATGCCACTGAAGAACTCAACATGGGCATGGTCAAGCTGACGCGTGCGTTCACCGATCCACAACATGTGTGCAGAACAGTTATACGGCAGTCCTGTCAACGTATCCACGCGGGTCAGCGCTTGCTCGTAGTTCAGTAACAAGGCTTCATGCGAGGTATACAAAGCCGTTTCATGTAATGCCGGGTGACTCTCTGAATTGATGCCAATCACATCCATGAACGCAAGCGTATCGGCAATGCGATCCGCCATGTCTTGATAACGCTCTTTGAGGGGGTTGTTATCAACAAATGCCAAATTCCAGCGATGCACTTGATTGAGGTCGGCCAAGCCACCTTGCGCAAACGCTCTGAGTAAGTTCAAGGTCGCAGCCGAGTTGCGATAGGCTTCGAGCATGCGATTGGGATCAGGCACACGCGCACTTTCGGTAAACTCAAACGAGTTAATGATGTCCCCGCGATAACTCGGTAAGGATACGCCATCTTTGGTCTCCATATCCGCTGAGCGCGGCTTGGCATATTGCCCCGCCATACGCGCGACTTTGGTCACCGGACAGCGACCGGCAAAGGTCAGCACAATGGCCATCTGTAACATGACTTTGAAGGTATCACGGATCTTAGGAGCATTAAACTCAGTAAAGGACTCTGCGCAATCACCGCCTTGTAACAAAAAGCCATTGCCCTGAGCCACATCGCCCAACTCAGACAAAAGCTGCCTGGCTTCCGCGGCAAATACTAAGGGCGGATACGAGGCAAGTTGGCTTTCAACTTGTTCTAATGCCGCTTGGTCCGGATACGTAGGTTGTTGTTTGATTGGCTTGTCACGCCAGGAATCGATGCGCCAGTTGCTCATAATATTCTCAAATTTTGTATGTTTCTTGAATAACGTTATCTTACCCAAATGGGCAAAGAATTGATAGAAAAACAACGGCATATCGTAGAAGGATCTGACGCCAACTCGGCGACAGCGTATTGACCTTCACAGTGACCATGACGCTGTCCTTCTTTTAATAAAGTAACGCAAGTGTTCGGTTGTGCCAATACCAGCGCAATATCGTGTAACGCCATGATCACCAGGTTGTTGTGGGCAATCTGATGCAACCAATCCAGTAATTTCATTTGATACTGCACATCTAAGCCATTTAATGGCTCATCCAGCAACAGCACACCTTGGCCTGATCGCAGCGCCGGCCAGATAGACAACATCACACGCGCCAAATGCGCCCTTACCGCCTGTCCTTGAGAACATTGACGTAAGTCTTTATCGAGCAATTCGCCGATGCCTAGCGCATTAACTAACTCATCCGGCATATGACACGTCCGAGCTGGACAGTGATAAAACTCGAGCATTTGTGCAACCGTGATCGCAAATTCAGGTTCTTGTGTCTGTTGATAGAGACCGCGCTTATGAGGCCAATCCAAAATTTTATAAAGAGAATGACCGTCGTATTGGATAGCCTTGTGGGCATTACCTTTTTCCAGTAATCCTGCCATCGCCAACAAGAGACTGCTTTTGCCGACGCCATTGGGCCCAAGTAGCACGTTTAATTGCCCTGAATGAAACTGTGCTTGATCGACGGCGATGCGATCTTTAATGGCCAAATGAGCAATACGAATCATCCAGCCACCCGATGTTTTAATAATACGTACACAAAAACCGGCGCACCGATACTGGCCGTCACCAATGACACAGGCAATGCAATAATCGACGTGGCTTGATTAAGTAAAACCACCATGCCCATAAACAGCGCCCCTATTGCCATACTCAACGGCATCACAAGGCGATTATCCGCGCCCCAAATTCGTCTAACAAAATGCGGTACCAATAAGCCCACAAACGCAATCGAGCCGGCTATCGCCACACACGCCCCGACAATCAGCGCACACAGCACCACACATTCACGACGCAGTTTTGGCACATCCACGCCATGAGTAATGGCTATCGCTTCGCCGACCATAAGTTGATTGAGGGCGTGTGCGTGGCGCAATAATCGAACACTGCACACACTGACCACCCCCCCAACCCAAAATAACTGCAACCAATCACTTTGCGCAAAGCTGCCTAACAGCCAAAATGTTAAGGTTTTGCTTTGTTGCGGAGGCGCCAACACATAGATCCACGCCAACACCGCACTGGCTAAGGTTGTAATAGCAATACCGGCCAATAAAATCTGTCCATGCTCTCGCGACAGGCGCCGACTCAAGCTCAATAACAACAGACTACTGAACAACGCGCCGACAAAACAGCCCAAAACCAAAACAATAGGGGAATCTAACACCACCATCAAAGGGGTAGTGAGTAATAGACCAGCCACGACACTCGCCCCACTGGATAACCCCAAGATACTCGGGTCGGCCAATGGGTTGCGTAATAACACTTGCAACGATGCACTGGCCATACATAAACCCATACCGA
The DNA here is from genome assembly GCF_024300645.1 of Alteromonas sp. LMIT006. Taxonomy (NCBI): domain Bacteria; kingdom Pseudomonadati; phylum Pseudomonadota; class Gammaproteobacteria; order Alteromonadales; family Alteromonadaceae; genus Alteromonas; species Alteromonas sp. LMIT006. The sequence continues at coordinate 1,637,584 of NZ_CP101291.1, read as the reverse complement.
CAACCAAAGCCGTCAGTAACTCCGGCAAAGCGAGTTGCAGATACACATGACGAATGATTTCATTGCTGAAGATATTGCCGGTCAAAACTAGATGCGCCAGCAGCAGGCTGATAGATAGCGCTATGAGTGTGTTAGTGATTCTGTTTGACATGCTCAATAAATCCAGCACATCCTTGCTCAATCAAATCCAAAACTAATTCAAATCCACGTCGCCCGCCGTAATACGGGTCGGGTACCTCTGGATAATCGCCTGGAGCAAATTCAACCAAAAGACGAATTTTGTGCTCGTACCCTTGTGGACAGACTTTGCGCAAGTTCTCCACATTACTGGCATCCATCGCGAGCAAATAATCCGCATTCACAAAGTCCTCTTCACTGACTTTGCGACAACGAATACCGGTAAAATCATATCCCATCGCACTCGCCACTTCGACTGACCGTTCGTCGGGTTTGGCACCGACGTGATAACCGGCTGTACCTGCCGAATCAATGATAAAGTGTGCATCTAGGTTACGATCGGCGACCATTTTGCGAAATACCGCTTCAGCTGTGGGTGAACGGCAGATGTTGCCAAGACAAATAAAGACAACCGAAATCGCTCCTTGCGAGTTATCCATTGCAAATCATCACTTGTTTAATTGCTAAATCATGATGCGCAATGTAGCAAGATTTTAAGAAAATGTATAATCCCAATCGACCATCAATGCATCTGGCACAATATGGGTGGCCACGATAACCAGTGAAGTGCGCTTGAGCTCATTTAAGTGTTCCGTGACAAGTTGTATGCGCTCATGATCCAATCCTTCAAATGGCTCATCAACCAATAGTACACTCGGCGGATTCAACAACACTTGAGCAAGCGCCAAGCGTTTTGCCTCACCTCCAGACAAGGCCAGTCCCTGCTCGCCCAGCCACGCATTGATATTCAGATGCGCTAAGTCCATTTGTTGTAGAACCTTTCGTATATCGTCATCACTCGCCTCTGATTGAGCCAAACGCAAGTTCTCCGCCACTGTCGTATTGAGGATTTGTGGGGATTGTGGCACATACAACATATCCCGACATAATCCCTGCTGGAGACATTTACCGTTCCAAAAGCGCTGCCCGCTTGCGGGTATATGCCCGACGAGACCTTGCATCCATCTGGATTTTCCTACCCCAGAAGGCCCTTGTAACACAATTAACTCACCCAATACCAGGGTCAAAGACACTGGCTTTCCCCCCTCTACCAACAGCTGATTGGTTTGCAAATATTGCAACGGTTCTGGTATGGTGAAACTTGGAACAGACTGCACCGACGTTGTGCATAATGACGCTTGCGCTTGTCGATATTGGCCAAACACTGGCGCGACTTGCAACGAACGAGACAACCAATCCGGTGCAGTGAGTAGCAAAATAGGGGTCACAATCAATAGCGCATTTCCATACTCATCTTGCGGCAGCCACCACAGCATCAGGCTTACTAACCCAAACGAGACTCCTTGCAAACACCACACCGCATAATCGCTGTAACGACGCACTATTTGCTGACTCTGCCACATCTTAGATGCATCCATCTGCGCCATAAAATCAGCGCCTTGATTGGGCGCCATATGCCAAATGGCACTTGTATCTAAAGCCGTCTCAGATCGTTCGCGAAATGCGTGCTCGGCAGCCACTTGGCGTACTGCATAATGCACCCCCAGCCACATCAGCCCTCCAAGTAAGATAAGCCACACAGATGCTAATACTAGAGTGTATAAAGGGCCTGGTAATGACCAAAACAAACTAACGAACAGAGCAAGAGTGATAGACACAATCGCATTGGCTTGCTGCGCAACCCATCCCATCCACACGCTGGCAACACTTTCAGTATGATGAGCCAGGGCTTCGGTGAACCCTGACCGTTCAGTGATCCGTGCATCATGCAACTGTGCAAATAGCTCAGCGCGATATCGCCCTGTTTTGTTCAGCAAATCCGAATGCGCAAAATACAAATGAAAATACCCTGACGCAATACGCAATAACGCAAATCCTCGAACGGCTACGGCCGGTAACATGTAATTGAACTGTGGCGCCGCTATTGCACTGGCACAAATAAACCAACTTGATATCATCAGCAGTGATAACCCAGCAGCGCCCTGTAAAGCCGATAAGAGTAGCGCTATCCATGGAATATCCCGCCATGAGTATGACTTCTGGGTTGCTTGCGAGCACTTAGCCATGTTCGACCTCCATCTGGGTGTGCACCATGACGGATCCAGATTCGATGTGCCATGTTTGATTAAACCATTCACCCGGCAATTCTTTATGACTTGACCACAAAACGGTTTTGCCTAGGCTTAACTGTTTGATTAAAGTGGAAATCGCTTCGTGTTGTGCTTGTGGTAAATGCGCCGTTGGCTCATCTAGCAACCACACACTTGCTGGGTGCAACAACAGCCGAGCGAGTGCTAAGCGCTGCGCTTGTCCACCAGAAAGTCGAGGATACTGCCCCATAACCGTATTAATCCCTTCAGGCAATGCGTTCACCCACTCCATCAACCCTACTTGAGTCAGGACGTTGTGCATGGCCGTTTGGTCATAATCATGCCCCAAACACAGATTATCGCGAATACTAGAGGGTAAAATCACAGGAGATTGCGTGAGCATGACGCAATCAGTTCCTAGTTGATGTGAGGCCGATTGGTGCCCCAACAATGCTTCCAAAAAGATCGTTTTGCCGGCCCCAGAACGCCCAGATACTTTAATACATTCACCCACCTGCAAAGCCAAATGGTTTGCCTTTAAGTCAATGACCGGTATGTGAAAAGCATCCCACCTGATGCCATTAAACTTGGCCTCATCTGATGGCTTTAAAGTCATCGGCAACAGTGCTTGCAACTCTGAATAGGCAGTCTCTGCGTGGGCTTTTTGATGATAAAACTGCCCCAGTAATTTGAGCTCATTAAACACCAAAGGGGCACTGAGCAGTAGCCATAATCCTTGAGCAAATTCGATATCAGGACCGAGTGTGATTTCGCCAAGCAAACGAAAACCAATAAACACCGCCACTAATGCCATGGCAATGGTAGAGAAAAAGTCTAATACGGTATTGGATAAAAATGCCAATGCCACCACTTTCATCGTGCGTCGATTAAATTGCTCACTGGCTCGAAGCAACAGCGAGTATTGTTGGGTAAAACCGTTATAACTGGCAATGATCGGTAGTTTTTTTAACCGATCCACAAACAAACCACCGAGTCGAGATAATGCGACAAACTGTTTGCGCTGAGCATTGGCCGCTCCCCACCCTACCAAGTACATAAAAAATGGTACCAATGGCATGGCCAACACTAGGGTCAAACCCACTACATAATTCACGGGTAATACCACAGCAACAATGACGATGGGCGTTAACACAGCCACCCATTGCTGCACTTGATAATCATAGCGCCAATCACGTAAAGCAGGAATATGGGTCAACCATAAGCTTTGCCAATAAAAACTAGAACGACGGCGCAACAAGGCGTGTTGCTCTTGTTGAAACCGCTCAAGTAGCTGTTTTTGCAGGGTATTCTCAAGCACTCGTTTACTGCAATGCTGGATATAAATAAACGCGCCTTTGACCAAAAATACACTGGACAGCACCCCCATAAGAGCTAACAGCATCATTTTGGGTGGCGGTTGTAAGTTCACCAAAAAGGCATCAATGACCTGTGCAAAACACCAAAAGGCGACCAGCATCAAAACAAAAAGCGCCACTTTACACCCAACACTCAACCAGAAAGGCCAAGGGCTAATATTGGGTAAAGTGGCGAACCATCGCGCTAATTTCAAAAAAAGTTATTCCTTATCCAAATCTTCGTTGGCCTCTAACCACATCGCATTGATGATGCCAAAAGCACAGGCCAGCAAGACACCCAAGATCCAAGCAAAATACCACATAATTACACTCCTCTAATAAATGGCATGTGACTTATCCAAATCGCTATCTTTAATACGACCGCGCATGACGTAGAAGCAATAAGCGGTGTAACCTAGCACTATAGGCACAAACACACAGGCAACAAAAAACATGATTTTGAGCGTCAATTCTGACGCAGTGGCGTCCCACATGGTCAAACTCGCTGCAGGCTGTACTGAGCTTGGCAACAAGAAAGGGAACATCGAAAAGCCCGCCGTCAAAATAATGCCAGTCATATGCAACGCACTGGCCACAAATGCTTTTCCAGCCTGTCCTAAAGCAGAGAACAGACTACAAGACAATCCGCTGACAATGGCCATAAGCGGTGCCAGGGCAAACAACGGATAGTGGCCATAATTATCCATCCACGCGCCGACTTCTGTGCCAACCGTTTTGAGTAACGGATTAGATTGCCCATCGGTTGCCAGCTCAGAGGTGACGACATACCCTTCAATAAACCAGGCAACACACACACCCGCAATGATGAACAACGCGACGGTGACAATGCCGAGATAAAAAGCCGTTTTTTGTGCGCGGGCACGAATAAAACCGTCGGTTTTAAGCTGTAACCATGCTGCACCATGGGTCAGTAACATGCCCAATGAAATAAGCCCAACCAACAAAGCGAACGGATTCAGCAACTGCCAAAAGGTCCCCGTATAAGTCGCTTTTAAGGTCTCATCCAGGGTAAAGGGAACCCCTAACAACAAGTTCCCAAACGCGACCCCAAACACCAACGAAGGCACTAAACCTCCTGCAAACAACATCCAATCAAAAATATTGCGCGTGCTTTCTTTAGCGAATTTACCGCGATAATCAAAGCCTATCGGGCGCATCCACAGTGCCGCCAGCACCAAAAACAATGCGATATAGAAGCCAGAGAACGCCGTCGCGTAAATCATGGGAAACGCTGCAAATAAGGCACCGCCAGCCGTGATAAACCAAACTTGATTACCATCCCAATGCGGACCCACAGTATTGATCATGATGCGGCGTTCGCGATCGGTACGGCCAATGATGGTGAGCAACGCCCCCACACCCAAATCAAAGCCATCGGTTATCACAAACCCGATCAGTAATACACCGACCAGGGCCCACCAAATGACTCTTAACGTTTCATAATCAATCATGCTTGAGCTCCTTTAGACAAAGTTAAATCAGCGTCTTGGGATTGCAAAGCATCGGCTTCGGCAAAATATTGAGTGGGGCCTTTGACGATGTATTTTTTCATCAAATAAAAACCCAAGAAGAAAAACGCCGTGTAAAACAACGTAAAAGCAATTAAGGTAAAGACCACATCGCCTACTGACAGGTTTGAGGCTGCTACGTGAACGGGTAATACTTCGGCAATGGTCCAAGGTTGACGCCCATACTCAGCTACAAACCATCCCGCTTCCGAAGCAATCCAAGGCAGTGGCAGTGAATAAAACGCAGCTTTATAGACCCACCGTGGGGTAGGTATGGATTTTTTGGCAGTGTAGTAAAAGGCAATAGCAAATAAAACAAGCATCGCGAAGCCGCAAGCTACCATAATGCGGAATGAGTAAAATAATGGCGCAACAGACGGGATCGAGTAATCCACCGCTTTGTCTAACGCCTCCTCAGATGGGTTCGCTAAATCTTTGGTAAATGGCTGCAACAACATGCCATACCCAATGTCATCTTTATGAGTATCAAAAAAGAGCGTTTCGGCTTGCGTCGCCGTCCCGTTTTTGATTCGTTCCAGCATCGTCAGTGCCTGACCACCAGTAATGATGCGCTCACGATGTTCGATGCGATGTTGATCTAACCCTGGAACCTCTTCATCAAGGGAACGGGTCGCAATGATCCCCATCACATACGGGATTCGCACAGCATAATCGACATGTTGTGTGTCATCGTTTGGCACACCAATCACCGTAAATGGCGCAGGTGCCGGATGCGTAGTATATTCCGCTTCAATCGCGGCCAATTTGACTTGTTGTACATCGCCAAGCTCATAGCCTGATTCATCCCCTAACAGAATGACCGACAAGGTAGAAGCTAAACCAAATGCGGCGGCAATCGCAAACGAGCGACGGGCAAAGGCGATTTCACGATGATTGAGCAAATACCATGAGCTGATGGCGAGAACAAAAATGGCTCCAGTAACATACCCTGCAGAGACCGTATGCACAAATTTGACTTGAGCCACTGGATTAAATATTACCTCAGCAAAATTCACCATTTCCATACGCATGGTATCAATATTAAATTCAGCACCGACTGGATACTGCATCCAGCCGTTGGCAATTAAGATCCACAAGGCAGAAAAATTTGAGCCCAATGCCACCAGCCAAGTTGCCATCAAGTGTTTGACTTTGGACATGCGCTCCCAACCAAAGAAAAACATGCCGACGAAGGTCGATTCTAGGAAAAACGCCATCAATCCCTCAATCGCCAAAGGAGCACCAAAGATATCTCCCACATAATGCGAGTAATAAGACCAGTTCATGCCAAACTCAAATTCCATGGTCAAACCTGTGGCCACACCTATGGCAAAATTAATCCCGAACAACTTGCCCCAGAATTTGGTCATTTGTTTGTAGATCTCTTTGCCGGTCATGACATAAACAGATTCCATGATCGCTAATAAAAACGACAACCCAAGGGTCAACGGGACAAAAATAAAGTGGAACATGGCCGTTAAGGCAAACTGAAATCTCGATAACTCGATGACCGTTTCGTTCATATTGGTCTCCTGTGCGTAAAAAACATGTGTTGAATCTCTGTTATTTACACTTACAAGAAACATACCAAAAATAAAAAAACTAGTAATATCAATACCTAAATTCAAACCGTCACCATAACGGGCGACTGAACCTGCATTTTTCTAGATGAAACGGTCTTTCTGTGCCAAAATTGGCACAAACCCAAAACATAATTGACACACATGAACATTCACATTATTCAAGCCATGATCAATGCGATCGAAAAACCCGCAGTGTTTATCGATGAGCAATACACGATTCGTGCGGCGAACGATGCGTATACCGCACGCCAGCCTTTGCTCGTCGATATCGATGAGAGCAAATGCCACAAAGTATCGCATCACTCTGATGTACCTTGTGATCAAAATGGTGAATCCTGTCCTCTGGCACAATGTCGAGAAACACAGCGACCTGCGAATGTCATTCATGTTCATGAAACGCCAAATGGCAAGCGCTACTGCGACATCGTCATGAAACCCATTTATGACGACGAAGCACAACTACTAGGCTACATCGAAATCATTACCGATGTGCCCTACGCGTCTGTCGCGAGTAAAGCCAATACGCTGTTGGGTCAATCAACAGCATTCAAAAACATGCTGCATAAAATTAACCGTGCAGCCACTGCCGACATTGCCGTGTTGTTACAAGGAGAAACTGGTACGGGTAAAGAGCTCGTGGCACAGGCGTTGCACACCTCAAGCCAGCGCAGTCAATCGCCATTTGTGATCATTGAATGCGCAGGCCTTAATGATAATTTGTTTGAGTCCGAGTTATTTGGCCATGAAAAAGGCGCGTTTACGGGTGCCAATTTCAAAAAGCGAGGGTTGGTCGAGAGTGCCCAAGGCGGCACGATATTTTTTGATGAAATCGGCGATGTGCCCTTAAACATGCAAGTCAAACTACTGCGACTGCTTGAAACCAAACGCTATCGTTCCGTTGGTGGTTTAATCGAAAAACAAGCAGATTTTAGACTGGTGTGCGCGACCCACAAAGATCTCGCTCAGATGGTCAAAGATGGGGAGTTTCGACAGGACCTATACTACCGTATTGCCGGCTTCCCGATCCATCTACCCAGTTTGCGCGAACGCAAGAGTGATATTGCTATGTTAATTGAGCACTTTTTACAATCGTCCAACCTTTCTGTGGACTCGGTAACAAAACAATTTCATCCGGATGCCTTAGCCTTATTATTGAAGTACCCTTTTCCCGGGAATATCCGCGAACTGCGCTCCATTGTTGAGCAATCCGCTTTACTGGCACTGGAAGACGAGATCACAGCAGATGATTTGCCAGAACACATTCGCCAGTATGAGCCCTCCCCTGACGTAAACGAGCAAAGCTCTTGCGTACAAAGTGTTGATCTGTCAATGACCGGCAGTAACGGCTTTGCACTGACAACATTAGCTGATGCTGAAGCAGACTATCTACGGCAATGCATCGCACATTTTGAGGGTCACATCGACGAGTTAGCCCAGCAACTAGGGATATCTAGACGCACCTTGTACCGCAAGTTGCAACAGCATAATATCTCGCCACACTAGACTTGCAAAATGCCCATACTGGGGTAATACTTGTATTACCCATTACCAAAAGGCGCATAAGTTATGAAAAGCAGTCTAAGTCGGTTAACACAAAAGTATCAGGCAACTATCCCTCAAGCCGTGAGAGAGGAGCTCGGCTTACATGCGGGTGATCAAGTCGTTTTCGAACAACAATCTGGGCACATTACATTACGTAAGGCACAACCAATCGACCTTGCATTTACCCATGCTGTGCAAGAAACGATGACAGAGTGGAACTCGCTAGACGATGAAGAGGCCTACCGTGATTTATGAACAATTTGATGTCGTAGTGGTTCCGTTTCCATTTACCGATAAATCTGCCTCTAAAAGACGCCCTGCTTTGGTTCTAAACAATGATATATTGTCTAAAAGCGGAAAATATGTGTTGGCAATGATCACTAGTTCAAAGCAATTTCCCTGGCCATTGGATATCCACATCAAGGACTTGGACTCTACTGGATTAGCACATCCTTCTATCGTGCGAATGAAAATATTTACTTTAGATGCTGAGCTAATCCTACGAAGGGCCGGCCGTCTCTCTGAGATTGATCGTGCACGTACTAAGCAGGCCATAAATGCATTATTTCAGAGTGGCTGCCCCACCCAAAGTACCAACGTTTGATGATGTGAGGCCTGATGCTGTACAAAAACCTCGCTTAAAACGATGCCTCCTTAGCCGTCTTTCCCCATCTTGCGACATTCAAGAATCAAATTAATCACTACGACAGCGAGTAACATCACAAAGACCCGCTCACTTTTCATACCTAAAAATGTCTCTTTACCTCCCATGCTATAGGCGGCAAGGATGGCAGGTATAATGACGAGTTGAGAGCGTTTAAGGTTGCTTAAATTGAATTGTGACATAGTTTTTCCTAACAAAATTGTTTGTCAAGAGCATAGCCTATCATGCCTAATTTTCTACCTCTTGGACTACTTCAGTATTAACCGTTTTTCAATTTGAGATTAAATCTGTTATAGAATGACTCCATTAATGATTGCTAACAAGAAGATATTTCACCATGCACGTACTAATGCTTTCTAGCTCCCGCGCTCATAATTCAGAATACCTAGCCCCAAATCGTGATCTCATTGACCGTCACCTTGGGGATCGCAAACGGCTCTTATTCGTTCCCTTTGCCGGGGTCAGCATCTCTTATGACGACTACACGGCGATGGTACAACAAGCACTGCCCGAGTATCAGGTTGTCGGGATCCATACCTTCAGCGACCCAATTCAAGCTGTTAAAGACGCTGAAGCCATACTGGTTGGTGGCGGCAATACGTTTCATCTGTTGTATCAGTTACAAACCCAAGGCTTAATAGCGCCCATTCAAGAAGCGGTCAAAACCGGTACGCCATACATTGGTTGGAGCGCAGGCTCCAATATCTGCGGTGCCACCATTCGCACCACCAATGACATGCCGATCATCGAACCACCCTCATTCAACGCCCTGGGTTTTGTCCCATTCCAACTCAACCCGCATTATACCGATGAGCATCCAAAGGATTTTCACGGTGAAACGCGTGACCAACGGCTCATGGAGTTTAGTTTGTTGCATCCGCACATTCCCATCATTGGCATACGCGAAGGCAGTGCGTTGATATTGCATGGAGAATCATTGGAATTGGCTGATATTGAAGATGGGATTCAGTTTTTGAACGCTGAGAAAACGGTTGTGTCTAAAGGAAGTGACTTGAGTCATCTTTATCTTTAATTTTTTTGGGGTATTTGCAAAACTCCTCTGATCGGAGACGCTTAAATGAAAAGTTTGTGTTTACATTATTGCACTTTACGTAGTTAGACGTATAATTATATATAAATTTATACGTCATTTTTTAAGGAGGTGTTATGCAGTCCAAGCTAACATTAAGATTAGAAGAACGACTTATTGATTCTGCAAAAAGGTATGCTCAGCATAATGGTGTCTCACTTTCGCATGTGGTTGCTAATTACTTTGCAGCAATTCAAAGCGAAGAAGAAAAGCAAGAACTCGCACCAATTACACGCTCTCTTGTTGGTTCTTCTAAAAAAGTGAAACTGACAGTTGATGACTACAAAAAACACCTTGAAAGCAAATATTTGTGAAAATCTTATTTGATACAAACATCGTGCTCGATGTCCTGCTTGAACGTGATGAATTTGTAAAAAACTCTTCGACATTAATAAGTTTTGTTGAGCAAGGACGTTTAAGAGGATTCTTGTGTGCAACAACTGTCACCACTTTAGATTACTTAATATCAAAAACTTACAATCGAAAACACGCTCGCTCAAGTATTGAAAAGTTACTTACAATTTTCGAACTATCATCTGTTGATTCTAAAGTCATAGACTTAGCACTACATTCAGAACTAAAGGACTTCGAAGATGCAGTTCAAGTATATTCGGGTATGTGCAGCAAAGCCGATGGTATTGTCACGCGAAACCCAAAGGACTATAAAGGTATTCAGCTCCCAGTATACGAGCCATTGGAGCTAATTAGAATTTGTAAAAGCTTAAAAAAGTAACTGGCTCTAACCCAAAGCCTTCACATCCAATTGCGCCGCGACTTCTTCTGCTCTCGACACCTTACCCACCACACCCAAACACGGCGCATCCAACATGGATTTGAGTGTTTTGATATTCTCTTGCGCAAACGGCTGGTCACAAAAATCATTCGCCACCCAACCCAATACGTCACAGCCACTGGCTTTGACCGCCTGATAGGTTAACAACGCATGATTGAGACACCCCAGACGCAACGCTACCACGATCACAACGGGTAATTGATGCTTGGCCACCCACTCAGACAACAGCTTGCCATTGCCAATGGGCAACGCCCAACCGCCCGCGCCTTCGACCAACAAAACATCTGCATCGACTTGCTGTAAACGCGCCAACGCCTCATCCAATACCGCTGTATCGATTGCCTGATGCGCCATGTCTGCTGCGATGTGCGGGGCAATTGGCTGTGCAAACGCAATGGGATTGACCCATTCATAGGGCAGTTGAACCGATGCTTGCGCCATCAACGCCAAGGCATCTTCATTGTGTAAGCCGGCTTCCCCATCTTCAATAACCAGCTCGCACCCAGCCGAAATGGGCTTGTGTCCAATCACAGAATGACCATGTTGTGTCAGCGCCAACATAAGACCCGCACTGATGACGGTTTTGCCTACATCCGTATCCGTGCCAGTGACAAAAAACGCCTGCATAATTCTCATACCCTCTACTTAACTAAAGACAAAAAACACACGCGATAATCCAGACTGTAATCACCTTCTAAACCATCGATAATGTGTTCATATTGAGCACGACCTATTGGAGACACATCGGCTTGACTTATCACGGTACTCGCCCCAATCTCTTTAATTGAGCCCATCATCGCACGAAAATCGTCAAACTCATCAACAAACACTTGCTCGTCCAACTGACACTCACTGAATAACTCACTGTGCCATGCTGAGCTCGCTGCAAATTCATTGATCCGTCCTGGTAAGCCCGCAGCGGTAAACGCCTCATGCAACCGCACAAAACTTGGCGACACCATAATGGCACACATGGCTCGGCCACCTGGCTTTAAAATGCGATGAATATGACTCAAAACTCGCATCGGAGAATTCGACCATTGCAAGGCCATTGATGAAAATACAAAATCGACCGATGCATTTGGTAAACTCAACTCGTCAAAATCGCTTTGTACAATAAGATGCGAAGAGACATTATTAGCCACCATACCAGTGGCAATATCGACCCCAATGACTTTTTCAGCGTACTCACTCAACGCATCTAAGTTGTGCCCTACCCCGCACCCTAAGTCGACAACACACTCACCACGGCCAGCAAACCATTTTGATGCTCGAGCCAAGCCTTCAACCGCAATGCGGTGCTGAACTTTTGCTTGTTTAACATACTCTGAGGCATGGCGTGAAAACTGTTCGGCCACACGCATTTTATCCACCGTGGGCGATGTATTGACTACCCCCATTCTTGCTCTCTTAGCAAACACAAGGCATCAATCAGCGCATCGATGTCTTTATCACAATGCACCGCGGATAAGGTAATACGCAAGCGGTCGGAGCCTTTAGGTACGGTAGGCGAGCGAATGGCGCCGACCCACACCCCCAATGAACGAAGATAGTCGGATGCCTGTAACACGCCATCGGCAGAACCGATAATAAACGGCTGAATAGCAGTATTGGAAGCCAAAACAGGTAACCCGTGACGCGCCACACCGTCACGAAAACGGGCGATATTAGCGAATAAACGAGTCCGCTGCTCACCGGCTACAATCAACTCAAGACTGGCCAACGTCGCCCGCGCATTGGCCGCGCTCATCGCGGTAGAATAAATATAGTGTTTGGCGTGATTGACCAGATAATCAATCAACTCATGTGAACCGGCAATAAACGCTCCGGATGTGCCCACCGCTTTACCAAAGGTGCCCATCAATACCGGACAATCGTCTTGTGTTAAATTAAACGCATCGACACTGCCAAGGCCTCTGTCACCTAACACTCCTAATGCATGCGCATCATCAAGCATCAACATGGCGTTACTCTCATGTGCGAGCGAAACTAAATCAGCCACTGGAGCAGTATCACCATCCATGCTGAAGACGCCTTCTGACGCAAGCAACACCGCATGACTTGAATCAATCCCGTCTAGTAACGTCCTCGCATGTGCGATATCGTTGTGGGCGAAGCGTTTTAAGTGCGCCTCACTGACCATGGCGCCCTCAATAAACGAAGCATGCATCAGTTTATCGCTTACCACCACATCGTTTTTTTGTAACAGCGCTTGGCACAAGGCGTGATTGGCTGCAAAGCCAGAAGAGAACAACAACACCGCTTCGCGGCCAAGCTTTTCAGCTAACCAAGCTTCCAAGCGCGCATGCTCAATACTATGACCGGTGACCAGTGGCGATGCGCCAGAGCCTGCGCCATATTTTGACAGACCTTCGACAAACGGTTGCAATACACGCTCATCAAAACGCAGTCCCAAATAATCGTTTGCGGCAAAATTCAAATACGCCTTGCCATCGACATTGAGCACACCAGCGTAATCATCCTCGACAATACGACGAGTACGCAGTAAGTCTTCTTGTGCTTTTTTGGCGAGCGCTGCGCGGAAACGCTTTGCAAACGAATCAGACATATCCATTATTTCACTTCGGTATACAACTCTGCTTGAGCTTGCGCTGAGATTTCATCGGCTAACGCCGCTTCGTACGCTTCATCCGAAAACGATTTGGTCATTTCGCGATTAATCCCGAGCTTTTTGAATAGCTGAACATCCGCGTGAGATTCTGGGTTTGATGTGGTGAGCAGTTTGCACCCATAAAAAATCGAATTTGCGCCCGCCATAAAACACAGCGCCTGCATCTGCTCGTTCATCGCCTCACGCCCTGCGGATAACCGCACATAGGATTTGGGCATCATGATGCGCGCCACCGCGATGGTGCGAATAAACTCAAAGCCATCCAAGTCGTCCACCTTATCAAGCGGTGTGCCTTTGACTTTGACCAGCATATTAATCGGTACACTCTCTGGGTGGCGTTCAAGATTGGCCAGTGCCATCAACAAGCCCGAGCGGTCTTGTGCTGACTCGCCCATGCCGACAATCCCGCCACTGCACACATTCATGCCGGCATCGCGCACATTTTGCAGTGTGTCTAAACGGTCTTGATAGGTACGCGTGGTAATGATATCGCCGTAGTATTCTGGAGACGTATCTAGATTATGGTTGTAATAATCCAGGCCCGCTTGCTTGAGCATTAAGGCTTGGTCGCGCGTGAGCATGCCCAACGTCATACAGGTTTCCATGCCCATCGCTTTGACTTGTTTGACCATATCCACAACATACGGCATATCGCGATCTTTGGGATTGCGCCACGCCGCCCCCATACAAAAACGGGTCGAGCCGGCTGCCTTTGCTTCTTTCGCGCGCTCGATGACTTTTTCAATTTCCAACAAACGTTCTTTTTCTAAACCGGTGTCATACCGCGCACTTTGCGGGCAGTATTTACAGTCTTCTGGGCACGCACCGGTTTTAATCGATAACAAGGTGCTGACTTGCACGTGATTTGGGTCAAAATGCGTACGATGTACCGTTTGTGCTTGGAATAATAAATCGTTAAAAGGCAATGCAAACAAAGCGTCTACTTCGCTTTGCGTCCAATTGTGTCTAATTTGATCAGGGGCCTGGGGAATTTGCGCGTTCATCTTGGTTACTTTTGCAGTCTTTACTTAATCGTAGTTAACGCTTAGTCTATGCACATGCTTCAACTTGTCAACTTAATAAAACATACGAAGTTGACCTATGTATAAAAAACAACCAAATGAACAACATCGATTACGACAAAGCCCACATCTGGCACCCCTATACCTCGGCAACTGAGCCATTGCCTTGCTATGAGGTGAGCAAAACCGATGGCGTGCATATCACCCTTGCCAGTGGGGAGATGCTCATCGATGGGATGTCATCGTGGTGGGCGGCGATCCACGGTTACAACCACCCACATATCAATGCCGCAGTGAAGCGTCAGGTCGATGAGTTTTCGCATATTATGTTTGGTGGTTTGACCCATGAGCCAGCCATTAAACTGGCTAAACAGTTATTGGCTATGGTACCTGAGGGGTTAAATCGCGTATTTTTTGCCGACTCAGGATCCGTATCGGTTGAAGTCGCCATTAAGATGGCGTTGCAATATTTTGCCTGCCAAGGTCAGCCACACAAACACAAAATTCTCTCGCCGCGCAATGGCTATCACGGTGATACGTTTGCGGCCATGTCGGTGTGTGATCCCATCAATGGCATGCACTCGTTATTTAAAAATGTGCTCGCTGAGCAAATTTTTGTGCCCGCGCCACAAACCCGTTTTGGCCAAACGTGGAACGAAGATGAGCTAGCCCCTCTTGTTGATACACTCAATGATCATCATCACGAAATCGCCGCCATTATATTGGAGCCCGTCGTACAAGGTGCTGGTGGGATGCGCCTGTATCACCCTGAGTATGTGCGTCGAGTAAGACAACTATGCGATGAGTATAATATTTTGTTGATCGCCGATGAAATCGCCACGGGCTTTGGACGTACTGGGAAGTTATTTGCCTGCGAACACGCTGGCATTACCCCTGATATTTTGTGTCTGGGTAAAGCCCTGACAGGCGGGTATATGACCATGGCTGCGACCTTGTGCACCGAAGATGTGGCCTTAGGGGTGTGCCAAGGCGCCCCCGGAGTGTTTATGCATGGCCCGACGTATATGGGCAATCCTTTGGCTTGTGCTGTGGCCTCGGCGTCGCTAGAACTTATCGCCAGCGGAGCATGGCAGGCACAGGTGGCGCAAATTGAACAGGCCCTTCAGGCCTATTTACCCCGGTGCGCTGAGTTACCTCAGGTCGCTGATGTCCGGATTTTGGGTGCAATTGGTGTGGTAGAAACCAAAACCCCCGTAGATGTGGCCAAAATCCAAGCGCATTTTGTGCAACAAGGCGTGTGGATCCGCCCTTTTGGCAAATTAGTGTACATCATGCCGCCGTTTATCAGTGAACCAGAGCACATTAAAGCCTTATGTGATGCGATATATACTGGGGTGCAAATTTAGTTTTTATTGGGCATTCGCTTTCAATATGCGTATAATCCCGCGCAAGCAAAAATTTAGGAGTAATTAACTATGGCGTATGCCGCAGTGACTGATGTACTAAACGGTACTTATGCAATCGGTGATACGGTCACCGTAAAAGGTTGGGTGCGCACCCGACGCGATTCTAAAGCTGGTTTGTCTTTCGTTGCATTGCACGATGGCAGCTGTTTTGATCCCGTACAAGTCATTGCCCTCAATACCCTCGCCAATTACGATGAAGTCACTCGATTAACTGCGGGCTGTTCATTAGAAGTGGATGCCACCGTCAAAGCCTCCGAAGGGCAAGGCCAAGCGCTTGAGCTTGAGGCCAACGACATTCGCGTGATCGGTTGGGTCGAAAACCCAGACACCTACCCTATGGCGGCCAAACGCCATTCGATTGAATACCTTCGCGAACATGCACACCTTCGCCCTCGTACCAATGTCATTGGCGCAGTGACACGAGTGCGCAACTGTTTGAGCCAAGCCGTGCACCGTTTCTTCCATGAGCGTGGCTATATGTGGATCTCAACACCGATCCTAACCGCTTCAGATACTGAAGGTGCCGGTGAAATGTTCCGCGTCTCAACCTTGGACATGATGAACATTCCACGCGATGACAAAGGCGAAGTGGACTATTCGGAAGACTTTTTTGGCAAAGAGACCTTCCTGACCGTATCGGGTCAGCTCAACGTCGAAACTTATTGTACAGCGATGTCCAAAGTATATACCTTTGGCCCCACTTTCCGTGCCGAGAACTCCAATACGTCGCGCCATTTGGCCGAGTTTTGGATGGTTGAGCCAGAAGTCGCGTTTGCCGATTTGAATACCATCGCCGGTCTGGCCGAAGACATGCTGAAATATGTATTCAAAGCGGTATTAGAAGAACGCGCCGACGATATGGCGTTTTTTGCTCAGCGCATCAATAAAGACGCCATCTCCCGCTTAGAGAAAGTCATCGAACAAGATTTTGTGCGCATGGATTACACCGATGCGATCACGATTTTGGAAAACTGTGGCAAGGACTTTGAATTCCCTGTTTCTTGGGGCATTGATTTGTCATCAGAGCACGAGCGCTATTTGGCAGAAGAGCACGTTGGTGCGCCGATCATCATGCAAAATTATCCCAAAGACATTAAAGCATTTTACATGCGCCTAAACGATGACGGTAAAACCGTTGCCGCGATGGATGTCTTGGCGCCAGGGATTGGTGAAATCATTGGTGGCTCTCAACGGGAAGAGCGTTTGGATGTCTTTGATGCGCGTTTAGCAGAAATGGGACTGAGCAAAGAAGATTACAGCTGGTATCGTGACTTGCGTCGCTATGGTACCGTACCTCACGCAGGTTTCGGTTTGGGCTTCGAACGACTGGTTGCCTATGTCACAGGTATGCAGAATGTGCGTGATGTGATCCCCTTCCCACGCACACCGGGTAATGCGAACTACTGATTCGACTCAGTCCTACTCGACGTAATCAGGCAGCGCTTCGCTGCCTTGTTTACTGGGGATGGACTACGCACACAAGTCTAATTTTTTTCAACCGGTGAATTAACGATTTCATCAAATAATGACTGTGAAATGTATTTCGGTGTGTAGCTGCCTTGGTTGTTTTGAATTTGTTTGTAAAAAGCTCGCAGATGATTTCTGGACCCTTTTATCAAATTGCTATATACCAATAAGATATCATCATTGTCATACACATCCTGACTCAGCCGGTCAATATCATAAATATCCAATTCTTCGATTTCTATACCAACATACAAAGCCTCTAATTCGGATACATCACCCGATTGCACAAATCCATTGTATAAATACGTAAATTCATCATTGGTAAAGGCACCGATTGCCGTGTTTTGTACAGGATCGTCAATGCCGTACCGAATCAGCAATTGTGCCACCGCATCGGTATGCGTTTGTTCACTGTCACCGATATTTTTAAAAATAGGTGTACCATATAGTTCGAATAACGACAGGTATACATCGTGCGCGAGTTTTTCCTCTTCTCTCATCAGCACTAACCCCTCTGTCTCAAGTGGAGAAAGTGTCCCTAAGGGCAGTTGCGAAAGTTGAGCTGACAATGGGTTCGTGTTGGCGGTTTGTTGGCTTTGATTTTGATTGGTTGAAGCCAACGGCGTTGGGACCGTGTTATGATTCCCACCACAATTGATGAGCGATGTCATGGCACCTAATAAGAACATCATTCTACATTTCATTTTTTTCTCCGATTTTGACATAATTGCTTTGTAACATGATAACAATAGCAATCTATATGCCATAAAATAGTTAACCGTAAGTGATTGATATAAATGAAGTTAATGTAATGATAAAAATCATCCCATGCAGTTATGCCATATCTGGCACTTGCTATGTCAAATATGACGTGAGGATCGAACAGATTGTTACATTTGCTGACACAAACTGACAATTAGTTCAGTTATGCTTATCCTGTCAAAATTTTTAAGGTAAACACATGTCCATCTCGAACGCATCTTCACAGACATCTGCAAACGGCACTCGCAAGAGTTTACTTATCAAAATCGGCATGCCCATTGCGATTCTCGTGGTTGGCATTGCGGGTATGTTAGGGATCAAAGCGACCGCACAAGACAGCGAAGAAAAAAAGCCCGTCGATACACGTCCCAACATTAGCTATCAAGCGATCCAGCCGACCGACCACACGGTTATTATCAGTGGCAACGGCGAAATCAAGCCCAAAGAATCCACCGCTCTCTCGGCGCAGGTGTCTGGTGAAGTCGAGAGCTTGCATCCTAATTTTGTTGCAGGCGGATTGGTTAAGCGCGGTGATGTATTGTTTACCATCGAAAAAGACGCTTATGAAGCCGCTGTATGGCAAGCGGAATCAGAACTATCCCGCGCCCAAGCCGCTTTGATCGAAGAGCAGGCTCGCGCTAATGTCGCCAAACGCGAAGCGAAGAACTTGCCCAAAGTCAACGTCACTGATTTGTATTTGCGCAAACCTCAGTTATTAAGTGCCCAAGCTGCGGTTAAATCCGCGCAAGCTCGTCTCAAGTTAGCGCAACGCGATCTCAATGACACCACGGTGAGAGCACCATATGATGCCTTGATCATCATGCGCAATATTGGCGTCGGTCAGTTTGTGAATCGCGGCATTGAAGTCGCGCGCTTAAATAACATTGAAACCGCTGAATTGGTGTTTCCAGTAGCGGGATTTGATGCGGTATTTTTACCAGACAATATCGTTGGTGCGAATGCCACTTTGCATGCGAGAAACATTGATAAAACCACTCGCAAAGGCAGTATAACCCGGGATTTGGGGATCGTTGATAGCAACACACGCATGAGTCAGTTAGTGGTCGAAATCAATGATCCATACGGGCTAATAAGCGATGCTGAGCCACTTAAATTCGGTACCTTCGTCGATGTGCAATTCAAGGGTATTACGATTGAAAATGTGTATAAACTGCCGCAAACGTTAGTCAATAATCGCCGTGTTTGGGTGGTGGATAACGAGAACAAATTACGCATCAAAAACGTAACCGTGTTGCGTGAAGAAGGCAAGTATTTTTACATTGATTCCGGCCTAGAGCCAAATGATAAAGTCGTCATGACCTTGCCTGAGTACCCACTCGATGGGATGGAAGTCAAGATCACCAATGACAAAAATGAAGTCGTGGCCACCCCAACCGCGTCTGATAGTCAAAGTGAGTAAGGAGTTCTCATGAGCGATTTACCTAATTCACCCACCCAAGCCTCAGAGCCGGTATACCAAAAAGAAACCGGTTTAATAGCCTTTTTTGCCAACAATCCAGTGGCTGCCAATTTGATGATGGTGTTTATCATTGTTATGGGCTTAGTCAGTTACAACACCATTCAACGCCAGATGTTTCCGAACATCGAAATTAACTGGATCAACATTCAAGCCACCTATCCAGGCGCGGCTCCTCGTGAAATTGAAGAAAGTATTTTAATCAAAATCGAAGAAGCGATTAAAGATATTACCGAAGTCAAACAAAGTATTTCACGCTCGTTTCGCAACGGTGGCCGCATCAGCTTACGCATTCGCGAGGGTGAAGACATCAATGTGGTGTTAGACAAAATCCGTACTCGGGTTGACAGTATCGGTACCTTTCCGGCAGATATGGAGCCGATTCAGGTGACCCAAGCCGAGTTCCAGCAAGACGTGATTGAGATGTCTTTAGTGGGTGATTATCCATTAGAAAAACTCAAACCCGTTGCTTTGCAAATCGAAAACGAACTTCTGCAACTGCAGAATGTGTCCCTTGCCAGCGTCAGTGCACCGCAAGATGAAATTGCCATTGAAGTTTTACCGGATACTTTGCGTCAGTACAATCTAACCATTAATGATGTCTTAAATGCAGTACGACGCTATTCTGCGAACTTCTCAGCTGGTCAAGTTCGCACCGACGGCGGCACCATCGCCGTTCGAGTTGAAGAACAAATGTACAACGGCGAAGAGTTTCGCAACATCCCAGTGGTGATCGGCCATAATGGGGGTCGAGTGCTACTCAAAGAAGTCGCCACCATCAAAGATGGCTTCACCGAAGGCGAGCGCTATTTTAGCTACTCGGGTGATAATGCAATTTTTATGTCGGTTAAAGCCACCAAAACCCAAGATACGATCCCAGTCGCAGAAAGCGTCAAAGCGTATATCGAAAAGAAAAACTCAGAACTCCCCTCAGGCATGCAAATCAAGATCCTTGTAGACATGACCTATTATCTCAATGCGCGACTGGACATGATGTTAGGAAACTTGGTGCAAGGGGCAATTCTGGTTGCGTTAATGCTCACCTTGTTTTTGCGCTTTAAACTCGCCTTTTGGGTCATGGTCGGCTTACCAGTCTGTTTCTTAGGCGCAGCCATGATGATGCCGGTGTTTGGTGTCACCATTAATATTTTATCGTTATTTGCGTTCATCATGGTGCTGGGAATTGTGGTCGATGATGCCATCGTCATAGGAGAATCCGCCTACACTGAAATTGAACAAGACGGCGGCGGTGTGAATACGGTTGTGCGTGGTGCCAAACGCGTGGCGACCCCGGCCACATTTGGGGTGTTAACGACGATGGCGGTGTTTGCGCCGTTTGTTATGTCGTCCGGCCCAGAAGGCGCGTTCTTCTTTAATATTGCTGTCGTAGTGATCTTATGTTTGGCCTTTAGTTTGATTGAGTCGAAATTGATTTTGCCGGCGCATATTGCACACACCCACTTCAAACCACTCAAAGAAACCAGCTGGCGCCACAAATTTAATGGCGTGTACTTTGGTTTCATTAATGGTAAATACAAGCGTTTTATTGAGCGTTGTACGCATTGGCGCTGGTCGGTGTTTGCGGCGTTTACCGCGATTTTGCTGATCAGCTTTGGCCTGGTTCAAGCCAACTATGTGCGTATGGTACCGAACCCCAAGGTGCCACATGATTTTCCCTCGATCCGCATTGAGATGAGTGAGACCGTTTCAGATGCCACGACAGTGAATGCCATCAAAACCATTGAGCAAGTCGTGTTAGACGTCGATACTCAAATCGAAAAAGAGTACGGACAAAAGATGATCCGTGATTTACTCGCGTTTAATCAAGGACGTACCGATGGTCGCTTAGTGATCCCACTGGTCGATGAAGAGCTGCGCCCAATTGACACTTTTGAACTGGCGCGTCGCTGGCGAGAAGCCATGCCCGAAATTGCTGGCATGAAATCATTGAGTATTCAAGATGACGTCAATGGCGGCGGTCAGGATGGTGAATTTGGATACGCTATATATGGTGCAGATATCCCTACTCTCAATGCCGCAGGTCGTTACTTTATCGAGCTATTGCAACAGCAAAAAGGCTTGTTCGATATCAGCTCAACTATTGATCCTGCCAACAAAGAAATCCAAATGCGGTTGTTGCCTGTGGCTGAGCAACTGGGTTTAGATCTGTCGAGCATTGCTCGCCAAGTGGGCTTAAGCTTCTATGGCGGAGAAGCGCAACGGATCATTCGCAACGGCGAAGAAGTCAAAGTCATGGTGCGCTATCCACAACTCACGCGTGAACGCTTCTCCGATCTTAAATACACTTTGATCACAACCCCGCGTGGCGGAGAAGTGATGCTCGGCGATGTGGTGGAACTCATAGAAACCGAAGGCGTATCGTATATTCGTCGTGAATCAGGCTACCGTTCTGTATATGTTTGGGGCGCGATTGATGAGGAACAAGTCGAACCTAATGAAGTGGTGAAACAAATCAAAGATGAGTTATTGCCTCAGCTTTTCGAGCGATTCCCTAACGTCCGTACCGAACTTGGTGGCAGCATCGAAGAGCAACAAGCGCAACAAAACGAACAGATCATGTTTTTTGTTGCCGGGATGATATTGGTCTATATCTTACTCGCCGTACCGCTCAAAAGTTATGGGCAACCTCTGATCATCATGTCGGTGATCCCGTTTTCGATGACTGGGGCGATATGGGGCCATTTCTTATTAGGATTGGATTTGTCCATGATGTCGACGTTTGGTCTGATCGCCGCTGCAGGGGTTGTGATCAATGACTCCTTGGTCATGACGGATTTCATTAATCAACGTCGCAGACAAGGCACGGCCATCAAAGAAGCCGTCGTAGAGGCAGGCTGTGCGCGCTTCCGTGCCATTACGCTGACCTCAATCACGACGTTCTGTGGAGTCTTGCCCATCATGTTCGAAACCAGCTTACAAGCCTCCTTCGTGATCCCTATGGCCGTCGGACTAGGCTTCGCTGTAATGTATGCCACCCTAGTCACCTTGGTGCTCGTACCGTGTTTGTATTTGATTTTGCAAGACTTGAACAAACCGTTTAAGTGGGTATACCGAATAGTCACTAGCCCTTCTGGATTCGGTAAAAACACCAAGCCTAAGGTGATTTGAACGGATGAAATGAACGGATAAAGCTCTGCATTGCAGAGCTTTTATCCATTATCCTATTTACATCTCAGCATAGATAAAATACATTGCATTCATCACAAGTTAATAACGTCTTTTATCATGCAACTTACTCCCCCATATGCTGTTTACCTTGGCAACGCAACCGATATCCTTGGCCTCAAAATGGCCGCCAGTATTGCTTATTGGCGCCCAGAACTCTGCGTGGGTGAAATCAAAGGCCCAGACTGTACCGTTTCAACAGGATTGCAGTCACTCTCGCTTGAAGAAGCAGCTAAGGCCGGTGCAAAAACGTTTGTATTGGGGTTTAACAATGCCGGTGGGCACATTGACCCTGAGCATTTTGCGATCATTCAAGAAGCCATGGCGCTAGGCATGAATATTGTCAATGGTTTGCATGATAAACTCAGCGATCAAGCCGAGCTATCTAATGCTGCGGCTCAATATCACGTTGCGCTTCAAGATATACGCCATCCTACGACTCGCTATCACACAGGAAATGGCGCAAAACGCACCGGGAAACGCTTGTTAACGGTGGGCACAGATTGCTCTGTTGGCAAGATGTATTCTACCCTCGCCTTACACAAAGAGCTCGAAGCCCGAGGCCAGCCAGCCACGTTTCGTGCTACAGGCCAATGCGGGATATTGATTGCCGGAGAAGGCGTTGCCGTAGACTGTGTCGTGGCGGATTTTATCTCAGGTGCCATTGAAGCGCTGACTCCGGATAATGATCCAGCACATTGGGATGTCATTGAAGGACAAGGGTCGTTATTTCAACCGGCTTTTGCTGGCGTCACTATTGGTTTAATACACGGTGCGCAGCCCGATGCCATCGTGGTATGCCATGCATTAGGTCGCACTCACGTGCGCGGGTTGCCTGATTATGCACTACCGAGTATCACTGAGACCATCGACGTTAATTTATTACACGCCAGACGTACCAATCCCAATTGTCGTGTCGCTGGTATTTGTTTAAATACTTCTGCGGTGGATGAGCAGACGGCTTTACAAGCGTGCCAAGCCTATTCGGATGAAACGGGATTACCATGTGTTGATCCGGTACGACATGGCGTTGCGCCGATCATTGATCAATTATGATCGCAATCAGCCCCCATCCTCGACAATATCCCTTAAAGCGCGCCTTTAAAATTTCACGCGCAACGAAACATCATGCCGATGTTGTGGAGGTGGAATTGAGATTGGGTAAGGCAACCGGTCGCGGGGAATGCGTCCCCTATTCGCGCTACAACGAAACCCAGTCATCGGTCATTGAGCAAATCCAATCTCTTCAATTACCGGCTAACATCACTGATGCGTTTGTGGTATTAGATAAAATGCTCCCACCTGGCGCGGCTAAAAACGCAGTCAATTGTGCTCTGTGGGCATTGTGGGCCGAAACAGAACAATGTCCTTTGACCAAACTTCCCCCACTTGTCGAGCGTCTTCCTAAGCCCTTTGTTTATCCAGATTGCATCCAAACTTGCCGTACGATCAGCGTTGATAGCATTGACGTGATGACGCAGGAAACTCAAGCGTTAGGCCAGCCCAAATGGCTCAAAGTCAAACTCGATGCACATGACATCGTGGCCAAAATAACCCAAATTCACCAAATATCCCCCCAATCCACGCTCGTCATTGATGCCAACGAAGCCTGGTCTATTGAGTTACTCAATGAAGTGATCCAGGAACTTGAGTCATTGCCCATCGCGTTAATTGAACAACCCATCCCCGCAGGAATGGATGAGCAACTGGTGCATTACGCTGGCTCAATCCCCATTTGCGCCGATGAGTCGTGCCATACGCATGAAGATATCAAGCGTTTAGCCCATTTGTATCAAGCGTTTAATATCAAATTAGACAAATCAGGTGGATTAAGTGAAGCAATAAAGATGGTACATACCTGCCAAACACTTGAAAAAATCATCATGCTGGGCTGTATGGTTGGCACCTCCTTGGCGATGGCGCCAAGTGTGTTGCTCAGTACTTATGCATCGGTTATCGATTTAGACGGACCCGCTTTATTGGCCGAAGATAGCGCGCCATATTTTCAAATCAAGGGCAGTGATTTTTATACATAGCGCTTTTGCTAAGATTAACTATAGTAACAAAGATACGCCGTTGGCTCTGCGACCTTCACATCGAACGTCACATTGGCATCCACATTAAATTCGGTCCCCGCGGCAAACACTTGCCACTCAGTTGTATTTGGAAGGCGCACTTCTAATGCACCGTGTACGACGACCATGCGTTCTTTTTGGCTGGTACCAAATGCATACTCACCAGGACTCATCACGCCAGAGCTGACATGCCCTTCTGGTGCATCAAAACCAATCGAGATAACGTTGTCTTCAAAATATTTATTAATGTTCATGGATGATTATTCAACTGTAATGAATGAGGAGGCGGAGAATAACGAACCGCTACAAGGATTGCAATGGAATTCTATCTATCGCCAACCAAATGGTTAGTTAGTCATAGATCCAAATTACCGATATGACTATGCGCAGAAGGACTGAGTGTGGACTCAATTATGCCGCATAAAGCATCATCGGGACGGGTCAATTTGATTATTAATGGAAGTATTCAAGCGGAACCAGCCGGCGATAGAATAGCGGTCTTGAGTCGCCGGTAAGACCTCATGGGGAAACTCTTCACTTAAAAAAGTGACAATCGTACCCAGAGCTGGCGTCACTTTAATCCCCTCAACATCCCGATCATCTCGATATAAGACCAGTTCGCCTCCTGCAGCTAATGGCCAGTGTGGGTTGAGATAGACTACTATAGACAAGATTCGATTGGCTTGACCGTGAAACGCATCATAATGGCGCTTGTAGAACGCCCCTGGAGGATAGTGGGCAAAATGACTTTCGAACGAAAACAATCCTAAAAACAAGCGCCGATTGAGAAATGTCTGTAATTTTGCTGTCCAATTCAGCCAGATTTGACCGGCCTCAGACTCACCGGTGATCCAACTGATTTCATCCCGCCGCACAAAGTTATTTTGCTGAAAATCCAATGACCGGCCAATCCCAGCTTGCGAGAATTGGGATTGCAACATCGCTTGATTATGGCTGACTACTGGCGACAGGACAGCGTCGGGGAGCGCCATAGGCTGAATGCTAAACCCTTTGGCACGGATATCCGACGCAATGGCCGTAAACAAAATATCATCGATAGTACCATTATCACTGGGCAAATGCTGAGCTAGGTTGGTGTTCATAAGTGTGATTGCATCGTATTAAGCGATAAAAATTGGCGCGATTGTGCGCTCAAAATACCGATTGGGCAAGCACTATTTTTGATTCATATGGGACTGTGATTTGCACAAAAAAAACCGCCCTTCGTGTCACACAAAGGGCGGTATTCGCTTATCTAAATTCCTTTAGGAATTAGTAAGTAAAGCGCGCTTGTAAGTAGTATGCACCACCATTGAAGCCGAATGGGCTTGCTTCAGAGTACAACTGACCTAAGCTGCCTGCGCTTGGGTTTTTGTCAGGATACGTATCAAATAAGTTCTCAACACCCAATGCAATCACAGTGTTGTCATTTAATTGATAGTTTACTTCGACATCCACTAAGACTTCAGCACTGATGCCGTTGACACCATTGCCTGTATCATCCCAGCCACCGTAGTAGTTGGCGCGAACCATAGTGCGGAAGTCGCCTTGCGTGTGGTACCAAGATAAGTTGCCTTTGGTATTTGGTAGCAAATCTTCAATTGCTTGCACGCGGCCTGCACTGATTGGGTTCAATGTACCGACGTTGTCTACTTCAGTTTTGTTGTAGTTAAGCGCTAAGACAAGCTTAGATTCACCTTCACCCAATGCAAAGTCGTAGTTACCGACGATATCGATACCCGTTGTGGTCGTATCGAAGCTGTTTGAGAAGAAACGGAACTGTGACAAATCATCTAAACCGATGAAATCTTGGCGATTAATGATGCCACGCGCGTCTAAGTCAGTTAAGCCTTCAGATACGGTTGCATAGTTAGCGCCTGAGCCACCTGCGTAATTTAATGCATCAACGAAGCTGACGTTTGCACCCAATGCCACACGATCAGTTAATTCGATGTTGTAGTAATCCACTGTCCAATCGGTATCACCTAGGCTAAATGATGCGCCAAATGAGAAGTTCGTTGCATCTTCTGGGCCTAATGTTGGACGACCGTTACCCGCACTTTCGATAAAATCTGCAGCCAACTGACCGGCTGCTGAAGACAATGGCAAAGTACCTTGGTCAATCAACTGACCACCGACGTTTTGTGTTGTTACGTTGGTGATGTTCGCTTGTCCCGCAGTCGGTGCGTGGAAACCAGTTGAATAGGCTGCACGTAAACGCAAATCATCTGAAACATGATAGATACCTGCGACTTTAAAGTCCGTTGTGCTTCCAAACTCGCTGAAATCTTCACGACGTAATGCGGTTTGCATCGTCAAATGCTCAGTGACATCCGCTTCTAAGTCAACATAAAACGCAGTAGAGTCTTGTTTTGCAGAGGTTGAATTAGGGAAACCACCAAAGCCGTTTGAGCTTGATGAAAATCCTTGGCTGGCCAATGGACCTAATGCATAAGAAGCCTCATCGCCAGCATATAAGTCGAATTGCTCTTCGCGGTACTCAGCACCAAACGCCACGTTTAAGTCTGAATCAAAGCCCACATCATACGCAGTCACAAAGCTAGCGTTGAATTGCGTTTCCGTTTGCTTCTGGCCACCTGGTGTAAAATCACGTGGTGTTGCAGGACCTAACGATGCGTTGATGGTGTTCATGATGAAGAAATCAGAACGGTTTGAACCCGTTTGTGCACTGACATCATAGCTAATGCCGTTACCAATTTCTAAATCACCACGAATACCCACTACGATGGATTGGTCTTCATTATCCCCACCAAAACGCGGGACAAAGCCATTTGGAATGGTTTCTAAAAATGAGAAACAGTTATCATCTGCGGTCACTTGTGCCAAGAAGTCCGCGTCTGGAACAACACCATTAAGTGGAATACCGTCGATACAAGAAGAACCACCGTCCATGTCACCTACTAGTACGGATGCCACTGCATCTGCGTTGCTTGAAGCAAGACCGGTTGCCGGATCAACCATTGGACCGCGATAGACACCGCCACGGTTGGTTGGATTACGATAGAAGAAGCCACCTGTTACCGTGCGCTGTGCATAGTTACCGAATGCGTACAATTCAGCATTATCACTTAGCTCAATCGCTGAGTTGAAGAACAATTTCACATCATCTTCAACATCAGGTTGTCCCCAGTATTGAGGGACTTCATCAGTGTAACTATTGATGACAGAGAACTGATCAGTTACGACACCTGCGGCCACTAGGTTTTGTACATCATTACGAACAACAGAACGCACGGTGCCATCTACTTCACGGATTTCACCGGTGATGTTTAAGAAACCATTTTCACCCAGTGGTAAGCCAGCGTTTGCCGACACGACAAAATTATCACCGTCACCTTCGAAGGTTGAACCGTATTTTGCACTCAGTTCCAAACCTTCCGAATCATCGCGCAGGATAAAGTTTAATACCCCAGCGATGGCGTCTGAACCATATTGAGATGACGCGCCGTCACGCAATACTTCAACTTGCTTCAATGCCATAGATGGAATAGCAGAAATATCAACACCCTGTGCACCATCAGAAATACCACCACCTAAGAAAGAGATAACCGAACCACGGTGACGACGCTTGCCGTTGACAAGTACTAAAACGTTGTCAGGCGAAAGTCCACGCAAGTTCGCTGGACGAACGATGGTTGCCGCATCCGAGATAGGCTGAGTGTTGATATCGAATGAAGGTACCGAAGTACGCAACATGTCTTGCACGTCAGTTGACGCGTTTTGACGAAAATCTTCGCCCGAAATAACATCTACTGGTACCGGCGAGTCTTCTGCCGAACGACCAGAGATACGAGTCCCTGTAACAATGATTTTTTCGGTTTTTTCGACCGATTGTTCACTATCTTGTGCTACAGCAATAGCCGGTACACTTGCGGTAAAAGCAAGCGCACAACCTAGTGCGATAGCGGTTTTATTGAATTTGTTGTGAGTTTGTTGTTTCAAGAGTTTGTCTCCAGATAAATTATTGTTATGTAGTATGTAATGCAAAAATGATCTAAATTGCTTGTATTTTTACGTAAAAATCGAATAAAAGATCCTTTATTTGCATACGATTACAATCATACCTACTAAAGTACTATAGTCAACACAACTTTTGACTAAAATATATTGCAAAACAATATAAGTGGGAGTAGCTTTAAGCATCTCATTGCAAGGATCTTCTATGACCACTGACGCACCATACGATGATTCCGATCATCACCTTTTATTGCGCCACCTGACCAGTTCTGACTATCAAGCTGTTAATAAACTCCAAGGTCGTGTTTACCATGGATTAGGCGGTGCTTTTCGCCAACGTTCTTTTGAGTCCCAAATCAATACCTTCCCCGAAGGGCAGTTTTGTATAGAGGATAAAGGACAAATCGTTGCCGCTGCGTTTAGTGTCATTGTTGACTACGACAAATTTGGCGACAAACACACATACAATGAAATCACCGGCGATACCTATTTAACCACTCATGATCCAAATGGGGATGTGTTATACGGTGTGGAGTTTTTTGTGCACCCGGAATACCGCGGCATGCGCTTAGGACGTCGCTTGTATGAAGCGCGCAAAGAATTGTGCCGCAACTTAAACCTCAAATCGATTATGGCCGGGGGGCGTATTCCGAATTACCGGCAATATGCCGACTCCATGACGCCGTTTGAGTACATCCAACAAGTCAAAGAAAAAGAGATCCATGACCCGACCTTGTCTTTTCAACTCGCCAACGATTTTGAAGTCAAACAAGTACTCAAAGGCTATTTGCCAGAAGACAAAGAATCCTTAGGCTATGCAACCTTGTTACAATGGCACAACATGTATTATGAGGCCAAAACCCCAAGTCTGATTCAAAGCGATAAGTCCACTGCGCGAATTGCTTGCATTCAATGGCAAATGCGACATTTTGAAAGTGTTGAGGCGATGTTGCAACAAGTCGAATTCTTTGTCGATGCCGTGGCAGATTACAAGTGTGACTTGGCGATTTTTCCTGAGTTTTTTAACGCGCCACTGATGGGGTTAAGTCCTTCTGATCAGGCAATTGATGCGATTTGGCACTTGGCGGAGTACTCAGAGACCATTGTCAACGCAATGACTCAACTGGCTTTGAGTTACAACATTAATATTGTCGCCGGTTCGATACCCGTCATTGAAGACGATGAATTGGTCAACATTGCGTATTTTTGTCATCGCGATGGCCGGGTGGAAACCCAATACAAAATTCACCCCACCCCTCATGAAAAACAAGCCTGGCTCATGAAAGGCGGAGACAAACTCAATGTCTTTGATACGGATATTGGCAAGTTGGGTGTGTTGATTTGTTACGACATCGAGTTTCCAGAGCTAGCGCGTTTGTTATCCGAGCAAGAAATTAAGCTTCTGTGTGTGCCGTTTTGGACGGATACCAAAAATGGATATCTTCGGGTACGTCGTTGTGCCCAAGCTCGTGCTATCGAAAACGAGTGCTATGTTGCTATCGCTGGTTCTGTTGGGAATTTACCCCAAGTGGACAATGTAGACTTGCAATACGGGCAAAGCGCGGTGTTCTCGCCTTCGGATTTTGCTTTTGCACACGATGCAATTGTATCAGAAACCACGCCGAATACCGAGATGACCTTAATTGCTGATTTGGACTTTACTAAGCTAGCGCAATTGCAAAACGAAGGCTCGGTGCGTAACTTTTTAGACCGTCGTCGTGACCTATATCAAGTGGTATGGAAAGGAGAAAAATAACAATATGGTCAAATTTCGTTCTGCCACTCATGCTGACAAACAAATATTAGATGATTTTTTACAAGGTATCATTACGGCAGAGCGTCCCATGGACCACTCACTCGCGCCAGGTCACATTACCTATTACGATCCCATGGGATTTGTTGACGACCCTGAGGCTGTTCTCATCGTGGCAGAAATAGATGAGCGCGTTGTTGGTTGTGGTGCAGTTACCATAGAGCCTGCTAAACCCTATTTTAAATACGACAAGGTCGGCCATATCCAGATGATGTATGTGGTCCCAGAGCATCGAGGAAAAGGCATTAATCGCGGCGTGATGGATGCGCTGATTGCCTTCGCTACTGGGCGCGGCGTTGCTAACTTCAAGTTGACTGTGTACCCAGATAACGAAGGCGCCATTCGAGCGTATCAAAAATCCGGGTTTTACGCCGCGCTCATTGAAATGAGAATGCACCTTTAAACATGAGCATGACCATTGCTACGACCAGTCTCTTAGTGTCAGGTGATTGTCAGCCTTGGCCAAAAAACGTATCATATATCAATATATTTTAGAGTCGTTTCCCAAACGAGCATATTCATGTTAGCAAGACGCATCATTCCTTGTCTTGACGTTCGCGATGGCAAAGTTGTCAAAGGCGTCAAATTCCGCAATCACGAAATCATCGGTGACATCGTGCCACTGGCCGAAGGCTATGCGCAAGCCGGTGCCGATGAATTGGTTTTTTATGATATCACGGCATCCTCAGATGCCCGTGTGGTCGACAAGAGCTGGGTTGCTCGTATTGCTGAGGTGATTGATATTCCTTTTTGCGTGGCTGGTGGGATCAAATCCGTCGAAGATGCCGCTGCAATTTTATCCATGGGAGCGGACAAAATATCCATTAATTCACCTGCGCTGAGCAACCCAGATTTGATCACCGAAATGCATGATGCGTTTGGACAACAGTGTATTGTGATTGGCATTGACAGCCACTTCAATGACGCAACGGGCAAATACGAAGTGTATCAATTTACCGGCGATGAAACCCGTACCCAACAAACGGCATGGGAAACCGCCGATTGGGTCCGCGAAGTCCAACAGCGCGGCGCGGGCGAAATCGTACTCAACTGCATGAATCAAGACGGGGTGCGTCAAGGCTACGACATCACTCAATTGCGTGCGATCCGAGAGATTTGTAACGTACCACTCATTGCCTCTGGTGGCGCAGGTGCTGTGCATCATTTTGCAGATGTATTCAAATCCGCTGATGTCGATGGTGCTCTGGCTGCATCGGTATTTCACAAAGGTGTGATTGAGATTGCCGCACTCAAAACCTACTTACTCAACGAAGACATTATCATGAGGCCGCAAAGGTAAAGAACCCACTATGAAAATAGACAGCAGTAACACCAACGCCTTAGCATGGGCCAAAATGGACAACCTGATTCCTGCGATTGTACAAAATGCCGTGACCGGCAAAGTGCTGATGCAAGGTTACATGAACCAAGAGGCGTTAAATAAAACTCTTAAAACCGGACATGTGACGTTTTTTAGTCGCTCCAAACAGCGCCTTTGGACGAAGGGAGAAGAGTCAGGCAACACCTTGAACTTACACTCTGTCACCGCAGATTGTGACCAAGACAGCTTATTAGTGTTGGCTAACCCTGTTGGTCCAACTTGCCATACCGGTACCGAATCATGCTGGTTTGACGGACAAGCCACCGACTACACCTTTATTGCCGATTTAGAACAGCTCATTGCTTCTCGCAAAGGCGCCGACCCTTCTAGCTCGTACACCGCAAGCCTGTACAACAAGGGCATCAAACGCATCGCCCAAAAAGTCGGTGAAGAGGGCGTGGAAACCGCATTGGCTGCCACAGTCGCCGATTTGGAAGAGCTCAAAAACGAATCTGCGGATTTGATGTATCATTTGCTGGTATTGTTGCAAGCATCAGGTTTATCGATGCAAGATGTTGTCGGTATCTTGCGCGAGCGCCATAAATAAGCCGAATAAAATGACGCCCAAACAGATAGGTCAGGCGTACGATCAGATCACCCACTTATGGGAATCTGACGAATTTGACCGATCTAACGGCATTGCGCAACACCAACACGCACTGAGTTTTGCTGCCAATTATCATCGTGCGCTGGATATTGGCTGCGGGTGTACCAATCGCATCATTGATTTACTCAGCGCTGATTTTGACACGGTCGAAGGCTTAGATATATCAGCCAATATGCTGGACATTGCACGCGCCAAACGTCCAGATATCCTTTTTCATCATGCTGATTTTTTGCAATGGCAATCACCTCATCACTATGACTTTATGAGCTGTTGGGATGCTTTGTGGCATATTCCACTGGCGGACCAACCCAAGGCATTAACTAAAATACGCGACTTATTAGCGCCTGGCGGTGTGTGTATATTCTCTTTTGGTGGGCTTGAAGAGCCTGATAGTCATAGCAATAATTATATGGGCGTCAAAATGGCGTATGCAACACTTGGCATAAAAGGTTACCGTCGAATCATATCTGAGTGTCGTTGTATTGAACAAACATTAGAATTTGACCAAAATGGCGAAAAGCACTGTTTTATGGTTATTCAAAAACCGAGCTAAACCTTCCTCCCTTTTCACTCGTAGAAGAACAAAAATAGCCGAGTGAGTTATGCCTAAACGCACCTCCATCAAAGACGCCTCTCGTATTGAACGCGCCGAAGACCTCGATGAAATCGTCCAAGACAAACGCCAAAATTGGCGCGCCAACAACGCCAAAGCACGTCGCCGTCAACGTCGTTACAAACGAGTGTTAACGGATGCTTTGAAACATCAAACCTTTGATGAAGAAGAATAAGTTAATATGTGACTTTTTCATTTGCAAAGCGAGGTCAGACCACTTAATCTATAACACGGTTTTTACATTACTAAAATAAAGGCACCGACATGACGACAGCCACCGCCTACCCGCACCTATTTGAACCTTTGGATTTGGGTTTTACCACCTTAAAAAATCGTTGCCTCATGGGCTCTATGCATATTGGGCTAGAGGAACAGAAAGGTGGCTTTAAAAAGCTTGCAGCGTTTTACGCAGAACGCGCGGCTGCAGAAGTTGGCTTGATCGTGACCGGTGGCATTAGCCCGAATATTGAAGGCTGGTTAGGCCCCTTTGCTGCCCGCATGAGCAATATGCGCCATGCTAAAAAACACCGAGTCGTCACCGATGCTGTGCACCAAGCGGGTGGCAAAATCTGCATGCAAATCTTACATGCGGGTCGCTATGGTTATCATCCGCTGAATGTGTCGGCTTCAGCAGTCAAATCTCCGATTACGCCTTTTAAACCTAGAGCTTTATCTGAGCGCGGGATTAAACGCACCATCAAGGATTACGCAAATTGTGCTTATTATGCCCAGCAAGCTGGTTATGACGGTGTTGAAATCATGGGTTCGGAAGGCTATTTGATTAACCAGTTTTTCTGTGAGCGCACCAACAAGCGCACTGACGATTGGGGTGGCTCACTTGAAAATCGCGCGCGTCTTGCTGTAGAAATCGTGCGTCAAGTACGCGAAAAAGTCGGTAGCAACTTTATTATTATCTATCGTTTATCCATGCTGGATTTAGTCGAGGGTGGTGCGACGTATGATGAGGTCGTTTATCTAGGCAAAGCCATCGAGCAAGCTGGCGCCACGCTTATCAATACCGGCATTGGCTGGCATGAAGCGCGTATACCAACGATACAAACTTCGGTACCGCGCGCCGCATTTACTTGGATCACCGAGCGCGTCAAGCATGCCGTATCCATTCCGTTGATCACCACAAACCGCATCAATACCCCAGAAATTGCCGAATCTATCTTGGCAAAAGGCGAAGCCGATATGGTATCCATGGCCCGTCCGTTATTAGCTGATGGTGAATTCATGGCCAAAGCGAAGCGCGATGAAGCTGACTTGATCAATACCTGTATTGCCTGTAACCAAGCCTGCCTTGACCATGCGTTTGACCGAAAACGCGTCTCGTGTTTGGTTAATCCGCGCGCCTGTTATGAATCCGAGTTGTTATTTAAACAAGTCGTGACGCCAAAAAAACTTGCCGTGGTTGGCGCAGGCCCCGCCGGCTTATCCTTTGCTAGCTATGCCGCTGAACGCGGCCATGAAGTCCACCTGTATGACAGTGCGAGTGAAATCGGCGGTCAATTTAATTACGCCAAACAAATACCGGGCAAAGAAGAGTTTTATGAAACATTGCGTTATTTTGACAAACGCATGGCTAAAGCGGGCGTTACTGTGCACCTCAACACCCGAGTATCACAAGCAACCTTTGCCGACACTGGTTTTGATGAAATCATTCTTGCGACAGGGATTAGCCCGCGCAAAGTGGACATTGAAGGCATCGACCATCCCAAAGTCTTGAGCTACCTGGATGTGCTACGCGATAAAGTCGAGGTCGGCCAAAAAGTCGCGGTGATTGGGGCTGGCGGTATTGGGTTTGATGTCAGCGAGTATTTATTAAACGAGCGTAGCCTCACGGTGGATTTGGACGCATGGCTGGCGCATTGGGGCATTGATAAACAATATCAAACCGCCGGTGCATTGGCCGTCGCTGCACATGAGCCGCCTATACGTGATATTTATTTGTTACAGCGTAAAACCAGTAAAGTCGGTGCAGGGCTTGGTAAAACCAGTGGCTGGATCCATCGCACCTCGCTCAAAAATCACGGCGTCAAAATGCTCAACGGCGTATCATATGACCGTATTAACGATGACGGCTTGCACATCACGGTCAACGAAAAGCAACAAACACTCGACGTTGACCATGTGGTGATTTGTGCTGGGCAAGAGCCCTTGCGTGAACTCGAAACCGAGATGCTGGCGCTCAATATTCCAGTGCATGTCATTGGAGGCGCATTCGTGGCGGCTGAACTAGATGCAAAGGCAGCGATTCGACAAGGGGCGGAATTAGCCAACGCGATCTAAATGGCCGTTGCAATTGCTCATTTTCGGACATTCTTGCGTATATAAATTAATTCAAATTGAAACTAAGCCAGTATGAAGCAACTACTCAGCAAGTTATTCTCCCCTGCCCCAAGAACCAAAGATACGTCAGATATCCTTGCTAAAGCCTATGAGGAAAGTCACTACAAGTCATTATGGCAAGACACCGGCGAAGTGATGTATTTGTTTGATACAATCAAGTTAAGTTTTGAAAGTCAGCGTGGCCCAGTGACGTATGAAAAACTCTCTATTGAGGATGTGCAGGATATTTTGCAAGACATCGCAAGTAGTAACTCGCCCTCAATGACGCTTAAAACCACAGCGGAGCAAACCGCAGAGATCCGCATCACGCTGTGTGGCATTACGTGGCAAACTTTCAACGGCAAACTGCGTGCGATGGCGATCCCCGATGCGGCAGTGTTGCGCAGTACCTCACCCTGCTTTAGCAAATCCCAAGCGGTATTTAAACACGCCGATTTGATGGCCAATATCGATAGTGATTTATTGTTTTTGCCTAATCAAACCAATGTCTTTAACTATTTTGATGTGTCGGTCGCGGATTATTTTGCGCAGCTCAAAGCCATTAATCAGCGCTTTAGTCAAAATAAAGACCATTTGATTTGTTTAAACAAAGAAAACTACGACGCGCCGTTTACTGAGCATGAAACCGAGCGCTTGGCGCTGTTGAATATCAGTAATGAGTTGCCTGATCGGAGTTAAGTCATACTTTTTACACTCCCTCAAGAATAAACTCCACCAATCGCCTCACTCTCAATGGCACATACTGAAGCTGCGGCAGCGCAGATTCAGTTATCAGATTTGCAGTGGCAAGCGTTGAATGAAGTGTCGACCTTGCCGGACAGCTATCCCTGCTCCATGATCTGCGCTTACGGCATGGGGTAATGAGCTAACAAATCCAGTCCCCTTTGTGTTTGCCTAGCGCTGTAGCCATGCAGTTTATGGTGGCTAGGCGACCACCCTTCTAAGAACCTTGAAAAATCCGCCCAAGCGACGGGGGTTAACGCGCGCCATTCACTTTCCAACGCGTCCCAGTGTTTGACAATGTATGGTTCAGGCAAGGCATTTTTTAATGCCGCAAAATAACTATCAAACGCAGCGTCAGCTGTCACCTCAAGCTCGCTTTCCGTCAAGCAGCTCCCAAGAAAATACATGACATCCACCACGCCAACACCCGCGCCCACATATTGAAAATCCAAGGCTAAGCAGCGCGCATCGCTGAAACAGAAATTAGCGACTTTGGCATCGCCGTGCAACAACGTCTGATATTGCGCACTCTCTAGCAAGGCATTTAATGCATTTGCCTGACGTTTTAATTCTCCATCAGCCATGGTGGCATATTCATCTTGACGCGTGGCGAGGTGCCAATAGTTCCCGCGCGACCACAATGTTTGATCCCAAGGATGCAGCAAAAAATATGCGTGAAAACGCGCCAACCAATGAAGGCATTGCGTAAAGCGCGTATTATTTAATTGATGATAGCGCTGGTCATACCCCGCCGCATCGACATCTTGCAACAGCATCACCATCGCGTCAGCACTATTCACGGTATCCAGCCACTGTGGCACAGCAGCAACGTCTTGCAAATCAGACGCGTGGCTTTGATAAAAAGTCTGTTCATTGATAAAGGATGAAAGCTTGCGTTCATGCGAGGTTTGCCCGGCCCAGCCGCGTGGGTGGTGCGGCATGGCTTTGTTATTGACAAGCTTAGCGATGATGGGTGTGTCATCTTGCATAAAACGCACAATCGCCCCGTAGCCACTCCACAGGCTTTGTACGATTTGTATATTTTTGATATGAGATGACTCAAATCCAAAACTGAATCGCAATAATGAGGATATATCTTCAATGTTCATCGTGGAATTGTATCTGAATACCTATTCATTCTCAGCAATTAATGACGTGTTGGATGAAATAAGCTATAGTCAATAAAGAAGAACTTAATCGTTTAAGCGATTTAAATTTAAGGACACCTTATGTCAGAATACGTATTTTACATCGGCTATGTTGCCGCAGCCTGTACCTCCATGTCTTTCTTGCCACAGGCAATCAAAGTCATCAAAACCAACGACACGGAAAGCTTGTCCATTGGCATGTATTCGGTCTTTACCTTTGGCGTGTTGTGCTGGCTACTCTACGGCGTAGTATTAATGGATTGGCCGATGATTATTGCAAACGT
Organism: Alteromonas sp. LMIT006; assembly: GCF_024300645.1. Taxonomy (NCBI): domain Bacteria; kingdom Pseudomonadati; phylum Pseudomonadota; class Gammaproteobacteria; order Alteromonadales; family Alteromonadaceae; genus Alteromonas; species Alteromonas sp. LMIT006. The sequence continues at coordinate 1,599,853 of NZ_CP101291.1, read as the reverse complement.
GATCACCTTTACTTTAGCCGGTATTATTCTGGCTCTAAAAGTGAAACACACATTTTTTGCAAAAAAAATCACAAAAACCCCTTGAAGAATTTTTCATAGTCCCTAAATAGTAATTGTCGGTGCTCAACAGAGGCCGACTTACCAACTAGGTAAACAACGCCGCCGAGTTAGCGCACACAGGTCTTAAAAGAGACGTGGTTAACATACCGGGGCACACAATTTAAAACTTTACATATTGCTTAATAGGAAGGATATGACTATGAGAACTATCGATTTATCTCCACTTTACCGTTCATTTATCGGTTCTGATCACTTAGCCGCATTAGTTGATGCCGCTGCCCGCAACGAAAAACAAGCCAGCTACCCCCCATACAACATTGAATTGTTGGGTGACGATAAATATCGCATCACGATGGCCGTTGCTGGATTTGGTCAGGACAATATTGAGATTACCGTACAAGAAAATACACTCATCGTCTCTGGCAAAAACGACGCGCCAAAAGACGAAGCGGAACGTAAATTCTTGCACAAAGGCATTTCAGAGCGCAGCTTTGAGCGCAAATTCCAACTCGGCGACAACGTCAAAGTACTTGCCGCTGATATGGAGCATGGTTTACTCCACATTGATTTGGAGCGCATCATTCCAGAAGCAGAAAAGCCGCGCAAAATTGAGATTGGCTCGCGTTTAATCGAGAATTAACCACTCTCACAATTCATGTATGTTTTCCCCAATCAATGCCCGCTTTTCGCGGGCATTTTTTATGTGATATGATGAACAAAAAAACAGACCCATCTCATTATGTTGCCACAACCATCCTCGAGTTTTACTTCACCCAAATGGATGACGCGATTGCAAACACAGCTATCAAACGCTGTCATGCACATTAAGCTCTATATTCGAGAACTGTCTTTTGTGCGCTGGGCAAAGCAATATACTCCCTCTCAATTATTCTACTTTGCGGCGATGCTGTGCTTATTGCTTGCGATGTTCGATAGTGGCAATATCTTATTGATAATAACTATGGTATTGGCCTTCGCTGGTTTCATAAGAGAGCTGTTAAACCTATTTCAAAAAGTCTGGGCGACCACAATTGGCAAAAGCTTTATCTTGATTTTGTACGCCAGTACTGCGAATCTCGCCTTGGCGTTCGCTGCACTCAAAATCAATCAAGTCACCGGTGTTGAGCCGACGCCATTTGTTTTTACCTTGGGCTTTACCACATTGGTGCTGATGCCATTTTGGATCGCAGTGAGCCACATTTTGATATTTTTGGTGGGATTGATACTGGCCAACCTGTGGTTGTTCTTGAGTTTGCCCTTGAAGCTCTTTGGCATCCAATTAAAAGTACACTGGGAAGATACCAAAAACGCCATCATCACAATGCTGTTTCGCATTATTTTGATCCCAGTGGTGATTTCTGGATTGGTCACAGTGATTACCCCATATTTAGCCAGTTCAGTTAACGCAACTGGGTTTGAGGTCGCAATGATGTCAGAACAAGACCGTCCACTGGAACTGTCATTATCTGAAAATCCAACTGAAAATGATGGACAAGAACACCTAGAAGACATGCAAGCAACCGGTCAATTCATCGATAAAGCCATTGCGACATTCATCTTTCACTTTGAAGCCTACCCATACAGCATGTGCCAAAAAGCCGAAAATGAACGTACGGTTGTGTTGGATGATTTTTCGATTTTACTCATCACAGAAGATGAGAATCAGCCGCTTGGCTATTCCTATCGCGTTGCGAAATGCCGCTATACTTATGAGTAATTAATACAAAATCACAATATTGGCGACGGCCAACACGACAATGCAGGCAAAAGTTGCTAGCATTCCCCATACGCGTTGCCAGGAAGGTCCTGGATGGTGGCGCAACCCATACGCATGCGCAAGGCGTCCAAACACTAACAACATGGCGCAAGCGTGGAGGACATAAGCATTGATGGCGTTAAGCTCTGCGATCGCTAACAACAACACCGCCATGGGCACATATTCAGTAAAGTTGCCAAATGCGCGAGAAGTGCGTTGCAAATATGGCAACTCCTCTACGTTGCCATCACCAAGGCTCACGCGCCCTGTACGCCGCTCACGAATAACGAGAATGGACAAATAAACCAAAATGATACCTAAAATGCTGGTATAAAAGCCGGTAATAGGAAGTGACATAGAATTTCCCTTAGGATTGCGATCTTATTATTCTGTGGCACTGTAATGAAATAACACACCACTTACAACTGTCTTTATCATTAAGCCTAGTTGAGGAAAGTAACAATGCAGAAGATTTTATCCGTTTTATCGTTTGCTATCGTCGCAGCAGTGTTAGTTTGGTTCTCTATGCCTCAAGCTTTCAGCACGTCCACCTCGAGTCATAGCGAGCAGAGCAAAATACAGCAAATATCCCTATCCGAAGATTTGCCAATGAGTATTGAGTCCGACACCTTGGTATTAGGACTCGGCTGTTTCTGGGGTGCGGAGAAACGCTTTGAGGCCATGCCTGGCGTGATTAATGTCGTCTCAGGTTATGCGGATGGTCGCGGCTTTGCTCCGACCTATCGCAACATCACACAAGCCCAACATCGATTTAATGACGATAATTACGCAGAAGTGATTCAGATTGAGTACAACCCTTCGCAAATCAGCACAGAAACCTTGCTCAAAGCCTTTTATGAAATGCACGATCCGACTCAGGCAAATCGCCAAGGCAATGATATAGGTACCCAATATCGCTCAACCATTTTATATACCAATGACGCTCAAAAAGCCATTGCGCAACAAGTCACTCAGGCCTTTCAACCTCTGTTGACCAAAGCTGGCTACGGTACTATTCAAACCAAAATAAAAGCACTGGATGTGTTTCATCCAGCTGAGGAATATCATCAAGACTATATCGCCAAAAACCCCAACGGCTACTGCCCTGATCATTCCACAGGGGTGCGTTTTGACGGAAGCGTGACACAAGTTGCCAAAATTGATAATCAAGCCTTATTACAAGGACAACACATTGTTGTCATTGATTCTCCCGACTGTCCGTATTGTGACAAGTTTAAAGCGGATGTCGCAGATGCTTATCAGGGCTCTATACCGATGCATTTCCGTCGCGCTGAACAACTTGAAGGCTTAACTGTTAAAAGCCCAACCTGGGCGACACCAACCTTGCTATTTATGCAGGACGGCGAAGAGGTGCACGGCGTACAAGGTTATGTTGCGCCGGATAAATTTTATCAATTACTCGGAGCCTTTAAGCTTGGCGATAGCGAGGCGTTTGATGTGGCATTTAACAAAGGCACAGATGCGCGTTTTTGCCGACAATATGAAGAGTTTAAAAATGTCGGCTCTGGGGTATTTATTGATACCTTATCCGGAGCGCCTCTGTTTGATACCGATTATCAATTTAACTCGGGGTCTGGCTGGTTATCGTTTACCGAAGCGGTCAAAGATAGCGTTACCTATCATCAAGACCTGTCCTACGGCATGGTCCGTACCGAGATTAAAGCGGCTAAATCAGGTATTCATCTAGGTCATGTGTTTGATGATGGCCCTAATGGCAAGCCTCGTTATTGCATTAATGCGACGGTATTGGAGTTTCGTCCGAGAACCAGTTAACTTGAAAAACGGTTTTGCCTAACATCCACACAAAAAAAGAGCCATCTATAATAGACGGCTCATTTTTTGACTTATGATTAATTAAACAATTAACCCAGTAATTCTGCTAACTGTTGACTGACTGCATCCACAGGTTGCGTACCGTCAAGCTTGAAGTATTTACAGTTACCTGCGTCCGCTTCAGCAGTGTAATACTCTACCAGTGGCTTAGTAGTAGTGTGATAAATACCAAGACGATCACGCACAGTCGCTTCTTTGTCATCATCACGGATCATCAAATCATCACCGGTTTCATCGTCTTTACCTTCCACTTTAGGTGGATTGTACACGACATGATAAACGCGACCAGAAGCAGCGTGAACACGACGACCGCCCATGCGCTCAACAATCACATCGTCCGGTACATCAAACTCAAGACAGTAATCAACCGCTACGCCTGCGTCTTTCATCGCATCTGCTTGAGGAATGGTGCGAGGGAAGCCATCAAGTAAGAAACCATTGGCACAATCTTCTTGTGCAATGCGCTCTTTGACCAAACCTATGATGATGTCATCAGATACCAACTGACCAGCATCCATCACTTTCTTTGCCGCTAGACCCATTTCTGTGCCAGCTTTGATAGCCGAACGCAACATGTCACCGGTTGAAATCTGTGGAATACCATATTTGCCCATTAAGAACTGAGCTTGAGTTCCCTTACCCGCGCCAGGTGCGCCTAATAATACGATGCGCATGGTGCATCCTCCATTTGTAATTTTAAAAAAGTAATAAGGCTAAAGTTACCCAACTAACGGAATGGTTGCAACCCTAAGTGGGTATCAATCCGCTTTCTTACGACTAATCGGTAACAAAAAAAGCGGATGCCTTTTTCAGGACATCCGCTCAAGGGGGTTCAAGCGTCGCTTACTTAGCTGCTTTTAGCAACAAGCTATTGACGTTTTTCACAAAGCTAGCAGGATCTTTTAAGCTACCTTGCTCTGATAAAGCTGCTTGATCAAACAACACCTCAGACCATTGCTTGAAAAGTTCCTCATCTTGCACATCCGCGATGTATTTGACTAATTCGTGCTCAGGGTTCAGTTCGAAGTGATATTCAACTTCTGGTACTGGCTGACCTGCCGCTTGCATTAACTTCATCATTTGCGTCGTCATACCGTTATCATCGGCTACAATCACGGCTGGCGATTCAGTTAGACGATGAGTAAATTTGACTTCTTTGACTTTAGTGCCTAAAGCCGTTTTGATGCGTTCTAATACACCTTCGACTTCTTTTTCAGCTGCTTCTTTGGCCTTCTTATCTTCTTCAGAATCCAACTCATCTAATGAGCCTTGCGCAATGGATTTGAACTGCTTTTCATTGAATTCAGTCAAATGCGACATCAACCATTCATCGATGCGTTCAGACATGAGTAAGACTTCAATGCCTTTCTTCTTAAAGATTTCAAGATGCGGGCTGGTCTTAGCCGCTTGATAAGAGTCCGCCACCACATAATAAATCTTATCTTGATCTTCGCCCATGCGCTCTATGTAATCCGCTAGAGAGACTGTCGGTGCATCTGAATCAGTGTGGGTAGAGGCAAAACGTAATAGACCTGCGATTTTTTCTTTATTAGAGAAGTCTTCTGCAGGACCTTCTTTGAGGACATTACCAAATTCAGCATAGAACTTAGTGTAGTCTTCAGGGTTGTTCTTCGCCATGCGCTCAAGCATTTGCAATACTTTCTTAGTACAGCCTTGACGCATTGATTGCGTGACTTTGTTGTCTTGCAAAATCTCACGCGATACGTTCAATGGCAAGTCATTAGAATCCAATAGACCTTTGACAAAGCGCAGATAACTTGGCATGAACTGCTCAGCGTCATCCATGATAAACACGCGCTGTACGTATAGTTTCAAGCCGTGTTTATGATCACGATTGTACAAATCAAATGGTGCTTTGCTTGGGATATACAATAATGACGTATATTCCGTTTTACCTTCCACTTTGTTGTGTGACCAAGTCAATGGATCGGTATAGTCATGCGAAACGTGCTTATAGAACGCTTTATACTCATCTTCAGAGATATCGCCTTTGTCACGAGTCCACAGTGCTTCGGCTTTGTTGATGGCTTCCCAATGCGCAGGTACCGCTGGGATTTTTTCGCCGCCTTCTTCAATCGGATCTTGTTCTGGTACTTCTTCTTTAAACATCTGTACCGGAATCGAAATGTGGTCAGAGTATTTGGTGATGATTGAACGCAAACGCCAATCATCCGCAAATTCTTTTTCTTCTTCACGCAATTTCAAGATAATTTGGGTACCACGGGTAGGCTTGTCGATTTGCGCCAGAGTGAATTCACCCTCGCCTTTTGAGGTCCATTCCACCCCTTCTGACGCATCTGCGCCAGCGGCACGAGTGCGTACAACCACTTCTTCAGCCACAATAAATGCAGAGTAAAAACCAACACCAAATTGACCAATCAACTGAGAGTCTTTCGCTTGGTCGCCCGATAAATTAGAGAAAAATTCTTTGGTACCAGACTTGGCAATGGTACCTAAATTGGCAATGACCTCATCTCGAGACATACCGATACCGTTGTCTTCGATGGTGACTGTTCCGGCTTCTTTATCAGCAGAAACTTTAACGGACAAATCACCGTCATTTTCGTACAACGCGTCATTTGATAATGCTTTAAAACGCAACTTATCCGCTGCGTCGGCGGCGTTAGAAACTAACTCACGCAAAAAGATCTCTTTGTTTGAATACAAAGAGTGGATCATCAGTTGTAAAAGCTGTTTTACTTCGGTTTGAAAACCGTGTGTTTCTTGTTGTGTGCCTTGAGGTTCCACAGTATCAGTCATCTTGACATGTCTCCTAGCTAATGATTTTAAAGACAAAAATTTCGATATTAGCTATGTAGGGATGACCGTGGGTTTTTCAAGGGTATTTTTGTGTGGTTGTGTAAATCCATTGATCCTAAAGCTGGCGACGACCACTAAATGCGTGTGCCAACGTGTTGCCATCAATGTATTCTAGCTCGCCACCCACGGGTACGCCATGGGCAATACGAGAGGCCGTGATATTTTGTTGCTGACACATTTGCGCAATATAATGCGCGGTCGCCTCCCCTTCAACGGTTGGGTTGGTTGCCAAAATCACTTCATTAATGTTGCCAACTTGAAGACGCTTAGCCAGGATGTCTAAGCCAATTTCATTTGGACCAATACCGTCAATCGGTGATAAGTGCCCCATCAGAACAAAATACGTACCGTGAAATTGCGTAGTTTGCTCTATCGCCAAAATATCCTGAGGAGACTCGACAATACATAATACCCCATTCGTTTGACGAGCATCATTAGCGCAAATATGACACATCTCGCTTTCGGTAAACGTTCGGCATTCATGGCAATGCTTCACATTGGCCATTGCAGCAGCAAGCGCTTCAGATAAACTTAACGCACCCTCTCGATTGCGTTCCAACAGATGAAACGCCATACGCTGTGCCGACTTAGCACCCACTCCTGGAAGGTGGCGCAAGGAATCAATCAGATCGCTGATGAGAGGGGAGTATTTCATTTAAAACGGCATTTTAAAACCTGGAGGTAACGGCATACCACCAGTGATATCTGACATTTTTTCTTTACTGGTTTCAGCCACACGACGCACAGCATCGTTACAAGCAGCAGCAAGTAAATCTTCAATCATGTCTTTGTCATCTTCCATTAATGAGTCGTCAAGGTGAACACGACGTACGTTGTGATTACACGTCATAGTCACTTTAACCATACCAGCACCAGCTTCACCGGTTACTTCGATATTGGCTAAGTCTTCTTGGGCTTTTTGCATGCGCTCTTGCATTTGTTGCGCCTGCTTCATGATGTTTCCCATTCCGCCTTTAAACATGATTTTTTCCTTTGGTATAAACGTATGTAATATGTGTATTATAAATGGTTACGGTTTTGGTTGCATAGAACCGTCTTTGACTTGCGCATTAAACGTATTCATCAACTTCTGCATATCCGGATCGCTTTCAAATAGCTGATTGGCATGTCGTAACCTAAATGCTTTGATTTTCTGTTTGATCTGCATCGGGGTGTTGTGCGCAACACCCACTTTTATCTGCAATTCAATGGGCTGCTGTAAATGCTTACTAATCGCCTCTTGGATCTTGTTGTGCAACGTATCGCTGAGCAAATGAGATTGATTGTCTTCCACTGTCAATGTGATTTGATTACCTGTGCGCTGCATCGCAGAATGCATCATCACCACTTGCATAAACGATTGTGGCTTGATGTGACTGATCATGTTTGACCATTCATCAATTTGCGCCTCATGCGTCAGTGTATCGCCATTAGGTAACTCCGCGACCAAATTATCTGGCGTAACTCCAGGCACAAGTGAATGCGCTTGCGCTTGATTATCTGTGCCCAATCCCATTTGTGAAGGATTTGTCTCAGGTAATATTGGCGCAGATGGTGCGAACTGGCTAGTTGGCTCTGGCTCTGGCTCTGGCTCTGCAAAATCTTCCGCTTCGGCGAGCTCTTTTTCACTAGGCACAAACTCACTGACCGAATTATGGGTTGTCTCTGTTTCACCTTCGGCGTTGATGGCTACATCTGATTCTATAGAGGGAGACTGCTTTGCTGTAGAGGCAGATGTATGTTCTTCATCTGTTTTTTTGACCGTGATGTGTTTAAGTGAGTCCAAAGCACCTAACAAGTCATCCGTTGCAGGCTTCTCTGCAACCGGTTCCGATTCAAAAGCATTGGGATGTTGCTGTTCAGCCTGAGCATAAATTTCATCTTGCTCCGCATACATCATCGCATTATCCGCATCGTCATCCATCGGTGGCACTTCATCTATATAAGCCGGTGCTGATACCGGCTCAATTGGAAAAGCGGATTCAATTTCAATAGGTGGCTCTGGCTCTGGCTCTGGCTCTGGCTCTGGCTCTGGCTCTGGCTCTGGCTCTGGCTCTGGCTCTGGCTCTGCAGGCATAGCAAACATATCATCAATGACAGTATCAAGGTCTTCTCGTTTAGGAGCGTCATTCTCTTCATCATTGGCTAAATCATCTTGAACTTGCTCGTTTTCAGCATTCCAAAGACTATCACTTTCTGACGCGTAATAATCAGTAGCAGGAGCTGAGGGCTCTACCGGAGCTGAAGGCTCTACAGGAGCTGAAGGCTCTACCGGAGCTGAAGGCTCTTGGTGTGCTTTGGGTTCCGCCACGGCAGTCGAATGCACTTTTGGCGTTTGTACATTGGCAAACACCACTTGCTCATCAATCTCAACACGGTGTTCCGCCATACCAGTACGAATCGCCTCTTCCATTTCAGGCGTGGGCGTTGCCGGAGTAAATGACAACAACCGCAATAACGTCATTTCAAGCCCTAAACGACCATCGGCTACATAAGGTAGGTCTTTTTTGCCTTGAATGACAAGTTGATAGAGTAACTGAACATGCTCAGGCGAGAAGGCTTTTGCCAACGTATAAATGGCTTTGGCACTAATGGTTTCTAACTTACACGCGTTGGGCACGAGTTGTGTCAAAGCTACTTGATGTAACAATGATAACAGCTCATCGTACACCGCTTGATAATCTGGAGACTGCACTGCAATGTCATTTACAAGCTCAATCACACGTTCAGAATCATTTTCCAATATCGCGTGCAATATTTTGAGCAACTGTGACTTATCCAGCAAGCCCAACATCGCAATCACCGTTTCTAGCGTAACTTGGTTATTGCCTTGTGCTATGGCTTGGTCTGTCAAGCTAAGCGCATCCCGCATTGAGCCATTAGCTGCGCGTGCCAGTTGCGCCAAGGCTGACGGTTCGTGAGTGATCTGTTCTTGGCTCAATACATGAGAAAGCTGTTGTTGTATTTGCTCGCGAGAAAGTGCTTTGAGATTAAACTGTAAACAACGTGACAAAATAGTCACAGGCAGTTTTTGTGGATCAGTGGTCGCTAATAAAAACTTGACGTGCTCGGGCGGCTCTTCTAGCGTTTTCAACAGTGCATTAAATGAGTGCTTAGAAAGCATGTGCACTTCGTCAATTAGATAAACTTTGTATTTACCACGCGTCGGACGATATTGCACATTATCAAGCAGCTCACGAGTGTCTTCTACTTTGGTTCGCGATGCGGCATCAATCTCGAGCAAGTCAACAAAACTGCCTCGGTCAATTTCTTGGCAAGTCCCGCAGACACCGCAGGGGTTAGCGCCTTGGCCCGTTTCACAATTGAGACTTTTAGCAAAAATTCGCGCAATGGTCGTTTTACCTACGCCTCGAGTCCCGGTAAACAAATAAGCGTGATGCAACCTATCATTGTCTAGCGCATTAGAAATAGCCGAGACAACGTGAGATTGCCCTACGAGTTCGGCAAATTTACTTGGCCGCCATTTACGTGCTAAGACCTGATAGCTCATAGATTAGTTAATCGCCTTCAAATTCACATAATGCGTAAGGAGTGATGTTTGCTTCGGCTAATTTATCTTCTCCACCAATATCTGGCAATGAAATAATAAATGCGGCATCTTCAACCACCCCACCGAGACGACGAACTAAATTAGCAGTCGCAACCATAGTACCACCTGTCGCGAGCAAATCGTCCACTAAGAGCACACGATCGCCTTCTTGTACCGCATCAGTATGCATTTCTAAATTGTCCGTACCATACTCTAACTCATACGCTTCACTGATGACTTCACGAGGTAATTTACCTGGCTTGCGCACAGGAATAAAACCGACGCCGAGAGCCAAAGCAAGTGGCGCACCAAAGAGAAAACCTCGGGCTTCAGTACCAGCAATTTTGTCGAATTTTTTATTTTTGTAATGTTCAACAAGTAGTTCAATACATTGTGAAAAGGCCTTGTGGTCTTCAAGAACACTGGTCACATCTCGAAACATGATCCCAGGTTTTGGGTAGTCTGGGATAGTTTTTACTACTGATTTTATGTATTCGCCCGGCAAGGTTAACCTCGTTTAAATGTGTTTACTTAGAAAAATAAAATACGTACCAACCACATAATACGTTTAATAACGGCATTGCCACTAAAACGCCTGCTGCTGCTAAAAGATAATAAATGTTAAATGGGTCTTTGAAATTTTCGTCGTTAGACATACTGCGACTTCCTAACTTGTTGTAGAGTACAAAAATAAAGAGCAAAGTTTACTGGAAACTTTGCTCGATTGATAGCGTTGAAAGGGAAATTATTGCGCTTTATAGCCGATGAGGAATCCTCCGCAGTGTTTGCCAGTATACTCATCAATGTGCGTCTGGTGCGATTTTGTGCAAGAGCGGTAAGGCATTCAAACCGTGTCGAAAATTTAGGCGGGTTTGTCTCTTGGATTTGAGTTTCGGTTTTTAGGGTCAAAAAGTAGGGAGTTCTCCTGATATGACTATTCGCTCACAGTGATATGCCAATGATAACCACCGTATTTACGAATATTGATGACTCTATCATTGTCTAGTAACCAATATTGTCCTTTTATCCCGAGAAGCCTGCCGGTAAAACCGCCTTCTTTTTCCAAGTTAATCGAGCTGACTTTTGTGGGATATTGTTGCACTGGATAGTGAATGTCTACCGCAGGGCTCTCAATTGATGTAACGGCTAGCAGACCATATTGAGCAAGAATATTGTCAATATCAGGTTGCACTTTTTTCATTATTTCGATTTTCAAAGCATCCAAATCCAGTGCTTCGTATTCATTTTTGAGCATGGTGCGCCAGTTGGTTTTATCACCTACATATTGCTTGCACGCGGTTTCCACTAACCCACTAACCAAGCGATTAGCGACTCTAAACATAGCGACTGCCTGAGTCGCCCCCTGATCGATCCATCGTGTCGACACACCCTGTTGTAGTTGCCGCGTAATGCCCACTTTAACGTTACCCGTATTAGATAGATAAACAATATGATCGTTAAAGCAATGCGCTTCTGCCCACTGTGGCTCACGACAAGTGCCTTTACTGTAATGACATAATTCGGGTTTTACGATACAGGTATCGCATTGAGCTAAGCGCTGTAAACAGGGATAGCAATATCCTTGATTAAAACTTTTGGACGTTGGACGGGCACAGTGAATACAAGTGATCGTCTGTTCGAATTGTACATTGAGTTGTTTACCAATGAATTGATTCATGGGAACGCGCTCGGCACCGATTGGCAAGGTATACTGTGCAATGTGTTGTGAATCAACTGAGGTGAGCATTTTTGCAACGGGGCCGGAGTAGTTCATATACATGTCTCTTGTTATTCTTTGTAATAGTTGGGCGATTGTATCATTTTTGTTAGGGACGTTTCGGCATAAAATACTGGGTATTTTGATAAAAACTTTGTCCTTGGTTGGGGTACCAACCTGGTACTCCAAGTATTGGTAATGGGGACATTTTGGTCGAAAATTGCCAATCGGATAAATACCCCAATAGTCGACGGTCAATATCTGTTAAATGCAGTGAAGTTGATTCTGTAATCACGTTTTGTGGCACTTCAATTGGAATGAATTTTGCTGTCAAGCCGATAAACGGGTTGAGTAGGCTTTCATACATGGCATGACCAAAAATCACGGCTTTACATTGCACTCCCCACTGCGTTTTATTGCGATAAAAGGCATCTTCCCACTCATGCTCTGCCAGCAAGCTTGGTACGTCGCATTCTTTGGTATGCAATAAGATAACGCCACATTCATCCCAGTGAGTAATCCTATCACGGTATCTTGAACGAGGGTGCAATCCATTGACTTCAATGTCTTGGACATGCCATTGATTAAGTTGGTATTTAGTGGATGGAAATTGAGACCAAATAAATGCATTAAACCAATCGTGGTAATTACTTCGGGTTGGCACGCTACGGGTCTTTTCGATGAAGCCTTCGTAGCCAAGTTTTTGCAATAATATACCGTTTTCACTTTGAGGTGATGGGTCATCAACTAAGCTCAATGGTAGTGTGAAAATCTTTTCCAGCTCTAAGGCAGTCGGCCAATCAACCTCGGGGTTGGGTAATAAATTTCGACAATCATCAAAACAGGGGTAATCTGTTGGGAGTATATTCATGCATGTTATTTTACCTGCTTCAGCCAAATATAAAAAGTCGTACCAACACCTTCTTCAGTGTCGACTTCAATTCGTCCCCCAAAGCTTTCAATTAAACTATAGCTAATATACAAACCTAACCCAGTGCCCTCGCCTTGGGGTTTTGTTGTGTAGAAAGGTTCAAAAATTCGCGCGGCAGATTCCTCTGACATACCACAACCACTATCACTGATAGAAATGCACACTTCATCGTCTAGCGAGCTTGTCGTGATGGTCATTTCGCCTTTCCCAGACATAGCATATGAAGCATTCACAAATAAATTCACCAACACTTGATTAAATGGCCCTGCAGTTCCTTTTGCTAGAAGTTCATTCGTCAAATTCAAGATGACATCGATATTTTGAAATTTAGAGTTCACCACACGCAATGAATCTTTGATGCAGCGGGTTATGTCTACGAATAGGGCATCATTATCGTCACCTTGGCGCACAAAAGACTGCAGACTATCGACGATATCTTTAACCCGTGCCACACCATCCACCATTTCTTCACACAGATCATCATATTCCTCTATCAATTCATCACATTGAAAATATGGAAAGAGGTTTTCAATAAGTTCTAATTTGTGCTCAGCCGAATCCTGTCCCTTTAAAATTCGATGCAACTCTGTAAAAAATCCTTTTAACTTAGGGGCGTAACTGGTTAGATATTCTACATTGGATTTGACAAACCCGATGGGGTTATTGATTTCATGCGCAACGCCGGCTGCGAGCAAACCTAAAGAAGCCATTCGTTCAGATTGAAACATCGAACGTTCAACAAGGGCTTTCTCTTCTCTTAACCGTTCTGTGGCCAGAGCCTCTAGCTTTGCTTTGACAGATAAGATCGTCTGCTCTATAAAGTCTCGATATCGGGTCGCTATGCTAACGTGTTCTTGAGTATAAAAGCCAATCTCTGTCGCGCAAAATACCATTATAGAGGTGTGTCCTTCTTCTTTGAGCGGACAATACATAACAGACTTAATGTCGTTATGAAAAATATCTTGATGTTGCCAAGCTGGCTGGATCCCAATATTAAAAATTGCACTCGGCTTACCTTGCATCACCGATGCTAACACCGGATCCATCTGCCACACGGTTTCAGCAAAACGGATATCAGTAGAATGCATACAAATTAACTGATCGAGTTCAGATGGCACAAGAATGAAACAGTCACGATTTGGGATAATTTTGCCAAACATTCCGAACATTTTGTCATAGAGTTCATCACGTGATGACGCTTCTAAAATATCGCGCATACCATGCAACAAAATATCGCTTTCTTTACGCAGCGACTCCGCTTGTTCTTTCAAGCGATAAATCAAATTGAGGTTTTCGAGCAAGGACTCTTTTTCAAGACTCATCGTGCAAAAGCTACCGCTGAAATCATTAAATTACCATGTCTATTTTGACCATCCAAAAAAGCACCTTGTTCACCGAATGTATAGGCTGCACAAATTGGGATGTTAGGTAAAAATGCTGCTAAGAAAGTTTGCATTTGGCTTACATTATCGCCAATGGTTAGCATACAGCCACCGCAATAAATCATAAGTACACCGGCACATTCACTCCCATCTGGTAATAAATCAATGGCGTTCTTAGCAACAACAGATGCTCTTTGCACGAGTCCTTCTACACTGCCTGTCATTAATGTTAACTCTTGACCTTCATCAATATGAGAAAACAAAGTTAATTCACCTTTGGTCGTCACCGAGTCGGGATGCGATAAAAGATACTCAGGTATCCCTATTGTATTGGGAATGGCTCTACCTAATGGGAAAAGAGTGGTATTGCCGAGCACATTTCCACCTAGAATAGCGTGCTCAATGGCCCCTTCTGTCAGTTCGTTGTAGCGCTTAGCAGCAGTTTGACCGTCAAACTTTGCAACAACGCGTTCTGAACAATATTGAGCAATAAGCGTCGTATCGGTTGGTTCATAACCAGAGCTATAGGAATAGCCAATGGCATGGCTTGGTTGTAATGTTACAACCACGACTGATGCTGTACCAATATCAGTACGTGAACCTTGTTGCCATTGCCCGGAAACATCATTGTCAGCAGAGCTACCACCAAATACAGGAACATTTGGACCAACAATATCAGCAAAGCCCTGAATCAGCTCTTCTTCTTGGCCAGGAGGCATGATGGACCAAATAAGCGCGGGCGTTTCATAAGGATTGGCAGAAGTACTGATCGCTTGAGTTAACGCATCCTGAGCTGCTTTTCTTGGATTATCTGAAGATACATCAGCAATACCAACACCATAACAGCCAGAAGGGTCAGAGATGCCAAAAACCACAATTTGCGCTTTCGCATTAGCACCAATCTCATTAATGCCCAATGCACCTTGACATGACGAAGACAGTGCAATTGGACATGAAAAATATTCAAGAAGATACAGTCTTATCGAACTGACATTGTGATCTGTATTGAAATACACAATTAACAAATCGTAATCATCATGCTGAGACTTAAGCTGCTTAATAATATCCGATAGTGCTGTATCAGTGTTGGAGTGGCTAGTGTGTGCGTTAACAATATCCATATCACTCTCATATTTAAAATATCAGTAATAATATATCCGCACACTACGGGAAATATTTAAGATTTTAACGTTCACAAAAAACTTGTTAAACAGAAAATAAAAAACCCCAGAAACACACAAGGCCCACCCGTTAGGGTGAGCCTTGTGTATAAATAGGAGCTCCGTCCCGGCAAGGTCTACCGACGGTGGACGATATGCTACTCTCCAATGCCAGCACATCATATTGCTATGCTGCATAAACAAAAAAGCCCACACAAGGTGGGCTTTTTCGTTAATAGGAGCTTGGCGATGTGCTACATTACTCCGGGCATCCTGCCCTCCGCCCTTCGGGCCGACCTTTGGTCGTTCCAAATCGTTCCTGACGATTTGGTCACTGCGTTCGAGTAGCACTCATATACCAGACATAATAAAAAACCCCCAGCCGTAAGGCTGAGGGTTGTTTTATTAGGAGCTTGGCGATGTGCTACTCTCACATGGGGAAGCCCCACACTACCATCGCCGCTAATACGTTTCACTACTGAGTTCGGGATGGAGTCAGGTGGTTCCGTATTGCTATCGTCGCCAAGCATAAACTGGTTATGCTTTAACTATCTGGAAAAATCTGATATCGCTCTATTCTCTATTGATAAGTAACACTACTTTATCTTTGTTCTGTAATTGTGTGTATTTCTACACTTGGCTTGTCACACACCTTCCACTTACTCACTCGCAAGCAGCTTAGGCGTTGTATGATTAAGCCGCACGGGCAATTAGTACAGGTTAGCTTAACGCCTTGCAACGCTTCCACACCCTGCCTATCAACGTCGTCGTCTACAACAACCCTTTAGAGACCTTAAAGGTCTAGGGAAGATTCATCTTTGGGCCGGCTTCCCGCTTAGATGCTTTCAGCGGTTATCCGTTCCGAACGTAGCTACCGGGCAATGCCTTTGGCAAAACAACCCGAACACCAGCGGTTCGTCCACTCCGGTCCTCTCGTACTAGGAGCAGCTCCCATCAATCTTCCAACGCCCACACCAGATAGGGACCGAACTGTCTCACGACGTTCTAAACCCAGCTCGCGTACCACTTTAAATGGCGAACAGCCATACCCTTGGGACCGACTTCAGCCCCAGGATGTGATGAGCCGACATCGAGGTGCCAAACACCGCCGTCGATATGAACTCTTGGGCGGTATCAGCCTGTTATCCCCGGAGTACCTTTTATCCGTTGAGCGATGGCCCTTCCATTCAGAACCACCGGATCACTATGACCTACTTTCGTACCTGCTCGACGTGTCTGTCTCGCAGTTAAGCTAGCTTATGCCATTGCACTAACCTCACGATGTCCGACCGTGATTAGCTAACCTTCGTGCTCCTCCGTTACTATTTGGGAGGAGACCGCCCCAGTCAAACTACCCACCAGACACTGTCCACAACCCCGATAAGGGGCCTATGTAGAACATCAAACATACAAGGGTGGTATTTCAAGGACGGCTCCACATCATCTAGCGACAATGATTCATAGCCTCCCACCTATCCTACACATGTAGGTTCAATGTTCAGTGCCAAGCTGTAGTAAAGGTTCACGGGGTCTTTCCGTCTAGGTGCGGGAACACTGCATCTTCACAGCAAGTTCAATTTCACTGAGTCTCGGGTGGAGACAGCGTGGCCATGGTTACACCATTCGTGCAGGTCGGAACTTACCCGACAAGGAATTTCGCTACCTTAGGACCGTTATAGTTACGGCCGCCGTTTACCGGGGCTTCGATCAAGAGCTTCGCTTACGCTAACCCCATCAATTAACCTTCCGGCACCGGGCAGGTGTCACACCGTATACGTCATCTTTCGATTTTGCACAGTGCTGTGTTTTTAATAAACAGTCCCAGCCACCTGGTCACTGCGACCCCCATCCGCTTAGGAAGCAAGTTCCATCACAGACAGGGGCGTACCTTCTCCCGAAGTTACGGTACTATTTTGCCGAGTTCCTTCACCCGAGTTCTCTCAAGCGCCTTAGTATTCTCTACCTGACCACCTGTGTCGGTTTGGGGTACGGTTCATATAATCATAAGTTTAGAAGATTTTCCTGGAAGCCGGGCATCAACCACTTCAGCTCCGTAGAGCCTCGTCTCGTGTCTCAGGCATATAGATTACCGGATTTTCCTAGTAATCAACCCTACGCACTTTCACGTGGACAACCAACGCCACGATGGCCTAGCCTTCTCCGTCCCTCCATCACTGATTATACAAGTACGGGAATATTAACCCGTTTCCCATCGACTACGCATTTCTGCCTCGCCTTAGGGGCCGACTTACCCTGCCCTGATTAGCATGGGACAGGAAACCTTGGTCTTCCGGCGTGGGGGTTTTTCACCCCCATTATCGTTACTCATGTCAGCATTCGCACTTGTGATACCTCCAGCATGCTTCTCAACACACCTTCAACAGCTTACACAACGCTCCCCTACCCAGCGTACAAGTACGCTGCCGCAGCTTCGGTATATTGCTTAGCCCCGTTACATCTTCCGCGCAGGCCGACTCGACTAGTGAGCTATTACGCTTTCTTTAAAGGGTGGCTGCTTCTAAGCCAACCTCCTAGCTGTCTTAGCCTTCCCACATCGTTTCCCACTTAGCAATATTTTGGGACCTTAGCTGGCGGTCTGGGTTGTTTCCCTCTCCACGACGGACGTTAGCACCCGCCGTGTGTCTCCCGGATAGTTCTCATCGGTATTCGGAGTTTGCAAAGGGTTGGTAAGTCGGGATGACCCCCTAGCCTTAACAGTGCTCTACCCCCAATGGAATTCGTCCGAGGCTCTACCTAAATAGATTTCGGGGAGAACCAGCTATCTCCCGGTTTGATTGGCCTTTCACCCCCAGCCACAAGTCATCTCCTAATTTTTCAACATTAGTGAGTTCGGTCCTCCAGTTGATGTTACTCAACCTTCAACCTGCCCATGGCTAGATCACCGGGTTTCGGGTCTATACCTAGCAACTAAACGCGCAGTTAACACTCGCTTTCGCTACGGCTCCCCTAGTCGGTTAACCTCGCTACTAAATATAAGTCGCTGACCCATTATACAAAAGGTACGCAGTCACACCACGAAGGTGCTCCCACTGCTTGTACGTATACGGTTTCAGGTTCTATTTCACTCCCCTCACAGGGGTTCTTTTCGCCTTTCCCTCACGGTACTGGTTCACTATCGGTCAGTTAGGAGTATTTAGCCTTGGAGGATGGTCCCCCCATCTTCAGTCAAGATAACACGTGTCCCGACCTACTTAATATGTGAACATTGCGTCTTCATGTACGGGGCTATCACCCTGTATCGCCAAGCTTTCCAACTTGTTCCACTAACACAATATCCATCGGCTGTTGCCCGTTCGCTCGCCGCTACTAAGGCAATCTCAATTGATTTCTCTTCCTACGGGTACTTAGATGTTTCAGTTCCCCGCGTTTGCCTCTTACACCTATGTATTCAGTGCAAGATACCAACAAGTGGTGGGTTTCCCCATTCGGAAATCTTTGGGTATAACGCGTTTTATCAGCTCCCCAAAGCTTATCGCAGATTAACACGTCCTTCATCGCCTCTAACTGCCAAGGCATCCACCGTATACGCTTAGTCACTTAATCATACAACCCTAAACCGCCTTTTGTATGCGCCAACACATGAGAGTTGGCATGTCTAAGCATTCGGTTTATTCATTCCACTTGAGCATAAATGCACAAGCTTCGTTGCATGGTGACAAGCTAATCACAGTTCGTCAGATAAAGTAGTTTAGACGTTGGATAACATTATCTTATTGCTAAGAAACATCATCAAACTCTCTCAGTTACTATATCGTTATAGAATATAATTAATATCAGCTTTTCCAAATTGTTAAAGAACATATAAGGCTTTAAAAAACCTTAATGTTTATACATAACTTCATATATAAACACTAAGGCATTCTTCCCTCTAGACTAGACCGTCTTCACCGCGATAATGGTGGAGCTAAGCAGGATCGAACTGCTGACCTCCTGAATGCAAATCAGGCGCTCTCCCAGCTGAGCTATAGCCCCAATGTATCGCTAGACTACCCCAAGTTGCTAACCACCACACCTTCCAAGCAAATCTTGGTACAGCGAAAATTTGGGTAGGCAAGGCGGACATGAGCGTCGTGTATTAATAATACACAAGCGATTGTCCAACACAGCTTACGCAAATTTTGGTAGGCCTGGGCAGACTTGAACTGCCGACCTCACCCTTATCAGGGGTGCGCTCTAACCAGCTGAGCTACAGGCCTGCAATCTTAGGCGTCTTTGTCTTCTTCTAAATAACAAAACAATCTGTGTGAACACTACATTAAGAAGTCTACGACTTTCTTAGTAAGGAGGTGATCCAACCCCAGGTTCCCCTAGGGTTACCTTGTTACGACTTCACCCCAGTCATGAAACACAAAGTGGTAATCGTCCTCCCGAAGGTTAGACTAACTACTTCTTTTGCATCCCACTCCCATGGTGTGACGGGCGGTGTGTACAAGGCCCGGGAACGTATTCACCGCAGTATGCTGACCTGCGATTACTAGCGATTCCGACTTCATGGAGTCGAGTTGCAGACTCCAATCCGGACTACGACGAGCTTTAAGGGGTCCGCTTACCCTCGCAGGTTCGCCTCCCTCTGTACTCGCCATTGTAGCACGTGTGTAGCCCTACACGTAAGGGCCATGATGACTTGACGTCGTCCCCACCTTCCTCCGGTTTGTCACCGGCAGTCTCCTTAGAGTGCCCAACTAAATGATGGCAACTAAGGACAAGGGTTGCGCTCGTTGCGGGACTTAACCCAACATCTCACGACACGAGCTGACGACAGCCATGCAGCACCTGTCCCAGCGTTCCCGAAGGCACCAAAGCATCTCTGCTAAGTTCGCTGAATGTCAAGTGTAGGTAAGGTTCTTCGCGTTGCATCGAATTAAACCACATGCTCCACCGCTTGTGCGGGCCCCCGTCAATTCATTTGAGTTTTAATCTTGCGACCGTACTCCCCAGGCGGTCTACTTAGCGCGTTAGCTTCGCTACACACGTATTAAATACACATACAGCTAGTAGACAGCGTTTACGGTGTGGACTACCAGGGTATCTAATCCTGTTCGCTACCCACACTTTCGCACATGAGCGTCAGTCTTTGGCCAGAGAGCTGCCTTCGCCATTGATGTTCCTTCTGATCTCTACGCATTTCACCGCTACACCAGAAATTCCACTCCCCTCTCCAAGACTCTAGTCTGCCAGTTCCAAATGACCATCCCACGTTAAGCGCGGGGCTTTCACATCTAGCTTAACAAACCGCCTGCGTGCGCTTTACGCCCAGTAATTCCGATTAACGCTCGCACCCTCCGTATTACCGCGGCTGCTGGCACGGAGTTAGCCGGTGCTTCTTCTGTGGTTAACGTCACGGCTAGCAGGTATTAACTACTAACTTTTCCTCACCACTGAAAGTGCTTTACAACCCGAAGGCCTTCTTCACACACGCGGCATGGCTGCATCAGGGTTCCCCCCATTGTGCAATATTCCCCACTGCTGCCTCCCGTAGGAGTCTGGGCCGTGTCTCAGTCCCAGTGTGGCTGATCTTCCTCTCAGAACAGCTAGAGATCGTCGCCTTGGTAAGCCTTTACCTTACCAACTAGCTAATCTCACTTGGGCCTCTCTCTGCGCGTGAGCCTAAGCCCACTTTGGTTCGAAAACATTATGCGGTATTAGCCATCGTTTCCAATGGTTATCCCCCTCGCAAAGGCAAGTTCCCAAGCATTACTCACCCGTCCGCCACTCGTCAGCAAAGTGCAAGCACTTTCTGTTACCGTTCGACTTGCATGTGTTAGGCCTGCCGCCAGCGTTCAATCTGAGCCATGATCAAACTCTTCAATTAAAATATATCGAAATATGAATTGTCGTTGTGACACTCTTAATGAGTGCCCACACAAATTGTCTTGTTATCTGATTGTTAAAGAACGTTGAAGCCGGAGCTTCGTGCTTGTTGAGGTGTTCCTCTCAAGCGGGATGCGTATGATACGCTTTTGATTTTCAGTGTCAATCTTTTTTTTATGTTTTTTGTGATTATTTTCACTCAAAACAGATTGACCAAAAATCCCGCAAACCCAGATAAAATCTAGTCTTGCTGTCGCTTTAAGCGGTTACCCCCTCAAGCGAGATGCGCATTGTACAGACTTAATTTATCTCGTCAATACTTTATTTGAATTTATTTCATTTAAATACAAAAAAACCGAGCAAAGCTCGGCCTTTTGTTCTGGTTACTTTGGTTATTAAGCCGGAGAACCAGAATCAGTTCCATTGTTAGATCCTTTTTCAGCTTGGATCCTCATGTAAATTTCTTCACGATGAACTGATACTTCTTTGGGGGCGTTCACACCGATGCGAACTTGGTTGCCTTTCACACCAAGTACGGTAACGGTTACATCGTCTCCCACCATTAAAGTTTCTCCAACACGACGAGTTAAGATAAGCATTGCTTTGCTCCTGTTCCTTATAATTATCATCCATGTGTTTGTGAAAACGTATGGTTCACTTCTTCCATGTTGTTTCGTTCACACGAAAACACTGTCCTAAGTATTATTCAATAAATCGAAAATACTAAATTTTTTCTTGTATAAATTGATATACCGAGTCTAGTGCCTTGTCCAAGTGCTCAGGTTGAGTTCCCCCAGCTTGAGCCATATCAGGTCTACCGCCCCCTTTACCACCAACTTGCATAGCAACAAAGTTAACCAGTTCACCTGCTTTTACAACATTAACCAAATCACTTGTCACTCCAGCAATTAAGTTAACCTTGCCAACTCCTGGCACACCTAATACGATGAAACCAGAGGAAAGGTTTTGTTTCAACTCATCTAACATCCCGCGTAGGGCTTTTGCTTCAACACCTGGTAGGTTTGCAACCAACAGGTTGTAATCTCCTACTTTCTTAACTTGACTGAGCAAATCGTTGCTCTGAGAAGACGCCAGTTTTTGTTTGAGTTGAATGAGTTCTTTTTCTAATTTTTTGAACGAATCTTGTTGCAGCTGTGCTTTGCTAACGATGCCAGCTAAGTCAGATTTGAGTACAGCAGCTACAGATTGCAACGATGCTTGCTGTGCTTGTATGGCTCTTAGTGCAATTTCACCCGTTACGGCTTCAATGCGTCGTACACCAGAAGCAATACCACTTTCTGAGGTAATTTTGAATAAACCGATGTCACCTGTTGCGTCAACATGAGTACCACCACAGAGTTCAGTCGAAAACGCACCCATGGATACCACACGGACTTCATCGTCGTATTTTTCACCGAACAGTGCCATCGCCCCTGCCGCTTTTGCTGCTTCCAAATCCATCAATTGAGTTTGTAATGTATGGTTTTGACGAATTTGAGCGTTCACCATTGACTCAATTTCTTCAAGCTGTTCATTAGTAATCGATTCAAAATGCGCAAAATCAAAGCGGAGTTTTTCATGATCCACTAACGAACCTTTTTGTTGCACATGCTCACCCAGTAACGATCTTAACGCTGCATGCAATAAGTGAGTTGCTGAGTGATTGAGCTTAATGGCTTGACGTCGAGAAGTATCAATAGCGGTGTTAACAACGTCACCCACTTTTAATAATTGTTGTGCAACACCTTGATGACCAAATGCATTGCTTACTTTTTGTGTATCTTGTACCACAAAAAGCACATCACCGGATGTAGAAAGTAAATCACCTGAGTCGCCAACTTGACCACCCGATTCTGCATAAAATGCGGTCTTATCTAAAATAACGAGCGCTGTTTGGCCTGGAGTTACTGATTCAACCGATTGGTTGTCCACTATGAGTTCAAGCACCGTCGCGTCAGACACAGTTTTATCATAACCGGTAAATTCAGTTTGATGGCTTATACTCAACAACTCATTGTAATCGGTACCAAAATTACTTGCCGACTGTGCTCTTTCACGCTGCTCTTGCATCGCCTTGGCGAAGCCATCTTCATCAATCGTAAAATTTTGTTCGCGCGCCACATCAGCGGTTAAATCTGCAGGGAAACCATAGGTATCATATAACTTGAAAACCGTCTGGCCAGGGATCACACTTCCTTCAAGGTCAGCTAACGCTGCGTTTAAGATTTGCATCCCTCTATCAAGTGTTTTTGCAAACTGCTCTTCTTCTACACGCAAGACTTTTTCAATCACCGGTTGTTGAGCAGCTAGTTCCGGATACGCTTCACCCATTTGAGTGTTTAACGCAGAAACTAATTTGTAGAAAAAGATATCATCTGCACCCAACTTATATCCATGACGCACTGCACGACGAATAATTCGACGTAAAACATATCCGCGACCTTCGTTAGATGGCATCACACCATCGGCAATCAAAAATGCACAAGAACGTATATGGTCGGCAATCACTCGAAGTGATTTGTCTTCAAGATCAGTTGTGCCAACAACATCAGCCGCGGCTTTTATGAGCGCTTGAAAAATATCAATCTCATAGTTGCTGTGCACATTTTGTAGAATGGCTGATATGCGTTCTAATCCCATTCCCGTATCGATCGATGGTTTGGGCAAAGGTGCCATTGTGCCATCAGCAGAACGGTTGAACTGCATAAAAACTAGGTTCCAAATTTCAATAAAACGATCGCCATCCTCTTCAGGTGAACCTGGAGGACCGCCCCAGATGTGTTCGCCGTGATCGTAAAATATCTCAGAACAAGGACCACAAGGACCGGTATCGCCCATTGACCAGAAATTGTCTGATGTAGCAATACGGATTATTTTTTCTTCTGACAAACCGATTTCGTTTTGCCAAATACCATAGGCCTCATCGTCTTCAGCATAAACAGTGACAAGAAGCTTTTCTTTAGGCAGACCCAACTCTACCGTCA
Organism: Alteromonas sp. LMIT006; assembly: GCF_024300645.1. Lineage (NCBI taxonomy): Bacteria > Pseudomonadati > Pseudomonadota > Gammaproteobacteria > Alteromonadales > Alteromonadaceae > Alteromonas > Alteromonas sp. LMIT006. Next base: position 1,575,786 of record NZ_CP101291.1, on the reverse strand, counting down.
AAAATTCCCACGCGAAGCGAATCGCATCGTTTTTAAAGTAGTCGCCAAAGGAGAAGTTACCCAGCATTTCAAAAAAGGTATGATGACGCGCCGTGTAACCTACATTATCTAAGTCATTGTGTTTACCACCGGCACGAACACAACGTTGCGACGACACTGCGCGCTGGTAGATACGTTGTTCTGTCCCTAAAAAAACGTCTTTAAACTGATTCATGCCGGCATTGGTAAATAATAATGTCGGATCGTCTGCAGGAACGAGCGAAGATGAAGCCACCGTTTGATGACCCTGCTTGGCAAAATAATCTAAAAAGGATTGTCTGATTTGAGCGGTAGTACGCACCATTTTCGTTCCTGTAAAATGCTATAAAATAAAAGGCGTAATTTTGACGAAAGCAAAAGAAAATTACAATCGTATCTTCCCTTAATTTTATTGATTATACATAAAATTTTGATGTCAGAAACCCAGCAAGGGTGAAATTTATACAAAAGTTGTAAGAAATATCCTACAAACCAGAATGGATGTATTGTGTTGCATGTTGGATCTCTTCCATGCTAAACCCGCGATATTGTAAAAAACGCATCTGCTTTTGTTGATCTTTACTATCTTGTGCGATCGCTTCACCAAAGCGTTTTACCTTGACCTGGTAAGCTAATTCGAACCAGTCTGGTTCCAGTTCAGCTAAGGCCTCATCCACCATAAAGGATTCAATATTATGTGCTTTGATCCCTTGTTTGATGCGGAACCAACCTTGCCCCTTATGCATACTATGACGAATAAAGTGATATACAAATCGCGCATCAGATTGAAGGTCTTTCGCCACAAATTGACTCAACACATTCCAGATTTCATCCTCGGCAAATCCTTTTTGCAATAGCTTATCCACACATTCTTTTTGGCTGTGTTCGCGACGCGACAGCATGTGGGTAATTTGATGACGAATTTTGGTTGTGTTTTCCATTGGGCAAAGATTCAGTGAACTATCTGTGGTAGTTTAAAGTAATCAATTAAAACCGCAACGCTAAGAACAGTTTCTACCTTATGTCTCTCTCTTTACGCACCTTTAATTCTATCTCGAACATTCCACACACGACTTGGGATGCTGCGTTTGCTCATGGTGGTCCTTGTTTGCGTCATGCTTTTTTGAGCTGTTTAGAAAATAGCCACTCTGTTGGCGGTGACTCTGGCTGGCAACCTCAACACATTGCTTGGTATAAAAAAGGGGATCTTGTTGCCCTCATGCCTGGCTACAAAAAGTATCACTCATACGGTGAATATATTTTTGACCACAGCTGGGCGGATGCCTACCGGCGTTATGGCTTACCGTATTATCCAAAATGGATCAATGCAATCCCCTTCACCCCAGTTACCCAACAGCGTCTGGGCATAGTGTCAGACCAAGAAATAAACCATCACGAATTACTCGCTACGCTTGAACAGTTTGTGACTGAAAATAGGTATTCCTCAGCGCATTGTTTATTTGTGAACCAAGATGAAATAGACGCTTTTCATTCTTCCCCTTGGGCACACCGTACCTCAGTTCAATTTGAGTGGCATAATCATCAATATACCGATTTTGAAGATTATTTATCTGTTCTCACCGCTCGCCGTCGTCGCTCCATCAATAAAGAACGCAAACACATTGCCAAGGAATCTGTTCACATTGAACGCAAATTTGCTGAGCACCTCACGCAAGCCGATATGGACTTTTTTTATCAGTGCTACCAAGTCACCTATCTCAAACGCAGTGGCCATAATGGCTATTTAACCCGAGCTTTTTTTGAACAGTTATTTGCCACGTGCCAACATAACATCTTACTCGTTATCGCCTATCAACAGACACAACCTGTCGGGTCAGCTTTTTATCTTTATGACGACAATGTCTTGTATGGTCGCTACTGGGGCGCTTTAACCGACGTTTCCGGTCTGCATTTTGAGTGCTGTTATTACCAAGGCATTGAGTTTGCCATTGAACAAGGTATTGAGCGGTTTAACCCAGGTACTCAAGGGGAACACAAAATTCTCCGCGGTTTTGCACCAACCACCTGTCACTCTTTGCATTATTTGGCTCATCCGCAAATGCACGACGCTGTCCAAGATTTTGTTGGCCGTGAGCGCCCAGCCATCGAGCAATATCGTCAAGAATGCGAAACATTACTTCCTTTTAAGCAAGAGAATTCGTAACAACATGTGTTTTTAGCCTCTAAAAACTGGAAAATCCTCTTACAGATTTGTACTATCGCGTTGAATTAATAATAACGAGATGTACAACGACATGCGTAAAACAACCTTAGCTCTTTCCATTACTTCAGCTATCATGGCCTCAACGGTCTTGCTCTCAGGCTGTCAACCTAACCCCCAATCGCAATTGCCAAATAAAGTTGCTGAAGCCGTGGTCGCTCAGCCTGAATTAGGCACCTTTGGCGTGGATTTAACAGCACGAGACATGAGCGTTAAACCTGGCGATGATTTTTTCATGTATGCCAGCGGCACTTGGTATAACAATTTTGAATTGCCTGCTGACAAAACCCGTTTTGGGGCGTTTGATACTCTTGCAGAACGGTCCAACGATCAAGTGAAAGCCATCATCGAAGAACTCGCCGCCAAGACTGACCTCAGTGGTGATGAGCAACGTGTAGCGGCATTTTACAATGCATATATGAATACGGAGCGCCTTAATGAATTAGGCTTAGCTCCACTCAAACAAGATCTAGACAAAATCAGCCAAATTGATGATGTCACCAAACTGACAGCGGCCTTTGGTGAAGCATGGCTAACCGGGAGTTCAACACCAATTGGTGGTTGGATGGGCTTTAATCGTACCAATCCAGATGAATATCAGTTACAACTTGGTGTAAGTGGTTTAAGCCTACCTGACCGTGATTACTATTTAGTAGATAGTGAACGTTTTGAAGATATTCGTGTTGCCTTTGTCGAGCATATTGCACAGATGATGGCATTTACTGGCTTAAGTAATGATGAGGCGCAACGCGCTGCGCAAAATATTCTTGCGCTTGAAACCGCCATGGCAGAGATCCAATGGCCCCGTGAAAAACGCCGCAACCGCGATTTAACACTGAATCCAATGACTCGAGAAGAGTTGGAGACGACTTATTCTGAGCTAGATTGGACGACTTTATTTGCATCATCAGGCTATGTCATTCCGCAACTAAACGTGACACAACCAGACTCTGTTGCGTCTATGATTGAACTCATCAATGAAACGGACTTGGCAATATGGCGTGATTATTTGACTTATCAATTAGTCTCCAACAACGCTTCTTATTTATCCGAAGAGATTTATAACGCGAACTTCGCCTTTTATGGTACAACATTGAATGGTCAACAAGAGCCCCGCCCTCGTTGGAAGCGTGCTATTTCACAAATGTCTGGTACCAGTAGTCTCGGTTTTGTGATTGGCAATGTGTATACCGCGAAGCATTTCCCAGAAAGCTCAAAGGCAAAAATGGCAGACTTGGTGGAAAACCTGCGTACCGCTTTGGGTGAGCGGATTGAAAACCTGGATTGGATGGGTGAAGCAACCAAAGTCGAAGCCTTAGCAAAACTCAAAGCGTTTCGTCCAAAAATTGGCTATCCTGATTACGACGTGGATTTTACTGGCTTAGACATTTCTGAAGATGACTTACTTGGCAACATTCGCAATATTCGCCAATTTTTCCAAGCAAAAGACGTCGAAAAGGAATTCAAAACAACCGACAAAGACGAATGGTTCATGGTACCTCAGCGTGTTAATGCCTATTACAACCCGTCATTTAATGAGATTGTGTTCCCAGCGGCTATCCTACAACCTCCGTTTTTTGATCCGAACGCCGATCCAGCTGTGAACTACGGTGCCATTGGTGCAGTCATCGGACACGAAATGGGACACGGTTTTGACGACCAAGGCTCAAAATCGGATGCTAATGGTGTGCAACGTAATTGGTGGACAGATGAAGATCGCGCAGCATTTGAACAAAGAACGCAAATGCTCGTCGAACAATATTCTGCTTATGAACCGATTGAAGGCAATTTTGTGAACGGCAAAAATTCATTAGGCGAAAACATCGGTGATGTGGGCGGTTTAGCGATGGCTTATCACGCCTATAAACTGAGCCTAAACGGCGAAGAAGCGCCCATCATTGATGGTACTACAGGTGATCAGCGTTTCTTCCTCGCGTGGGCACAAGTTTGGAAAGAAAAACGCACCGAAGAAAGCATGCTCAATCAATTGCGCGGTGGCACTCACTCACCAGGTCAGTTCCGTGCATTAGCGCCACGTAATCATGATGCATGGTATGAGGCGTTTGACGTTCAGCCGGGTGATGCCTTGTACCTTGCGCCAGAAGAGCGCGTGCGTATTTGGTAAATACGGATTGTTTGGATGAGGCCGCATTGATACTGCGGCCTTTTTTTATGCCGCAAAATCCGCTATTGATTTCGGTCTTGCCACAGCAGAATGCAACTCCCAAAAATACTGATGCGAATCGTATTGCGCCGCATCTAAGTCGATACTTGCGAGTTTATTGGGGTCGCTGAACTGCATTGTCGTTGGGGCAAATTCTTGCAGAGGGTTGCGTGCAGCATGCGCTTGATGAAAATAACTGACAAAATCATGCTCAAGCACCACGGTTTTAGGATACTGTAATGCATCGTCCGGCATCGCATATCGATTAACAATCAGTACCGTCTTAAGTCCACTATCATCTGCTAGGTTATACCTTTGCAACAAATAGGCTTTAAGCTGCGCATAAAATCGTTCCCATCCCGAGGGCATCGATTTATCTTGATTAAAAAATCGTAACGCCCAAGCCAATGCTGGAAACTTCTGATTAATGCTTGTCATATCATCGAGTAAATCCGTCATGAACTGCCCTGCTGGAATATCGTGCTCCCATTGCAAATACCGCATGATGTATCGCAACAAACCATATCCATCTGCCATCACGTAGATTTCGTGGAGCATCTTCATCCGCGCCAAATCATCCTCAGTATAACTGTAGGTAGAGGTCAAATAATTATGCTCATCGGCTTTAATTTGATACTTTTCCATATAACCCGGCTCAGCCATAGGGCTATTAGGTAATAACTGCGTTGGATAGGCTTTTACCGACACATCCATATCAATGTAACGTTGCAAATCGGCAGTAAATGACGCCACGGTCATGCCCGGTAAGCCAATCATCAAATCCGTGGATAATGGCAGGTTCAAATCCGTAAAGGCTTGTGCGAGATCATCATAACGCTGAGTGCGAATATTTTTGCGATTAATGACCTCTAACGTATTTTCATCTGTGGTTTGAATGGAGATGATGCCTTGTCCGATGATTCCGCCTTCTGAGAAGACTTTAATAATCTCGACCAAGCGCCAAGTGGAGTTTTTGGTGTAATTCACCACGATCTCTTGGGGATAGCCATATTTGGCTTTGGTTGCGACAATGTATTTGGATATATCAATGTCTCGGTCATACAGCCCGTAGTTGGCGTCTGCGATCCACAACACGCGAATCCGATTGCGTCCGATCCAATCAATCTCATCTTTCACTCGGTCAAGGTCAAACTTGCGAATTTTTTGATTCGTGGCACTGCCCCAATCACAAAACGTACAACCGTATGGACAACCGCGATTGGTTTCAATAATGGCCGCTTCGACTCGCCCCTGATACCCATCAAACACACCATCCAAATAAGGCGATGGGATCATGTCTGGGCTTTTCATACGTTCACGAGAAGCAGTACGCAGCACATTGCGAGTCATTCCATCACGGTAGGTAATGCCGTTGACTTGAGATAGAGCATGGCTATCGGCGACAATTTTGCCTTGGTCATTACGCTGAACTTGGTCTAACAAATCTGTGATTGTGATTTCTCCCTCTCCGTGTACCGCCACGTCCACCGAAGGATTATCTCGCATAAAATCCTGACATGCTTGAGCATAATCGGGTGTTGAAGGGCCACCATGCACCGTAAAATTCGCAAAATTATGTTGCTTTACCGCTTGTGATATCTGCATGTTGACATCAATCGACCACATGTAATTAGAAAATAACCAAACACCGGGACCAAATTTGCGATAAGGCCCATCTAGGATCTGTTGTGGACTGAGATAATTGATGGGCACCAAGGTAAAGCGAGATAGTAACGTCCCATCTTGATAAGCCGTAATCGCACTGTACAACACACCCAAAGCAAGTGGGAGGTGATTTTCCATATGCGGCACAAAGTAAATCGGGATTCGGCCATCTGCTGCCAAATTCTGCCAAAGTACTGGAAAGCCTAAGCCACTTGGCGTATTCGTGGTAAATGGTGTCAATACTGGCTCAGCCGTTTCAATGAGCTCTTTTTCGGCGGCCAGTAATCCCAAAGCAAAAGCTGATGCCATTAACGCATCAAGGTCTACATCTGCCAACAAATGTCCCTTTTGGTGAATGACCTCTGCTCTGCTTTTGCCGTCACCAAATGCCAGAACAGAAATCGCTTCTAGCGCACTGAGTAAAACAAAACACTCGCGGTTGGCTGACCATGCACACAACCCTTCCTCGGACAAACACAAAGCAAAATGGGTACTTAAACGAAGTTTTTCGGGTGCTTGTTCAGATGATGCATGCTGACGGATGGGTTGAACATCAGAAAAAGTGGGAGGGTGCTCGACGTGATCAACTAACACGCCCGCGCTTTGATATTGGCTTAATCGTTGTTCAATTTGAGCAGGTTGCAAATGCGCAAAGTATTGCTGAAAAACCGCATTGTCACGAATGGTACTGTTCAAAAGGGAGCTTTGTGATAAACGACACAAAACGTCTAGCATGACAAGGTCCGCATCACCCACCGGCACTGAAGGCGTATTGCCCGCAATGTCAGCCAACAGGGGCATCCCATTGCGGTAAAAAATCAATTTATGTCGATTCAGTTGCAACGCTGTTACTCCGCGCTTGTTGTTATTATGTTACGGATTATAACAACAAACGACGGAATTTACAGGTTCGGGGCCAACCATTGTTCTAGTTCACGCTCAGTCCAGCCTTTTGCCTCAGCATAGGCTTGTGCTTGGTCGGCTTGGATCTGTGCCACAGCAAAATAACGCGCGTCAGGGTGCGCAAAATACCAGCCTGATACCGAAGCACCAGGCCACATTGCATAACTCGACGTCAACTGCATGCCAATGCGCGCTTCAACTTGTAACAAGTCCCAAATAAGTTGCTTTTCGGTATGCTCAGGACACGCAGCATAACCAGGTGCTGGTCGAATACCTTGATATTGCTCACGAATTAACGCGTTATTATCTAAGGCCTCATCCGGTGCGTAGCCCCAATAATCCACTCTGACTTGTTGATGTAAATATTCAGCAAAGGCTTCAGCTAAGCGATCGGCAATGGCTTTGACCATAATGGAGTTGTAATCATCGCCTTGCTTCTCATATGCTTTGGCAAGCTCATCTTCACCGATACCACCGGTGACCGCAAACGCGCCAACATAGTCAGTGCGTCCTGAGTCTTTAGGGGCAATATAATCAGCGAGACAATAGTTGAACCCTTTGGGCTTTTGCGTTTGCTGACGTAAATGGTGTGCTGTGAACATCTCACCAGCCTCATTCTCAATCACAATACGTTCATAAACACTATTGGCTTTAAACAAACCAAATACGCCTTTACACTCTAACCCACCTTGTTGTTCCAAGCGATCTAACATGGTATTGGCATCGGCAAATAACTGCGTGGCTTCCGCCCCCACAATCTCATCTTGTAAGATGCGTGGATACTTACCTGCTAATGACCAGGTCATAAAAAACGGCGTCCAATCAATGTATTGACGCAATGTTGCAATGTCAGCTGACACTTCAGTTACCCCTAATTTACGGGGAATAATTATTTCGGCCTGATCCCAATCACACGTAAACTTATTGTCTCTTGCTTGTGCTAATGTCACCGGTGCAGTGCGAGGTTTCTTGCGCGCATGTTGTAGACGCACCGTCTCGTATTCTTTGGCAAGTTTTTCAGCAAATACCTCACGGGTATCTTGGTTCAATAACTGCTGACATACGCCTACGGCGCGGGAAGCGTTCGAGACATAGACCGTTGGGTGCTGATAATGTTCGTCAATTTTGACCGCCGTATGGGCCTTGGAAGTCGTGGCGCCACCAATGAGTAAAGGTAAGTCCATGCCGGTACGTTGCATTTCTTTGGCAACATACACCATCTCATCCAGCGAAGGGGTAATCAAACCTGACAAACCAATCATGTCAGCATTTTCTTCACGTGCAACTTGCAAAATCTTGTCACAAGGCACCATGACACCCAAATCAATCACCTCAAAATTGTTGCATTGCAATACGACACCCACGATGTTTTTGCCGATATCATGTACATCGCCTTTGACCGTGGCCATGACAATTTTGCCGTTGGATTTGGTCGTACCGTCTTTTTCTGCTTCGATAAAGGGTTGTAAATAGGCAACCGCTTGTTTCATAACACGTGCAGACTTGACCACTTGTGGTAAAAACATTTTGCCTTCACCAAATAAATCGCCAACCACATTCATGCCGTCCATGAGTGGACCTTCAATCACATGCAAAGGTTTCTCAGCAGCCAAACGTGCGCTTTCCGTATCCTCAATGATGTATTCGGTAATGCCTTTGACCAATGCGTGTTCTAAACGCTTGTTGACCGGGTACTCGCGCCATGCCAAATCTTCTACTTTAGCAGCCTTGCCATCACCTTGGTATTTGGGTGCGAGTTCCAATAAGCGATCTGTCGCGTCAGGATGACGGTTTAAGATCACATCTTCAACGGCATCACGCAACTCTTGCGGGATCTCATCATAGACTTCAAGTTGCCCCGCATTGACGATCGCCATGTCCATTCCGGCCTTTATCGCATGGTACAAAAATACAGAGTGCATGGCTTCGCGAACCGGATTATTACCACGGAATGAAAACGATATATTCGACAAACCGCCTGACACATGCGCATGAGGCAATTGAGTACGGATCATGCGCGTCGCTTCAATAAAATCCACGGCGTAGTTGTTGTGTTCTTCAATCCCTGTTGCCACCGCAAAAATATTCGGATCAAAAATGATATCTTCGGGTGGAAAGCCCACCTCATTCACTAATAAATCATAACTGCGTTTGCAGATCTCAAATTTGCGATCGATCGTATCGGCCTGTCCCACCTCATCAAAGGCCATAACCACAGTCGCAGCACCGTAGCGTTTCAGTAATCGAGCTTGATATAAAAACGGTTCAGGGCCTTCTTTTAAACTGATGGAGTTGACCACCGCCTTGCCCTGGACACACTGCAGTCCCGCTTCGATCACCTCCCATTTGGAAGAATCGATCATGATCGGCACACGAGAAATATCGGGTTCTGCAGCGATTAAATTGAGAAAACGCACCATGGCCGCTTTCGAATCCAACATGGCTTCATCCATGTTGATGTCAATGATTTGAGCGCCATTTTCGACTTGCTGGCGAGCAACATCTAGAGCGGCTTCGTATTCTTCATTGAGGATTAATCGTTTGAAGACGGCTGAACCGGTGACGTTCGTACGCTCACCGATATTGATAAAACTGGAAGCTGATTGCATTACGCCCCCCTAATGAGTAAATGGTTCAAGACCGGATAAACGCATCTTAACCGGAATATCAGGGATAATACGTGGCGCTTTGTCTGCAACGGCTTTTGCCATCGTAGCTATATGCTCAGGGGTTGAACCGCAACAGCCACCCACGATATTTACCAAACCACTGCTGGCCCATTCTTCGATATGCTGTGCCATCTCAACGGCGTCCATGTCATACTCACCGAATTCATTGGGCAAGCCTGCATTGGGATGGGCAGAGACTAACCCCTCACAGACATTAGACAGTTCCGCCACATACGCACGCAATGCATCTGGCCCCAAAGCACAATTTAGTCCGAACGCAACCGGCTGAATGTGCCGCATCGAATTATAAAAGGCTTCAGTTGTTTGGCCAGATAACGTTCGTCCTGAGGCGTCAGTAATCGTTCCGGACACTAACACTGGTAAGGATTGACCTATCTCGACAAAGACATTTTCCACCGCAAATGCCGCCGCTTTTGCATTCAGCGTATCAAATATCGTTTCTAACATGATCAGATCGGCTCCGCCTTCAATCAGACCTTTGGTCGCGGATTCGTAGGCTTCCACTAACTCGCTAAACGTGACATTGCGTTTGCCCGGATCATTCACATCCGGAGAAATCGATGCCGTGCGGTTTGTCGGGCCAAGTACACCAGCAACAAAACGAGGTTTTTCTGGTGTTGAGTATTCCTCACAAGCCGCTTTTGCGATCCGCGCTGCCGCAACATTTATTTCGTAGGCAACATCTTGCATATCGTAATCAGCCATAGCAATCGTTGTTGCATTAAATGTATTGGTTTCAATGATATCGCTACCTGCTGCCAAATACTCTTTATGAATGGTTGCGATTGCCTCAGGTTGAGTCAACACGAGCAGATCGTTATTGCCTTTCACATCACAATGCCAATCGGCGAATCGCTCTCCGCGATAATCATTTTCGTCAAACTTTAAGGCTTGGATCATAGTGCCCATGGCACCGTCCAACAATAAAATACGCTCTTGTGCGAGCGACAATAAGGTATGCTTCACGCGGTTATCTCTTGCCAGTTGCGAGTTGTGTCAAATCATAAGGAGTGGTTTGATACACATAGTAATTAAGCCAATTAGTGTAAAGTAGAGTGCCATGCGAACGCCATCGGACAATAGGCGCATGTTCAGGATCGTCATTGGTAAAATAATTCACCGGGATCTGAGGTGGTTTGCCTGCTTCACTGCCATTTGCCAAATCGCGAACGTATTCTTGTGCTAACGTATCACAGTCATACTCGGGATGACCGGTTATGAACACATTGCGCTTGTCTTGGGTCGCACAAATATATGCGCCTGCCTCATCAGACGCGGCCAATACGTCAATATTACCGGTATTGGAATACGTTGCCACCGGAATATCCCCAAAGCGAGAATGTGGCGCCCAAAACACGGGATCAAAACCGCGCATCAGCTCATTTGTGGGCGCTAAGACTTGATGTTCAAACACACCAGAAAGTTTTTGTGCACGAATATCACGCACCACCCCGTGAAAATGATACATCGCGGCATGTGCCGCCCAGCACAAATACAAGGTCGACTGAACATTGGTTTGCGCCCAATCAAAAATGGCGGTAATGTCATCCCAATACGTCACCGCTTCATAATCCATAAAGCCCAATGGAGCGCCGGTGATAATTAAACCGTCATATTGCTTATTTGAAATAGATGAAAAATCTTTATAAAACGCATCCATGTGCGATTGCGGCGTGTTTTTGGACACACTGTTATCGATTCGAATTAAATCAATATTGATTTGCAGAGGCGTATTTGAAAGCAAGCGCAGTATTTGCACTTCGGTTTCTATTTTGTTGGGCATGAGATTTAAGATCCCAACTTGCATAGGACGAATGTCCTGCGTCATGGCACGTTGCATCTCCATGACGAAAATATTTTCGTTTGAAAGTATTTCTAATGCGGGCAGTTCACTAGGGATCCTAATCGGCATGACACATCCTTACACGTTACATATGTGTATTGTGTCGGATTTTGATAAAATGTCAAATTATTTACGTCTAGACGTCTAAACGTCTTAAAAATTAACCTTACGTCCTTTCATGTTAACTTTTGACGAGAAGTTATCTTCTTAGATTTAAACGGCGTCTTCAGTTTGCCAACTGCCTAACTTTCGTTTTAATTTTTGCACGGCTTGACTGTGAATTTGGCTGACTCGAGATTCGCTGACTTTCATGACTTCCCCTATTTCTCGTAATTTCAAATCTTCGTCATAATACAGTGAGAGCACAGTCGCATCACGCTCTGGTAATGTAGTAATCGCTCTTGCAAGGGCTTTTTGAAATGAACCCTGCACCAGTTCATCATAAGGTGTGTCTATCTTGTTGTTCTTATCCGTCACAATAACGTCTTCCGTGACGCCTAGATCTTCAAGCCCCACAAAATTTCCGATATTCACGTTGTACAACATTTGATGATATTGCGCTAAAGGCACACCCAATTTATGCGCCACATCAACGTCTTTTGCATCATGACCGGTTTCTTTTTCAACGGTTGCAACCGCCTCAGCAATAGAACGAGAATTTTTGTGAACTGAACGCGGTGTCCAATCGCCCTTTCTTATTTCATCTAGCATCGCCCCGCGAATTCGGATCCCAGCGAATGTCTCAAAGCTTGCCCCCTTGCTGCCATCAAAATTTTTAGCGGCTTCGAGCAAACCAATCATACCGGATTGGATGAGATCATCCACCTGTACTGATGGGGGTAAACGCGCCATTAGATGGTGTGAAATACGCTTTACTAGCGTAGAGTACTTATTCACAATATCGGTCTCCCTCATTGGTTGAAAGGCATTCGATATATGACCCGAGCGACTTGAATGAGTATGGTTATGTATTAATGCATGATTATCCATATCTTACATTGTCTCCATAATATTTTAATTATCGTTTCATGGTTGCCGATACATTCCAGTGTATTGACCGTGTTTTGCAATCATCTCCTATGCAAGTATGTTTAAATTTGCAAGTTTTGCACCAAAAATGAAAATAAGAAAAAATAAGAAAAAATAAGAGGGATGAGGGAGTTCTATTCGCCAAACAGGGCTTGAAGAGATTGAGAGCTAAAATAGGAACATCTATTAGAATGTCAAAATTTTTACATTTTACTCGTGGCAGTTCTTTGGACAGTCAGATTATTGACGCGGAGATGATGCTATTAAGCAGCAAAAAACAAAAACCCCGTCACTAGGACGGGGTTTTCATATTTGTTAACGTAATCGCGAGAATTAAAATTAATTAAGCTTTTCTTTAATACGTGCAGATTTACCTGAACGCTCGCGTAAGTAATACAACTTCGCACGACGAACAGCACCACGACGCTTCACTTCAATCTCAGCAATCGCTGGGCTGTGTGTTTGGAAAACACGTTCAACACCTTCGCCTGAAGAAATCTTACGTACGGTAAAAGCTGAATGTAGGCCACGGTTACGCTTAGCGATAACAACACCTTCATATGCCTGAAGACGCTCTTTATCGCCTTCTTTTACACGAACTTTAACCACTACAGTGTCACCTGGGCCAAATGCCGGGACGTCTGTCTTGAGCTGTGCTTGCTCAATTTTCTTGATGATATCTTGATTGACTTTACTCATCATATACCTCGTTATCTAGTTAACTGTCATCTCGCTGCAACGCATCGCGCTCAAGTTGCGCGAGAATCGTGCGTTGCTCCTCAGTCAGAGCTAGCTTGTTTAATAAATCAGGGCGTCGCTGTTTCGTTCTTAATAACGATTGCGTTAATCGCCACTGCCTAATTTTTTGGTGATTACCACTTAGTAACACCTCAGGGACCGCTTTGCCATCTAGCACTTCGGGGCGCGTGTAATGTGGGCAATCCAATAAACCGCTGCTAAAAGAATCTTCCAACGCAGAATCAGTATGACCTAACACACCTGGTACAAAACGAGCAATGGCGTCAATCATAACCAGAGCCGGTAACTCGCCTCCGCTTAATACATAATCGCCGATGGATATTTCGCAATCGATGTATTCTTCGATAATGCGTTCATCTATGCCTTCGTACCGCCCTGCCACTAATATTAAGTGGCCTTGCTGGCTAAACGACACCGCACCTTGATGCGATAGCGTTTCTCCCTGTGGCGATAAGTACACCACAATATGTTGCTCATCTGCGGCCGCTTTGGCTGCAGTGATTGCATCTGCTAAAGGTTGTACCATCATCAGCATACCTGGACCGCCACCATAAGGGCGATCATCTACAGTGCGATGGCGATCATGGGTGAAATCTCTTGGATTAAAGAAATCTACTTGTAATAACCCAGAACGTATTGCTCGACCTACGACACCTTGACTCAGATATCCAGAAAACATTTCTGGAAAGAGTGTCACGACGCTAATGCGAAGTGCTTGCTGTGCAAGTCCACTCGTTTCTGGCCCAGACATTAAAATGCAGGATCCCAATCGACTGTAATAGTACCTGTTGTGCGCTCGACTTCAGTAATCACTTGATCGAATAACACGGGTAATAACCTTTCTTTTTGGCCAAATGCATCGTTAAGATTGGCTTTGACTTGTAGAACGTCGTTTGCGCCAGTGGCAAACACGTCTTTCACTGTGCCTAGATTGTATCCCTGCACGGTGACCACACTCATTCCAATCAACTCACGCCAATAAAATTCATCGTCGCTCAGTGCCGGTAACTGCTCCGCAGTGATTGAAATTTCGAGATTTTTGATGCGTTCAGCATCATCTCGAGTCTCAATTCCGTCTAACTTAGCCACCATGCTTTTGTTGTGCATGCGCCATTGACCGACCTCAACTCTCAGCTCACCCACCAACCAAGGTGAATAAGTAAAAATGTCTTGGCCTTCTTGGGTATAGCTGTTGATTTTGACCCAACCTTTGACTCCGTAAGGAGCGCCGATTTTGCCAATAACCACCGTTTCAGATGCTAAACTCATCTATACCCTCATAATTCAGTTGCAAAATCTGTGATTAAGCCGCTGCTTTTTTAGCTTCTTTTACCAAGCTAGTGACGCGTTCTGACAAACTTGCGCCAACGCCAGTCCAGTATTCAACGCGCTCAAGGTCTAAGCGTAAACGCTCTGATTGACCTGTTGCTGTAGGATTGAAAAATCCAACGTTTTCAATGAACTTGCCGTTGCGTGCGCGACGTGAATCAGCCACAACTACTTGATAAAAGGGACGCTTTTTAGCGCCACCACGCTGTAAACGAATAGTAACCATAAATGCCTCAAACTCGTTGTCGCGTTACTGTTAACAAATATCCCATGCCCTGAACAATTTGTTTTTAAACAAAGCCCAATTCACGGGACGGCATATTATACGCAGGTTTTTAACACAAAGCAAAGGAATAGTTTGATGCAGATATGCGACAGAATGCATAAAAAAGGGCAGCCAATCGCCACCCTTTTGTATAAATCGTATGAAAAGATTGATTACTTGCGCTTCGGTGGGAACATGCCACCCAGTCCACCAGGACCACCTAATCCGCCCATACCACTTGGGCCGCCTGGTCCACCCATGCCGCCCATTCCAGGAGGCATCATGCCTTTCATCTTCTGCATCATCTTCGACATACCGCCGCCAGACATTTTTTTCATCATCTTCTGCATTTGCGTAAACTGTTTCAATAAGCGGTTAATGTCTTGGACTTGTGTGCCAGAGCCTGCGGCGATGCGTTTTTTACGTGAGCCTTTGATGACCTCTGGACGCGCCCGCTCTGCCGGAGTCATTGAGTTAATAATGGCCTCAAACTGATTGAATTGCTTATCACCAGCTTTGTCTTTGATTTGTGCGGACATATTGCCCATGCCCGGCATTTTATCGAGCAAGCCCATCATGCCACCCATGTTGCGCATTTGTTCGAGTTGTTCTTTAAAATCTTGCAAATCAAAGCCTTTGCCTTTTTGCACTTTTTGCGCCAGTTTCTCGGCCTTGTTTTTGTCAACCTTGCGCTCAACTTCTTCGATTAGCGACAGTACATCGCCCATTCCCAAAATACGCGATGCCAAACGCTCAGGATGGAAAGGTTCCAATGCATCGAGTTTTTCACCCATACCAATAAATTTGATTGGTTTACCCGTAATATGACGGACGGACAAGGCTGCACCACCACGCGCATCGCCGTCGGCCTTAGTTAACACAACGCCAGTAAGAGGCAACGCTTCATTAAATGCTTTTGCC
The DNA here is from genome assembly GCF_024300645.1 of Alteromonas sp. LMIT006. Classification (NCBI taxonomy): domain Bacteria; kingdom Pseudomonadati; phylum Pseudomonadota; class Gammaproteobacteria; order Alteromonadales; family Alteromonadaceae; genus Alteromonas; species Alteromonas sp. LMIT006. The sequence goes on along the minus strand of NZ_CP101291.1, from coordinate 1,559,979 downwards.
GTATTCGCAGCATCTTGACCGGTCATTGCATCGACCACAAATAGCGTTTCAATCGGCTTCACTGCTTTGTGTAACGCTTGAATTTCACCCATCATAGCTTCATCAACGGCAAGACGACCTGCAGTATCGACAAGAAGCACCTCGACGAATTGGGTTTTAGCTTGGTTGATCGCACTTTCGACAATATCAATCGGTTTTTGCATGATGTTGGAGGGGAAAAACTCCACATCTACATCATTCGCTAGGGTCTTGAGCTGTTCTATCGCCGCCGGACGATAGACGTCAGCACTGACCACCATGACTTTTTTCTTTTCTCGCTCTTTGAGTAATTTGGCTAACTTACCAACAGTAGTGGTTTTACCTGCACCTTGCAAGCCTGCCATTAGGACAACAGCGGGTGGTTGACAAGCTAGATTAAGCCTTTCGTTAGTGCTCCCCATGACTGCTTCAAGTTCAGCTTGAACAATTTTAATAAATTGCTGGCCAGGCTGAAGTGACTTGCTCACTTCGACCCCAACCGCTCGCTCTTTGACTTGTTTGATGAAGTCACGCACCACGGGCAATGCGACATCCGCTTCAAGCAACGCCATGCGCACTTCGCGCAACGTGTCTTTGATATTATCTTCGGTCAATCGTCCTTTGCCGCTGATATTTTTCAACGTACTGGATAAGCGTTCGCTCAAACTCTCAAACATTGCGCCACCTTGCTCTGTGCTTCAATTAAATGATAAATTAACTGTATTATACCGTTTTACCTAACGACAAGTTAAGGTATATTACTGCATTATTAGTATTAATGTGGCTTTTTTGTAGGCTTGCAAGTTCAACTTTTGATTGTGCAGCCCTTTTTGAGGATGTTATGACCAGTATTTTATTGCTGTGTACAGCGCTGGCTTATGCTGCAGGCGCTTTTATGTATGCGCAACAAACGATGTCAGTCAAATCACATCCATGGCCTATCCAATCCGGCATCATATACAGTTTCATCTTTATCGCCTTAAGCGCTCACGGATACCTCTTAAACACAATTTTATTTCATCCAAGTGAAGCAAACTTGAGCATGGTCAATATTGCGAACTTGCTAGCCTGGTGTATGGTCGTGGTTTTGCTTGTTGTTGGTAGATTATTGGGCAATTTAACTCTACTGCCCGTGACCCTTGGGTTTGGTGCTTTGTGTGCGCTACTCATGCTCTTACCACCCAATACTCAACCTGTCATAGGCACACTGACAGCAGGCTCTATTTTGCATATTATATTGTCGTTAACTGCTTATGGCTGTGTTGTGGTCGCCCTTTTATATGCCTACCAAATGCGTTTTATCCACAAACAGCTCAAAAGCAAAGCACTGTCTCTAAGTGGCTTGCCCCCTCTGCTACAAGTTGAAACCTGGGTCTATCGCCTCATTGGATTAGGCAGTATTTTATTAGCATTTGCCCTATTTTCAGGATTTGCAACATCGGCATCGATGCTTACCCAACAACATGCTCACAAAACCGTATTGAGTTTGATTGCATTATTGGTATTTTTTACCGCATTAGTCTTACATACTCGCATTGGCTTGAGTACCAAACACCTAACTACTCTGACGGCTATCGGAGTCATATTATTGACCATCGGATACTTTGGCAGTCGTTTTGTTCGTGAATTTCTTTTGTAGAGGCTTGCTTTTTTGGACAGTATCGCAACCAGTACTTTATTTATTATTCTTGGTTTATTAATTTTGTGTTCGGCGTATTTTTCCAGTTCTGAAACTGGCATGATGTCGCTCAATCGCTACCGTTTGAAGCACCTTACTAATGAAGGCCATCGCACAGCGAAACGCGTACAAAATTTGTTAGATCGCCCAGACCGATTAATTGGTTTAATTTTGATTGGTAATAACCTCGTCAATATTGCCGCTTCAGCGATAGCCACGGTGATCGGTCTGCGTTTATTCGGCGATGTAGGGATTGCTATTGCGACCTTTGCTCTAACGTTAATTGTATTGGTTTTTGCTGAAGTTACGCCAAAAACACTGGCAGCTTTATATCCTGAAAAAATCGCCTTTCCATCTTCATTTTTACTCAAACCTTTAATGTATTTGCTGTTTCCGTTTGTGATGGTAGTAAACGGGATCACTAACGGTATTTTGGCGATTTTCAAAATCAATCCAACCAATGCCTCAGGGGACGAACTGAGTACGGAAGAACTGAGAACCGTCGTGTATGAAGCGGGGAATTTAATCCCCAAAAAACACCAAGACATGCTCTTAAGCATTTTGGAATTAGAACATGTGACCGCAGAAGATATCATGGTGCCGCGCAATGATATCTTTGCAATTGATATCAACGATGAGTGGAAAGATATTGCCAAGCAGTTAACCTATGCAAACCACACTAGAGTACTACTGTACCGGGATACCATAGATGATGCCGTTGGTTTTATTCACGTTCGTGATGCGCTTAGATTGCTCTCTAAGGAACAATTTAGTAAAGCGACCCTGTTACGCGCAGTAAAAGAAATCTACTACACACCGGATTCAACGCCTTTACACAAGCTAATGTACAAATTCCAAGCCGAGCGTGAACGCATAGGCTTAGTGGTCGATGAATATGGGGATATTCAAGGTCTGGTAACACTTGAAGATATCCTGGAAGAAATCATCGGCGACTTTACCACTAACATGGTGCCGGACCATCATAAACAAACGAACAAACAACAAGATGGTAGCATCTTGGTAGATGGTAGTACTAACTTGCGAGATTTGAACAAGGAAATGGGCTGGTCTTTCCCGACCGATGGGCCGAAAACAATGAATGGTTTGATCCTTGAGATCCTGCAAACTCTACCAGAGCATCGCTTATCTCTTAGAATAAATGGCTACCCTGTCGAGATTGTTGATTGGTCAGAAAATATGATTGAAACCGTTAGAGTAATCCCACTTTTTTATAACCCTCCAGAAACGAATGATTAGTCGGCAGGCGTGTTAAAAAGACGTTTTTGAAACTGCTTGGCCTGCTCTTTCGCTTTGCGGTTGGACAAGATTTGCCTTTTCACATTGTGGACTTTTTCGTCCAACTCACCTAAGTCTCGCATCAATGAGAAATACTCTTCATCTTCAGCAAAGTCTTTGCGGTTTGCATGGTAGCGAAGTATATCTTTGATCTGAGTTGGTAACGATTTTTTTGGTCCCATCCATGGCACCCTCACATTGAAGTAGATATTCTTTTATCGGTCTAATCAGTCAAATCTTAAGTGAAATATGCTTGTTTATGCTCCAACATATGACCTTTAGAAAGAGATTTATCATATTCAATCACAGCGATGGAGGCTGTAGCAAAAAGTGGCGGTGTCAACTGTGTCAGGGATTCCACAAAGTAACTAACAAATGGCATATGAGCCACCAATAATACATTATTGATTTCTGGATGGAGTGACAACACCGTATCCATATAATCATGTGCAATGGCAGCCGAAGCGGAGGGAATAATGTCTCGTGTGTATTCGGTACGCGTGACAGTAAATTGCTCTGTGATTTTGGTAAAGGTTTGCTTGGTCCGCAAATAAGGTGAAACCATCGCATAATCGATATTGGGACGTTCAGCAAAATAGAATTCACGCAACCAAGCTGTTGCATGAGCGGCTTCGCTTTCACCAATGGGGGACAAAGGACGCTGCATATCAGAACCTGCAGCCAGATGCGCATCACCATGTCGCATCACAAAAACTTTCATGGACAAACCTATTAATATCAACCACACTGATTATACCAGTGTGCTTTCCAGTACAAAACTGATACTTTATACCTATAGACTTCAGTATCAGGCATTTTTGTTCAGTGCTGTAAGATATCATTGCCACTCACAATATGGGTATTTACAACTGTGAATACATTTGATTCCCGTCATTTAAGAATAGTCCAAGCGCAACAAAGTGGTGTGTCCATTAGTATTATGTCTGGGTACTTTAGCGATCCGAGTGATTGTCCTGGTTTGGCGCATTTGTGTGAACACTTGCTGATGCGTGGCAATTCTGATGTGGATGGATTGAATACCCTTTTTACCCAATATGGACAGGCGCCATCAGCTAAGACAAGCCCCTGCGAAGTGGTATTTGATGTGCTTTGTAACGAATCAGAAATACCCAAAATTCTTGAACTATTTATTAACTACTTAACTCATTTTACTGTTGAGGCGAATATTGTTTCTCTGGAAATCAACACCATTGCACAAGAGTTTAGTCACGGTAGCAATGATCCAATTAGGCGCTTACAAGAAGTGGATAAGGTTACTTGTAACCCCAAGCATCCTTTCACAAAATTCAGTACCGGTAATGCTGAAACCTTTGCCCAACTATCCGAACAGCAACTCACTCAATACATTGACCAATGGTTAAAACGAGCCATTAGTCTTTTGCAATTTACCTGTTATGTCCCTGTGGTTTCAGACGCTCTCAACAATGTTATCTCTCAACAAATTCATGCATCATTGCTGAGCTCTGAAATGTGTCCGACATTCATTAGAGGGCATAAAGAACCTGAATTACCACCGGCTTTCACTGAAGATGAATGTCAACGTTTGATTCGCATTGATCTACCCACATCGATGCCAAAGTTGATTGTTCACTTTGTCATTGAAACCCAGAGTAATGAGGCTATTGAACTGTTGCTTTGGATCATAAATTATTCCCCTCCCAATTTTTGCCTTACCCAGTTACAACAACAAGGTTTGATCACTCGGTTCCACCTAGAGAAAAACCAAGCGATCCCATCACATATTGGTCTCAACTTGCACCTTTCGCTTAGTGCAAAAGGCGTATTACAACGCACTCGTATTATTTCTGTCATATTTAAGCTATTTGAACACATTAACTTGGTTACTGCACCTGACGTTTATTGGTACCAAGTCCAAAAAACACGCAGTAGGTTCGCTGCAATAAACCAACTAGCCTCATGCACACAGCCAATAAATTCAGCGCTGCTAAAAGCCACTCAGGATATCGTAAATCAGTGCATTACATCACGCGCTCGAGTGTTATTTATATGTTCCTCAGAAGAATGTGGGGTTGAACAACACCCAATTTATGTGACTCCATATTACAAAACTCGCTATCAAATTGAAGATTTGAACGTACCCAACCTGGTAAATGACCAACTATGTCAAGATGAGGCGTTGAAGTTTTATTTTTTAAATCCACTATTGACGAACTCTGCTGCAACGGGACCTGTGATAAAAGAGCATATTTCAGATCAAGTCGGGGTGACTGCTATCCATGCCGAGCATGCGGCACAATTAACCGAGTGTTATATAGGATTGAATCACGCTGATTTGTCTTTAGCCTGTCAACTTGCGATTAAGTTATCGATCGCGTATCTGACAACAACACCACAATTTATTCAATTTTGTGCCCAAGCACTTGGCTGTCAGGTACGATTCTACGCTCAACAACACGGGATGACCTTACATTTTCGCGCGCCGCTTGATATTGCAAATAACTTAGTTAATCACTTGCTCAGTGTCATGACTCAAACCAACATATTTACACAATTAGCCCCGGCTCAATGGCAACAATTAAAGCAACATGTTTACCAAAACCTGAATACTTCTGATATACAGAATATTGAGTCCTTTGCACTGAACGCGATTGCCCAAACCTTCTCCCCACAACTTTCTGCGGCAGAGAAACAGACGGCTTTATTAGCTCTTGAGCCACAGCAAGCTGAAATATCGCTAAAGAATTTTTTTGCCCTAGCGAAATCAGAAATCATGGTTTACGGAAGCTATAGTGATGATTTTATTCAGAAATTATCAGGTGTTTTGAGTCCAAGCGCCCCCTACATGCATACCACAAGTGCACAAAATCCGCTCGTCAAGCAATGCCTTTCACTTCGATTTAAAGCCAAACAAAATCACGTCGAACACACTTACACTGGTTGCCTTCTTTATTCGACAACTTCGAATATCTATGAGCATATTGATTGGATGATCGTATCAATGTTGTTGCAGAACGCTTTTTTTAACTTCATTCGTCAAGAACATCAACTCGGTTATGAATGCAATGTTTCTTATTTGACTCACAAAGGTTGTCCTGGAATATTATTATACGTCGTACACAATGACGATTCACAAAAAGTAAAGGCGCTGATCGAGATTTTTGTGAAGCAATGTCACGAGCAACTAGATATGGAGACCATCAAAAGCGTCCTTCCGCACCTAAAGCGAAGTTTAGCGATCCCACAATGCGAATTTTCCATCCAGGCAAACTACTTCTGGATGATGCTTGGCAAGCCTGAAGGAATAGAGTTCAATCAAAAAATGGTAGATCGTTGTGATGAATTAGCGAATATGGAGGAATATCCAGAACTAGCCAGCAAACTATCGTTTACCTCACCACACTTGTGGGTTCAGATAAACGAATAGTAGAAGGTTTATAGAAAATAAACTTATGCTTTCAAAATAAGGTTGTTATATCCAGATGCTTTGCGCATCGCAACGTGTTGCGCCATCATAAACATTGGAATGGCCATTGGACCCAACAAGATACCTAGCGTTCCCCATCGACGTGCTGAAAGAGCACTTTTGAACGATTCAATATAAAAATACAGCGAACATGTCAAAAACAACAATATTATATAAAACATCTGCTTTCTCTATTAATTTCTGTCTCATTATAAGACAGAAATAAACAAAGAAAAAGCAGACTATAGGCTATTTTGATGTAAGATATCGATTACATTTAAGGCTTTTAATTATTTTAACAAATAAACCCTTCAAAAATTACATTTAATTAACTCATTATTAATAAAATGTGCTATTTTCCGCTGACATTTTGACCAAAATTGGTGCTGGTGTGAATTTCTCACCATGCACTCGAGCAAACGCTTCTAAACGTTCAACTAATGTCGCAATCCCTATGCTATCCATGTAACGGAATGGACCTCCCGTGAATGGCGGAAAGCCTATGCCAAAGATAGCACCGATATCGCCATCGCGCGGAGATTGAATGACCCCTTCATCCAAACACATCGCCGCTTCATTGAGAAGCAAATACACGCTGCGCTGGATAATTTCTTCGCTTTGTAAACGTGCGTCGGGAGTGATATTCAGCAAAGAATAAATCTCGTTATCGACGTTTTTGCCTTTGCTCTGAGCTGAATAATCATAGAAGCCCCGGCTGTTTTTCTTACCTTTGCGATCGTCGTCTAACACCTTGGCAAACGCATCAGGTGAGATGAACCGATCGCCGAATTGAGCTTGTAAAAATGGAATAATCTTGGTTCCAACGTCAATACCCACTTCATCTAACAATTTAACAGGGCCGACTGGAAAGCCAAATTTGACCAAGGTTCGGTCAATTTTATCAATGGGCTCACCATTGAGGATCATTTGCGCGGCTTCAATCATGTAAGGCGCTAAGATGCGATTCACGTAAAAACCAGCTCCATCTTTTACCACTATTGGCGTCTTGCCTTGCGCTTTTGCCACAGCAACCGTTGTCGCAATGGTTTTAGGAGAAGTGCCTGCATGTGGAATGATTTCAGCTAAGGGCATCTTGTCCACTGGAGAGAAGTAATGTAGGCCTATTACCTGCTCTGGACGCACAGCTTTGGCTGCGATATCTCCAATCGGAATAGACGAAGTATTCGATGCAAAAATCGTATGCTCAGCACAATGCGATTCGACATCAGCGACCATCTGTTGTTTGAGTTCTAGGTTTTCAAATACCGCTTCAATCACAACATCAGCATCTTTAAATCCAGAGTAATCGGTCGTACCGGTAATACGTGCCATCTGGGCCTGCATTTCGCTATGTCGCATAATTTTGCGTTTCACACGCTTATTAAGTAGTTGATAAGCCATATTTAAGGCATTTTTGATCCCTTCCGGTGCAATGTCTTTTAAGCGTACTGGTAGTTTAGCTTTGGTTGCTGTGACATAGGCGATACCACCGCCCATTAAGCCTCCTCCTAACACCCCAACTTTATTGACCTTGGCCGGCTCAACACCCTCTACACCGGTTTCCTTTTTCATTTCAGTCGTAGCAAAAAACACACTGCGTAACGCTTTGGATTCACTCGTCATGACTAATTCACCAAACTGTTGTGACTCAATGTCAAGACCTTTGCGTCGGCCTTTGCGCAAGCCCGTCTCGATACAATCGATAATGGCCATAGGAGCCGGATAGTTACCTTGAGTTTTCTTTAACGTTTGCTTACGCGCCTGACTAAATAAGACATTTCGGCCAATAGGAGTTCTTTCTAATAGTTTCTGTACGAGGGTTAGCTTGGGTTTACGACGTTTGGGCTTACCCGCCAGAGCGAGCTCTTGAGCTTTTTCTAACAAAATACTGCGCGGTACAACATGGTCTACGATACCGGCTTTTAGGGCTTGTTTCGGTCGTTGCTGACTTCCGGTAAGCATCATCGTCATGGCTTTTTGCACACTGATCAGCGCTGGTAAACGTTGTGTTCCACCACTGCCGGGAAGCAAACCAAGCTGAACTTCAGGTAGGCCCATTACGGTCTTGCTGTCATCGGAACAGACCCGAATATGACAGGCCAAGGCGAGCTCTAAACCACCGCCTAGTGCAGGTCCATGAATTGCCGCAACCACTGGTTTGGCAAATTGTTCAATACGGTCGAATATATCTTGTCCGCCACGTGCTATGGAGGTGGCCTGTTGCGCCGTTTGACACGCTTCGAGCATGCTGACATCGGCACCGGCAACAAACGAATTATCTTTGCCACTGATGACGACCACACCTTGCACCGAATTATCCTGCTCAAGATCATCTAGCACTTGAGTGATTTGCTCTGAAAACTCGGCTTTTAATACGTTCATCGTTTCATTCGGCACATCGATGCTGACGATAGCAACGCCGTTTTCATTTTTTTGAATGCTAAATGCCTGACTCATTATTCTGTCTCCACTATCATTGCGGCACCGAGGCCACCGGCAGCGCAAGCTGTTAACAATCCGGTGCCCCCACCACGTCGTTGTAATTCATTGAGCATTTGCGTAATCATTCGTGTCCCCGTAGCAGCAAATGGATGGCCATAAGCAATCGAACTGCCCTGTACATTTACCTTATCCATATCAATACTGCCGATGGCTTTATCCCGACCCAGCTTTTCACGCGCAAATTTATCTGACTCGAACATCTTCATATTCGCTAATGCGACGGCAGCAAATGCTTCATGGATTTCAATTAAAGTCAGATCCGATAGTGCCATTCCTGCTCGAGCAAGTGCCAGTGGCGTCGCATAAGAAGGCCCCATTAACATATCTGACCACACATCGATGGCGGCAAAAGCATAACTTTTAATATATCCCAAAGGTGCATAGCCCAATGCCTTGGCTTTGCTTTCATTCATCAGCAAAACAGCCGAAGCACCGTCTGTTAAAGGCGTCGCATTGCCTGCAGTGACTGAACCATAGCGTCGATCAAACGTCGGGCGTAATTTGGCGTATGAATCCAAGACCGAATCCATGCGCACTGTATTATCTTGGGTTACGGCTTTTTTATAGGGTTCAGGATAGGCTGTCATGACTTCTTGAGTCATGTGACCCGCTCGCCAATTTTGCGCCGCCAATGTGTGCGAACGGTGCGCGAGTGCATCTTGCTCAGCTCGAGTAATACCATGAGTCTTGGCCATCTGCTCTGCGGTATCGCCCATGCTCAGTCCCGTAGAATATTCTGCGACCGCAGGCGGCACCGGTATTAAATCCTTAAGCCCTAAACGCTTGAAAATCTGCCAGCGTTGCCCAAATGTTTTGGCTTTTTGCAGATCGACCAGTGCTCGACCTAGCTTTTTACTTACACCAATGGGGGAGACCGAGGTCGAATCAGCGCCGCCCGCAACACCTATATCGATATTCCCAAGCAAAATTGACTCAGCAACATTCACTGTAGATTGAAAACTCGTAGCACAGGCACGCGAAACGGAATAAGCGTCAGTATGAGTCTGCATGCCAGTTCCTAAAACAATCTCTCTGGCAATATTAGGTGCTGCTGGCATTTGGACCACCTGCCCATAGACCAATTGTTGGATCGCTTGCGGATTGATTTCGTTTCGAGTTAATAACTCGTTCACAACCATTTTGCCGAGGTCAACCGCTGGCACACCATGAAAATCGGTCGCCATTTTGACAAAAGGGGTACGTAAGCCAGCTACGATGGCAACGCGATCTCCTTTTTGCGTCTTATTCGTTTGCAATATGCTCATATTATTTCCTGTGCAAGTACTATTTATTTTGATCGTGGAGAGCCCAAACCTAAGTGGTCAGACCTCTAACTCTATGGTCGTATTCTACAAAACTTATGGGGATTTGCCAGTTTTATTTTGGCAATAACACGTTTTGCAACAATTTATCCGCAATAACCCTTTGATTTTATACTCAGAAACCTTATATATACGTGTAAAGTTGATGACGATAAAACAACAAAAAGGAACACGCACAGATGGCGTATACTGATTTTGAGCCTTTACAAGCTTACCTCAATCAACAAGTTGTCGGTCAAACGAGTTTGACGCAAAACATGCTCATCGCATTGTTAGCTGATGGCCACTTACTCGTAGAAGGCCCGCCAGGATTGGCAAAAACTCGTGCCATTAACGCCCTTGCAGATGGGATTGAAGGTGATTTTCATCGTGTGCAATTTACCCCTGATTTATTACCAGCCGATTTAACGGGTACCGATATATTTCGTCCGGAAACGGGTGAATTTGTTTTCCAATCTGGTCCCCTTTTTCACAACTTAGTACTGGCCGACGAAATCAACCGTGCGCCCGCAAAAGTTCAATCCGCTTTGCTAGAAGCTATGGCAGAAAGACAGATAACGGTTGGCAACAAAACCTATGATTTATCCGAATTGTTCTTAGTAATGGCGACGCAAAACCCGTTAGAACAAGAAGGCACTTACCCACTTCCAGAAGCGCAACTAGACCGATTCTTGATGCATATTGAAATTGACTACCCCGATGCGCAAACTGAACTTGAAATACTGCGCCTTACGCGTCGTGAGGATTTACACCAAGGTCAAGCCAAGCCAATGGCGCTCTCGCAGGCGACTATTATGCAAGCGCGCCAAGATGTATTGAGTTTACATGTACAGCCACAAATTGAAGAATATATCGTACAACTGGTCATGGCGACTCGCCATCCTGATAAATACCACAAACAACTCAAAAACTACATAGCGATGGGTGTTTCACCGCGAGCCACCATTGCCCTAGAGCGCTGTGCCAGAGCTCATGCTTACCTGCAAGGTCGGGATTTTGTGGCGCCCGATAACGTGCAAGCGGTGTTTCACAATGTCATGCGACATCGTCTACCTTTGACCTATGAAGCCCAAGCAAATGGTGTATCGGTCAATGGTGTGTTGGACAATATTTTGGCAAACGTCGCGGTGCCCTAACCATGCACACTGCCGCTGCATTATCTGAACTAAAGGCTGCAGATGCCGTGTCTTTGCATATGCCAATGTTGATGGCGTATCAGGGCGTTGTGCAATCGATAGCTTCGAGTATGCGCGCGCGTCGTACCGGACAAATGTCTGGCGGATATCTATCCAAGCATAAAGGTCGTGGGATGGAATTTGATGAAGCTCGTCACTACCAGCCCGGTGATGATATTCGGGCAATTGATTGGCGTGTGACGGCACGAACGGGCAAGGCCCATACCAAAGTTTTTAGAGAAGAGCGAGAACGTCCGGTGTTTTTGCTGTGTGATGTCTCAGCTTCCATGCAGTTTGGTTCATCTTTGCAATTAAAATCTGTATTGGCAGGACATCTCCTCGCATTTCTGGCTTGGCAAGCCAAACATCGTGGTGACCGTATAGGTGGCTTGGTCTTTAACAGTCTCGAGCATCGTGAAATTAAGCCTGCTAATCGCACCGCTACTTTATTGCATTTATTACAACAAACTTGCCACTTGCAGCAAACTCAACCTTTGCAAGTTGACCCAAATCGAGACGCATTAGCTGAAAGCCTAACACGCCTCAGTTACCTTGCAAAACCAGGGTCACAGGTCAATCTCATTAGTGATTTTAACCACCTTGATAATCTCACAAAAGGATTATTGCAGCAATTACGACGACGCTGTGAAGTTCGTTGCTTCGCGATATCGGATCCATTTGAGTCAAATGCTTTAGCTGAGCCGATTCAACTAACGGTTACGGATGGGTATTCCACGGCAGAACGTACGTTCGGTTTAAGTTCGAGCCACGACGTAACGCGAGACGTTGCAGAAACGCTCAAGCAACTTGGTTTGACGGTGTTTTCTCTTGAAACATCAAAAATGCTTGTTGACCAGCTCAATACCTTGCATACATTCCAAGGAGAGGGGTGATGCAAAACCTCACACCTGAAGTGTTCATACCACCACATAACACGCTAACTCCTGAGAACATCGCTTGGTTTCCGCCCTCGTGGTTGTTATCTCTCATCGTGTTGCTGTTAATCGGTTTTATAATATACCTCTGGATAGCCATCAAGCTTTATCGACAACATATCAAGCAACGCAATCATGCACGGCGCGAATTAGCACAATTATTATCTGGCGAAGACTCGTTACAGATGGCGAACCAAATCTTAAAGCGCCTCGCCATTGCCTACTACGGTGAACACATTAAATCTTATACTGGCGAGCAGTGGAGTGAGTTTTTATCTCGTGCTTTAGGTCGTCGCCAGGCCCAGTTTGCCCCCGTTGCAGAGCTTTTAACAACGTCGATTTACCGTGAAGAAATCACCTATACTGAGGCTGCTCACAAAGCCTGCCTACATTGGGTTGATTACGGGATCCCTGGTTTTAACTGGTTGTTGTGCCGCCCATCTAAACGCGAGGTATACCATGCTTAGTTGGTGGGAGAACATGTCTTTTTTATGGGGGTACATGGCATTATTATGGCCAGTACCAATTCTGTTGTTTTGGTTGTTCCGTCACCGCCGCAAACACATCAGTCAAACTAAACCCATCTTCATCCCAGGTTATATGAATATCAGTCAAACCAGTGTGGGAAGCAGTGAGCAGCGTTCGTTATGGCTGCGCTGGTTATTGTTTACAGCGGTTTGGAGTGGTTTGATTTTTGCCTTAATGCGCCCTACTTTTTATGGCGAGCCGATAGCCTTACCACAAGAAGGCCGGGATATGTTCATTGCCGTGGACTTATCTGGCTCAATGCAAACTCAAGATATGGAAGTGAATGGCCAAGCTGTTGACCGTCTGGTCATGGTCAAACACGTTCTGTCCGACTTCATCGCTCAACGGGTTGGGGATCGCCTAGGGTTAATTCTTTTTGCCGATACTGCTTACTTGCAAGCCCCCCTTACCTTTGACCGAGCAACCGTACAGACTTTACTCGATGATACGGTATTAGGTCTGGTTGGGGAATCAACGGCTATAGGTGATGCTATCGGGCTAGCGGCAAAGCGTTTGCAAGGTAGAAACGTCTCCAAAAAAGTACTGATCTTACTGACAGATGGTCAAAATACCGCAGGCAATATTACCCCCGAACAAGCCTTGGAATTAGCCATAGCAGAAAATCTCACCATCTATCCAATCGGTGTTGGCGCTGATCGCATGATTGTAAACTCGCTGTTTGGGCAACGCGCGGTGAACCCTTCGGCAGAATTAGATGAAGTCCTTTTGACGCGTATTGCGAGTGACACAGGTGGTCAATATTTTCGCGCGCGAGACACCCAAGAATTACAGCAAATATATGCCATATTGAACCGCATTGAACCCATTGTGGATGAATCACAAACCATTCGCCCTCAGCGCAGTTTATTCTACTATGGTGTGTTATTTGCTTTATCATGTTTGCTTCTGTGGTGGGGGTTGGCAGCCTGTCAGCGCCAATTCCGTTGGAGATTACCAGTATGAACGTTACCTGGCAATTATGGCTCGAACAATTTCATTTTTTGCGTCCCCAGTGGTTGTGGGTATTGCCATTACTGATTGGTGTTTATGCCATCTTTTGTCGAGCCAAAGCAGAAACGATGTCTGTGAATCGATTATTCAATCCTGTGCTACTGGCCTTTTTGACCCAATCTCAAGCCACCACAAAACATCAAGTGCGCAAACCTCGACATGGTGCCGTCATTACCTGTTTAGTGCTCACCGTGCTAGCCTTAGCTGGCCCGACAGTGCAACAAATTCCCCAGCCAACTTATCAAGCGCAAATCGGGCAAGTTATCGTGATGGATATGTCCTTGTCGATGCGCGCCGGTGATTTAAAACCCAATCGCTTGAGCCAAGCTCGCTACAAAGCAATGGACTATATCAATGCCAATCCAGAAGCCAATATTGGGTTAGTTGCGTACGCTGGGGATGCCTTTGTCATCAGCCCGATCACTCAAGACGGGAAAAATCTCAATGCGTTGATCCCATCATTGCGCCCCGAGCTCATGCCTGTGTTCGGCTCTGAACCACAGTATGCGCTTGAAGCAGCATTTGAATTATTGCAACAAGCAGGTTATCAACAAGGACACATTGTATGGCTGACCGATGGCGTAGATTACGAACAAATACCCTCTTTAACCAAACTACTGCGCAACTCTGAATTCAGTGTCTCGGTCATTGCGGTTGGTACTGAAAATGGAGCACCCATACAACAGCTTAATGGTCAGATGCTCAAAGATAACGCAGGCGCCATTGTGATCCCTAGAGTAGAATATGACGAATTAGCCAAACTTGCACGAGTAGGTCGCGGTGTATTTACGCCATTGTTGCCCAACGAGGATGATATCAATGCTATTAAGAGCACCCTTGAAGCGATTCCAGATAACGTATCGAGTATATTAGAAACACAAAACGACAAATGGTATGAACTTGGGCCATATTTATTACTTCCTGTTTTGGTAGTGTTACTTTGGAGTATGCGCCCACAATGGCTGTTTGTTTTATGCATGGTGTGGTTATTGCCACAAAGCCCTAGCGCAATCGCACAAAGCCAGACGCCCAATGCAATAACTAATGCACTCGTGCCCCCGCCCAGTGCGGCACAAGAGATCCGAGTAAGCGACCCTTTGTCGGTTTTACCAAAACGCTTAAAAAATCGTGCGCAACAAGCACTGGCAGCTTATCAAAACGAAGATTTTGCCCGTGCACAGGAATTATTCGATGACGTGCAATGGCAAGCTAATGCTTTATACCAACAAGGATTGTACGATCAAGCTTTGCCATTATTTGCGCAGGATGAATCAGCGGTAGGTCGCTATAACACAGGTAACGCACTGGCTTCTCTCCAACAATATGAGGAAGCACTTGCCGCTTATGACGCTGCCCTTGCGTTAGATCCCTCATTACAAGTTGCGCAAGACGCTAAAGAAGCGCTTGAATTATTTTTAGAGAATATGCCGCCACAGCAACAATCGCAAGATGGTCAAGACCAAAACTCGGATGAGTCACAAGACCAACAAAATCAGGAACAAGACTCTCAATCTCAAGAGTCTAATTCAGAACAGCCGTCTTCTGATCAACAACCCGAGCAGCAACAAAATAACCAGAACCAAGCTGACGCTAAGCAAAATGAAGCATCACAAGACGAGTCGCAAACTGAATCGCAAACGCAACCAGAACCAAACGAAGATAATGCTGATGACGCATCCCAAAACAATCGAGAAAGCGAATCAGAGCAACACAATGAGACACAAGAACAACCCATGGCGCAAAGTTCGGAACCATTAACTCCCGAACAGAGAGAACAACAAGAGCGTATGCAAAGTTTACTCAATAAAGTGCCTGATGATCCTGGGTACTTACTCAAACGCAAAATGCAACTTGAACATCAACAAAGACAGCGCCAACGCTTACCTAACACCAATAAAAAGGAGTGGTAATCTGTGTTTTACCGACTGCATTATCGATTTTTACTATGCCTGTTTCTGTTTCTAAGCAACCCGGTTTGGGCATTTGATACGCTCACTGCCACGGTTGATAAAAACCCGGTCATGGCGGATGAATCCATCACCTTGACCGTCGTTGCCAATGCCAGTCTGCCTCGTGACGCGTTTGACACCAGTGTGTTAGAAAAGGACTTTAAAGTCATACGCACTTCGGTCTCTTCTCATACTCAGATCATCAACTTGTCTCGTACCATTACGACGACTTGGACGACCTTGTTGTTTCCCCGCCGAGAGGGCTTACTGACCATACCCGCTTTAAACGTAAACAATATCCTTTCTGAACCGATTGAGCTCATGGTCATGCCTGCCAACACGAGCGCTAATCAAGATATGCGGGACATTTTTATGACCGCAGAGTTATTGCCCGAAAGTGGCTATGTTATGCAACAATTTACTTATACGGTAAAACTCTACTTGGCGGTTGAACTAGAGCGAGGCTCATTACAAGTGCAACCGCTTGAAAATGTCATCATGGAACAAATGGGTGAGGACACTGAAGCGAATATTATTCAAAATGGGAAACGCTACCGTATGGTCGAACGCACATACTCCATTATTCCACAAGTTTCTGGCCCGCTGACCATCCCTGCGCCCATTTTTGAAGGTGCTGTACGCACGCGTAATCGCGGCAGCTTTGGCGGATTGTTTAACCCTAGTAAACCCGTAAATCAGCTAGGACCGGAAGTATCACTCGATGTGCAACCGATCCCAGCTAATTATCCACACCCATGGCTGCCAAGTGAATTTGTGCAGATCAATGAAGAATGGTCTGATGCAACAGATAACTTTGTCGTAGGTGAGCCCATTACGCGCACCATTACATTATCCGCTCTTGGCGTCGACAAGTCGCTTTTGCCAGATTTAGAACCGCGTTTACCGCCAGACGTCAAAGCGTATTCTGATCAAGCACAGGTCAATTCAATTGTTAAAGATAACAACGTCATTTCACAACGCGTTGAAACTTATGCGCTGGTACCGAGTCGTGCAGGGTCATTTGTTCTGCCAGACATTAAAGTCCCTTGGTTTAATACACTGACAGGCACAACCGAGTTTGCCAGTATTCCCGCACGCAGTATTCAGGTCAAGCCAAATCCAGCAACAGCGCAAACCAATCTTCAACCGGTATTACCGCAAACTGTTGTATTACCTCCTGCAGCAACAGTTCAAGGCACATTAGACACCGTTTGGTATCAACGCGTATTGTATTGGCAAGTATTAAGTGGTGTTTTGTTGATTCTTCTGTTTTGGGCATTACTAACGCGCCCCGCCCGCAGTATCGCTCGAGTAAAAACAAAGAAACCGGAAGAACGTTCGTTGGAAGAAACCACTCAATTCAAATATTTACTCAACGCGATAAAAGCAGAGCAAGCCGATACGGTGGAACACGCTTTACAAAACTGGCTAATGTGCTGGTATCCGAAGCAAGCTAAGCTTGTTCAATACATTCCCTTAGTCAAAGACGATGAGTTTAGCCAATGGTTAAATATGTTTTATGCACAGCGCTACCAACATGGCACGCTGAGCACAGCAGATTATCAAACGATAACCGTTTGGGCGACGACTCACCGTAAGCAACTGCTTAAACAAACATCTAGCAACGGCTTGCCGGCTCTTTATCCGAACACTTAGCCAACACTTACATTATATGACTTAAAAAAATAACAGGAGAACACTGATGCCAACAAAAACGACTCTAAGTGCGATCAGTTTAGCAATCATTTTAGGCACGGCCGGGTGTAGCGAAGCCCCAAGGTCAACAACGGCCTCAACTGCACAACCACAAGCCTCTGCTCAAAGCATAGCGCTGAATGAGTTTTTTGCGCAAAGCTACCAAGAAGATTTGGCCAGCTCCCCAATTCGTCAGTCTTATCAAGGGCTCAAAGACAACTACGACCAATGGGACGATATCAGCGATGCGGCGACAAATGAAGACATTGCGCGTTTGCAAGCTCGTCTGGCCAAGGCACGGCAGTTTGACCGCAATGGTTTATCGCAACAAGAACAACTTAGTTTAGATATCTACATCATGGATATCGAGCGTCAACTCGCCAACGATGCATTTCGTTACCATACGTACATCATTAATCAGTTTTGGGGCGCACACACTTTTGTGCCGAGTTTCTTAATCAATATTCATCGTATTAGTGAAGTCAGTGATGCAGACGCATACATCACTCGACTCAACGGTGTAGAGTCCTTTTTCGACCAGTTAATTACGCAACTGCGTTTGCGTGAGGAAGCGGGAGTATTTCCTCCAAAATGGTCATACGACCAAATGTTGCAAGCCGCGCGTAACGTGATCAGCGGCGCTCCCTTCGTGGAAGGCGAGCAAGATTCGACTATATGGGCAGACTTTCAGAAAAAAGTAGCAACCCTAGACCTGTCAGACGCTGAGCGCAATCGTTTACTTGACCAAGCCCGAAGTGCCTTAATCAACAAGGTTCTGCCGGCTTACGAAAAGCTCATGAGCGAATTAACCAAGCAACGTCTATTGAGCCCTGAAGGCGATGGCGTGTGGCGCTTACCTGATGGAGATAAGTGGTATCAAAATCGCTTAGCATGGTACACCACAACCGATTTAACCGCAGAAGAAATCCATGAACTCGGTTTATATCACGTCCAACGCATTCATAACGATATGCGTCAAATCATGGCACAAGTGGGTTTTGCTGGCAGTTTGTCAGAATTCTTTGACTTTATGCGTACCGATCCGCAATTTTATTATGAAGATAGCGATGCCGGTCGTGAGGCTTACATGCGAGATGCCAAGGCATATATCGATGCGATGGAGCAAAAAATCCCAGAGTATTTTGGGCTCATTCCCAAAGCGGAGATGATCATTAAGCGCGTCGAGCCGTTCCGCGAACAATCGGCAGGTAAAGCGTTTTATCAATCGCCATCGCAAGACGGCTCACGACCGGGTATCTATTACGCGAATTTATATGACATGAGTGTCATGCCTTCTTATCAAATGGAAGCGTTGGCCTATCACGAAGGGATCCCCGGACACCATATGCAGCGTGCAATCACTCAAGAGTTAGAAGGGATCCCAGAATTTCAAAAATACGCATCGTTTACCGCCTACACCGAAGGCTGGGGCTTATATACAGAAGAGTTACCAAAGGAAATGGGCTTTTATCAAGACCCTTATTCTGACTTTGGCCGTTTGGCAATGGAGTTATGGCGAGCCTGTCGCTTAGTCGTCGACACAGGCCTTCATGCCAAACGCTGGTCACGCAAAGAAGCCATCGCGTATCTCGTAGAGAATACGCCAAACTCTGAATACGATGCGGTCAAGGCGATTGAGCGTTATATTGCGTTACCCGGCCAAGCTACCGCTTACATGATAGGCAAACTGGAGATCCAAAAGTTACGCGCCAAAGCAGAAGCTGAATTAGGGGACCAATTTGACCTCAAAGGCTTCCATGATGAAGTACTGAAGGACGGGCCCGTGCCGCTCAATATATTGGCGCAAAAGATAGATAACTGGATTGCGGCGCGGTAAGTATCTTGGGTGGATGCCTGTAGGATTGCACCACCCTGCCCAACTTCGCTATACTCGGGTTATTAATAAAAATAATAACTCGAGAATTCGATGCAATTTGAAGTCCTTCTATCACTCGCCATTTATTTTATTGCCATGCTCGGCATAGGTCTGTTTGCCTATCGCAACGCCAGTTCTGATATGGAAGGCTACTTATTGGGTGGGCGTAAACTGTCACCTGCAGTGGTCGCTCTGTCTGCAGGGGCTTCGGACATGAGTGGCTGGATGTTACTTGGATTACCTGGCGCCATGTATATCTCAGGGGTATCGAGTAGCTGGATAGCGATTGGTTTAGTGCTGGGCGCATGGTGTAATTATTTGTATGTCGCACCGCGTTTACGTGTTTACACGCAAGTCGCCAATAATGCCATTACCATTCCAGATTATTTTGCTGAACGCTTTGCGGATTCATCACACATCTTGCGTATCGTATCGGCGATTGTCATTATTTTGTTTTTTACTTTGTACACATCATCTGGAATTGTCGCCGGTGGTAAGTTATTTGATTCCTCCTTTGGCTTAGCCTATGAATATGGGGTGCTGATTACCGCTGGTGTAGTGGTCACCTATACCCTATTTGGTGGTTTTATGGCGGTCTCGCTCACTGACTTTGTGCAAGGCTGCTTAATGCTCATTGCTTTGGTATTAGTGCCAACTGTGGTGATCTTTGAACTCGGTGGTGTTGGCGATACCATTTCAGCAATTAACGCCATTGATAGTAACTATTTTTCTTTATTTACTGCGGTAGGCAGTAGTGAAGCACTGTCGGCAATTGCCATCGTATCTTTGATGTCTTGGGGTTTGGGCTACTTTGGACAACCGCATATCATCGTTCGTTTTATGGCAATACGCCATGTCAGTGATATGCCAACGGCACGTAAAGTCGGTATGTCATGGATGATTATTGCCTTGTTCGGCGCATTGAGTACTGGGCTATTTGGTATGGCGTATGTGGCAGGAACATCCTTGACCTTAGACGATCCGGAAACCGTCTTCATCGTCCTATCACAAGTATTATTCCATCCTTTAATTGCTGGATTTTTATTAGCCGCAATTTTGGCGGCCATTATGAGTACGATTTCCTCACAATTACTGGTGACCTCAAGTTCACTTATCTCTGATATCTACGAAGCACTATGGCGCAAAAATGCTTCAGACAAAGAACTTGTTATCGCTTCACGCCTTGCCGTGCTTTCTGTCGCCTTATGCGCGGTCGCCATTTCCTTTGGCGAGAATCAGTCGATTTTGAACTTAGTCAGTAATGCATGGGCAGGATTTGGTGCCGCCTTTGGGCCATTGATTTTACTGAGTTTATATTGGTCTAAACTCTCACGTGATGGCGCCATTGCCGGGATGCTCATGGGCACGTTTGTGACATTACTTTGGATCTATGGTCCAATTACTATTGATGGGGTTCCTTCAGGAAATTGGTTGTATGGTATTGTGCCGGGTTTCATCGCCAATCTTATTACGTTAGTCATTGTCAGTAAATTACGCCCTCAAGGAACGGGTAAGTTATCGACACACTTTACACAAATGGAAGAAAAATTGGCGGAGTAAACAACATAGATATAGATATTTGGTCTATCTATAACAAAAAGCTATTAACTTAGTTCCATATCATATACCACATTTAACTTACTAATAGCCAAATGACATTTATCAAATGATGTGATGAGTGTTATTTTTATAAGCATAGAATCTTTTAGTATATTGAATGGAAATCACCCACATGTCTGATGTCGTGACACACCTTAAACAGCTCGAAGCTGAAAGCATCCATATTTTCCGAGAAGTCGCCGCAGAATTTGATAATCCTGTGATGCTGTATTCGGTGGGTAAGGATTCCTCTGTTTTATTACACCTAGCACGCAAAGCGTTTGCGCCAGGTAAGATCCCCTTCCCACTCTTGCATGTTGATACAACTTGGAAGTTTCGTGAAATGATTGAATTTCGTGATCGCATGGCGCGTGAACACGATTTGGATTTGCTCGTTCACATCAACCAAGAAGGGGTGGACGCAGGCGTGAATCCATTTTCTGTTGGCAGTGCCAAACACACGGACATCATGAAAACGGTTGCTCTCAAACAAGCGCTAGACAAGCATCAGTTTGATGCTGCCTTCGGCGGTGCCCGTCGCGATGAAGAAAAGTCTCGTGCTAAAGAACGCGTGTTTTCATTTCGCGATAACAACCATCGCTGGGATCCCAAAAACCAACGCCCAGAGCTATGGAATATTTACAACGCCCAAGTCAACAAAGGCGAAAGCATTCGTGTTTTCCCAATGTCGAACTGGACAGAGTTAGACATCTGGCAATACATTTATCTTGAAGGTATCGAAATTCCAGAGTTGTATCTCGCCAAACCTCGCCCTGTGGTAGAGCGTGATGGTGTCTTGATCATGGTCGATGACGACCGAATGCCATTGGAGGCCGGCGAAGAGCCGATGATGAAGTCCGTGCGCTTTAGAACGCTAGGCTGTTATCCACTAACCGGCGCTGTGGAATCTGAAGCACAAACGTTGCCGGAGGTCATTCAAGAGATGCTTTTAACCAAAACCTCAGAACGCCAAGGACGTGTGATTGACCACGACTCAAGTGGTTCTATGGAGAAGAAAAAAATGGAAGGATACTTTTAATGAGTGAGAACATCGTATGGCATCAGCATGAGGCGGATAAAGCTTCCCGCGCGGCGCAAAAAGGCCAGACCCCACGCGTATTGTGGCTAACGGGTTTAAGTGGTTCGGGCAAATCCACTCTTGCCAACTTGTTAGAACAGAAACTTGTGTCTGCCAACAAGCATACCTATTTGCTTGATGGTGACAATGTGCGTCATGGATTATGTGGGGATTTGGGCTTTTCTGACAAAGATCGCGTCGAAAACATTCGCCGTATCAGCGAAGTCGCTAAGTTATTTGTCGATTCGGGCACACTCGTATTAACCGCATTCATTTCACCATTTGCTGCGGATCGCAATTACTGTCGAGGGATTTTGGAAGACGGCGAGTTCATCGAAATTTTTGTCGATACCCCGCTCGAGATTTGTGAAGCACGTGACCCCAAAGGCCTGTACAAAAAAGCCCGCAGTGGAGATATTCCGCATTTTACAGGGATTGATTCAGCGTATGAAGCGCCGACCAACCCAGAGATCCATCTGACTTATCAAGACGAATCCGCACAAGAAACGGTGGAGCGTTTATTCAACATGCTAGTGGCTGAGGGATATGTATAATATGAGTTATGCGACCCAAGACCTAGCCGAAAAAGTCAGCGTCATTGCTAAAAAAGCCGGCGATGCGATTTTAGCGATTTACGAGCGTGATTTTGCCGTGTATGACAAGTCAGACAGCTCACCTTTGACCGAAGCGGACTTAGCTGCGCACAAGGTCATTTGCCAAGGCCTTGAAGGCATAAGTGATTTACCGATTTTATCGGAAGAATCTGCCTCTATCGATTGGTCAGAGCGCCAAAGCTGGACATCATATTGGCTAGTCGATCCACTAGATGGCACCAAAGAGTTCATCAAAAAAAATGGTGAGTTCACGGTGAACATTGCCCTAATTGAAAATGGCAAACCCACTTTAGGTGTGGTTTACGCACCTGTCTTAGACATATTTTATGTCGGGGTAAACGACTCAGCCTATACCATAGAGCAAGGAACCCAAAGGGCCATTAGCATTGCTGATAAAGCGTCTGCGACGCAATATAATGTCGTTGGCTCGCGTTCACACGCATCCCCAGAGACAACGGCGTTTTTGGACGCATTGGATAAGCCAGCTGAGCTGGTCGCCATGGGCAGTTCGTTAAAATTATGTTTGGTCGCCACTGGGCAAGCACATTTTTATCCGCGCTTAGGCCCAACCTCTGAATGGGATACGGCTGCTGCGCATGCCGTTGCGTTAGCTGCCGGCGCCATGGTCAAAGCCTTTAGCGTTGAGGATATTCCGGTCGCAGTGACCACCCCTGAATCGTTATCTGATTTGGTATATAACCAAAAAGAATCTTTATTAAACCCGTATTTTTTAGTGAGTTGCTAACATGGAACATCGTAATACCTTATTAGAAACTGATATTCACGCCTATTTGGCGCAACACGAAAGCAAAGATATGTTGCGCTTTTTAACCTGTGGCAGCGTCGATGACGGCAAATCCACACTGATTGGTCGCTTGTTGCATGACTCCAAGATGATTTATGAAGATCAGCTTGCTGCCATCACCAAGGACAGTAAAAAAGTCGGTACCACTGGCGAAAAAGTGGACCTAGCGCTACTTGTAGATGGTCTACAGTCAGAGCGTGAACAAGGCATCACGATTGATGTGGCGTATCGTTATTTTTCAACTGACAAACGCAAATTCATCATCGCCGATACCCCTGGACACGAGCAATACACGCGTAACATGGTGACAGGCGCGTCTACTTGTGACCTTGCGATTATCTTGGTCGATGCCCGTGCCGGGGTGAAAACCCAAACCAAACGTCACTCGTTTTTAGTCTCGTTATTGGGCATTAAAAACGTCATTGTCGCCGTCAACAAAATGGACTTGATGGATTATTCAGAAAACATCTACTCTCAAATCAAAGAAGATTACTTGGCGTTTGCCGAAAACCTTGCGATTAAGAATATTCAGTTTATTCCCATGTCAGCGCTTGAAGGTGATAACGTCGTCAACTTATCATCAAATACGCCATGGTATACGGGACAGACGATGATGGACATGCTCAACACCATCGAAGTCGACAAAACCGTCAATCACGATGACTTTCGTTTCCCAGTTCAATACGTTAACCGTCCGCATCTGAACTATCGGGGTTTTGCCGGTACGATTGTGTCTGGCGATATTGCGGTGGGTGATGCGGTCACGGCACTGCCATCTGGTAAAACCTCCACGGTCAAATCCATCGATACCTTTGATGCTGAGCTTGAGAGTGCAAAAGCCGGGGCGGCGGTGACGCTCACACTCAACGATGAAATTGATATTTCGCGTGGCGATATGATTGTGAAAACGGATAATCAGCCATTCTTAAACAGCAGTTTTGCGGCACACCTGGTCTGGATGGACGAGGCAGCCATGATCCCAAACAAGCAATACAACATCAAATTTGCCACGCAAAAAGTCGCTGGTGCCATCAGCAACATCGATTACTTAATTGATGTAAACACATTGGAGCAAACTCAGGGCGTGCATTTGCAACTCAACGAGATTGCTAAAGTGGACTTGAAACTCACTCAAGCAGTTGCCTGTGATCCTTACACGCGCAACCGTAAAACTGGCGCGTTTATCGTCATTGATCGTTTAACCAATGCCACTGTGGGTGCAGGAATGATTATTTCACAGAATCAGTCTGAAGCATCGAATCAACACGCGTTCAGTGAGTTTGAAGTGGAAATGAACGCCTTAGTACGCAAGCACTTCCCACACTGGGAAGCGATTGACATTACTAAACTCAAGTAAATGTCGCTGAGTCAGTTCCTCGTACTGCTTATTTTCTTAGGCACAATCACCTCATTGATTGTGTCTAAGAAACGTCCGTCTGTGATTTTTGGTACGGCGACTCTGGCGTTGATGCTGACACAAACCATTGATATCGAGGATGTGTTAACCAATGCGACAAACCCCGGATTGGTCACTCTTCTTTTGTTACTGATTATCAGCCATGCAATTGATAAAACAGCCCTTCTCAAACGGGTTGCGCGTAAACTGATTACGGCTAACTTCAAAGCGTCCTATTTGCGTTTATTTGGCATCAGCTTTTTTAGCTCGGCATTGCTGAACAATACCGCGATTGTTGCCTCACTGATTGGCTCAGTCAAACAAAACCAGCATCACTTGGCTTCTAAGCTACTTATTCCATTATCATTCTCTGCCATTTTGGGCGGAACCGTAACGCTTATTGGGACATCAACCAACCTCATCGTGCACAGTTTTTTGCAGGACAAAGGCCATCCTGGTTTTGCGTTTTATGACTTTACGCTATTTGGGATGACGGCCGGTTTAGTATGTGGCGTTTTGCTATACCTGTTGCGCGGGTGGCTTCCGGAGATCAATCTCAAAGGTAGTGCAGAGCAAGAATATTTGCTTGAAGCTGATGTTGCCCCTGACTCTGAGCTGGTTGGTTTGAGTATCGAAGACAATCATTTGCGCAATCTACCTGAGTTATTCCTGGTCGAGATAGTGCGCCATGGCAACACCATCTCCCCAGTTTCACCAGATGAGGTGATTGTGGCGGGCGATAAATTGATTTTTAACGGCAATGTCAAAAACGTCGATGCGTTGTCGCATATCAAGGGGTTGGAGCTATTTGCAGAGAATTCAGGGCTCATGCGTTCAGAGTTAAGCGAAGTGGTTATCTCGAACCGCTCTTCATTGATTGGTTCAACCCTCAAGCGCTCAGGATTTCGCGCCTTGTTTGATGCGGCGGTGGTGGCCATTCGCCGAGATGGCGAGCAGCTCTCTGGAAAGCTTGGCGAAGTCAAACTGCAGTCGGGTGATTTTTTGTTATTGGCAACAGGACCTGATTTTCATCAGCGCAACAACTTAAATAAACACTTTTTCATCGTCTCTGAGCAAACCATTCAACGCAAACTCTCGACTCGCCAAGATTGGCTAACCATGTTGGGTTTTGGGACAGTCATCGCTCTAGCTGCGTTTGAAATAGTGCCGTTATTAGTCGGTTTATTGTTTCTCTTGGCGGTTCTTGGTTTAGCCGGTGTGACCTCACACGCCGAGATCAAGCGCAATATTCCCTTGAATGTGATGGTGGTAATAGTGGGTGCCTTGTCACTGGCAACAGGGATGGAAAACGCAGGGCTTTTTGCTTTACTCACCGAGACATTAACGCCGTTAATTAATGGCCACTCGATGTTCATCGCATTAGTAGTCGTGTATTTTTTAACACTCTTATTAACAGAATTTGTCACGAATAATGCTGCGGCGGCATTGATGTTTCCGTTTGCATGGGTATTAGTAGAAGCCCTCGGAGCGCCGATTCTGCCCTTTGCGTTGGCGGTGGCATTTGCGGCAAGTGCCAGTTTTATCACCCCTTATGGCTATCAAACTAACTTACTCGTGCACAATGCTGGGCAATACCGGTATATGGATTTTGTCAAAATCGGCTTACCCATATCACTGTGTTATTCGACGATTGTGTTGAGTCTGTTGGCTTGGGTGCATTTGTAAAAAAACGCGATGGTTATCCCAACCATCGCGTCAACTAACACACTTTAAATCGGTAGCTATTTTAAAAACTCTTTGGGTTTGACTAACCACTCCTTGCCTTTTAGCATTCCTTCCCAATACATTGGCGGCAGAATTTTTTCTTTTAATAACCAGGCTAAGTGGGACGGCTGTGTTCCATTAATGAGCCAATTTGGGAACGTCGGTAACATTTTGCCACCATAACCAAACTCAGCCAGAATGATTTTGCCTTTTTCAACTGTTAATGGACAGGAACCGTAGCCGTTATAGATGGCGCGTTTTTCATACAAACCCATGTCACATAAGACATTATTAGCCACAATAGGAGCTTGCACTCGTGCTGCAGCCGCTGTTTTGGCATTAGGTGCATTCATCGCATCACCTAAGCCATAGATATTGTTATACTTTTTATGCTGCAACGTGGACTGATCGACATCAACCCACCCAGCTTCATCGGCCAAAGGACTGACTTTAATGAAGTCAGGAGCCGATTGCGGAGGAGCAACGTGTAACATATCAAAGGCAACTTCCACTAACTCATCGGATGCCCCCTCTCCAGTTTGCTTAAAATACGCCCGTTTATTAGGACCATCAACTTTGACTAAGTTGTGCGTAAACTGAAGGCTTGCTTGATACTTTTCAACGTATTTCATCAAGCTTGGGACATACTCTTTGACCCCAAACAGAACAGGACCAGCGTTGTAAAATTCGACATCAATCTTGCCCAATACACCACTTGATAACCAATGGTCGCATGATAAATACATGGCCTTTTGTGGCGCACCAGCACATTTGATAGGCATTGGTGGTTGCGTAAATACCGCTTTTCCACCCTGTAAACCTTGTACGAGTTCCCATGTATAAGGGGCCAAATCAAAACGATAATTGGAAGTTACTCCATTTTTACCTAATGTTTCTGAAAGGCCTTCAATTTTGTGCCAATCTAATTTTAATCCTGGGCAGACAATAAGGTGTTTGTATGAAACAGTATGACACCCATCAAGGAGCACACAGTTTTTGTCTGGTTCAAATGCTGACACTGCATTTTTGATCCAAGTCACACCTTTTGGGATCAGAGATGACAGCGTTTTAACCGTTTGTTCTGGAGTAAAGACCCCAGCACCCACCATAGTCCAACCTGGCTGATAATAATGGATATCGGCAGGATCAATCACCGCGATATTAACATCCGGTTTACGCGCCAAAATGCTAGAGCATACTGCAACTCCTGCAGCACCAGCACCCACTACCACAATATCAAATTCACGATCAGTTTGTTGAGTTGGCGTCACTCCACCATTCACGATACGTCGCACCACACCTGACATATCATATCCCGCGTTTTTTGCCGTCTGTAAAATCTCAACGGTACTCATTTCTGTTGCTTGAGCCAATGACCAAACTGTCGTACAGCGCGTGCCGGTTCGACAATAGGCAAACATCGGTTTAGGTAAATCCGACATTAATTGCTTGAAGGTCTGTGCGTCTTCATCAGTGACTTTACCACTGGTAACAGGTTGATGCACCGCCTGTAAACCAAGTTCCTCGGCTATCGATTGTATCTCTGCAAAATTGACTTGATCTGCCCCTTCTCCATCAGGTCGATGACACACCAGTGACTTAAATCCCATCTCAGCTAGAGTTCGTACATCATCTATTGTAATTTGCGGGGATACAGATAAATCTTTGGTCAATATTTTGATATCCATACTCGACTCCTATAACGCATTGATTGGAATTTTTATGTACTGCAAACCATTTTTGGACTTGACCCCAAATTCACCTAAACGCAGATTCGTTTGAATCGATGGATACAGTAATTTTGGTACTGAGAGCGTTGCATCACGGGCTTCACGCTTGGCTACATACTCTGAAAACTCGGTATCGGGCTGGATTTGTTTATTGGACGTTTTTTGTTCACCAATGGTAATTGATTCAAGTGGAGATTCGCCGTCTTTCGGGTAATCATGGCAAAGATACACAACTGTTTCATCAGGTAAGGTATAAAAACGCTGAACGGTGTTAAACAAATCCGCTGCACTTCCACCCGGGAAATCACAGCGCGCAGTACCAAGATGTGGTGCAAAAATAGTGTCCCCAACAAAAATTGCATTGTGCTCGGCACAATAATAACTCGCACACGCTGGGGTGTGGCCTGGGGTTAGCCAAGTTTCAAGGGTGATTGAGCCAATCGATATTTGATCACCTTCATCTAGGAGTCGATCAAATTGATCTCCAGAAATCAAAGTGTCCTCGCTGCTATCGAATATTGGCACCCAGATTTCTAAGACTTCTTTGATTCTTTTACTCATAGCAGTTTGACCACCGATGTGCGTTTTTAAATAAGAAGAAGCGGTAATGTGGTCGGCATGAATATGACTTTCTAGAATCCATTCATTTTTTAAATTATTTGTTCGAATGTAATCGATGACCTGATCAGCACTATCTGTTTTGACAGTCCCAGCAAAATGGTCGTAATCTAATACTGAGTCAATCACTGCACATTTTGCGGTCGATTCATCAACGACTATGTGCGTAAATGTCGCAGTATCTGGGTCGTGAAACGTTTTTACATACATATTCAGTGCTCCTTTACAGTAATTCTTTAGCAAAAATGATGACGGCGATGGTCAAGGTGAAATAGGCGAAGCTTTTTTGCAGTTTTTTACCATCAAATCGGTCTGCAATTTTTGTTGCGAGAAACATGCCCAACACCGTGCACAAAATTAAACTGCCGATTAATTGAAAATCGAGTGCGATGCCTGCTTGGAGATCCCCGCCAAAGCCTATGATGGATTTCAGTGCAATAATGAATAACGATGCAGCAACGGCTTTTTTCATTTCCATGCCCATCAACAAGACCAAGGCTGGAATGATTAAGAAGCCTCCTCCTGCGCCAAGAAGCCCAGTGGCTACTCCAACTACTGAGCCTTCCAACAAGATCAAAATAGTCGATTGGGGTTTACCGGTTGGCTTGAGCTGTTTTGCATTGCGCAACATCATGACCGCGGACATCACCATTAGGATGCCAAAGAGCACCATAATCATGAGGTCTTTGGTGACCAAAAACACGCCATCATAGATGACTTCAGGTATAGCTGGAACTAAGAAAGCACGGGTGGCATAGACCGCTAAAATAGAAGGAATAGCAAATATTAAAGCCGGTTTAAAATCGATTAAACCTTGTTTAAAGTAACGAAATGCTCCAAATGCAGCCGTCAAACCAACGATGATCAAAGAGTATCCTGTCGCGATCGTCGCATTGACGCCCATTAGATAAACAAGGATGGGCACAGTTAGTATCGAGCCACCGCCACCGATGACACCCAATACCATTCCCATAAAAACAGCTGCAATATAGCCAAAAATTTCCATAAAAACCCAAATAACTAAATAATATTAGATATATTATTTGGTTTTAAGAAAACATACCAATAACAAATAATTTACAAAAGTTATTTGCTTATTTCAAAAAGCTATAAGGATTGAATTTTTTGGAATTTACCTAAACAGTACCTTTTCACGCTTAAACCAGTACACGCAAAATGCAATCAGTAATCCTGCAATCACGCTGGTCGAGACAAAAATCGGAATAAGTGCCATATAATCCATGGTGCCTTTGATCAGCTCTTTCATCGCAAGCGCGACGTTTGTCAGTGGGATCCAGGCATATACTCCTTTGAGCTCAATGCCAGGGAGTAACGCAATAATGATAGGAATAATGGTTAAAAACACCAGGGGCGTCATATACCCTTGCGCTTCTTTAAAGCTTCGCGCATAGATGGATAAACTGAGTAACAACGAAGCAAAAATCGCTACCACGGGCACTAGCATCAAAAACATCAACACAAAATCGATCGGGCTGATTGCCCCCATGAATTCCGTAATGAGTTTAATTGCCATGCCTTGCGCAAGCAGTACGCCCCAAACAAACATACTGCCTATGGTGACCATCGCAGACGTCACCCCTGCAAACGCTATGGTAAAGAATTTTCCCATCACCAAATCTCGTCTTGGGATGGGCGTGATCAGCAATGTCTCGAGTGTGCCTCGTTCTTTCTCTCCTGCACCAATATCAGTCGCGGGAAGCATCGCACCTTGCAAACACAAAATGAAGACAAGATATGGAATGAAACCACCGATTTTCTCACCCAAATCCTCGCGTTTATCAGCAGTTGATACTTTTTCAATCACTATAGGATTGAGTAAACCCTTTTGCATCGCCTCACTGACGCCCAAGGTGATAAACGCCGATTGTTGGTTAGCATTTTCGATCTCTTTTACGACCTCGTTGACTCGGCGTTGTACCATATTTAGGCCCGCATCATTGAGATACAGCATAATCGTTTGCTGGCCACTGGTCAGCACATCATTGCTAAAAGTTGCCGGTACCACTAACACAAAATCCACTTTTTCAGTCTTTACAAAATCTTTGATCCCCGCTTCGTCATCACCTTTTAATGTGGTTTTTACTAGAGTTAAATCATCCCTAGCACTCAGCTGCTTGGTCAGATGCGGAGCAAACTCGCCACCGATCACAGCAAAGTTCAACGTCTTTTCTTGCGCTTCTTGAATGGCCTTACCGGAAAAATAAAACACTCCTCCAAAGATAATTGGGAAGAACAATAACGGCAATGCAATCATAAAAAACAGGGTTTTACGGTCACGTAATAGTTCGATGACTTCTTTTTTAAATACTAACCACATGTCCTTATCTCCTAGCTTATGCTGACCATAAATGAATCGTGTAATGTTTTACCCGACAACCCCGCAAACGACTCAATGTCTCCATTGTACTTGGTACGCCCTTCATCTATGACGGTCACGGTATCGCATAATTGTTCCACTTCATCCAAGTGATGCGTTGAAAAAATCACAGGTACTTGCTTCTCTTTTAACCCCTTGATGAAATCAATCACCGTTTGCGTCGCCATAATATCCAGACCGGTTGTTGGTTCATCTAAAATGACCACTTCCGGGTCATGGACGACGGCGCGTGCTATGGAGATGCGCTGTTTCATACCGGTAGAGAAATTTTCACTGCGGCGCTCTAAAAAGGTGGATAAATCGAGCAGCTCAGTCAGTTCGTCGATCTTGTTGGCGATGGCTGTGTCATTCATCCCATGTAAACGACCAAAATACGCGATATTTTCACGTCCGCTTAAGCGTCCATACAATCCAGTTGAACCGGAAAGGAAGCCAATTTTTTGGCGGGCAATCAACGGGTTGGCCAAGACATCGACACCATTGATTTTGATGCTGCCTCCGTCTGGCGCGAGCGCAGTCGATAACATGCGTAAGGTGGTGGTTTTGCCTGCCCCGTTTGGGCCGAGTAAACCGAGAACTTGACCGTGATCACACATAAAATTCACGTCTTGAACCGAATGGAAAAACTTGCCTTGTAAACGTGGGTCTTTGCGCTCTTGCTCACTGAGCTTTTTGGGGTTTTCGACTTTGAATTTCTTAGCCAAATGCGAGATTTCAATCATGCACGGTTCCTTATTGTCGTGTTTCACGCTTCAAGTGATGAGTTTATAGTAGCGTAAAATCTTAATATTTATAGCGATTTACAAACTTTTTTACAATTTACATCGGCACCGTTTAAACAAATGGTATAAGGTTGCTATGAATAATAACGATTTAAGGAATTCCTATGTCAGAAGTGACCAACCCAATCCAGGCCTGTAGCGAGGTATTTGTTCGCCCACGCGCTGTTTTTGAAGCGTTAAAGACGCACAATAACTGGTCATGGATCCCCTTTATTCTGACCGCAATCATCGCTTCATTACCAGGTTATTTGTATTTTGCATCGGTCGACCAAGAGTACTATCACACATTACTTAAAACCTCTCCCGATTTAAGAGATTTGAGTCCTGCAGAAATCGAAACGGCGTTGTCATTTACTCAAACTGCTGATATTGCTATGTATGTTCCGATTGGTTCCGTTCTTGCAATGATTGTCGTTACTGCTATTGTTGCCATTTACTACAAAGCAGTAACCGGTTCAGATGAAGAAAACTTAGCGGGTTTTACGGATTGGTACGGCGCGTCTTGGTGGATAGGTCTGCCGACGATTATCGGAGCAGTGATTTCTATTTTGATGATCTTACTTGGTGATGCTAGCGGTGAGATCCATCCTTCCTTAGCGTCAGCAACTTCAATCGCGAACGTGTTTAATATTGGTTTAGACTCAGTATGGTTCAACTTTGCTACGTCTGTCAGACTTGAGATGATTTGGAACTACTACATTGCAGCGGTTGCTATCGGTACGTGGACGCGCTTCGATTTTAATAAGTGCCTAGTGCTTGCGGCATTACCTTATGTTGTCATTTACGGCGTTTGGGCATTGTTCTTGATTTTCTAATTTTATTACTCCTTTAAATTGCCGAGTGCTCTCACTGAGATACTCGGCTTTTTTTTGGGAAAAGACCAAGTTATTGGTATACTTCGTGCACTTTAAAAAAGGAAGAATAATAATGAAACGACATTTTGTAACCGCTTTATTGTGTTGCTCACTGCTCAGTGCATGTCAACCTAACCAAGCAGAACGCAAGACCATGTCTCAAACGCAAACTCCATCCCAAGCTGCGGTTAGCTTTGCCGATGTTTACAATAGTCTAAGCGGAGAAACCATCATTGAACATGCTAGAGTACTCGCTTCAGATGAATTTGGTGGTCGTTTACCGGCGACAGAAGGTGAAACAAAGACTCTTGCGTATTTGATCGAACACTTCACTCAAGCTGGCTTAGTGCCCACAGCAGGCGATTCTTTCTTGCAACCCGTCGAATTGATTTCAATTACGGCGAGCCCAGATGCTTCGTTAAGTATCGGCGAACAAACATTTACCTATAAAGATAATATGGTTGTTGGCTCTCAGCGTGAACAAGCGCAAATCGATGTTTCCGATTCGGAGGTGGTCTTTGTTGGCTATGGTGTGAATGCGCCAGAATATAATTGGAACGATTATGAAGGATTAGATGTCACTGGCAAAACCGTTGTGATCTTAGTTAATGATCCAGGTTTTGAAAATCCTGATGCGGGGATTTTTGAAGGTAAAACCATGACCTATTACGGACGTTGGAGTTACAAGTACGAAGAAGCTAGCCGTCAAGGGGCCGCTGCAGCTCTAATTGTGCATGAAACTGAACCAGCCTCTTATGGTTGGTCGGTCGTAGCGAACAGTTGGTCAGGACCGCAATACGGATTGGTTAACCCGGATAAAGGCGCTTCTCGCGTCGCGATTGAAGGGTGGTTAAGTCTTGACGCTGCAGTATCTGTATTTGCTGCTGCAGGGAAAGACTTTGCTGCTGAAAAAGCCAAAGCCTTACAGGGTCCATATCATTCTGCTTTGAATTTGACTGCTTCAGCAACCGTACAGAACAGCTTTGAAACCTCCACGAGTTACAACTTCCTGGCCACCTTGCCAGGTCATGAGTTGCCGGACGAGCATATTATTTTTACCGCACACTGGGATCATTTAGGCACAGATACTTCACTAGAAGGTGACCAGATTTACAATGGCTTTCACGACAATGCGACCGGTACAGCTGGTTTGATCACCATTGCGCAGCAACTGGCAAAATTATCGGAGCGACCAAGACGCTCAATTAGTTTTTTGATTGTGACCGCGGAAGAACAAGGTTTGCTTGGCTCAAAATACTATGCCAACCATCCAGTTATCCCGCTTAATAAAACCGTTGCCAACATCAACGTTGACGCAATGAATATCTTAGGTCAAACCCAAGATGTTGCGGTGGTAGGCCAAGGTAAATCAGAACTGGAACAATATCTCGTCGCAGCTGCGACGAAACAAGGTCGCGTGGTTGTGCAAGAGCCTCGCCCTGAAGCCGGTTACTATTATCGCTCAGATCACTTTTCGTTTGCCAAAGCCGGAGTGCCGGCTCTTTATGCGTACGGCGGTGCAACACCGCTGAACGAAGAGGTGGCAGCCTATCGCAAAAAAATCAACGTGATTCAACGCGGATGTTACCACCAAGTATGCGACCAGTACCGTGAAAGTATCAACCCAAGCGGTATGGAAGAAGATGCTCGCATGTTAATGGACGTTGCCGTTCAGGTTGCTAATGCGCAGACCTGGCCACAATGGTCAGCAACCAGTGAATTTCAGCGCAAATAATCAGCGAATGTGACATTCCTATGAAAAAGGTCGGAGTTTCCGGCCTTTTTTGTGATTTACCCTTGCTTTTTTCCACAAAACTGGCACATTAACACCCTTAGCGGGCCAAAAATAACAATACCAAAATCGCTACTTATAAATTACACCTCCCACGCACCTAGCGTAACGACAGAAATACGTGTAACCAATATTTTTTTAGCATTATTTTTAGCATAGAGAGAACCTATATATGTGTGGTATTTTCGGGATCTTAGACATCAAAACCGATGTCTCAGAATTACGTACCCAAGCATTAGAGCTTGCCAAATTACTTCGCCATCGCGGCCCAGACTGGTCAGGTATTTGGAATAATAATAATGCTATCTTATGCCACGAACGCCTTGCCATTGTGGATGTCGACACCGGCGCACAGCCTCTTATCAGTGATTCTGAAAACGAAATCTTAGCGGTGAACGGCGAGATCTATAATCACAAAGCATTAGCTTCTGCAGAAGCTTCGGATTATGCCTTTAAGACCAAATCAGACTGTGAGGTCATCATTCCTCTGTATCAAAAATACGGCTCACAGTTTATTGATAAACTAGAAGGCATGTTTGCCTTTGTTTTGTATGACCAGGCTAACGATTCTTATCTGATCGCTCGTGATCATATTGGTATTATTCCGTTGTACACAGGTTATGATGAGCACGGTAATTTTTATATTTCATCGGAAATGAAAGCACTTGCTCCTGTGTGCAAAACCATTTCAGAATTCCCGCCAGGACACTATCTCGATAGTCGTGAAGGCAAACTGGTCAAATACTATCAGCGCGACTGGATGAGCTATGACAATGTCAAAGATAACGAAACCAATCTGGATGATTTGAAAAAAGCCTTCGAAGACGCAGTCAAATCCCATCTAATGTCTGATGTACCTTATGCTGTACTGCTATCAGGTGGCTTAGATTCATCATTAGTCTCTGCCGTGGCAGCCCAGTATGTTGCAAAACGAGTTGAAGACGATGGCCAATCTGACGCATGGTGGCCTCGCCTACATTCATTTGCTGTTGGCCTAGAAGGCGCACCAGATTTAGTGGCTGCTCAAAAAGTGGCCGACATGATTGGCACGGTGCATCACGAAGTGCATTTTACTATTCAAGAGGGTCTAGATGCGATCCGCGATGTGATTTATCATCTTGAAACGTATGATGTGACGACTATTCGCGCTGCGACGCCGATGTACTTAATGACGCGTAAGATCAAAGCCATGGGCATCAAAATGGTGCTTTCTGGCGAAGGTTCAGACGAAATCTTTGGTGGATATTTGTATTTCCACAAAGCGCCTAACGCCAAAGAACTGCATGAAGAAACGGTTCGTAAACTCGACCGTTTGCACATGTTTGATTGTGCTCGTGCGAATAAAGCCACCTCTGCATGGGGCGTAGAAGCTCGTGTTCCGTTCTTAGATAAAAACTTCATCGATGTTGCCATGCGCTTAAACCCGCAAGACAAAATGTGCATCGATGGCAAAATGGAAAAATGGATTTTACGCAAAGCGTTTGACGACAATACGTATTTGCCAGACGAAGTACTATGGCGTCAAAAAGAACAATTTGGTGATGGCGTAGGTTATTCTTGGATTGATTCAATTCGCGATTTTGTGGATGCTGAGGTCAGCGACCAACAACTTGCTAATGCTGAATTCCGTTTCCCAACTAATACCCCAGATACTAAAGAAGGGTATTATTATCGCAGCATCTTTGAAGGTTACTTCCCACAAGAAAGTGCTGCGAAATGCGTACCGGGTGGTAAGTCAATCGCCTGTTCTACGGTTGAAGCCCTGGCTTGGGATGAGAGCTTCTTAAACAACGCTGACCCTTCTGGTCGTTCAATGAAGGATGTGCACAAGGGATAACTCCTTATTGTGCATACCACAATTGTATATCACCCACTGGTGTCGATTTTGGCAACAGTGGGTTTTTTAATGGAATTTTGATGCGATCCGTCAATTCAATTTTAGCGAGTAATTTCGCATAAGTCTGTTCAAATAACGCATCCATTGTGCCGTCTTTGACGGCTTGTTCTAAGCCCTGCTCGATTAATTGACGTAAAATCCGATCCCCAGAGTTTACAAAAAAATAGACCGCAGTCGGATACTGTAAAACATACTTCGGTTCTAGCAAGAGCCCGTTCGTTAATTCCGGCTTACCTAACTCATCTAATACTTCGATCACGGAACGCGCAAATAAACTGACTTGCCGATCGCGCATTAATTGAAATGCTTCAAGATGATCTGAGGCATTAACAACATTGAAGCCGTTACTGCGTAAGATCTTATTATCCGGCCAATTTAACCCTTGAACTAAGGTCAATTCACACATACTGTCAGGATCCAAATTAGCGAACTGATTTTGGTTAGTCTCGTGCAGTAATAACACGCGCCAACCTATTAACCCTTTATAAATTGGGACTCTGATTGGCGTTAACAGCGATTCTCGATCCACATCAGTCATCGACCACATCACATTAATTTGTCGATTATCCGAAAGCAGTTGTATGGCGCGCTGTTGCGTGAGCACATTATCAGTTTGCTGGAGTTGATAGCGCACACCGGTTTTTTGGAGGGCGAGTTCCAGTAGCGCAATTGCGTATTGATTATGAATGGTCTCATGATTGATATTCTTGGGATACGTAATATCCCACACCGCTGCCTGAGCAACAAAGTGCATTTGCACGATAAAACTGCAAAATAACGTTTTCCAGATTCGCATAAAACTATCCGCTTCGGAGTTAACATAAGGTTAACACTAGACGTTATTCTATGCCAATAAACTTATGGGTTTGCAAAGATAAACGCCAGTTACGTGCAATACAGGTCTGAATCGCCAATTCTGTTGCCCGTGTTTGTTGAGAAATAGGTTGTAGATAAATTGAAGGTTGACGCGCTAATTCAAGCCCAGAGAGCAAAGCATCCAGCGCATCAATGTGTTTTTGCATCGCCACAGCATGCTTGATCTCGTCAGCACGTTGCACAGCTTCTGGTAATATGTGATAGCCTCCAGGCATATCAATCTTGGGTGAAACCGTAACAAATACGTCATCATGGCAGCGGATCGGAAACGTACCTGATGTTTCAATTTGCACGCTAAACCCTTGAGTCATTAAAGCGGACGTTAAAGGCTGTAAATCATACATACACGGCTCACCGCCAGTTATGACTATGTGTTTTGCCCGATATCCTCTTGTCTCATATTCAGTGAGAAGTTGTTCAACGGTAAATTGAGCATGCGTTGGCGCATCTTCTCGTTTCCTGCGCAATGACTCTATGGCTATGATATCGGCTTTGGCAACCGGCCAAGTATGCTGAGTATCACACCACGGGCAACCGACTGGACAACCTTGCATGCGAACAAATACGGATGGCACGCCGGTGTGACTGCCCTCACCTTGGATCGACTCAAAAATTTCATTGATTGGATATTTCACAACCTACCTCTAACACTTTGTATGAGTGTATCGTTTGCAGGTATAATACCGCAAAATAACAAGACAGGTATATGCTTTCATGGCTCAACAAAAACGTGCGGTGATTATTTATTCAGGCGGGATGGATTCATTCACGCTACTACATCATGTTTTAGCGCAAGGTTTTGCACCTGACGAGGTTGCCTGTTTGACCTTCAACTACGGTCAACGTCACGTCAGAGAGATTGAGGCGGCCAAAACAGTTTGTCAAGGATTGAAAATTACCCACAAGATTGTTGATATTTCAGCCATAAATACCCTTATGGCAGGCTCTTCTTTGACTGATGACATTGAGATCCCGGAAGGGCATTACGCTGAAGAAAGCATGAAATCAACGGTCGTGCCAAATCGCAATATGGTACTTTTATCGATGGCTGTGGCATATGCTGTGTCACTTGAAGCCCCAGCGGTCTATTACGGAGCCCATTCAGGCGATCACGCGATCTACCCGGATTGCCGACCTGAGTTTGTACAAAAAATGAAAGACGTTTGCGCCATTGCAAACTATGATCCAGTCAGTATTGAAACGCCTTTTCTACATCATACAAAAGGCGAAATCTTAGCCGTTGGCAAAGCCTTAGCGCTTGATTACAGCAATACCTGGACTTGTTACAACGGGCGCACAAAAGCCTGTGGCAAATGCGGCGCGTGTGTCGAACGCCTTGAAGCCTTTGCCGAAAACCAGCTTATCGATCCATTGGAGTACGAGTAATATTCTGTCTTAATTGCGGTGTGATAGCGTCACAAAATGCGATAATTCTTTGATCAAGTAACGTAACGCCGGATTAAGACGAGTATTTTTGCCATTCATCCTGAACCGTTCATGTTCAAAATTATTAAGAAATCTTGACCGCTTCGGCGCGTAATTGTTCGATTTCATCGCGAATACTCGCGGCTTTTTCAAATTCCAGTTCGCGTGCGGCCTCAAACATTTGTTGCTCTAATTCACTGATTTTACCCATGATATCGGTCGCGGTCATGGCTTTGTATTTCTTCTCTTTTTCAGCCACTTTGCGCAGCTTCACCTTACCGGATGCTGGATGGGCATCGTCATCGCCAATATCCATGATGTCGGTGATTGGTTTGATCAAGGATTGCGGAGTAATACCATTTGCCTCATTATGAGCTTGTTGCTTGGCGCGGCGACGCTCCGTTTCATCAATGGCTTTTTTCATCGAGCCGGTGATTTTATCCGCATACAAAATCGCACGTCCATTAAGGTGACGAGCAGCACGGCCAATAGTTTGAATGAGGGATTTTTCTGCACGCAGAAAACCTTCTTTATCCGCATCTAGAATCGCAACTAAAGACACTTCAGGCATATCCAAGCCTTCTCTTAGCAAGTTAATCCCTACTAATACATCAAACTTACCAATTCGCAAATCGCGAATGATTTCGATCCGCTCCACTGTATCTATATCTGAATGCAAGTATCTGACTTTTACACCATTCTCGTTAAGGTATTCCGACAAATCTTCGGCCATACGCTTGGTCAATGTGGTAATCAATACCCGTTCATTAAGCTCTACACGTTTATTGATTTCAGACAATACATCATCTACTTGTGTCGCCACAGGACGTATCTCGATAACAGGATCAAGAAGCCCCGTTGGTCTGACAACTTGCTCGACTATTTCGCCTGAGCACTTTTCAAGCTCGTAGTTTCCAGGGGTCGCCGACACATAAATCGTCTGAGGGGAGATATGCTCAAACTCGTCGAATTTGAGTGGCCGATTATCCAGTGCAGAAGGCAAACGAAAACCGTACTCAACCAAGGTTTCTTTTCGCGAACGGTCCCCTTTATACATGGCGCCAATCTGCGATACGGTTACATGCGATTCATCAATGATCAACAAGCCATCTTTGGGAAAGTAGTCAATTAATGTCGGTGGTGGTTCGCCGGGTGCTCGGCCTGACAAGTAACGCGAATAGTTTTCGATCCCTGAACAAAATCCCAATTCCAGCATCATTTCAATGTCAAACTGGGTACGTTGAGAAATACGCTGTTCTTCCAGTAGTTTATTGGCTTCTTTAAGTTGTGTGCGGCGCTGTTCTAATTCGTCTTTTATATTTTCAACGGCATTCAAGATACGCTCTCGTGGCGTCACATAATGCGTTTTAGGAAAGACGGTTGCTCGTGCGACAGATTTTTCCACCTCACCCGTAAGTGGATCAAAGTAGCTGATCTTCTCAATCTCAGCGTCAAACAACTCGACACGGATCGCTTGCTTCTCAGAATCTGCAGGGAAAATATCAATCACATCACCACGCACCCGAAATGCGCCGCGTTCAAAAGCAATGTCATTTCGTTTATATTGCAATTCTGCCAATCGGCGTAATATATCACGCTGATCCATCGTATCGCCTTGACGCAGATGCAATAACATCTTCATGTACGATTCGGGATCGCCTAAACCATAAATCGCCGACACGGATGCGACTATCACAACATCTCTTCTCTCCATCAAAGCCTTTGTTGCGGATAAACGCATTTGCTCAATGTGGTCGTTGATCGAGGAGTCTTTTTCGATAAACGTATCGGTCGATGGCACATATGCTTCTGGCTGATAGTAATCGTAATATGAAACAAAATACTCTACGGCGTTATTCGGGAAAAATTCTTTCATCTCTCCATATAACTGAGCAGCAAGAGTTTTGTTATGAGCTAAAATCAGCGTGGGTCTTTGTACCTCGGCAATGACATTGGCCATGGTAAAAGTTTTACCAGAACCCGTCACACCCAATAATGTTTGTTGTGCCAACCCCGCCTCTAAACCTTCAACTAATTGTGCAATGGCGGTAGGCTGGTCACCCGCTGGAGAATATTTGGATTGAATTGTAAAAGGCTTAGCCACTGATTTAACTACCTGTCGAAAGCTGATTTAAACTGTGTTTGAACATCCAATAAGAAATAAAGGCCATTACGGCGTTGGCCAGGACGATGCCCCAAAAGACGCCGTATAACTCATAATATATACTGCCTACAAAAGCAAAAGGTACAAAAAACACAAATAACCTCAACGCATTGAGTGCTAATGCGTGCATGGGTTGATGGATAGCATTGAATGCTGAATTAGTCAAAACCACCACCCCTTGCACACCGTAACCGAGCGGCACAATCATCAAAAATAGGGTGATCCATTCGGTAACGTCAGGCTCTCTGGCAAAGATTTTGGCAATCCATGGTGCCGTAATCAGCAAACACACAAATACCAATAATTGAAAGCCCAGTACAAACTTAAGCGAAAGTTGATAAGCTTCTTTTACGCGATCGATGCGATTCGCCCCGAGATTCTGGGACAGTAAAGGCGGCAACGACATTGACAGAGCCAGCATCACAATGCAGGCAATCGTCTCTAAACGACCTCCTACGCCCCACGCAGCCACAGCCGTCGCACCAAACCCTGAAACAATGGCAGTCACAACACCCGTGGCAATGGGTGTAAGCATGTTCGCTCCCGCCGCCGGAAAGCCAATTCTTAATACGTCTTTGCTGTGTGTAAGAAACTCTGTCAGATTAAGCAAACGCGGCTCCATCAACTCGCGTTTTATCAGTAAAACAATTATCCATACAACACCTGTTGCCCATGCTATCGCTGTCGCAATCGCCGCACCTTGAATGCCCATTGCTGGAAATGGACCTAACCCAAAAATCAGAAACGGATCCAAAACGGCATTGATTGCCCCTCCAGAGGCCATAATGATACTTGGTGTTTTGGTATCACCGGACGCACGCAACACCGAGTTGCCAACCATTGGGATAGCTAAAAGTACCCCTGCCAGATACCATACTGACATGTAGTCAGTTATCAGCGGTAACTGAGCGGATTCAGCACCTAACAGAGAAAAGACCCGTTCAATACTCAACAAGCCACTGGCGCATAACATGCCCACCAACAAAAACACACTCATTAGTGCAGCCATGGCACTTAAACGGGCGTCTCGGTTTTGGCCTGCGCCCAATAATTTGCCGATGACTGCGGATGTGCCTATGCCTAAGCCGATGTTTAAACTTATTACAGTGAAGGTGACAGGGAAGGTAAAACTAATTGCCGCAAGCTCATTGGTACCTAACAAGCTCACAAAAAATGTATCGACTAACCCAAATGACATCAATAATATCATGCCATAAATCATGGGTAGGGTAAGCTCTTTGAGCGTTTGCGCAATAGAGCCTTCCAACATCCGGTTCGGAGCTGGTTTGGTGGCTTTTACTTCTGACACACGATATCCTTAAATTAACCATCAAATACTACCACACCC
Organism: Alteromonas sp. LMIT006; assembly: GCF_024300645.1. Taxonomy (NCBI): domain Bacteria; kingdom Pseudomonadati; phylum Pseudomonadota; class Gammaproteobacteria; order Alteromonadales; family Alteromonadaceae; genus Alteromonas; species Alteromonas sp. LMIT006. The sequence goes on along the minus strand of NZ_CP101291.1, from coordinate 1,517,448 downwards.
CCTTACATACCGCACCTGCAATTCAAGTCATTAAACTGTCATAAGAATAACATATTTTTTACAATTCATTTTTTGTACAAATGGGTCATAAAGCCACCAGTAAAAGTAAATTGTATTGATGAACCATAGAATCTTTGTGTAATTTAATGAATGTTGATAATCTTTATTCACAAGAGATATCGTTATCACTCGCAGCAACATAAAAAAAATCTTATTACTTATTGCATCACTCCAAGGCTCGATATTCATTGGCAATCTTGATGTTTAACAAAATCTATTGTTGCATTTTTAATCTGCACAAAAATTCACACATATTGCAGGAGCAAAAACTACACACATAGTTATCCACAGATAAAGTGGATAACGTAAAAAGGCCAGATAGAACAAAGTTTTGACGTCATATGCTCAAATTTTAGGTTAGCATACGCTCACGCTCAAATATTAAAGATTTGTTACACTCAATACAAAATCTGTATAAACAGCCAGTGCTCAAATGTTTATTAATTCAATTTGGTTATATGTTTATTTAAAAAATTAATAACATGAAAAGTGATCCATTATTTTTGAAATTTTTGTCTTATTGGAGTTGACACAGATGCCTGCAATCTTTAATATGCGCGCTCGTTGAGAAGACGATTCCCCCTTAGCTCAGTTGGTTAGAGCGACGGACTGTTAATCCGCAGGTCCCCCGTTCGAGTCGGGGAGGGGGAGCCATCTCAACCTATCTTCCTTACGATTCCCCCTTAGCTCAGTTGGTTAGAGCGACGGACTGTTAATCCGCAGGTCCCCCGTTCGAGTCGGGGAGGGGGAGCCATCCACTTTGTTTTATTCCATATTAACTCAAATAAAGTTTTAACCTGTTTTTCCAGATTAAAATGACCCAAATCATTGTTTATGTTCGTTAAACATTAGATAATATACACATTAAGTTTTTTCCGTTACCCCTTACAGATAATGACTGAATTCGTATTACTGCTCATTAGTACAGTGCTAGTTAACAATTTTGTCTTGGTACAGTTTTTGGGACTGTGCCCGTTTATGGGTGTGTCTAGCAAACTTGAAACCGCCATAGGCATGTCGATGGCGACAACCTTTGTGCTTACATTAGCTTCTTTAGCCAGTTATTTAATTGAAACTTACCTTTTGATCCCTTTTGATTTGCAGTTTTTACGTACCGTATCATTTATATTGGTCATTGCAGTGGTCGTACAATTTACCGAGATGGTGGTACACAAAACCAGTCCGACATTATATCGCTTACTCGGTATCTTTTTGCCTCTGATCACAACAAACTGTGCGGTGTTAGGTGTAGCGTTACTTAATATTAAGGAACAGCATTCAATGACCGAATCCATTGTGTATGGTTTTGGTGCTGCAGTGGGTTTTTCATTGGTCATGATATTGTTTGCCGCAATGCGAGAGCGCTTAGCTGCTGCTGATGTGCCCACCCCATTTCGTGGAGCGGCCATTGCCATGGTCACTGCTGGCTTGATGTCTCTAGCATTCATGGGCTTTACAGGGTTGGTGTCTTGATGTCTTTGTTTGCGTTTGCGCTGATTATACTTGGCTTACTGGCTTTGATATTTGGGGCAATCCTCGGTTATTCAGCCATCAAATTTAAAGTCGAGTCCGATCCTTTGGTGGACCAAATAGATGCCATATTGCCACAGACTCAATGTGGTCAGTGTGGCTATCCAGGCTGCAAACCGTACGCTGAAGCGATTGCCAATGGCGATGAAATCAACAAATGTCCTCCCGGTGGTGAAGCAACCATCAAAAAACTCGCCGATCTCATGGGAGTAGAACCCAAACCCCTAGATAGTGCCCATGGTGTTGAAGACGTCAAAAAAGTAGCCTACATTCGTGAAGCAGAATGTATTGGCTGTACCAAATGCATTCAAGCGTGTCCGGTAGATGCGATTATTGGCGCTGCCAAGCAAATGCATACGGTCATAGTTGATGAATGCACAGGCTGTGACTTATGTGTTGCCCCCTGCCCGGTTGATTGTATCGACATGCTTCCGGTTAAAGAAACGCCCGCTAACTTCAAGTGGCATCTCGGTAAGAATGCCAGTGGCACTGTCGGCAACATCGATATAAAGCAGGTGTCATAATGGAAGCTTTTGCCAAAATGGGTATTCTTGAACGTGTTGACGGTGCAGCAGTCGTTGAAGCTATTAAAGCTGGTCGACTGCACAATTTTCCTGGAGGTGTGCACCCACCTGAGGCAAAGTTATTATCCAATCAGGCTCCTATTGCATCCATGCCGGTGCCCAAAACTCTTTATATACCTCTTAAACAACATTCTGGGATGCAAGGTAGTCTGATCGTTGCCGTGGGCGATAGAGTAAAAAAAGGCCAAGCATTGACCCATAGCTCACATCCTTTTGCGGTCCCTGTTCATGCCAGTACTTCAGGTATCATTACGGACATCACTGAACATCCAAGTGCCCATGCGTCAGGCCTACCTGAAACCACAATTGTGTTAGAACCTGATGGCGCTGAAGATTGGCATATCATGCCGCCCTTCGAAAATTATCGAACGATCGAACCAGTCAAATTAATTGAACGCATCCGTCATGCAGGAATCAGTGGCTTAGGTGGTGCTGGCTTTCCAACGCATATCAAAACGCAACATGACCATGGCGTGGAATGTTTGATCATTAATGGCATTGAATGTGAGCCCTATATCAGCTCAGATGATCGCATCATGCGCGAGCACGCTTGGCAAATTAAACAAGGCATTGATATCTTGCGTTATTTGGTGAAGCCCAAAGAAATCATCATTGCCGTTGAAAGCAACAAACCCGAGGCCTTTGAAGCTCTTAAAACCGCTTGTGGTTCAGATGCGTCAATGACCATGGCAAGTGTTCCTACCAAATACCCAGCAGGCGGTGAAAAACAATTGATTCAAGCGCTCACCGGACATGAAGTGCCTCGCTCTGGTTTACCTATGGACATTGGCTGTATGATGTTCAACGTCGGCACTTGTTTTGCAATTGCCGATGCCATCATCTACGGCAAAGCTTTAGTTCAGCGTGTGGTGACTCTCACCGGTGAAGCGCTCGAAGCGCCACAGAATGTTTGGGCGTTGTTAGGTACACCAATGGCTGATTTACTTGCCTTTGCTCAGTATCAGCCAGCCAAACAAAAACGTCACAAAGTGATTATGGGCGGTCCGATGATGGGTTTTACGGTCACCAATGATAGTGTTCCTGTGGTCAAAATCACAAACTGTGTTTTAGTACCCGCTGCGGATGAATTGCCTGATATTGACGATGAAAAGCCATGTATTCGCTGCGGTTACTGCACAGATGTCTGCCCTGCTGGTTTATTACCGCAACAACTGTATTGGTACAGCAAAGCAAAAGACTTTGCGAAAGCCGAAGAATACGCTCTGGCGGATTGTATTGAGTGTGGTGCGTGCGCCTATGTGTGTCCCAGTGAGATCCCGCTAGTACAATATTATCGTCAAGCCAAAGCAGAAATAAAAGCGCAGCTGGACGAACAACAAAAGTCAGAAAAAGCCAAGCAACGATTTGAGCAAAGGCAGGCACGACTTGAAGCTGAGAAACGCGCCCGCGAAGAAAAACACCGCAAAGCTGCCGAGGCACGAAAAGCTGCCATGGAAAATAACGGCGGTGATGCAAAAGCCAAGATAGCAGCAGCACTTGCTCGAGCTAAAGCAAAAAAACAACAGGCGGCCAAAGCTAACGATGCCGGCACGCCTAATAATAATGATGAGTCGTCAAAATAATGCAGTTCAGTTTATCAAGTTCCCCGCACAATCGAGTTCGTCGCGATACTGCCAGTGTCATGCGTGCGGTCTGTTACGCCTGTATCCCAGGGATAATGGCACAGCTGTGGTTTTTTGGTTGGGGAGTACTGATTCAACTTATCTTGGCAATCGTAACCGCAGTCGTAACAGAAGCGGGTATAATGAAATTGAGAAAGCGCGCTGCCAAGCCCGTCTTATCGGATTATTCGGCAGTACTCACTGCGCTATTATTAGCCGTAAGCATCCCGCCTCTTGCACCATGGTGGCTGATCGTCATTGGCACGTTTTTTAGTATCGCTATCGTGAAACAACTGTATGGTGGCCTTGGTTTTAATATGTTTAACCCTGCAATGGGCGGATATGTGATGTTGCTGATCTCGTTCCCTCTGGCTATGACAATGTGGGCCCCCGTGCAAAATATGGCCATTTACCCTTACGACTTCGCAGACGCATTAAGTGTGGTCTTTACGGGTTTCAGTGTCAGTGGGTACGACATGACTCAGTTGCGACTTGGCGTAGATGGTGTAACTCAAGCTACCCCTTTGGATGCGGTGCGCTCTTCATTGTTATTAGGCGAAACCTATAGTGAAGCCATGCAGGCACCTATCTTCAATTCAGACACAGGTTTCGCGTATGGCTGGAGTTGGGTGGCTCTGGCGTATTTAGCAGGTGGGTTATTTTTGCTGTGGCGCAAGTTCATCTCATGGCACATGCCTCTGAGCATGTTGGCTGGCGTGATAGTGACCGCTGCAATTCTGAACATGTTGATGCCTGATGCGACTGGCGGAATCTTATTTCATTTGTTATCGGGTGCCGTCTTATTTGGTGCGTTTTTCATTGTAACCGACCCGGTTTCTGGTTCCACCACACCTAAAGGTCGCATTATATTTGGCGTGTTGATTGGCTTTTGGACCGTCATCATTCGAACTTTTGGTGGCTATCCCGATGCCGTCGCTTTTGCAGTGTTGTTGATGAATATAGCTGTGCCTTTAATTGATTATTACACACAACCTCGCACTTATGGAGCGCGATCATGATTGTGCAAAATACTCGAAAGAATGCGACGATATTAAGTGTGTTTGCTTTGTGTGTCGCAGGATTAGTCACTCTGACTTACCTTGGAACGAAAGACCGAATTACAGCGCAAGAACAAGCAAAGTTACTCAGTGTCATTGGTGATGTGGTGCCGAGTACTCATTACGATAATGATATCCAACACGATTGCATTGCCTTACCTGTGGTACAAGCGCTTGGTAACACCAGCAATCTCAAAGCCTATCGCGGGCGTTTAGGTTCTGAATTGAGTGCTGTGGCGGTAGAGAGTGTCGCTCCGAATGGCTATAGCGGTGCCATCCGCTTTATTGTCGGCCTTGCTGGAGAGGGTTTTACCACTGTGACTGGCGTCCGTGTTTTACAACATATGGAAACCCCTGGCTTGGGCGACAAAATTGACGAGCGTATCAGTCCTTGGATCTATGAATTCAATAATCGTGAAATTACACCTGAGGTCCAAATCCAATGGACGGTCAAAAAAGACGGTGGTCAGTTTGACGCCTTTACCGGTGCAACTATCACACCTCGAGCGTTAACTCAGGCAATTGCCAAAACGGCTTTGTATGTGCAACAAAACCTTACACAAATTGCCCGCGCCAATAATCAATGTGCCGTTGAGGATAGCCTAAATGATTGATATCAAAGAGCTCACATGGCAAGGATTATGGAAAAATAATCCAGCGCTCGTACAACTTCTCGGGTTGTGCCCCCTACTCGCAGTAACAAGTACAGCCATTAACGGCTTAGGCTTGGGTTTGGCCACATTATTTGTGTTGATGGGCTCGAATATTACGGTTTCTGCAGTGCGTCATTATGTGCCGAACGAGATCCGCATTCCTATTTTTGTGATGGTGATCGCAGCTTTTGTGACGATTATTCAACTGCTCATGCAAGCGTTTACGTTTGAGTTGTATTTGGCATTGGGGATTTTCATTCCTCTGATCGTAACGAACTGCGCGATTATTGGACGAGCTGAAGCCTTTGCTGCCAAGCATGACCTTCTCCCTTCAGCCTACGATGGCTTTATTATGGGCGCTGGTTTTGCGCTAGTTTTGGTGCTGTTAGGCGGAGTCAGAGAGCTTCTTGGCAGTGGTACCTTGTTTAGCGGAGCAGAGCTGTTATTGGGCGCTTGGGCGGTTGATTTAAAAATCACTTTCTTTGTGCCAGATAATCCCTTTTTGTTAGCGATATTGCCCCCTGGTGCATTTATTGGGATGGGGTTATTAATCGCATTAAAAAACATCCTTGATCCGAGGTTAGAAGCGAAGTTTGCGCCAAAACCTGAGAAAATCGTTGAACGCGCTAGAGTTACCGCAGAGAGTTAAATCATGACCAAGAGCGAAAAAGTCGAAGCCATTATTGCGATTCTCGAAGAATTGTACCCCGAAGTGCCAGTCCCATTGGATCACAAAGATCCTTATACACTTCTAATTGCAGTGCTCTTATCCGCACAATGTACCGACGAGCGGGTTAATCAAATCACTCCCTTGCTATTTGCCAAAGCAGATAATCCGTATGACATGGTAAAAATGAGTATTGAAGAAATTCAAGCCATTATTAGACCATGCGGTTTATCACCAATGAAATCAAAAGGTATCTGGCATCTCTCTGAGATGATTATTCGGCAACACGGTGGCGAAGTGCCACAGGATTTTGCAGCATTAGAGGCCATGCCTGGGGTGGGTCATAAAACCGCCTCTGTCGTCATGGCGCAAGCCTTTGGGGTACCTGCATTTCCAGTCGATACGCATATTCACCGCTTAATGTATCGCTGGGGCTTATCAAATGGTAAAAGCGTGGAGCAAACGGAGCGTGACGCAAAACGTTTATTTCCCAAGGAAAAATGGAACGACTTACATTTACAGATCATCTTCTATGGCAGAGAATACTGCCCAGCTAGGGGGTTTTCCCTTGACCGTTGCATTATCACTCGACAATACGGTCGTAAAAGCTTTATCAACCAAGTGATTAAAGACGCTCAGAAACGAGCCAAGCGATAATTGAATCTGCAGAGTTATTTTTGTAGGTCAATATCGCAAATGCAATGCCTTCAAAGCTAAATTGTAAAATTAGTTGAAACATTTTTAGCAAAAATTGTATTTGGTGCTAGTAGTCTGCTTCAGAGGTTGCGATAATAATGCTACTAGCCGTTTTGGAGTTGTTATGTTTGCATTAAATCAGCGTTTTCGCGGGTATTTTCCAGTTATTATCGATGTCGAAACGGCTGGATTTAATGCGCAAACTGATGCTTTATTAGAAGTTGCGGCGATCACGCTCAAAATGCTCCCTGAAACCGGTGAATTGGCAATCGACGAAACCTACCATGCGCACATTGAACCGTTTGCGGGTGCCAATCTTGAGCAATCTGCTCTAGAATTCAACGGCATCGATGTGAACTGTGCTCTGCGTGGTGCAATTGACGAGCAAACAGCAATGAAAGAGCTGTGTAAGATGGTGAGTAAAGCGCAGAAGAAAAACCAGTGTCAGCGTTCTATCATTACTGCACATAATGCGGCATTTGACCACAGCTTCATCAATGCAGCCATCAACAGAAGCAAGATTAAGCGCACTCCATTTCATCCATTTGTGTCATTTGATACCACAACACTAGCGGCATTAACCTTAGGTCAGACAGTGTTAGTCAAAGCATGCGAAGTCGCTGGTATTGCCTTTGACCAGAAACAAGCCCATGGTGCCTTGTACGATACACAAAAAACCGCAGAGCTGTTTTGTCACATGCACAACCACTATCAAGCGTTAGGTGGATGGCCGATACATGGTTCTACTTATTAAATAAAAAAAGTAAAAAATTCATTTGCATTTATAGCAAATGAGAACTATTATTATTTACATAGTCATTTATTAGGTATCCTCAATGTTTGTATGTATGTGTTTCGGCGTTACAGATAAAGATATTCAAGAGGCGGTGCAAGAGCACGGTGTCGGCAATATTCGAGAGTTAAAGAACGTATTAACGTTAGGCGAACAGTGCGGTACCTGCATTCAATCTGCTCAAGCCATTATTGATGACACGATTATTGATGAATCATTATTCAAAGATGTCGGCTAACCTTTTCTCATTCGTAGCATTGTAACGATGCTCCAAAACGATAAAAGCGACTCAGTTGAGTCGCTTTTTTTTTGCACGTTTTTCGAACAAATAAGATTATTCTGAATCGGAGCTTGGGTATTTTTGTGCAGTTTCTTTGATGAGCTCTTGTAGTTCACCTTGCTGAAACATTTCTAAAATAATGTCACATCCACCAATCAACTCACCGTCAACCCAAAGCTGGGGAAATGTTGGCCAGTTTGCAAATTTGGGTAGTTCCGCTCGAATGTCCGGATTTTGCAGGATATCCACATAAGCAAACTGCTCTCCACAAGACATGAGTGCTTGAGACGCTTGTGACGAAAAGCCACAGCTGGGTAATTTTGGTGAGCCTTTCATGTATAAAAGAATTGGGTTCTCAGCGATCTGTTGCTTAATCTTTTCAACTGTTTCCATGCATAACCTTCAAAGTATGTTTTTACTAGATATGGTTATTATGCCTGTTTTTTCAAGAGGTATGAAATAGAAGTGAACTTATTTATGCAAAAAACATATATCCTATGTGACCAGTTAAATGATTTAATCATTCAATAAGGGCTTGTTTTCCACAAAATGAGTCATATATCATTAACCGTAACACTAATATTATGCTAACGAATGGAGAACTTTCATGGCTTTTGAATTACCCGCATTACCTTATGAAAAAAATGCACTAGAACCTCATATCTCAGCTGAGACTCTTGAGTTTCATCACGGCAAACATCATCAAACTTATGTCACCAAATTAAATGGTCTTATTGAAGGTACCGATTTCGAAGGCAAATCGCTTGAAGAGATTGTTAAGTCATCAGACGGCGGTGTTTTCAACAATGCTGCTCAAGTTTGGAACCACACTTTTTATTGGAATAGCTTGTCACCTAATGCTGGTGGTGAACCAACAGGTCCATTAGCTGATGCCATTAATGCTAAGTGGGGCTCATTTGCTGATTTCAAAGCTGCGTTTAACGACAAAGCGGTCAACAACTTTGGTTCTAGCTGGACGTGGTTAGTTAAGACCGCTGATGGCGAACTAGACATCGTTAACACTTCTAATGCTGCCACGCCAATCACCGACGGCCACACTCCACTATTGACCGTTGACCTATGGGAACACGCGTATTATATCGATTACCGCAATGTTCGCCCTAACTACCTTGAAGGTTTTTGGGCATTAGCCAACTGGAGCTTTGCAAGCGAAAACTTCGCTGCATAAAAAACGCTTCAAGATTCTATTTAAGAAACCCGCATATTATATGTGGGTTTTTTTTAATCTTTATTTCAAACATCTCCGTACCAATTAATAGTTCCAACGTTTCAAAGCTTTATCACACATTGAAAGATTTTTCTTTCGATATTTCTAAGCAGGACAGCGTTCTTGGGTCTAAGCTTAAAATAAAAGAAAGTTTAATCGGCTGACCTGGAGAAGTTATGGGTATTTTTGAGCATTACCAACAACGTTATGAAGAACATAAACAGGAAGAACTTACCATTCAAGAGTATTTAGCACTCTGCAAGGAGGATCCAAGTACCTACGCCAACGCCGCAGAGCGTTTACTTAAAGCCATTGGCGAACCTGAAATGGTTGACACCTCTCAAAATCCTACTTTGAGTCGAATTTTTTCCAATCGTGTCATTGCACGGTATCCTGCATTTTCTGAATTTTACGGTATGGAAGAAGCGATTGAACAAATCGTATCTTATTTAAAACATGCGGCCCAGGGCTTAGAAGAAAAGAAACAAGTGCTATATTTACTTGGTCCTGTTGGTGGCGGCAAGTCATCGCTTGCTGAACGCTTAAAAGAACTCATGCAAAAATGCCCTATATATGCCATCAAAGGCTCTCCAGTGAATGACCATCCATTTGCTCTATTTGACCCCAATGAAGATGGTAAAATACTGCAGGAAGAATACGGTATTCCCGGGCGTTACCTCAAAACCATTATGTCCCCATGGGCACGTAAACGCCTTCATGAATACAATGGTGATATTACCCAATTCAAGGTGGTTCGTGTCTATCCTTCCATACTCGACCAAGTTGGTATTGCCAAAACGGAACCTGGCGATGAAAACAATCAAGATATATCAGCACTGGTGGGTAAAGTTGATATACGTCGTTTAGAAGAGTACGCTCAAAACGACCCAGATGCTTATTCCTATTCAGGTTCATTGTGTAAATCCAATCAAGGGCTGATGGAATTTGTAGAGATGTTTAAAGCACCGATTAAGGTGCTACATCCGCTTTTGACTGCAACACAAGAAGGCAACTACAATCCAACTGAAGGTTTCTCTGCACTGCCATTTGATGGCTTAATCTTGGCTCACTCGAATGAATCTGAATGGCAAACATTCCGCAATAACAAGAACAATGAAGCCTTTTTAGACCGTGTTTATATCGTTAAAGTCCCCTATTGTTTACGCGTGTCGGAAGAGATCAAAATATACAAAAAATTACTGGAAAGTTCAGAGCTCATCGGTGCCCCATGTGCACCAGACACGCTTGATATCCTTGCGCAATTCTCAGTACTGTCACGTCTGGTACCACCTGAGAACTCTAGTATTTATTCCAAGATGCGGGTATACGATGGGGAAAGTCTCAAAGATACTGATCCCAAAGCAAAGTCTTATCAAGAATATCGTGATTACGCTGGCGTCGATGAGGGCATGAATGGTCTTTCTACACGTTTTGCATTTAAGATTTTATCCCGCGTGTTTAATTTTGATCACAGTGAGGTCGCGGCAAACCCAGTGCACCTTTTCTATGTGCTCGAGCGTCAAATTGAACGTGAGCAATTCCCTGGAGACATCGCTGAGCGATACAAAGAGTTCCTAAAAGGCTATCTCATTCCCAAATACGTGGAGTTTATTGGCAAAGAGATTCAAACGGCATACCTTGAATCCTACTCAGAATATGGTCAAAACTTATTTGATCGTTACGTCACATATGCGGACTTTTGGATCCAAGACCAAGAATATCGAGATCCAGAAACTGGACAGTTATTTGACCGTGAAGCGCTCAACGCCGAATTGGAAAAAACTGAAAAACCGGCAGGCATCAGTAATCCGAAAGATTTCCGCAATGAAATTGTTAATTTTGTTCTTCGCGCTAGAGCCAATCATGAAGGCAAAAACCCTAATTGGACGAGTTACGAGAAATTACGCACCGTCATAGAGAAAAAGATGTTCTCTAATACCGAAGATTTGTTGCCTGTGATTTCATTTAACACCAAAGGATCTGCAGACGATAAGAAAAAACACGACGATTTCGTCGCACGCATGGAAGAGAAAGGGTACACGCAAAAACAAGTACGCTTACTCTGCGAATGGTATTTGCGAGTAAGAAAGGCGTCTTAGCCCATGGCGCATTTTATTGACCGCCGTCTTAACGGCAAAGGTAAAAGTACAGTCAACCGCCAGCGTTTTCTGCGTCGCTATAAGCAACAAATAAAACGCTCGGTGTCTGATGCAGTCGGCCAACGCAGTGTTACCGATTTAGAGACTGGTGAAAGCATCTCTATTCCGTCTAGAGATGTTTCAGAGCCCATATTTCATACCGATAAGGGCGGGATTCGAGATATGGTCCATCCTGGGAATGATCAGTTTAACCAAGGTGACCGCATTCCTCGCCCTGAAGGGGGCGAAGGTGGTGGAGGCAGTGGCGAAGGTGACGCTTCTGATTCAGGTGAAGGCGAAGATCAGTTTTCATTTCAAATCTCAAAAGATGAATATTTGGATTTGTTATTCGACGATCTCGCATTACCTAATCTGAAAAAAACCCAACACAATAAGGTCATTCAGTATGAAACCTACCGCGCTGGATTTCAAACCGATGGCGTACCCGCAAATCTTGATATAGTTCGCTCACTTAAAGGTTCAGTGGCCAGGCGTATTGCGTTATCTGCAGGCAAGAAACGTCGCCTTGCAGAATGCGAAATTGAATTAGCTGAGCGACTCTGTGAGCCAGTACCAGATACTTTAAAAGTTCAAGCGCTAGAAACTGAAATTGCAGAATTGAAAGCTCGTATCAAACGCGTGCCTTTTATCGATACCTTTGACTTGCGATTCAAAAATTATGATAAGCGGCCTATTCCTACTTCAAAAGCGGTCATGTTCTGTTTGATGGATGTATCAGGATCTATGGATCAAGCAACTAAAGATATGGCGAAACGCTTTTATATTTTGTTGTACTTGTTTTTGACTCGGAATTATAAAGACGTCGAGGTAGTCTATATTCGCCATCATACACAAGCCAAAGAAGTCGATGAACAGGAGTTTTTTTACTCCCAAGAAACGGGCGGTACGATTGTGTCGAGTGCACTCAAAATGATGCATGGAATCGTATCTGAGCGCTATGCTGCTGGTGAATGGAATGTGTACGCAGCCCAAGCGTCTGACGGAGACAACTGGGCAGATGACTCCCCTGCGTGCAGTAAGATATTACGTGAACAGTTGTTGCCAATAACACGTTATTACGCCTACATTGAGATCTCGCAACGTCAACATCAAAGCTTATGGCGTGAGTACGAGATGGTGGCCAATGAGTACAGTAATTTTGCGATGAAGCATATCCAAGAAGAAAAAGATATTTTTCCCATCTTTAGAGAATTGTTCAAAAAAGAAGCTGAACGCAAAGCCACAGGTACCGCTGGAGCTGGAGAATTATGATGCCATTAGACGAACTGAAACGCTCTAAATCAGATAGGCTAAGTGACGGTCCAGATTGGAGTTTTGAATTACTGGCCGATTACGAAAAAGAAATCGACCGGGTTGCTAAAATCTACAAACTCGACACCTACCCGAACCAAATCGAAATCATTACTGCTGAGCAGATGATGGACGCCTATGCCAGCATTGGTATGCCTTTAAATTACACCCATTGGTCATTCGGTAAGAAGTTTATTTCCACCGAACAAGGGTATCGCCGGGGGCAAATGGGCTTAGCCTACGAAATTGTCATAAATTCTGACCCATGTATTGCATACTTGATGGAAGAAAATACCATAACCATGCAAGCACTTGTTATGGCACATGCATGTTATGGGCATAATTCGTTTTTCAAAGGCAATTACCTTTTTCAGACATGGACTGATGCCTCTTCGATTATCGATTATTTAGTGTTTGCCAAAAATTATGTCGCACAATGTGAGCAAAAACACGGAGTATCGGCTGTCGAAGATATTCTTGATTCCTGTCATGCTTTAATGAATTACGGTGTGGACCGATACAAACGTCCAGCCAAAATATCTATTGCTGATGAGATCGCACGACAAAACGAAAGAGCCGAGTACTTGCAAAGCCAAGTAAACGATTTATGGCGCACCCTACCAAAGAGTAAAAAAGCCGAAAAAGTAGACGAAGTGCGTTTTCCTCCCGAGCCTCAAGAGAACCTTTTGTACTTCATTGAGAAAAAAGCCCCTTTACTTGAATCTTGGCAACGGGAATTAGTGCGCATTGTACGTAAAGTATCTCAGTATTTTTACCCGCAAAAACAAACTCAAGTCATGAACGAAGGTTGGGCCTGTTTCTGGCATTATCATATTTTGAATCACTTGTACGATGAAGGTAAAGTCAGTGACAGTTTCATTATGGAGTTTTTACACTCGCATACATCAGTCGTCGCTCAACCAAATTATAATTCCCCCTATTACTCTGGGATCAATCCTTATGCACTAGGCTTTGCTATGTTTATGGATATCAAACGAATGTGCACAGATCCTACCCCTGAGGATTATGAATTCCTACCTGACGTAGCGGGCAAAGATTGGCTTGAGACTGTGCATTTTGCAATGCATAACTTCAAAGACGAGTCGTTTATCAGTCAGTTTTTGTCCCCCAAAGTAATGCGAGATTTCAAGTTTTTCGCTATCAATGATGATGTTAAGAACGACTATGTGGAAGTTTCGGCAATCCACAATGAGTCCGGCTATCGCAAAATTCGAGAGAAACTCTCAGCTCAATATAACTTGAGTAATCTTGAACCTAATATTCAAGTGCATAATGTGAATGTAAGAGGGGATAGATCTTTAACGTTACGCTATGTCCCTCATAACAGTATACCGTTAGCTAAATCTCGACATGAGGTGTTGAAACACCTGCACCGATTGTGGGGCTTTGATGTCAAACTCGAACAGTTGAATGACGATGGAACCATCGCCACCATTGGGCGATGTCCCAGCGAATACTCTCAGTAATTACTTGATGGCGCCTGGGATCACAGGCGTCTGTGATTGCACATCTGCGTTTTGTGCACGATGTCTTAGCACATGGTCCATGATGACAATGGCAGCCATCGCTTCAGCAATGGGTACTGCTCGAATACCGACACAAGGATCATGCCTTCCCTTGGTGATAACGTCTGTTTTTTCACCATTTATAGTAATCGTTTCTCCAGGCACAGTAATGCTGGAGGTAGGCTTAAGTGCCATATGAACCAACACATCTTGTCCTGTTGAAATACCTCCTAGTACACCACCTGAATGATTAGAAGCAAATCCATCAGGCGTCAACGTGTCGCGATGCTCACTGCCCTTTTGCGTGACGACGCCAAAGCCATCACCAATCTCAACACCTTTAACTGCATTTATACCCATCATGGCATGCGCCAAATCAGCATCTAATCGATCAAATACAGGTTCACCCAATCCCACTGGCATATTGGTAATTTGCACAGAGACTTTAGCACCAATAGAATCACCTGATTTTTTGAGATCACGCATGTATTGATCCAGTGCATCGAGTTTGGACGCATCGGGACAGAAGAACGGATTCGTGTTTGTAATTGTATGATCAACAGTTTCGATTGCCACTGGACCAAGTTGTGACAAATAGCCATGCACCTCAATACCAAAAACCTGCTTGAGATACTTTTTGGCAATACCGCCAGCCGCAACTCGAATCGCTGTTTCACGTGCCGATGAACGGCCTCCCCCACGGTAATCTCGAGTACCATATTTTTGCTGATAGGTATAATCGGCGTGGCCAGGACGAAAACGATCGGCGATTTTGGAGTAATCTTGACTGCGCTGATCTTTATTTTTGATCAATAAACCGATGCTACAGCCAGTCGTCACGCCTTCAAACACACCTGATAAAATTTGCACCTCATCGTCTTCACGACGAGCCGTTGTATAGCGAGATGTACCTGGCTTGCGACGATCCAAATCCCCTTGTAAATCCGCCTCAGAAAGTTCTAACCCTGGTGGCACACCATCTACCACACCACCAATGGCAATGCCATGACTCTCACCAAACGTTGTTACTCTAAATAATTGTCCAAAACTGTTACCAGCCACTGTTGTCACCTATCTATATTATTCTGTTATGTAATGCGAGGACGCTTATACAACTTTGTAATAACGCCTTAAAAATACGCATTGAGTGTTTCAAATGGTACCGCAAAGACTCCGTCTCCACCGTTGGCAAACTCAATCCACTCCACCTCCAAACCTGGAAAGCGTTGTTCCATATGAACTAAAGAATTCCCTACTTCAACAAACAACCACCCTTGTGGTGTCAGATGTTGAGTTGCTTGCCTTAAAATAGTTTCCACAATATCTAACCCATCGTCACCGGCTGCCAAAGCAAGAGCGGGCTCATGCAAAAATTCTTGTGGTAGATCAGCCATATCCTCCGCATCTACATAAGGAGGATTCGCTACGATAAGGTCGTATTTTTGCCCTTGAACACTACTGTAAACATCCGACTGAATCGCAAAGACTCGCTCTTCAAGGCCGTGTGCTAGGATATTCTCATTGGCAACAGCTAATGCGTCTTCAGATATGTCCAAAGCATCGACTTGTGCGCTAGGGAAAGCATACGCCATTGCGATAGCAATGCAGCCCCCTCCTGTGCATAAGTCCATTATGAGTTGCGGCGGCTGAGTTAACCACGAACTGAATCCATCTTGAATCAATTCAGCAATAGGCGAGCGTGGGATCAAAACTCGTTTGTCTGTGTAAAATGGCAACCCACAAAACCAAGCCTGATTGGTTAGATACGGTAACGGCTCTCGAGACTCGATTCGTTTTTCTAACAAGTCGTAAATATTGGCTTTTTCAAAGCTGGTCAAGCGAGACTGAAACAACATGTCTGACGTCTTTTGCGCAAGATCTGCGGGCAAAGAAAGACAATGACTGACCAAAACGACAGATTCGTCCCATGCGTTATCGGTGCCATGCCCAAAAAATAGATCCGCTTGGTGCATCTGAGTCGTAGCGAAACGAGTCCAGTCTAGCATAGTGTGCAGATCTGATACGATATCGACAAATAATGGGATGGAGGATGTTTTCACTGTATCTTGCTTGTGGATAATTTGCGTGGGTATATAATACTAAAAATAAGCGCTTGGAGCATTTTTATTTTTACAGTGGATATTGAGCAATTATGACCGACGATGACAATATGGATTTTAAATACCTGTTTAGTGATGTTAAGCCACTGGAGCAGGACAAGATCCCACCTCGCCGAAACGTCAAAACGAAACGCCAATTTATTGCTGAAAAACAGTCCCGTAGCACTGCAGAAGTCGAATTTTCTGATATGTACGAAGCGCATTTTGGCGATAATGAACAACTATTTTGGTACCGTGGCGACAAGAATAATCACAGTAAAATCAAACAATTACGAAAAGGAGAATTTCCGCCAGACGTCGAAGCGGATTTGCATGGTTTGACCCAACAACAAGCGAAGCGTGTCCTCCTTGAACTGCTGTATGACGCCAAACAGCATAACGAGTTATGCGTGGCCATTATGCACGGTCACGGCCAAGGTATTCTGAAACAAAAAATTCCACATTACCTAGTACAGCATCCCGATATCATTGGATTCTGCCAAGCCCCCAAACAGTATGGTGGCTCTGCGTGCATCTTAGTGCTAATGGATATTCCAGATGAATGGGTCAGACGTTGATTATTTACTCTCATCTGCAGAGTTGTGAATGAACATATACGCATAGTACAAACACATTACTACCACGATAAAAATTCCTAATACAGAACCCCAAGCCACTGGATCTGTCAGTAATAAATCAATCATATATCACCTCAAAAAATAAACTATCTAAGGTCATTTTATATGCCGGTGGCAAAGGTGGAATGATCTAGATCAAATGCCAGAACTGCTCGTGATGGGACGGAGTGTTAACTTTGATCCTGATCAAATAATTAGGTGAATAAACGCATGAACCAGTTTCTTGATAACTCGTCTTCACAGGTTTTGAGTTGCGCACTGTAACGACTCGCACGCTCTTTTACCCGTTTTGCAACCTTCTTTAACCAAGGTTTTTTTGCATAAGTCTGACGGCGATAGCCTCCCCAGCCCTCGTGATAATTCAGATACTGAGCGTATGCATCCCACTTTGAGACCCCGTTCACTTTTTGACTTTTGCTAATAAACCACCCCATAAAATCAATGGCGTCTGCAAAATCATCCCGATCAGCCCCTGAATTACCCGTTTCACGAATATAATCTTGCCATGTTGGTGTCTTGGCTTGAGAGTATCCATATGCTGAAGAGACTCTCCCCCAAGGGATCACCCATAAAATATAATCCTTGGGCGGTTTGGCGTCGGCGCGAAAGGAACTTTCCTGATACATCATCGCCATAGGTATGTGGATCGGCACGCCATAACTGTCTCGCATTTGCGCAGCAGCATCGTACCAATCATCCTTTTCGAAAAATATCTCACATAAATTTTCTGCGTTTTGGGGTGGAGACGCTGTACAGCCCAGTATTAACAAGGGAAAGAATAAAATTAATACTTTTTTAAATAATTTTTGAACTTTCATCAAAACAGCCACTCTATTAATACGTAGTATGTGTTTTCCCTGGAACATTCCCGCCTGACTTCGGTCAGGCTTTTTTTTGTCCGTTAATTATATTGAAAATATTGCGTCAAAAACTCGCTAAATTCGCAACTATCAGCAGCTTCAATTTTTCTTTGAGCGTCTATCGATTCTTTGCCCATTCTCACAAAATACTCTGTATCGTAGATTTGGAACTCGTGTGTGGCAAAGTGCTCCATATGCTTTTCAGCAAGTTGCAAACCGTAGCGAGCATTATCAACATCAGATGCCAACAAGGTGTTCAATAAAATACCTGACGGCGTCTTATCTGCTGACAGGATTTTGGATTCCTGAGCCATTATGCCTTCCATGTAAGCACTCGCAGCATGTTGCTTATCTAAGATTTCCGCAATTCCTTTTAAGTCATCGCTTATTTCAAGCGCCCAGTCATGTAAGGATATTTGCTCAGCCTCTTTTTCCAATAACAAACCCGGTTCCCTTCCACGCAACACAGAGCGCTTCAAATTACGGTCAGTTTGCTCGTATTCTGCAGCACTCATATCAGCACTTGGCAATAACAAACAATACAGCAAAAAACAGTCTAACCAGTGTATTTGATGTGCATTCACGCCAACTGGAGAGAACGGATCAATATCGAGCGCACGTACTTCAATATATTCAATTCCCCGCTTGTCCAACGCAGTTGAAGGCTTTTCGCCTGATTGAGTAATTTGTTTGGGTCTGATCGGCGAATATAACTCATTTTCAATTTGC
Source organism: Alteromonas sp. LMIT006 (assembly GCF_024300645.1). Classification (NCBI taxonomy): domain Bacteria; kingdom Pseudomonadati; phylum Pseudomonadota; class Gammaproteobacteria; order Alteromonadales; family Alteromonadaceae; genus Alteromonas; species Alteromonas sp. LMIT006. Next base: position 1,498,976 of record NZ_CP101291.1, on the reverse strand, counting down.
AGCACATTATTGTTGAGCTGATGATAAACACCATCTTCTCCAGATTTGATTTGAGCATATTTTGGAGAAGGCGTATTAATCGCTGTGCGCAAATCAGATATATATTGGGTTAATGAATTATATGAAATATTCAAACTATCTTGAGCAGAATTCGTGTACCCCAAATCCGACATTCGCAACGAAGTGGCATAAGGTAAATATATGGTTCCTTTGCCAAGCTTCTTGAACTCATAGGGCGTTTCTCTGCCTTGCAAAAAAGACTGGCATATTGCCGGTGACGCACCAAACAAATAAGGAATAATCCAACACAAACGACGATAATTGCGAATCAAATGCAAATACCCTTTTGATATTGAATCCTGTGCAAAAGGTAAGTTATTTTGCTCGCACCACAATTGCCAAAATTCCGATGGCAAGGAAAAATTAAAGTGCACACCTGAGATAACTTGCATCATAGAGCCATAGCGATGTTTCAAGCCGACGCGATAGGTGTGTTTCATTTTACCCACATTAGAAGTGCCGTATTCAGCGAGTTTTATATCGTCTTCAGTACCGACAAAACATGGCATAGATAGAGGCCATAGACGTTCTTGCCCAATTTGTCCTAACGTGAATTTGTGGATATCAGCAAGTTGTTTTAATGAGGTGTTAATATCACTCGTTGGTGGTGTAATGAACTCGAGTAAACTTTCGGCAAAATCAGTGGTTATATGTGCATGGGTTAAAGCGGAACCCAACTCTTTAGCATGCGTTTTTTGAGACAATTTGCCTGCGCTGGTGACACGTAGGCACTCCCTCTCGATGCCCCTTTGTATCAGTCTTGAGGTGCGCGCGATTGCCGGCTGACTAAACCATGTTAAATTATCAATAAAAGTGCGTTGTTGTGAGTGCAATTTAGGTCTTCCCTAAGCGCTATTATAACGTTTTGTAATGCTGTGATCATAACAAAAGAATGAAAGAATCGCTTGATCTTATTTCGCATTTCTATGATTCTGTCCTATCATCAACTTACCATCTCTAATTTGTAGTTTTGACATGAAATTTTTTAATTCAGAATTTGCGCAACAACAGCTCAGTGGCAAAAACGACATTTTATGCCGGCTTTTAACGAAATTTATCGACGATTATCAAAATGCGGAGTCCGAGATCAAAGCAATGATTGCGGCGCAAAACTATACTTCTGCACATCTGATGATTCACACATTGAAAGGTGTTTCAGGTAACCTTGGGATGGAGCGTTTACACGAGTTTTGCAAACAATCAGAACCACTTGCTCGGGACGAGCACTTGCGCTCTGATGATGTCAATGAGTTAACTAATCTCATTGCTGAGACTGCAAAACAAATCAACCTTTATATCAATGAAACGGCTCACAAGAAGGTAGTTGAACATCTGCCTAAAGATCTTGCAGCTGATCCTAAAGCAGTATTATTTGAGTTCATTACCAAAAACCAATTCATTCCATTTGAAAAACTAGAGCATTTGCTTAATTCATTACAGGCGGAAGAAGAAGACATTCAAGAGCTCCGTGCATCTATACAGATCTTGGACTATAAAAAAGCGCTTGCTATAATTGACAAAATTTAATCTTTCTTAGAACTTATTGTGCTCAGTGTACTGCTCGATCATTCAGACTTTGTTGTTCTGAACAAGCCTCCTTCAATAACGATGCACAGGAGTTCTAACTCACCTAACCCTGCGTTATACAATTGCTCAGACATTCCTATAGATTGGCATTTAGTGCATCGTCTTGATGATGAGACCAGTGGCTGTCTCATCTTGGCTAAACACCCTGAGGCCGCAGCATTATTTGACAATTTATTTTCAACTAAATCGATACAAAAGACTTACCTTGCGCTTTCCACAGGTAAAGGCAAACGTAAAATGGGCTGGGTCAAAGGCGATATGTACAATCGCAGGGACGGATTGTGGTTGCTCAAAGATTCCCAAAACAATCCGGCAATAAGTTATTTTGTGCGCAAACCAGGACCTCCAGGGACAAAGGCATTTTGGGTGCAACCTTATACAGGAAAAACGCATCAAATCAGAGCCGCATTAAAAAGCAATGGAGCGAGCATTTTAGGTGATACCCACTATGGCGGTGAGGACTCTGACAGGATGTACCTACACGCTTATGCAGTCGCGTTTTCTTGGCGTGGTGTTGAATACAACATTACAGCTCCGATGCACTACGGAAACCAGTTTTTAGTAATGGATAATACTTTCTGGCAACAACAATTTGAGGAAGTGGCTAAACTATGGCCAAAACGAGTAAAATAAACCTAATTGGACAAGGCTGCATAAGTAGTTTAATCGCGACACGCTGCTGTAAGGAAAAGTTGCGGTATACTCAATTTGCTCGAACACCTGAGACGCTTTCCGTTGACCATCTTAGTTATGGCAAGCTCAATTTACCCACACCCAAACAACTCAACCATGACATTCGCTTAGAAGACATTGTGGTTTTACCATTGAAAGCCTATGTCATCCCAAGCGTGTTACAGCAATTACAGACAGTTATCGAGCCTTCGTGTTGCATTGTGTTACTTCACAATGGTCTTGGCACAATCGAGATTGCTAAACAGCTTTATCCAACTAACCACATCATTGCGGCCATCACAAATACCGCTGCATATCGTTCACATAAGACGGTCAAACACACTGGGCATGGCAATACCTTCTTTGGCACCGTGCAAAGAGGAAACACCAGCACAGAGACCATTAAGCAACATTACGCAACACTCGAACAAGCGTTGTATAACGCACAAATGCACGAAGACATTATGCCAGCTCTGTGGACGAAACTGGCGGTTAATGCGGTCATTAATCCGTTAACAGCCATCCATGATCTGCAAAATGGTGGGTTATCAGCACCGAGTTATAAGAAACTCATCATTCAAATCTTGAACGAGATATTAATTCTCGCGAAAGCCAAAGATATAAACATTGACCATTCGACAGTGTTGAATACCGTGAATAACGTGATTTATGATACACAAGATAATTACTCATCCATGCAGCAGGACATTAAGCACGGACGTCGCACAGAAATTGATCATATCAATGGCTATATTGTTCAAGAAGCTGAAAGCATCGGCTTACAAGTTCCGACTAATAAACGTTTGTGGTTAGATATCCATAAGCTTGAAGGGCGTTTGTAAATCTGATGCACAAAAAAGCCTCAACATCGTTGAGGCTGTGTGTGTCTTTAATTTGAATTAACTGTCGCTATCTTGAGTTAACGGTTTCATATGGGGGAACAGAATCACATCTTTGATGGTTGGACTGTCACTGAATAACATCACCAAACGGTCAATACCGATCCCTTCTCCTGCTGTGGGTGGTAAGCCATATTCTAATGCGCGAATATAATCGTCATCAAAATGCATCGCTTCATCATCACCTGCGTCTTTTTCTTCAACTTGTTTGGCAAAGCGCGCTGCTTGATCTTCTGCATCGTTAAGCTCAGAGAAGCCATTAGCCAGTTCACGTCCACCAACAAAGAATTCAAAGCGGTCGGTGACAAATGGATTGACGTCATTACGACGTGCTAGCGGAGACACTTCCCACGGATATTGAGTAATAAAGGTGGGTTGATCGAGCTGTTCTTCTGCGGTCGCTTCAAAAATCTCGCACAGATATTTACCCGCCCCCCAAATACCATCGACTTCTGGCTCTTTGATGTGCAACTGTTTTGCCATCGCTTTTAACGCATCGAGATGATTTTCTGGATCGTTAATCGCTTCTGCATTAGCTTCAGGCCAATATTTTAAAATCGCATCGCCCATACTCAAACGCTGGAACGGCTGACCAAAATCATAGGTTTTGGTCTCAATGACTTCACCATCGGCATTTTTGATCGTGTTCGTCACAGTGGTTGTGCCTAATACATCTTGCGCAAGAGTACGTAACATGTCTTCCGTCAAGTTCATCAAATCTTTATAATCCGCATAAGCCTGATAGAACTCAATCATGGTAAATTCTGGGTTGTGACGGGTGGATAAGCCTTCATTACGGAAGTTGCGATTAATCTCAAATACGCGCTCAAAACCACCAACGACTAAGCGCTTCAAATATAACTCAGGGGCAATACGCAGATACATATCAATATCTAACGCGTTGTGATGCGTGACAAATGGCTTGGCCGTCGCGCCGCCTGGGATCACTTGAAGCATTGGTGTTTCCACTTCCATAAAGTCGCGCTGCACTAAGAAATTGCGGATGCCATTGACAATTTTGCTGCGCATGTGAAAAGTCGCGCGCGTTTCTGGAGAGGTAATCAGATCCACATAACGTTGACGATATTTGGTTTCTTGGTCTGAAAGACCGTGAAACTTTTCGGGTAATGGACGCAAAGATTTGGTCAAGAGTTGATATTCTGTCATGTTGACATACAAATCGCCTTTACCTGACTTGTGTAAATCGCCTTTCACACCGATGATATCACCAATATCAAGCTGTCCGTATTGGGCTTTAATGGCTTTTTGTGTATCTTTGTCCGCATAGGCTTGGATTTGCCCAGTCATATCCTGTAACAACAAAAACGGACCGCGTTTTGCCATGATACGACCGGCAATACTGATTTGATTCGCTTCTTGTTCTAACGTTTCTTTGTCCTTCTCGCTGTGCGCGGCTTGCACATCAGCAGCATAAAATTCACGGCGGAAGTCATTGGGAAAACCATTCGCAGAACAATTCTCGCGGATCTGCGCAAGTTTAGCGCGACGTTCGGCAATGAGTTTATTTTCATCTTGAGTGGGTGCAGTCATGTTGCTTCCTACGTTTACAGGCCTGATTTGAGGCTAGCTTCAATAAATTTATCGAGATCACCATCCAACACTGCTTGAGTGTTGCGATTCTCTACTCCAGTGCGCAAATCTTTGATGCGCGAATCATCCAGCACATAAGAACGAATTTGACTGCCCCAGCCAATATCCGATTTACTGTCTTCTAGTGCTTGTTTTTCTGCGTTTTGTTTTTGTAATTCAAACTCATAAAGCTTCGCTTTAAGCTGTTTGAACGCTTGATCTTTGTTTTTGTGTTGTGAGCGATCATTTTGGCATTGTACCACGATATTGGTTGGTAAGTGTGTGATCCGAACGGCGGAATCCGTTCGGTTGACGTGCTGACCACCCGCACCCGATGCCCGATAGGTATCAATGCGCAAGTCTGCAGGGTTGATTTCAATATCAATGTCATCATCGATTTCGGGATAGACAAACGCCGAAGCAAAAGAGGTATGGCGACGATTACCACTGTCAAACGGTGATTTGCGCACTAAGCGATGTACCCCAGTTTCGGTGCGCAACCAGCCGAAAGCATATTCACCGCCAAACCGAATGGTCGCTGATTTGATACCCGCTACATCCCCATCAGATACTTCTATGAGCTCGGTTTTAAAGCCGTGTTCTTCCCCCCAACGCAAATACATGCGCAAGAGCATATTCGCCCAATCCTGCGCCTCCGTCCCGCCCGAACCAGATTGAATATCCACATAACAGTCATTGCTGTCATTAGGACCGGAGAACATTCGACGAAACTCAAGTGTTTCAAGTTGTGATAGCAAGTCAGCTAACTCAGACTGTGCTTCAGCAAAGGTATCCTCATCCTCTGCTTCAACAGCTAGCTCCAGTAGACCCTCAACATCTTCTGTGCCTTGAGTCAGGTTAGCAATGGTTTCAACAACTTGCTCAAGGGCATTTTTTTCTTTTCCTAGTGCTTGCGCTTTTTCTGGCTCATTCCAAATCGCCGGGTCTTCTAACTCGCGGGAAACCTCTTCAAGTCGTTCGGTTTTGCTATCGAGGTCAAAGATACCCCCTAAGCGCGTCAGTGCGCTTGCGAATATCAGCTATTGCTTGAGTAATTGGATTGATTTCAAACATGGTGAGTCAACATAAAAGACCGAAAATATTGGTCGCGGATAGTAGCGGATTTTCGGTCAAATTCCTAGTAGAGATAAGGATTTTTGTCCAGTTTTAGCCTTTTAACACAGAGGTAAACTGAACTAGCTGCGCGCCCAGGTCATGGCACTTAGCCAGTGTTTTTTCATCAGTAACGACACCTGTTTCATCAATCAAAGTATGTACTTTACTAAACGCGTGTTGTGTTGGATGTACATGTACCCCCAAATTCCCAAGTAACATACGTAAATTGACAAGACCACGTAAACCACCTAAAGCACCTGGAGATGCCCCCATTAGCAAAGCCGTTTTACCGCGAAAGGCTGCTAACGGTGCTTCACCTTCAGCCCCTCGAGAAGCCCAATCTATGGCGTTTTTCAAGGCTGCACTGTAACTTGAGTTGTATTCAGGAGACGCGATCAAAAACCCATCGTGAGCAAGTAATAAATCCTTGAAGGCCTGCGCCGTAGCCGGCATTCCTTGCTCTACTTCTAAGTCTTCGTTGAATAGAGGCGCTAGGAAGTCTTTTAAATGCACCACTGTCACTTCGGCACCAGCTTGAGTTGCGCCATCTGCCGTTGCTGCGACAATAGATTGGTTATATGAAGATTTGCGGAGACTGCCACTAAACGCGAGAATTTTAGTCATTTGAATATCCTTTGAAGGTTTTATTTGTACTACGCCGTATATCTAACAAACGATTAAAAAAGCGACTCAGAAGAGTCGCTTTTGGTCTTTTACATTTTGTCGAGCGTTTGAATCCCAAGACAACCCAACCCATGTCCAAGTGTTTTTTGCGTCAATGCACTGAGTTGTAAACGAGAGGCTCTCACATCTTCAGCTACCCCATCTTTGAGAATAGGACACGCTTCATAAAACTTCATATAAAGGGAAGCCAGCTCGTACAGATAGGTGCATAACACATGAGGAGTTGCCTCCACTGCCACTATCTCAAGCGCATCTTGGTATTGCAGTAATTTTACTGCGAGGGCTTTTTCGGCCTCATCATTGATGTCGATTGAGGCTTGCTCATCGAACTCTCCGGCTTTGTTAAAAATGCTTTGAATGCGGGTGAATGCATATTGCAAATAAGGCGCGGTATTGCCTTCAAAGCTCAGCATCGTATCCCAATCAAATACATAATCGGTGGTTCTTGCTTTGGCTAAATCGGCATATTTTACTGCACCGATACCAATTTTGTGCGCCATTTCATCTAAATTGTCAGCCTCTGGCGTTCGTGACTTAATCAGCGTCGCCGCACGCTCTACCGCTTCGTCTAACAAATCCACCAACTTAACCGTATCGCCAGAACGTGTTTTGAATGGTTTGCCGTCTTTTCCGAGCATCATGCCAAAGGGGCAATGCTCATATGTTTGTGCCGATTCGATAAAACCCGCTTTGCGCGCGACGATTTCGGTTTGCTTAAAATGCAAAGCTTGACGCGCGTCAGTAAAAATCAAGGTTCTATCGGCGTGTAATTGCGTATTGCGATAGCGAATGGCCGCTAAATCGGTGGTTGCATACAAATATCCGCCACCCGATTTTTGTACAATGTACACCGCAGGTTTACCGTTTTTATCCGCGAGTTCTTCAAGGAAGACCACCTTCGCTCCTGCATCCTCAACGGCAACACCTTGTTGTGTCAACGCGTCAATCACATTAGCAAGGTCATCGTTATAGGCGCTTTCGCCCATCACATCTGCACGGGTCAAACTAACCGATAATTTATCGTAAACCTCTTGTGAGTGGGCAATGCTGATATCGATAAAATTCTGCCACAATTGCAAACACTGAGCATCGCCCCCTTGTAGCTTCACCACATAGTCACGAGCGCGATCAGCAAATCCGTCCTCATTGTCAAAACGGACTTTGGCGGCACGGTAAAAATCCTCTAAATCCGACAGTGCCGTTTCCGCTACTTTATCTGCGGCGAGTTCGTCGCTGAGATGAGCAAGCAGCATACCAAACTGAGTGCCCCAATCGCCCATGTGATTTTGACGAATGACTTTATGCCCCATGAACTCTAATACGCGAACCACCGCATCACCAATGATAGTGGAGCGCAAATGCCCAACGTGCATCTCTTTGGCTAGATTGGGAGAAGAGTAATCCACTACGATGGTTTGCGCGATAGGCTTTGCAATGCCAAGATACTCATCATTGAGAGCATCGCTGACAGCTTGTGCTAACCACTGGGACTGTAAGTGAATATTGATAAACCCAGGACCAGCAATCTCGAGATGACTGGCCATATCCTCTAACTCAACCGTTTCGAGAATAAGTTGTGCGATTTCGCGAGGGTTTTTCTGCATGGATTTGGCAAGGGCCATGGCCCCGTTGAATTGGTATTCACCGAATTCGGGACGAGTAGACTTGCCAACTGGCACCGGAGCCTCTGGGTGCCCAAGCTGAATCAATGCGTCTTGAAAACGCTGTGCAATGAGTTGTTGTATGTTCATAACAATGGTTCTCTAAATTCTTACTGTTCGCGCGTTGCGGCAAAGGTAATGTCGGGATAACGCTCTTGTGCGAGGGATAAATTGACCATAGTCGGCGCAATATAGGTTAAATTATCACCACCATCGAGGGCGACATTGGCCTCAGCCTTGCGCTTAATATTATCAACGTCTTTATCCGAACCATAGATCCATCGCGCGGTGGCAACATTCACATGTTCGTAGATGGCATCTACATTGTACTCAGCTTTCAAACGCGCAACGACGACGTCAAACTGAAGCACACCCACCGCACCCACGATCAAATCGTTATTTGCAAGCGGGCGGAATACTTGTACGGCGCCCTCTTCCGATAGCTGAATAAGCCCTTTTTGTAATTGTTTCATTTTGAGTGGATCTTTGAGACGTATGCGCTTAAACAGCTCCGGAGCAAAATTCGGAATACCAGTGAAGCGAAAATCGTCTCCCGAAGTAAATGTATCGCCGATCCGAATCGAGCCATGATTGTGCAAACCGATGATGTCACCGGCATACGCTTCTTCTAACAAGGCTCTATCACCTGCTAAAAAGGTCAATGCATCGGATACTCTGACGTCTTTATTGATTCGGGTATGGCGCATTTTCATGCCTTTTTCATATTTGCCAGATACGATTCGACAAAACGCAATGCGGTCACGATGCTTGGGATCCATATTGGCTTGAATTTTAAACACAAATCCACTGAATTTGGTATTATCTGCGCCAATTTTGGTATCTTTGTCCGTTTCACGAGGCTGTGGCTCAGGCGCCCACGCAGTGAGGCCATCCAACATATGATCGACACCAAAATTACCTAACGCAGTACCAAAGAAGACAGGCGTAAGCTGACCGTCTAAAAACAGTTCTTGATCAAATTCGTTGGATGCCCCCATCACCAACTCCAGTTCTTCGCGCAATTGCGTTGCCAGGTCGTTGGTTACTGCCTCATCCAATTCGGGGTTATCCAATCCTTTGATGATGCGCACATCTTGTATGGTGTGGCCTTGGCCAGTCGCATACAAAATCGTTTCGTCGCGTTGTAAGTGGTACACCCCTTTAAACAACTTACCGCAGCCGATAGGCCAAGTAATTGGGGCACAGGCAATGTTTAACTCATTCTCGACTTCATCAAGTAGCTCCATCGGGTCACGGATATCACGGTCAAGCTTGTTCATAAACGTGATGATAGGCGTATCGCGCAGACGGGTGACTTCCATCAGCTTACGGGTGCGATCTTCAACCCCTTTCGCCGCATCAATTACCATTAAACACGAATCCACTGCGGTCAGAGTCCGATATGTATCTTCTGAGAAATCCTCGTGCCCTGGGGTATCGAGAAGATTGACCAAATGTTCACCGTAAGGGAATTGCATCACCGAGGTTGAAACGGAGATCCCACGCTCTTTTTCCATTTCCATCCAGTCTGACTTGGCGTGCTGGCCAGATTTCTTACCCTTTACGGTACCCGCTTTTTGTAAGGCGTTTCCGAATAACAAGACTTTTTCAGTGATGGTGGTTTTACCCGCATCCGGGTGCGAAATAATTGCGAACGTTTTTCGCTTGTTTATTTCGTTTAAAAAATCGGCATTTGCCATGTATTTTTGTTCCTATCTAGCGCAAGTTATAACGCATCATTCATTCGCAATATCTTACCAAAAATAGTCTATGCAGTGAATGATTCTTCTCTCTCACTATGCCTTCTTCACAAACTTCGCCGTCACCATCATTTCGCCTACTCCATCGACACGGCAGTCTAATTCGTGGTCTTTGGCGTCTTTAATACGACGAATCACGAGCTTTGTTCCGACTTTTATTACCTGTGAACTGCCTTTGATTTTGAGATCTTTGACCACTGTGGCTTTATCCCCCTCCTGCAACACAGTGCCATTTGCGTCCGTTGCTGTGATGTTGTCTTCATCAGCAAGTGACTGTGGATCCCATTCAAAACCACACATAGAACACACAACAAGATTGCGGTCGTTGTAGGTATATTCAGAGTGACATTGTGGACAGGGCGGAAGTTCTGAAGTAGACGACATGATTGAATATTCTCACGATGTAAAACAAAAATTATACCATGCCTTAAGAAAATAAGCTGATCGTGAAATGTACAATATACGATTTAATCGATCGTGGTTGTATTGCGATTAGATGTTGAAAGTGGGTAGTGACACATAACCAAACCATCTTCCCGATTATCATCGGTTGGGTAATAGTTTTTGCGCACATCAATTTGCACAAAACCGGTTTTGCGATAGAGATGGATCGCGTTGTGATTCGATGCTCTGACCTCCAACCATATTTCATTCACATCAACTCTGCGTGCCCGACTCAGAAGGTCATTTAACAACAAGGTTCCCAAGCCTTGCCCTTGTTGCAATGGATTTACCACGATTTCCATAAGCGACCATTCTTTGTGCTCTGCAGTTGTGACCTCATGGATAATATAGAAACCTTGCAGTTCGCTGTGGTCAAATAAGCCAATGGCTTGATAAGGGTGTGATAAACAAGATTGAAACGTATCAAATGACCACGCATGAGGCTGAGCATCGCGCATGATTTGGTAGGCCCTGATGGCGTCTTGCTCACCTAAATATAGACATTGCCTACTGTGCATGAGTGTGTTGACAATACGCTAACCAAATATCGCGTTTGTGTTGGGCAGACGGAGAGGCAGGAAGTTTGACAATCCCCTCTTCTAGTGCAACCTGATCGGACACCACAAAACGCAGGTGCGGCATAGCCACTTGCAGATCCGTGAGCATAGGCTGAGTGGCAAAGGCTTGCACAGAAGGATCTTTGTAAGAATGACGAGCAATGCCCATCGCATCTAAAATGGCCGTTTGATAAGAATCCATAACCTTTTATCTACTCAGATGTTTGATGATAAAATCATAGCAAAATATCTACACCACAAACAATCGATTCATCAAAATGCTTCGATGAACCATTCACCCACAGCCACTTCACTTACCCTCACTTTGGTGCCGGAAGAGAGCGGCACGGCTGATACCAAACGCCACTCTATGCCAGAATATTTGTATGTCACTTGACTCTCTGGAGACACATCTTGAGCTAATACAAAGGTAAACCCAACCAAATCTGAGGTCACAGGTGAATCATCGCGTTGTTCTTGCAAGTTTTTGAATGGCTTCCAAAGGCCTGCAGTCAGAATAGCGGTCAAAATCGCCACAGCCAGTACCGCATCCAAAATATCAGGAGATAGCAAGCCGATATACACACCGATTGCAGTCAAAATCAGCGCACTACCAAGCATGAATAAAATGATTGTGGATAAACTCAGTACTACGACCTCAATAATGAGCATCGCGATACCCAAAATAAACAGTGTTTCAGCTAAGTTTTCAGTCAATATATTCATGCGGTCTGACCTGAATTGAGTTTGTTGATGATCGTAGTTGCTTGAGCGACTAAACTTGCCGCATCGGTTGCATTATCCGGTAACAGGACCACAGAAGAATCTTTGGCAATTGCTTGCTTAGCTTCAATGGCTTTAGTGGCCAAATCCAACTGGATGGCTTTTTGCCCTTCTTCTGTATTGGCTTGCTCACCAATCATTTTGAGTGCTGCCGCTTGCGCTTCAGCAACAGCCAGAATCGCCTGAGCCTCACCTTCTGCTTTTAAAATTTGTTCAGAGCGTTCCGCTTCGGCTGCAAGAACAATGGCTTGCTTGTCACCCTCAGCACGGTTAATCGCTGCTTGTCTATCGCCTTCTGACTCTAAGATTTGCGCGCGTTTCACCCGCTCCGCCTTCATCTGCGCTTCCATGGCTTCCATGACTGACGCTGGTGGAGTAATGTCTTTGATTTCATAGCGAAGCACTTGAATACCCCATGGACTGGAGGCTTCATTGATAGAAGACACAATATTTGCGTTGAGCATATCACGCTCTTCAAATGTTTTATCCAATTCAATTTTACCGATTTCTGAACGCATGGTCGTTTGCGCAAGTTGCGTTACGGCAAACACGTAGTCTTCAACACCATACGTGGCTTTTTTGGGATCCAATACGCGGAAATACAACACGCCATCCACGGCCAAAGAAATGTTATCTCGGGTGATCGCAGATTGCTCAGGCACATCGACCGCTTGTTCTTTTAGACTGCGATCGGCTGCCACGCGATCGATAAACGGGACTAAAAAATTGATCCCTGCCTCTCTGGTTGATTGATACTTACCAAAACGCTCAACGATGAATGCGCGATTTTGCGGGACAAACTTAACCGAAAATTTGATGACCAGTAGCACCAAAATGATGACAAACACTGGGACAGTAAAAAACATTTCGATAAAAGAGGTATTCATGTTTCATCCTAATAAAACCAACCATATTCAATAATTAAGTATAAAGATAAGCATGAACTGCGCAATATTTGTGCTGTATCAAAATGTAACGAATCCAATGGCAATATCGTTAGTGATTAGAGAAGTGTCTCCTCCTTTAGTCGGAGAAGTCTATTTTTTACAAATCCATTACAGTATAAATAATGTGATTAACGAATAATACACATACATACATAACAAGGACCCTACACTCCATGTCATATCAAACTGAATACACTGCTTCCATTGAATCACCTGAAACATTTTGGGCTGAACAAGCCAATCAATTACCTTGGTACACGGCACCTACTGAAATTCTGTCTAAAGACGACAATGGCATGGACCGCTGGTTTGCCGATGGCGTAATGAATACTTGCTATATGGCGGTCGATCATCATGTTAATTCTGGACGTGGTGAGCAAAATGCCATTATCTTCGATTCGCCGGTTTCTAACACCAAATACACGCTGACTTTTGCGCAATTACAAGACAAAGTAGCCACCTTTGCAGGGGCATTAGCAGAAAAAGGGGTAGCGAAAGGCGACCGAGTAGTCATTTATATGCCGATGATCCCTGAAGCGGTGATCGCCATGCTCGCCGTAGCCCGATTAGGCGCCATTCATTCGGTGGTGTTTGGTGGTTTCGCACCAAACGAATTAGCCGTACGCATTGACGATGCAACACCCAAAGTGATTGTTACCGCATCTTGTGGTATTGAAATCAGTAAAATCATTCCGTACAAACCACTGGTGGATGCCGCCATTGACCAAGCTTCGCACAAACCCGATAGCGTAATTGTATTTCAACGTGAGCAAGTCACAGCAGAAATCAATGCCCCACGAGATATTGATTGGAATGATGCCGTAGCCAGTGCAACACCTGCTGAACCCGTTCCTGTGCATGGCACAGACCCTTTGTACATACTGTACACTTCTGGCACTACAGGCACCCCTAAGGGTGTGGTCAGAGATAATGGCGGTCACGCAGCTGCATTATTTTATTCTATGAAAGCAATTTACAATGTCGAAGCTGGGGATGTGTATTGGGCCGCATCGGATGTGGGTTGGGTGGTCGGTCATTCATATATTGTGTATGGCCCACTCTTAAAAGGATGCACGACGGTCGTATACGAAGGAAAACCAGTCCGCACACCGGATGCGGGTGGTTTTTGGCGTATGTGTGAAGAATACAAAATTTCAACCTTGTTTGCTGCACCGACGGCATTTCGTGCCATCAAAAAAGAAGATCCAGATGGCAAACTGATTGAGCAATACGATTTGTCTGCTCTCAAAAACATCTTCATGGCCGGTGAACGCCTAGACCCACCCACTTACGACTGGACCGTCGACAAAACCGGTAAGCCAGTGATTGATCACTGGTGGCAAACTGAAACGGGCTGGGCGATCTGTGGCAATTTACTAGGGGTAGAAGCCAAAGCGCCAAAACCCGGTTCGGCGACCTTGCCAACCCCTGGCTTTAAAGTCGAAGTTTTGGATGATGATGGCAATGTTTTACCACCCAATAGCCAAGGCTCAATTGCGATAAAATTACCTTTACCACCCAGTTGCCTTCCATCCATCTGGGGGAATTTTGAACGTTTCAAAGAAAGCTATTTAACTGAATTCCCTGGCTACTATTGCAGTGGCGATGGTGGATATATCGATGAAGACGGCTATGTCTTTATTATGGGACGCACCGATGATGTCATCAATATTGCAGGACATCGCTTGAGCACTGGTGAAATGGAAGAAGTGGTTGCCGCTCACCCTGCCGTCGCAGAGTGTTCTGTGATTGGCGTCAAAGATGAGTTAAAAGGTCAACTCCCTGTGGGACTGGTGATCTTAAAAGACGGCGTTGAGATCGACGAAGCGACCTTATTTACTGAGTTAAAAGCCAGTATGGTCAAACAAATTGGCCCCATCGCTTGCTTTAAAGAAGCGTTAATCGTGAATCGTTTGCCAAAGACGCGTTCTGGTAAGATTTTGCGTAAAATATTACGCCAAATTGCCGACGGACAAAGCTATACGGTGCCTTCAACTATTGATGACCCTGCAAGCCTTGATGAAATATCATCAGTAATGAAAGATAAATCTCTAATCTAAAAGAACAAAAAGGAATATTCATGCGCGCGATAGTGTTACGTGAAGATAAACAAGTTGCGATAGAACAATGCAATGTAACCGATTTACCCGAAGGCGATGTACTTGTTAAAGTTGCCTATTCGACGCTTAACTACAAAGACGCATTGGCATTGACCGCCAGTGCGCCCATTGCGAAATCGTATCCTATGGTACCAGGGATTGATTTTGTTGGTGTCGTAGAAGAATCCGATTCCACCGAATTTGCAGTGGGTGACACCGTTGTCTTGAACGGTTGGGGCGTCGGTGAAAAACACTGGGGTGGCCTAGCTGAATACGCGCGTGTCAAAAGCAAGTGGTTGATCAAATTACCTGAAAACATGTCGCCACAGGATGCAATGGGCATTGGCACGGCAGGTTACACAGCTATGCTGTGTTGCAATGCCTTACGTGATGCAGGCGTTAGCCCAGCATCCGGTAATATTTTAGTCTCTGGCGCAACCGGTGGTGTGGGCTCTGTCGCTGTGGCTATCTTGGCTAAGCGAGGTTACTCTGTAACGGCGTTAAGTGGCAAAGCCCAGCAAGCGGATTATTTAACCGGTCTTGGAGCGACGGCTATCAAAGATCGGAAAGAATACGAAGGCAAAGCGCGAATTTTAGGTGGTCAAGATTGGGCAGGAGCGGTGGATGTCGTTGGCTCACACACTTTGGCGAATATTATTGCCAACACCCAATATGGTGGTGTGGTGACAGCATGTGGTCTAGCACAAGGTATGGATTTACCTAGCTCTGTAGCGCCATTTATTTTACGTGGAGTTTCTTTGCTCGGTATCGATTCTGTCTATTGTCCACAAAACAAGCGACAACGCGCTTGGGATGATTTAGCCAATGAACTCGACCCGAGTGTCATTCAACAAATTACTCACGAAATTGGCTTAGATGACTGTGTTGAAGCTGCGCAAAATATGATGGCGGGCTCTGTAACAGGACGTTATTTAGTGAAGCTATGAGCAGTCACTAGGACTAATGCACTATAACAAAAAGCCGAATCACATGGGTTTTGCCCTTGAGATTCGGCTTTTCTCGTTTACAATACTTGTTGTTTATGTTCAATATACAAGGATGAGATATGCCGACTTGCAGTCAAACCATCGCCGAGAGTGGCATAAAATTTGGCACATCAGGCGCCCGAGGTTTAGTCGCGGACTTTACTCCCCTCGCATGCCATGCGTTTACTTTTGCGTTTATTAAGTCGATGCAACAAGACTACGCATTTAATCGCGTCTTAGTGGGTATTGACAATCGTCCAAGCTCTCCTGACATCGCCCGTTATTGTATCAGCGCGCTGAAAGTATTAGGTATTCAAGCGGTATATTGTGGTGTATTACCTACCCCAGCATTAGCTTTAGCGTCACTACAAGAAAATGTCCCATGTATCATGGTCACCGGTTCGCACATTCCTTTTGACCGCAACGGCCTTAAGTTCTATACCCCTGAGGGAGAAATTACTAAGGCACATGAACAGGCTATTTTATCCTGCACTACTGAGTTTGCTGGTTGTCCTGCAATCGCACTCCCGGATATCGAAACGGCTGCAACTGCAAGATACATTGAGCGAGCGACTAGATTATTTGCCCCAGATGTATTTGCCGGCAAGCGCATTGGAATTTATGAGCATTCCAGTGCTGGTCGTGAACTCTACGCGCCGATATTCAAAGCCTTGGGAGCCGAAGTTATTGCTTTGGAACGTTCAGATGAATTTGTTCCTATCGACACCGAAGCAGTCAGTGAAGAAGATAAAGCAAAAGCGAGAGCTTGGTCTGAGGCGCATCAGTTCGATATGATCTTTTCGACAGATGGGGATGGCGACCGTCCTTTAATTGGTGATGAAAAAGGGGTATGGTTACGCGGTGATATCGTTGGTCTATTAACGGCCAAAGCATTGCAGATTGAAGCCTTAGCGGTGCCAGTGAGCTGTAATACCGCGATTGAAGCGAGTCAAGCATTTAGCCACGTCACACGCACCAAGGTTGGCTCTCCTTATGTCATTGAGGCCTTTGCGTCACTCGATTTTGATTATCGCTCCGTGGCCGGCTTTGAGGCGAATGGTGGGTTCTTATTAGGTTCCGATGTAAACTTTAATGATCACACTATCCATGCCTTACCGACTCGCGATGCATTATTACCTGGGATCGTTATATTAGCAGAGGCGTGTGCTCAACAAACCACGATCAGTCAGTTGGTTGCCGCCCTCCCCCAGCGCTTCACCGACTCGGATCGAATCAAAGAATTTGCCACCGAGCGTTCGCAAGAACTCATCAAACAACTCAGTGCTCATCCTAGGCAACTTATTACTGCAATGGGCGTGAGTGCCGAAGTTGAACAAATCAATACTGTGGATGGACTGCGCATTACGTTGAATACTGGGGATATTGTGCACCTTCGTCCCAGTGGTAATTCGCCCGAACTGCGCTGTTATGCAGAGAGTAACAGTCAAGATCTGGCTAAGCAATTAGTGCTGACTGCACTATGCACAGTTCAAAGTTTGTAAACCTATATTAAAGCATAAATTATCAAAATAAATTTTTGAAATACTCAAATCAGAAAAGTTGCATACGATAAAGAAAGTAACCTTTTATCAATGAAGATTACTAGTGAAAATAGGGATCGTTTTAGATACCCGTACCTATGCGGGTATCGAGTCTCATGTCTATGGTGTCGCAACTGCACTAAATGTAAGTGAAGCAATACCATTAGAAGTATGCTTCATCCGCCTCAAACACTACGGCGAACACATTCTGATACCCAAATTAGAATGTAAGAATATTCGTACATATACAGTTAACGACGGCTTTCGTGATTTCTTTAATTTTATTAGAGAAAATAAATTTCATGTCCTACATTCACACGGATATAAAGCCAATTTATGGTGTCGCCTTGCATCAATTTTCTGCACAAGCAAACATGTTGCTACCTACCATTCTGGAGACCAAGGCACAGGAAAGCTCTTTTATTACGATTTTCTTGACCGCTTATCATCCTGTCTAAGTGACCACAATATTGCGGTCAGTCACCCTATCGCAAAATCACTAAATAGCCGTGCTACAGTGATGTTTAATGCATTAGATTGCACTCATATTTCTATGACTTATGGTAACAAGATTGGCTTTGTTGGTCGCTTCAGCTGTGAAAAAGCCCCAGAGCGCTTTATTGATATCGCACGCACTTTGATTGAGCACCCCTTCATTATGGTTGGAGATGGGCCATTATTTGCAGAGCTAAGTACAACTGCTAGCCATAATATTCTCTTTACTGGGCATTGCAACGCTATGGACGCGCAATGGAAAGAATTAGATATTTTGGTACTACCTTCTAAGAAAGAAGGAATGCCGATGGTATGCTTAGAGGCAATGGCGAGAGGCATTCCAGTCATCACTCATCACTTAGGTAGTTTAGATCAACTCATTGTCGATGAACAAAATGGATTTTTATTAGCTGAGTATTCTCATTCTGATTACATCAAGACCATAGAGCATTGGCAAACGCTTTCAACAGACGCGCAAAACCGTATTCGGAATAACGCGCGCTTAACCATATTAAAGCAATTTAGTATGGTGGAATACATTAATAAGTTAATACGGATTTACTGTTCAACACTTGATGAATCAGACGCCAATGCAATAGGTAGACAATTACCTGTGCAATCTTCATCTAGAGTACCAATCCTTTTTGTACATTATGCAAAACATGAGTGGATCCGTGGCAGTGAAAGATGCTTAATTGACTTGGTATCCAATTTGGACCGTACACGATTTGAACCTATTGTGTGGTGTGATACCAAGCTATTGGAACACTCATTCAGACAACAAAATGTGATCGTTTATCGAGATCATTTTACTATTCTAGGCGATTGGGAACCGCCTCGATTTGCGCTGAATAATACACGCTTTCTCTATAAGCGCGGTAAAGAGCTCGTTGATTTGCATCAAATACAACTTATTCATTGTAATAGTGCTGCGCCTTCTCAATGGATGGTATCCGTTGCCAATCATAAACAGATCCCATTAATCACTCAGTTACACGCACGCTATGTTTTTAGTGAAAGAGTAAGATGTCGCGTAAACAGTGCGGATCATGTGGTTGGGGTCAGTCTACCTATCATCGAGCAATGCCAAGGTGATAGCGGCCAAAGACCACACTATCATGTGGTCGCTAATGGCATCGATACGCATAGACTCTTCGCACAACCGACCGTCAATCTTCGCTGGTCTTACAATTTGCGCAGAGATCATTTTGTGATGGCGAGTATTGGCTCGCTGATCCATCGCAAAGGGATGGATTTGGTCATTAGAGCCTGTCATAAGCTCAATCAATCTGGCATACAGACAACGTTATTTATCATAGGGGATGGCCCCGAAAAAGTCACTTTAGAGCAGCTGATTGTTGCACTTAAAATGCAAGACCATATTTTTCTCTTGGGTGAGCAAAAGCATGCCTTTGGCATGATCAAAGAAGGTGTGGATGTATTTATTTCAGGTGCTCGAGAAGAAGTTTTTGGTTTAGTCTTCGCTGAAGCTGGCTTAGCAAAACTTCCCTGCATTGCTCCGGATGTCGGCGGGATCAGCTCCGTCATTCAACACAAGATGACGGGGTTATTGTGTGCGCCTGAGTCTCATATCAGCCTATACGAGGCAAGTAAAACATTATACGCTGAACGTCATATTGCCAGGAAAATGGGCGAGGAAGGTTACCACAGAGTCCAGCAGAACTTTACGATCACTCAAAATGTCAAGCAAATGAGTGAGATCTATACAGAGGCACTTAAACAAGGAAGAAAGCCACAGTCTTTGTGGTTACAGATCAAATCACTATTACACATGGCAACTGGATATTTTCGCAAAAAACTATCCAGGCAAAAGCAAACGTCTGCCATCTTAATTATTGATACAATTGAGTTTAATGGTGGTTCAAAAATTGCCACTCAGCGCTTCTTAGAAACCTTAGACAAAAATATAGATGTGTATGTCTTATCTGTCGATCCTGATTCATGGCAAAACAGCACCTATCATGTCATCCGCCTGAAACATTTTCCCTTGTTAAAAGGTAGTGAGAATGGTTACAAATATATATTAAAGCACGGAGTCTATGCGCTTCAACTACTATTAGTCATCTTCAGACACAGTCAAATCAAAACTGTTTTAGGTTGCTCTCTCCCGAGTAATGACATGGCACTTTGGTTATGTAAACAGCTATGTCGCGTGCAATGGGTACAGTTTATTCATGGTCCAGTCTTTGCCAGTCGCTTAAATGCAAAATTACTGTTGCAAACCGATTCCTTGTTCTATTTAGATTCAGCACGAGAATCGATTGAATTGACGCTCGCTAGATGCGACGCTGATTTAGATACGATTGCAGTAACTAAAACCTGCAAAACCTTTGTTAACGGTTTATCCGAAAACGCTTTTAACAAGCCCAATAAACAGACACACACAAAAGTGTTGTGGGCAGCGTCTAACCTAAAGTGGAAAGGGTTAGACACATTTTTAGCTGCGTTAAAGCAATTTGATGATAAGACACGCCCCAGATGCTCAATTTGTTTTATCCGCGCAAACGATCCCAATCTTTTTGCCTCAGAGGTCAATATTCCACTCACTAACGTGAACTGGTATGAAGCACCTGAAAACTTATCAGAGTTGCGCCTTGCGCATTCCATCTTTGTTTCGACAAGTGAGAAAGAACCGTTTGGATTATCGATATTAGAAGCCCTCGCGGCAGGCCTTTGCGTCTTAATTCCAAAGGATAACGCCTATTGGGACAAACACTTAGAACACGGTAACAACTGTTGGAAATATCAGCCTAATGATGCAAATGATTTATATGAGCAACTGCTGGTTTTACTGGAACAACCAGCTCTGACTCAAAAGCTTGCCGAAAACGGGTTTGTTTTTGCCAAACAATATTCTGCTCAAGAAAGTTATGCAGACATTAAATATCACATAGAGAAACACCTCACATGATATTCGCTAAAATACCTCACACACTATTGTATGGTTTCAGCTTAGCACTTATGAAAGGCTTGTCGCTGATCATGCTACCGTTTGTCGCACACACCCTAGCACCTGATGAATTTGGGCGCGTTGAAGTGCTAAGTAGTATTACCATAATTGCCAGTGTCATAGTGGGTTTTGGTTTAGAAGACAGTTTATATCGCTTTGCTGGACTCGCTCGCAATAGACAAAGACAGAAGGTAATGGCAAGTGCCGTATTTACCCTTGCCAGCTTAATGACTTTGGTTTCATTGTTATTTATCAGCTTGACTATAACCCAAATACAAGCATATATACCTGGCAATATCCCAACTGAAGCCGTGATTTTAGCGTTGGTCATTGTCTCATTCGAAGCAATGATTGCAGTGCCGCTTGGCTGGTTGCGAATGAACGATAAAGCGGGGGTGTTTTGTATTGCCACCGTTGGGCGAGTATTTATCCAAGCAGGGCTCACGCTTTGGTTTATTCAATTCTCGCCTACTGTCACCAGTATTTTTGCAGCTGGTTTGATTGCAGTCGTTATCCAGCTTGTCTATCTAACATTTTGGCAATGGCAAACGACTAAATGGGTATGGTTACCCAAAACATTCAAAAAAATCATAATCTACTCATTTCCACTTCTTGGCACTGGTTTAGTTGGGTTCGCGCTGATGGGTGCAGACCGTTTGTTCGTGGCCCATTACACCTCACTAGAACAAGTCGGTCTGTATGGGGTGGCAGCCAAATTTGCAATCGGGGTTGTATTACTTCTGCAACCTTACACCATGTGGTGGGCTCCGAAACGATTCACCACATTAGCCCAAACCAACGGCGCATCTGAGGTTGCGAAATTTACCACTTATGGAATGTTATATGTTGCCATCGCGACGTTTATCATCGTGACCACCAGTGAGTACATAATCGCGACAGTGATGCCGGTAACTTATCAAGATGCCATACACTGTTTGCTCGTCCTGGCCTGTGCAATGCTAGCTAAAGAAGCGGCTGAATTACTGAATATTGGTGCATTTACCGGGCGCAATACACATGAGCAATTTTACATTAACTGCATTATTTCGATAATCGGAGTAGGCTTATTGTTAGGTTTAGTGCCACTTTATGGCGCCTTGGGTGCGGCAATCTCCATGTGTGTGGCTTTTATAGTAAAAGCGGGTAGTTTATTTTTGCTCAGCCAAAAACGCCTGCCCTTACCTTATTCATATCAAGCCCTTTTCGGGATCCCAACGGTTATCGTTCTATCTGGCCTTGCTATTCACCTTTCTCTTAGTGCCCTTTATCAACTTCTCTTATGTATTGGCTTACTGTGTTTGCTATTACTTGCCTTATTCTGGTCACGCAAGGTTGAGATGTTGTCTAAGACTCACCTAGGAAAATTATGAATAGCATGGCGAACCTTCTGACCAAACACTACCTAATGCTCCTATGGATATTCATTTTAGGCCTTGCTTGGAGTGTCATCCCGCATCCTTTGGTAGTGATTGGCATCAGTGTCTTGCCGATAGCCATTTTGGTCATGCTGCACTATCCATTTCTGATGGTATTACTGTTTGTCATTTTTTCATTTTTCAGAATTCATGAAGTCATACCACAACTCTATAACTTCAAAATTCCACTGCTGCTTTCTTTGGCAAGCTTTGCCACGCTGGGGTGGAATGTTTTTTACAAGAAGAGATTCGACCTGTGGTGGCGACCAGAATTGACGGCATTAAGTGCCTTTTTTGTTGCGGTCAGTGTGGGCGTCGTGATGGCGAGTAACATGCCAATCGCGATTCAATATTACCTTAATATTTTTGTCAAAATTGCCATTATGTGTTTTGCCATCACGTGGTTAACCACTCGAGAAACGGATTTTACGTTTGCTGCAAAAGCGATTGTGTTGGCCGGTTGTGTAGTGGGCATCAAAGCACTGCATAACAAAGCAAATGGTATTGGACTGGTTGAAGAAACGCGCGTCACCATAGGTCGGGTATTTGGTTCGGTTCTAGGTGATCCAAATGATTTGTCATTAGTCCTCATGTTCCCATCGGCCTTTGCTGTGGGTTTTATTTTGACCAAAGGCTTGAGCAACGGCTTAAAAGTATTCGGCCTTATCAGCATCTGTACATTATTTTCGGCCATTCTAGCCACACAAAGTCGAGGCGG
Source organism: Alteromonas sp. LMIT006 (assembly GCF_024300645.1). Taxonomy (NCBI): domain Bacteria; kingdom Pseudomonadati; phylum Pseudomonadota; class Gammaproteobacteria; order Alteromonadales; family Alteromonadaceae; genus Alteromonas; species Alteromonas sp. LMIT006. The sequence continues at coordinate 1,475,991 of NZ_CP101291.1, read as the reverse complement.
ATTATTAGGGATTTTGGCTGTTTTTGGCATTTATGCGTATCGCAGAATCCAGAATAAGCTGTTGTTTTTGGGTGGTGGCGCTATCGCAGCACTCATTCTATATCAAGTCGCGGGTATTTCAGGGCGCGCCTCAGGCGGCGCTGCCGAGGCAGGTATAGATGCGTCGGCAATGGGTCGGATTTATGCATGGGAAGCCGCCATCGGTATGGCCAACGATAACCCTCTAACCGGCGTTGGGATCGATAACTTCTACTCAAATTACTTTTTTTATTCGCCGCATTGGGATGGCTTGAATCATGCCGTTCACTCCACTTGGTTTGGTGTCTTAGCTGAAACAGGTTATTTAGGTCTGATCATTTTTATCACCTTAATTGTGATGCTTGTCAAAACCAATATACGAACATTGGAACTCATTGAGTCTTTTCCAGATAGATTTTCACCGGCAATCAATACGACCGCCGAAGCACTTTTAGCCGGTCTCATAGGCACCCTGGCAGCAGGCACCTTTTTAACGTTTGGCTTTAGTTGGCCAATATACATCCTCGGGGCAATGACTATCAGTCTAGCGCATTGGACTGAGCAACAATTGTTACCTCACACTGTACAACAAAAGGATTATTAATCATGCGTCTTATTCCTTCGCTATCTTTAATCATCGCTGCAAGCTATAGCCTAAATATTAGTGCGACAACGGATCCCTCTTCTTGGCTTTGGTTGGATTCATCATTAGATCCAAATGTATCGACCACCCAAAATCATCAAGACCACTTTACCCGTATGGGCACCCCTGTGCGCCTAACCAATATCAATGATCAACTGGATGAATTTCTATTGGATGGGTTTTATGCATTAGTTCCTGAGGGCCAACCTGTTGATCCAACCTTACTCGAAAATACGTTCAATAACATCGGAGTGAAAGATGACTTCGAAGGGACCGCTACGGTCAAAGTGGCCTTTTTAAACGAAGGAGCAGGCTACAAAAACGCCCTTGGCTACTTTATCTATGAATCCAATAACCCACCTACATCATCGACCATTGCGGATGTTGAACATGTATTGATCTTTCCTAACAGCTCTAAAGCAGGCTCTGGTGGTGAGCTAGTACAAGGCGATCAAGTCGATTTAAAAATCACACTCCCTGCTGGCCATAGCATTGGTTTCTTCATTGCTTCAAATAATTGGGACGGATGGTATGGCGGACAAAAAACCAATTTTCAATTCGGACAGCCTTTTTATAGTTTACCCGCACTAAACCCAACGGTAGGTTTAGGCAATAAATACCACGTCCTGTTTAGAGATACCTTATCCGGCAGTGACGATATAACTGACATTGGCTTTTTTGCTTATGGCTTTGAAGATATCCGAACTGATATGGGTGATAAAGATTTTAATGATCTTATTTTTAATGTTGAGGTCACGCCTTTAGCCGCTATTGCTGGATTAGAAAATGTGATCCATGTGAAGTCAGTGCGGGAAACTGAGTATAAAAAAGCCGGTAAAGTGGCTTTTGAAGATAACTGGCCTATGCAAGGTGATTATGACTTTAATGATGCGGTGATTGCGTATGATGCGAATAAGATCATTAGCACAAAAGAAATTGAGCGCAATAATCAAGTCACCCAAGTAGAAGTACTAAAATCACTGACGATTGACTATGGGATTGAAGCTATTGGTGCAACATATCGCAACGGCCTGGCTTTATCTTTACCGAATATTAAACTTGAAAATATTGCAAGCTTAACTCTGCAAAAAACGGATGCAGCAGGTCGTAATGTCGCTCAATATCAATATGCGAACGGGGAGTTTAAACGCAATGATGTAGCCATCAATGGCTTTAGTAATTACCCATATCCTCTTGCTCTAGAGACACAATCAGACCGTTTAGTGGTTACCCTATCCGAAAATCTCTTTGAGGAATTATCGCATTATCAAGCTGGTAATCTGTTTGATTCTGTGCGCTGTATGTATCGCACAAGTCTTGATAACGGCGTGTCTTGTCCGTCAGGCACCACGACCAATACTTGGCAACTCACCATTGAATTTAAGCATTCTGATGAACAACGTGAGGTTTGGCTCAACAGTACTAATGCATTGAATGAAACCAACTATGATCACTTTATGTTTGCCAGTGAAAAAGGGAATCCTGCACATGACATATCGCACTTCCGCTTTGAGCGATACCAAGAAAGCTATCCATGGTTCAATCAATGGTTAGCAGGCAACCCAACTTATAGTGATTTAAACGGACCAGGACGCTGCCTCGAAATCCATCTTTCAGAATTTTCTGGAACTGATTTTTTTGAAGCGGAAGGGTCTTACCGTGATGGTCAACTATTTACCGTGCCTTTGTCTTATGAGGTTGACGCCAGCCTAGATCGCCCCTTTAACGTCACTGACAAAGCACTGCCATGGGTGTTGGACTTGCCAAGTCATTGGCGCCATCCATTGGAATCACAAGACATTGCCAAAGCGTATCCAGAGTTTATCAACTGGCTCAACTCACCTGAGCAATATGCTGATTGGTATAAGCAAAACATCAATTCTCAATTCATCTTCAATGCGGAATAAGGGTTTTACTCATGCATAAAATACTATTCATCTCTACTTGCTTCTTACTTTGTGCCTGTGGTGGTTCAGGAGATGGTGAAACAGTACAGAATGTTCCTGTGTCGCCATCCCCTAATCCACCCATCACCCCATCCACAGCAAACACCACTGCACAAGCTGGGCATACGTTTGCAATGTTCAAAGCCCATGACATTTCATTAACCAATACCAGTCCAAACTTAGTCAATGTGCAGATAATGGATGAAAATCAAACCGTATTAATACAAACGTCCTTGATACCAGGAGGAAGCAAGTCATTCGCCATTCCCATCCCAGTAGGCAATGCGCAAACCCACATTTTATGGAGTGGAAAAAGCGGTATTGACGATACTTATACTAGTGAAAAAAGCACCGTAGATATATCTCAGGCAATTATTTTTAATGGATTTAATTAATATGCACAGTTCCCATCGCGTCAGTAATGAAGAAGTACAAGTACTGCTCGTCAGTGCCTCTGTTCAATCACTACAAAATATTGAAACGACGTTAAAGCAGCTAAACTATCAGGTCAGTGCATTTACAAGCTGCGAGCAAGCTATTGCTGCACTGCGAGCACAGCCTGATATATATTCACTGATCATTCTTGATATGCAGAAAAAAAGTGATGGCAACATAGAATTGATCAGAATGATCAGAATGATGGAGGATTTACTTGAAGAAATCTGGCGTCCTATTTTGCTAATGGGCAGTGCCAACAATAGGGAAGATTTTGTTCAAGGACTCAATGTAGGAGCGGATGCCTTTATTTTAACTCCAATGGATAAAGATCTTATCCATGCCAAGGTCAATGCTATTGTACGAATGTTTTTGATGCGTAAAAAACAGCTGAGCAAATACCTCACCATGCAACACGAGTCGCTTACCGATGTATTAACTGGCTTACCGAACCGCCGGCATTTTAATGACATTCTCAAAAAAGCCATCACGGTTTCACAGCGTCATCAACGAGCGTTATGCGTGGCCTACTTTGATTTGGACTTTTTTAAGCAAATCAATGATAACCACAGCCATGATGCCGGAGATATGGTGCTCAAAGAAGTGTGCAAGACATTGAAAAAACATCTGCGTAATGAAGATTCCATCGGCCGCATGGGAGGGGAAGAGTTTTGTATCTGTATGCCGGATACCTCATTGGAAGAGGCCAAAATACCCATTGAACGATATCGTATTGCCATAGAATCGATGGCATTGACCTATGATAATAAACCTATTCAAGTGACTGCGAGTTTTGGCGTAACTCAGTTTAGAGCATTCAAACACGACGTTGCTTCATTATTGGCTCATGCCGATCACGCTCTTTACGAATCAAAAAAGAACGGTCGAAATTGTGTGACAGCACTGACTTTTGACTTTTTTCAAGGAAAATCATGCGACAAGATTTAATCGTTTTTGGTGAAGACTGGGGCAAGTTACCCTCAAGCACACAACATTTAATTAAGCATATCGCAACAGAACGAAAGGTGATTTGGGTAAACTCAATCGGATTGCGCAAACCCAAAGTGACTTTGCATGACTTACTGCGTTTAAAAGAAAAAGTCTTTGCTCGGTGGCACGCTCACCCCGAGCAACCGTCTTCTAGCGTCCCAGAAAATATGACTATCATCAACCCGATGACGGTACCTGTACCCAAATGGACGTTGACGAGGAAACTTTGTCAGATTTTTCTCAAAAAGCAAATCGTCCCTGTGACTGAACGCCTTCAGTTGCAGTCTCCTATCCTATGGATATCACTGCCTACCGCCGTAGATATGGTTGGGCATTTAAATGAAAAAAAGGTAGTGTATTACTGTGGCGATGATTTTGCTGGTCTGGCTGGCGTTGATCATGACATCGTTTCTAAACGAGAAGATGAACTGTTGCATAAAGCGGATGTCATTTTCGTCTCAAGCCAGGCTTTAGCCGAAAAACTGTCTAGTCCAAAAACCTTCTTGATTCCTCATGGCGTCGATTTTCAGTTATTTGCAAATCCAACGATGGCTTCGGAATTACTGCCACAAGGCAAACCGATTGCTGGATTTTACGGCAGCATATCGGCTTGGCTAGATCTTTCATTGCTATCCAAGGTGATTGCCAAAATGCCGCATTGGCATTTTGTATTTGTTGGCAAGGTCGTTGTAGATGTGAGTCGACTGACACAATTTTCAAATGTTTTTTTCTACCCCGAAGTCTCCCACCATGAATTACCAAGGTTTTCTCAACACTGGAATGTGTCGATCTTACCATTTGTTGACAATACTCAAATAAGAGCGTGTAACCCATTAAAATTGCGTGAGTATTTGGCGACTGGCACACCAATCATTAGCTCCGATTTTCCGGCCTTAGCCCCCTATCGTCATGTCATTAATGTCATTCATACTCCACAAGAAATGTGCGAAGCCTTGAATAGCGTATTACTGAAAGACCGAACGACAGCACAACAACGACTGGTTGAATGTGAGGATTGGGCTGTCAAAGCACAACAAGTGATGGATATTTTGGCCAATGAATCATATTAGCTATCAATTCTATATATGGCTGGATGCGGGGTGGCGTCACCGATATGTCATCATTTTACCCATCTTGATATTCCCCATTATTGGTTTTACGGTCGGTTCACTTTCTCCGAAAACATATACAGCACACACCAGTATGTTGATTCAAGAAACGTCAAAACTGAACCCCTTTTTGGAGGATTTCGCCGTATCCGCCATGCTCAAGGAGCGCTTATCCGCTTTACAAACCCTATTGCACAGTCGACATATTTTGCGTCAAGTGGCTATCGATCGAAAACTGATCAATGAAAATACCAATAAAGTAGAGCAAGAGAGGGTTATCAATCAGTTATCCAGTTCGTTGAGAATGGAAATGACGGGTAAAGATTTGATTCGGATTGAATATTCAAACTCAGACCCCGATAGCATAGTGCCTCTACTTGAAACGGTTTCCAATCATTTTATTGAACAACTACTCGCGCCAGAGCGCTCCTCTATCACGGATTCTTCAACATTTCTTGCCGACCTTTTGACCAATCGTCAGATAGAACTGGCCGCAGCAGAAAATGCGCTTGCCACCTTCAAGAACCAACACGCTGAGCAACTTCCAGAACTGCATCTTGGCAATGTAAGTCGCTTAGCACAGCTTAAACAAACCTTATTTGAGAAAGAAGCCGAACTAGCCGGTGCGATAAAGACTCTGGGGACGATTGACCAACAACTGTCAAAATCCAACCCAGTGGTAGCCAATCTAGAGGAACGCATCATCCAATTACAGAGTCAGCTGGCTTTGTTAAAAGCGCGTTATACCGATAATCACAGTCAGGTTCAAGGCGCTATGCGAGTGTTGAATCGACTGCAAGAAGAACGGCTTGAAGCATTACAAAATCAAGATCACCAAATCGATGTAGATCAGCTGTGGAGTATGGCAAGTAAAGCCAATAGTTCGAAAGATTCACAACAGCCTCTATTACTGATTGCTCAATTAGACCACCTGCAACTTGCACGTAGCAAAGTGGATGCCCTCACCGAAGAAACAAACAGCCTCAAAACCATGATCCGTTCGCAAGCAGAAAGGACATCACAACTTGGGGAGCTAGAAAAGCAACTCAATGAATTACAACGCGATCTAAAAGTAAAACGCAATTTATATGAAGATTTGTTAGAACGTTATGAACTGGCTCGAGTGACCGGTGCCTTGGGTTTTTTCGAAAAAGAAAAGCGCATCAAAGTCATCGATATCCCCTTTACTCCGAGTGTGCCTAACAATCCATCGGCTATTCTCTTTTTAATCGCCGGCATGCTAGGAGGGGTTGTATTTGGTATTGGCTGTGCGATCTTTGCAAGTATTAACGACCATAGCATTCGCTACAAAAAGCAAGTAGAGCTGAAGTTAGGTCAAGAAGTACTCACTCGAATTCCTCGGGTGGCTCCGCAAGATTTGCGTGGGGGGTTACTTGAGTAAACATAATATGCGCTTTCTGTTGATCCTGGTGGCTATGATGGCTTCATCATATGTTGAAGCAAAACATGTTTGGCACGTGAGTCAACACGATCTAACCAATAAATTCCTAGAATTCAAAGGGACAAACCATACCAATGTGCCTCAAATTGTCGTGGTTAGAATTGATGATAGAACGTCGCCGAACTATGCACAACGCGTCAATTATGAACGTACTGTACTGCCTGGGAGTTTTACTTTTCACCTGAGTACGAGTGAGTTATACACAAGTAATAAACGACAGATGAAGCCCGAGGACATTCAAACCATTTATATTTTTGCCGGTAATTCACATGCAAATATTGACTTTGCAGCAACCACGAGCAAACCGATAATGCCCTTGCCCGAAGAACTTATTGCATGGGATTTTGGTGCTCCCAATAGTAAAGTCTGGCCTGGTTTTGAACGTATCACCCCAACACACCCTGCGCTGTCAGGCCGCCTTACTCCGCTGCAAAGGGATCGCCACAACGGCGTCAATGATGGCCTTATCAGCGATGGTATTAAAGGGATAGATACCCTAAAACTCCCTATCGGGCCCGGACGTTACCGTATTCATTTATGGCTTGAAGACATGGGAGACTGGGAATATACCCCGCATTTTTTGACGCGAACCATCACTTTTAATAACACGCTCCTTGAGCAGATAAACTGGACACCAGATACTTGGCAGAAGCAGCGCTATTTAAGGCAGCCTTCATATTCTGATAAACCAGATGTATTTAATGACATCGTTGTGCCTTTTTATGGTCATCATTCTTATACATTGGAAACGAACACTTCCCAAAATATATTGACGTTCAGCGGAGACCAGCCAGCAGCTAAATATCTAGCGGGATTACTGATTGAGCCATTAGGTGAGGAAAAGGCAATCGACCACGTGACGCATCAACAGGCGTTATGGTGGCGGCAAAACTGGCCAATAACAGATGCGCTTTTCATCCCAATGCCGATTCAAGACATAAACTCTCCATTAACACTAGTGATGGCACAAGATGAACAACAGCATTTGGCCTTCACTTATGAGTTTGCTGCAGATTTTAACATTGTACGCGTGACAGAGAAGGATAAGGGACAAATTACGAGTGCCCTTACATCTTCCCCAATAGTGACACCAAGACATGTAAATTGGCAACTTCGGCGTAAGTCATTACAAGGTAATTTACTGCACTTTTCCGCGCAACGTCTCAGCCACCATCCGATATCTGAACAACAGACATTACCCAGTATCAGTACACTTTCGGTAGCAACACTACCGAATACACTTGCTGGAACGTACCACTACGAAATGATCTTCACAGTCCATGGAAATCCACGTTCAATTCCGCTTCAAGTGACTGTATTAAACCTGCCATTACCAAAGTTAACTACCAGTGTTGGTGTGTATCTTGAAGTGCCTTATCAGCGCGAATGGTTTTCGTCACTCGCCCCAAATCGAGCTTACCGTTGTGACTTAGATAGATTAAAAAGCTTCGGTTTAAATGCGCTTTCACCTGGACTGCCTACACCGTCAAACGACGTGGAAACTAAAGCATTTTTAAAACGATTAAAAAATGTTGATGCAGCGGGGCTGAATCAGACCATTCTTGCATACGCGCCATATAAACGCTTAGTTGCAACAATGGGAGTATCCGCTGCGATTGCCCAAATCCAAAAAGTCGATGCATTAGTGCGCACTGAGTTTCCCAACATTGAATTATTTTGGTCGATTGCAGATGAACCAAGTAATGCCGCAAGTCCGCCCTTTACCACGACCACTGACTCGCTACTGGATATCACAGCAGGGCATTTTAACGCGCCAGAAGATACGCAATGGTTCAATTCTGTTTCGGCTAAACTCGTCAATTCATCTGTTGAGTTAAACGACAACGACTTCCACCTGTTGGCACAAGAAGATTCAAAAGTGTATTTATATAATATTGAACAACATCGACATGCTGCCGGGTTAGCCACTTGGCACTGGCAAACTGACGGTTATTTTCAATGGCATGCCCGAATGCCAAGTGCTTATCCATTCTCACCGGTGGATGCCCGTGAAGACGATGTGTTTTTCATCTACCCAGCCGCAGAATTATGCTCTACCAAACCAGATGTAGATTGGACTTTACTTGCCATCAGTCAGGGCATATATGACCAGAGGTGGCTACAGTGGTTAACGACCACTGCCAAACACGACTTACGCGCAGCTCAATTAATCACATCTATACAGAAGGCTATCAAACAACAAGGTTCCCCTCTCAATGTTGAGACCTCCACCCTTACCCAATGGCTTATTGAGATAAAACAATTAGCTAACCATATTCATACGGAGGCATCGCATGGAAGCAACTCGCAGCCCAGCTCAATTAAAACAAACGAATAACATATTACGCATCGCCCATATTGTTCAACATTTACAACCTGGTGGTATCGAAACGATGGTGCTGAATATGGCAAACGCCATGCGAGGCACTGTGCAATCTAGAGTCATCAGTCTGCAAGGTCAGCCAGAAGAATTGTTACGAGATTGGCAGCGTTTATCGACACTAAAAACGCCATGGATAGGCTTTGCCAAAGAAAATGGCGTTACCCCATCATTAATCATAAAACTTCGAGATTATTTTCTCGAAAACAAAATTGATGTGGTGCACACCCATCATATTGGCCCGCTGTTGTACGGCGGGATTGCCGCCAAAATGGCCAAATGTCATGTCGTACATACAGAGCATGACGCTTGGCATCTAGAGAACTTTCGCAGAAGAACATTACAAAAAGCCATCTTGCGAGTGGTCCGCCCTACAATCGTCGCCGATGCACAATTTGTTGCGCGTGCGTTTGAAAAAAACACAGGAATAAAAGTCAATAAAGTCATTCCTAATGGCGTCGATGTGTCGCAATTTCGCAGTGGCAACAAGAGCTACGCGCGTGCTTATTTTGGATTGCGTCAATATGGTTTTTGGGTTGGTAATGCTGGGCGTTTAGAGTTAGTAAAAGATCACAAAACATTATTAGACGCTATGATCAACACGCCACCGACTGTGTATCTTGCAATAGCAGGAGATGGTTCTCAGGCCAGTGCATTGAAGCAATATGCACAAGCTCTTGGCGTTGCAGATCGCGTGGTATTTTTGGGGCATGTCGAACAGATGAAAACCTTTTATCAAGCGCTTGACTGTTTTTGCTTGCCCTCGTTAAAGGAAGGCTACCCCATATCTACGCTCGAAGCTCAAGCTTGTTCTGTTCCATGTATTGTGACGGATACTGGTGGCAGTACTGAAACCTTGTGCCCTCTGACAGGGACAGCTGTTCCTGTGCAAAGACCGGATTTACTCGGTAATGCCATCACACATTTATTTCACCATACACCTGAATGTGATCCCCGCCAGCACGTCTTTGAGCACAATCATTTTGACCACACCATGAGTAAATATTTTGGCATTTATACACAAGGAGCTTATGAATGACTGCAGCCCTCTTTTTCATCCATGGTGTAGCTATATTTTTGATTTTATACCATCATATTATTTATCCCCTGTTGCTGACATGGTTGACCAAAGGTAAACATCAGGAAGGTGAAAATGCCGTTGAAATTGCAGAGAAAGACTTACCTGGAATTACCATACTCATCCCTGCGTATAATGAAGCACAGTGGATTGCAGATAAAGTATTGAATCTTACGATTCTAGATTATCCGCAAGACAAGTTGAATATATTGATATTGTGCGATGGCTGTACCGACAACACGGTCGAAATTGCCAAACAATGTCAAGCATATCCTGAGTGCCAAAAATTAAACCTCCAAGTGATCGAGTTTCCCACAAATCGAGGCAAGATTGCTGTTATCAATGAAGGTATGAAGCTTATTAGAACTGAGTTGGTAGCGATGTCTGATGTGTCAGCGCTCATCTCCATTGATGGATTAAAACTCTCAGCACAAATGTTTTTGGACCCAGAAGTCGGTGTTGTGAACTCGCATTACAAGTTATACAACAACCAAGCTGGAGAACAGTCTTATTGGTTGTATCAGTCAAAAATCAAACAACAAGAATCGCTATTATTCTCTACACTTGGAGCACATGGCGCTTTTTATATTTTCCGTAGCAAACTATTCACTGAGTTAGAACACGATACCATCAACGATGATTTTATTTTGCCTATGCGTATTGTTAAGCAAGGATTCAAAGTCAAACAACTCAAAGACGTCCATGCATTAGAGTTAGAGGCGAGTTGTCATACAATGAACCAACAACGCCGCAAACGAATATCCGCTGGCAATGTGCAACAAGTGGTGCGCTTAAAGTCGTTGCTGCGTCCCAAATATAAGCAAGTTGCCTTTTTATTTGCATCTGGCAAAGCGCTGAGGGTCGTTATTCCGTTTTTGATGATCATAACCTATCTATCCAATGCGATGTTATTGAATAGTCACCCCATTTTTGTCTACGAATTTATATTGCAAAACCTTTTTTATCTATTGCTGTTTCTAGAACTTCGCTACGAATTCGCAAGTCATAACCGATATGTCAAAATGGTGTCTTATTTATTTAGAGGACATTTAAGTGGCTTGGTTGGCGCCCTCGATTACATGATATATCGAAGTCGTAAACCGTGGAAAAAAGTATAATACGATGAATCTTATGTTTAATCTAAGTCGATTAAGCACAAGATTAAATCATCTAGTGGACGTTCATGTGTGAATTTGTCGAACTGATACAAAAGTTCATCCATTGCAATTTGCACTTCGCACTCTCTTGTTTTTTGCAAGGTGTCAAACATCAATTCTTTAAGTATTTTTCGAGAGGGAACATCAATGGCTGCTTCAAATAATCCATCGGTAAATATCGCGACTCTGCCGTCTTCTGGAAGCATAAAAGTCGTCGTTTCATAAGTGGCGTTTGGAATGATCCCAGGAATAATACCACTTTGCTCAATCGGGCTTACGCCATCGGAAGTGATCAGAACGCCCTCAGGATGACCAGCACTAACATACTTTAATTGCCGTTCCTGCCCCAGATGCAACAAACAACATGTTAAATTTATACGTGAAAAGAGTTCATCATTTAACGCCATGTTGGATAAGGTGAGTAATAGTTCATGCGGATTATTAATCAAGTGATTGTTATACAACAAGCCTCTGATGTATCCAGCATAAGCAAAGGAGAAGAATTTAGCACTATCATCGTGTCCCATGATGTCTACCAACACGATAGTATCGCCGCTAATACTGGGCTGATGTAATAAAAAATCCCCGCCCCCTTTACCCGTGTTGCGATAGCCGACTGCAATATTCCAAGACTTTAGATTTTCTGGGATAGATGGTAATAAAGACTGAGAAATTTTTTTATCAATACGGTCTTGAAGCCTGCGATACATGTGTTGATTGCGCTTCAAAACTCGTTTGACAGTATTTAATAAAATGGTTTTTGGAATGGGTTTACACAATACATCGTCTGCCCCTAAATGATAAGCTTGTTCGAGCATCTCAATATCTTCACTGCAAGTGATAAAAATAAAAGGCACCATCTCTTTTTTGTTTTTCTGCAGATATACATACAAATCGATACCACTGACTCTCGGCATGTGCACATCACATAAAATCAGGTCAAACGTATTTTGCTCAATGATTTGTGTGGCTATAATAGTGTTTTCACACGTTATCACATGATACTCGTCACTGAGCTGATGTTTGAGAATAGTCACTTCGACGTGACTGTCATCAACAATTAGGATGGATTTCTTGTGTTCTTTTAACTGATATTCCCAAGTACAGCGCAATGAATTTAGTCGACTTTTTTCTAGATATTGATACACAATATCATCACATTGTTGCTTGATCAGATAAATACCTCTTTGACTCTCAAGTAACGGAAAGTCATCATCTTGTTCCGCAGTCTCTACCTCTAACGGATTAAACGCAGGGGCATCATCTAAAATTTCAAGCCAATACCCCGTATCACTTTTGCCAAATTTGACGGTGACCGTGACACCAAGCAAGTCATTGTGCTTATTAATATTGCTGACGGCCTCACTCATTACCAGCAAAATTTTATTTTTTACGCTCGATTCTCTGACCACATTCATCAAAGCTTTTTGCAAGTATTCTCTGAATTTACGAGCACTGGATATGTGGTTATTTAGGTTAATTTGAAATAATGTTTGGTTCATCTACACATCCATGCGTAATAATTTATTTTCTCGTATCACTTTTACGAAAGTGGCTCTTAACTTACCCCAAAAATCAGGTAACCGCATCACTTCCCGAATAAGCTCCGATTGCAAGGTGGGCGAATACTTATCGTTAATGACCACTCCCAATATCGATGCATCCACTTTATTGAGTTTATTCACACTTTCTTGCACCATAACATCCGTAGTCACACCAGAAAGGACCATCAAAATACAGGAGTCCACTGCAGCCGCAACCCGTTGTGCAGGAATATTATGCTGATTCACTTGCCCGAATGGCGTGGTATCAAAAACGACAAAATCAAAATCAGTTAACCATTGTGAAATTTGTTGTTCGAGTTTACCTGGGCATCTAAGGTGCAGTAGTTTAGATTTACTCGTTGGCGCCTGTACACCGGTCATTACTAGCTGATGACGTTCATCCGTCAGCAACCTCGGTGGCAAATCTTGTTGCTGAAAATGCGGTAGACAGATTGATGACGAAAAAAATGGATTATGGCTATTAAAGTCAACCACTAACACACTTTGCCCTGATAGAAGTATTCGCCTCGCCAATGCCAGCACCATTGAGGTAACCCCTTCCCCAGCCGTTGTCGCAACCACCGCAATACTGCGTTTGTGTTCTGTTAACAACTTTGAGTAGACCGAGTCAATTTCGTTACTCAGGGTAATATAAGACATCAAATGACTCCCAGAAGTGCAGCTATCGATGCAAACTGGAAGACATCGGATAAACCTTGACGCCATTTTTGAAACGCACTTGTTGAACGATATGGCACATATACTGTGTCCCCAGCTCTGAGCAATGGCAGTTTGGTCACGTCTGCTGTTTGACTGAACGCTAGCAAATCAAAGGTTTGTGCTTGGTTTTTACAACAAGAAAGATTAACAATAGTGATTTTTTCAATATAAGCATCGCCTTTGGTGCCAGCAGCTTGTGCTAATAAATCAATGACTGTCATATCATCTGTAAAGCGATACCGCCCAGGCTTATTTATCGCGCCAAGAATACGTACCGTATTTTCACTTGGTTCATCAATCCACAGACGCTCCTTCTCAGGAATATATATTGAATCACCGGTTTTGACCTCTGGTAACATGTTTTCATCACCAGTCTCAAAATACAGTGCTAAGTTGAGTTTGCTGACCTTGCTGTATGGTAAGTCGCGATGACTGACTCGAATGTTGTGCAAATCCGCCTTATCGGTCGGCCCATCAGCGGCTGCTAAAATATCTAAAAAATGCATATCATCTTCAAATTTATATCGTCCTGGTGCACCGACTTGACCAAAAATATAAATGGATTTTTCAGATGATTGTCTCACCCACTGCGACTTATTATCTGTTGGATCGACAGGGAGATCGTGTACTCTCACAGTTGCCCCCGCATAAATCTTAGGCAATGCAGATTCTGGTTGGCCTGTTTTGATAAAATGATCTAAATTGAAAACCGTGAAGGTCGTGCTACCATCAGGTTGGGGAGAAAGGACCTCTATAGTAGAGGTATCAGCACGCGATGTTGGGCCTCCGGTATGGGCTATCAAATCGAGTAAAGACATTTCATCCGACCATTCAAATCGTCCAGGCTTGACGACTTCACCAATCACTCTTACCGCACGATTAGGGGTCACTTTTAACCAAGACTTTTCGTTGATATCGGTCTTTTCAGGGATGAAGATCGCATCGCCATTTTCGATCTCAGGCGGCAAAATATTATTTCCACCTTCGGTAAATGCAGTCAGATCGAATGGGATCACTTCACCATTGGCTTTGATGACACGAATTTGTCTTGATTCAGCATATCGAGTAGGGCCTCCTGCGTTTGCGAGGATATCCATAAACGTCGCATCCTCTTTACCTTCAAATGCACCGGGCTTTTTTACTTCACCCATGATGTATACCACGTTACCACCTGTTTTTATTTCTTCCACTTGGATCGGAATAAAAATAGTTGTACCTGGTTGAATATCCGGTAATAACGCTTCATCACCTGTTTCCAAATAGCGTTTCAAATTAAATAATTGAGGCTCACCATCTGCAATTAACCGGATTTGTTCGACGCCAGCATATCGAGTCACACCGCCTGCTCGCATTAAAAGGTCAATGATGCTTTTTCCAGGTCGGAAAGAGAAGCTACCTGGACTTTTGACTTCACCAAATACTTTAATCGCAGTATTGTCTCGCGCAGCATCGCCTGAATCGGGTATTTTGGCTGGATCAAATTCCATCTCGACATTACCAATGATTGGAGAGGCTGGTACAAACAATTCATCCATTGCACGTAAACGTGGCAGCTGAGATGTGTCTCCGGAATCGAGATAAGATTTGTAGTCAAAATAGATTTGCGTATCCAGTCTGCGAAGCTGCAATTTATTAATTTGTGCTCCTGAGCGCAGTCCTCCTGCATACTGTAACGCGGTTTGTATCGTTGCACTTCTCGGGATGACGTATTCGCCGGGTTCTTTGACATACCCACTGACAAAAATAAGCATTTGTTTTTTGGCGACAAATGCGTCTAATCCAGTCAAGTCACGATAAACGTTTGCCAAAAACTCTGTAAGAAACAATGGTAGTTCTTCTTCATAGACCCCAGCAACCCTTACTCTACCTATTTCAGGTAGATGGATATCGCCGTCTCGATTAACCGTAAAAGGCACTGAAAATGCTTCTTCTCCGGGGATGGTGATCGTTAATTCGTCACCAGGTTGGATCAAGTATTCCTCCGCATAAGAGAAACAAAAAAAGAGGTAAAAGAGTGCTAAGCCCAAGCAACGTAAAAAATGCATTATCGTTCCTCGTAAACGTTTGCCATTACTCGTCGATTTGTAAGATCGATGTGCTTTCCATCGCCATCAAATAACGGTTGCGATTCGCCTGCACTCTCCATTGTTAAACGCTCTCTTGCTACACCGAACGCTTCTAAATATCGTCCAACTTGCTCTGCTCGCGCCAAGCCCAGTGACTCATTGTCAATTACAGAACCATACTTGTCAGTGTGTCCCGTCAACCTTACTTTTATGGATGGGTACTCTTTTAATATCTCCGCGGCTCGAGCGAGACGGGCTACATATTTCAAATTGACCACTGCAGAATCGGTCGCAAACTGATTGTCCGCATTGATTAAATCTAGGATATTTTGCATCGCTTGAGAGGTCGTAATATCTTTTACGTGTTCATCTTTCTCAGTGTTTATATCCATGGCAACAGATGCGCTGTGGGGACTATCTAACTTATCTGAGGGCAGTTGGCATGTTTGTTTTTGAAGCACATAATCAAGCTGTCTTTCTAAACGATGCAAAAGGTGTCTCAATACAATCACATCGTTTGTTGCATCAAAATGCAACTTTGCAAATATTTCTCGCGCCACTCTCTTTTCCAGCAATTGTGCTTCTTTGACGGTTGCTGGAAAACACCATTCAGCACCTTCTAAGATTAACACGGCGAGTTGTTGACGCAACAACTCAAATTCAAACTTAAGTCCATGTTCGGGGCCCATTGGCTCATCGGTATAAAATGGATCAATTAAGTCAATATGATGTTCAGCAAAACCGCCTTTGCCATATTCGGGAAAGTTGGTACACCCTTGAAGCAAAACAAGAGATAAACAAACAGCAATGATTTTACTCAATGGACCAGCTCGCTAACGTGTCTAGTGACTCGCTTTCATATGTTTCAACGGTAATAACCGTATCAATTCTCAAGAGTTTAATGAGTTCCAATGGTTGACTGTGCACGTCTGACAATATCATTTCGATTGAATGCTCTCGCATTTTTTTAAATAAAAAAACAATCAGACCAATTCCGGAAGAATCGATAAAGGAAACATTTTTCAAGTTAATGATGATGGTTGAAAAGTCTGGATTCTCAGAAAGCTGAACAAATTCTGGACGGATCTGTTCTGTGCTTTCTGCGTCGAGTTCACCTGATATAACAAGGCGAAATTGTTCATGTGTTTGTTCTTTTACGAAGTCCATGCTTTCTCCAAAGAAATAAATATATATGTCTATCGACCTCCATTTCTCGAAATTTAGAAAATTAACATGAATTATGAGTTTGATTATTGCGCCAAAGCTTTAGCGATGCGAGCCTTTTGCGCATCGTCTAATTTACCTGCTTGAATAAGCTCTATAATGGCATCTGCCAGATCCAGCTCGACCTCAGAGGTTTCGTATCGCGAAGATTCGACAGAAACCTTTTCGCCTTCTTTGTCAATTTCCACGACGATCATTTTGTGTTGCTTATTGACTTCAATTTCTTGCTCATTGCCATGTTCGTCAATGAACATAAATTCAACTTCTTTTTCGATGATGCCTTGAGAGTCCGTCAGCATATCTTTATCCGTTGGATAAGACACTTTGGTTAATACCGCCACAAGACGGTTCAATTCAGCTTCCGGTAAGTCACCAAAGGCACGACGAATCACCTCTTCAGTTAATTCTGTGCCTGGTGCTAATTTTACATGCAGTTCATTATCGCCATCCATGTATTTAATTTCAGTACCTTCTGCTTGCGGCATCTCATGAGGAGCAAATTTAGTGTCACCCGCCATGTGCCATGTTTTGACCATGACTTCTTTTTCTACTTCTTTTTTGTGCTCGTGCGCTGTTGCCTTAAGCGAAAGTAACGCTAACACGAGCAAACCTAATAAAATTGATTGGTTCATTTTATTCTCCTGGTAAAACCATATCGATGTGTTCAATGTCATCCTCTAGATAGACGTCGGAAATTGGTAAAAAGTTTAATTTTTGATAAAAATCTTGCAGATACACTTGCGCCCCAATCGTGATCCCCTGTCCAGGCCATTGTTGCTGGCATTGTGCAATCGCTTCTTGCATCAAGGTATATGCATAGCCTTTACCTCTGGCTAGTTCAGTCACTAACACTCGCCCGATACTCGGCGATGCATAACTTAATCCGGGGGGAAGACAGCGCGCATAAGCAACACAGTGCTCGTCTTGATATCCCAATAAATGTACTACTTCAGGGTGAGTATCTTTATCATCCAAATCCAGGTACGGACAGGTTTGTTCTACGACAAAGACTTCAGCGCGCATTTGTAGCAAGCGGTACAGGATGTGATTATCAAGCTGATTGAAGGAAAAAAGCGAGAATTTGAGCATAGTCGGCATTGTTAATTTTTGTTCTCAGTGTAACAATATCGGCATGCAAAGCAATGATAAAACACCATAATGGATATACCAACACCCGATTTGGCTGGAAAGATTAGCCCTGAAGAATGGCAAATGCGTATTGACTTAGCAGCATGCTATAAATTACTCGTCCTACACCAATGGGACGATTTAATTTATACCCATGTAAGCGCAAAAGTCCCTGGGACGGAGCACTTTTTGATTAATCCTTTTGGCCTGACGTTTAGCGAAGTCAATGCATCTAATTTGGTCAAAATCGATATCGATGGCAATATTATCCAAGAGGATTGTCCTTTTGCTATTAACCCTGCTGGATTTACTATTCACAGTGCGGTGCATGCGGCAAGAGATGACGCTACCTGTGTGATTCACATCCACCAAGACGATGCGATCGCGGTGGCCTCACAAAAACACGGATTGCTGCCTTTGAGCCAATACGCGGCATTTGCGCTCGCATCTATGTCATACCATGATTACGAAGGGCTTGCCGTGGATGAGGGCGAATGTAAGCGCCTGCAAGCGGATTTGGGCGATGCTAATTTTATGCTGTTACCCAATCATGGTGCCTTAACCGTTGGACAAACGATTGGCGATGCGTTTATGCACATGTATGACTTAATCCGCGCCTGTCAGATTCAGCTCAAAATGCAACAATCTGGTGCTGAGCTTATCTACCTGCCAGAACATATCGTCCCTAACATTAAAGCCCAAGCGAATATCGTCCATACAGGCCAGACCGGTGGACAAAAAGCATGGCCAGCCATGTTGCGTCGAGTCAAGGCGGTTTTTCCCGACTTTGATCAATAATTTACACATATAAGAGAACCCAATGAAGATTACCCACGTTGAGATATTCGATATACACTGCCCTGACCGTCCACCTTGGAACCCAATTTTTGTGCGTATTCATACCGATGAAGGTATTCATGGTGTGGGGGAAGCAGGTCTTGCTTATGACTGGGGACACAGTGCAGCGGCAGCCATGATCAAAGAAATCGCAGAAGCGGTGCTGATTGGTTATGACCCATTCAAGACTGAAGCACTATGGTCACGCATGCTACGCGAAAGCTTTTGGGGCTTAGGTGGCGGACCAATTCTATATTCAGCCATGTCAGCCATTGACACTGCTTTATGGGATATTAAAGGTAAAGCTTTAAATGTACCGGTCTATCAACTACTCGGCGGCAAGACCAACGATAATTTACGCACTTATGCCTCTCAGTTACAATTTGATTGGGATAAAGAATGCACCAAACTCATTCACCCAGAAGAATATGCAGCCGCGGCTCGCAAAGCCATGGACGAGGGCTATGATGCCGTGAAAGTAGATCCGATTGTGTATGATGAACATGGCGAATCGAGCTTTGACCGCACCAAGCTGTTTACACCTAAGCAAATGAAGCTGTTTGGCGACCGTTTAAGAGCAATCCGCAGCGAAGTCGGTGATGATGTCGATATTATCTTTGAAGCGCACTCGCTAATGGGCTGTGCTTCAGCGATTCAAATGGGAGCTGTCATTGAAGAAGTGGGCTGCATGATGTTTGAAGAGCCGGTGAATTACCTCAACTCTGCGGTACACAAGAAGGTTGCAGACAAGTTAACGGTCCCGATTGCCGGTGGTGAACGATTGTATCATCGCTGGGATGTGCGTCCGTACTTTGAGGACCAAAGTATTGATGTACTGCAACCCGATGTGGGCTTGAGCGGTGGCTTTACTGAAGCGAAAAAAGTCTGTGATTACGCTGATACCTACGATATTCGCGTCCAAGCGCATGTGTGCGGTGGACCTGTGGCAACGGCAGCGGCGTTACAGCTTGAGGCCGCGATCCCGAATTTCTTGATTCACGAGCACCACACCTATGCGATTAAGCACTGGAACCGCGAGCTGTGTATTCAAGATTATCAACCAGAAAATGGCTCATTTAAGGTGCCAGATTTACCTGGGATTGGCATTGAACTCAATGATGAGGTAGTGAAACGTTCTCCTCATGTGACAGTGAAATAGGCTCAATCCAACTTAACTAAGTGTTGGCAAAATACGTGCGCTGTGCATTGTCATAAAACAACTCAGGTCTATCGGCATAGGCCTGAGTTAAATACGCCCAATATTCATTATAAGACATTCGCCAAGTCAATAATGGATAGTTACTTGCCAGCATCACGCGATTTTCACCAAAACTCGTAATACAATGGTCAATCACTCGCAGGGCATCTTCCCAAGCAAAATCTCTCTCTTGCATTTCAAAACCAGAACACTTTACCATTAACGAGGGAATTTTAGATAGCCAATGGATTCCAACGCGCCACTGCTCTTGATCAACTGCCGATAACACTGGATAGCCCGCATGATTGATGACCCATTGCCAGTCCGGGTTCGCTAGTAATAGTTCACACACTCGCGCAACCACCGCTTGATCGGCAACATCAAATTGCGCCTCAAATAAGTATCCATGTTGCGCCAATGTATCTAGATTGTCGAGTATTTGAGCGTTGTGCAATAAATCTAGCGCATCATTGTCCAAAATATGTCGACCTCCTACGCAAAAAGGATGTTTTGCGTAATGCCGCAAGCTTTCGACGAATGAAGCAGTGGACAGTGTCAAATCAAGCGTTGCCACTGCCCGCATTGGTTTGGTTGCAACAGACTCAAGCCAGGTCAGTTCTCGCCAAGGTTGATTATTATCAAAGCCCGCCTCAACGTGCACATAAGCCTCACACGTTATCGCTGAATCATTGACGTGCAAAGGTAAATTATTCGTGTTGTGTAGCCAGTGATAATCACCTTGGTCTGTATCCCAAAGATGGATATGTGGGTCGATGAAGTTCATCGCACAGTATATCCACCGTCCATCATTGCCAAAGAACCTGTAATAAAGCTCGCCTCGTCTGAAAGCAGAAATGCCGCATACCCGGCCACTTCCTCTGCGGTACCAAGTCGATTTAGGGGTTGCTCCGCAGCTTCTTCCCGATGCACCTCTGCAACATCGGCGCCACTATGCGAACAGTACTTAGCAATGGCACTTTGGTACAGGGGCGTATCAATCGTGCCAGGACAAAGGGCATTGGCTCGGATATTATAAGATGCATAATCAAGTGCAGTGGTTTTAACCAGCGAGGCTAAAGCGTGTTTGGATAAGTTATAGGCAAATGAATTGGATTTGGCGACAACGGCTTGGTCCGATGCAACCGCTAAAATTACGCCATCACGACGCGCTTTTAAACTGGGGAGTACTGCTTGTACTGCGGCGTAAGCCCCTTTGACATTCAGCGCAAATAAGTCATCAAACGTGGCTTCAGCAGTATCTTCTATGTTGGCTGATAAATGAATCCCTGCGTTAGTCACTAATGCGTAGACACTATGTTTAGCACAAATATCAGTCACGATTTGTTGTACTTGAGTAAAGTTACGCATATCGCACGGGTAATGATCACCAAGGGCTGAAGGCTGGATATCCAAATTACATACGTGATAACCATCACTGACAAACCGCTTGGCCATGGCCAAACCGATGCCAGAGCTACCACCAGTTAAAATGATCGTGTTAGACATGTTCGTTATTATTTTTTAAAGTATGGTGTCGTTAACGATACTCCTAGAAGGCTTAAATGTTAAGCTTGATTTGGAATATAAAACAATCCTTTATTAATTATTTTATATCGGCGTCGAAATTAAAACGTTAATCTTTTAATATTCCTTGGTAATATATCCAATCATTGTATTTGAGGTGATGTATGTGTCAATTAATGGGGATGTCGGCGAATGTGCCTACAGATGCTTGTTTTAGTTTTACAGGATTAGTCGAGCGTGCAGGGAGAACCGATGTGCATAAAGATGGCTGGGGGATCACTTTCTATCGTGGCAAAGGCACACAAACCTTTCGCGATCTCACCGCCGGTTCCGATTGCGATGTAGCCGCCTTTCTAAAACAACAATCCATCAAAAGTGATGTCGTCATTGGTCACATCCGTCAAGCTAATGTTGGGGCATTAGTATTAGAAAACACCCATCCATTTAGCCGAGAACTATGGGGCGAAACATGGACATTTGCGCATAATGGTCAACTTGAAGAGATCTTTGACAAATTGACTTTATCCAACCGCTATACCCCTGTGGGAACAACGGATAGTGAATTCATTTTTTGCTGGTTACTCGGCTGTATAGCCGAAAAATTTGGCGACCAAAAACCACAAAATGCTCGTGTAATATGGGACTATGTATACGAATTATCACATACTCTGCATGCGAGTGGCGTGTGTAATTTTATGCTTTCTGACGGTCATAGTCTGGTGTCACATTGCTCAAACAATCTACATTGGATCACGCGTCGCGCACCATTTGGGCCAGCTTTGTTGAAAGATATTGCAGTGACCGTTGACTTTGCCGAAGAAACCACGCCTAATGACGTTGTGACCGTTTTAGCCACCGAACCCTTAACCACCAATGAAACATGGACTAAAATGCACCCCAAAGAGATGTTGGTTTGGGAAAATGGCGAAATGACTATTCGATACGTTAAGTGAACTACCCCGCGACATCGCTACGCTCTGATACGGGATTTTCTCGCTAAACTTTGATGAATAGCTAGGCGTCAACTTTTTTGAAGTCTGTGTTGTCGAAAATCACTTCGACTGGTTTGTTGATCAGCTCAAGCAACAGCACTGCACGCGCGTCACCCTTAGCTTCTTGATAAATCGCTCGCACATTGTTGTATTGTGGATGATTAATCAATACGATATCGCCCTGCTTAGGTAAATTTTTATCTTTAACCTGAGCCACATCATGCAATGTCTTAAATTGAGTCACCAATAATTCTGGTACCAGCTGTGGCTCTTTACCACGACGGACAAACCCAATCACGCCACGAGTGGAACGGATCGCAGTAAAATTGTGTTGTTCATAATCAAGTTTTGCAAAAACGTAATTAGGAAACAAAGCTTCGATGACTTGAGTTCGCTTACCGCGAACGATCTTTTCGATTTGAGCTTTAGGATAGAAGGCATCTACGCCTTGATTGTTGAGGTGCATAACTGCACGTTCTTCTTCTTTGCCTTTGCAATACAACAAGAACCAGTATTTGCCTGTCGGAAACAAATCTTTGGATTCTTCGTTATCTTGCATCTTGGTTTACCTCGAAGAAAGTTGGCAGGGGCGGAGGGATTCGAACCCCCAACCATCGGTTTTGGAGACCGCTGTTCTACCAATTGGAACTACGCCCCTACAACGGATGTGCATTATACAAGGGTTAAACTAAAGGTAAAGCTTTAAATGGTCGGGTTAGAAAATTTGCTCACCCATTGTGAATTTATCTCTCGAACGATGGGTATGTAGGCATTTACCGCACTGGCTAATTCATAGTTCAAGGGAGATATTAGTGCGCAATAATGCGTCAAAAATGCATTCTGCTGCGCGGATGACCAACCATTTATGACAACACAATTTGCGATATCATAAGCCCTTTCCGTCGTCCCAGCATATTCCCAATCAACCACTTTCTGAGCAATGATATGTGTCGTTTGTAAATCATTGTGACCAAATACCCGATCGTTTTGCCAACACTCGGGGAGTTTTTCACTCAATTTTGGGTACCATTTGGCACAACTTGCGTCACGCCCAAATAATGGTATGTGATGCATTCGAGCCATTGCACGCGCAGTTTCTAAAATATCATCAGTAGAACAATTAGCATTAGATATCCACTGCTCTACCCAGATATCCTGTTCAAAATGATACACATTAGGGGCGATTCCATGAACGGCCAATAAAGATTGTAAACGCCAATGAGAATCCCACGAAAAAAGCTCTCCAGCATGAGGTCGAAGTATTTTGACCAAAAACTTCTCATCGCCCCAATGATAGCAATAATTTTGATGAGTACCGTCTAACTGAACACTCGATATGTGTTTAGCATCAGGTTGCTGGTGAGTTATTTGACGTAAAATGTCTAAGCACGCTTGCGCCACTGTCGCCATCCAAAAACTGAAAATACCAGATACACAAAATACAAACCAACGGTAAACCACAAGGCATATTGCCAATATAGGAGCATGGCTAGAGTATTAATTATCATCCAATACACCCAATTAGAGAGGTATTTGTGTGCCACTAACACCGTCGTCATGACGGAGAATACCATAATCAACGCATCTAATGTTGCCCAGTCCAACCAAGCCTGTTCTGACCAAAAGACCAAGGTACAAACTATCGCCAACCCCGTTACGACATAAGTAACATGCCATTGCGAGGAGCGACTAGAAATGTCTCCAATTTGTGCTTTGTTCCCATATGTCCATTGCCAATAACCATATACCGCCATACCCATGTAATACACATTTAACCCAGCACTGTACCACAAGGTAGAATCCCCAAATACATAGGTATAAAGTGCCGTACTCACAAAGGCTGCTGGCCAAGCAATTGGCCACTCTTGGCTCACCGCATAAATATAAAGTATACCTAATAATGCTGCGACGGCTTCGAGCCAAGAGATGGACAATAATTCTACCATTAGAATTCCAGGTTGAAGTTCACACCAAAACGACGACCATTACCGAATTGATAGTATGGCTCAGGTTGCGCATAGTAATCTCTAGGGTCATTTGAAAATCCACCAAAACCTCTGGTGTAGTATTGTGTATCAAAGAGATTTTTTCCCCAGAAACTGATGGTGTATGGCCCGACATCTTTGGTCAATGTTAAATGGGTCAACACATAAGCTGGATTAATTTCATCATGCCCGTCGCTGAAACGATGAGATGATTTACCTTCCACGACTAGGTATCCTTGCCACGTTTCAGACAAACCTAAATTAGCAAAAAAATGAAAACTGCCGCGGGGTGATTGCGCTTGTTGTTGCTTGGTAACTTGCGTACCGTCTGCTCGGGTAAAACCGTTAAAATACGCATCCAGATAACCCACATCTGCTCCAAACTCAATCTGAGAGTCTGGCTGCCAACGAACTTCTAACTCTACGCCACGATTGGTGCCATTGTCAGCGTTATCAATAATATCGATAAATTGTACAGAATTATCTGGGCCTTGAACCACCGCAAAATCACTGATTTGTGTATTTTTACGTACCATTTGGAAAATAGCTAAGCGAGACGATAGTTGCTTAGTTTGATACTTGACACCCAATTCATAATTCCAGTTGTATTCCGCATCATAAGTTCTTTGCGCGTTACTCACTGCTTCACTTGGGTTAAACCCACCGGCTTTATATCCACGGCTAATGCTGCCATAATAGGTTAAGCCAGGTTGACGATAGCTCAGTCCAATTTTACCCCCGAGCAACGTTTCCGATTGCTGTTCGGAAAAACCAGAATTGTCATGGTATTCAGCAGTGAATCGTTCTAGACGCACACCCGCTTCAGCCAACAAATTGTTCGCTAGTGGATAGTTATATTGACCGAATAATGCGGTTGTTTCTGGGTCATAGCGACTCGTAAAATCATTGTCTGCATAAGTATACTCTCTCAGTAAATTTTCATCACTGGCTTTATATTGAACCCCCAAGGTCCAATGGGCTTGTTCCAGATCTTGTTCTGAACGCGCAATCACCGCCAAGGAACGATTGTCTCGATCTCTATAGTAGGCATCAACTGAACTGTATTCCCAAGGGTGAAAGCCAACATAGGTCCAATCCTCATCATAGCTATATAAACTATTTGAAGAAAGAGCAGCGCCACTTAGTGTGAGTGTTCCCCAATCAAAATCCGTCATACTCGATAAAGTAATCCCTTCCCCTTTGAGCCGGTCATGCCCTGGTTCATCAGCTCGAGAAACATTATCGTTATCCAATGAAAAGGCGTCATAGCCATTATTGACGTAACCGTGAAACAGATTCAGAGTGAATGCTTGCTGTGTTGAGGATTGGTAGTGAAAGGCTAGACGGGCATTAGTTTCTTTGATGTCATCAGTATCATCGCGCTGTAAATAGGCGTTTTTGACAAAGCCATTACTTTGATATTGCTGAAACGCAACTCGAGCATTCAGAGATTCAGATAACCCTTGCGAATATGCTGCCGCAACCAATAATGTATCGTCTTGAGCCAAGCCTAAACGGACATAACCTTGTGGCTCTGCAGATGGGGCAATCGACACGAAATTTACCACGCCAGCAAGGCCATTAGCACCATGAGCGGTTGCCTGAGGCCCACGTAAAACCTCAACCTGCGCTACGTCAAATATCGTAGCTAACGCGCCCAAACCACTTATATCAAGACCGTCCAGCATCATTCCAACGGATGGATTAATCGGCTCAGCAAATTGACTGCGTTCACCAATGCCTCGAATTTGAATAAAACGAGCCCGTGAGGCGCCAGAGCTCAAATTAACATTGGCAATACCGGACAAGATATCTTCACTGTGAAAAGCCTGTCGCGTCTGTAAAGTCGATGCATCAATCACGGATGCGCTCTGAGATAGTTCTGACAAAGCTAATGCAGAGAAGTCGCCATTTACGGTGATGGTTTCGATTTTTTCAACCAAATTGTCCTCGGTAGCAAACACCAGAGCATGACTGGCAATAGCAGATATGAGGGCTAAAGATAAAAAGGTGTTTTTCATTATTGGATCTCATTATGTTAAATGTATTAATAACAAACGGATCCGGTTTCGGAAGGTTAAATTAGATAGGTCTCAACCAATTCCTACGCCGGCATTATCCGGATCAGGTGTAAGGGTTTCATGTGATCTCAGCCTTAGCCTGAACACTAACATTCAGGTAAAGCACCCCTTGGCAGGCAGGAAGATAGCAATGAATACATCAGAATTCAAGCTATCTTAAAAAAGAAAGTGGGTGGTTTAACGCATAGGAATCGAAATATTAAATTCTATAAATGGCTCGTTTTCGATAATGATGCTTTTACAATTTAATATCCATTGATTTTTCTCACAAATTTCTCTGACTAAGCCCAGACCAAGACCAACACCTTCTTGCTCGCTATCATGTGAACGAACGTATTTAGTAAACAACTTACTGCGCTCTTCATCATTCATCAATGGACAAGAATTTCGCACATCGATTTGGAAAAAACCGTCGTGACAATACCAATCAACGATCACAATACCATTCGCGGTGGTATATTTCGCGGCGTTACTGAATAGGTTTTCCAACACAATTTGATATGAGGCTAAATCTTCTACTAAAGAAATCAAGTCATACTGATTACCTTGCAGTACAAAATCTAAGTTTTTTCTATCCAGTAAAGGCCTATAACGAGCAATAATGGCATTTAACTCTTTGACCATATTGATTTTCTCGGGGGCCAAATCTCTAGACTGAAACTGTTTAATAGTCAAAATCCGATCGATGATACTTTGAATACGCTGCGTGTTGCGCTGAATAACCTGTAAATTTTCACGTATATCAGGATCGACACTGTCATCTGATAAAAGCTGCTGAGTCGGCGATGAGATGAGGGTCAGAGGTGTTTTAAGTTCATGTGCTATGAAACCAAATAAATCCGAGCGGTTTTTGATGTTTTCGCGAAGCTTTGAGTTCACCGTTTGCAAATAACTGTGTTTTCTAACCACATTGTTATGTAACTTTTCAAATACAATAAGATTTAAGATCAAATAAACCGTCATAAGGCCAATGAGCTCTAAATTTAGGGCTTCATACTGTATTGATTGTTCAAGCACAATGTTTAATTTTGAATCAAACAGGGAAACATCAAACCGTTTTTGAATCGTCATTATGGAGTTATCAACAATCTCAGGACTGCCATACACAAGTGCCTGATCCAAGTAATCAATCGTGACTTGCATGTTGATATTTGGCAAGAACTCCTGCAAATGCGAAACAAGCATTTTGTGTTCAAACAATATTGTTGACAACAAAGCATTATCTATATCATCGGTGTTAGATACATACTTTGAAACTTGGTTAATCGAGAAAGCATACCCCCCCTGGATCATTTCAAATGTTTCCATGGTTAATGTATCTCGGGTTATTGGCTCTCCTATTTGTGTCTGCTTATAGTTGCGTGCTGATGCAAATAAAGGCTGTAATTTTTGAACGTTTGAGACATCAAGCCCTATAACACTGTTGACTGGGCTTACATCAGGGTGCACCCAAGTAATCACGTAATTTAATTCATCTGGGTGCTTTGGCTTTAATAACAGTTTGCCATTATCTGAAACCGTTATCTGTTTTAATTGAAATGTTGGCGATAACATTGACGCTATTCTGGACTCGTCAAGTGTTTCAATTTGCCCAATCATATAAATATATGGATATGTTGTGATTAAACGATTGGCAAAATCGTGTTTTTGGAGTGAACTTGGGGACGGTGTCTGAGCAATAAATGCCGAAAAACTATCAATAACTTGAATGATTGACGTTTCAAACGTCTCAACTTGATTCACAAAATGTTTTTGTTCAACATCTAGCTGAGATTCAATATGCAAGATTTCATTACGAATCACAACAAAACATAAAAATACATACAGTATGGCAATACTAATATTGCGGGCTAAGCGAAGCTTTTTTAGTGTTCTACTTGAGCTATTGGTTTTATTCATGTAACGGCAATGACTATTGGCTCGAAAATCCACAATGGCTTTGATATATTTGCATACTGAACAGAATAAAGAAAAGCGCGTGTCTAGACAAATTATTATTTTTTCGGATTATTCAAAGATCCGTGAATATGTACATCTTCAAACAAGGGGTCATCATTCGGCGTGTGTTTTTTACCTTGGTGACCATCAGGATTTGGCTGCATATTGTACGACCTCCCTTTCTCCTAAGCATTACACGCAAGCGCTTGGACAAGAGTTTGATCTTGTTATTTTTGATATGACAGGTGTTTCTGGTTTTCGATTTCAGTCCCTTCTAGCGGTTAGCGGTACCGTTAAAGCACATGGCAAATTATGTATTATTGAACCGAATACAACATACACAGGCATTTCTCTGAGTTATCCACTTAATCAATCACTGGTTTGTTCATCGTTGTGGGACTGTCTCAAACAGCACATAGCGTCTATTTTTCCAAATTATGACATTGATGTTTCGAAGTCGGATAACGTCGCAGAAGTACATAGTAATAAACAATTTTTAGAACAAATTAATATTGCAATACAAGAACAAACTAGCGCACTGCAATCTATTGTCGACCATCTAGAATGCTCTAACGAAAAGGACAAAAATGTAGTGGTCATGGCACAACGAGGACGAGGCAAGTCTCATTTGCTTGCTCGACTCGCATTTCAGCTTTTACACTCTGGAAATAAGGTGCTATGTATACAACAACATCACAATAACATTGACGTTCTCAAAACGACGCTTGAGCACTTTGCCAAACAAACTATTCCAAGAAATAGGTGCACATCTATCGCCACTGGAGAGCTTGCGCTTACTTCTCCAGATAATTCGCTGATACACAATCTATGGGATGTAATTCTAGTAGATGAAGCAGCATCTTTCAGTCTTTTAGTACTTAAAAAAATACAAGCACTACAAGGTGCAAAAGTGTACAGTACAACAACACATGGCTATGAAGGAACTGGCCAAGGATTTAAAAGAATATTTGTAGATCAATTATCCTCTTATCATCTTATTCAGCTAACAACTGCATTTCGTTTTCAAATCCCCTGTCCAATTGAATCAGCCTTAGCGCTAGAAACCCAAAACACTGTCTCACTTAATGATGGCATTCATCAGATAAAAAAGGACTCTGATGTATTACTTTCCTGTTATTCACTATTAAGTGAAGCCCACTACCAAACACGTCCAGATGATTTACAACGATTGTTTGATTGTCCGAATACTCATTGTCTCGTGCATGTTGAAAAATCACGGATTAATGGCGTTTTACTATATTTTGAAGAAAACCTTGTGGCAGAAAGTGATGCACTTAAAGAGCGGATCATGTCTGGCACAAGACGAGTGCAAGGACATCTGGGACTACAACTACTTGCGCACACTTACCGAGCCCAAGGCATACTCGAACAGACCCATTGGCGCATCAATCGTATCGC
The DNA here is from genome assembly GCF_024300645.1 of Alteromonas sp. LMIT006. Classification (NCBI taxonomy): domain Bacteria; kingdom Pseudomonadati; phylum Pseudomonadota; class Gammaproteobacteria; order Alteromonadales; family Alteromonadaceae; genus Alteromonas; species Alteromonas sp. LMIT006. The sequence continues at coordinate 1,446,117 of NZ_CP101291.1, read as the reverse complement.
AGTAACACATGATAAACGAAGACAAGGTATTGGTTCACAATTGGTACAAGATTTGTTAAACCGTGCTCGCAAAGATAACATTAAAGTGACCAGCTCTTTTTCTTTACAAAAACACACTCAACATTTTTGGCAACGTAATGGCTTTGCAGTCATACGATATGGTAGGCAAGCTAATACCGCTTCGGGCATGCAAAATGTCATGGTCATGCATAGGCACGATCAACAACTGCTTCATGATCTAGATGCGCTCATTGCACTGCAAGGACAGTGGGCGAATTCTAAAACTCTGGGTAGCAAACTGTTGGCTAGGCTTGGCAAACACAAAGACGTTCTCATGGCTATGCTGGACGACTTCAAAATGGGCAAAAGGCATTTTGATAACGCCGATTACGCATTGATGGGCTTACATTTAATGGGTGGTATTAAAAGTAAGACATTATCAACTTGGTATGACAATCAGGATCTAACAACAGAGCAGCGTTACCAAAAAATAGGTTGCCATGGCAAGGCTGAACTTGTTAAACGAATCAAATCAGAAATATAAAAAAAAGCTGGACTCAATGAGACCAGCTTTTTACTAACTTAGGAAATCAGATATTAAATCTTAATACCTCGATTCTTTGCTTTATCTTTGATGTATGGTGACCATGCATTAGCATTACGACGAACTGAAGGGAATTTCTTCGCTTCAAGCGCATGCTTATATGCTGTGCGGAACTTGTTTTGATAGAAGTTAGCTTCCATCAACGCAAATTGCACACGGCCTTCATCTTCAGGGCCCGCTTCTAATGATTTTTCTAGAGCAACAACAGCGCCCTTGTAATCTTCAGCAGCTAGCAACAGAACACCTTGCTTGCGCCACAAATCAGCATCATTGTTGATTGCTGCAGCAATACCGTAGTATTTTGCAGCCGTCGCATGATACTTAGCTGAATGGAACGCATTAGCCAACTGTGAGTAGTTCGTTTCAGTCTTTTCAATTAAACCTGACTCGATATACTTCTCAAGGATTAGAGCCGCTTTGTGCGGAATATCACTAGTTGAATATAATTGAGCCAAAGCTTTGATTTCTGAAACTTTAGTTAAGTACCCTTGTGCATAAGCCATTTCAAACGTTGATAAGGCACGCTTGTAATCTTCCACTAACATATAGAAGAAACCAAGCTGTGACCACCATTGTTTGTTATCAGGAAATTGGCGAACTAACTCCTCTGCCACTTTAACTGTATCAGGATATAACTTGCGCTCGTAATAAGAGGTCAACTTCAACACATACGGGTTTTTGTTAGGCTCTTTATATAAGGCAATGGCTTTATCTGCTGGTGCAATGATTTTATCGAGTTGTTTAAGCTCGTAGTAAGCCTGAGCAATTCGAGTATAAATGTCTGGATCTTGTTTACACGTAAAATCCATCCATTTATTGTACCAGTTGATCGCGTCTTGATAGTCTTTTTCTTGCAAAGACAAGTCGCCTAGTAAGCGCAAGGTACCAGCATGTTCAGAATCGTTTAGTTCTTTTTGTTGAACTGCTTTTACCAAATAGCCCTTTGATTCTTGACCACGACCATCAATGGTTGCCATGATGTTACCGATAAAACGGTTTACATAAGCAGCATCAAATGAATCAGAAGGATCAATCTCAATAAGAATTTCTAAAGCTTCATCAATTAAATCATTGTTGTAAGCTTCAAAAGCTCTGGCTACGCGTTTACCCGCGCGCTCACCAACAATTTGCGTAGTACCAGGCTTGTAGCCTGGACACTCTACTGGAAGCGCTGGAGGTGGCGGTGGACTAGCAGCTTTATCTTCTTGCGCAAGCGCGAATGAAGACACCCCCATTGAAAGGCTCATAGTGGCTGCAACTACTGAAAATTTTAATAGTTTCTGCATCATGATTTATCCAATGTAAAGTCTAACTGAACACGCATACCTGGTTGTTTAACCGGCTTGCCATCAACAATCTTAGGTTTGTATTTCCACTTGCGCAAAGCGCGTTTCGCCTCACGGTCAAAAATACGCTTTGGATCGGCTTCAATCACGTCAACATCTTCAACACCACCTACTTCATTGATGGTAAAAGATAAGCGAACCCATCCTTCTTTGCCATCACGAGCAGCCTGTACTGGATATTTTGGCTCAATACGTACGATCGGAGTCGCTTCACCATCACGACGCATTGCTCCAACACCACCTAAACTTACATTCATGCCGCCGGTATCAATACCTGGTACATTCAAACTGAAACCATTGGCATCAGGTTCAATTTCTTCAGGCTCAGTTGGCTGCATCTTGGGCGGTTGCTGAGGTGGTGGCGGTGGCGGAGGTGGTACACGATTACGCGTATTGGTATCCTCTTCCACATCGTCCATGACAATATCAATCACCGGCGTAGGTGGAACCTCTTCCGCTGGGCGATTGGTGTTTTCGATTAACTTTGCCATAACAACAAACAAAGTAAATGCAACGACAGCGCCAAGTAATATAGAAAGTATTAATCTAACCATACTAATTAACTCCTCGATGCGACAGAAATTTTATCAATCCCTGCGTCTTTTACTTGGTCCATTATCTTAACCACCAAACCGTGTTTCGCCTTCACATCAGCTTGTATGATGACGTAATCAGTCGGCTGCTCTGTTAATAGGCGTTCTACGTTTGCGCGAATTGAATCAGGATCAACTTGGCGCTTGTCTAGCCAAACATCACCGTCTTCAGTCACCGCAATAAAAATATTGGCGTTTTTAGGACGAAATGCTTCGCTAGCTTCCGGTTTGTTCACCTCGATACCCGCTTCTTTGACGAATACAGTGGTGACGATGAAGAAAATCAGCATGATGAACACAATGTCTAGCATCGGTGTCATATCGATCGCTGCATCTTCTTCTTCAACTCTTTGTTTACGACTCATAATGTCCTCTCTTAATGATGAGGCAGGCTGTCAATGAGCGATTCGCGTGCATACTTCGCTTTTGATTCTAAGCGAGAGCTGACGAATAACCCTGACAGTGCAGCAACCATACCAGCCATGGTCGGAATAGTTGCCATGGAAATACCTGCGGCCATCAATCGTGCATTACCAGTACCCTGTGTCGCCATGGTTTCGAAAACAGTAATCATACCTGTAACTGTTCCGAGAAGACCAATGAGCGGACACATGGCCACCAATGTACGAATAATTAACATTCGCGCATTCAGTGCATCTGATGCTTGTGAAATCCATGCGTCACGGATTCTATGCGCATACCATGAGGTCGTATCTGCACGGGCATTCCAATCGTCGATGATTTGTTGCTTCACCTTCGGGAATACCGATGTCAAATACCAATAACGCTCTATCATTAAAACCCACATGAGGAAGAGCGCGGCAGCAACGAAATACAAAACGTCACCGCCGGTAGCGATAAAGTCCCTGACCGATTCCCATAATCCAATCAGGTATAACATATTATGCTTTCTCCGACTCTGTGTGAGCTGCAACGATACCTGCAGTTTGTTCATCTAAGATATGAACAATCGACTTAGAGCGAGCTGCAACGATACTGTGAGCAAGAATCAATGGTAATGCTGCAATAATACCTTGAGCAGTAGTAACAAGTGCCATTGAAATTGAGCCGGCCATAATACGAGGGTCGCCAGTACCAAACAATGTAATTTGTTGGAAAGTCGCGATCATACCTAGTACTGTACCGAGAAGACCAAGCAGAGGCGCAATTGCCGCGAAGATCTTAATGATATTGATACCGGCCTCAATGCTTGGCAATTCTTTTAAGATAGCTTCATCCAACTTCAATTCTAAGTTCTCAGCGTCCGTGTTTTTGTTCTGAGCATACACATTCAAAATACGACCTAGAGGATTAGCATCTGAAGGATTGTTGATGTTTTTCAACTGAGCTTTCATCTTGTTACCAATCAAGAATAAAGTCACTAGCTTGTAAACCGCAATCAAAAGACCAACCGCTAACATTGCAGTAATGATGTAACCAACGATACCACCCGCGTGATAGCGCTCTGATAAAGTTGCTTTTTCTTTTAATAGGCCTAGGATTTGCCCACGCGCTGGGTCAACAAACGTTGGAATCAAACCTGAAGTGGCTTCGCGCAAGTCAGTAGCAGAAGAAACTACGTGACCGTCTGGTTGACGACCTAATGGAATGATTTGGTTATTTACATCGTCATAGACCAAGTAGCCTTGCTCACCAATTAAGTTAAACGTACCAACACGAACGACTTCTTGTTGCTGTACACCACCATCTAGACTGACTACGTCAGCATTGAATTTAACTACGCGGCCAGACTCAGTCATTTCGGTTTGGAGTGCAAACCAAAGGTCTTCTAGTTCACGAATGTTTGGAAGTCCTTTCGATTCTTCAGCCATACGCGCTAGGAATGTATCACGACCTGGATACTGAGCAGATACGATTGAGGTAGAAATACGACCAAACGCTTCAGAAGACGCTTGACGAACTACACCAAACATTTCGCCAAGAGTACCGACAGCTTGGTCTAGCTCAACGGCTTTTTCTGCTAGGGTCGTTTCATTGTCAGCAAAGCGCTTAGCTAAGCGATCACCACGGTCCTGTTCAGCTTTCAACTCACGTTGAGCTTTGTTTAACAGAGCTTGTTTATCAGCACGTGCTGATAAAAATTCTTTTTCGCGTGCAGTGTTTTGACGGGCTTCTGACACGCGGTTTTGTTTTACTTGCTCGAGTAATTGTTCAAGTGTTTGTGCTTGTTGTGCTTGAGCGCCAAACGACAATGCAGCAACAGACGCAACGGTAATTAGTGATTTAATTATTGTTCTCATTATCATTACTCCGCTTTAGATGCTGCGCGAATTGGCAGTTTAATGAGGTCAGCCGGGACGAGGTTATTGGCCATACGTACAGCCGTTACCACAGATGATAAATACTCATCACCCAAAGTTTCCCACTCGCGTGATTCATTATTCCAAACCCAAGCGTTTTTCTGATCAAGAGAAAGTGCTAACAGAGCCGTTCGGCCAAGATTGAAGAAATCAACTTTTACATTCGTGCCAGCCACTTCAATATCACCTTGATAAGATGCGATTTTGGCACCGTATTCGTTCTCGATTTGATACGCTTCTAGTACTTGACGGAATTGTTCTGAAACGGTCACGTTAGAATTGGTCATTACTTCACGTAAACGATCGATGCGAGCAAGACGCTCATCAAGATTGATCGGAATGTCCAAGTTAACAAAGTTTTCAAGCGCATCAATCATGCGGAACATCAATGGAACGATGTTCTGCTTAGTTTCTTCAATCGAATCAATTTGCGATTGTAATGATGCAATGTTGCGCTCCTGGTCTGCAACTAGGCTTGCAACATAATCGTTATAAACTTTCAAGTTTTCAGTTTCGTCAACTACTGCGCGATACTCAACAAGCAAATCCTGAGCTTGTTCAAATAACGAGTTGATTTTTTCTTGAGATTTTTTTGCAGCCGCATGAGTTTTTGCATTTTCTTTGTGCAAGTTTTCAAGTGGATCTGCAGAGACAGCAGTGCTACCCATAGCGAATACGCCGATTACGGTAGATGCAATAAGAGTTCTCTTGCTCATCTTGGACATAATTCCCAACCAATTGTTTAATGTTAATTTTACTAAAACGCAACAGAAAAAGTTGCATGAAGTAGCTAGTTAAACTTTTTTATATGTTTGTATGAATAACGGGCATAAGTTACACCCATAACTTAAGTATAATCACATATAGAGAGTTGAAATTCAAGCTAACAATTCATTTACAAACAAAATAAATTACTTGACAAATGTCTTGCTAGCTTGAGGAATAGCGGGGTTCTTAATCAATTAAGTTATTCACCAATGTGTTCAGCTAAAAAACGCTCCATTTGCGAATAAAAATCATACTTATTTTTATCTTTTTGATACCCATGACCTTCATCACGAATCATTGAAATATAGGGTTTACCAATGCGCTTCAAATTTTCCGAAAGAGATTCGTACTGTTCCATAGGCACGCGAACATCATCACTACCATGTGCAATAAATAGCTCCGCTTTGATTTTTTCAACATTTAGCGCTGGTGAAAACTCTCGCATACGCTTTTCATCTGTACCTAAAACCTGGTCTAAAAACTTGCGACCCGATTCGCGCTTTGGAATATCACCTGCTTTTTTCATTTCAAATAAGTCATAAACGCCCACGTAGCCAATGCCACATTTATACAAATCTGGTTCACGAACAAGTGACTGTAACGTGCCATAACCACCGTAAGAGCCGCCGTAGACGCATAAGCGGTCTTTATCGGCATAACCTTTTTCGACCATCCACATGGTGGCATCGGTCATATCGTTGATCATCTTGCCACCCCATTCTTGATAGCCAGAACGCTCGAACGCATCACCATAACCACCTGAGCCACGGAAGTTAACCATAACGACCGCATAACCACGAGAAGCTAAAAACTGAGCTTCGCGGTTCCAACCCCAATAATCACGAGGGCCATGTGGACCGCCATGAATAATCTGTACCATTGGATAAGGTGCCTCACCCGTAATTGGAATCACCTTATAGCCACGTAGCTCGATGCCATCACGTGATGTGAACTTGATAGGTGTCATCGGTGCCATCAGATTCGGATCGATTTCACGCTTGGCAACAGCCAGTTCACGAATGCTTGGGCTTGACCCATCCAAACCGCGATTGAATAAATAAAACACGCCTGGGTCTCGATCTGAAGATATATTGAAAACGAGCTGATTGCCGTCCTCAGTAAACGAGGTGATGCGCATATTTGACGACGTATCATCAATGCCAAATGTCGCATAGAGCTGAGTCATAATGGTTTTCATCTCACTGTCTTCTGATAAAAAAACCATTCGGTTATAATCACGTGAGAACGCGACTGTCTCAAGTGCGCCGTTGTATAACTCACCTCGTCCACCAATATCTGCGACCGTTTCTTCATGTATTAGAGTAGATTTGAGCGTCGCAAGATCTACAGCATAAATACTCGGTACTTTGGTTTTGATATCTGAAGAAACATAAGCAATGGTATTGTCTGCGTTAAAACCTAATAAGCTAATGCGGGTACCTTGTTGATACAAATCTGGTAAAGACACTTTTCGCCATTCGCTCGTTGGTGTTTGTTTAACAAAAAACGTGATCTTACCTTTACCAATCGCATCGTCTTCCTCTTCTTCATAAGCGGTAGCAAAACGTGGTATACCATTCGAATCGGCAATAATGGATTGTGCCCCTCGCGGCTCGCCACCAATATAACTTTCTTTACCGCGATCAACGTCGATTGTCCATAACTTTGTCTGTCCCTGATCAGCCCAGTGAGACTTCGTCACCAAAATTTTAGTTGGATCAGAGGGCAACATACTTATAATACGATACCAAGTACGTTGTGGCACCGTTAATTGACGGCCATTTTTGCCATCCAAATCATAGGCAACGTAAATTGGGTTCGAACCCTTTGTATCGAGGTATCCGACAAACTTTGAATAGGACAAAATGAAGCGATCGTTGCGAGGCCACATAATGTTACCGTCGATTCGCATGAATTCGCCAAAGTTGATCTTAGCTTTGATTTCAGTGAGTCCAGTATCCATTATGGCTAAGGTATTTGAATTACCAGTGTCGTAAATTACTGCTAGGTGTTTCCCATCAGGTGAAATTTCCATATTGGTAAATTGGGCATCTTTAAAGAAAGCTTCAAGTGGGATATCTGCCGGTGATTTTGCAAATACAAATGTGCTCGTCAACATAACTGTGACGAACACGAGCAATAGTTTGCGCATAATGGTTCCTTAAATTCTGTGTTATTTTTTTCCAATCACTGACCAACCTAATATTGCTTTATTGTATGTCAGTATGGTTAATTTGTAGCAAGAAAGTGATGATTTTTCAAGTAACTGAGTTAATTGTTCAGTTTGGTCAGCTGCAATGATCTGAGCAATTAGACGACTGTTTTGCTGTTTTATTTGCTCAACAAGCTCTGTCAGTCCGATTATAACTTGATGAGTAGATTGTGAAGACTGTACTAAACTGAAAATGCTGTGACCGATAATCTTTACATCGTCCTGCTCGTCAACACTTGCTTGTTGCATTTGAATATTAAGTTGTTGAAGTAATAGATGTTTGAGTTCAGTAAAAGAATGTATGTTTAAGTTCGATAACGTTTGCCAAAATGCATTATCGAGAATTCTTTGACCCACATTTACAGTGACTCTAGACTGCTGTGTTATAACGCTATCTTGATGATGTAATAAAAACTGGTAACGTCCGGTTGGTGACAAACATCGATTAATTTCAGCAAAAACTTTATCCAAATCAGCATATTCAATCCCAAACATACTCACGAATACGTCGATACTCTGATCAATTAATTCCATTTGTTCAGCATTCATTCGTCTAGCTTCAACTTTTTGATGGGTAAAATCAAGACGAGTTAATGCAAGATCGGTAGAAAACCATTTTTTGCAATTTAGTTGTTTTCTTGAATCGATAAACAATTTTGCCAGTGCACCATTTCCAGCACCGAGGTCGCACACGGTTTCTGAGCTGTCAAAAGTATCAAAACACTCTAGCCAATGACGATTCACAACGCCATAAGGCCCTTCATTTTCGGTGTAGTCACAACCAAAGCTGTTACTGGTTTTATGTTGTTGCCAGTATGCATTCCATGCCTGTTGTTCAGATTGCTTAGACCGCATAGAGTATCTCCATAAACAAAAAAGCGGACACAGGGCCCGCTTTCTAATTTTAAGCTAAATGCTTAGAATGATTGAGTATAACGTGCGTATACAGTGCGGCCATAACCGTCGTATAAGTTGAAGTTATAATCACGTGAACCATTTGGATCCGTACCTAAGATTGGTTCTTTGCCAGATAGGTTACGAACACCAACAGTTACCTTACCATTCCAATTAGCATTGTAGGTAACTTGAACGTCGTTAGTAATCCAATGTGGAACTGGGTCACCTGATGGATTAGTAGTATCACCGATAACGTTTACGTTCCAAGCAACATCGAAGTCACCAATTGAGTATACATTGGCAAGTACACCACGATATTCTGGGAATGCATCAAATTGCATTTGATCCACACCATCAACATCGTATTTGCTTGTGTAAGAGAACGTTAGGTTTTGACGTAACGCACCAAACTCATTTAAATCAAATCGAGTGTTCAAGTTCAAATCAAGACCTGAAGTTTCAAGAGTACCTTGGTTACCAAAACCACGAACAACTCTCTCAATTTCACCAAATTGATTTCGCTCTACGGACATACCTGATGGTAATGCACGGCCTGCGTTTTGTAGATTAATCAATTCACCAGATGAGAATGACTTGATACGATTGTCAATCTTAATATTGAAATAATCTAAAGAGAAATCCAACCATTCAGCTGGTTCATAGGCAACACCAAACGCATATTGCTTAGAAGTCTCAGATTCCAAGAATGGGTTTGCAATAACGAATGCATTGATCTGATCAGAACAATCAGCCGCTAGCCCGACTGCAAGACAGTGTTGTTCGTCTCGGACAGAGTCAGCAGAAAATGATTCTTTCTGAGTCAAAATATCCAACGTCGGAGCACGGAAACCTTCACCATAAGATGCACGAAGTACTAGCTCATCAGTTGGGTTATATCGTACAGAAACTTTTGGTGATGTATCAGAACCATAGTCAGAGTAGCGGTCACGACGTAAAGCTGCAGTTACCTCTAAGTCATCTTGTACAGGAAATACTGCTTCAACAAATACGGCTGATGCTTGACGCGCACCACCTGCAGAGTTACCAGCAGAACCACCAATTACGCCACCTTCTGAAAGTGAATCGTATTGGTCGTTGAAAAGAATGTCACGCCACTCACCACCAACAATAGCCACAGCAGTGCCGCCATCCATATCAAACAAATCAAATTGAACAGTACCGTATACTTCGTCTTGATTATAATCACCAATACGAGAGATGGTAGCTTTCATTGAATTCAATACATCAGCTGGGTTTCGATCAACATCACCCATCAGGTAATCACCTTGATCCATATATTGTTCAGCAATAGGAATAACAACATAGTTTCGACCGATGTCATACGTACGTGATTTATTTCTACGAACACCAAAATCAACTAAAACACCATCGATATCCCCTTCAAAACCGAACAAAATATCTTGTAAATAGTTGTCGACGTCATTGTCACGATTACCGAGTCCAGCAAATCTGTGTAATACGTACACACCATCAGAACCAACAGTGGGGTCTGCTGCAGGATTGTAAAGCGAGTGGTTGAATGCAGGATCGTAGTAAGGCGAATCTGGATTAGTTGGGTTGTTGGGTGAAGTTGGACCAACATATGCCATTGCCAATGATGGAGCATAACGACCAAAAGACTTAGATTTAGTCATATTCATATTTGCATAAACAGACCAATCGTCATTGATTTCATAACGGCTATTCATGAAGAAACCAACGTTTCCTGTAGAAGCTTCGTCTGCTGATACTGATGCGAAGTTAAATCCGCAACGTACTGAGTCGCCGTCTGAGTTTGGAATTGCTGGACCGTAAGGAATTGTGTAGAACTCACCCTGGTCACATGCGTTCGGACCTAAGCTGGTCCATGAAGCGTCCGAACGATTATAATCTCGGAAGTTCTGTGAGTAGAATGAACCGCCTGGGCTGTACCATGGGAAGTCACGCGCAAATACGATATCACGACTGTTCCATGAGATACCACCAAGCATCGAACCTTTGTCTGAAGATGCACCGAAGATCAAAGAACCTTCTTCACGGTCACCGCCTTCATGTTCAATTTCTGCAGCACCTAAACGTAACTCCACACCGTTGAAGTCTTTACGAGTGATGATGTTTACAACACCACCGATTGCGTCAGAACCATATACCGCTGATGCACCGTCAGTTAGGATTTCAATACGCTCAACTGCTGCTGCAGGAATACCATTCAAATCTTGTGAAGAACCAGTAGATGGTGAACGTGCTAAACGACGACCATCAACCAATACTAGAGAGCGACTCGCACCAAGACCACGTAAGTTAATCTGAGAAACACCTTGTGCAGATGAACCAGACTGTGGACGGAATGAACCAGTTGAGTTGAAAGACGTGTTACGTAATAAGTCTGCGACAGACGTTTGACCTGAGAAGTCAATCGCTTCACGGTCAATAACAGTAACGGGTAACGCACCTTCTAAATCAGCACGTTTGATACGCGAACCAGTCACCTGAATTTTTTCAACAGGCTCGGCTGCTTCTTCATTTTCTTCTTGCGCTAGTGCGGCATTAGAAAATGCCATAGTCGAAGCTGCACCAAACGCAATAGCTAGACGAATAGACTTAGCTACTTTTGAGTTTGTAAACATGTATTGTCTCCCTAGAACATTATCAATGTGATTAATAACGAACTATTATTATGATTTATAGAGAATATATTCTCAGAGGCATTTTTACCCCTAACATGGATATTAACCAAGATTATAGGCTAGGGTCAACAGTCTGTTTACGTCTTTTTCAAAAAGTTCAAAGTATTTTGTGACATTTTTTTGAACGTCATGTCAAAAATAAGTTGGCAGAACAAACCTTAAGGTTAAATGATTAAGTTCGACTGGTCGGATAAGTAAGAAAGTATGTAAAGATTTGGTGACAGCCCCTCAGCCACATCCGCGCACATACGTCTTTTGCTGTGGCTGCTCCCTTCCGGGCCTGACCAGATTCACAAAATAGTATTGCGAGAGGACCAAGGAGCCATCGCAGAAGCCAGTATTATGCAGATAATTCGAATCATTTGCAAAAACTGTTTTAGTTTCTATCGCTTACCTGCTGCAATTTTGCGCTTTGCCATGTTCAATGCAACACCGGATGTCGCCAGTCCTGTAGTGTCTGACTCTGCAAAGATGTCGTTCAATGTGTTACCAATCTGCTCTAGATGCGCCTTAATGTTACCAGCCGGACTATGTAAAGCCTGGTGGTGGATATCAATGATGCCACCAGCATTGATGACAAAATCTGGCGCATACAAAATACCCTTTCGTTGCAACACATCACCAAGTTCTGAAGCTGCAAGCTGGTTATTCGCCGCGCCGGCAATAATCTTTGCCCCGATATCATCTATCGTGTTGGCATTAATTGCACCACCTAAGGCACATGGGGCAAATACATCGCATTTTTGTGCATGAATGCTATGCACATCACACAGAGTAACTTCGGGGTGTTCAGCTAGAGCTTCAAGACTGGGTGCATAGACATCAGCGATTAATACTCGCGCGCCTGCATCGAGACAATGTTGCGCAAGTCTGCGCCCAACTTGTCCTGCACCTTGGATCGCGATTGTTAAACCAGTCAAATCTGAATTGAGTTTGTAGCGAACAGCCGCCTGAATACCGACAAATACGCCGTACGCGGTTGCTGGTGCTGGATTGCCGTCATGCTCAGCCCCATCATATCGATGATGCGCTGAATACCCACCAGCGTATTCAGTCACTGTCGCCATGGTTCTGACGTCACTGACACTAATGCCAGAATCCTCAGCCACGATATAACGTCCACCACAAGAATCAACAAACCGTCCCATCGCAAGCATCATTTCGATCGATTTATCTTGGCGTGGATCGCCAATGATGACGGATTTTCCACCACCTTGTGGTAGATTTGCAAGCGCTGCTTTGTAGCTCATGCCTTCTGCAAGACGCAATACATCATCTAATGCGTCTTGTTCAGACGCATAAGGAAACATCCGACAACCGCCGAGGGCTGGCCCTAATGTCGTGTCATGAATAGCAATAATGGCTTTGGTCTGTGTTGCCTCATCATAAAAAATACTCACTTGTTCATGATTGGCAAAAGCGATACTCGAATACATAAGAACTTAAAACTGATTGTCATTGCTTCATACTAACCGAATAGTTGAATAAATTATATTGCCAGTTACATGATATTTTTTTCCTACAAGTAAATAATTCAGTTGTCACAAACTATCTTTTAGGATATATATCCTATAAAAATCACAATAACAATATCTCAACCAGGACCCTATATGAAACTGGACAAATTTGACCGAGAAATTCTCCGCGTTCTGCAAAAAGACGCCACCATCTCCATGGCTGACTTAAGTCAAAAAGTAGGCCTATCTCATACACCTTGTTGGCGTCGTGTAAAAAAGATGGAAGCCGAAGGGCTAATCCTCGCAAAAGTGACGTTACTCAATAGCAAGAAACTGAATTTAGGCGTTTCTGTGTTTATTTATGTTACGTTGAAGAATCACGATGGAGATTCACTCACCTCATTTGAATCAGCAGTACAGAGTATTGATGAGATTGTAGAGTGTCATACGACAAGCGGTGAAAAAGACTATTTGTTAAAAGTCATTGTGGAGAGTATTGAAGAATATGAGCATTTACTTAAAAGCAAACTCACTCATCTTCCACTAGTCGATCATCTCAGTTCAACGTTCGCCCTGAAGCAAGTCAAAAATACTACAGAACTCCCCCTAAAGTAGCTGTGCGGTTAACGCGCATCTACTTGGTGTTCTGGCAATGCCTTAATGAACGGCTCAAGCTCATTGCAGTGCTCGTAAATCTTATACAGTAAGGGAAACTCTTTGGCTACGTCAACGTCAAATCGCAATGCGCTGTATATTTGTGGCACCAAAACGACATCTACAATACTGACATCGAAGCCCAAACAAAACTTACCCGCTCGTCTTTTGAGTTTTCGCTCCATGACAGAGAGTCCCAAACGGATCCAATGTTGATTCCATGCAACGACTTTGTCTTGTTGTGCGTCATACTCGTCTTTGAGCTGATTGAGCACGCGCAAATTACACAGTGGTTGCACATCACAAGCTAGGTCTTGTGCTAACGCTCTGGCTCTGGCTCGCTCAATGCGATGAGTTGGGATCAGTTTCAGTCCAGTATCGAAGCGTTCGTCCAAATATTCGATGATTGCAAGGGACTGGTTGAGCTGAATATCCGCGTCTAAATCCACCAGAGTTGGTACCATTTGCGATGGATTGAGGTTCAAATAGTCATCTGAATATTGCTCACCGCCATCATTGATAAGGCTTACCGGAACGTATTCGTATTCCAGTTCTTTCAGGTTAAGCGCAATACGAACTCTATAACTGGCAGAGGAACGCCAATACCCATGTAATTGTAAATTCATGACCAAATCTCCGTTTCTTTCTTTATCTGAGTATGGCATGAGATTAGCTCCTTAGCGAGGCTAAAGTTATAGTTTAATCGTGGCTTTATTGATCCCGTATTCTCGTAACTTGTTCGCAATCGCAGTATGGGACAGCCCTAATTTACGAGCGAGCTGCCGCGTAGAGGGATATGATGGATAGAGCTTACGCAACAAATCTCGTTCAAATTTTTTGATTTCTTCATCAAGAGTGCCATCAAAACTTTCATCGATATAACTGACTGTCGTGGCACAAGATGGCAAATGAATATGTTGTTTTGAAATCTCATTACCATCCAAAATAGTCAATGCGCGTTGAATCGCATTTTGCAACTGTCTGACGTTACCTGGCCAAGGGTAAGAAGTTAAATAATCTACGCTGGATTTACTCAACTTCGCGACAGGGCGACCGAGTTTAACGCAATGTTGTTTGATAAAGGCTTCTGCTAACGGGATGATATCTTGTTTGCGCTCACGCAAAGCCGGCATGACTAAGCTCAACACATTCAAGCGGTAGTATAAGTCTTGACGGAACTTACCTGACTCAACCAACAGTCCAAGATCTTTACCTGTCGTACAGATGATTCTGACATCCACATTAACCGGTGCATCATCACCGACTCGGTGAAAAACGCCGTCTTCAATAACTCTCAATAGCTTACCTTGTAACTGTGCAGACATATCTGCAACCTCGTCCAGTAACAAAGTGCCGCCCTTGGCTTCTTCCAATAATCCTGCTTTGGCTTTATTCACACCATAAGCACCTTGAGCAAAGCCAAATAACTCAGTTTCAGCAACATCATCAGGTAACGCAGCACAATTTAGCGTCAAAAATGGTCCTTCAGCGCGTTGCGAAGATTCATGACAAGCTTTTGCAATCAATTCCTTCCCAGTCCCTGTTTCACCAAAAATCAACAAAGGACTAGTTTGATCCGACATCGATTTGGCCTCTCGGATCAAACGGCGCATGTTCTGAGATTGTGCATAAAAGGTGTCGAAACTGTCCGTTGGTGGGCGGTGAAATGCTTTAAACTGTTGGCCTAATCTGAGCTCGGATTTGAGTATAATCACTCCACCAGCAAGAATCAGTTGTTCATCCTCATCGGGGATGGTGACAGGTAAAATGTCCGCTATATAATCTTGTTCGACGTATTTGACTTTATGCGTTTGCGCAAGAGCGTCTTTATTTTCGAGCCATTTGCTAAAACTAAACCCTTTTACCCAGTCGTGAATGTCTGCTTTGAGTAATAGTTCAACTTCATGGTCAACGCTGTTTTTAGCCGCATCATTAATCAATACTATGCGACCTTTGATATCAATGGAAAAAACCGGATCCGGCATTGTTCTGATAATAGCACGTAACTCATTGCGCTCTCGCTCGATGGGCATAAAGAGTGTCGTTTTTACATCTTTGATACCATCAACTCTACGGAGTTTCGCCATAACTTGTTGAAATTCAGCAAAATCAATCGTAGGAAAAGACAAAAATATCTTGCCCTCTTGTGCTATTTCGATACCGCGTAAATCAATTTGTTTTTCATTCAACAAGCGGAGTACATCTTGTGTAATCCCCTGTCTATCTTCACAGCTTATTTCTAGACGCATGCCCTATTGCCAAAATAAATGTCGTACATTCTTTACGAGAATGAACCGAACAAAGTTCACTTTACCAAAGTGACAATCACGCCTGAAAAGACCATCTCAAGGATATTCTAGTGCTTGAATATCCTTGCTTTTTTTAAAATTAGAGTTTCCCTAATTCACGGTCGAGTTTAAATGTGGGGCTGGTCACATACGTCTCGATGTCTCTCAAGCGACGTTCCGTGTCGGCAAATATCCCCTGCACCTCAGCTAACGCTTTTTGTGGCGGTTGACCGGCTTGCCACACTTTTTGTTTGATTTCTACTCTAGAACACGTGGTGTTAGTCCACGTTGGTTTGCCCCCCATGTCGACCACATTTTCGGAATCCACCTTAATGTGGTCGGGGCGTTCGTCCATGATAAACCAAGCAACCACATAAGCGACAAACATAAATGGCCCAGCCATTAAGAAGAATGCGGTGACGGTGAGGATCCGTACTAACCACGTTTCCAAACCAAAGTAGTCTGCAATTCCTGAACACACGCCCGCTATACGTTTGTTTTTGGGATTCCGGTACAATTGTCGCTTGATCATACTTTTTCTCTCCACTGTGGATGTTCACTATCTAGAATCGATTCGAGCGTTTTAATGCGCTCAGACATTTGCTCAGCGCGATCGGCGAGTATTTGCAGATCCTTGACATCGTTTTCAGATAACCCTTTACCGAGTTGACGTTTGCTGCGGTAATGCAGGATCAACCAAGTCGGCGCCACAAACAACATAAACAAAATCATTGGTACGCCAACGGCTATGATAAAAAACTCTTCCATCAGGGATCTCCTCTTAAATTTCGGTGTTTGTTAAGACAGGCTACTTCGACTGCATTTTTTTCTTTAATGCCTCTAACTCATCATTGATTTTGTCATCGGCAGCAAGTTCGGCAAATTCATCATTAAGTGTTTTTTTACCTAAATCATAGGCTTCAACTTGTGCTTCTAAATCGTTGATTTTGCTCTCGTAGCGTTCAAACCGATACATCGCATCATCAATCTTACTGCTATCCAGTGTTTTGCGTACATCAAGACGAGAGCTTGCGGTATTTTGACGCATAATGATAGCCTTTTGGCGCGCTTTGGCGTCTGCGAGTTTTTCTTGTAACTGGCCGGTTTCGATTTGTAATTTGTCCAGCTGCTCCTCGACTAATTGTAATTCACGCTCAAGCATGGTGACTGCTTCCACGCATTTACTTTTTTCTTGCAAGGCGGCCTTCGCCAAATCATCACGCTCTTTGGCAATGGCTAGTTCGGCCTTTGCTTCCCAATCACTCGCTTGGGCTTGAAGCTTATCCATTTGCATCGCAATGTCTTTTTTGTTCGCAATGGTTTTCGCTGATGCACTGCGGACTTCTACTAACGTGTCTTCCATTTCCTGAATAATTAAACGCACCATTTTTTCAGGATCTTCAGCCTTATCTAGCAGTGCGTTGAGATTTGAATTAACAATATCGGTAAAACGTGAAAAAATGCTCATGAATGACTCCTCAATATCATTGCGCTTGGTCCATTACCCAGCGCGTTATTCATTGTGCATAGTTATACAACCAAATATTGTGCCAACCCGAATAAATCAACTAAACCATTGAAAATTATAGTATTTTACAAATTAATACATTTGCAGGGCTAGCTTCTTTTTAAAAAAAACACTAATATTTAGTGAAATTGACCAAACTGCAGAGAATGTTATGCGCCACCTTCGTCAAAATGACAATTTAATTGGCCAAGCGAATGTATTTTTGGAAGTGCTAGAGCAAATTTCACAAATCGCACCATTAAACAAACCCGTTTTGGTCATCGGTGAGCGCGGGACAGGTAAAGAGCTGATCGCCGCGCGTTTGCACTACTTATCCACCCGTTGGGATCAACATTATCAAAAACTCAATTGCGCTGCACTCAATGAAAACCTGCTAGAAAGTGAGTTGTTTGGTTATGAAGCTGGGGCTTTTACCGGTGCGAGTAAGCGGCGTGAAGGTCGTTTTGAAATTGCCCATGACGGTACGTTATTCCTCGATGAAATTGCGAACACCTCAGCGATGATCCAAGAGAAGCTATTGCGCGTGGTCGAATACGGTGAATTTGAACGTGTGGGCGGCAACAAAACGGTGAAGGTCGATGTTCGCCTCATTGCTGCAACGAACGAAGACTTGCCTAGATTAGCTGAACAAGGTGAATTTAGAGCTGATTTGTTAGATCGCTTAGCCTTTGATGTCATTACGATCCCACCGTTGCGTGAACGCAGCGAGGATATTTTGCTGTTAGCTGAACATTTTGCCATCAACATGACCCGGGAGATGGAACTAGAACTATTTTCAGGTTTTAGTCAAAAAGCCAAACAAACCCTGCTTGAATATGATTGGCCAGGTAACATTCGAGAACTCAAAAATGTCGTTGAACGAGCCGTCTATCGCAACAATAACCCGCATGTCCCAGTCCATGAAATTGTGTTAGATCCGTTTGAATCGGCCTTTCGTCCGCAGCAACGCATCAAAGCCCCTACACCAGAAAACAAAAATACTGCTACTCCAACGGCAGCGACTAAGCCACAGGATGTATTGACAACACCGCCTCAAGCGCAGGACAATGCAAATAAGACGTTGCAGTTCCCGATGGATTTTAAGCAAGCAAGTCAAGAGTTTGAAATTGATGTATTGCGCAAAGCGCTAGCCGATAGTCAATTCAACCAGCGTCGAACTGCTGAAAAATTACAATTAACGTATCACCAACTCAGAGGGTATTTAAAAAAATATAACCTCTTAGAGGAAGGAAAATAACCTATGCGCAATCTGCGCTTCGCATTCATCTTAAGTGTAACAGCCATGTTTGGCTGTACTGAACCAAAGACTGCGACGTCGATACAATCGGGGATCATTTATTGTTCCGAAAGTAGCCCTTCTTCGTTCAATCCACAACTTGATACGTCTAGTACAACAGTGGATGCCAGTGCCCATCAACTCTATGATCGCTTGTTAGAAATTGACCCTGCTACTGGCAAGCCTATACCAGGATTAGCTAGCTCATGGCGGGTGAGCCGAGATGGATTGACGTATTCTTTTCAATTAAGACCTAATATCACCTTTCATACTACCGATTATTTTGTCCCCACTCGAACTCTCAATGTCGATGATGTAATATTTAGTTTTAAGCGCTGGAGCGACCCGAACCATCCTTATCATTCAGTCAACGGTGGTCGTTATCCTTATTTTGATAGTCTTAACCTACGTGAAAACATTATTCAGATTGAGGAAGTCAATCACCTGCGCTTCACCATACGTTTAAAACAACCTGATGCATCGTTTATCACGCACCTTGCCACCGACTTCTCGGTTATATTATCTGCTGAATACGCTGATACATTGTTACAACTCGGTGAACCTGAACTCATTGACCACTACCCGATTGGTACTGGTCCATATAAGTTGGCTTACTACCGCAAAAATCAATACATTCGCTACACCCCCCACCTTCAGTATTGGAGTGTTCAAGCTCATGATGGCCCGTTAATCTTTGATATTACTCCACAAAGTTCCTTGCGCTTAGCTAAGTTAATGACAGGGGAATGCGACTCAATTGCCTACCCTAGCCAAGCCGAAATTACTTATGTAGAAGGGCGTGATGATATTGTATTAGAGCAAGCCACTGGCCTAAATGTGGGTTTTTGGGCGTTTAATACCAGCAAAGCGCCTTTTGACAACGTACTAGTGCGCGAGGCATTGGCATCTGCGATTGATAAAACGACAATCATAGATGCTGTGTATTTTGATTCTGCGACTCGCTCACGATCACTGATACCTCCGACTTCTTGGGCATTTAGTGTGGATACGCCTGAAACGGAATACAATCCTGTTCGCGCTCGTGAACTGCTTGCTCAAGCGGGTTATCGCAATGGTTTTTCAATGACGCTTTGGGCACTTCCAGTGGTTCGTTCTTATAACCCTGACGCATTGAGAATGGCTGAACTCATTCGTGGCTATCTTGCCGAAGTAGGCATTACAGTCGAAATTGTCACCAGCGAATGGGATAGTTTTCGCGCTGGATTAGATCGTGGCGAACACGACTCGGTTCTCATTGGTTGGTCAGCAGATAATGGCGATCCGGATAACTTTTATCGACCACTTCTTAGCTGCGGTGGCATTCAATCTGGTACTAATCGCGCCATGTTTTGTGACGCACAGTACGATGCCATTATCCAACAAGCACTATTAACAACCAATATAGAGCAACGAAAAGCGCTATACTTTCAGGCCAACCTATTAATCGCAGAACAAATACCTCTGATCCCAATTGCCCATGCAAACCGCTACAAAGTCTTTCGCAACCATTTACGTGGAGTTGTTATCAACCCCTACGGTGGAATGCGCTTCGGTGAGATGTACAAGGCAGCATCTGAGGGAGCACAATAAATATGCTCGGAACATTAGGTCGCTATTTTAATTTATTCTTCATCACGCTGTTTATACTGGTGGGATTATCGTTTGTTTTGGCTTTTTTCTTCCCTGGCGACCCGGTTTTTAATCTAACTGGAATGTCTTTAGAACAGTTACCCACTTCCGCTTATACCAAAGCGCTTGCGGATGAGCGCTGGTTTGTCGCCTTTTGGTACTATGTACAAAGCTTGTTGGATGGTTCATGGGGGATCAGCACAATTACTGGGCTCGATTTATTCGCAGAGGTAAGTACATTGTTACCCGCAACCATTGAGCTAACCGCCTACGCCACCATAGTGGCTTTGTTTGTAGGCATACCATTAGGCTTCTGGTGTGGCCTGAAGCATCATCGCAAGACCGATTATGCCTTTATGAGCATCAGCATGTTGATGTCGTCCTTTCCCATTTTTTGGTTGTCGTTGTTGCTGATTCTGGTTGTGTCATTGCAACTCGGTTGGCTCCCCATGTCCGGTCGCCTGAGTTTGCTCTATGACATTCCTCATTACTCTGGTTTTATACTGCTTGATATTTATGTGTCAGACCATCCGTATCGCCAAGAAGCATTTATGGATGCATTGCGTCACATGATTCTGCCGACGCTATCTGTGGCTTTTTTGGCGACAGCTG
Source organism: Alteromonas sp. LMIT006 (assembly GCF_024300645.1). NCBI lineage: Bacteria > Pseudomonadati > Pseudomonadota > Gammaproteobacteria > Alteromonadales > Alteromonadaceae > Alteromonas > Alteromonas sp. LMIT006. The sequence goes on along the minus strand of NZ_CP101291.1, from coordinate 1,425,245 downwards.
TGTTTTTGCGAACGACTCGCCGCGCAGTGGTGGATGTGTTAGAACAAGACTACATTGCCGCAGCGCAAACACGTGGCATCCCTTTTTGGAAAATATTCCTGCGGCACATAATGCGCAATGCGTTGTTAGCTGTATTACCTCTGCTCGCGGTTCAAGTATCAACGCTGGTCACCAATGTTATGATTGTCGAAACCATTACCGAGTGGCCTGGTATTGGCGATTGGTTGATTCAAGCTATTTATGAGCGCGATTACTCTGCTATTCGTATTGGCATGCTGGTCGTATCTACGGTAGTGGTGTTTGTGACCTTATTGATTGAATGTTTGAGTAAACTGTTTGACCCGACTCAGGAGCAATTTTCCTAATGGCGAATAAGCTATACAACGACGAGCAATATCCCAGTCCATGGGGAGCTACCTGGCGTGAGTTCAAACAAAGCCACATCGCTTTAACAGGATTTATCATTCTTAATGTATTTATTTTGCTTGGCATATTAGGGCCGTTAATGACTCCTTATGAGCCATACGCACAGAACTTTCAATCCCTTTTACTTCCCCCCTCATGGGAAAATAACGGTACCATTACACACGTCTTAGGAACAGATGCGGTCGGTAGAGATATGCTAACGCGTATTTTGTATGGGATTCAGGTGACCTTTGGTGCCTCGGTGATATTGGTATTGGGCGCCATGGTAATAGGCGTCACCTTAGGCACGCTAGCTGGGATGAATAAAGGCGTACGTTCGAGTGTATTGAATCACATTTTGGATGTATTAATGGCGATCCCTACCTTGTTAATTGCGATCATCATAGTGGCAATTTTGGGCGTGGGTTTATCCAACGCAATGTTAGCGATTGGGTTGGCCCTGATCCCGCGTTTTGTGCACGCCACTCGAGATGTCGTGCGTACTGAAATGAACAAAAATTACATTGCAACGGCCCGTCTAGATGGCGCCAGTCATTGGCATATTTTTTATTACAATATACTGCCGAACTTGATTGAGCATATCATTGTACAAGCGACACTTGCGTTATCGATTGCCATATTGGATATCTCTGCATTAGGTTTTCTTAATCTTGGTGCGCAAACTCTATTACCCGAACTAGGCGTCATGGTCCGCGAAGGCCTGTCCACTGCATATATCGCGCCATGGAATGTGCTTTTCCCGGGTATGTGTATTTTTTTGTTGGTGTTATCGGTCAATATCGTCGGTGACAGTTTACGCTCAGCAATTCGAAATAGGTTGACCCACTGATGATTTTATTGGACATACGCAATCTCACTCTCGAAATTGAATCCAATGGGGTGTTGGTCAAAGCGCTAGATAAGGTGTCTCTATCGATTTGTGAAAAAGAAATCCGCGCATTAGTAGGCGAATCCGGATCGGGCAAAAGCCTCATTGTTCGCGCTATCTCAGGCGCACTCCCTCCCCAATGGATCATTACGGCTGACCGCTTAACATGGCGCGGTCAAAATCTCTTGAAAATGAGTACGTCTGAACGACAAAAAATCATGCGACGAGACATTGCTGTGATATTCCAAGATCCACAAGCCGCATTGGATCCGTCCGTAAAACTCGGCGAACAGTTCCGCGAAAGTATCCCCGATGAATTCATCAACAGTCGCTGGTGGTGGCAGCAACGCGCCGAACAAAATCGCATCGCTTCGGCACAACTTACCCGAGTGGGCATCAAAGATGTCAAAAAGTGCCTCAATAGCTATGTGCACGAACTGCCCGATGATGTGTGTCAAAAGTTCATGATTGCAATGGCACTTGTCTCTCAGCCGACATTACTGATTGCCGATGATCCCACTCGTGGGATGGAAACATCCACTAAGCGACAAATTATGAGTTTATGCAAAAACCTCAATCGCAACAGTGATTTGAGTATTTTATTTGTCAGCCATGATTTGCTGGCCATTTCCTCTATCGCACATACTATTACTGTATTGTACTCTGGGCAGACGGTTGAAGATGGACCATTTGACAGTGTGCGGCGCAAGCCGTTTCATCCTTATTCAAAAGCACTGTTGGACTCTGCGCCGAGCTTTCGCCCAGAACTACAGCCCAAATCGCCGCTTACCGCACTCAAAGGCACGATTCCAACCCTACAGCATTTGCCGATAGGTTGCCGTTTAGGGCCTCGCTGTCCCAGAGCACAAAAAGAATGCGTCAACACGCCCGTCCCGCGCACTATACATAAACGTCAATATCGGTGTCACTTCCCGCTTCATATTGATGCAGATGAAAATGTAGACGGAAAATATGAGGGAATAGACGTATGAGTTTATTGAGTATTCGCAATCTTTGTTATGACAATGTCCCGCCTTGGTATGTCTTGGGCAAAAAAGATATTTTTTATCTTGGTCCAGTGAACTTTGATGTGAATGAAGGAGAAACGGTATCGATTATTGGCACTAATAATTCAGGTAAATCATTGCTTGGTAAACTCATCACTGGGGCTGTGCCGAAAGGGGCTGGTGAAGTATTAATTAACGGCGTCCCACTGGATAAAAGCAATCGCGCCAATTCAGTCAGGATGGTCTTTAGCCACAGCGCTCAATCATTGAACCCTGGTATTTCGGTTGGCCGTATGCTGGAGGAACCACTGCTGTTAAATACCAAATTAACCCCATCTGAACGCTTTGATAAAATTCGTGATACTTTGCGTTTGGTGGGCTTAATGCCTGATCATTATTATTTTTATAAGCACATGTTATCTGATGGGCAACAACAACGGGTGGCCTTAGCTCGTGCTTTGATTTTAGATCCAAAAGTAATAGTGGCGGATGAGCCGTTTGCCGCACTGGACCCTTCGGTGCGTTCGCAAACTGTAAACCTATTATTAAAACTGCAAGCGGAACTTGGCTTGGCCTTTATCTTTATCTCGCATAATTTGGGAATTGTCCGGCACATTTCTGACCGTACACTGGTCATGCACAACGGAGAGGTGGTCGAGAACGCGCCGACGCAGACCCTGTTTACCGATCCTCAGCATGAGGCATCCAAGCATTTGATTCATGCGCATTTTGCGATGCTGAAGGTATAAAAAAGCGCCCCTTTCAGGAGCGCTTCATAAATAACTTTATGGTAATGTTGTCTTCGTGACCTAACCAACCAACGCCAGTAATATACCCGCTGCAACTGCAGAACCAAGCACACCAGCCACGTTTGGTCCCATCGCATGCATCAATAAGAAGTTGTGTGGATTGGCTTCCAAACCGACTTTATTAACTACTCGAGCTGCCATCGGCACAGCCGATACACCTGCCGCACCAATTAATGGGTTGATTGGCTCTTTGGAGAACTTAGCCAATACTTTGGCCATTAATACCCCTGCAGCGGTACCAATACCAAAGGCAAACGCACCAAGTGCTAGGATCCCTAACGTTTCCACTGTCAAAAATTCATGTGAAGACAGTTTTGAACCCACGGCCAAACCAAGGAAGATTGTCACGATATTAATCAACTCATTCTGCGCCGTATTGCTCAAGCGATCCACCACACCCGACTCTTTCATCAAGTTACCCAAGCAGAACATACCCACCAATGGCGTTGCCGTAGGTAAGAAAATGATCGTTAGCATCAATACTGCAAGTGGGAAAATGATCTTTTCACGCTTACTGACGACACGCAGTTCGGCCATTTTGATCTGACGTTCTTCCGGCGTGGTCAATGCTTTCATAATCGGTGGCTGAATGATTGGGACTAACGCCATATATGAATAGGCTGCTACCGCAATCGCCCCAAGTAGCTCAGGCGCAAGTTTAGATGCCAAGAAAATGGCTGTCGGGCCATCTGCCCCACCAATAATCGCAATCGCAGAAGCGTCTTGCAGAGTGAACTCAAAACCCGGTACAAAATTCAGCGCAATCGCCCCAAATAAGGTAGCAAATATCCCGAATTGAGCCGCCGCACCGAGTAACAAGGTTTTGGGGTTGGCAATCAACGCGCCAAAGTCGGTCATGGCCCCAACCCCCATAAAGATCAATAAGGGAAATACCCCAGAATCAATCCCGATTTTGTACACGTAATACAACACGCCACCTGGCTCAGATAGTCCAGCTAAAGGGATGTTTGTTAACAACGCACCAAAACCAATAGGTAGAAGCAATAGAGGCTCAAATTTTTTGACAATTGCCAGATAGAGTAAACCTAAGCCAACTAACATCATCACAATTTGACCAGATTCAAAATGGGCTAGAGACGTGCTTTGCCACAAGGTCATTAACTTATCCATCGTCAGTCACCTTACCCCAGACCAATCATCACTTGACCAGCTTGCACAGAATCGCCCTCGCTGATCTCAACAGAAACCACAGTGCCACCATGTAACGAGCGTACTTCTGTTTCCATCTTCATTGCTTCCATGATGACCACTACTTGACCTTCGGCCACGGCGTCACCCGGTTTAACTAGAAGCTTAAATATATTACCCGTCAATGGCGCTTCGATATTACTTGCAGCAGCCGCAGGTGCGCTACCTGATGCCCCAACAGAGCCATTGCTATGCGCCGTTAACGCAACCGGATTGACTGGTGAGGCATTGGTTAACTCGCCATCTGGAGCAACGGTTACCGCGTATTCAACCCCATTCACTGATACCGAGTAATGACTCTCACCAGAGGTATTTGCAACTTCTACCGGTGCCGTTGGTACTGGCTCAAAAGCATCTGGGTTATTGCGATTTTTAAGGAATTTAAAACCAATTTGTGGGAACAGCGCATAGGTCAGAACATCATCGATTTTGGAATCGGCCAATGCCACATCATCCGCTTTGACTAGCTCATCTAATTCAGCTTCTAGTGTTTCCAGCTCGGGGGCCAACACATCTGCTGGGCGACAAGTTATGGCTTCAGCACCATCTAGAACTCGAGCTTGAAGTTCAGCATTCACCGGCGCAATCGTAGCACCGTATTCGCCTTTCAACACACCCGCCGTTTCTTTAGTGATGGATTTGTAGCGCTCACCGGTTAATACGTTTAATACCGCTTGAGTGCCGACAATCTGAGAAGTTGGTGTCACCAAGGGAATAAAACCTAAGTCTTCACGGACGCGAGGGATTTCTTTTAATACCTCGTCCATTTTGTCCTCAGCCCCTTGTTCGCGTAATTGATTTTCCATGTTGGTTAACATGCCACCAGGTACTTGCGCAGTCAAAATTCGAGCATCAACACCTTTTAAGCTACCTTCAAATTGTGCGTATTTTTTGCGAACATCGCGAAAGTACGTAGCAATGTGTTCAAAACTCTCCAGCGCAAATCCCGTATCTCGCTCAGTCCCTTCGACCATAGATATCACGGTTTCTGTTGCAGTATGACCATACGTCATGGACATCGGAGAAATGGCGGTATCGAGCATGTCAATGCCCGCATCAATGGCTTTTTGATACGTCGCGGTCGATAGACCTGTCGTAGCATGACATTGCATCGCAATGGGTACATCAACGGTCTTTTTGAGTGCGGTCACTAAGGTTTCGCATTCATATGGGTTTAATAAACCCGCCATGTCTTTAATACAAATCGAATGTACGCCTAAATCTTCTAAGCGCTTAGCCATATCTAACCAGAGCTCTAAGTTATGCACCGGAGAAATGGTATATGCCAATGTGCCTTGAGCGTGTGCACCGATATCCACTGCCGTCTTAATGGCCGTTTCAACATTGCGCACATCATTCATCGCATCAAAAATTCGGAATACGTCAACACCATTGGTATGCGCACGCTCAACAAATTTAGCGACGACATCGTCGGCATAGTGACGGTAGCCGAGCAGGTTTTGTCCACGTAACAGCATTTGTTGCTTGGTATTGGGCATGGCGGCTTTTAATTCGCGAATGCGCTCCCAAGGATCTTCGCCAAGGTAACGAATACAACTATCAAAGGTTGCCCCACCCCAAGATTCCATTGACCAATAACCTATTTTATCCAGCTCAGCTGCAATAGGTAACATATCATCCAAACGCATACGAGTCGCTAAAAGAGATTGATGCGCATCACGTAGCGCCAACTCAGTTAAGAGAAGTTTTTTTGACATTATATAGCTCCTTATGAACGACTAGTATTGCCTTGACGATACGCGTCAACTGCCGCTTTGATTGCGACCAACGTATCATCATTAGATTGCGTAGTAGGTTTTGGTGCTGCCATAGCAGGCGCGGGTTGTTGCGTTTGAGACTCAGGAAAAGCCAAACACAGCTTAGTCATGAGCTTGACGCTGAAGATCAAAATAGTAAGAAAAACAAACACCACCGCCATTCCGGTTGCAAGTAGTGTTGCCGCTTCAAACAAAAGCTCATTAATTTGGGTAGGTTCCATTAGAGACACTCCCATTAGTTTAGGATGTTTTCATTATCAACTAGATCAATACTCAATAACAAGGGAAAGGTGACCAATTTAATACTTTTTTCTTATAAATTTGCATAAATAGTCATTAATAACGCCAAAAAATTCATCATTTTTACATTTAAATAACAAGCGAGGAGTAGACAATGTCAGTTATTACTAGCGTTTCAGGTATTCTTTATTGCCTAAATTGACAGAATACGAAAATTGGTCTTACCATTTTATGTTTAATTATAGACGCAGGTTCTAGGCAACGAATTTTATTCACAAAATTGACTTTGAGTATTTACAATCACAGGAAAATAAAGGTAACTTTGACTTCATTGAAATCAAACAGGATGGTGTAAAAATGTCTCAAAATATAGCAGTGGTTTTATCTGGGTGTGGCGTCTTTGATGGAGCCGAAATCAACGAAGTTGTGTTAACGCTTTTACACCTCGAAAAGAACGGCGCAAGCTATCAATGTTTTGCGCCTGATCAGGCTCAGCATCATGTTATTAACCATATGACCGGTGAAGAAATGCCCGAATCGCGTAATGTGCTCATTGAATCTGCGCGCATTGTCAGAGGCAACATCAAGCCATTATCTGAATGTGTGGCGAATAATTTTGATGCGCTGATTATTCCAGGTGGTTTTGGTGTCGCAAAAAATCTGTCTGATTTTGCCTTTAACGGGACCAATATGACGGTGAACTCTCAATTGCTCGACTTAGCCAAAGATTTTAAAGACGCGCACAAGCCTGCAGGCTACATGTGCATTGCGCCAGCGCTTTGCTCACATATTTATGGAAAAGGCGTTAAAGCTACAATTGGTACGGATGAAGATACCGCATCAGCCTTGAACGCTATGGGGGCTCAACATTGCTCAGCACAGGTCGGAGATATTGTTATTGATGAAGAAAATAAACTCGTCACAACACCTGCGTATATGCTTGCAGAAAACATCGTACAAGCTGAGAGTGGAATAGCCAAGTTAGTGAGCGAAGTATTGAAGTTAGTATAAGCACATGCCCTCGCCGCTGCGCGATGCCTGCGGCAGTCCAAATCGCTCCAGACGATTTGTCGAACCTCTTATCGGTTCTCATCTTCCTTGCGCCCACAAAAAAGCCACCTAACGGTGGCATTTTTGTAAGTGGCTTTGCTTCAGGATTGACCTCGGGCTCCTGCCCTCGCCGCTGCGCGATGCCTGCGGCAGTCCAAATCGCTCCAGACGATTTGTCGAACCTCTTATCGGTTCTCATCTTCCTTGCGCCCACAAAAAAGCCACCTAACGGTGGCATTTTTGTAAGTGGCGCGTGCGGAAGGATTCGAACCTCCGACCGCCTGGTTCGTAGCCAGGTACTCTATCCAGCTGAGCTACGCACGCGCAAAACTTTAAAATCTGATTGTATGCCAATCTCAATTGGAGAATGGCGGAGAGGGAGGGATTCGAACCCTCGATACAGCTACAAACTGTATGGTCCCTTAGCAGGGGACTGGTTTCAGCCACTCACCCACCTCTCCGGGGAATTTCTAATTCTATCCTTTACAAAGGTTTTGGTGCTGGTTTCACTCGTATCATCCTGATACTCGCCCTTCAGGCAACGCTTTGCGTTGTGCTAAATCGTTCCTGACGATTTAGTCAGCCACTCACCCACCTCTCCGGGGAATTTCTAATTCTATCCTTTAATATCCATCATTTTACATCTGAGGAAATAGATGGCGCGCCCTAGCGGGTAAAGCGAAAGGATTACCTCGGGCTCCTGCCCTCGCCGCTGCGCGGTGCACCTCATAATTCGGTGCAGAGCTAAAACGCTCCAGGCGTTTTAGTCGAACCTCCAGTCGGTTCGCCTCCTTCATTTTACATCTGAGGAAATAGATGGCGCGTGCGGAAGGATTCGAACCTCCGACCGCCTGGTTCGTAGCCAGGTACTCTATCCAGCTGAGCTACGCACGCGCAGTACTCTAATCACCGACAAACGAGTGTCGTTTGACGTGGAAGCGCATTCTACTGAAACGGTGGTATAAGTCAATGCTTTGAGCCGTTAAAGTATGAATTAATTTTTGATTGGTGGTTATTTGTCCGAATTTGCGTTTTTTTGCTCATCGGTCATGGTCAATTCCGCATCTTCATCGTGCTCATCGCCTGAAACCACATCTTCAAGCTTTACTTTTTCTACGGTTCTGAATGTGTTGATCGGTCCCGCCAACCCATATATAGCAAATACCACAAACAACACGACTGCAGGCTCGGTCGCCACGACCACAAAGACCAACATAATCAATAACAAGGCAACAAACGGGACTTTACCAGCCCAATTTACTTCTTTAAAAGAGTTATACTTGAAGTTGCTAACCATCAGTAACCCAGCAAGACCGGTAATAATCGCCATTGGATAAGCATGAATCCCAGCATCAAACTGATATTCTTGCGCTACCCAGACATACCCTGCCACAATGCCAGCAGCAGCCGGACTCGCTAATCCTTGGAAAAACCTTGGATCTGCAATCCCAACTTGAGTGTTAAATCGCGCTAAACGCAAAGCCGCCCCAGCAACAAAAATAAACGCCGCCAACCAGCCAATCTTACCAAAATCCGTCAACGCCCAATTATATGCAACTAACGCTGGCGCTACCCCAAATGACACCATATCCGCCATCGAATCGTATTCTGCACCAAATGCGCTTTGCGTATTAGTAATGCGTGCAACACGACCATCTAATCCATCAAAAATCATTGCCACAAAAATCGCAGACGCCGCAGCGACAAAATGACCATTCATCGACGCTACTATGGCATAGAACCCAGAAAACAAACCTGCTGTGGTCAACAAATTTGGTAAAAGGTAAATTCCTTTCTTAGGTTTGTTTGACATGCTTAACCCTATTGATTATTTGCCGATAAGATAACATAGATTAAATATTTTGCTAGGCGAACATGGAGATAGAGGCGACTTTTTCAACAACACCCTGCCTCAAAAGGTTGCTGATATTATGAGGAAGCCCAAAAATCAGATAGACCGCTTGTTTGCAGAACACAAAGTGTTTCCACAAAAAGAGCGCGCAGAATCACTGCGCGCCGATATCCAGATATTAGATCCTACTTATTCACAAATTCAATCGTTAAGGCATCGTCTTGACTGTCGATTTTGATGGTATTGCCTTGCGCTTCAGAACCCAATAGTGCTGATGCAAGGGGATTTTCAAGTTCATGTTGGATCGCGCGTTTAAGTGGTCTTGCACCATACACAGGATCAAAGCCGACTTTAGCGATTTGCTCCAACGCGCGACCAGACACCTCAAGCTTATAGCCTTTATCCAACACACGTTGACGCAAACCCAACAATTGTAGTTTGGCGATTGATTGAATATGTTCTAAGCCAAGCGGATGAAATACGACGATATCATCGACTCGATTGATAAATTCAGGTCTAAAATGCAAACCAACCGTATCCATCACAAGTTGCTTCATCTCATCATATTGCGCTTGCTCTGCCTTATCCTGAATGATGTCCGAACCGAGGTTAGAGGTCATAATGACAACGGTGTTTTTGAAATCCACGGTGCGCCCTTGCCCATCGGTTAAGCGCCCATCATCCAGCACTTGCAATAAGATATTAAACACATCTGGATGCGCTTTCTCCACCTCATCTAACAAGATGACTGAATAAGGTTTACGGCGCACAGCCTCGGTCAAATAACCGCCTTCTTCATAGCCTACGTAGCCTGGCGGGGCACCGACTAAGCGTGCTACTGAGTGTTTTTCCATAAATTCAGACATGTCTATGCGCACCATGGCATCCTGACTGTCAAACATAAAATCCGCCAAGGTTTTGCATAATTCGGTTTTGCCCACGCCCGTTGGGCCAAGAAACAAAAATGACCCAATTGGACGATTCGGATCAGCCAAACCTGCTCGAGAACGCCGAATTGCGTTCGACACGGCACTGACTGCTTCACTTTGACCAATCACACGGTTGTGCAAAACCTCTTCCATGCGAATGAGCTTTTCTTTTTCGCCTTCGAGCATCTTAGCAACTGGAATGCCTGTCCAACGCGATAGTACATCGGCAATCTCATGATCGGTCACTTTGTTTTTGACTAGCTGCGTGTCGACTTCACCTTGGTCGTTGGCACTTTCAATGCGCTGTTCTAACTCTGGAATACGTCCATATTGTAGTTCTGACATACGATTGAGATCGCCTGCACGACGCGCAATTTCTAGATCAATCTTGGCTTGTTCAAGCTCAGCTTTAATCGATTGTGTGCCTTGCATCGCATCTTTTTCAGACAACCATATTGTTTCGAGTTCTTTGTATCTTTGCTCAGCTTGCTCGCGCTCAATCTCAATGTCGGAAAGTCGCTTGATAGAGGCATTGTCGGTCTCTTTTGAAAGCGCTTGTTCTTCTAATTTCCATTGGATAATGCGACGTTCTAGTTTGTCCATTTCTTCTGGTTTGGAATCGATTTGCAAACGAATACTCGAAGCGGCTTCATCAATCAAATCAATCGCTTTATCCGGCAATTGACGGTCTGAGATATAGCGATGTGACAAGGTCGCGGCTGCCACAATTGCTGGATCGGTAATATCCACAGAATGATGTAACTCGTAGCGCTCTTTTAGGCCCCGCAATATGGCAATGGTATCTTCTACTGAAGGTTGATCGACCAACACTTTTTGGAAACGACGTTCAAGTGCTGCGTCTTTTTCGATGTATTGCCGATATTCATCTAAAGTGGTCGCACCGACACAATGCAATTCCCCTCGAGCTAATGCGGGTTTGAGCATATTGCCTGCATCCATTGCCCCATCGCCTTTGCCCGCACCTACCATTGTGTGCAACTCATCGATAAATAAAATGATGTTGCCTTCTTCTTTGGATAATTCATTCAATACCGCTTTGAGGCGCTCTTCAAATTCACCGCGGTATTTGGCCCCCGCAATAAGTGAGCCCATATCCAAAGACAATACTCGTTTGTGCTTTAAGCCCTCCGGTACCTCGCCGTTTACGATACGTTGAGCAAGTCCTTCGGCAATAGCGGTTTTACCAACGCCAGGCTCGCCGATTAACACAGGGTTATTTTTGGTACGACGTTGCAATACCTGAATCGTGCGCCGAATTTCATCATCTCGTCCAATCACAGGATCGAGCTTGCCTTGCGTGGCTCGCTCAGTTAAATCTGTAGTGTATTTAGTTAAAGCTTCGCGCACGTCTTCTGCATTTTGATCCGTCACGGCCTGACCATCACGCACAGCATTGATAGCATTGGCGATGCTTTCGACACTTGCTCCAACGCTTTTTAATAGTTCAGAGGTTGCTCCACTACTTTGTACCGCGGCCAGTAAAAACAACTCAGAAGAAATATATTGATCATTGTATTGCTGCGAGAGCTTATCGCACAAGTTGAGCAGATTGATGCACTCTCGGCTCAATTGCACCTCAGCGCCCACTCCTTGTACTCTAGGTAGCTTTTCAATGGCTTGAGCAAGTGCCGAACGCAAACTGTTCAGATTCACGTTGGCGTGTTGTAACACAGAGCGCACCGAACCACCTTGTTGGTTTAATAAGGCCGTAATGATATGTGCCGGTTCAATGTATTGATGGTCTCGCCCAAGCGCCATAGATTGAGCATCAGAAATCGCTGTTTGAAATTTGGTCGTAAACTTATCTAGTCGCATACGAATATCCCATTAGTATTCACATACTCAATGAATGGGTATTCGCTGGTTAACTTTCAAGCAAAAATGTCAGAATTATTTTGACCTAGATCACATTTATAATCAGTCTACATCCAAGCCATGCTCAGCGGTATCCGTTCTCAACGCGTCTCGCATTGCGATAAAGTCATCGGGTAATGGCGCATTAAACGTCAACCAATCTTCCGATTCTGGATGTGAGAATGACAATTGGGCTGCATGCAAAGCTTGGCGTTTAAATCCTCGCAACGCCTCAGCAAAATCCTGGCTCGCCGCCTTGGGTAAGCGTGGACGACCGCCATACAAAATATCTCCGATTAAAGGATGCTTGATATGCGACATGTGCACACGGATTTGGTGAGTACGACCAGTCTCTAGTTTGAGACGGAGATGTGTAAAGGCTCGAAATTTTTCAATCACACGGTAATGTGTCACTGCATCTTTACCCGTTTCTCTCACCGCCATGGCGGTGCGTTTGGTTGCTGAACGACCAATGGGGGCTTCAACATACCCTCCAGCTACCATAGTACCGTAAACTAACGCTTCGTACTCACGACTCATTACGCGAGTTTGCAATTGCTCAACAAGATGAGTTTGCGCGGCTAAGGTTTTAGCGACCACCATTAATCCGGTCGTGTCTTTGTCGAGTCGATGCACAATTCCCGCACGAGGAACCGTTTCAATCTCTGGATGGTGGGCCAGTAGAGCATTTAATACCGTTCCGGTTGGGTTGCCCGCACCTGGATGCACAACTAACCCTGCAGGCTTGTTAATGACCAATACCGATTCGTCTTCATAGATAATATCTAGCTCGATATCTTGAGCGATATTTTCGACCTGAACCGCGATAACTGCATCAATGTCGACTTGTTCTGTCCCTGACACTTTTAGCCTTGGAGTTGTGATAGTTTCACCGTCTAGTTTGACGAAGCCTGCGATGATCCACTCTTTGAGTTTACTGCGTGAATACTCAGGGAACATCTCAGCGAGAACTTGGTCTAAACGACGATCAAACTGGGTTTGATCGATAATGCCAGTTAATTGGACTTGTTGTGATGAATCAGACGATGAATTAGACATAGATGGGTATTTAAAAAAAAAATCTGTGAGAATTATATCAGTTTCATTCACAAGGTGTGTAATAATACTGTCCGTATATATAATTCAACGATAACAACAGGGTGATATCCATGCCAAAAATGGGACGTATCATTGCTTTATCAGCACTTATCGCACTTGCTGGTTGCAGTAATACCGCTGATGAAGAACAAATTGAAAAAGCCAAATTGCTTGGTCCAGAAGCGAGTTATGAAGTGGCCAAAGAAATGCTAAAAAATGGTAATTTCAACGGCGCTGCTGAAACTTTAAGCAATCTTGATTCACGCTACCCATTTGGTCCTCTATCTTTGCAGATCCAATTGGACTTGATTTATGCTTATTATAAGGCCGGTGATGCCGATCAAGCCTTGGCAATGATTGACCGCTTTATCCGCTTAAATCCAAATCATAAAGACGTTGATTATGCGTTTTACATGCGCGGGTTAACCAATATGGACTCAGATACCAACTTGTTTCAAGACCTGTTGAATATTGATCGCTCTGACCGTGACCCAACTGCAACGCGTGAAGCGTTTAATGACTTTAGACGTTTAATTGAACGTTTCCCGGAAAGTAAATATGCCGCGGATGCACAAAAGCGCATGACCTACCTCAAAGACCGCTTAGCAAAGTATGAAATTGCTATTGCGCGATTTTACATGCGCCGAGGAGCTTATGTTGCCGCTGCAAACCGTGGCCAATTCGTGCTTGAATATTTTGGCGATACCGCACAAGTTCAACCCGCTTTAGAAATCATGGTGTCGGCCTACGATCAACTAGGTTTAGAAGAGCTAAAGAATAACGCGATTAAAATCTTGAAGTTGAACTACCCTGACAGTGAGTTTATCTAGATCACACACAAACAAAAAAGCCGTTTTTAGAAACGGCTTTTTTATGATGAATGTTATTTGAAAAACAAGTGACTAAATGGGTTGAGCAACCGCGCTAAACCAGAAGTAAAATGCAACGGTTGGTCAACAATACTAAACACCAAACAACCGTCTTTTGCGTCAGACATTGGAGCGTGTACATGCTCACTGTCCATCATCAAGAAGTCACCTGAATCATACTCGTTGAGTCCGTCAGAGAACTCTCCATTTACCACTAGTGTCAACTCATTACCTCTGTGGGTATGTTCAGGCACTTGGCCGCCTTTTTCCATGTAAATAAAGTTCGCAACATACTCTCCGCCAATTTCTACAGGGGCCTGCCACACTTTACCCAGTAGTTTTGACCAATTACCAGTGTGTTTAACATAGCGCTGTAGTGGCTTGGGTACATCAAAAAACTTACCATCTAACTCAATACGAGGCGTGATGTCTGGTCGCACATCTAGTATCGGCAAGGCAGTAATTTCCGCGAGCATTTTTTCAAATGCTGGATCGGTTTGTTCATGTGCATGTATGTTTTCGATATCTTGAGCAAATTCATAACTTTTTGTTTGAACGAACTCTTGGCATTGAGGGCACATATCACAGTGGGCAGAGATGACCAAAGCTTGAGTTGCAGCAATATTGCCTTCGGCAAATTGAGTCAACTGCTTATCGGTTGGGTGGAACTTAATCATGATCTTCTAGCATATCCTTCAATCGCTGCAAAGCTAAACGGGTCCTACTTTTAACCGTACCTAATGGTATCGATAGTTGATCTGCTACTTCTTGCTGCGATTTACCATCTAAATAAATGGCTTCTATCACGGCTCGTTGCTTGTCAGGCAAATTCTCAAACAACTGGCCAACTTGCTCTAAAGTTATTTGTTCGTCCAGAGATGTTTCATTGGCATCTGGTGTCTGCTCACACAACACCGGCCACAAATCATCTGAGCAAATATCTTCCTTTCTGTTTTGTAATTTGCGCAACATATCGAAGCGTATATTACGGGCTATCGTAAAAATCCATGTCGACGGTGACCCTTTACTCGCATCAAAAAGATGCGCTTTTTGCCAAACATTGGCCATGGTGTCTTGCACCATTTCCATTGCCAAAGCTTCATTGCCCATTTGTTTTAACGCATAAGAACGCAGTCTCGGTGCAAAGTACGAAAAAACCTTTGCATAAGATCGTTTACAACGCTCATTGGCCACTTCGACTAAAGCTGCTGACATCTCATCAGCCACTTCAGCGGGCTTGCAGTTATTCTTAGAATTATCCAATGTCATTCCAATCAACATGTAGGGCTCCAGTGAAGTATGGTACTGAACACACTGGCTTTCCATTGTCTGACTACTTTTTATTCTACTAGTTCCGAGAGGTATTGTACAATCTCTGTACAATCGCCACTGGCAAGAAAAGCTTGTTTCTTTTCTGCATCCACGGGAAGTAGCTCCAACCAACGGTTGATTACCCAAATCGGGTCATCAAACTTGGTCTCTGAATATAAAGTATTCACTTCAGGATAGCGAGCGAATATTTCCTCTAATCGTTTGTCCATCGGATGTAACTCGGCTTTGCTTTCCTTAAAAGCCATCGGAGATATCATTTCACAATCACCAATGCGAAGACCATCACTTTCAGTGGCAATGTGAACAATTTTGACACATTGCAGACCTTCCACAGTGATCCCGAGAAAACCATCATCCAACATATTAAAATCAACCACTTCAACATATGTACCAATCGGGTAAATGTGTTCGTTGTTGTCTTTGTTGCCTTTTGCATTGAGCATACAAACTACAAACCCTGTTTCCGCTGCGCAGGCTTCTTTAACCATGCGCACGTAGCGCGCTTCGAAAATACGCAATGACATTCTGCCACCGGGAAGAACGTGCGCGGATAAAGGAAAAAGGGGTAAGGTAACCAATGTTGCGATCCTCAAATAAACTCACATCATTTATACAGCTCAACCCTGCGAAAAGATTAACTCTGAACAGAAAAAACTTGTTGATCCAAATTGCATTTACTACTGTAAATAATACGAAACACTTTATCTATTTTTTGTATGTCGATTATTGACCAATTTTGCGCGTTTTATAATGATTTAAAATCATCTCAACTCACTGATATCAAAGTGATATATGGTGATGATATAGAACTGATTGATCCCATCGGCGTGCATCGCGGACAGGATCAATTAACCGCTTACTTTGACAAACTATTACAGGGAGCAAAACACTGCGACTTTAGTATTACATCTGTTGCAGAGCATAAACTGATTAATCCCTCTGATGTATCTCAGTACTCAGTTAATTGGGTGATGTCGTTTGCCACACCCAAATTAAACGGTGGTCGCACAATTAATGTGGATGGCATGACTTTATTAAAAGTACGTGACGACAAAATTTTTTATCACCGAGATTATTACGACTTAGGTCAAATGGTATATGAACATATCCCAATCCTCGGTGCTATCACCAAGAAAATTAAACACGGTATGCGCGCATGAAAACATTACTGATCACCGGCGCCACCTCAGGTATTGGCGAAGCTGTTGCAATACTGGCGGCACAACGAGGATTTAATGTCATTGCCTGTGGTCGTAACCAAGAACGACTTTCTAAAATGAGTGAGATGGATAACATCTCCGCTTGTCAATTCGATGCCACGGACTTAGTTGCTACTCAATCTGCATTGGCAGGTATCACTGCCGATATCGTATTACTGAACGCCGGTACGTGTGAATATGTTGATTTACCGCATTTTGATGCAAGTATGTTTGAACGTGTATTTGCGATCAACGTGCAAGGTGTGGCCAATGTCATTGAGGCATTGAGTACATCACTCAATTCTGGTAACAAACTGGTGTTTGTCGATAGTCTTGCTCGCTTACTGCCGTTTCCTCGAAGCGCGGCTTATGGTGCTAGTAAAGCGGCTCTCAATTACATGGCTAAATCATTGGCCGTCGATTATGCTCATCTAGGAATTGAGGTTCAGACTATTTCACCTGGTTTTGTCAAAACACCACTGACCGATAAAAACGATTTCTCTATGCCACTTGTTATTGGCGTTGAAGAGGCTGCACAGGACATTTTAGATGGCATTCAAAGTCGTCGCGCCAGTATTTATTTCCCTACGCGCTTGAGCCTGATCTTGCGCTTTTTGCATTGTTTACCGCAATCATGGCAGCACAAAATCGCTATGAACATGCGCCAAACCAAAAGACACACAACATGAAAAAACGTATCGCAATCATTGGTACCGGTATTTCTGGGTTAACCTGCGGATATCTACTGCACCGCAAACACGATATTACTGTGTTTGAAGCTAACGATTACATTGGCGGTCATACCGCTACCAAAGACGTGACGGTGGATGGCAAAGAGTACGCCATCGATACTGGATTCATCGTTTTTAACGATTGGACCTATCCGAATTTTAATCAACTCATGAATCAAATTGGGGTGAACGCTCAGCCGACAGAAATGAGCTTTAGCGTCAAAAATCACGCGCAAAACATTGAATATAATGGTAATAATCTCAACTCATTGTTTGCTCAGCGCCGCAATTTTTTGCGTCCTCGATTTTGGCGCATCATTCGCGACATTCTCAAATTTAACAAATTGTGTAAGAGCGACGATGCACTAGCCCATGCAGAGCAAAATAAAACGCTCTTTGAATACATCCAACATCATAATCTCTCTGCAGATTTTACAGACAACTACATCTTGCCAATGTGCGCCGCCATTTGGTCTATGTCGCTGGCGGATACCAAGCGTTTCCCATTGCGCTTCTTTTTGCAGTTTTTTAATAATCACGGCCTCCTCAACATTACTGACCGCCCTCAGTGGTACACCATTATTGGAGGTTCAAGAGAGTACATTGCACCGTTAACGGAAGGATTCAAAGACGCGATCCGCCTGAATTCTCCTGTTACCTCTGTGCGTAAAACAGATGCTGGCATGATTGTCACCAGTGCTAATGGTGACGAGCTCTTTGATGAGGTGATTTTTGCCTGTCACTCCGACCAAGCGCTGGCCATGTTAGATACCCCTAGTAAAGATCAGCAGGATATCCTTGGAGCGATTCCGTATGCCATGAATGAGGTAGTGCTTCACACTGACACCTCAGTATTACCCAAACGCCCCTTGGCTTGGGCAAGTTGGAACTACGTGATTAAAGGTGAAGAAGGCGAAGAACATAAAGCCGCTTCGGTCACTTATAACATGAATATTTTACAACGCTTAAAATGTGCTCCGACATTTTGTGTTACTTTGAATAATACCGATGCGATTGACCCCAGCAAAATTCTAGGTACTTATCATTATGCTCATCCCCAATACAGCCCAGAAATGGTGGCCGCACAACAGCGTAAAGAGCACATTTGCGGGGTAGACAATACCTATTTTTGTGGCGCATATTGGTATAACGGCTTCCACGAAGATGGGGTGCGCAGCGCGCTAGAAGTGTGTGCCAAATTTGGGGAGTCTTTGTGAGCCTCGCAGCGCAGTCACAAGAGAGTGCCATTTATCGTGGCACGGTCTGGCATGAACGAGTTAAACCCACAAAACATGCTTTCCAGTATGATATTGCTTTATTCTGGCTAAAACTCAGTGAAATTGAGGGGCTGGATACTCTCAATGGACTGCATATCAACCGCAAAGGCTGGTTGTCTTTTGTGCGCAAAGACTATTGTGCGCCACATATTAGCGATTTACAAACAGCTATATTAGCAAAGGCCAACACTCTTTCTGATGGTGAAGAAATTACAGGAGAGGTCTTTTTTTTGGGGCAAACTAGAACTTTGAACCTGTATTTTTCCCCTGTTAATTTTTATTACATTCGACGAGAAGGCGAGTTCAGCCATATGTTGGCGGAAGTAAGTAACACACCATGGAACGAGCGCCATTATTATTTGGTCGATCTGAAAGAACAAGCGCCTACGCAAAAGGCATTTCATGTATCCCCTTTTAACCCGATGGATATGACATACCATTGGCAAATAAGTGAACCCGCTGAGACCCTAAAACTCGTATTGAGTTGTCACCGTGAAGACAAAGAATTTGTCGCGGGTATTGCTCTTAAAAGGTCCGAATTATCTGTCAAGAATTTGCGACAATTGCGACGCCAAATTCCAAGTATGACACTCAAAACGGTGATCGGCATTTATTGGCAAGCAGTAAAACTATTTATGAAACGCACGCCGTTTTATGGGCATCCGGGCAAACCAGATAACCCTCCAGCGATACAAAGTGAGAAGTAAAATTATGTCACAATTAGAACAATCCATCGCACAACACGAATCCGTTAGCATTTTAGATAAATGGGCTAAGTCGGCCTTTATTGGAGTGCTTAATCATCTCCCTGATGGGTATTTAACCTTAACTGAAAACGGGGTCTTAGTCGGCCAATTTGGCAACGCTGATTCAACTTTGCATGCAGAAGTCAATATTCTCAACAGCAAAGCTTATCGCCAGTTATTACTGGGTGGCAGTGTGGCTGCCGGTGAGACGTATATGGATAAGCTTTGGGATACGCCCAATCTAACGCATGTAATCCAGATCTTTGCACGCAATTTGCCTGTGTTGGACAAATGGGAAAAGCGCTTTAAATGGATGATTATGCCTGTAAATAAGGTGCAGCACTTTTTGCGACGAAACTCGGTCAGCCAAGCCAGAAAAAATATCCAAGCTCACTACGATTTAGGCAATGACCTCTATACCGAGTTTTTGTGCCCCAACATGATGTACTCCAGTGCAATTTACCCTCATGAACAGGCCAGTTTGAGCGAAGCGCAAGAACATAAACTCAAGCAAATCTGTGATAAGTTGCAGCTGAGTCCGACTGACCATCTTTTAGAAATAGGTACCGGCTGGGGCGGTCTTGCTGTTTTTGCAGCCAAACACTATGGCTGTAAAGTCACTACAACGACGATTTCGGACGAACAGTACGCTTGGGCTGAAGATTGGGTGGCTAGAGAAGGTCTAGCTGATCGCATCACTCTGCTTAAACGCGATTATCGTTTATTGGAAGGCCAATACGACAAAGTGGTTTCCATCGAGATGATTGAAGCGGTTGGAAAACGCTTTTTGCGCAATTTCTTCGAAAAGTGCTCGAGTTTACTCAAGCCCAATGGGTTGATGTTGCTCCAAGCGATCACGATTGATGACAGACGCTACGACAGCTATGCCAACAGTGTGGATTTTATCCAAAAATACATCTTTCCAGGCGGTTTTTTACCGTCGCAATATGTTATTAATCAACACATCAAAAAGTACACCGATTTTAGCATCCGAGACTTGCATGATATCGGTCTAGATTATGCTCAAACGCTTAAACACTGGCATGAAACATTCTTAGAGAATTTAGATTCATTACAACAAAAAGGCTATGACGAGCGTTTTGCCAGAATGTGGGAATACTATCTAAATTATTGTGAAGGTGGATTTCGCGAGAGAACCATTAGCACAGTACAACTATTACTTGGCAAGTCCAAACATACCCAAAACATGCAATTCCGCTAACTTTTTTTCGTGTGGTAGAGGTATCAGTGACGGTTATGGATTACCCGTCACTGATATTTTGCTCTAAAGACTTAGGCTTACCTTGATTGACTCGAATTTCAACTCGGCGATTACTACCTCAATGATCGGCATAGTGCGAATTTACTAGAGATTAAATTAGAAAATCACATACCAAACATACCCAAACTCCTGATTCCTTGTTAGAATGCGGTAACTTTTGAACCCCAACAGGATGTCTTATGTCTGATGCTAACGAACGCAATACGCCCAGTTTTGAAGAAGCGATGCAACAACTCGAACGCATTGTGACCGAAATGGAACAAGGTGATCTGCCTTTAGCTGACGCGTTAAGTAAATTTGAGCAAGGAATCAAGCTAGCGAGAGCCAGCCAAGCCCAGCTCAAAGAAGCCGAGCAAAAAGTTCAAATGCTTGCTCAAGACAATATGACTTTGACGGACTTTGAGCCCGAATAATCCTTCCTAAAATTCCAGCGACTCATGAAATTCGAACAGTACCATGCTGATGTGCGCGCCCAAATTGATTATCAATTAGAGCAACACATCAATAGTTTACCAGAACAAGCCTCGCCGCTCGCGGATGCAATGAAATATGCATTGTTGAGCAACGGCAAGCGGGTCAGGCCGTTATTGATGACCATGGTAGCTGAGATGCTCAACGTATCATTCGCAAAAGTGCTCAATCTAGCCTGCGCAGTGGAATGCATTCACGCTTATTCACTCGTGCATGATGACTTACCAGCAATGGATGACGACGACTTGCGCCGAGGTCAACCTACTTGTCATATTTTATTTGACGAAGGCATGGCGATTTTAGCTGGTGATGCACTGCAAACCATGGCTTTTGAAATTGTTGTCAAAGACGCTTTGCTCATTGCCGAAGAGAAAATAAAAAGTTTGAGACTCTTGACCAATGCTTCAGGCTACGCCGGTATGTGCGGCGGCCAAGCGATTGATTTAACACACACTAATCAACAAATTGATGTCAAGACTCTGACAGAATTACATCAACTAAAAACCGGCGCATTATTGCAAGCATGTGTCTCGATTCCAATGGCGCTTGCTGAAGGGATGGATGAAAGCGCACAAAAAGCCTTGCTGCAGTTTGCTCAAAAAATTGGCTTAGCTTTCCAAGTGCAAGATGACATTCTTGATGTGACCGGTGATAGTGCTACATTAGGTAAGCCCAGCGGTTCAGACGAAGAAGCCAACAAATCTACTTTCCCCGCGCTATTGGGACTCAGTGCAGCACAGAATTACCTAGACAAACTCTACAGCGAAGCGTTGACCAGTTTGAAGCAATTACCCTATCATACGGATCCATTAAGGGACTTTGCACAGTATATAATTAAACGGAATTATTAAAATAATAATGAATACCATGACCCTCTCACTCGACCACTACCCATTATTAGCGTTGGCGAACAATCCGGCAGAGTTACGAACTTTGCCTAAAGATAAACTTCCTCAGTTAGCCGATGAACTCAGACAATATCTTTTAGCATGTGTCAGCCAATCGTCGGGACACTTTGCATCGGGTCTTGGTACGGTCGAATTAACGGTCGCACTGCACTATGTATACAATACCCCATTTGATCAACTCGTTTGGGATGTCGGTCATCAGGCCTATCCGCATAAAATCTTAACCGAGCGCCGCGAACGCATGGCAACCATTCGCCAAAAAGACGGATTACACCCTTTCCCTTGGCCATTAGAGTCAGAGTACGATACATTTGCTGTCGGCCATTCTTCGACATCAATTAGCGCTGCCCTCGGTATGGCTATCGCAGCAGATAAAGAAGGCAAAAATCGCAAAACTGTCGCAGTCATCGGCGATGGCGCGATGACCGCAGGCTTGGCATTTGAAGCATTGAATCACGGCGGGGATTTGGACAAAGACTTAGTCGTCGTATTGAACGACAATGAAATGTCGATATCCGAAAATGTTGGCGCCCTAAATTCTCACTTAGCGCGCCTGTTAACTGGGAATTTTTATAATACAATCCGCGATGGTAGCAAAAAAGTGTTATCTAACGTGCCTCCGCTCAAGGAATTCGCTTCTAAGGCTGAGGAACACATTAAGGGCATGGTCGTGCCTGGAACCATTTTTGAAGAATTAGGTTTCAACTATATTGGTCCAATTGATGGGCACGATGTTAAAGGTATGGTTGATACCTTACGTAACATGCGTCAAAACAGAGGACCTCAAATTCTCCATGTAGTTACCCGCAAAGGCAAAGGCTATGAAGTAGCCGAAAAAGATCCGATCAAATTCCACGCCGTACCTAAATTCAACCCTGCCGATGAAGCGTTACCGAAACCCAAACCGACGTCACCCTCTTATTCGGCGATTTTTGGTCAATGGTTATGTGATATGGCCGAAGTCGATCCAAAACTCATGGCGATTACCCCAGCTATGCGAGAAGGGTCTGGCATGGTCAAGTTTTCACAAGCCTACCCTGAGCAATACTTTGATGTGGCGATTGCTGAGCAACACGCAGTGACCCTTGCTGCGGGTATGGCAACGCAAGGATTGCATCCGGTAGTTGCGATCTACTCGACGTTTTTACAACGTGCTTATGACCAGCTCATCCACGATGTGGCCTTACAAAATTTACCTGTGTTATTTGCGATTGACCGCGCCGGTATTGTTGGTGCCGATGGTCCCACCCACCAAGGCGCCTTTGATATCAGTTTCATGCGCTGTATTCCTAACATGGTGATCATGACGCCTGCTGACGAGAATGAGTGTCGACAAATGCTGTACACTGGTCATCAACATCAAGGACCAGCGGCGGTACGCTACCCTCGTGGAGGAGGGCCTAATGTCCCAATTGAATCGAACATGACGGCGATACCTTTGGGTCAATCGCGAAGTATTTTACAAGGAAAAAACGTTGCGATACTCAATTTTGGTACTCTGTTGCCAGAGGCTCAGAAGGCTGCTGAAGCGCTAGGCGCAACCCTCGTTGATATGCGCTTTGTTAAACCTCTTGATGAAAAAGCGGTTTCAGACCTAGCTGCGACTCACGAACTACTTGTAACATTAGAAGATGGTGCGATCAAAGGTGGCGCGGGTTCAGAAGTAGCTGAATATTTGTTTAACACACAAACCCAGGTTAAGTTGCTCCAGTGTGGCTTGCCGGATACCTTCATTATGCAAGGCACTCAAGCAGAAATGTATGCCGAACATCAAATCGATGGCGCGGGGATCGTCGCTCAAGTCAACGCGTTTCTTAATGTGTAAATATCAAGTAAAGATGTAAACACCCTAGCGTACAAAGACCAGCGACTATGTCGTCGGCCATGATCCCTAAACCACCGTCGAAACGCTTATCGATAACGCCAATCAAACTGGGTTTGGCGATATCAAAATAACGAAACAAGACAAAGCCAAGCAAAGCCGTATCCCACGCCAAAGGGACGGCTATAAAAGCCACCAGCATGCCGGCTATTTCATCCCAGACGATGGCTCCGTGATCATGCACTTGTAATTTCTGAGCTGTGTAATGACAAAGCCCAATCCCAACTATACAAGCAACTAGGGTCACAATAACAAACATCATCAAATTGATATCTGTCAGTAGCCAAAGTAAAGGCAAAGCGGCCAATGAGCCAAATGTTCCAGGTGCTTTTGGCAGCAAGCCACTGCCAAAACCAAAGGATAGAAAATGTATCGGATGAAACCAAGGGGCTGCTTGTTTTTGTTCGGCTGTCAGCATCTTTTATCCTTAAAATTGATGTTCATATCCGCCTTTGGTAAGTTTATATGTTTGTCCATTAGATATAAATGACAGGCTATTGGCCGATTCAGTAATATGCCCTATTTTGGTGATAGGCACATTACACTTTTGAGCAATCTGTTGGAGTTCGGCTGCATGAGATTTTGGCGCAGTGAAACACAACTCGTAATCATCACCGCCAGTTAAAGCATACTCTTGTGCTTGCTTTTCTGTCACATAATCAAGTAGTTCAGAAGAGTAAGGTAGTGCACTGACATCAATCTGAGCGCCTACGAATGAGGCCTTTAAGATGTGTTTGATATCACCCGCCAACCCATCAGACACGTCCAAACAACTGCTTGCCAAACCTCGTAATTGCTTGCCTAACAACACTCTCGGCGTGGGTCTTAGTAAGCGTTCAAGCAAATTATACTGGATAATGTCTCGTTCTGAATGATCCGCTTGTGTGTTTAGAATATTCAACCCAGCGGCAGCATCCCCTAATGTTCCACTAACATAGATATCATCACCCACTTGTGCACCATCTCGTCGTACGGCTTGGCCACGAGGAATGAGACCATGGATCGTTACGCTAATCGATAAGGGCCCTGAAGTGGTATCACCACCGATTAATGCGACCTGATAATCCTCACACGTTTGCATGAAGCTTCGCGCGAATTCTGATAACCATTGCGGCGGTAGTTTAGGTAACGTGAGTGCGAGTGATACCCAAGCTGGAGTCGCCCCCATCGCTGCCATATCACTCAAATTAACTGCGAGCACTTTATAGGCCAAGTCCGCCGGAGCCACATCTGGAAAAAAATGCACACCACTGACTAGTGTATCGGTGCTGACAAGAAGTTGTTGTTCAGGTGGAACATCTAAAATTGCAGCGTCATCGCCAATTCCAAGGACAACTTGAGAATGATTTGTGCCCGCTGAGGGTTGTGCAAAAAAGGTTTCAATCAGTGAAAACTCTTGCATACGGACACGTGTCTAAATTTAGGCTTGTTCGTATTTGCGCAATGTGCGTACGGCTTTATCAAGTACACCATTCACAAACTTGTGGCTTTCTTCTGCGCCAAATACCTTAGCTAACTCAATCGCTTCATTGATCACGACCTTGTATGGTACATCAATACGTTGCGTCAACTCATAGGTAGCGATACGCAAAATCGCTTTTTCAATGGGATCCAGTTCTTCAGGTAAACGGCCTAGGTAAGGCTTTATTGCTACGTCTAAATCCGCTACTTGCTTAATCGAACCTTGCAATAACTCTTGAAAATAGGGCATGTCGACTTTGCCCATTTCGTTTGTGGTGGCAAGATTGAGCTCAATGCTGGCCACATCGTTGTTCGACAGCATCCACGAATAGACGCCTTGTAATGCCATTTCGCGCGCCCTACGACGCGCTGCAGGTTTCATCTTTTGACTCACGCAGTTGCCTCATCAATGGCCGCCATCACGTTGACCATTTCTAACGCACCAAGAGCCGCTTCCGCGCCCTTATTCCCTGCTTTGGTTCCTGAACGCTCAATCGCTTGCTCAATACTGTCTGTAGTAATCACACCAAATGACACAGGAATATTAAATTCTAACGACACTTGCGCCAGACCTTTATTACACTCACCCGCTACAAAATCAAAATGTGGCGTCCCCCCGCGAATCACTGCACCTAGCGCGATTATGGCATCGTATTGGCCTTGTTTAGCAATTTTTTTGGCGGCGAGCGGTAACTCATAAGCACCTGGCACACGCACCACTGTGACATCAGAATCGCTGACTTCACCGTGACGCTCGAGTGCATCCAACGCGCCTTCTAATAAAGACTCCACAACAAAACTATTAAATCGCGATACAACAATTGCAAATTTTTTGCCCGTTGCGCGCATGTTGCCTTCAATTACGTTCATGAATGAATTCCTTAATAAAAATTTGGTGTGGAGTATATCACAAATGCCAGTAGTCTCACTAGAAATCGCTGATGTACTCAACAACTTCTAAACCAAAACCGGATAAACCTGAATATTTGATGGGTTTTGATAACAAACGCATTTGTTTGACCCCCAAAGCTTCCAATATCTGTGAGCCGATACCCACAGTTCGAGAACTGCCTTGCCATGTTTTTCCAGGAGCCACTTCACCGCGGTCTTCTGCGGCAAACTGTTTGATTTGCCCTTCTAGGTCTTCTTTCGCGCCTAACAGCACTAATACACCACCGTCTTGCGCGATGCGTGACATCGCTTTGGCCAAATTCATAGACCGATTCACACCTCGAGTAGAAGCCAGCAAATCAGAAAACGTATTGTGCAAGTGTACGCGAACCGTGGTCGGCTGGGTTGAGTCTATTTCGCCATTGATGAGTGCAAAATGCAGCTCACCGTCAATCACGTCTTTGTAGGTAACAAGTTCAAATTCACCGTATTCAGTTGGCAAATGACAGCGTGCGATTTCTTCAATCGTCGTTTCGTTGTGATTGCGGTATTCAATTAAATCGGCAATCGTGCCTATTTTAAGCCCGTGTTTTTGCGCGAATTGTTCAAGTTCTGGACGACGTGCCATCGTGCCGTCTTCATTTAGGATCTCAACGATCACAGATGCAGGTTCACAGCCAGCCAAACGCGCCAAGTCCACGCCAGCTTCAGTATGTCCAGCACGTGTAAGTACACCGCCCTCTTTGGCGATGAGAGGGAAAATATGCCCAGGTTGTACAATATCCGTTGCTTTGGCATCCGGGTTGACGGCGGCTAAGATGGTAGTGGCTCTATCCGCAGCTGAAATACCCGTTGTCACCCCTTCCGCAGCTTCGATGGAAACCGTAAAATTAGTCGAGAACTGAGCTGAATTTTTGTCGACCATCAATGGTAATTTTAAACGACGACAACGCTCAGCTGTCATTGGCAAACAGACTAAACCACGCGCGTGAGTGACCATAAAGTTAATTGCTTCAGGTGTGACATGCTCTGCCGCCATTACGAGGTCGCCTTCATTCTCACGGTCTTCGTCATCCATCAAAATGACCATTTTTCCTTGGCGAATATCTTCAATCAGTTCTGTAGGGGTATTAAAGGTGGACATAAGCGTCTGTGTTTCCTATTTTAAATAGCCGTTTTCAGCTAAAAATGCCATGCTAATGTCTTGTTTGTTATGTTCTTTTTGACCTTGCATTAAGCGTTCTAAATAACGAGCAATCACATCGACCTCAAGATTGACTTGAGTACCGATTTTGTATTGTCCGATAATGGTTTTTTCTAAGGTGTGCGGGATCAGCCACAGCATAAACTCATCTCCATCCAGTGCGTTCACTGTCAAGCTTACTCCATCCACCGTAATAGAGCCTTTATGAGCAATATAATGAGCGATGTCTTGCGGCATTTTGACCCAGACTTCAATGTATTCATGCTGGTCAATGATACGACTGATCGAGCCCACGCCATCCACGTGACCTGACACAATGTGACCGCCAAAACGAGAGGTCGGTAGCATGGCTTTTTCTAAGTTAACTTGCATGCCCGAAGTATAATGTGCAAAACCGGTATACTTAATGGTCTCTGTCGAGACGTCCGCACAATAATAATCATTGCCAAATTCTACGACAGTCAAACATACACCATTAGTCGCAATGGAGTCGCCAAGCTGTACATCTGACATATCCAAATTAGGACAGTGCACTTTAAGTTTAATATCTTTACCCGTTTGCGTTAACCCAGTGATAGTGCCAACTGCTTCAATAATACCAGTAAACATAAGGTTTCCTAAGGTTCTAACGAGAAAATGAATTTTTGATCAGGACCGATGGTACGCTGTTCTTTCAGGGTGAATTTTACCGCATCTTGCAATTGAGTTAAATCAGAGATTGCAAAAGCGCCTTGAGCCTTATCCCCAAGAATCACTGGTGCTTGATAAAGGACAAGTTCATCCACGCAGTGCCCTTCAAGTAAAGCACCCGCTAATCCGGAACCGGCTTCAACCCAGACACGATTCAGTTGCATTTGTGCAAGCTTTTCCATCATGACACTCAAATTAGGACGTTCAGCGACAAGCGGTATACGAATTTGTTTATTATGAGTTGGTAGCGCATCATTTTGTATCACATTAAACACGCATACTGGAGCATTGGCGGATTGGAACATGCCTTGTTCGCCAACGCGGTTATGTGAATCCAATACGACACGCAAAGGCTGCTCAAATTGCGCTAATGGATTGCGCAATAAGACATCTTTTAACGCCTGAGGCGCTTCGTTCATTCGGACTTGCAAATTTGGATTATCTGCGAGGACTGTCCCTGAACCAGTTAGGATCGCATCAGATTGAGCACGATGTAATTGCACGTCTGCTCTGGCTTGCGGCGAGGTGATCCATTGACTTTGGCCATTGCTTAACGCGATTTTGCCATCCAAAGACATCCCCATTTTGAGCGTTACAAAAGGTCTCTTAGCCTCGACTCGAGTTAGAAAACCAGCGTTAAGTTCTCTTGCTTGTTGCTCTAAACAAGGACCATCAACAACGATACCTGCGGCTTTTAATCTAGCAATGCCTTTGCCCGATACTTCGGGAAAGGGATCACGCATCGCTACCACTACACGACCAATACCCGCGTCAATCAGTGCATTGGCACAAGGGCCAGTGCGGCCTGTGTGAGCGCATGGCTCAAGGGTGACATAGGCCGTGGCTGCTTTGGCTCGCGTTCCGGCTTGTTGCAGCGCGTTGATTTCGGCATGCGCAGTGCCTGCTTGGTGATGATGTCCCTCTCCGACGATACTCTCCTGTTGGGTGATCACACACCCAACCATTGGGTTTGGCCGTGCCGTGTACTCACCTAACTTGGCTAAACGCAGAGCGCGCGCCATCATTTGATAATCAAAGTTCGAGAGACTCATTCGAGATCGAGATCCTGCTGACCTAGTTTGGCAATTTCTTCCCCAAATTCACGAATGTCTTCAAATTTGCGATAGACCGATGCAAAGCGCACGTAGGCGACTTGATCGAGTTTTTTGAGACGATTCATGATTTGTGTACCGACAAATTCAGTATTCACTTCACGCTCACCAGTGCCACGAATACTGGACATGATTTCGACGATTGCCTTTTCAATTTTCTCTGCTGAGACAGGGCGTTTTTCTAAGGAGCGTAAAATCCCCGCACGCAACTTATCTTCATTAAACGGTTCACGAGTGCCATCGCGTTTGATCACTCTAGGCATTACTAGTTCTGCGATTTCAAAGGTAGTAAACCGTTCTCTACAAGACGCACACTCGCGCCGGCGGCGGATTTGATGACCATCCGCGACCAAGCGTGAGTCGATGACTTTGGTGTCTTGCTCATGACAAAAAGGACAATGCATGCTCTACTCCATAAACAAATTAACCGGCATATAGCCGGTTAATCATAATCATTGTACAGCGAAAGTGCTACGCATATACAGGGAACTGCTTAGTCAAAGCGCTAACCTCTGATTGGACTCGAGCGATAACTGATTCATCACCCATGTTATCCAAAATATCACAGATCCAATTAGCCACTTGCATTGCTTCAGCATCTTTAAACCCGCGACGCGTAATAGCAGGTGTCCCAATCCGTAAACCAGAAGTAACAAACGGTGAGCGCGGATCATTCGGAACTGAGTTTTTGTTCACGGTAATATGAGCTTGTCCTAGCGCCGCATCAGCGTCTTTACCTGTGATGTCTTTATCAATCAAATCTAATAAGAACAAGTGGTTCTGCGTGCCATTGGAAACAATCTTATAGCCGCGTTCTTGGAACACTGAAACCATTGCTTGTGCGTTTTTCACAACCTGCGCCATATAGGTTTTGAACTCTGGCTCTAATGCTTCTTTAAAGGCAACGGCTTTCGCTGCAATCACGTGACACAAAGGCCCCCCCTGATTGCCAGGGAAGACTGATGAATTCAGTTTTTTGTAAATATCTTCATCGCCACACGCAGACAAGATCAAACCAGAACGAGGTCCAGCTAGAGTCTTATGCGTGGTCGTTGTCACCACATGAGCGTGAGGCACTGGGTTTGGATAAACACCACCAGCGACTAAACCAGCAACGTGCGCCATATCAACTAATAAGTATGCACCCACTTTGTCAGCGATCTCACGGAATTTTGCCCAATCCACCACACCTGAGTAGGCCGAGAAGCCACCGATGATCATCTTGGGCTTATGCTCTAATGCTAAGGCTTCGATTTCGGCATAATCAATTACACCATCCGCATCAATACCATACTGCACTGCATTGTAAATTTTGCCTGAAAAGTTAACATGAGAGCCGTGGGTCAAATGACCACCGTGTGCTAAGGACATACCCAATACAGTGTCACCTGCGTTGAGCAAAGCACCAAATACGGCAGTATTAGCTTGCGAACCTGCGTGAGGCTGTACGTTGGCATATTCTGCACCAAACAAGGCTTTGGCACGCTCAATCGCTAGGTTTTCGACTACGTCAACATGCTCACAACCACCGTAATAACGCTTACCAGGATAGCCTTCCGCATATTTATTTGTTAGCTGCGAACCCTGCGCTTCCAAAACGCGTGGCGAACAATAGTTCTCTGACGCGATAAGTTCAATGTGATCTTCTTGACGTTGATTTTCAAGTTCGATGGCTTTGGCTAATTCAGGATCGAAATCAGCAATATTCATGTTGCGCTGTAGCATAAGTCAAATACCTATAGATTGAGCAAGGTTATGTTTAAAGTCGTATTTTACGCAATTTTTAAGCAAAAACCTAGCAGTGCACCCATTAAAACTTTTTATCAAAATGATTTATTTTGTTTCCAGTGCTTTCACTCGTTTGGCGAGGTGGTCTAATTGCTTGTAACGCACTGAGTTTCGACGCCATTCATTGTATGGCGCGTGTGGCATGCCAGAGGAATACACCCCGGGCTCGGTTATGTCTGATGTGACCATGGTATTGCCGGTTATTTGCACATTGTCACAAATGGTGATGTGGCCATTTATCGCAACAGTACCGGCGACAATCACATTTTTGCCTATTTTTACACTCCCCGCCATGGCGACTGCACCACATAAACACGAGCCAGAGCCAATTTGACAGTTATGAGCGATGTGTACTTGGTCATCAATGATCACGTTGTGTTCAATCACCGTGTCGGCAAGGGAGCCTCGGTCGATCGTACACAACGCACCTATCTCGGTATTATCGCCGATGATCACGCGTCCGGTTTGCGGGATTTTACGCCACGTACCTGCGTCATTGGCATAGCCAAATCCATCTGGGCCAATGACTGTACCACTCAGTACAGCAACCTTTTGACCTAAC
The DNA here is from genome assembly GCF_024300645.1 of Alteromonas sp. LMIT006. Taxonomy (NCBI): domain Bacteria; kingdom Pseudomonadati; phylum Pseudomonadota; class Gammaproteobacteria; order Alteromonadales; family Alteromonadaceae; genus Alteromonas; species Alteromonas sp. LMIT006. Next base: position 1,393,699 of record NZ_CP101291.1, on the reverse strand, counting down.
TGACAGGAGTGATAAATCGTTACATTCGCATGGATATGTGAACCAGAACCAATGACTGCATTTACCCCAATCACACAGCCCGGACCAATCGTGACATCTTCACCAATAATAGCACCTGCTTCAATCACTACATTTGGGCCAATGTTTGCATTAGCCCCTACTTGAGCCGTGTCATCGATGACTGCACTGGGATGGACCCCATATTGGGGACGCGGGGTCGGATCGAGCTGTTGCGCTGCCAGCGCAAAACCAACATACGGATCTTTCATCACCAACGCCGCACCAGCGTAATCGCGGGCAAGTGCTTCCGTCAATATCACCACACTGGCATGACATTCAGGCAGTTTGGACAGGTACTTTTTGTCATTCAAAAAGGTAATATCCCCTGTTTGAGCCTCATCGAGTGGCGCCACTTTGTTAATTTGAATTTGTGTGGCTTCCTCTTGGGTAAGATTGTGTAAGGTTGCGTTTAGGTGGTTGGCAAGGGCTTGGATATTCATGCGTATCTCTTTGACAAAGCTATATGCGTCTTATCATAAATCATCTAAGTTGATTCAACAAAATTTTGTGTGCAGAAATTGTCCTGCTGTAAAAAGCAGTTGTGGAGAATCGACACAATGCTAAAATTACACTCGATTAATCATTTTCAATTATTTAGAGGATCTCATGGCACAATTCGTGTACTCCATGCACAGGGTCGGCAAAATCGTCCCGCCGAATCGTTTCATCTTAAAAGATATTTCCCTGAGCTTTTTTCCTGGCGCCAAAATTGGTGTGTTAGGTTTAAACGGTGCAGGTAAATCCACCTTGTTACGGATCATGGCCGGGGTAGACACCGATATTGAAGGTGAAGCGCGTCCCCTACCTGGCATAAAAGTCGGGTATCTACCGCAAGAACCAAAACTTGATGAGTCTTTAGATGTGCGTGGTAATATCGAACTTGCGCTTGGTGAAGTCAAGCATGCACTTACTCGCTTAGATGAAGTTTATGCCGCGTACGCCGAACCAGATGCAGATTTTGACGCACTGGCAGCCGAGCAAGGCAAGCTTGAAGCGATTATTCAAGCGCAAGATGGTCATAACCTAGATGCTGCACTAGAACGAGCTGCAGATGCCTTGCGTCTGCCACCTTGGGATGCAGACATTAGCAAATTATCCGGAGGCGAGCGTCGTCGCGTGGCATTGTGTAAGTTACTACTCGAAAAGCCTGACATGCTGCTGCTTGACGAACCAACCAACCACTTGGACGCTGAAAGTGTGGCTTGGCTCGAGCGCTTCTTGCACGATTATGATGGCACCGTCGTAGCGATAACTCACGATAGATATTTCTTGGATAATGTTGCTGGCTGGATCTTAGAACTAGACCGTGGTGAAGGGATCCCGTGGGAAGGCAATTATTCATCGTGGCTAGAACAAAAAGACAAGCGTCTAGAACAAGAAGAAAAAGCAGAGAGTGCACGTCAAAAGTCGATTAAACAAGAACTAGAGTGGGTCAGACAAAATCCGAAAGGTCGTCAAGCTAAATCCAAGGCCCGTATGGCTCGTTTTGCTGAACTCTCGACCGGCGATTATCAAAAGAGAAACGAAACCAATGAGCTATTCATCCCACCGGGCGAGCGCCTCGGTGATAAAGTCATTGATGTGAACGGCTTGAGCAAATCATACGGTGACAGAGTGTTGATCGATGATTTGTCTTTCTCTGTGCCCAAAGGTGCTATTGTTGGCATTATCGGTCCAAACGGTGCAGGTAAATCCACCCTCTTTAGAATGCTTACTGGAGCAGAACAAGCCGATAGCGGCACCATTGATGTGGGGGAGACAGTACAAATTGCCTCGGTTGAACAGTTCCGCGACCACATGAATGAAAACCAAACCGTCTTCCAAGAGATATCCGATGGGCAAGATATCATTCGTATTGGCAATTTTGAAATCAATGCCCGAGCGTATTGTTCTCGCTTTAACTTTAAGGGTACGGATCAACAAAAATTCATCAAAGATTTATCTGGTGGTGAGCGCAATCGGGTGCATTTGGCCAAACTTCTTAAAGCCGGAGGGAACGTACTGTTATTGGATGAACCAACTAATGACTTGGACGTTGAGACCTTACGTGCATTGGAAAATGCGTTATTAGAATTCCCTGGTTGTGCCATGGTCATCTCGCACGACCGTTGGTTCCTTGACCGGGTTGCAACTCATATAATGGACTACCGAGATGAAGGTAAGATCAACTTCTATGAGGGCAATTACACTGATTACGAGGCATGGCTCAAAGAAAACTTTGGTCAAGATGTAGTTGAGCCGCATCGCTTGAAATATAAGAAGATTGCCAAGTAGTAGACTTCCAATAAAAAAGGGGCTATCAAGCCCCTTTTTTGGTGTACAGTGTCGAAATTAGATAACTTCGATGTTCTCTGCCTGTGGACCTTTTTGGCCTTGACCGATAGTAAATTGTACTTTTTGACCTTCATTCAAAGTGCGGAAACCCTCACCTTTGATTGCGCGGAAGTGTGCAAACACATCTGGGCCATTTTCTTGTTGAATGAAGCCAAATCCTTTTGATTCGTTAAACCATTTTACGATACCGGTTGAAACGTCCGACATAATTTTTCCTATAGATATAAATAAATAAACACAGCTAAATTTAATTAGCTAAAAAATTGCCATAGAAGGCAATCGAAAGTGCAAGCAGAGGATAAAACAACGACCGGAACTGTAGGGAATGCGTCTATAGACAACACACTTAGAATACGCCTAATAAGTAATCAGGTCAATGTTAAATGCATTTATTTATGTGTATTTATGCTTTGTGACAGTCGTAGCCTTAAGAAATCTCTTGAATTGCCTCAAGCGCATCACTCAAACGCGATACGGCAATCACCCGCATTCCATGGATGGTTCGTTTAGGCGCGTTTGCCTTGGGGACAATAGCCACTTTAAAGCCGTGCTTGGCGGCTTCACTTAAGCGCTCTTGCCCATTCGGAACCGGTCGAATTTCACCCGACAACCCCACTTCACCAAACGCAATCAACTCTTGTGGCAAGTTTCGGTTACGAAAACTCGACACCATCGCCAATAATAATGCCAAATCAGCACTGGTTTCAGCGACCTTGACCCCACCGACCACATTGGCAAACACATCTTGGTCATTCATGAGCAGTCCACCATGCCGATGCAAGATGGCCAGTAGCATCGCCATGCGATTTTGTTCTAGACCCACGGCAACCCGTTTGGGATTATGAGCTTGTGAATGGTCAACGAGCGCTTGGATCTCAACGAGTAGTGGACGCGTGCCTTCCCACACTACCATCACAATGCTACCAGGAGATTGTTGCTCATCTCGTGACAAAAAAATCGCAGACGGGTTATTGACCTCTTTCAAGCCCTTTTCGGTCATTGCGAACACACCGAGTTCATTGACTGCGCCAAAGCGATTTTTATGACTGCGCAAAGTGCGATACCGACCGTCTGCATCACCTTCCAGCAACATGGAACAGTCAATACAATGCTCTAGTACCTTAGGCCCCGCCAAAGAACCATCTTTTGTCACATGACCGACAATTAATAACGCGACGTGATTTTGTTTGGCAAAACGGGTCAGGTACGCAGCCCCTTCTCGCACTTGTGATACACTTCCTGGAGCTGAGGTGATATCGGGGACGTGCATGACTTGAATAGAGTCAATAACCATAACATCCGGGGCTTCTTGTAGTGCTATTTGACAAATTTGTTCAATGTTCGTTTCGGCTAATAGTTTCAGGTTATCATTTGCTAAACCTAACCGTTGCGCTCGCATGGCCACTTGTTGCAGTGATTCCTCACCGGTGACGTACAATACTGACTTTTGTTGTGCTAATAAGCACATTACTTGCAGAAGCAAGGTCGATTTACCCGCGCCAGGTGAGCCACCAATGAGTACGGCGGAACCAGGAACAATACCGCCGCCAAGCACCCTATCCATCTCATGAAATCCGGAACTAAAGCGCGGTAAAGCGGCCAAATCAATGCTTGATAGAGTCTCAACTTTGGCACTCGTGGCACCTGCGTAGCCGGAAAAATTGCGCACCGCTGGCGAAGCCGACTGATTTATACTCATCTCAGTAAGTGTATTCCATGAGTTGCAACCATTACATTGCCCCTGCCAGCGAGGATGTTCAGTACCGCACTCATTACACACATACGTCGATTTTTTCTTAGCCATAAAATAAATAATTTTGTCGTTAAGTCGATAGTATTTTATTGCAATGCCTTACAAGCGCAAAGGAAATATCACAAAACGGTGCAAAGGGTCATCGCCGACAACCAAAAAACATTGCTCGAATCGGTCGTTGCCTCTTAAGCTGAAAGTGCAAACAAGGTAGCATTGAGACCGTGATAGCGAATTGCACATTGCGCTTGCTCTTGCACCAGTGGTTTGGCATGAAACGCCATACCTAAGCCAGCATCACGCATCATCACAAGATCGTTCGCTCCGTCACCCAATGCGATGGTTTGTGACAAGGGAATATTATGCTGTTGTGCCAAGCGCTTTAAAGTATCTTCTTTAGTTTGCGCATCTGAAATAGCGCCGATTACTTTGCCCGTCAGAACGCCATCGACTATCTCAAGTTGATTGGCAACGGCCTCTACTAAACCGAGTCGAGCCGCTACGTAATCCGCAAAATAAGTAAAACCACCGCTGGCAATAGCAATATGCCAACCATGTGCTTGTAAGGTAATAACTAACGAGCTAATACCTGGCATTAACGGAATACCATCGCGTATTTGTTGCAGTTGAATTGCAGGAACGCCTTTAAGACAGGCAACCCTTTGTACAAGACTTTGCGCAAAATCTAACTTTCCTTGCATCGCCAGCTCAGTTACTTCACTGACTTCGTCTCCACGACCGGCAAGCTTTGCAATCTCATCAATGCATTCGATTTGGATCACAGTAGAATCCATATCCATCACCATTACACCACCAGCTTGCAGACTTGGTTGATGCGCTTGGCAAAATAATTCAATGTTAAACCGTTCTGATTGAGCGGTTAGCCAATCATGGGTAGCAGGAGTATCAAGTTGTATGACCACAGCATCCAGCTCGAAATTAGATGATAGGCTGTGTAGAGTAACCACAAAATCTGTCTGCTCCGGTAGCGTTTGCAATACGGCTTCGACGATATAGCGATTGAGGTATTGCCCAACGATGGTCAATACATAATCGCCTTGCGCTGGTGCTGTCGCAGACCAAGTAAGAGAGCTAGAAGAAAAAAGTTGAGGCGTTTGTAGGTGCTTAACAAGCTCGCTCGCAGAAAATAGATGATTCATAATGGGTTTATACTTGGCATTGCGTACAGATTGATTTATGGTTGTATTGTATCGTATTTTTTATCAGTTGACCTATGCAAAATCCCGTTATTCGATTTATTTGGCGCGTGTTTTTTATCGCGGTGACCATTTACGGAATTTTAGCAGTCTGGTCGTTGCAATCTGAACGCTCGGCAAATGTTTACCAATCCTACACTCTTGAATTAGGCACCAAAATCGCCAACATTGCTGCTGGCTCGTTAGCTCCATGGTTACATGAGCAGCTAGACGCGCGAAATACCCTTTCTTCCTCAGCTCAAGAACAACTGTCTGTGATTTTGACTGGTTATATGTCTCTAGGGGATATTATTGGTATCAGAGTATTCAATCATTATGGGGAAACTCTTGGCAGTGTAGGCAGTGTGCACAATTTTTTGGCTGATGTTGAATTGAATCCACATACTCATCAAGTCCATATTAGCCATATTCGGCACAATCAGGTTGATATTGGCTATATTCGTTTTGTTCTGACCAATGAAAGGCTAACGGCGCAACAAGCTGATGCATTTCAACGCCAACAAAGTTTAGTCTTAGTGACCGTTTGTTTGGGAGCTGTCTTTGGAGCGTTAATCATGCGCTGGTATTACATTGCTGTGCGACGAGGCTCTAGGAACGTCGCCGAATAATTGGCATCAGTTTGTGCTTCTATAACACTAGGACTCATCTGCAGAGCTTCTGATAAGACGGTTAGCACATCCGGTAAATACTCTGGCATATTGCGCTGGCCTTGTCGTCCAGACATCGGCATATCCGGAGAGTCCGTTTCTAATAAGAGATGTTCTATTCCAACTTCAAGCAGACTTTTAAGCGTTTTCTTTCCTCTTGGATAGGTTATCGTGCCACCCACTCCCAGTTTGAATCCCAAATCAATGTAAGCTCTGGCAATATCCGCGTTCCCTGAAAAAGCATGCACCACCCCACCATGGTCAAATTGATGTTGTCGCAATAAGCCCAATAAACGGTCATGGCTTTTGCGATGATGAACGACGAGTGGTAACGAATAGGTTTTGGCTAATTTAACCTGCTCCACAAAAATACATTCTTGAATAGCCAATGGATGAGAGAGCGTTCGGTCAAGACCTATTTCCCCAACAGCAAGCGGTGGGTGCCGTTCAAGCCAATGAGCAAGATGCTCAATCATCTTCGGAATATCCGATGCGCAAAGCGCGTGCGGTAAAAAATATGGATGGTAGCCAAAGGCGATATCGACCTGCGGGAATGTGTTGAGGATCTGAAGCTGTCGTAACCAGTGAGAGGGCTCAATACCAGGAATCAAAAAACGCGTTACGCCGCGCTCGTTAGCACGATGAATAACCGCATCAAGATCATCGGTAAAACAGGCTAGATCAAGATGACAATGACTATCGATCACCAGCTTCAACCATTAGGGATTGAGGCGTTGAATGGTCCAGCTGGCATCTTCTAGCTTAGTGTATTCAAAGCGGTCATGCAGACGATGCTCACCGCCTTGCCAAAACTCAATTTGTTCTGGACGCACAAGATAACCGCCCCAAAAATCGGGCAATGGAACCTCCCCTTGAGCGAACTTTTCTTTGAGCTGGGCAAACTGGGTCAATAGAGCCTGTTTGGTCGAGATAGGCTGGCTTTGCTTAGAGGCAATGGCCGCTAACTGAGAATCTTTGGGTCGCGAAAAAAAATACTGAGCCACTTTGGCGCGAGATAACGGCTCAGCGACACCGCACACACGCACTTGTCGTTCAATAAAATGCCACGGAAAATGTAAAGCAATATTGGGGTTATGTTTGAGTTCTTGTGCTTTGCGCGAACCAAGATTGGTGTAGAACACAAAGCCTTCTTCGGTTAAATCTTTCAGAAGGACAATGCGTTGCGACGGTCTACCAGACGAATCGACTGTTGCTACCGTCATCGCATTGGGGTCTGGAATGTCAGCTTTGATCGCATCATCTAACCATGTTTTAAACAGCGTAAACGGCTCATCCGTTAATTGTGATTCATCCAAAGTAGCAAGTGTGTATTCACGACGATATTGATTGAATGTACTCATGGTTTTCCTGTCCTAATCTTCGCCATAACCTAAACTGCGTAAAGCTCTTTCGTCATCTGCCCAGCCTGATTTGACCTTAACCCATAACTCTAAAAATACTTTATGTTGAAATAGTTCTTCTAGTTCACGTCGCGCATCAGAGCCGATGGTTTTGAGGTGTTTGCCCTGCTTGCCAATGACCATGCGTTTTTGCGTCTCACGTTCAACTAAGATCAATCCATTGATACGGTACACACCGTTTTCAGTTAATTTGAATTGCTCAATTTCAACTGTGACCGAATAGGGTAACTCGTCTCCGGTATAGCGCATGAGTTTCTCGCGGATGATTTCGGCAGCCATGAATCGACTGGAGCGATCCGTTACGTATTCCTCTGGAAAATAAAACTCACTTTGCGGTAATTGCGCCATCACCAAATCACGCAGTTCATTAATATATTTGTTGTTTTTGGCAGACACAGGGATAACATGGGCAAACTCAAATAAACTGTTAAGCCATTGCAGATGCGTCATCAGTTCGGTTTTATCTTGTACCTTATCGGTTTTATTGACCACAAGCCAAACCGGCAAACCCGATTCTTTGACTTTTTCTAACACCAGTTTGTCATCGTCATTAAATCGCGTACCTTCGACTACCATCAAAATCAAGCCGACTTCACCAAGTGAACTGGATGCTGCTCGATTCATAAAACGGTTGATTGTTCGCTTTTCTTCGTTGTGAAGCCCCGGAGTATCCACATAAATGGCTTGTTGCTCACCCTCGGTATCGATCCCTAAAATACGATGCCTTGTAGTTTGTGGCTTACGTGAGGTTATACTGACTTTTTGCCCAATAATGCGATTGAGAATAGTGGACTTACCCACATTGGGCCGGCCTACAATCGCAACCATCCCGCACTGAGTTTGTGGTACATTGTTTTGTGTGGTCATGATGGTCTCACTGATAATAATTCTAGCATTCGCTTGGCTGCTGCTTGCTCTGCTTTACGACGACTGCTACCTACCGCCTCAACCGATTCTTGCAGCAATACACTTGTGCAACTCACGGTAAAGGTTTGCTTGTGCTCTGCACCGGTAATATCCACTACATCATATTCAGGAAGTGGGTGTTTTAACGCTTGCAGATATTCTTGTAGCTGAGTTTTGGGATCTTTGGGATTAAGCTTGGGGTCGAGTACTTTCAGTCTTGGTTCAAACCAGTCTAGAAGCATGGCACGACAGGGCTCCATGCCACCATCGAGATAAATGGCGCCGATAATGGCTTCAACCATGTCTTCCAGTATTGACGTGCGGTTTTTACCTCCGCTTTTTAACTCTCCACTACCAAGAGATAGATATTGACCTAGGGATTTTTCACGAGCCACTTCTGCAAGCGTCTCTCCCTTGACAATAGATGAGCGCATCCGAGTAAGTCGACCTTCGGCTGTTTTGGGGAACGTGTTAAATAGATAATCTGCTATCACCATCCCCAACACCGCATCGCCCAAAAACTCAAGGCGTTCGTTATTGGGCTGACCAGCCGATTTATGTCTAAGCGCTTGTTCGAGCAATTGGGGATTATTAAACTCATACCCAATTGTTTTCATTAATATTGTTAGCGGCTCAATGCCGGGGTTATTTGCCTTTTGTGGGGCTTTTTTCATTGAATACCACCGATACGGTGAAAACGTACACCCGATGGGATCCATGTAGGTAAAATGTCCGCTTCCGTTCGGTCAAAATCAAAACTCATCCAAATAGCGACAGCTTTGCCGACCAGGTGCTCTTCTTTTACAAATCCCCAAAACCTCGAATCTCGAGAATTATCGCGATTGTCACCTAAGACAAAATATTCGCCTTCTGGAACGACCCATTCATCTAATGCCGTACCAGGTTGGCGATAAAATTGCGCAGGCGACGCACTGTAAATTGGATGCTGTAAGATATCATGAGTGCCCTCACCCAGTTGTTCGGTAAAGCGATTGAGCGGGACTAAATTTTGTGAGAACTCTGTATTCTCTACAGGTTCTAAATCAACCAAGAAAGGTTTTGCGCAATCGCTGCCTGTAGGACATGCCGGTACCACAGTGATTTGCTTTTGACGATAAAAAATGCGATCACCAGGCAACCCAACCACTCGCTTAATATAATCTAATCGCGTATCGGGTGGATATTTGAATACCAAAATATCGCCGCGTTTGGGATCATCGATGTCATAAAACTTGGTTCGTGTAATCGGGTCGCGTAAACCATAGGTGTATTTTTCAACCAAAATAAAATCGCCTTCCAACAAGGTCGGCATCATAGAACCAGACGGGATCTGAAACGGCTCATACAAAAACGAACGAAGCACCACAATAAACGCAATGATGGGAAATATTTGATGCGCGGTATCAACGATGTAAGGCAACTCTGGCTCTTGTTTCAATTCAGAGACCGCAATCCCCATTGAGGCTGCCGCCGCCTCACGACGTTTAGGCGCAAAATAAAAATGATCAATAAGCCATATCAGACCCAGACCTAGCGCTAAACACGTGAGAAAAATTGAAAACAATTGAGCCATTATTTACCTACCTTGAGTACTGCTAAAAACGCATCCTGTGGTAACTCAACATTCCCCACTTGTTTCATGCGTTTTTTACCTTCCTTTTGTTTCTGGAGAAGTTTCTTCTTGCGACTGACATCACCACCATAACATTTGGCGATAACGTTTTTACGTAACTGTTTAACCGTGCTGCGTGCGATAACATGGTTGCCAATCGCAGCTTGAATCGCAATATCAAACATTTGACGTGGGATCAGCTCGCGTAATTTTTCAACAAGTTCACGTCCGCGGTATTGTGCATTTTCTTTATGTGTTATGACCGCTAGGGCATCAACGCGTTCTCCATTAATTAATATGTCTAGACGACACATATCCGCGCTTTGGAATTTTTTAAAGTTGTAGTCTAATGAGGCAAATCCACGTGAAGTGGATTTGAGTCGGTCAAAGAAATCCAACACGACTTCTGCCATAGGTAATTCGTAGGTTACCGCGACTTGCTTACCGTGATATGCCATATTTGTTTGCGAGCCACGCTTCTCAACACATAACGTAATGACATTCCCTAAAAACTCTTGAGGCACCAAAATATTAGCCTCAACAATGGGCTCTCGGATGTCTTCAATATCATTAATTGGCGGCAACTTAGATGGATTATCAACGTATACGGTCTCACCTTTTGTGGTAATCACCTCGTACACAACCGTAGGAGCAGTGGTGATCAAATCTAGATCGTATTCACGCTCCAGACGCTCTTGGATAATTTCCATGTGCAACATGCCCAAGAAGCCGATACGGAAGCCAAAACCCAGAGCCGCCGAGCTTTCTGGCTCATAAAAGAGTGATGCATCATTAAGACTGAGTTTAGCCAGTGCGTCACGAAAATCTTCATATTCGTCAGACGAAACAGGGAACAATCCAGCATATACCTGAGGTTTGACTTTTTTGAATCCTGGTAAGACTTCGCTAGCTGGTTTGTTCGCTAGCGTGATGGTATCTCCCACCGGCGCTCCGTGAATTTCTTTGATACCGGCAATCACAAAGCCCACTTCGCCACTGCGGATAACGCCTGTGTCGTTTTGTTTTGGCGTAAAAATACCTACCTTATCACAAATATGGGTCTGCCCATTTGACATGATTTGGATCTTGTCTTTGGCTTTTAATTCACCATCAATAACACGAACCAAAGATACAACCCCCTGATAATTATCAAACCACGAATCAATAATTAACGCTTTTAGTGGCGCGTCAGGATCGCCTTCTGGAGGAGGAATTTTGGCGACGATTTCTTCTAAGACTTCGCCAATACCAATACCGGTTTTGGCACTACAACGCACTGCATCGAGTGCATCGATGCCGACAATATCTTCAATTTCTTCTGCAACACGCAGGGGATCAGCTTGGGGTAAATCGATCTTGTTCAGGATTGGCACTACCTCAAGATCCATTTCAATCGCAGTGTAACAGTTGGCCAGGGTTTGGGCTTCAACGCCCTGTCCAGCGTCAACGACCAACAAAGCGCCTTCACAAGCAGCCAACGAGCGCGATACTTCATAGCTAAAATCGACGTGTCCAGGCGTATCGATGAAGTTCAACTGATACGTCTCACCATCATTCGCGGTGTAATTTAAGGTCACGCTTTGCGCCTTAATCGTAATACCTCGCTCACGCTCCAAATCCATCGAATCGAGTACTTGTGCTGCCATCTCCCGCTCTGATAAGCCACCACAGTGTTGAATTAAACGGTCAGAAAGAGTTGACTTGCCATGGTCAATGTGGGCAATGATGCTGAAATTACGGATATTTTTATGAAGCATATTGTTGTAACAAAACTCAATTTATCAAATTATCACTATTTTATCGGTTTACAGGGCTAAAAGCGACAAAATTAGTCTTTTGTTACATTATCTGATAATTGTGCGATAGGGATTTGTGCGCTCTTTTGTACACCTTGTTCAGGTAGAACATGACACAATTGTGGCGCAAATTTCTCTTCATGTGTTTTGAGGTAGACTTTAATCATTCGATACACAACGAAGGTTGTCATTAAAGCAAAGATAAGCGCGATCAATTCATCCCCTAAAATGCTATCAACAAACACCGTGGGGAGGGCAACGACCACACCAACAAACCATAATAAAGGCAATGTGTACACTAAGAAAGAAGCCAACAAAATATGTTGTTCACGTATGCCTAACGACACTGTTTGCCCAAGCGCAACCGGCTGCTCTGTTGCAAAATACAACACATCCGCTTTAGGTGTAAAATACTCAGCAAGTGCACTCGTCCCGCAAGATGACTTAACGGCGCAAGTGCCACACGTAGTTTTGACTGACGTCTGCACTGCAATCACAGTTTTACCATCAGAGGTCGTGTCAATCGCCTTGATAATGCCTTGTTCTTCCAACATTTAGGGCTTAATCCTAATATACTGCATAATCGTATTTGCCGTCTGTGCGGGGATCTTACCAATCACCGTCACCTGAACGTTATCCTTCACTCGCGCCAAAAAGGTATCCGATTGGTTGCGTAATAATACATCTTCCTGTGCCACTTCACCCGAAGGTTGCAAATAAACGGAAACATCGACTAATCCATCAGAAAGCAACAAATGTTCGACTAATTCTCCGGTAATACCCAGACGAGTTACGCGTTTTTGAACTTCTTGCATCCCCACTGGAAGTTTGCTTATTGTCCACTGCAAAGTAAAGTTTTTGGACGGGTTGAGATGTTGAACAGGAGGCAAGGTGCCCCGTTCTACTTGAGCAAAATCTGCATGTGCTTCATCTGTTACATTGAGGTGTGTGACCTGAACAAGTTCTAACAACTCCCCTTCTAAGGTAAACGTTGAAAATTTAAGTGGCAGGAAACTCGCCTCATCTAGCCACAAGGCATAGCTATAACGCGATTTGTCTTTACTCACAATGCGCAATTGATGGGTGCTTAAGCCGGCCACACGGGCACGCCCAACATAGATGACATCATACGCTTGAGAGAAAGCCTCGGGAGCATGCAATAGGTTATGTGGCAATAGGCCTTTCACGTATTCTTGAGCCAGAGTATAAGCAGGCTTGTCCGCTTCAAAATAACTGACCTTTTTGCCAAACCGTATTATCTGAGCGCCTGGTCCGTTAAGCTCATTGAGTAGCTCAACACGCTCACCATCCAGTGTGCCTCGTCGCCATACATATGGTATCGGCTCACTGCCAGGGCGATAGACGATCAAAGACATATCGTAGTTAGTTTGCTCCATTGCCTTGACTAACTTTGATAACGCATACTCTGCCGTCATTGCTGGCTTAGACTCATCCGGAGCGACTGTACTGATGTCATTCGAATGGGTCTGAGCATGACCTGTAAAACTCAAAGATAAGATAGTTAAAAATAAGAAACTCAAATCCAAAAACTTGAATTTGAGTTTAAGAGTTTTTTTCATAAAACCTCAGAATCATTTCAGCTATGGTTGCTGCTCAGGCTCTTCTGTCTCGTCGCTCACAGTATTGCGTTGCAATTGTTGTTTGTGGTCAACGAGTAATGCGTTTATTCGTTTCCGTTGCTCAACTACAGCTTGTCTATCCGGATTTGCAATATTGCGAGTTTGCGACAAACTAACCGGTGCAAGCGCACCTTGAGGACCAGATGTTGGCGCCGTCATAAAGGGTTGCACGTCAGTTTGATTGTAGTTTTGCACACCCAGAATCATCACAGCTGCCACTCCAGCAGCCACCGCAAACTGAGAGGATTGCTTGAACAAGGTAACAACGTTGTCTTTTAGCGTTTTGCGTTTTGAGCGAGGGGCTAAGACCGTTGGCTCATCGTCTAACGCATCAGCAATGCGGTCAAGTAAGCTATTATCCGCAACCGTCACGGATTCACCACGCATGACATCACCAATGGTGTGATAGCGTTGCCACTTTTGTAGCATCATATCATCAGAATAAACATCGTCTAGTGTCAAGCTATCAGTAGCCTGCATCTGTCCATCGACCAATGCTGATAACTGTTCTTGCTTATTACCCATAGTTAATCCTATTAATTAAGCATTATTCATCAAAGGCGCAATCACTGCGTCAATTGCTTCCCTTGCTCTGAAAATCCGCGAGCGCACTGTGCCAACTGGACACTCCATGACACTAGCAATATCTTCATAACTCATTCCTTCCATCTCTCTAAGCGTAATTGCCATACGCAATTCATCCGGAAGTTTATCAATAGCTTGATACAAATATTTTTCAATTTCTTTGGTCAACAAACTGCGTTCTGGGGATGAATTCTCATGGAGTGCATCAGCACCTTCATAAAACTCAGCTTCCTGGGCATCGACATCGCTAGCAGGTGGCTTGCGTGATTGCGACACCAAATAATTCTTCGCACTGTTTACCGCTATGCGATATAACCATGTGTAAAACGCACTCTCACCACGAAAATTAGGTAGAGCTCGGTAAGCTTTGATAAAAGCTTCCTGCGTCACATCTGCTACATCACCCGAATTTTTCACATAACGAGCAACTAAACTGCTCACTCGATTTTGGTATTTTAACACCAACAAATTAAAGGCTTTCTTATCGCCTTGTTGCACTTTGTCAACAAGTTGTTGGTCAGTCAACTGCTCGCTCATTCGAGCCCACACTCCTATAGTTTATGTTATCCAGGCCTCGTCCAAGCACTGTTATGGACTAATATATTCACCTTAAGTTCAACAAAAAGCACCTTTTTTTGAAAAAAAATCCATAACACTTGCGATTTTGACGGTTTAATTTAGTATTGAATCCCTATTTTTGATGGGTTTATCAAGGAATTGTTCAGTGTCTGTACAACACAATTGCGATGTATTGATCATTGGTAGTGGTGCTGCCGGTTTGAGTTTGGCATTAAGTGTGGCCGACGCTAGCAATGTGATCGTGTTGAGTAAAGCCGATGTCACCGAAGGCTCAACGCGTTATGCGCAAGGCGGAATTGCAGCGGTATTTGATGAAAAAGACTCTGTAGAATCTCATGTACAAGATACCCTAATTGCCGGAGCTGGCTTATGTGATGAGGAATCTGTGCGTTTCACCGCATCTCGCGCCAAAGAGTCAATGGAGTGGTTAATTGCCAAGGGCATGCCTTTTGACCGACGTAATGAGCCAGGTAAAAACTCTGAGTATCACCTAACCCAAGAAGGTGGTCATTCTCATCGACGCATTTTACATGCTGCAGATGCTACCGGCGTTGCCGTACAAGACACCTTAGTTGACGCGGTTGCTCAGCATCCAAACATCCATCTTTTTGAAAAATACAACGCCGTGGATTTGATCATGTCCAAACACCGTGATGCCCATGCCCTCGGTGCCTATGTTTATAATCGCAAAACCAAACATATTGATGTGATCCAAGCGCGCTTTGTTATCTTAGCGACCGGAGGCGCGTCAAAAGTATACCAGTATACTTCTAATCCAGATGTAGCCAGTGGCGATGGTATTGCAATGGCTTGGCGAGCGGGATGTCGCGTTGCCAACATGGAGTTTAATCAATTTCATCCGACCTGTTTATATCACCCTGATGCAGGTAATTTTTTGATAACCGAAGCATTGCGTGGCGAAGGGGCCAAATTAGTTCACCCTGATGGCACCCCATTTATGCACAAATTCGATGAGCGAGGAGATTTGGCGCCACGTGATATTGTCGCTAGAGCCATCGATTTTGAGATGAAACGTCTCGGTGCAGATTGTATGTATCTCGACATTTCACATCAACCAGCGGATTTTATTGTTAGCCACTTCCCCAATATCTATCGCAAGTGTCGCTCTCTTGGGATTGATATAACGCAGCAACCTATTCCTGTTGTGCCCGCAGCGCATTACAGCTGTGGCGGGATTGTCACTAACCGCAATGCACAAACAGACATAAGTAATGTCTATGCTGTAGGTGAGGTCGCGTATACTGGCTTACATGGCGCGAATAGAATGGCATCAAATTCATTACTTGAATGCATTGTTTATGCGCGTTCCGCAGCTGAACATATTTTGCCACAGCTAGCCAATGCGCATTACAGCGAAGTTATTCCTTCGTGGGATGAGTCGCGAGTCACTGATTCTGATGAGGAAGTCATCATCCAACACAACTGGCATGAGTTACGTTTGTGTATGTGGGATTATGTTGGCATTGTGCGAACGGACAAACGTCTGCAACGGGCCTTGCGACGAATTGAGCTACTGCAACAAGAAATTCACGAATACTACAGCCACTTTCGCATCAGTAATAATTTACTCGAACTGCGTAACCTAGTAACCGTCGCTCGTTTAATTGTACTGTGTGCCATGCAACGCAAAGAATCTCGTGGCTTGCATTACAACTTAGATTATCCAGACACGCTAGCTTCGTCATCTCCAACTATATTATCTCCCTGCGCATTGGCCAAGTCGACTTCGACTACAAAGTAAGGTCGATGCGTTTGCGTTACCACCCCCCCTTCAGGTAACCCAAGTAAGACAGTTCGCTGAGTATCTTGCATTTGATGCAAGGTAATTCGATTGGGAAGCGGGATAAAATCGGTAAATTGGACCGAACAATTGATTGGCAATCGAGGGCTCTCTTGCGACCACGTTTGCGCAATTTCAGACAAGGCTCGAGCCTTGCTCCACATACCGTGAATAATAGGCTGTTTAAAGCCGAACCAACGCGATAACCAAGGATGCAAATGTATGGGATTGTAATCGCCTGATAGTGTCGCGTATTTCCTTCCCAAATCTGCGGGCAAGGCACACATTATTTGCTTATATGCCACAGAATCCATTTCAGGAATGGCGATTTTTGTTGGGGCATAGGCTGGGATATCATCGCTGTGACAACGGTGTTTCGCTCTGGATAAATAATGCGATTCAAGGTTGAAAATTACGTTTTTTGATTGGTCAGTTGCTTGTGTAATGACGGTGAATACCCAGCCTCGTTTTTGCTCCCAAAGTTCCCCAAACTCACACCTAATTGCTAACGTTTCATCGCATTTAGGTAGACGTGTGTAATGCATGAAATTACTCATATGCACCAGACCCATCGCGGCAAAAGGCTGAGCGGGATTGAGGATCAGCGGAGCTTGTGCCTGCAAAGCGTGCATTGCCAGATACGCGGGATGAAGGTACTCAGAGAGTGCTTGGGGCCAGTGAAAAGCATCATGGTATTGCTGAATATGGTCAGCACGAGTCGTAAGGTTAAGCGTTTCAGAATGATGCGTTTTTGGTAACGTTGGCGCAATGAGTCCTTTAGCGACATTTGGATGGGATTTTTTGAAAAAATACTTCAGCACTGCTCACCTGTCGTGGTTGGATTGTTTTATTATTTTGGTCAAGCGACGATACGTTCTGTCCGAGCATTGCCATCGAGTCAGGATAATAAAATATTGATTGCTTGTTACAACATCTTCTAATTCGAGCCAAACAATCTCTTGTAGAAAACGGCTTGACCTCATTATACGCACTCTCGCGCCGCGATAGATCAGGTAAGGTTGTCGCTTGTCCTGCAGAGGATAGCATATGAATAAACGTTCAATGTGAAGAGTGAAGACAATTGGCCATGCAAACCAAGCACAAGCAATGATGCGTCGCGGTTCAGGAGCCTCGACGCGCACCCTGATTAAACTTTAACCCGTGCTAGGATGTGATCAACCATACCAGCAAGTTCTTTGTCTTCACATGTCTGATGGCCCATAAACCAAGCAAACAAATCTGGATCATCACAAGTAAGCAAACGTTCAAAAACGAGTTTGCCTTCGTCATCTAGATCGGGAAAACCCTGCTCTACAAATGGTAAAAACAATACATCGAGTTCCAACATGCCACGACGACAAGCCCATTTGAGTCGGTTGAGTCTTTTTTCAGTAAACATAGTATCTCTAATGAATTAC
This sequence comes from Alteromonas sp. LMIT006, assembly GCF_024300645.1. Lineage (NCBI taxonomy): Bacteria > Pseudomonadati > Pseudomonadota > Gammaproteobacteria > Alteromonadales > Alteromonadaceae > Alteromonas > Alteromonas sp. LMIT006. The sequence continues at coordinate 1,375,933 of NZ_CP101291.1, read as the reverse complement.
AAATCCAACTCAGTATACCAAAAAACACTTTAGAATCAGCAGTGCTTTGGTCTAGTTTGAAAAAAACTTGCGTTACAGATTGAATTTCTCAGTTTAAACCCAATTTTAATAGTGTTTTTAAGGAGACTATTATGCCATGCACTCACTCTCAACTCGAACAAACCTGGTCTGGCGCAGTCCAAGGTTATAGTGTCATTCAAATCAGCGGAGAGGAGCGCGTCAAGTATTTACATGGCCAAGTCACTTGTAACGTGGCAGCGTTACCCGATGCACACGCCTGTTTAGGTGCCCATTGTGATTTTAAAGGCAAAACATGGGCCGTCTTCGTCCTCGCGAAATTAGAGGATAAGCTATTACTCATTGCACCATCTAGTGCAGCGCTCGCCTCAATGGCGGAGCTCAAAAAATACGCTGTCTTTTCAAAAGTAGAAATAGAAGACGTTTCATCTCAATGGGAGTGTGCCGCCATCAAACAATCTGAAACGGCTCTGGATGCTTGGCAGGTATCTGAACGTACCTCAGATATTTCTATCACTCTACCAGAGAATCTGACCCTTTCTCTCATTCAGCAACCCGCCACAAATGACGTAACGTCTTTATTTAATGCGACGCTCATACAACAAGGGATCGCGTTTGTTGCTGATGACACAATCAACGAATACGTGCCACAAATGTTCAATATGCAATGCATCACCAACGCAATTGACTTCAAAAAAGGCTGCTATATGGGGCAGGAAGTCGTAGCTCGAACCAAGTATCTTGGCAAAAATAAACGCGCTGGTTTTATCATCTCTAGTACCCAGTCTATCGCATTAAACCAAGGAGCTATATTGGAGTATGCTATTGGTGAAAACTGGCGCCGAGCGGGCGCAGTGTTGAATCACAGCCAGCTGTCTGATGCGACGTTTGCCATGGCAGTTTTGCCAAATGACCTAGCTCATGATACTGTGCTACGCTTGAAAGACGAACCTGATGTAACGTTTTCTATCGAAGCGTTGCCTTATGCACTCGAAGAATAACTTTAATACAGGAAATATAACTGAACATGATTATTGCCCCCAATACCGTTGTCACCATGCATTATTCCGTCGCGACACAAGACGGCACCGAAATCGATTCATCACGCAATGGCAATGCCGAACCTATGGTGCATTTGCAAGGTAGTCAGTATCTCATCAAAGGCTTAGAAGATGCTCTTGAAGGTAAGGTAAAAGGCGACACGTTTGCCGTTGATGTTGAGCCAGCAGATGCTTATGGAGAACGTCATGAGCAACTGGTACAAACGGTGCCTAAAGAACTATTTGGGGACAATGAGATCGAAGTGGGTACGACCTTTCGTGCGCAAACCGACGAAGGTGAGCAAACTGTCATGGTCATTGATGTCAATGAAGGAGAGGTCGTTGTCGATGGTAACCATCCTTTAGCTGGTGTGAGTTTGGTCTTCAATGTTGAAGTGCTTGACGTGCGCGCCGCCACAGAGGAAGAAATTGCTCATGGCCACGCTCATGGCGCAGGTGGTTGTGGTCACAGCCACTAAATCGTGTCATCGACTTAGCTAACAAAAAAAAGCCTGAACATATTCATCGTTCAGGCTTTTTTAAAGGGGGCTAGGAGTATTAAACCGCTTCGTCGTTTTGCTCACCGGTGCGAATGCGAATGGCTTGTTCAACGTTATAGACAAAGATTTTACCATCTCCGATTTTGCCTGTTTGTGCAGATGACACGATAGCCTCAATGGCACGATCTGCAGCATCGTCAGTCACGACAATTTCGATTTTCATTTTAGGCAAAAAATCCACCTGATATTCTGCCCCGCGGTACAATTCAGTATGTCCTTTTTGACGTCCAAAGCCTTTCACTTCACTGACGGTCATGCCGTTAATGCCAACATCAGCTAGCGCTTCACGTACGTCATCCATTTTGAAAGGTTTGATGATAGCTTCAATTTTTTTCATGTGTGTTCTCACTCATCATAGATAGTCGGGATAGGTACCCGTTTGTGTTGTGTATTTTGATAAATCGCAATCAGTCTGTCTGCCACTTCAGGCTCAACTTTACGCCCCTCTAGGAAATCATCAATTTGATTATAACTGAGGCCAAGTGCTTGCTCGTCTGCCAACTGTGGGTTAAGCGATTCTAAATCAGCTGTAGGCGCTTTGTGAATAACCTGTTCCGGGGCACCTAAGTATGCAGCGATTTGACGAACTTGACGTTTGTTCAAGCCAAACAGCGGTGCCAAATCACAAGCTCCATCGCCGTATTTGGTATAAAAACCCGTAATATTTTCTGCGCTGTGATCAGTACCTAGGACTAATCCGTTAAGCATACCAGCAATTTCGTATTGCACAACCATTCGAGTACGAGCTTTAACATTTCCTTTGACAAAATCTATTTTGGTCGCCGAATCGGGCAACAAATTGACATCGTTCAGTGCCTGAGAGGTTGCATTATGTATCCCTTCAACACCCGCTTGGATATTCACTGCTACTTGATGCGTAGGCTGAATGAAGGCGATGCTGTCCTGCGCGTCCGCTTCGTCTGCTTGCGTATCATAAGGTAAGCGGACCGCTACAAAAGCAAAGGATTGTTCAGGTTGTTCTGCGTTAAGTTCATCTACGGCAAGTTGCGCCAACCGCCCTAAAGTACATGAATCAATTCCACCGCTGATCCCTAACACCAAATGCTTACATGGTGATGCAAGAAGTTGTTGTTTGATAAATGATACACGGCGTTTGACTTCAAAGTCAGGATCAATTTGGGGAAGAACACGCATTTCTGCGATAATTTCGCTGGCGATCATAACCATTCCTGTATTGTTTAACTCAAACCAAAACTAGGCTTTAGCGTTGTTTTTATAGGTATTCATTGTTAACTAAGTCTACTTTCTAGCATACCTAAAAAGCATGCATATTGCATTAATATTATAGATGCAAATGAATCAATTCTTAAATACAAAAAACAGGAGTTATGTATGAAACGTCAACGTGGCCTAACACTTATCGAAATCATGATCACTATCAGCATACTCACTATTGCAATTACTCTTGTCGTGCCAGGCACGCAAAGTTTGTTGTTACAGCAACGCATTATTGCTTCGTTTAATGCGACAAGTGCCTCTTTACAGTTTGCCAAAAGTCATGCAATCACTCAGATGACGGATGTGAGTATTTGTCCTACGTTAGATTATACTGGCTGTGTAGCAGATTGGGGGCAAGCCAAGATGATCTTTGTCGACACCAATGGTAACAATCAAAGGGATGCGACAGAAATATTGTTGCAAACACTTTCTATCGTGCCTTTTGGCGTTACACTAACAAGCTCAAGTGATGTCGTAAGGTTTTATATGAGTGGCTTAAGCGCATCACCAAGTACCGTATTGTTTTGCGATCAATCTGAGGATAATCAATATGCTCGAGCCATATTTATTTCTTTGCAAGGACGGATTTCTACAAGCCTAGATAGCGATAATGACGGCATTCATGAAACCAATTCGGGTGTGAATTTGAGCTGTTCTGACTAACTTAATCACACTGCCAACAATATTCATTCCCAGCAATGACGCCATCATTATTTTGATCCCAAGCCTGCCGACCGTCTGAAAAATAATACAACGCACCAGTATTTGCATTCGCTGCAGAACTTACAGGTGTCGCTTTGAGCATATAAGTTTGTCCTTGGCTGCCAACACTGTTAATAGTCAAGTCGTAGAGTTTATTCTCCGAAGCTTCGTTACTGGGTGAATATGCATGAAAAATGGCAGGTGGCCCAGTATCCGCAGAACCGCTCGCAGCCTTTGCATAATTAAACTGACTGGCACGGTGACGCTCTAAGGCTGCTGCCAAAGACATCAAATCAGCTTGAGCTGCCACACGACCCGCGTTTTGAGTGAAAGTTTGGTAATTAGGAAAACCCACTGTGGCAATGATCCCAATAATGGCAATCACAATCATCAATTCAATCAGGCTAAACCCAGTGACTTTTAAGCTACTCATAAGAGCTACCCTCTCTATACTTTGATAACAGGCTTTGGTTACTGACGTTCGATATCAGTGCGCCAAGACTGTTGTTGTACACGTTTAAAGCGGCCATAAATATTGCGAACTAAGCAGGCAAACTCGCTTTGGCATGCAATTTCATTGCCGTCATTATCATATTCAAACACAGCTGACTCGCACTCTGCCCCTATACAGATTACAGGGGTCACAATATTTTCAATCAACATTTTGGGATCTGATGCAATCCCAGTTTGACTCAACTGTGCCGAGCGATCATACACATCAATAGTTTCGCCACTGTCTAAATCCGTAACCGCATTGGCTGTAAAGAGATCGATTAAATAAGCTCTGGAATGACCCGTTGGCGGTGCACATAGACTATCGCTTCCGGCTGAGGGAGTGAAAGTGGTAAAAAGTATTTGATAATCCAGTAATAATGGCGAGGATAAAACTTTTTCACCGTTTCGAGTGAGCGAAAAGCGCCAGCCGTTTTTGCTGTTTAGCTCACTTATCGCGTGTTCTAGAACTAAGTTGTCGTTAGAGTTTAATAAATGTTCGGTTGCGTCATACAAATCTGATTCGCTTAACACTGAGTCAAAGAAACGAAAACGACCATATTCGTCTCGCTTAAAAACGCCCTCATCTCTAAGCATATAAAATCTATCATCGATTGTCTGGCCAAGTGGATCGGCACGATGACCTGAACCAATCGCAATGGCGAAATACGGTTTTCCTTGTCCTATGACTTCTGTTACATCAGGGCCATAAACAAAACGACGATGGTTCATTTCGTCATCACCACCCAAATCCGCAACGCGCTGACCTTTTATCAAATTCGCACCAGTCTCACCGTTGTAGATATCGAAACGGAATAGCTGCCCACCCATATCGGCTGCATATAGGTGATCGACTAAGCCATCGCTATCGCGATCGATACTCGATATACGACCTGGTATGGCATACAACATTGATGCCTCATTTAGGTCTGAAGCGGATTGACTGATCGTAAGTATCTTAGCTCCAGTGTTAGCATCTACAATGTATATTGCATTACCCTGGCTATCCGGTGCTCGCAACAACTTATCGTCTTGGCTATCGTCGTAGCCTCCACCGATAATCATCACATCTCGGATCGTATCGCTAATCTTGATTTTGGTTAATGTGGGCGGTGACCAGGTTTGACCAAGTTGAGTAAAATCCCCCTCCCCGCCTTTTATTTTAAATACTAGTTTGGGGTTGTCTTTCTCACTGATGTCAAACGCGTAGTAGTTTTGTCCACCGCGCCGCATCCCAACATACAGATACGTTTTATCCCCACCCCTGCGCAAGACCAACGAACCATCTAAGCCATAAATATGGTTAAAGCTTGAACCATCCTGATAAAAGTCATACAAATTACTCAGTAATTCACGTGGGATGATCGCAAAATTTTCTGCTCCAGTGGTCGCATCAAATGAATGCAAAAACCCGTGATTGGTCGCCACCAAGATCGCACTATCATCTGTGCCATAATCGACAATCACAGGTTGTGAATGAATCGGGGCACCCATTTGTCTACGCACTTCAGTGACATTACCATCACCATCGTAATCACGTACATCCACCCCTCGAGCCCATTTTAAGACTTGAGTGCGCAAAGTGTCCGGTTCAGGTAATGCTCCGAGAGCTAAATCCGTAGTGTTGATGCTCGTATTGTCTTCGTGGAGTTGATTCTCAGGTGCCACTATATTACCGGGTGTCGAAAACGTGTAAATGTTCCGAGAAAGCCCAAGCTTACTTGCAGCACCTCCTTCGCCTACAGCATTCCCATCGGCTAGCGTGGACCAAAATGAATGCGCATATTCAGAAAAGAACCCGGTTGAACCATCAACCGCATTGGCATTGTTTTGATCCAAAATAGTATCTCCTTGAATTTTATATTGCTTGAGATTGCCTGGCCATAATGTGCCCTCAGAAGGATTAAACAGAGCAAAATACAATTCATCGCGATGAGTTAAGCGATTGAGTTGGTTCACTGCAACGCCTGGTGATACAAATGTTGCATTGACATCTTTGACAGTGCGCAAAATTTGTTGAAATACATCAACCAACTCTTCCGAGTTATCAGTTTGATAAAAACCACCGCCACCTTTGAGTGCCAGTTGATTGAGAAAATTATTGGCGGTTGCATTAGCCGCAAAGCCAATAGTATGAGTGATCACTCTTGCATTGATAGGTGAAGTATTGGTCTGAGAAAGCTCTTGCACCAAATCGAAACCACAAGGTTCACCACTACTAGACTGACACGTTTTGCCAAGCAATGATTGAATTTTGCTTACACTATGATTGTTATTCGCTTCACCATCAGAGAGCAAGACGATGTGATTATTGGTTTGACACTGCAGGTCGGTCACAGGGGAAAGGTAGCTCGTAGGACTCGGGATGTATTCATTCGAAGTATTTTGGAAGGTGAGTTCGCTACCAGTGGCTTGATGTCCATTACCACGTTCTTCTGCATTTTCGCCTTGACCTGTTATTTGGTAGGTCATCGTTCCTGCCACACAGCCTGTAGCAGTTGTATCATCATACTCAACGACTAACTGAGGCGCCAGTCCATTGTCCTGCTCAAAAGCGTAGGCGGCTCGTGAAACACCGGCATTCAGACCCTTGGCGACAATAATCAATCCGATATTGTTGCGTCCACACCATGAGGATTGATTGACGACTTCTTGGATCACACTCGTGATATCTGGTGTACTGATATATTCTCCAGAAAAAGAAAAGATATTATCGCTGTTCCATTCCACGAAGTGAGTGGTTTTAGCCCGTTCATGCACCGCGGCTCCTACGGCATAATTTTGAGCATCACCATTCAATTCGCCATAGATCTTGATTTCTACTGGTTCACTGTTGATAAAAGCGGATGCAAAACGCAACGACGCTTTGGTGATCTGTGCGCCTTGTGGAATGTTCAACTCTAGAAAACGCAGGCCTGTCGTAACCGTTTGTGTACCGAGTGCAATTTGCAATTGATGGGTCGAAATTTGCATCTCACCATTGATAAATGTGGCATCATCTGCCCCAGATTGAACTGTATCAATCAACTGAGGTGGCACAAAACGGTCGATATCAGTCACTGGATAGAGAATCGGACCACCTTTATTGGAAAAACGCATCAATCCCGCATTGATATTTGTTGCACCAGAGAGTGCTTCATTGAGCGCCTGTTGCACTCGAAACAATCGCGTTTTACCTGTTCCATCTTGGTTTGACATAGAGCCAGATGTATCTATGATAAAAAGTACATTGGGCTTATAAGTTACCGTATCGTTGCCAGAACCAAGATAGATATCTAGATCGCTTGCCCAGCTCGATAGGCTAACAGCGACACTTAATAGACCAGCACATGTCATAGTCAACAAGGTTTGACTTATGCGCTTACACTGAACTGACATATATCTCTACCTCTTTCTATTGTGAAACTGGTGCAAAGACCGTAACTGTCATCATATTCGCGACAGCATAATCGCTACCAATTAACTGACCGCATCCACGTACTATGAAAACATGGCAACGAATATGACTCCCCCCAATGACATTAGATGAACCACGACAGGCTTGTTCTCGAACAAACGCGGTACGTGACCAACTCTGCAAGCGATTTTGCGAATCCTGTGTGCCGCTCAGTTGATGCTTTGTCCCTGGGCTAAACCCTGAACTGGTTACCGTGCGGCTAGGAAATCCTTGGTCAATAAAACAGCTAAAAGCTTGCGAAGTAGGATCCAAACTATCCCCTTGTCGTGCCTCACTGATGGGATCTAATAACGTATCATCTGCTAATAATTGTTCGTCTTCCGATTCAAACATTACTCCGGCAAGTGCTGCCTCAGCGGCATTAAATAGCAACGCTTGCTGTTGTGAATTGACCGCCATTTTTTGTTGTAGAGTACTGCTCCCAAGTGCCGCAAGGCCCAAGAGCGTTAGCGCCAGTAACACCACCAAAGCAAAAATCAACACCATACCGCGTTGCTGTTTCATCATATTTCACCACGTTGTAATTGATAGCGAGCGTTGCGCAAGGTCACACTTGTTTCAAACTGGCGATAAATGTGATTACCGCTTGGTTGTATTGCAGAATTATCGAGGATGATAAAGTCATGTGTGTTACTCACATTTATCGTCTCTGGGCTGCGCAATAATACAGCCATACGTAAGACCACTACCTGCATGGGATCCGATAGCTCACTTGCCGTAACATAACGATTCACTTGTCCGGTATTGGCATCTCCTAATCCGTAGAGCACTTGAAAACTCACAACTCCTTGAAGTAATGCAATACTATTGTGACGGTTGTGTCCGGTGGCGACTTTTTGTCCTCGCAAAACCCGTAAGTCAAAGCCCCGACAACGCAAGGTTTCGTCTTCCACATAATATTGATTCACAACTGGAAATTCGGTAGCAACAGAATAACCTAAGCTATAGCCACGGCAATCTCGAGTGTGTTGCCTGGTGATCACAAGCTCGTCACTGCCAGAACTATCCCTATCAATAATGCCAAGTGTTGACCAGCTGGCAAACGTGTTTGGCATAATGATAGGATGCTGCCGAACAAATATGGCTTCCTCTGCGATATCTACTGAATGGTCTAGCTTACCTGCTAATTCATTGTACAAACCGGTGTGCAAAACATCTTGACGCAAGCGATGGATAATAAAGCGGCCGTTTTCTTGAGAAGATGCTAGGGCACGGTTGAGCTGTTGCGTGACTGAATTGCCCACCATAATTTGGATGATCGTCACACTCACAATAGCGCCTAATGTCATGGCCACCATGAGTTCAACTAAAGAAAAGCCTCGGGCTTTTATGGATCTTACCATTAGAAAAAGACCTCTTGAGTCACACAAGCGTATTGATCGCTCTCATTTGGATTGCAAAGTGTAGACAGAAACTGAGCTTGATTTTGCCAGGGTAGTGAAGGCCAGCGCACCATAAGAATATGTCGAGAGCCACCACTACAGCTCAAACTGTCTGTCGCATCATTATCAATACACTGCATCGATAGTTCGGCTGCAGGATTGTGTTGGACCACTTGACAAGAAGCTTGGTAAATATCAAAAATTGCGGTTTGATTTAGGTCACAGGTTAAGGCATGACAATTCGTCAAAGCCCCTGGAAAGGCATCACAGTAACAAAAATAAGGACTTTCTCCAGTGCTGCAAGATAAATGACCAAACTGATACAAACTCTGGTCAAAATATTTTTCAGGGAGTACTAAGGCATCCCCTGTAGAACCCACTACCGCAGCACTCCGTAAGCGTTCAGTGAATTGCTCGAGTGCCAAAATCGCCTGCGTTCTGGCCAGCGCATCCGAATTGTGTTTGGCTGCAGCAAACTGCAAATTCGTTACCCCAAGTAGACCAACAGCCAAAATCACCATAGTCACTAAGACTTCGACCATGCCGATGCCTCGTTGTTGCGCGTGTGATTTTATACGAATCATATCCAATACCCGTTGCGACCATACACTAAATATATGACGCAATAAGATTGAAATGGGTATAAAAAACGGTGCTTAAGTATGGCCAGCTCTAAAACAACCGGCCAAAAGAAAGGGGTTAATTGACTTGTCTAACTTGTAGTTCTTTGGGAACTGCAAACTCGATGTTTTCTTCGCGACCTGAGAGCTCTTGAACGTCGCCAGCGCCTAAATCCTGCAGACGCTCTATGACTCCGCGTACTAAAATCTCTGGCGCTGATGCCCCTGCGCTGACACCAACTTGAGAACAATTATTTAGCCAATTTGGATCTATTGCATCAGCATCGGCAATTAGATAAGCACGTGTACCTAGCTTTTCTGATAGCTCACGTAAGCGGTTTGAATTTGAGCTATTAGTGGCTCCCACAACCAGTACCAGATCGCACTGTTGTGCCATATCTCTTACTGCATCTTGGCGATTTTGCGTCGCATAACAGATATCGTCTTTACGCGGGCCATCGATCTTTGGAAAGGTTTCGCGCAGGGCATCAATGACATCGGCAGTATCATCGACCGATAACGTTGTTTGTGAGCAATAGTACAAATCATCTGGATTTTTGACTTGTAGTGCACGAGCGTCTTCTGCGGTTTCAACCAAATAAATACCACCATTGGGATTGTCATACTGCCCCATGGTACCTTCTACTTCGGGATGGCCCTTGTGACCAATCAAAATACATTCCGTTCCGCGCTTGCTTGCTCGAGTAACCTCCATATGCACTTTGGTGACTAATGGACAGGTTGCATCGAATACCTTAAGCCCTCGTCTATCGGCTTCTTTGCGCACCGCCTGGGAGACCCCATGAGCAGAAAAAATCACTATCGAGTCATCTGGTACTTGATCGAGTTCCGCAACAAATACCGCGCCTTTAGCCTTAAGACCATCCACAACAAATTTATTATGGACAACCTCGTGACGCACATAGATGGGATGCGGAAACATCTCTAAGGCGCGTTCTACAATCGTGATAGCTCGGTCAACACCAGCACAAAAACCTCGGGGGTTTGCTAATTGGATCTGCATCACATTCATCCTTTTATGTTTAACTATGAGTTAATCACATCAATGATTTCAACATCAAAAATCACTGTCTGTCCCGCCAGGGGGTGATTAAAATCAACCGTCACCGATAAGCCTTCTACCGCTCTGATAATACCAGGAAGCTCCGAACCATCCGGCTGAGCAAAGCCCATGATCATACCTTCTTTGAGTTCCATAGACGCATCAAACTTGGAGCGGTCAACATGATAAATATTATCCGGATTAGGCATGCCAAACGCATCATTAGCCGGCAAGGTAAATGATGCCTTTTCACCTTTTTTCAAACCAAGCAAACACTTTTCAAAATTTGGGGTCAATGAACCATCGCCCATAACCATCTTAGCAGGCTTATTATTGACTCTAGTGCTATCCGCCGCCGAGCCATCTTCTAACTTCAAATCGAAGTGCAAAATCACTTCGCTGTTTTCGACAATACTAAGATTGCTCATTTGCTTCTTCCTTATTGACAAACATATCGACGATTAACAATCCTGCCCCAATAAAAATCACACTATCTGCAATATTAAAAGCTGGCCAATGATAACTACCTATATAAAAATCTAAAAAATCGATCACGTAACCGTGGACCATTCTATCGATTACATTGCCAATCGCTCCGCCTAAGATAAAACAAAACGCAACTGGCAATAATCTTTGCGACTTGGGAGATTGATATAACCACCAAATAATAACAACGCTCACAATCCAGGCGATTGCTGTAAAAAAGTAACGCTGCCACCCTCCTGCATCATGCAAAAAACTAAATGCTGCGCCATAGTTGCGCACATAAGTAAGATTAAAAAACCCCGTCACTTGGATAGATTCATACAAATCAAAGTTCGCCACAATCATCTGCTTGGTGACTTGATCAATCATCAAACCCAACAGAGCAATCCAAATAAATCGCAATCCGCTCTCACTAAAGAGTTTACGCATATTGTCTGGTCTCACCTTCGCCATCGACATTGGTTATACATCGACCGCATAGTTCTGGATGAGTGTCGTCAGTACCAACATCATCTCGATAGTGCCAGCAACGCACACATTTATTGCCACTGGCTTGTTCGACAAGGACAAACAGTCCTTTATTCGCGGTCTCTTGAGCATTCGTAGGCTTATCAGCTAATGATTTAACTTGTGCTTTGGATGTGATAGTCACAAACCGCAACTCGTCCTCTAGGCGGGATAATATTTCTACTAATTCATCCGAGACATACAAAGTCACTTGAGCTTCGAGCGAACTTCCGATGCCTTGTTCTTTTCGCGCAATCTCTAGCGCACCATTCACAGCCACTTTTACATCTAATACGGATGCCCAGAACGCATCATCAAATTGCGTCTGCTCGGAAAGCTGTGGCCATGCGGCATACCAATTTTGGGTAAAGATAAATTCATCATCTTGCGCGGTTTTGAGCTCATCCCAAATTTCTTGAGCCGTAAAACTGCACACTGGAGCCATCCAGCGCACCAAAGCTTGTGCAATATGATACAAAGCCGTTTGACACGAACGTCTAGCTAGACCATCCGCTTTTGCTGTGTATTGACGATCTTTAATGACATCTAAATAAAACGAACCCATATCGACAGAACAGAACTGTACGAGTTTTTGTGCGACAACTAGCATGTCATAGCGATCGTAAGCAGCTAAAATCTCATCCTGAACGGTTTTGGTTTTACCAACTGCCCATGCGTCAAGTGCAATCAATTCAGCATCGGCGACCATATCGGTTGCTGGGTTAAAACCATTGAGGTTGGCCAGTAAGAAGCGAGCCGTATTACGCACACGACGATAAGCATCTGCAGCGCGCTTTAAAATTTCATCAGATACGGTCATCTCACCTCGATAATCGGTCGATGCCACCCATAAACGCAAAATATCTGCACCGTACTTGTTGAAGACTTCTTGTGGTGCTACGACATTGCCTAAAGATTTTGACATCTTGCGACCTTGCGCATCCACTGTGAAACCATGCGTTAATACTTGTTTGTACGGAGCATGGCCGTGCATAGCAACCGATGACATGAGAGATGACATGAACCAACCACGATGTTGGTCAGAACCTTCCAAGTACAAATCCGCAGACGCCGGAATATCGTCGCGACAATCCACAACAAAGTGATGGGTTACCCCTGAATCAAACCACACATCTAAAGTATCAGTAACTTTTTCGTAGTGCTCAGCTTCCGCGCCAAGCAATGCAGTATCATCCATATCCCACCAAGCTTGGATGCCTTTTTGCTCAACGGCTTGGGCAACTTGCTCAATCAGTTCAGCACTTCGCGGATGGATATCTCCTGTTTGCTTGTGAATATACAGTGCAATCGGGACACCCCAAGTGCGCTGACGTGAAATACACCAATCTGGACGGCCTTCAACCATGGTGGAAATGCGTTGCTCGCCCCATTCAGGGATCCATTGTGTCTGTTTGATTTCTTCAAGTGATGCGTCGCGCAAACCATTGTCATCCATCGAGATGAACCACTGTGGCGTTGCCCGGAAAATAATAGGCGTTTTGTGGCGCCAGCAATGCGGATAGCTATGCTCATATTTCGCCTGAAATTGCAACGCACCTACAGACTCTAGATGCTCAACAATAGGCTGGTTTGCCTTAAACACATGCTGACCAGCAAAAAGAGGCGTATCTTCTAAATAGACACCGTTGCCACCAACGGGGTTGTATACTTCAATGCCATATTCTTTGCCAACATTAAAGTCATCCACACCATGTGCCGGTGCAGTGTGTACACAACCTGTGCCTGATTCGGTGGTTACATGATCACCGCAAATGACAGGCACAACCAAATCCAAATATGGATGCGCTAATTCAAGTTGTTTCAAGCCATTACCTTGAGTAGTGGCGACCACTTCATACTCTGTAATACCATAGCGCTGCATACAATCTTCAACCAAATCTTCGGCTAAGACTAATTTGGCATCTGCTATTTGGACTAAGGCATAGGTCAGCTCAGGGTGTATTGAGACGGCTCGACTCGCTGGAATGGTCCAAGGCGTGGTGGTCCAAATCACCACATAGGCATTGACCAACTCTGCGTTACTCACATTAAACGCATTGGCCGCGGTTGCCGTATCTTTCACAAGGTAACGCACATCTATCGCAGGTGATACTTTATCTTTATACTCAACTTCAGCCTCTGCCAAAGCTGAGCCACAATCGGTACACCAATGCACAGGTTTAAATCCTTTACGCAAATGCCCCGATTCAGTAATTTTGCCTAGAGCACGGATAATGTTGGCTTCGGAGGAAAAGTCCATGGTTTTGTATGGTTTATTCCACTCACCTAACACACCCAAGCGCACAAAATCGCGTTTTTGCCCTTCTATCTGTCGCTCTGCATACGCTCGACATTTTTCTCGAAAATCAGCCGCGCTGACTTTGTGGCCTGGCTTGCCGACTTTCTTTTCGACTTGCAGCTCAATTGGCAAACCATGACAATCCCAACCTGGTACGTACGGTGCGTCAAAACCGCTCAAGGTTTTGGCTTTTACGATAATGTCTTTGAGGATCTTATTGACCGCATGACCGATATGAATATCACCGTTGGCATACGGAGGACCGTCATGCAATACAAATGGTGTTTGCCCCTGACGCGCTTCTCGAATTTTTTGGTAGAGTTTTTTCTCAGTCCACTCTTTGAGCATTTTCGGCTCACGTTGAGCAAGGTTACCACGCATCGGAAAAGGCGTTTCAGGTAAATTTAGTGTTGCTTTATAATCGGTCATTGTGTGTTTTTCCAAACATTATCATTTTGTCATACTGCTCAGTTACAATGTTGAGCTGCGATGAAAATACGTGCGCGCTGCCAGCGCATCTTGTTCAATTTGAGTTTTGAGCTCTGCAAATGTAGCAAATTTTTGAATGCCGCGCAGTCTATGTAATACGTTTACTTCGATGACTTGTCCATATAGGTCACCGGAAAAATCAAAAATATGAACTTCTAACAAAGCATCTTCTCCAGAAACCGTAGGTCGTGCGCCAATATTAGCCACACCTTGATAGTACTCACCACATATATCTATTGACACAGCATAAACACCAACTACAGGCGGCTTAGCTCGCTTTAGATTGACGTTTGCCGTTGGGAACCCTATGGTGCGGCCTTTCTTTTGGCCATGGACAACACGCCCTTTGATACTGAATGTGCGGCCTAGCATCTGCTGAGCGAGCGCAAAATCATGTTCAGCCAATGCTTGACGTATTGCGGTTGAGCTAATCCGACAATCAGCGAGGCGAAAACTAGCTGTGTTGACAACAGAGAATCCGAATTGTTTACCCGCTTCAACGAGCATTGCAAAATCCCCTTCGCGCCCCTTGCCAAAACGGAAATCATCGCCTACCACCAAGAATTTAACTCCCAGTCTGTCGACGAGAATATCTTTGATGAACTGTGCTGCAGATTGACTGGCGAAGGAGTGGGTAAAATGCACACAAAACAATCTATCCATGCCCAGATCGCGCATGGCTTCATATTTATCACGCCATCTGGAGAGTCTAGCAGGTGCTTTTTCGGGGGTAAATACTTCTTCAGGTTGCGGTTCAAACACCATCACCGCCGTTGGCAAAGAGAGCTCCTCTGCCTTGTTCCGTAGATTGCCTAATACCGCTTGATGCCCAAGGTGCACCCCATCAAACTTACCAATGGTCAACACGCAGCCTTTGTGCTGCGGTCGAATATTGTGTAATCCTCGGATCAGTTGCATGTTACCCTGTTGCTTGCTGAACAAATTTGTCAAATACTGGCGCGCGATTATACCTGTTTATTCAGCACTAGGCTATGCCAAAATCCTTGAAGCATCTAGATTGACGAGGCAATTGCCGCAGTTTTTTTCGACAGACTTAGCTGATTGTTAAATAAGCGGTTACTTTACTTCACCATTCGGTGGAGAGCGCATTGCGCTGAGAGTGACACCGAACACTTTAAGAGAAACAAAATACACAACGGCTGCCAAAATGAGCCATTGAACAACAAGACTCAAGCGAAGTACGAAAGTTAATTCAGACCAGACAATATTAGCTTGTACATACATGAGTACGCCGCCCATGATAAGACTCGAAACAACCACTCGAATACACAACAATAACGTTGCTAAAGACAGGCGATACATATCCCGCTGGTGCAGGTGGTAATACAACAAACCGGCGTTCAATGTCGCAGATAGTGCGGTTGCAATTGCCAGTCCAACAAACCCATAAGGAATCGCAAAAATCACATTAAATCCCATGTTTGCAACCATCGCTATGATCCCAATTTTCACCGGAGTTTTGGTATCTTGCTGAGCAAAAAACCCTGGTGCTAAGACTTTTATTAACATAAAACTAAACAAACCAGAAGCATAAGCTATCAAACTCATACTGGCCATACTGACATCGCTTGCGGTGAACGCTCCACGTTCAAAAATTAAAGAAAGTAAAGGTTCAGCAAGGACAATCAGCCCAACTGCCGATGGTATGCCTAACACACAGACCATTCTGATAGCCCAGTTCATGTTTGCCTGAAAGCGTAATTTGTCTTGCGCGACATGGTCTTTAGACAACGCTGGTAAAATAATCGTGGCAATCGCAATGCCAAATAAACCAAGAGGAAATTCCATCAAACGATCAGAGTAATAGAGCCAGCTGATTGAACCCGTCATCAAAAAACTGGCGATTAAAGTATCAACAAGTAAGTTTATCTGACTCACCGAAACCCCAAACAAAGCAGGGATCATTAATGTTCTGACTTTTTTAACCTTTGGGTCATGCCATCCCCATTGGGGACGAACTAGCGCGCCCACTTTTAACAAAAAAGGGATTTGAAAGACGAGTTGCACAACCCCTCCAATAAACACCCCCCAAGCAAGTGCAAAAGCAGGTGTTGAAAAATCGTTGTGCAAAATAACGGCACAAATGATGATCACTATATTCAGTAACACGGGCGTAAAGGATGAAACGGCAAACTTATTAAGCGTATTTAAAATCGCACCCGATAATCCCACCAAGGTAACAAAGAACAAATACGGAAAGGTAATTTTGAGCATGGTAGATGCAAGTAAGTATTTATCTCCGGCTGGTTCATCGTTGAGATAGGCAATAAACCACCCTGTACCAAAAATTGCCGCTATCACACCTGAACCAACCACACCTAATACTGTGGTTAAAAACACAATAACGCCGAGGGTACCTGAAACCTTGGCAATAAATTGTTTAAACTCTGCTGTGTCATTATTTGCTTGGACTTCGGTCAGAACTGGAATGAACGCTTGCGCAAAAGCGCCTTCAGAAAAAAGCCGGCGTAAAAAATTGGGGATCTTGTTGGCAAAGAAAAACACATCAGCGCCCGCACCGGCTCCCATAAACTGTGCGACAACCACATCACGTACTAATCCCAAAATACGAGACAGGAACGTCATGAAACTAACAATAATGCCGGACTTTAAAAGCATTGTGTATAATTGAATTCTGTAAAAAGCTCCAAAAGATGGGCATAGACTAGCACTTATCGAATTTTTTTGCCTATATTTGTGTCTAACTGCGTTTATCTGCTTAAAAGCATTTGACTTATGAGCCAGAAAAACCGATAATCTGCGCCCTAAATTTTACATGTAGCATATTTCGGAGTTCACATTGGCTAACATTAAGTCTGCTAAAAAACGTGCAATTCAGGCCGAGAAGCGTCGTCAGCATAATGCGAGCCGTCGCTCTTTCACCCGTACTTGCATCAAAAAAGTTATTGCTGCTATCGCAGCAGGTGATAAAGCAGCTGCGCAAGCAGCACTTGACGCTGCTAAACCAGTTTTAGATCGTATGGCGACTAAAGGTTTGATTCACAAAAACAAAGCTGCTCGTCACAAGTCTCGCTTAACAGCACAGATTAAAGCTATGGCGTAAGCCTTTCACGTTATTTGTGATAGCTCAAAAAAACCAGCTTCAGCTGGTTTTTTTATGCCTGTTTCACGTAAATTTCATATTAACATCGGCATTTCTTGATAATATACTTTGGTAACTTTATACCAACGCATGCAGTGCGAACAAACAATAATAATCAAGGCCAAATATGCATCATTTTACCAAACCATTCATTTTTGTTTTTGCTATTACTCTATTAGGTTGCAGCAATACTCAAGTTCCGGCTTCGACACAGTCAGCACAGCCCGCCACCAAACAAGCCCCCAAACCCGATGCGGTGATTCAAAGACAACTTGCTCAAATTACCCAAGCGAGCCAACAATCCACTTTGTCTTTTGATATCGTTGCAGACCTGACATCAAAAGTAGGCCCAAGAATTGCGGGCTCTGCTGGTGACAAAAAAGCCATCGCTTGGGCAGAGCAATCCTTCACTGATCTTGGTTTTGACCGAGTGTACAAACAACCTGTTCGCGTCCGTAACTGGGAGCGGGGATTCGCCAATGCCAAAGTAATTAGCCCTGAGGAACATGCATTAACAATTACCGCCCTTGGCGGTTCGATTGCGACTCCTGAAGCCGGTATCCAAGCAGAAGTAGTGAAATTTGAGTCGTTAGAAGCATTGAGTAATGCTTCGAGCGACTTGGTTACCAATAAAATAGTTTACATTGACCAATCAATGCAAAGAGACCGAGCCGGACGTTTTTATGGCAAGGTCGTTCCTAATCGGGTTCGTGGAGCCGTTGAAGCTGCCAAAAAAGGGGCTTTGGCTATTATTATTCGTTCGGTTGGCACCGCCAATTCACAATTTGCACACACTGGTGTGATGCGTTATGACGACGAAGTCACCAAAATACCTGCTGGCGCACTCTCCTCTCTTGACGCCGATAAGCTAACCAAGTTAATTAATTCTTATGGTACTGTGTCAGTCAGCCTAACTATGCAAGCGAAAGACACGGGTTGGCAAACTTCATACAATGTCATAGGCGAGATAACCGGTAGAACACACCCTGACGAAGTTGTTCTGATTTCAGCACATCTTGATTCATGGGATTTGGGTACCGGTGCATTAGATGATGGGGCTGGCGTTGGGATCGTTATGGCCGCAGCCAAATTAATCAAGGATACGCTAGGTCAGCCTGAACGAACAATTCGGGTCATTCTGTACGCTGCAGAAGAAATTGGTCTGGTTGGGGCTTATGAATATGCCAAAGCAAATAAAGAAGATTTAGCCAACATCATCGTGGCTGCAGAATCCGATTTTGGTGCCGGACAAATATATCGAATCGATACTCGTTTTGCTCCTGAAGTGCGTGATAATGCGTTATTGCTTTATAATGCCTTAGCCCAAATGAATATTGAATTAGGTAACAACACCACCCGTGGTGGACCAGACGTCTCTATGCTGCCAAATTATGGCGTTCCAGTTCTCTCTCTTAGACAAGACGGTACATATTATTTTGATTTTCATCACACGGCTGACGATACATTGGATAAGATAGACGTTGACGCCATTGTGCAAAACCAAACCGCCTGGGCATTAGTAACAACGTATTTTGCCTATTCTAATTTTGATCCTAGACCGGCACCGGAACTTTAATATTGATGAACGCACTTTCAGACATGCCCAAACCCATACGCTGGATTGCGCTCTTTTTACTCATCTGGCTAATGCTCGTTGCCGTCGGTACAATTGGTGATGGTTTCCAACTTGCGTCTGAAAAGCATGCCAAACAACTATTTGAGTTTGCTAGTAACCCAATTATGGGTTTGATCATTGGCATGGTAGCCACTGCATTGATTCAGTCATCGAGCACAGTAACATCAGTGATTGTTGCTATGGTCGCAGGTGGTTTACCAATTACCATAGCGATCCCCATGATGATGGGGGCGAATATCGGAACGAGTATAACCAATACTATAGTCAGCTTAGGTCATATTAAGAACAAAGAAGAGTTTCAGCGCGCTTTTAATGCTGCAACAATTCATGATTTTTTTAATATTTTTGCAGTTTTGATTTTTTTACCACTCGAAATCGTTTTTGGATTGTTAGAACACATCAGCGGTTTTTTAGTTGGCTTGTTCCGTGTTGGGGCGACGTCTTCCGTTGAAGGTTTCAATCCACTTAAAGCCATTACCTCGCCTGCAATCGATGCAATAAGCGCCGTTTCAGCTGTTCTGCCGAACGTTTACGCAGGGATTTTGATGATCCTCATTGGTTTGGGCATGATCATATTTGCCATCACTGGAATGGGCAAAATTATGAAATCGCTCATGGTTGGACGAGCAAAAACTATTTTACAAAATAGTTTAGGACGGGGAGCAATGAGCGGCATAACCTCAGGGACAATTGTGACAGTACTGGTACAGTCTAGTTCAACCACCACGTCTTTGATGGTGCCATTAGTTGGCAATGGCATAGTCACTGCTCGTGCGATTTACCCATTTACATTGGGCTCTAATATTGGCACAACCATCACTGCGCTCATTGCAGCACTATCCATCACTGGCGAAAATGCCTCTTTGGCGTTACAAATTGCTTTGGTTCATCTAACTTACAATACTCTGGCTGTTTTGGTTATTTATGGTTTAACCTTCTTACGAGAACTACCTCCTGAATTATCCTACCGACTGTCGTTAAAGGTGGCAGAACAAAAAACCTATGGCTTGGCGTACATCGGCGGTGTCTTCTTTGTCGTACCTCTACTCGCAATCTTTGTCTTCACATAAGGCAAAAAGTAAACTTAGAATTAAAGCTATACGTATTAGTGACGAAGCTATTCAAGGAAAAAAGTATTTATGATTCGACTATTATTCATGATCCCGTTAGTGTTGTGCTTAGCTTGGATGCTGTATTTAAAGGCCAATAATTACAGTCTGAAACAAGGCAAGCAAGGATTCATTTATATCTTGATATTTTCTGTAATCATTGCCTTAGTTTATACCGTACTCATGTACCTCACTGCTTAATCACCTCGTGATTTACCCCGCGACAATACTTCTTATCACGGCACTTTCAATTTAAATTTAGAAAAAAAAACCGCCAATAACTGCTGTTATTGGCGGTGTTCAACTTATCTTCTTAGGTTAATTCAGAATCTGCACTTCGGCGTTTTCTTGAAGTGAAGCAACGAACGCGTTAAATCCTGTTTGTGCGCGTTGCTGAGCTATGCGTTGTACTAATGTAGCAACAGCTTGTTCATCTGTAGCATCAACGTCATTTACGCTACCAAGAACGATAACCGCTGCATCCCCATTTGCTAAACTAATCGCCGTGGCCACATTGTCACTCGAGAGAGTAAACAACGAATCAACGGCACTTGGGTCAATCTCAGTAGAGTTACGGCTCAATTGTGTGAAAGAAGCAAGCTCTAGTGCTTGTTCACTAAGCGCGGTTTGCATATCTTCACTTAATACTACCGATTGTGCAAAGCGTAGCGCAGCTTCTCGTTGTAATTGCGATTGTAGTTGAGCAACTACTTGGGATCTTACCTCCTCAAGTGAACGCGTACGCTCTGGTTCGTAACCAACACTACGCATAACCAATACGTGTTCGTCACTGATCTCAATCAAGTCAGAATTAAGCCCTTCTGCAATGAATTCTTGAGAAAAGGCATTTTCTAGTACTCTAGGGTGCGTTACAGGGGCATTTGCTTGAATAAATAAATCTGTAGTGGTCACTGAACCGTTAATCGCTGCTGCAACGTCCTCTAGTGTATCAGGCACCTCAAAGGCGATCTCCGCCATACGGGTTTGTAACTCAAAAAATTCTTCAGTTGCTTTAGCTTGTTTTACTTGCTCAATGACAACGTCACGAACTTCATCTAACGGAGTAATTTCTTCAGGTATAATTTGTGTCACTTTAATAATGTGTAAACCAGATTCAGTTTCAATCAACTCCGACACATCCCCAGCTGCAGCTAATGCAAAAGCCGCTTCATCAAATGTCGGGTCAATGTCACCAAGTTCAATCACATCCAAATCACCGCCATTTTCGCCACTGAAAGTATCGATAGAAAACTCTTGAGCGAGTGTACCAAAATCCTCTCCAGCATTAATTCTTTCAAGAACGTCTTCTGCTGTTTGACGATCTTCTAAATCAAACAAGATATGCGATACGCGACGCTTCTCAACCGTGCGATATTGGTCGAAATTAAACTGGTAATATTCAGTTATTTCATCTTCTGATATCTCTATAGAAGGAAGTAAATCAGATACTTTTAATTCCACATAAGCAATTGCAGCTTGCTCTTCTGTATCATAGTTATCAATATTTGTTTGATAATACTGAGTAATTTGTTCTTCAGTTACTTCTACAGAATTTGCAAAATTAGATTGTGGGACAACCACATATTGAGCATTACGCGTTTGTTGTTCTAAACGATATTGTTGCTCAGCTTCATTATCTACAGCAAACTCAGTACCAATTACCGCTCGAGATAATTGCTCTTTAGTCATTTGATTGCGCATGTATTCCCGAAAGTCGTCAATTTGGAATCCGGCTTGGCGAATGACAGCAAGATAGCGATCATTGTTAAAACTTCCCCCAACTTGAAATTCAGGCATGTTAACTATTGCTTCTTTGATTTGAGCATTAGATACACGCAATCCTAACTCAGATGCCTTTTGTTCAACTAACTTATCTTTGACTAGCCTATCAAGGATTTCACTGCGAAAATTCGCAAGGTATTCTGTATTAGAGAACAGGGCACTGATTCCTTCACCGAATTGTTGTTCAAGGCGAGCTCTTTCGTTTTGATAAGCATTTTCTAGACTTCTTGCTGAAATATCTTCCCCATTTACTTTAGCGACAGCAGTCTCCGCTGGTGCTGTAAGGTAACTTCCGACACCGGCAAATACGAAACTCAATACAATAAGCGCAACCACTATCATTGCCCAAGGGCCTTGTGCCCCTTCTCTTATTCTCTCTAACATAACCTGTGTTTACTCCAGTAAAAAGTCTATCCGTTATTTGAGTATTGCTAAAAATAAAAAAGCGATGGAATACACCATCGCTCTTTTTACTAAATAAATACTTAGTTACAAGCGTCTTTTAGTTTCTTACCAGCTTTGAATGCAGGTACTTTTGCTGCAGCGATTTGAATCTCTGCACCAGTTTGTGGGTTACGGCCAGTGCGAGCTGCACGCTCACGAACTGTGAAGGTACCGAAACCAACTAAAGCTACGTCGTCACCGCCCGCAAGAGCTGAAGTAACCGCGCCAGTAAAAGCGTTAAGTGCACGCTCTGCTTGAGCCTTGTTTAATTCTGCTTCAGCAGCGATTTGATCGATTAGTTGAGACTTGTTCACGTAAGATCCCCTAAAATTATTGTTTTGATTTAATGCTTTAAGCACAAGTAATAATATTAATAAAAACTGCACAAAGCAACATTTATTAACAATTCTTTAACACCGCCCTGATTTCTTATAACTCTTTATTTATAAGACCCTGCGAGCATTTACAAAGCCTAAGTTACCACATTTTAAGATGGATGAAAGCAGAAAATGAAAATTTTTTAACATTTTGGGATTTTTTTTGCTAATTATAAAAAAAAACGCGGAAAACCGCATTTTTATTACAGTTAATCACAATTTTTATGACATTCAAGCAGTGGATTTGATTGAAAATTGTTCAACCGGTTCTTGCAAAGCAATGTTCAATACATCATCAATCCATTGAACAGGGTGGATTTCCAAGTTTTGTTTGACGTTGTCTGGTATTTCAGGCAAATCTCGTTCGTTACCTTTTGGAATAATCACCGTTTTAATTCCGCCCCGATGTGCTGCGAGTAATTTTTCTTTTAGACCACCGATCATCAACACTTCCCCACGCAAAGTTATTTCACCGGTCATTGCTACATCGGCCCGGACTGGATTCCCCGTTAAAGAAGACACCAGTGCAGTACACATTGCGATCCCAGCACTAGGGCCATCTTTGGGCGTTGCCCCTTCTGGTACATGCACATGAACATCGCGTTTTTCATGAAAATTATTATTAATACGCAGTTTCTCAGCGCGAGCTCTTACCACAGTCATGGCCGTAGTAATTGACTCTTGCATAACTTCCCCAAGAGAGCCAGTCCTTGTAATAGCACCTTTACCTGGTACAGATGTGCACTCAATGGTAAGCAAATCTCCACCCACTTCAGTCCACGCTAAGCCATTCACTTGCCCGATTTGATTATTACCATCCGTTTTACCGTAATCATATCGCTTGACTCCGAGAAACTCTTCAATATTGTCTTGTGTAACATGAATCGGGGCGGATTTTTCGTTCAAAAGAATCATGCGTACGGCTTTGCGGCATATCTTTGAAATTTCCCGTTCAAGCCCGCGTACACCTGCTTCTCTGGTGTAATAGCGAATAATAGATACAATGGCACTTTCTTCAATAGCAACTTCGTTTGCTTTAAGTCCATTGCGCTCTATTTGCTTGGTGAGCAAATGTTGTAACGCAATATTTACTTTTTCGTCTTCCGTATAGCCAGATAAACGAATCACTTCCATTCTATCTAACAATGGACCTGGAATATTCATCGAGTTAGATGTCGCAACGAACATCACATCAGATAAATCGTAATCCACCTCTAAGTAATGATCACTAAAGCTTGAATTTTGCTCTGGATCAAGTACCTCAAGTAAAGCCGATGCAGGATCACCGCGCATATCGGACGACATTTTGTCAATTTCATCTAATAGGAATAACGGGTTTTTTACTCCAACTTTTGACATTTTCTGAATGAGTTTACCGGGCAAAGAGCCAATATAGGTTCGTCGATGCCCTCGGATCTCAGCTTCATCACGCACTCCACCCAATGCCATGCGAACATACTTACGACCAGTCGATTTAGCGATGGATTGGCCTAAAGAGGTTTTACCCACCCCAGGAGGTCCTACTAAACACAAAATTGGGCCTTTTAGCTTGCGCACGCGTTGTTGCACAGCTAAATATTCCAAAATGCGCTCTTTCACTTTATCTAAACCATAATGGTCGGCATTTAGAACCGCTTCTGCTTTCGCTAGGTCTTTTTTGACCGCGCTGCGCTTATGCCATGGTACATTGGTTAGCCATTCGATATAACTGCGTACCACTGTGGCTTCAGCAGACATCGGTGACATCATCTTTAACTTTTGCAGTTCAGTATTCGCCTTATCGAGGGCTTCTTGAGGCATCTTGGCTTCATCGATCTTTTTGCGCAATGTCTCAAATTCATCAGGCGCCTCATCGAGCTCTCCAAGCTCTTTTTGGATTGCCTTCATTTGTTCATTAAGATAATACTCACGCTGCGATTTTTCCATTTGCTTTTTAACGCGAGTGCGTATTTTCTTTTCGACTTGCAGCAAATCAATCTCGCCTTCCATTAAGGCCATAAGGTACTCTAAGCGCTCTTCAACGCTATTCATTTCGAGTACTTTCTGCTTTTCGCTCAATTTGAGAGGCATGTGTGCAGCCATAGTATCGGCTAGGCGCGCAACGTCATCGATGCCATTCAGAGATGTTAATACCTCTGGTGGGATCTTTTTATTTAATTTGATATAACCTTCAAATTGAGAAATCGCCGAGCGCGATAATATTTCTTGTTCGGTATCCGGAATCGTAACATCGATAATTGTCTCAATGTCACCTCGGAAAAAAGGTTCTTCTTGGGTGTAACACAGAACCTTGCCCCGGATAGCACCTTCAACCAAAACTTTTACTGTGCCGTCTGGTAGTTTCAATAACTGTAAAATAGAGGCGACTGTGCCAGTTTCGTAGATATCGCTTACTGCAGGCTCGTCTATACTAGCTTCTTTTTGTGCAACTAAAAAAATCTGTTTGTTGTTCTCCATGGCTGATTCTAAGCACTGGATTGATTTTTCTCTACCGACAAACAAGGGTATTACCATATGGGGATATACAACCACATCTCGCAAAGCCAACACAGGCATGTTTGTCGAGGTTTGTTCTAACGACATGTTAATTCCTAATATTAGACAATGAGTTATATATGGGGATATTTAAGCAAAGTTCAATTTATTTTGCATAAACAATATTTTATTAGAATTTGAATATAAACTAAAAAGGGGCATATCGCCCCTTTTCACTTTACCAACTGTACTAATCTGTTTCAGCACCAGCGGCTTGCTCTTTGGCGTTATAGAGCAGAATAGGCTTTGATTCGCCTTTAATGACTGTCTCATCTACGACGACCTTACTGACATTTTCCAGTTGCGGTAAGTCATACATGGTATCAAGCAAAACACCTTCGACAATTGAACGCAAACCTCGAGCACCCGTTTTACGTTCCATTGCCTTGCGAGCTATCGCCACTAACGCATCTTCGCGGAACTCAAGCTCAGCTTCTTCCAATGCAAATAAGGCGCCGTATTGCTTAGTAATGGCATTTTTAGGTTCAGTCAGAATCTGTATTAAGGCTTCTTCGTTTAATTCCTCTAAACTGGTGACAACAGGAAGACGTCCAATGAATTCGGGGATTAGACCATAGCGAACCAAATCTTCTGGTTCAACTTGCTTAAACAGTTCTGATACTGCCTTAGTATTATCAGCTGATTTGACTTCAGCACCAAAACCGATTCCAGTACCCTTCGCGGAGCGTTGCTCGATAACCTTGTCTAATCCTGCAAACGCACCGCCACAAATAAACAGTATCTTGGAAGTATCTACTTGTAGAAACTCTTGCTGGGGATGTTTGCGACCACCTTGAGGTGGAACCGATGCAATGGTGCCTTCGACGAGTTTTAACAACGCTTGTTGCACCCCCTCGCCTGAGACATCACGAGTAATAGATGGGTTGTCAGACTTACGGGAAATCTTATCTATTTCATCGATGTAAACAATACCTCGTTGTGCTTTTTCAACGTCGTAATCGCACTTTTGCAGTAATTTTTGAATAATATTCTCAACATCTTCACCAACATAGCCAGCTTCCGTTAAGGTGGTCGCATCAGCCATAGTAAATGGTACGTCTAAAAGTCGAGCTAACGTTTCTGCAAGTAATGTCTTACCGCTTCCCGTTGGGCCAATAAGTAATATGTTACTTTTGCCTAATTCTACGCCGTCATGGACATCTCCGTTTTTGAGGCGTTTATAGTGATTATAAACTGCAACCGCCAGAACCTTTTTTGCATGCTCTTGACCTATTACGTAATCGTCTAGATGCGCATGGATTTCATGTGGTTTTGGTAAGCTGTCTTTTTTGGACTTGGGAGAAATATCTTTAATTTCTTCTCGAATGATGTCGTTACACAACTCAACACATTCGTCACAAATAAACACAGAGGGACCTGCTATTAGTTTACGAACCTCATGCTGGCTTTTGCCGCAAAAGGAACAATAAAGTAATTTGTTGTCACCATCGCCGGTTTGTTTTGTACTCATTAACACTTGCCTCGTAAACTGGGTAGAGTGTGCGAATGCTAAAAAGCATTCGCTATAGCGATTTTATAATAAGTATAGACTAAGAATTAGCAGTTGCTATGTCAATTAGTTTCTACTAGTCATGATTTGGTCAATCAGACCATATTCTAATGCTTCCTGCGCGGTCATAAAATTATCTCGATCAGTATCTTGTGCAACCTTTTCAACAGGTTGTCCCGTGTGATGAGAATAAATACGATTTAGTCTGTCTTTTGTCTGCAAAATATTTTTTGCATGAATTTCAAAGTCTGACGCCTGCCCTTGGAAACCACCCAATGGTTGGTGAATCATCACTTGAGAGTTAGGTAAACAGTAACGTTTTCCAGCTGCACCACCAGCAAGCAAAAACGACCCCATACTCGCTGCCATGCCCATACACACGGTGGATACATCTGGCTTGATGAACTGCATAGTATCATAAATCGCCATGCCAGCAGTCACCGACCCACCTGGAGAGTTGATATACAAGAATATATCTTTTTCGGGGTTTTCTGCTTCTAAAAATAGCATTTGTGCCACAATCAGATTTGCCATGTGCTCTTCAACTTGACCTACCAAGAAGATGACATTTTCCTTGAGTAATCGAGAATAAATATCGAATGAACGCTCACCTTTTGAGGTTTGCTCAATGACCATAGGGACCAATGCGTTTTGTACTTCATCAAAGTGGTTCAATGTAATTTCCTTATGCAAATATATGGCAAAAAAAAGCCCAGATAATACTGGGCATTTAATCAGGGTAAGACCATAAAAGTCAAACGTTTGGCAAAATTTTATGCCTGTTTGTTCATGATCTCGTCAAACTTGGTTTTAACTTCTTTCACTTTAGCTTGTTCAAGTACCCACTCAATCGCTTGCTCTTCTAATGCAACGTTTTGCATCTGCTGCATAAGCTCTTGATTGTTTTGATAGTAATCAATTACTTCTTGTGGATCTTCATAGGCTGAAGCAGTCGTTTCGATTAATGCATTGACCTTATCTTCATCGGCTTTCAAATCGTTGGCTTTAATGACTTCACCTAAAATAAGACCAATTTTGACTCGGCGAGTTGCATTGTCAGTAAACAGTTCAGCTGGTAACTCAGGTAAGTTATCCGTCTGACCGCCCGCTTGTTGTGCAAAACGTTGTTTTGCTTGCTCGCGCAGCGCTTCGATTTCTTGGTCAATCAATGCTTGTGGGATTGCAACATCGTTGGCTTCAAGTAAACCGTCGATGACGCTCTCTTTGATCTTCGATTTCACAACTTGATCAAGTTCGCGCTGCATGTTTTTCTTCACTTCAGCTTCAAGCGCTTCAACACCACCTTCTTCAACACCGAACAGCTTCGCAAATTCTTCATCTACTTTAGGGAGGTCTAAACTTTCCACTTTTTTCACTGTGATGGCAAAAGATGCGGCTTTACCTTTTAAGTTTTCTGCGTGGTAATCTTCTGGGAAGGTAACTTCTGCAACGCACTCTTCACCTGGCTTAAGACCGACAATTGGATCTTCAAAACCTGGGATCATGCGATTCTTACCCATTTCTAGTGGGAAGTCTTCAGCTTTACCACCTTCGAACTCTTCGCCGTCAATGGTACCGACAAAATCAATGGTTACACGATCGTCTTTCTTAGCTTTGCGCTTGCCTTCTTTCCAGTTCGCATGTTGCTTTTGCAACGTTTTGATCATGTCTGCTAGGTCTTTGTCTTTGATCTCAACAACTGGCTTTTCTACTTTAACCTTGTCAAGACCTTGCAATTCAACTTCTGGATATACTTCAAACGTTGCAACGAATTCTAAATCTTCACCATCTACGTCTTTGGTCAAGTCAAAAGTAGGCATTCCAGCAGGGGTAATTTTTTCTTGGATGATAGCTTGATAAAAATGACGTTGCATCACATCGCCAGCCACTTCTTGTCGAACTGCCGCGCCAAAGCGCTTTTTGATTACGCTTACTGGTACCTTACCAGGACGGAAACCGTTGATACGCTGTGTTTTTGCTAACTGCTGAAGACGTGATTTAACTGCCTCATCAACGTTGCCGGCTGGTACTGTGACTGTTACTTTACGCTCTAAGCCTTGAGTCGTCTCGACTGAAACTTGCATTATTCTACCTCAACTGTGCGCCAAATATGCGCTAGAAATTTAAACAGTGGTGTGTTCTATATTTAAAAGACGGCGAATTATACAGGCTGAAACGTGATTAGTACAGAGAGAAAGTACAGGAATTTGAGATGGTCGGTGAGACAGGATTTGAACCTGCGACCCCTTGTACCCAAAACAAGTGCGCTACCAAGCTGCGCCACTCACCGGTCTCAAATTATGGTGCGGAAGGAGAGACTTGAACTCTCACGCCGTGAAGCACTGGAACCTAAATCCAGCGTGTCTACCAATTCCACCACTTCCGCAAACACGTGAGATGAATTCTCGAGAACTTTGCCCATATCAGACAACAAATGGGGTGGACGATGGGATTTGAACCCACGACAACCGGAATCACAATCCGGGGCTCTACCAACTGAGCTACGCCCACCATTGATTTGTTGTGCCGTACAAAGCGGAGCGCATATTAAAGACTTGCCCCATCTGTGTCAAGGTAAAAATGTATTTTGTTGGTTTTTTGTCTGGATTATGCAAAAATCGCACAATAATAAAATCAACGCACAGTTTCATGCAATCAAAAAGCATCAGCAGTATCGCGGCTTTTCTGGTCCACCGCACATTTAACATCGAAGCATCCTTTGTCCACCAATGCGTTGCACAGTTCTTGATTTTTGTCCTAGTAAGTATAGGACAGTTTTCTCTTTTTAATTTTTCATTTAACTATGTTGTCATTCCTAGTTTTGTTATTTGGTATTTTCCTCTAGGCTTCCAATTTATCATTTTTATCTTCCTACCCTACCGGTTTTGGGTCAGTGCGATACTGGCTATCTGTTTTGCCAGTGGTCTAACTATGCAAGTACAGGAGTCTATTTATTACGACATGTTAAGACATTTTGTACAAAGCGTGTTTATGACCATTCATACATTGCCATTCATCTATTACGCTCGAGAACATCACATTAACCGTCATTTATTCACTCTGAAATCAATATCTTTGATAGTATTGCTTGGCATGCTGACCCGGTTCACTAGCGTAGGCTACTTTGTTCTGTCAGATACTTCTGTCTATGACAAAGTAAAAGCAGAAGACGTTTTGGATATGTTTATCCTGCATAATATAGCCGCTTATCCAGGTTTACTCTTCGCAATTACATTGTTCCTTATCGTCATGTGGGTATTACAATTTCGGTATAAAATTCCTGAGTTTTCAAAAGCCGAATTATTGCAAAACATCTTTCTTCTCACACTCGCCATGGTATTTGCATTTTATACTAATGCATTTACTCGAGAACTCTTGAAGTTATTCTTATTCCTTCCAATCATCTACTTTGCCATTCGCTTAACTTGGTTTGGAAGCTTGAGTTGCGCATTATGGATTAACACGGTTCTATTAATATTTTTACATAACGCTGACAGCCAATTGTTAGTTGATTTTCAAACCTTTATTGCCGCTTATTTTGCAACGGGGTTGGTGACAGCCGCTCTGCAACTGGAACACAGCCGGGCCACTTCATCTTTGGTTCTAAGACAAACTACTTTGGAGGCACAAAACGCTGAATTATTAATTTCCAAAAACGATTTACAAAACTTATCGAAACAGGCCGTAAATATCCGAGAAGCGGAAAAAAAACGTCTTTCACAAGAACTACATGATGATGTCGGCCAAAGCATTATTGGTTTGAGAGCGTTAATTTCCGTATTGGAAAAAAAATTCGATATTGCAAGACTACACCCTGAGTTGCTGAATGACATTAAGATAGAATGCGGGAATCTGTATAACAATGCTTATCGGTTAATGTATTGGCTTCGGCCAAAAAATATTGATGATGCGCCCCTCAACATCGCTTTGAGTAAAGAAAACTTCAATGAATATCTTGGCAACAACTTCATCGAATACCATGCCTATGTCACAGAGGACCTAATTGATCTAACTGATACCAACAAAATCACGATTGTACGCATGGTCCAGGAGTGTATCAAAAACACAGTTGAACACAGTAAAGCCGACTCTTGCTCTATTAGTATTGAACTCGAAGACAAGCAAGTACATTTGTCTTTTTGTGACAACGGCATCGGCTTTAATGATAATACCCTAGCCGGTAATTACGGCGATGGACTGTTTATGATTTACAACCATGTCATAGCACTTGGTGGCAAGATGCACATCCACAATACCAACGGAGCGAATATCGATGTTTGGCTTCCGCTTTAATAAATTATTGTCGACGGTGACTGTTTTACATTTTTTTCTGGTCTTATTGTGCGGATTTTTTGATTCGCTGATCATCAATTTGACTCAAGGCTTGAGTACTCAATTGGTGGTAATACCAACAGCCATTTGGCTACTATTTTCTGGATATGCCAGCCTGCTTTTAAAATTGTTAAGTACCATTTTTATGCTTTGGCTCATGTCTACTATGGGGCTATTCGATTTATATAACAGTATCATTAGCTTTGGCTTTATGCTGCTGATAATTTTGCCATTGAGTCGATTACTTCCGGTACAAAATAATTTTGAACTCCACACTATTTCTTTACAGATACTGAGCATAGTTTTTTTTATCACTGTGCATTTTCTTGTACTGAATTACGGCTTAGGCACACTCGAACAATACAGTACGACCCAAATTAAACTTGCCATACTGGGCAATGTTGCATTCAGCCTGATATTGATTTGGCTATTTAACCTCAGTCATTATTTTATTTCAGACGAGCATGAACAACTGCCTGTCAACTTCCCCCGCCTAATTCTTGCCTTGGTTGTTTTCACTATCGTGCTGATTGGGATCGTGGCTTTATCCGCCGATTACATCAAATACTTAGCTATTTTTAGTATTTTACCGGGGCTTTGGTTTTGTCATAAACACCGCTGGGCGGGATGTGCAGGGTTTGTTACTGTAAGTAATTTGGTATTATTGGGGTTTATCGCACATGTCATTATTCAATATGACCCGGCATTACCATTGACCCAGAAAGCGTATTTGCTTAATGAACTAGCCACTCAAACGAATCACTTTGAACAATACTCTCGAATATCGCTCGGCATTACGCTGTATGAAACAGTTTGGTTCCTATGCTTGTTTAACTTGATTGGAATACTCATCAGTGCGATGTTGTACGAGTTGGACTTGGCACAGTCCAAATTACTCAATGCTCAATCTAATTTGAGCCTCACCAATGCCCACTTACGTGAAGTGAATCACAACATCCGTAACGTAAATCAATTATTGGTCAACGCGCAAGAGTACGAAAGACAACAATTAGCGAAAGAAATCAATATATCGCTGCGCGAAAATATCAAAACCATTGATTCCGCTTTGAGCGTTATTGAATCCGACTGCTCCAATCCAGACACGGCCGATACCTTTCAGAGCCTAAATACATATAGCGGGCATATCCATCGTTCATTGCATGAAATTGTCCACAAACTAAAACCACAGATGTTAAGCCGAGATGGCTTGTATGAAACGCTAAAAGGAGACTATTTCAAAGATAAATTAGCTTTATTTAAAGTGAATTACTCATTCATATATGAGCCAAACTTCATCACTCTTTCAGATAATATCAGTATTGCCGTATATCGAGTTGTGCAAGAGGCCGTCAACAATACCATAAAATACGCTAATGCATCCCATTTTACCATTGAGCTCAAAACAACACCTGCGGCTTTGTCATTGATCATAAAAGATGATGGCGTTGGCTTCGATCCGGCACATAATACATCTGGTTTCGGCCTGGAAGGCATGCAACAACGTATATTAGCATTAGAGGGAACATTTCAGATTGATACTCGCTCAGGTACGCAAATTAGTATTATGATTCCACTGACCATTTAAGACCGCTGTCCCTCTATTCTCCATTCAGAGATTAATAGGTTGCGGTGATATTATGCATTTTACCCTCTCTAAGCTCATAAATAGTATCAGCACTTCGAATCGTCTCAGGCCGATGTGCAATGGTAATGCGAGTCATAGAAAGTTGCTGAATGGCTTGATTCACATGCTGTTCAAGCTCGATATCCAAGTGGCTAGTAGCCTCATCCAAAAATAACATCTTAGGTTCTCTGTATAGCGCCCTTGCCAATAATAACCTTTGCGACTGACCGCCAGATAACGCATTGCCCATATCGCCCACCAATGAGTTATACCCCATGTTCATTTGGGCGATATCATCATGAATACCAGCTAAGATGGCAGCTTCCATCACCTTCTCCATGTTCATTTGTGGGTCAAAAAAACTGATATTTTCAGCCAACGTCCCCGACATTAACTGGTCGTCCTGCATGACTGAGGCCACTTGCTGTCGATAGTGACGTAAACCAAGATGTTGGATGTTCACCCCGTCCGCTTCAATCTTGCCAGAATGCGGTGTTAATAATCCCAGCATCAGCTTCATTAACGTAGATTTGCCTGTCCCTGATGCGCCGATGATGGCAATGTTATCGCCCGCTTTAATAGATAAGCTAAGTTCATCAAACAGTAAAGGTTCGTTGTCGGCATAGCGAAAGTTAATATTGTTTAGTGTTAATTCACCGGTGATTTCACGAAATGGCTGCTCCGCCCCTTCCTTCTCTTTATAGGTTAAGGCAATATCCGCTAATCTATCCAAATGCAATGACGTCATCTTAATGTCGATAAGGTTGCTGATTAACCCCGCCATGCGATTGGTAAACTGATTTTTGTAAGCCATGAACGCAAATAGCATCCCTACTGACATCCCCCCTTCCATCACAGCGAGCGCAGCAAGATAGACCACCAGGATATTTTCTACCCCGAATAACAGCCCATTAATCGTTTGATACGAAATATGCCATTTGCCTAAGCGATAGCCTTGATTAACGGCTTCGGTGTATTTGTTTTGCCACAAGTTTAAACGCTGAGTTTGTTGGCCAAACAGTTTGATGCTTTGAATGCCTCGCACAGTTTCCATAAAGTTGGATTGTTCAGCGGCACCTGCGACAATGCTCGATTCGGTGAGTTGATGAACGGGGCGATAGAGAATAATGCGTATGATGGCATACAGTATAACAACACCCAACACCACCAATGCTAGCGTAACATCGTACAAAAACATCATGACCAACACCACAATGGACATTAATCCATCAATGACGCCTTCCACGATTTTGTTGGTAAACAAATCCCGAATACTGTTCAGTGAACCAAAACGCGATACCACATCGCCCATATGACGTTTATCGAAGTATTCCATCGGCAAATGCACCAAATGCCGCATCAGATTAGTCGCCATTTGCACGCTCATCGAGGAAGACAAATGCAACACCACCCAGCTACGAAACGCATCTGTAATGACGGATACCAGCATCACTAAGCCAAACCCGAGTGCCAATACGACCAGCAAGGGTTTATCAAAACTGACTAACACATTATCCACGACCAACTGCGTATAATACGGCGCAGCAAGCATCAAGAATTGCAATATCAAGGATAGAACGAACAGCTTGACTAAAGACGATGTTAAGCCATCAATGCGCGTCCAAAATGATGTAATGCTAAGTTTGGCGCGTTCGTCTTTTTTCTTAAATTCAGACGTGGGCGTTAGTTCTAATGCGATACCAGTAAACGACGTATCGACTTCTTTCATTGGAATGACACGCTCACCCATCGCAGGGTCGAGGATAGTAATACTTTTGCGCGAGACTTTCTTAAGTACCACAAAATGATTCATATCCCAATGCAAGATACAGGGCGTCTTTAGGTCCCTAAGCTCATCCAACTCTAAACGAAGTGCCCGACCCACCATGTTTAACTGCTCGGCCAACTGCATTAACTGTTGCAGGTTCGCCCCTTTAAACGAGATGTTATAGCGACTGCGCAATGTCGATAAATCAATCTTATGGCCATAGTGATTTGCCACCATGGCGATAGAGGCTAGGCCGCATTCAGCGGCTTCTGATTGGTAGATCACTTTACTTTACCTATTGATTTACCTAGCTCCTGACCTTGATAAATTAATAAATCCATGAAAACACGGCCAAAAAATTTAAACATGAGTGAGCTAAAATGCAATATGAAATATTATTTTTCTTAATCCTTATACAACCAAGGCCGAAACCCATTATAAAAAGATAAATATAACTAAAGATATTTTGATACTGAATATGAGAAAACATGAATAGAGTTGAAGTGGTTATAATGATATAGTTTTTATCAACATCTAACATCATGAGTTTACTTATTAGCCACCCCCTAAAAAAAATCTCCTCTATTATTGGCGCAGCTAAACATATCGAAAAAACAAGTAACACTTTAACATATATACTCCCTTCATTTAGCACATTTATTATTTCAAATATATCATTTTCACCTGAGATATTCAGAAACTCTGCAAGGAAATAAAAGATCAAAAAGTAAAAAAATACAACTGCAATAACCTTCCAAAAAAAACTAAAATCAATATTAAAATTAAAAAATTCATTTGGAAGATTAAATTCATCCCTCTTACTTGCAAATAAAACAATGGGTAACATAATTATAATAGCAACATAATATTCTATATCCTTGTATACATCCCCAGTGATAAAAGGCGATATTAAAAATTCTGACAAAACAACTGATATAAGTTGCAACAAAAGGAATAGAGCTGTCATCTTTAATTTTAAAACAACTGCTTTTTTAACTTTATTGTTTATCATAACGATCTTCCAAGAGCATATAGCATTTGTGAAATAAGAGGAGGCAAAGCCCCCCTCTTAGGAGGTATTAGGGTGCTAAATTTGTATCCTCGTCACCCATAG
This sequence comes from Alteromonas sp. LMIT006, assembly GCF_024300645.1. Taxonomy (NCBI): domain Bacteria; kingdom Pseudomonadati; phylum Pseudomonadota; class Gammaproteobacteria; order Alteromonadales; family Alteromonadaceae; genus Alteromonas; species Alteromonas sp. LMIT006. Next base: position 1,340,224 of record NZ_CP101291.1, on the reverse strand, counting down.
AGCTCCCCCAGTCAACCTCACTTAAAGATTCCGCTGCAGAATCTAATACTTTACTCACAGCCCAACCGATAGCAGCACCAACAACATAAGGGTTACCACCATTTACTTCTTTGACTTCCTCAAAAGTTAGTTCTTTCATATTATCTCTCCTTGAGACGTTTACAGTGTGATTTTAAGTTTTAAACACGCCCTTTCAGGCTGATAATCGGTTCAAATAACCAGCTTAGAAGACTGCGTTCTTCAAGCACGATATCGGCGCTTATCGTCATACCCGGTTGTAACGGAACCGATTGACCATAGGCGCTGATACTTTGTGACGCCATAGCGACTTCCACTTTGTACACTGGCTTATTGATAGCGACCGGCATATCAATTTCACCTGGCATCACAATGTAATCACTCGTTTTTATAACTTCCCCATCAAACAACCCAAAGCGTTGATACGGAAAAGCATCAAATCTGATTTTGGTGTTTTGTCCCTCGGTAACGAAACCATAAGCACGTGAAGGGACGAGTAAAATGGCACAAAGCGAATCACTCTCAGGCAAGACAGTCATTACATATTGCTGCTGTCTCACACTATCACCGACTGATAACCCTATATTAGTGACTTTACCTGTTGTAGGCGCAGTTATTAACCATTCGCCACTAGCTTGATGAGATAATAACTGCTGAGATAGGCGTGACTTCTCACTTTCTAGCAGTGCAATACTTTGTTGATGCTCAATTGGTAGGCTGGCTAATCGTGCCTCAAGTTCAGCCAGTTGATTACTGGCTTGCTGCTCGATAACTTTAAGTTCTGCTATTTGTTGATTCAGTACAATGACTTGCTCTGATTGTGTATCGACATCGTTTTGAGTCACCGCACCTTGCAGTTGTAACCCTGCTAGTCTATCTAGACGAGCCTGTTGAATTACTAATCGCTCATTAGCTAGTTGAATTTGAGTGGCGGTATAAGCGCGAGTTCTATCAGAATGCTTCATTGCCTCTTGTAATACATCACGCTCTTGCTCAAAGGCTATTTCAGCATGACTCATTCGGTTAGTCATCAAATCTAGCTGCTCGCGAGTGGCGTTGACAAGCGCCTCATTTACCGAAAGACCGTCTGACGTTTGCTGAGCGGTAGTGACCAAAGCCAAAGGCTCACCCGCTTGAACAAACTCACCATTGTTTACTAAGAGTTGTGAAACGACGCCTGATGATGGCGCCAGTATTTTTGACGTTCCTTCACTTGGGGAAAGATACCCCATGACGGCTTCTTTACGATGGAACTGAGCGTTAACCAAAAACACAATGGCTACAAGAATGATAATCACCAGCGAAGAAAACAGCACATAACTCGACACAGGTCTCGCAATCAACACCTCACCATCTAAGCGTGAGGATTGCCCTTTAATCGCGTTAATTCTAAAGAGTGCTTTATCTTCAATGGTCATGGTTGGGTTAAACTCATTTCACTTTTGATTACTTATTCTTAATGTTAACTATAGAACGCCTTATTACTTTTGCAAAAAAATAAATTTTAAAAAATCATTTAAAATCAATATCTTGAAAAAACTGATCCGCTATTTTTTGCGCAGTCAGTTTTTTATCAGTGATTTAAGAGTGATGAGTGGATACAAGATTTAGACAGACTGGGAAAGGAATTGCACAAGGCAGGTCTCTTTTGTATATGGCGCGCCCTGCAGGATTAGCTCACACATCCTGTGCTCGGGGCTATGCCCTGCCTTTGGCACTGCCAAAACGTTCCTGACGTTTTGGTCGAACCTAGGTTCTCACCCTGCAGGGCACCAAATACAACAAAACCCGCAAAAGCGGGTTTTGGTATTTGATGGCGCGCCCTGCAGGATTCGAACCTGCGACCAATAGCTTAGAAGGCTACTGCTCTATCCAGCTGAGCTAAGGGCGCACTGGAAATTGAAATATAACAGGAAATCATTGTAGAAGAAATGGTCGGTGAGACAGGATTTGAACCTGCGACCCCTTGTACCCAAAACAAGTGCGCTACCAAGCTGCGCCACTCACCGACTAGGGTTGCGCATATTAACAGAATGTCTGAATTGGTCAATTTATTTTTGGCAATTTATCCACGATATGAAACAATATACACATATTTATACGTCGCATAGGTTCATTCATGCAAGCCCAACTCATCGATGGCAAAGTCATCGCTCAAAATGTTCGACAGGACGTCGCCTCTTATGTTTCTCGTGCGGTTGCTGCCAATAAGCGCGCACCTGGTTTAGCCGTCGTTTTGGTCGGTTCAGACCCGGCATCTCAGGTTTATGTAAACAACAAACGCAAAGCCTGTGATGAAGTCGGCTTTGTATCAAAAAGCTACGATTTGCCATCAACCACCTCTCAAGAAGAACTGTTGTCACTCATAGATGAATTAAACAACGCCGAAGAGATCGATGGCATTTTGGTCCAGTTACCTTTACCGGCTGGTCTAAACGCTGAAGAAATCCTTGAGCGCATCAATCCATACAAAGACGTAGATGGTTTCCACCCTTACAATATTGGTCGCTTAGCACAACGTATCCCTGCAATTAGACCGTGTACGCCTAAAGGTATTATGACCATGATTGAGTCGACCAAACGCGATATCAAAGGTCTTGATGCAGTCATCGTTGGCGCTTCAAATATTGTTGGTCGTCCGATGGCTTTAGAGTTACTTCTTGCTGGTTGTACCGTGACAACCTGTCACAAATTTACCAAGGATCTTAAAAGCCATGTTGAGCGAGCTGACCTGTTGGTCGTAGCCGTTGGCAAACCCAATTTTATTCCAGGCGAATGGGTCAAAGACAATGCCATTGTCATTGATGTCGGTATCAATCGGCTAGACGATGGTTCTCTAGTAGGCGATGTCGAGTTTGCTAAAGCACAAGAACGCGCGGGTTGGATCACACCTGTTCCTGGAGGCGTCGGTCCAATGACGGTAGCAAGTCTTATCGAAAATACACTTGAAGCATACGTAAAGGCTCAAACACAAAAATGACTCAATCTGCTGTTGAGGCAACAAAATATTGGTTAGAACATATCGTAATCGGGCATAACTTTTGCCCTTTTGCGAAGAAGCCTTTTTGCAACGACCAAATCCGGTATGTTGAATCAAACATCCTCAAACCCGATGAGCTGTTTGACCAATTGGAAGCTGAATTTACCTTTCTTGACACACACCCAGCTACAGATACGACCCTAATCATTATCAAGCAAGAAACCACGTTTGATGATTATCTCGACTACTTATACTTTGCTGAGAGAGTGCTCGATGATCTGGGCTACTCTGGTACCTACCAAATAGCAAGTTTTCATCCACAATATATCTTTGCCGGTGTCGATGAAGGAGACGCTAGTCATTATACCAATCGTTCTCCCTTTGCGATGCTACATATTTTGCGGGAAAACAGTTTGAGCAAAGTGCTTGATATGGTGGATGATCCAGAAGGGATCCCGGATAAAAATATCGCCACTGCGCAAACGCTTGGTCAAGACTATTTTGTGCAACAATTAAAGCGTGCAGTGCATGGCTGAGATCCATCCGATTGGGACCATTTTAACGCCCTTTGATGAAAAATTTGGCATTCCGCGTCAAGCTTCATTGCTTTCGCAAGTACAGTCTCAGATTATTATTCACTCGGATTACAAGGATATAAACGCCTTTCGAGGACTTGTCGACTACTCTCATATCTGGTTAATTTTTGGCTTTCACCAAGTACAACAAACTGATTTTAAACCCTTGATCAGACCACCGCGATTAGGAGGCAATCAAAAACTCGGTGTATTTGCATCTAGAAGTCCTTTTCGACCCAATCAGTTAGGCATGTCGGTTGTCCAGCTGCATTCAGTCAAGCATGATCAAAATAGCATCACACTCAATATCAGTGGTGCAGATGTCGTGAATGAAACACCACTGTATGATATCAAACCGTACATTCCTTATGCCGACAGTATCGCTGATGCGGTTGCTGGCGTCGCACCGGACGCACCAGAACCGTTACGGGTGATGGTTGAGTGTCATAGCAAAGCATTGCAAATTGGCATCACCGCACAACAACTCGAACAAGTGACTCTGATCCTACAATCTGATCCCCGTCCAGCCTATCAAAATCAGCCTGACAGAACCTATAAAGTCAGATTATTTGGCTGCGATTGGCATTTTTTAATCGTCAATAACATCTGTTATGTACGAGATGTACAACGAGACTAATTTAGTCCTTTTGCCCTGCCGGAGTTGTGCTAAAATGCTCCCAATTTTTTGACGCACGCAACGAAGGACATTGATTCAATGCGCACTACTCAGTATTTGTTATCCACTCAAAAAGAAACCCCAGCCGATGCGGAAGTCATATCACATCAGTTGATGTTGCGATCGGGCATGATCCGCAAAGTCGCATCCGGCTTGTACAACTACCTTCCAACTGGGTTAAGAGTCCTTAACAAAATTGCGAACATTGTACGAGAAGAGATGGACAAAGCGGGTGCGATTGAAATCCTCATGCCAGTAGTACAGCCAGCAGACTTATGGGAAGAATCCGGCCGCTGGGAAGAGTATGGCCCAGAATTACTACGCATCAAAGACCGACATCAACGTGACTTTGTTCTTGGGCCAACGCATGAAGAGGTAGTCACAGCCCTTGTACGGAACGAGATCAGTAGCTACAAACAACTTCCGCTTAATTTGTACCAAATTCAAACGAAGTTCCGCGATGAAGTGCGTCCTCGTTTTGGAGTGATGCGTGGACGTGAGTTCTTGATGAAAGACGCATATTCTTTCCATTTGTCTGCAGAATGTTTGCAAACAACGTACGACAAAATGTATCAAGCTTACTGCAACATCTTTGAACGCATTGGTTTAGAATATCGTCCGGTTATTGCGGATAATGGTTCTATAGGTGGAACGGGCTCGCATGAGTTTCATGTATTAGCCGATTCTGGTGAGGACGATATCGCCTTCTCAACAGATTCTGATTATGCTGCCAATGTCGAAATGGCAGAAGCAGTTGCCCCTGAATCACAGGGGGAAGGCACTCAAGCGTTAACCAAAGTCGATACACCCAACGCCAAAACCATTGCTGAAGTTTCTGCATTACTGAATATCGACCCTATTACAACAGTAAAAACGTTGATCGTATTAGGTGAAGCGCAGGAAGATGGATCGCAACCATTAGTGGCATTAGTCTTACGTGGCGATCACGAACTCAACGAACTCAAAGCTGAAAAACATCCATTGATTGGTGCACCATTTGCGCTGGCCTCAGAGGAGCGCATTCTTGCAGAAATAGGAGCCAATGTCGGTTCAATTGGCCCTGTTGGATTATCCATACCTGTGATTGTGGATCGCAGCGCTGCCGCATTAGCTGATTTTGTGTGTGGCGCTAATATCGATGATGTGCATTATACGGGGACCAATTGGGCTCGCGATGTCGGCGAATACGATACCTTTGATTTGCGTAATGTCGTTGCAGGTGATCCATCACCCGACGGTAAAGGACAAATTGCCATTAAGCGTGGTATCGAAGTTGGACATATTTTCCAACTTGGACAAAAGTACTCCAAAGCAATGAACTGTGGTGTCTTAACCGAAACAGGTAAACATGAAACATTAACCATGGGATGTTATGGTATTGGTGTTTCTCGTATTATGGCTGCTACGATTGAACAAAATCACGACAAATTTGGGATCAAGTGGCCAGACGCAATTGCTCCATTCAAACTTGTGATCATTCCAATGAATATGCATAAGTCACATCGCATCAAAGAAGTCGCTGAGCAACTTTATGAGGATTGTCTTGCCGCAGGTGTTGAAGTTTTGTTCGACGACCGTAAAGAGCGCCCTGGCGTTATGTTTAATGATATGGAATTAATAGGTATTCCTCACTCTATCGTGATTGGCGAACGCAACTTAGACAATCAGCAAATCGAATACAAATCTCGACATAGCGGTGAAAAACAACTGCTTGATCTGGACACCGCATTGCAGTTTATTAAGTCACTTTAAATTCAGTGCTATTGCACCTTTTATTAGCCATGACTACACTTTAAGGTACTCATGGCTTTTTTATGGATGAATAATGCTCAAACAACTATTTTTCTTCATATGTCTCACCAATTCAGTACCGCTTTTTGCCCAACAGAGTCCAGAGGAAACACCATTACAAAAAGCCAAACGCGTCGCATCAGAAACCTTTCAAGAAATTGAAAACACACCCAAAGCGCCCTCCATTTTGGATGCACGAGACGCGGCCGAACAGCGCTTAGATGAAGTCCCTTTTGCAATTTACCAGCACCAACAAAATTACCTCTTACCATATACCTACGCCAAAAATCCCAACGCAGACGGTCAGGTCGACTTAAACCAAAATAATATTGATAATCAAGAAGCCAAATTTCAAATCAGTATCAAGATCCCTATTTATTCATTAGGCGATACCAATACCGGTTGGTATTTTGGTTTTACTGCAAAGTCATTTTGGCAAGTCTATAACTCCGAAGTGTCTAAACCATTTCGTGAGACCAATTATGAGCCTGAACTAATGTATCGTTGGCAAGCGGATTACAGCTTTTTGCAATATCGTTTCAATGCCGTTGAAGTCAGCTTTAATCATCAATCAAACGGACAATCTGGTCTTAACTCTCGCAGTTGGAATCGTGTGATTTTGACTGCGCTCTTTAGCGACGTCGACTCAGCGTATTATGTGAGAACTTGGTATCGCCTCCCTGAAGATGCCAAAGAGAGTGTTCAAGATCCATCAGGCGATGATAATCCAGATATTTTAGATTATATTGGTCGAATTGAATTAGGCTATGCTTGGCAGTTCACGCCTGAGCACAAACTGTTAGCCAAACTGCGAAATAATCTTAAGACTAGCAATAACAGAGGCAGCTTTGAGCTAAATTACACCTATAATTTTTCTGAGCGATATGATGTATTGTTGCAATACTTTAATGGCTATGGCGATAGTTTAATTGATTATAACCGACATCAACAAAGAGTAGGACTTGGCATTCAACTGCGTTTCTTATGAACTCCTGCGAGACACGATTCGCTTTAAGTATGGTATCTAGAATTGATAATCTGATAAAAAAGGAGGCCCATAGCCTCCTTTCAATTTATTCCCACTCAATGGTTGCAGGAGGCTTACCACTGACATCGTACACCACACGTGAGATACCATCAATTTCGTTAATAATACGATTGGATACTTTGCCTAAGAAGTCATAAGGCAAGTGCGCCCAATGTGCAGTCATAAAATCAATCGTCTCTACTGCTCGTAGAGAAACAACCCAGTCGTATTTACGCGCATCTCCCATGACGCCGACAGAGCGCACGGGTAAGAACACGGTAAAGGCTTGAGATACCTTGTGGTATAAATCCGCCGCATGCAGCTCTTCAATGAAGATCGAATCAGCACGGCGCAACAAATCACAGTATTCTTTTTTGATCTCACCTAACACACGAACCCCTAGACCGGGTCCAGGGAACGGATGACGGTAGAGCATATCGTATGGTAAACCGAGTTCAAGGCCGATCTTGCGCACTTCATCTTTAAACAATTCACGCAATGGTTCGACTAAACCCATTTCCATATCTTCAGGCAAACCACCTACGTTATGATGAGATTTGATCACATGAGCTTTGCCAGTCGCAGAGCCTGCTGATTCAATCACATCAGGATAGATAGTACCCTGCGCTAACCATTTGGCATTAACTAACTTAGATGCTTCTTCATCAAACACACGGACAAACTCATGACCGATGATTTTGCGTTTGGCTTCGGGATCAGCTTCGCCTTCTAACGCGGCTAAAAAACGCTCTTCCGCATCAACCTTGATAATATTTAGACCAAAATGAGCACCAAACATGTCCATGACTTGCTGACCTTCATTGAGTCGCAACAAACCATTGTCAACGAACACACAAGTGAGCTTATCGCCGATGGCACGGTGAATGAGCATCGCAACAACCGAAGAATCGACGCCACCAGAGAGACCTAAAATCACTTCATCATCACCGACTTTGGCTTTAATACGATCAATAGCGTCTTCGATGATCGCATCAGGTGTCCATAGTTTTTCCAAACCACAGATATCCAACACAAAGTGTGATAGCAAACGTTCGCCTTGACGAGTATGGGTGACCTCAGGGTGGAATTGCACACCGTAGAATTTTTTCTCTTCATTGGCCATCGCTGCGAACGGACAACTATCAGTTTGCGCGACTTTAACAAACCCTTCAGGGATAGCAGAGACTTTGTCACCATGACTCATCCACACATCAAGCAATGCATTACCGGATGCTCCAATGTGGTCTTCAATTTTGTCAAATAAGGCATTAGGAGAGACCACTTCAACTTGTGCATAGCCAAACTCACGTAGATCTGACCCTTGAACGGCGCCACCGAGTTGTTCAGCCATAGTCTGCATGCCATAACAGATCCCCAATACCGGTACACCCGCATGAAATACGTATTCTGGTGCACGAGGCGAACCCGCTTCAGTCACCGACTCCGGACCACCGGATAAAATAATCCCATCTGGAGCAAATTGTTTGATTTGAGCTTCCGTGACGTCCCATGCCCAAAGTTCACAGTATACGCCTATTTCGCGTACACGACGGGCGATGAGCTGTGTATATTGTGAACCAAAATCAAGAATCAGGATCTTTTGTGAATGAATATTAGTTGTCATTAAATTTCTCTGCAATTAGCCCATGCGGTAGTTTGGCGCTTCTTTGGTAATGGTGACATCGTGCACATGTGATTCCCCCATACCTGCTGAAGTTACGCGAACAAATTGTGGCTTAGTATTTAGCTCAGCAATCGTTGCCGAACCAGTTAAGCCCATAGCTGAACGCAATCCGCCCATTTGTTGATGAATGATATTGGCAATCGGGCCTTTGTATGCCACGCGCCCTTCAATCCCTTCAGGAACCAACTTATCGGCGCTTTTTGAATCTTGGAAATAACGATCAGAAGAGCCTTGAGATTGATTCATCGCGCCCAATGAGCCCATTCCGCGATAAGATTTGTAATAGCGGCCTTGATAAAGTTCGACCTCACCTGGGGCTTCTTCGGTGCCAGCCAGCATAGAGCCGACCATGACGCAAGACGCACCAGCAACAAGCGCTTTGGCGATATCCCCAGAGAAGCGAATGCCACCGTCAGCAATGACTGGGATATCCGTGCCTTTCAGTGCATCGACTGCATCACTGATTGCAGTAATTTGTGGCACACCACAACCTGTAACAATACGCGTAGTGCAAATAGAACCTGGACCGATCCCGACTTTAACGGCATCCACACCTGCATCCGCTAATGCTTTGGCGCCTTCGCCGGTCGCCACGTTACCAGCAATTAATTGCACATCTGGATACTGTTGACGAACTTTTGCCACACGGTCAATAACGCCTTGAGAATGGCCGTGAGAGGTATCAATCAATAGTACATCCACTCCGGCTTGCACGAGCAGTTCTATGCGCTCATCTGTACCAGCACCAACACTGACCGCCGCGCCCACACGTAAACGCCCAAACTCGTCTTTACAGGCATTGGGTTTGTTTTCGGCTTTTTGATGGTCTTTGACGGTAATTAAGCCTTGTAGTTTAAATGCATCGTCCACGACTAAGATTTTTTCGATGCGATGATCGTGCATCAGCTCAAGCACTGTTTCACTTGAAGCACCCGGCTTTACCGTCACTAAACGATCTTTAGGTGTCATCACGGTTTCGATTGAACCGGTTAGGTTGGTTTCAAAACGCAAATCACGACCGGTGACAATGCCCACTAAATTGTTATCATCGTCAATCACTGGGAAACCAGAGTAGCCTAGACGTGCACTTAGTTCATTGACTTCCCCAATGGTTGCGCTGGGGTTGACTGTAACTGGATCGGATACAACACCGGATTCGTATTTTTTGACCTGACGAACGTGATTGGCCTGTTCTTCGGCTGTCATATTCTTATGAATAAAACCAATGCCCCCTTCCTGGGCTAATGCGATCGCAAGGCGCGCTTCTGATACCGTATCCATGGCAGCTGAAATCATTGGGATATTTAAGTTGACTTTACGAGTCAAACGGGTTTGTAATGATGCAGTGTGAGGGAGGACCTGAGAGTGGCCCGGAACGATTAAAACATCGTCAAATGTTAACGCTTCTTGAGCAATTCGTAACATGCAAATAACCTATTTGGAAAGGGTGTTAATTGCGGTGCAATTGTAGTGGTTTTCCCCTTTTTTCACAACAAAATTCTTAAGATAAAGGAAATAAATACAGATGTTCGAATCGAACCGTTTAAACCCTGGTCAATCACAAGGCTCAGCAAGAAATATTTTAAGTATCAGTTCACTCAATAGTATGGCCAAAAACATTCTGATGCGTGAACTGGGTCAGGTCTGGTTAAGTGGTGAAATTTCGAACTTTGTTGCAGCGTCTTCTGGCCATTGGTACTTTTCACTCAAAGACAATAAGGCTCAAGTAAAAGGCGCTATGTTTAAGGGTGCTAACAGCCGAGTTTCAAAAACACCCCAAAATGGCGATAAGATCATCGTCCGTGCCAGTGTCAGTTTGTATGAACCCCGTGGCGATTACCAAATTATTGTCGAATATATGGAGCAAGATGGCGAGGGGTTACTCAAACAACAGTTTGAAGCACTTAAAAATAAATTAATGCAGGAAGGCTTATTTGCCACTCAAACCAAACAAGCTTTACCTGAACATATACGCAGAGTCGGGGTGGTTACTTCCGCAACCGGCGCAGCACTGCATGATATTTTGACGGTGTTAGAGCAACGTAACCCAGCGATTGAAGTCATTGTTTATCCCTCACAAGTTCAAGGCGCTCCTGCTACTGCCCAAATTGTTCGAGCTCTACACATCGCTAATCAGCGCAATGAAGTGGATGTATTAATCGTTGGGCGTGGCGGTGGCTCATTAGAAGATTTGTGGTGCTTTAACGAAGAAGCGGTTGCCAGAGCGATTTTTGGATCACGCTTGCCGATAGTCAGTGCAGTGGGTCATGAAGTGGATATCACGATTGCGGATTTTGTTGCCGATGTTCGAGCGGCAACGCCTTCTCAAGCTGCCGAACTAGTTAGTCAGGACACTCAACGCTTATTTGATGCTTTGAACCAATATGAAAGACGTCTACGTCAGGGAGTACAACAACTGCAAAGCAATGCTCAGCACCGCATTGAACAACTCACAGCCAAGCTTATACAAAACCACCCAAAATATAGTCTGCAACAACAAGCCCAACATCTTGACCAACTCACTATGCGCCTACAAAAAGAGATGGCTGCGCATCTGAATCAATCAGTGAATAGGGTAACTCATGCCCAGCAAACACTTATGCGCTGTAACCCTAAACATCGCATAGATTTGCAACAATCTCACCTTCACAACTTAACGACTAGACTTAAACAAGCCCAAATTAACACCATGTCCAATGCTCAAACCGAGCTAAAAAGGCTTGCTGGATTACTCAATTCAGTTAGTCCTTTAGCTACCTTGAGCAGAGGATACAGTATCACTAAACACGGTAATGAAATTATTGTCGCCCCTTCACAAGTACGAAGTGGTGATGAAATCACCACTCAATTAAAGCAGGGAGAAATCCGTTCGATTGTTCGCTAAGCGGTTATTTTTTCTTGTGATAGGCCATCATGCGCTTGCGTTTACGCATCTGTGATTGAGTCAGCACGTTTTTCTTGCCTTCAAATGGATTTGCGCCTTCTCGGAATTCAACTTTGATTGGCGTGCCCATAATTTGTAAGGACTTGCGATAATAGTTCATTAAATAGCGTTTGTATGAATCCGGTAAATCCTGCACTTGGTTACCATGGATCACAACGACTGGAGGGTTATAACCACCCGCATGGGCGTATTTCATTTTGACACGTCGACCGCGAACCAGTGGTGGCTGATGGTCATCTTGGGCCATTTCCATAATTTGGGTCAACATCGCCGTATTTATTCGCTTAGTTGCCGATGCGTAAGCTTCTTGTACGGATTCGAACAAATGCCCTACACCAGTACCATGTAGCGCCGAGATAAAGTGACATCGAGCAAAATCCACAAAACCTAAACGACGGTCTAATTCGCGTTTGATTTCGTCTTTGATATCGGTATCGAGCCCATCCCATTTGTTCACTGCTAATACGAGTGAACGACCTGAGTTCAAGACAAAACCAAGCAAGCTCAAATCCTGATCAGTAATACCTTCTCTGGCATCAATCACAAGTAAAACAACATTCGCCTCTTCAATAGCTTGGAGCGTTTTAACAATAGAAAATTTTTCAACCGCGTCATTGACTTTTTTGCGTTTGCGCACACCGGCAGTATCAATCAAGACGTATTCACGATCATCCCTCTCCATCGGAATAAAAATACTGTCTCGGGTTGTTCCCGGGAGATCATAGACCACGACGCGTTCTTCTCCGAGGATGCGGTTCGTCAAAGTTGATTTGCCAACATTGGGTTTACCAACAATCGCAAGTTTAATCGGCAAATTTTGTAGGCGTTGTAGTTGCGCTTCGGCATCTTCGTCCGCATCAATGTTCTCTTCCTGAATTAACATATCAGGAAAAGCTTCATCCAATGGCAGTAACGCATTATCCAACAAGCGCGAAACACCTCGACCATGTGCCGCGGCAATCTGCGCAACAGTGCCAAGTCCCATTGCATAAAACTCTGCAGATTCGCTGTCACCGTCAATACCGTCGACCTTATTGGCAACAACTTGTACCGTTTTATCCTGGCGACGCAAATGATCAGCAATCAGTTGATCCGCTGCGGTTAGACCTGCTCGAGCATCAACCAAAAAGAATACGACATCCGCTTCATCAATCGCCAACAAGGATTGCTCAGCCATCGCCGCATCAATACCCTCTTCATCGCCTGTAATCCCGCCAGTATCAATGACAATGAACTGTCGTCCTTCAAACTTGGCTTGACCGTACTTGCGGTCACGAGTCAATCCGGGAAAGTCAGCTACCAAAGCATCGCGAGTATTGGTTAAGCGATTGAATAACGTAGATTTCCCAACATTGGGGCGCCCTACCAGCGCGATAACAGGTAACATAACCTTTCCTAATTAAAACTGAGGTGCAAGCAGAGTCAGCTCACCGTCTTGGTTGATCACAATAACTTTATCATCCATGACAACCGGGGCACTATAGAAGCCTTTGCCTTCAGCATTATCCAATACAATTCGAGATTGGTAAGTGCCTTCACTCGTATTCAAAAAATGCACCGTGCCAAACCCATCCGAAACGACCAACGAATTATTTAGAACCGCTGGTGCAGTTAGTTTGCGACCTTTAAGGGCATTTTGTGACCACAGCTCAACGCCGTTACGACGGTCGATTGCGAACACACTGCCTGTTACATCGGTAACGTAAATTGAGTTACCCGATACAACCAGATTTTGATAACTGGCGTATTCACGTTGCCATACTACTCGACCCGTACGTAACTCAACCGAGACTAAAGAGCCGTTGTATGACACGATATAAACGTTCCCCCCAGCAATTACTGGAGTCGTATCTACGTCTATAATACGCTCAAGTTCGGTAGCACCGGCTGGAGTCGTTACCGTTGCCTCCCAAGCAACCAAACCAGAATCAGATACACTGACCTGTAATTTGCCAGCTGCCGTGCCAACAAAAACACCGCCGTTAGCAGCAGTAGGTTGAGAGATCCCTCGCAACGATAATGGAGGCACTTCCGATTCGTGCATCCATTTCTCTTCGCCAGTTTCTAGATCCAATGCGAATAGACGACCGGCGGTAGTGTTGACGTATACCAAGCCATCGCCAAACGTCGGTTTTGCTAAAATCTCGCCCACCACTGTCTCATCAAACGTGATGTCACCGGTCTCTTGGCTCAGCGCTAACACTCGGCCATCTTCGGTACCGAGCCAAATATTGCCGTCAAATGCAGCTAAACCACCAGCCACCTTAGCTGACTCGCCACTGGAAAACCAGCCACTGGCAGAGCCAATATTCGTTCGCCAGATGGTCTTTCCTGCTGCGTCCAGAGAGATGACGGTACCATTGCGGTCGGCGACAAAAATCGTATTATTCACTACAACAGGCGTTAAACGAGAAAAGAAACCTTCCGTACCCTTACCAATATCACGTTGCCACACAGTTCTAACGTCAAAAGCTGGTTCTAGAGGTGCTAGAGTAAGCACCTCTAGTTCTTCATCACTCTTAAATAAATCGGTGACCGGTTGTAAAACACTGCAACCACCGAGCAAGAGCAAACCAACTAACGTGGTCGCTAGGCGTAATTTGTTGCCACTCATGAAGCATTACTCGCCATTTGGTTTGCCAAATCGTCCAAGCGCATTTGAACAGATGGGTCATTTTGCGCCGCAAGCGAGCGAACAAAAGCTTCTCGAGCTGCTGATAAATCACCCTGTGCAACCAGGACATCACCACGAATTGCTTCTTGCTGAGCGGTAAATGCAGTACCCGTTATGGCATTGAGAGTCGCAATAGCTTCACCGTATTGAGTGAGCTGAAACTGAGTTCGAGCTAAGCGTACGCGCGCGACATTTTGTAAGGTTGCATCGGTTGTAGAAGCAACGACTTGCTGTAGCAACTCAGCAGCTTTTGCATAATCATCAGCTTGGACTGCTGCTTGTGCACCGATGAACCCAGCTAATGCAGCATATGCTGTGTCGCCATTATTTGCTACGAAATCTTGTGTCGCCGCTACAAGATCTTCACTTGCGAGAGTTTGAATCATATCGTTGTAAGCAGCAGAAGCAGTTTCTTTGGCAGTGATTTGTGACTCATCATAGTAACGCCAGCCCCATAGACCGCCCAATCCAAGAACGGCACCTAAAATGATAGCAGTGCCGTTTTCTTTCCAAAAACGTTTAATCGCCTCGACTTGTTGTTCTTCTGTTGCGAATTGTTCCATAGTAAAAATAACCTTTTTTAGTTACTAAAATATTGTGTTAAAACGTCGGCCAAATCATTTAAAGCCACTGTTGTCTGTGGTTCGTCACCACGCATATATTTGATTGTTACCTTTTGCTCAGTCGCTTCATCCACGCCGAGTAGTAATGTTACCGCAGCGCCTGAAGCATCCGAGCGTTTGAGTTGTTTTTTCATATTGCCACCACCACAATGTTGCATGACTCGCAAAGTGGTCAAATCACGACATATCTCACTGACCTTCATGGCATAGGCATTCGCCTCATCGCCTAATGCAGTGACATACACATCGACTGGTGGAGCAACGGAGTCAGTCAAACCCAGTTCTGTCAGGAGTAAAACAATACGTTCCATTCCCATCGCAAAGCCAACTGCTGGGGCGGGCTTGCCGCCAAGTTGCTCAACTAAACCGTCATAACGGCCACCAGCACACACTGTCCCCTGTGCCCCCAGGGCATCAGTCACCCATTCAAATACCGTAGCATTGTAATAATCCAAGCCGCGAACGAGTTTGTCATTAACGGTGTATGAGATACCCAAATCTGTCAAACGTTCACATAACTGAGCAAAATGCAGCTTTGATTCCTCATCAAGGTGCTCTGATAGCTTAGGTGCATTGGCAACGACGGCTTGAACTTGGGTATTTTTGCTATCCAATACTCGTAATGGATTAGACTCTAAACGACGTTGTGAATCTTCATCCAAAGCGTCAAAGTTTGCCTGTAAATACTCAACCAAAATAGCTTTATAAGCCTCGCGTGCAGCATTTGAGCCCAGTGAATTAAGCTGTAAGTGTACCTTGTCAGAAATACCAAACTGATTCCACAAGCGTGCGCTCATGGCGATGATTTCGGCGTCAATATCGGGACCGGCGAGACCATAAGTTTCTACACCAAATTGATGAAACTGACGATAACGTCCCTTTTGTGGGCGCTCATGCCGAAACATAGGACCTAGATACCAAAGTCGCTGTTGTTGGTTATAAATTAACCCATGCTGGTTCCCTGCACGCACTGCACTGGCTGTACCTTCTGGTCTCAGCGTCAATGAATCACCGTTGCGATCGTCAAAGGTATACATTTCTTTTTCGACAATATCGGTCACTTCACCTATGGAGCGTTTAAACAATTCGGTACTTTCGACAATCGGCATACGGATCTCTTGGTAGCCATAGGCGGCGACTGTATCGCGTAAAATCGATTCGACGTATTGCCAAATACCTGTTTCATTAGGCAAGCAATCATTCATCCCACGGATGGCTTGTAACGTTTTGGCCACTGCGTATCTCACATGGTATAACAAAAAATAAAGCCCATATTATATGGGCTTTACGTAATCAGGTATAGTGTTAAGTGTGTAAATTAACAACTTGCTACACTTCAGTGACATCAATGCGCTTAGAGGGATCAAGTTGCGCTGCTTTTGCGCGAATTTTTTGCTCCAATACGTCAACCAATTCAGAATTTGCAATGCGTTCTCGTTGACGCTTACCATCTTCATAAAAGCCACTCATATTTCGTGCCCCAGTCAAACCTAAATCTGAGATTTCAGCTTCACCAGGACCGTTAACCACACATCCAATTATAGAAACGTCCATTGGGGTCAAAATATCTTCGACTCGTTGCTCCAGTGCATTGACCGTATTAATAACATCGAACTCCTGACGAGAACAACTTGGGCAAGCAATGAAGTTGATACCACGTGAACGAATACGCAATGATTTGAGAATATCAAAACCGACTTTGATTTCCTCTACCGGATCGGCGGCTAATGACACACGCAACGTATCGCCAATACCTTCAGCAAGTAACATACCTAGGCCAACAGCACTTTTTACCGCGCCAGCACGTTGTCCACCCGCTTCAGTGATCCCTAGATGTAGAGGTTGGTCAATTTGCTGAGCAAGCAAGCGGTATGCACCAACTGCTAAAAATACATCAGATGCCTTTACCGATACTTTGAACTGATCAAAATTGAGCTTATCCAATATATCAACATGACGCATCGCAGATTCAACTAACGCTTCTGGCGTTGGCTCTCCATATTTTTCTTGTAAATCGCGCTCTAATGAACCTCCATTTACACCAATTCGAATCGGAATACCCTTATCTTTGGCACAATCAACCACCGATTGCACTCGCTCCATATTGCCAATATTACCCGGGTTAATCCGCAAGCAATCCACACCATATTCGGCTACTTTTAAGGCAATTCTGTAATCAAAATGAATATCTGCAACCAATGGCACTGAGACTTGTTGACGAATTTGTTTAAACGCTTCTGCCGCTTCCATAGTTGGAACCGAAACTCTCACAATTTCACCGCCTACCGCCACAATTCGATTAATTTGTGCAACGGTAGCGGCCACATCAGTAGTAGGTGTGTTCGTCATTGATTGTACTGCAATCGGCGCTCCATCACCAATCGGCACAGAGCCCACATTAATTCGAGTAGATTGACGACGTTTAATCGGGGATTCGGTAAACATAACTATTGCGCCTCCAATGGCAAATTAAATCGTGCAGTTCGATTATAAGGAAAACCAGACAAATCCACTGGAGTTCCAGCATAACTAATCGAAACGCCTGCAGGAGCTCCAAGTACTACAGAAAATGGTGGCATACCTGAAACGGGCATGACTCGCCCAGCGTCCTTCACACCATATGCAATATCGTTTCCTGTTGCATCAGTCACCTTAATCCAACAGTCTTCAGCAAAGGTAAAAACTAATTCAATCGAGGAGGTTTCTTCACTTAACTCAGTTTCAAAATTCACGTTGGCAAGCAATGGTCTATCCACATCTGGATCGGCGTTTTCTAATGCAGTAATTACTTGAGAAATATCTGGGGCACTTTGCTCTTGTTCAGTATTTAGGAGAGGGACAGTCACTAATGCTGATGGCTCTAACTCAGAAACCGTTTCCGCAGTAACAGAAACTGGATTTTCTGTAGACTCTGGTTCACTTAACGGTTTCAAATCTGCTGAGGGCTCTGTAGACGCTGAGGGCTCTGTAGACGCTGAGGGCTCTATAACCGCTGAGGGCTCTTGCACTATTGGATTAGCAGGCGTTACCACAAGAGAGTTGGTTTGGGTTTGTTGATACCACCAAATAATGATCATCAAAATCAATATGGCGACGACACCATAAGTTACCAACATCCAGCGGGAATCAATACTTTCGCGAGCCACTTTGCGCGAAAATGAAATCATTGGCGCATTGTACTGACTGTCTTCTGAATGAGCAGCATTGTATTGCTCGACGAGTGATTCTCCGTCTAAACCAAGAATTTTGGCATATGCGCGGATGTATCCCTTGACAAAGGTAGGGGCCACATTCGACAACGTTTCGTCATTTTCCAGCGCATAAATAATTTGCTCTTTTAAACAAAGTTGTTGCGCGATATTTGGAACTGACAACTGTTTCTGTTGCCGCACTTTATGTAGTTGCTGACCGACAGACGTCGATACCTGGCCGTGCTCAGTTTGCTCTGTCATTCCTGATAAATCCTTGGTTAAGGTTGACTTACAATAATTTTTTGACCGACTGATAAACGTGAAACATTTTCAAGATTATTCCATTTTATCAATTGGGCAACACTCACATTATACTTTAATGACAATCGATAAAGGGTTTCACCAGATTTTAATTCATGTACGATAAGAGTGCTTGCATCAACTTTTTCTTTTTGTGTGCTTGGTTCAATAATAGAAGATGGTTGAACCTCTTTAGAAACCACATCATCAAAGCTTACTTTCTGAGCGTTGGGATGCTGCGCAAAACGATCCACTAAGATACGAGCATAACGTTTCTTAGTGGATTTATCAGCTTGTACTTGAGCAATTTGATAGCGCAAATACGTTGAATCTGCAGTAATGCCCGTCACAGCTTCCCAGCGCTCAAGTGTGTCTTTGGCATTGTCATATTGCTTCTGACTCACTTGCAGTTCGGCCAATAAGGCGAGTACGGTAACACGTCTAGGCTGATGGTTAAGCGATTTTTTGAGATAAAAAATGGCCTTCTCAATATCGCCTTTGCTTTGTTGGCACACTGCAGCATTTTCATAAGTCTCAGCCGCCGCAATAAAATCACGAGCATTTACAGCCGCAAGAAAGCGTTGTTCCGCAGCGTCATATTCACCTTGGAGACACAAAAATGCACCGTAGGAATTACTGATTTCAGGATCGTTAGGTGCAAGACCAAGTGCAGTATCGTATGAATTGCGAGCAAGCGTTGTCTCACCTACTTGCTGGTAATAATATGCCATTCCAAAATGCGCATCTGCATACCGTGGTGCAAAGGATAACGCTCTGTCTAAATTAAACTTTGCTTGAGAATAATTCCCTGCCTGCAAATATGACAACCCCAATGATAATCTTGTTTTGGCAGCGCCTAGTGGGTCGGTAACTGTGTTTGCTTCTTCTTCCAAGGTACTGCCGCAGGCCATCAGCGCAATGCACACTAACGCTACAAATAAACGTCGCATGAAAACTCCTCGGTTGTTTTAATCTATCTAATTATTTAGCTATTCTAACGTCAATAGCAGGACCGTTCATCTGTTTTTTTAACATGCGTTTGGTGCGGTCGACCACATCACCAACGAGTTGTCCGCAAGCCGCATCTATGTCATCTCCACGGGTCTTGCGTACCATGACCGTATAGCCATCCGCCATAAGTACCTTGGCGAAACGGTCAATTCGAGAATTACTCGAACAGGTATATGGCGATCCGGGGTAAGGATTAAACGGAATCAAATTGATTTTGCATGGTGTACCTTTCAGTACTTTACTCAATGCATGCGCTTGTTCGGTCGAATCATTAATATGTGACAGCATGACATACTCAATCGTCACTTTACCTTGGTTGGCCTTGGATTTTTGCAAATAGCCACGAACCGAGCGTAAAAACGTCTCTATATTGTATTTTTTATTTATTGGAACAATCTCATTGCGCAATTCATCATCCGGTGCATGTAAGGAAATGGCCAGAGCGACATCGATTTGATCGGCTAATTTATCTAACGCTGGGACAACACCAGATGTGGAAAGCGTTACGCGACGTTTAGACAAACCAAAACCATAATCGTCCATCATCAACTCCATGGCTGGCACCACATTTTTGACATTCAATAATGGCTCGCCCATCCCCATCATGACTACGTTAGTGATTGGACGCTGTTTCGTATCTTTAGACAAACCTAATGTGGTTGCCACACGCCACACTTGTCCAATAATTTCACTGACTCGTAAATTCCGATTAAAGCCCTGTTGCGCAGTAGAACAAAATGTACATTCTAACGCACAACCAACCTGAGAGGAGACACACAAGGTAGCACGATCGGTTTCAGGGATCCATACCGACTCAACCTCTTGCCCACCTTCTAAGGTTAGCGCAAATTTGATCGTCCCATCTGACGCATTTTGCTGATAAGCAATTTCGGGAGCTTTGATTTCGGCATGCTCTTTGAGCTTAGCCTTTAGCACCTTATTGATATTCGACATCTCGTCAAAATCACTGACACCATGATGGTAAATCCACTGCATAATTTGATCAGCTCGGAAGGGTTTTTCATCAATACTTGACAAAAAATCTCGCATCCCAGCGCGATTCAAATCCAATAAGTTGGTTTTACCCGTATCAGTCATTTTCTTTATCTCAGTAGCGATGGCCACAGGCCAAATTCATAGGCTATTTTAAACTAAAAAGGGAGCCTAAGCTCCCTTTTCTCTATTTGGTTTTGCTTAGCGAGTGCGTGGGCAAATTTCTTCTTCTGAGAAGAAATACGCGATTTCACGAGCAGCTGACTCTGGGGCATCAGAACCGTGAACGGCATTTTCGTCAATCGACTCAGCGTAATCAGAACGTAAAGTACCTGCAGCAGCATCTGCTGGGTTAGTCGCACCCATAATTTCACGATTTTTCACTACCGCATCCTCGCCTTCAAGCACTTGTACCATTACTGGTCCCGACGTCATAAAGTCGACTAATGCACCAAAGAATGGACGCTCTTTGTGTTCTGCATAGAAGCCTTCAGCTTTTTCACGAGATAAGTGAACCATCTTTGATGCAACAATTTTAAGGCCAGCGCTTTCAAAGCGGTTATAGATAGCACCAATCACGTTTTTAGCGACTGCATCCGGCTTGATAATTGAAAAAGTTCTTTCTAAGGCCATGATAGGCTCCTTGTAATTCTTTGATCTAAAAAAATTTCGCAGATTATAGCAAAACCAGACAAAAACTCGAATATTTTATTTACTCGTCTTTTAATGCTCTTCGGCTGCGTGATTAATAGTGTATTTGGGGATTTCCACAACCAAGTCTTCGTCTTGCACAATCGCTTGGCAACCTAGACGGGATTCAGGCTCTAGCCCCCATGCCTTATCCAATAAATCATCTTCCAACTCATCTGATTCGGCGAGCGAATCAAACCCTTCACGGATGATCACATGACAAGTCGTGCAAGCACACACTTTTTCACACGCATGCTCGATACCAATACCATTCTTCAATGCAACATCTAAAACACTTTCGCCTTTTTTGGCCTCTAACACTGCACCATCTGGACAGAGTTCATCATGGGGTAAAAATATGACTTGGGTCATTACCGTCTCCTGCTTATTCAGAATTTAGATGTCTTGGACTTGTTTGCCCGCTAACGCTTGTTGAATGGATATGTCCATCCGACGAGCAGCAAAGGCTTGTGAGGCATTATCCACGACTTCAATTTGTGCCTTAATCGCATCAGTGCTATGCCCTTGAGAAATTTCAGCGAGAGTATCCATGCTTTGACGCAATTGTGCAAACTCTTCTTCACTTAATAACTCTCTATGTTCATCTAGGGCTGCTTCTAGTGCTTCAAGTACTCTTGCCGCTTCTACTTGTTGCTCTTTTAACATGCGCTGCTGCATATCGTCTTTTGCATTTGCCATTGAGGCTTTGAGCATTTCTGCAATGTGTTCTTCAGCGAGACCGAATGATGGTTTCACTTGGATTTCCGCTTGCACGCCTGTGCTTTTTTCTTGTGCGGTAACATTGAGTAAGCCATCCGCATCGACTTGAAATGTCACACGAATATGCGCAGCTCCCGCCGTCATCGGTGGAATCCCTGTTAACGTGAATTTCGCCAGAGAGCGACAATCATCGACGAGTTCACGTTCACCTTGTAATACGTGCACCATCATCGCTGTTTGCCCATCTTTGAATGTGGTGAATTCTTGAGCTTTTGCAACCGGTATGGTGGTATTTCGAGGGATAATTTTTTCGACCAACCCCCCCATCGTTTCGATACCAAGCGATAGAGGTAAAACGTCTAGTAACAACATTTCACTATCGGGCTTATTTCCCGCAAGAATATCTGCTTGACTTGCCGCCCCTAAAGCTACCACTTGGTCTGGGTCAATAGAAGTTAATGGTTCTTGCCCAAAAAATTCACCAACTTGTACTCTCACCAATGGAACTCGTGTTGAGCCCCCTACCATGACGACTGCTAACACCTCATCAGCGCTGACTTCTGCATCTTTTAAGGCTCTGCGACAAGCTTTTACTGTTTGTTTAACCAATGGCGCGATTAAATTTTCAAACGTTTCACGCTCTAGGGAAGCATCAAAGGATTGACCGTCTATCTCAATAGTTTGCGTAATAGAGGGGGCATCGCTCAATGCTTGTTTGGTCGCTTTGGCTAAAGACACTAATCGTCTGTATTGTGATTTTTGCAGCGACTCAGACAATTCCCATTGTGTTGTCCAGTGCTGCACAATTGCATGATCAAAATCATCACCACCTAAACTGGCATTGCCTCCGGTGGAGAGCACTTCAAACACGCCTTTGTGCAGACGCAAAATGCTAATATCAAAGGTGCCACCACCCAAATCATAAACTGCAATGAGCCCTTCTCGTCCAGAATCCAAACCATATGCGATAGCTGCCGCAGTGGGTTCATTCAATAATCTAAGAACGTGTAAACCAGCTAATTTCGCTGCGTCTTTCGTGCTTTGTCTTTGTGCATCATCGAAGTAGGCAGGAACCGTAATCACAGCACCGGTTAACTCATCGCCTAGTGAAGCCTCTGCGCGGTGACGCAGATGACGTAAAATGTCAGCTGATATTTCAACAGGATTTCTCGATTTACCATCTGCAAGAAGTGCTACTCCTTGGCTTTGTTGCACAAAGTGGTAGGGTAGATTCGGCCATGTTGCTAAAATTTCATCTTGGGATTTGCCAAGAAAGCGTTTTACCGAGACGATAGTATTGACTGGATCGTCAGTAGCATCTGCTTGTGCTGGAAAGCCGATAGTCTTTTCGCCACCGTGATAACGGACCACCGAAGGTAATAAAGTTCGGCCCTGGCTGTCAGGTAAGGTTTGTGGCTGCCCACTGCGCACCGTCGCAACCAGTGAATTAGTTGTCCCCAAATCGATACCAACGGCAAGTTTGCGTTGGTGTGGGGCTGCACTTTGTCCAGGTTCTGCAATCTGCAATAATGCCATGTTAAAAATCGTCCAATTTGTCTAATTGCGCCTCTACTTGCGCGGAAAATTTATAGATAAACGTGAGTTTTCTAATCTCATTTGCGATGTCTTCATTATCAGAGCCATCCTCTTCAAACATGGCGTCTAACGCTGTGAGCTTATCTTTTATTAGAGCTTGGATATCGTCTTGCATTTGTTCAAGTGCATTTTCATCTGAAGCGATTTCCTCTAGCGTTTCACGCCACTCCATTTGTTGCATCAAAAACTCAGGATCACCCAAGGTATGTTGTTCATTATCTATGGTTAACCCACGCAAACTCAACAAATGCTGTGCTCGAGTCAGTGGATGTTTTAACACGCTGTAACCATCATTAACTTGAGCATTTTTTTGCATAGCAATACGCCGGTCTTGTGCCGATGCTGTGGCAAATTTGTCTGGATGGGTGAGCTTTTGTAAGGTCTGATAAGAAGACGCTAACGCTTGAGTATCCAGCGTTAGCGTTTCGGGAAGGTTAAATAGTGAAAAATAATTCATGGTCTATTGGTTTATCATGCTTTAAGTTGCGTCATTAGACGTTAAAGCTTTCGCCGCAACCACACTCACCATTTGCGTTTGGATTGTTAAACTGAAAGCCTTCATTGAGCCCCTCTTTGGCAAAGTCTAACTGTGTACCATCAAGGTAAACAAGACTTTTACCATCAATAATGACTTTTACCCCGTTGTCTTCAAACACAGTATCGTCTTCATTTAGCTCATCAACAAACTCTAAAACATAAGCCAGCCCTGAGCATCCAGTGGTTTTTACACCTAAGCGCAAACCAAGACCATGCCCTCTATTTTGTAAAAAAGCATTAGCTCTTTGTGCTGCTGCGTCAGTTACTGTGATAGCCACTTATATCTCCTATAACTTTTGTATCTATGAACTAAGCGTTTTTCTTTTTGTAATCTGCAACGGCTGCTTTGATTGCATCTTCAGCTAAGATTGAACAGTGGATCTTCACTGGTGGTAAAGCAAGCTCTTCCGCAATATCGGTGTTTTTAATTGTGGTCGCCTCATCTAAGGTTTTACCTTTGACCCACTCGGTTACAAGCGAACTCGAAGCAATCGCAGAACCACAGCCATAGGTTTTAAATTTAGCATCTTCGATAATACCATTTTCACCTACTTTGAGCTGTAACTTCATAACGTCACCACACGCTGGCGCACCTACCATACCCGTTGCAACGGTTGGATCGTTTTTGTCGAATCCGCCTACATTTCGAGGATTTTCATAATGATCGATGACTTTTTCACTGTATGCCATAATTGTACCTTTACTTTTTTAACCTTTCATAATCTTTAAATTCATGCACTTGGCTAACGCCAAGACGCACAAACAATTTAGTGGTGAACCCACTCGACCGATTCTAGGTCTACACCGTCTTTATACATATCCCACAATGGAGACATTTCACGTAACTTATCAATTGCGTTACGAATTACATCGATGACGTAATCTATTTCAGCTTCAGTGGTAAAACGACCAAAACTAAAACGAATAGAACTGTGTGCCAATTCATCATTGAGACCCAATGCACGAAGCACATATGAAGGCTCAAGTGATGCAGACGTACAGGCCGAACCGGAAGATACAGCCATGTCTTTAAGCGCCATAATCAGAGATTCACCCTCTACATAAGCGAATGACACATTCAGGTTGTGCACTACCCGCTGTTCTAGGTCGCCGTTTAAGTATACTGCCTCAATATCTTTAATACCGTTCCACAAACGGTCACGTAAGACGCGAATTCGCTCATTTTCTGAGGCCATTTCCGCTTTCGCTAAAGCAAACGCTTCACCCATACCGACGATTTGGTGTGTCGCGAGTGTGCCTGAACGCATACCGCGCTCATGGCCACCGCCGTGGATTTGGGCTTCGATACGAACCCGTGGTTTACGACGCACATACAATGCACCAATGCCTTTGGGACCATAAGTCTTGTGACCTGAGAAAGACATCAAATCGACTTTTAGGTTCTGTAAATCAATTTCGACTTTGCCAGTAGATTGCGCAGCATCAACGTGGAATAAAATCTTGCGGCTGCGACACAACTCACCAATGGCTGCGATGTCTTGGATCACACCGATTTCATTATTGACGTGCATAATTGAGACGAGCACTGTGTCATCGCGCATCGTGTTTGCTAACACTTCAAGGTCAACCAAACCATTGCTCATCGGCTCAAGATAAGTAACCTCAAATCCTTCACGCTCTAGCTGACGACATGTATCCAAAACTGCTTTGTGCTCCGTCTTCAAAGTTATGATGTGCTTACCTTTTTTGTGATAAAAGTGTGCAGCACCTTTGATTGCCAAATTATTTGATTCGGTTGCACCAGAGGTAAATACGATCTCACGTGGGTCTGCATTAACCAAATCCGCAACTTGATTACGTGCAATATCTACTGCCTCTTCTGCTACCCAACCAAAGCGATGTGAACGCGAGGCTGGATTGCCAAAGTTACCTTCCATTTGTAGGCACTCGGCCATTTTTTTGGCAACCCTTGGGTCAACAGGGGTTGTTGACGAGTAGTCTAAATAAATTGGTAATTGTAATTCACTCATGGTTGCTCCACTTACAACTGTATATTCACGTTGATTTTTTGGTTTAAATGGTTATTGATATCAGAGGCTTTGTGAGAATGCTGTCTTTCAACTAACTCGCCCAAACTAATGCTGTCCAAAAACTCACTAATTCGCTCAGACAAATCCTGCCACAAATTGTGCGTCAAACACTTCTCGCCACCTTGACAATCTGCTTTACCAGCGCATTTCGTCGCATCTATGCTTTCGTTTACTGCTGCAATTACCTCACCCACCGCAATATCCTGTGGACGGCGTCCAAGACGGTAACCACCGCCAGGGCCACGAATACTCTCAACCAAGGATTGTTTGCGTAATTTAGCAAACAACTGCTCCAAATAAGAGAGTGAAATCTCTTGCCTTTGAGAAATATCTGCAAGGGGTACTGGTCCGTCAGTAGAGTGTAAAGCAACGTCAAGCATTGCGGTGACCGCGTAGCGACCTTTTGACGTTAGTTTCATCATCACACCTCATTTCATGTAATGGCGTAATTGTACAATCCCGACTAAAATAGTCAAGTATTTGTCCGACTATTTTAGTCAAGTATTGTTAATAAAATGTAACGCTAAATATGCGGGTCAAAATCATCGGGACTTTTTGCAGTGGTTGGCTCAATGCCTGAGTCAACAAAGTCTTGCAAATCGACTTTGGGCAAATCTTGAGTGCACACATCCCCCCCTATTTCTTGAATGGCATGGCACATTTCTACTACTTTATTGTCCATTTGATGTACATGCTCTAACAATAAACCTATCGCATTAGCAACTGGATCGGGGTTTTCATCGGAAACTGCATAAGCATCAAAGCCGTATTTTTTGGCAATTTTAGCTCGTTCACCTGACTCATCTATGGTTGGCTTGGCCATAATAATGCGCCCAGGAATACCAACCACTGTCGCATCGGCGGGAACGTCTTTCACGACCACGGAATTACTGCCAATCTTAGCACCTCGCCCCATAGTAATTGGACCGAGTACTTTTGCTCCTGCGCCGACGACAACATTATCTTCAAGGGTAGGATGCCGTTTGCCCGCTTTCCAACTAGTTCCACCCAATGTCACACCGTGATATAGAGTAACGTCATTACCTATATTGGCCGTTTCACCTATAACAACCCCCATACCATGGTCAATGAAAACGCGTCGACCTAACGTTGCTCCGGGGTGGATTTCCACACCGGTTATAAACCGCCCTACATTAGACAATGTTCTGGCTAGCCAATACCAGCCCCAGCCCCATAATTTGTGGTTTAAGCGATGCAACCAAATAGCATGCAAACCAGGATAATTAGTTATAATTTCCCACGCGTTTCGCGCTGCAGGATCTCTGGCGTATACACTTTTAATATCTTCTCTGATAGAACGAAACATATCAGTCTCTTTGTTTACTTTTTATCAATTGAGCTCAACATGCCACGTAAGATATTTAATTCGTGGCGCTCTGGGCGAGCTCTATTAAAGAGGCGTCGTAATTTTACCATCACTTGTCCCGGATGATTCTCTACCACAAACCCGGTATCCTTAAGCGTGCTTTCTAAATGGGCATAAAACCGCTCCAAATCTTCAGCTAGAGGATATTCTTGTTCGACATCAGGATACTCGTTTTGCTTGAGATAGCCCATGCGAATTTCGTAGCATAAGGTTTGGACTGCAGCGGCCAAATTTAAAGATGAATATTCAGGGTTGGCAGGGATGCAAACATGATAATGACATTGTTGTAATTCTTCGTTGGTCAGGCCGTTGTTTTCACGACCAAACACGAGCGCCACCGGCCCTGATAATGACTCTTTTACCATACGAACACCACACTCTCTTGGTTCAAGCATGGGCCAAGGTAATGTCCGTGAACGCGCTGAGGTACCAACCACTAAAGAACAGTCTGCAATCGCTTCTTCTAACTTCGAAACCGTCTTAGCTTGCGCCAGTACATCTCCAGCGCCTGCGGCAAGCGCACTGGATTTGCCATCTGGTGCTGAAATCGGGTCGACCAACACCAATTGACTTAACCCCATAGTTTTCATTGCCCGAGCCGTTGAACCTATGTTGCCGGTGTGAGAGGTATTCACTAATACAATCTTAATGTTTTCAAGCATGTCGAAATAAGGTCATCACAAAAATAGGTGCAAAGTCTAGCATAAGCATGCCTCAGACAAAAATTATCTTTGCGCTGTTCATTCTGATGCGTATAATGACAATGCGTTGGCGAACCTACACCAATGCAGTTCTTTGACAATTGAATTTTACTGATAAGCGAGACCGTGATGCATCCAATGCTTAACATCGCCATTCGTGCCGCGCGCACGGCAGGCAACATTATTACCCGTGGCTTTGAAAACCGCGATGATTTGAATATTGATATGAAAGGGGCAAATGATTTTGTCACTAAAGTTGACCGCGAAGCAGAAGCGGCCATAATCAGTAAGATTCAACAGTCCTACCCAGACCATAGTTTTCTCGGTGAAGAATCCGGTGAGACACTTGATAACCCAGATTATCAATGGATCATTGACCCACTCGATGGTACGACCAACTTCATCCAAGGGATCCCACATTTTGCTGTTTCTATCGCTTTAAAAATAAAAGGCAAACTTGAAATTGCTGTCGTCTTTGACCCAATTCGCGGTGATTTGTTTACCGCCACCAAAGGACAAGGCGCTCAGTTAAACGGCTTTCGCATTCGTTGTGGCAAACGTCGTGAGTTATCTTCAGCGATTATTGCGACAGCTTTTCCGTTTCGCGATAAAGCCCGAATTGCCGATTACATGTCAAAATTTACACCCATCTTAATTCAATCAGGAGATATTCGTCGTTCGGGTTCAGCAGCACTTGATATGGCCTACACAGCCGCGGGCAAATACGATGGGTATTTTGAAGCCAAGCTAAAACCATGGGACATCGCCGCGGGTATGCTTCTGATTCGTGAATCAGGTGGTGTGGTCACTGATTTCCAAGGTGGAGAAAACATATTGGCATCAGGTGATGTCGTGTGTGGCAATCCAAAAGTCACCCAACAGTTACTAAAATATTTGAACAAAGCTTAATTAATTTTGCGCGAAAAATGTTGACCTGTTAAACATACAAAAGCGACCTAAACACTCAATGTTAGGTCGCTTTTCTTTTTGCAATTTACAATAACGGGTCTAGGTCTTCGCCCTCTTTCTCAACCTGTTCAGGTATCAAGTCTTCTTTTGAAATACCTAATAACAGCGCAACTGAACTCGAGATATAAATTGAAGAGTAAGTTCCAATTACGACGCCAAATAACAACGCCGTTGAGAAGCCATGTATCAATGCACCACCTTTAAAAAATAGCGCTAACAAAACTAATATCGTTGTTACAGATGTAATAATGGTTCGATTCAGTGTCTGGGTCAGAGAGATATTGATAATACCTTCTGGTTCTTCTTTACGAATTTTGCGAAAGTTTTCACGGATACGGTCTGATACAACAATCGTGTCGTTAAGTGAATAGCCTATGACCGCTAATATTGCAGCCAATATGGTCAGATCAAACTCGAGTTGTAACACCGAAAACAAACCTAGCGTGATGATTACGTCATGCGCAAGCGCGCTGACAGAACCCAGCGCAAAACGCCATTCAAAGCGCATCATGACGTACAACAAGATACAAATCAACGCTGTCAACATGGCTAAACCACCTTGTTCCGTCAACTCTTCTCCCACTTGAGGACCTACGAATTCAATTCGACGCATGTCCACATCTGTGCCATCTGCCCGCAGTGACGCCATAATTTGGTCACCTATCTGAGCCGCTTTTACCCCATCGCGTGGAGCAATTCGGATTAAGACATCTTGTGAACTACCAAAGTTTTGTACGATTGCATCGGAAAAGCCAGCTTCATCCAATTGCGCTCGAATTTCATCAAGCTTAGCCGCTTTAGGGTAACCCACTTCTATGAGCGTACCACCAGTAAAATCTAAGCCCCAATTAAGTTGGTTTACCGCCAAAGAGGTAAGTGACCCCAAAATCAATAAACTAGACAAAACCATCGCAGGTATGCGCAATTTCATAAACTTAATTGTGGAGTTTATTTTTAATAATTGCATGTTATTCTCCTAAATCCACAACTTTTCAATGCGACGACCACCCCAGATAGCATTCACTAGTACTCTAGTTACAACAATTGCCGTGAACATAGAGGTGATGATGCCAATCATTAAGGTAATAGAGAAACCCTTAATTGGTCCGGTACCGACAGCGAACAAAATCAAACCAGCAATAAAAGTCGTGATATTTGCATCTAAAATAGTAGAAAATGCACTATCGTAACCATGATGAATGGCTTGCTGTGGCGAGCGACCTTCACGGAGTTCTTCTCGTATTCGCTCGTATATCAATACATTTGCATCTACGGCCATACCAACAGTCAGAACAATCCCGGCCATACCAGGTAGAGTAAGCGTTGCACCGGGGATCATAGACATAATACCCACTATCATCACTAGGTTAGTGACCAATGCGATATTCGCCACGATGCCGAAAGCTTTATAATAAAACAACATAAAAATCAGTACTAAAGCCAAACCCGATTGAATGGCAATCATACCTAATTCAATGTTCTCTGCACCTAGACTTGGACCCACGGTACGCTCTTCGACAATTGAAATAGGAGCAATCAAAGCACCCGCTCTTAATAACAAAGCCAAATCTCTAGCTTCTTTAGGCGAATCTAACCCCGTAATACGGAACGAGGCACCTAAGCGAGCTTGAATTGTTGCGACAGAAATAATCTCTTCTTTTTTCTCAAAAATCAGGTTGCCATTCGCATCTCGCTCACCCGTCGTTTTGTATTCTATGAATACCGTTGCCATTGGGTTACCAATATTATCTTTGGTTCCTTGGGACATCTTCGTGCCACCTTTAGAATCAAGTGAAATATTGACCTGTGGCACTCCGTATTCATCAACGCCCGAGTTGGCGTCCACAATGTGATTACCCGTTAGCATGACGCGTTTTTTGAGTAAATATGGCTGTCCTGAACGGTCATTGAGAAGAATAGAAGAAGGCGGTACTCGTCCATTCAATGCATCGCGAACATCGTTATCTTGGTCAACCATGCGAAATTCTAGAGTCGCAGTCGCGTTCAAAATCTCTTTGGCTTTCGCCGTATCTTGAATGCCCGGTAATTGAACCACAATGCGTTCTGCGCCTTGCTTTTGCACAACTGGCTCTGCAACACCAAGTTGGTTCACCCGCTCACGAATAATGGTAATGTTCTGCTTGACTGCGTTATCACGGATTAAGCGTAAGCGATTCTCGGAAAAAGCCACATCTAAAATGAGGCCGTCCCGTTCACTGAATAACAAATCACCGTTGCGGTTACGCAAAAAGAATTTAGCACTGTCTAACGTGTCTTGATCGCGAAATTGTACCTGGACATTTTGCCCGACCGGTTTTACCGAGCGATAGCGCAAATTTTCTTCACGCAAAGAGGTGCGAAAATCTCCAACCAAATCTTCCTGGGCTTTAGCGATAGCGGAATTCATATCCACTTCCATCAAAAAATGTACACCACCTCGTAAATCTAAGCCTAGCTTCATTGGCGAACCACCGAGATCAGCTAGCCATTGGGGCGTATCAGGGGCAAGGTTCATGGCTACAATGTAATCGTCACCTAACGCGCGCTGAATAGTTTCTCGGGCCACTAATTGGGAGTCTGAATCAAACAGCCTGATTAGGAGTTTGTCTACGTCTAATTCACTGCGTTTGGTTTTGATCTCTGCGTTCGCAAGCGTAGACTCAACACGTGCTAGCAGCTGTTCATTAACGACTGCATTACGGCTAGCAGAGATTTGAATGGCATGATCCTCACCATACAAGTTTGGCATAGCGTATAACGCGCACAGACCAAGTACGATGACGACAAGAAAATATTTCCAAATGGGGGTCTTATTTAACACGACCAGTCCTTAAAATTTGGCAAGGGGTAAAACAATAATGGGCACTTGTTAGTGCCCATTTGCGCTTGTGTTATAGCGACTT
The DNA here is from genome assembly GCF_024300645.1 of Alteromonas sp. LMIT006. NCBI lineage: Bacteria > Pseudomonadati > Pseudomonadota > Gammaproteobacteria > Alteromonadales > Alteromonadaceae > Alteromonas > Alteromonas sp. LMIT006. Next base: position 1,308,183 of record NZ_CP101291.1, on the reverse strand, counting down.
CATCGTGCCTTTTGGCAAAACGGCTGTGACGGCGTTCTTTTGTACCAAGACATTATTATTGTCGTTTAACGCAATTTCGATGAAATCTTTTTCATCTGTTACTTTGGTGATTTTACCCATTAAACCACCACCAGTAATCACTTCATCGCCCTTTGCCAAAGACGCAACAAGATTTTTGTGCTCTTTTACACGCTTAGCTTGCGGGCGGTACAATAAAAAGTAAAAAATCAAGCCGAACACAGCCAACATAATTAATAATTCAATACCACTTCCTCCTGCTGGAGCACCGGCGGTTTGAGCGTGAGCGTCTGCTATAAATAATGACATAATGTTTCTTCCTATGGTCTTTCAATTGTTATTTGTATTTAATATTGATTGTTAAATTGTAAATCAATCAGCTAGCTAAGGGCGGGACTTCCATACCTTTCGCTGTGTAAAACTCCGCTACATATTCGTCTAATCTGTCGGCGTCCAATGCATCGCGTAAACCCTGCATGACTCGTTGGTAGTAGCGCAAATTGTGAATGGTGTTCAAACGAGCACCAAGGATCTCGTTACACTTATCTAAATGATGTAGATATGACCGAGAATAATTTTTACAAGTGTAACAATCACATTTTTCGTCTAATGGTCCTGTATCCGTCTTATGTTTGGCATTGCGGATTTTAATTACGCCGTCAGTGACGAACAAATGACCGTTGCGCGCATTACGTGTTGGCATTACGCAATCAAACATATCGACACCTCGGCGCACCGCTTCAACCAAATCCTCTGGCTTTCCGACCCCCATTAAATAACGAGGTTTGTCTTCCGGACATTGATGTGCAATGTGATCAATCACGCGAATCATGTCTTCCTTTGGTTCACCTACTGAGAGCCCGCCGATTGCGTAGCCATCAAAGCCAATTTCAGTTAATCCTGCGAGCGACACATCACGCAAATCTTCATACATACCGCCTTGAACAATTCCGAATAATGCTGCCTCTGAATCTCCATGAGCATCTTTTGAGCGTTTCGCCCAACGCATTGACAATTCCATCGATACTCGAGCTTCCTCATGAGTCGCCGGATAAGGCGTGCATTCGTCAAAGATCATAACGACATCAGAGCCGAGTTCGCGCTGAACTTCAATCGATTTTTCTGGGGTGAGAAGAATTTTTTCACCGTTAATAGGTGAGCGAAAAGTAACGCCATTTTCATCAATTTTACGCAAGTCCCCGAGAGAGAAAACTTGGAAACCGCCGGAATCCGTCAGAATTGGCTTATCCCAGTGCATGAAATCATGTAAATCACCATGCTGCTGTATAATTCCAGTGCCTGGGCGCAACATTAAATGAAAGGTGTTGCCTAAACAGATATGCGCACCTGACTCAGATAATTCTTCTGGGGTCATGCCTTTTACGGTGCCATAGGTACCCACCGGCATAAAAGCTGGCGTTTCCACGATGCCTCGGGCAAAAATCAACTGACCTCGACGAGCTTTACCAGATGTTGTTAATAACTTAAATTCCACGAACTATTCTCGCTGTAATACGGCGTTGGATAAATCACGCCAAAATATGGCGCATAGTCTATCAAACTAAGCACGTTCGATAAACATCGAATCACCGTAACTAAAGAACCGATACTCATTGCGAATAGCGTGCTGATACGCATTCATAACATATTCCTTGCCTGCAAAAGCACTGATCAACATCATCAAAGTGGATTCTGGCAAATGAAAATTGGTGAACATCGCATCAAATACTTTAAATTCAAACCCCGGATAAATGAAAATTTCAGTATCATCGTAAAAAGGCACCAGTAACTCACCTGTCTCATCGCCTTTTTTGGCTGCTGTTTCCACCGAGCGCATCGAAGTTGTTCCCACTGCAATGACTCGTTTTCCCGCAGCTTTTGTTGCTTTGATTTGTGCCACAATCGCTTCTGAGACTTCCGCATATTCAGCGTGCATAGTGTGTTCTTCAACATTATCCACTTTGACTGGTTGGAAGGTGCCTGCTCCCACATGCAAGGTGACAAAGCCAACTTGCACACCTTTCTCTTTTAGTTTAGCTAATAGATCGTCATCAAAGTGTAGACCCGCAGTAGGGGCAGCCACAGCTCCTGGCTTGTTGTTATAGACAGTTTGATAACGCTCCTTATCTGAATCTTCGTCTGGACGGTCAATATAAGGGGGTAGTGGAATATGTCCATATTGCTCAAGGCATTCTAACACGCTCATGTCGGTTAAGAATTTGAGCTCAAACAGCGCACCATCACGTCCCAGCATCTCGACATCAAGCGCGTTTTCTAAGCGCAACATGGCACCGACTTTAGGGGCTTTACTGGCTCGAACATGTGCTAATACTCGATTATCGTCAAGCATTCTTTCGACCAATACTTCGACTTTTCCACCTGAGCTTTTTTGCCCTAGCAAGCGCGCAGGGATGACTCGTGTGTCGTTAAAAATGAGTAAATCACCTTCTTCCACAAACTCCAACATTTGTGGGAATCGATAGTCTGCTACCGCCCCTGTTTTACCATTTAAATGAAGTAACCTAGACGCTGTTCGGTCTGCTGTGGGATACTTGGCAATCAAATGCTCTGGTAAATCAAAGCCAAAATCAGATGTTTTCATACGCTACCTCAGAAATTTGCCGATATTGTACTTTGGTCGGCATACAAGGCAAGTAAAACTGTCGGTATTGATTGATATACCTAGGTGTAAAAAGTCGCACATCAGAATTTGGGGGAACCGACTAGAGTTAGTGTAACACAGTGATTTAGTGTGTCTGCTCCAAAAGCCGATTTGCCCATCTCACTGAAGTGGGCTTTTTGTATTAAACGCAATGGTCATGCTTTCTTACATTTTGCGGTGGATTTTTGGTTCGCAACTTCGTAGACTAAATTCACATTTTAATTATTAATCAAACACATGACTCTCTGGCAAAAAGTCAAACGCTCCTTTGTAAAATACTTCAATCACGCCAGTGGCACTAATATCGCTTTGGTGTTGCTTGGTTATGTTGTGACCACATGGGCACTACTATATGCCGTGGGGGAAATCAGTGTTACTTCGCCAACGGATTTTGTGTACTACATTATTGTCACAACATCGACCGTCGGATACGGTGATTTTTCGCCAACCACGGATGCAGGCAAATGGGTCGTCAGTTTATTTGTGATTCCGGTGGGACTGTCGCTTTTTGCTTTGGTAATCGGACGAATCGCCGCTTGGCTAAGCAGACAATGGCAACTGGATATTAGAGGACTAAAGAGCATCATGAACGAACAACATATTTTGATCTTAGGTTGGAACGATGAACGCACCATTCAATTGTTGCAATTACTGCTTAAAGAACGTCAACAAAGTACCGAAAAAGTCGACATTGTACTGTGTGTCAAAGCCGATATTGAAAACCCTATGCCAGGTGAAATTGAATTTGTTCGCGTGTCATCTTTTAACCGTGAAGAAGATATGAACAAAGCAAATGTCAATAGTGCCAAAACCATCTTGATTGATAATCCACATGATGACATTACCATGACGACTGCGCTATTTTGTTCAAAGCACAATCCCAATGCTCATATAGTTGCATACTTTAATGACGAATCTTTGGTGAGTTTGTTACAACAGCATTGTCCTAATGTCGAATGCACCCCATCGGTAGCGGTTGAAATGCTGGCCAAGTCCGCCTTTGATCCAGGTTCATCGTTGCTGCATCACGATTTGTTAAGTGTCGCTGATGGGCATGAACAGTACTCAACCATAGTGCCTCAAGATGTTGGCTGTATTGAAGTGTCGGATATATTTATCCAAATAAAACACATCCACGATGCCATTTTTATCGGCTATGCTAAAGCAGATGACAAGCAACACATCATCGTTAACCCAAGTTTTGACACTCAAATTCACCCAGGCGACCGCGTTTTTTATATCGCTCGCAGTCGTATTAATGACATGCAGTGGCATGCTTTTGTAGAAGGAATTCATAATGCTTGATTTATTGACCAGCACAGGTAATTTTGCACTGTATTTTGGTTCTGCCATTGCCTTGTTGTTTTTATTTAAAATTATCTACGCCTTTGTGACCCCCCATAATGAGTGGCAACTTATCAAAGAACAACAAAATACCGCTGCTGCGGTTGCGTTTGGTGGCGCTGTGGTAGGTTTTGCGATCGCTGTCGGCGGTGCTGCAAGTAATTCCGTTGCTTATATAGATTTTATCGTATGGGCGTTGGTCGCTTTGGTTGCTCAGCTTCTGGCTTTTGTCATACTCAAGCTGACGTTCATGCCAATGATTAGTGAACGTATTGAAAACAATGAAACGTCTGCGGGGGTCATGCTTGGTTTGGTTTCTGTGGCCGTGGGTATTCTAAACGCAGCTTGCATGTCTTACTAAAAGGACTTACCATGACCATGTCCTCAAAAAGTACCAAACGCAGCGCCATCCAGCTTAATCGTTACCGCAAAGTATTTGCTGTCAAACCGCTAGCTGTAGGAATTGCTGCGGTTTTATTATCGGGTTGCGGTGAAGAACCCGAAGTCGCTGATATCTATCGCTCACTAGGTGAGTGTACCGACAACAACCCAGGATTTTTTGAACAGTGCCAATATGCTTATGAAAGCGCGGTTGAAGACGCGGTCAGAACTGCACCTCGATTCAGTAATGAGCGCGACTGCGAATTTGAATTTGGTGAAGACCGATGTGAATACGTTAGCAACGAAAACGGCTCTTTCTTTATGCCTTTCATGGCCGGATTTATGCTAAGTCGCATGCTGTTTCAAGATGATGATTGGGATATCGATTTTAAGAAAAAAAAGAAAAAACGCTATTATTCTCAACCTTTATTCACTTCGTATTCGCGTCGCTCATCTTTGCGAAATCAATGGTTTGACGCGTCTGGCAAAAGCTTTGGTGGCACCCATAGAACGGCGACCAAAGTATACGGCAGTGATTTCAAAGCCAAACCAACTGCGAGTCGCACCTTATCTAGAGGTGGATTTGGTAAATCCGTTGCCACCCGCAGTAGCTCACGAGGTTTTGGTGGTTAGGTTCAGCACGCAATGATTCGACAAACTTGCGCAGAACGTCCAAACTGGCAAGCTAAAGCACTCGAATACGGCTTTCACTTTCATACCATGTATGGCGAGCCTTACTGGGATGAATCCGCTTTTTATCAATTTACACTCCAACAAATTGAGCAAGAGATAGAAGACCCGACTGCAGAACTGCACCAGATGTGTCTAGCGGTAGTCGATGCGGTCGTGCATGACGAGCAGTATTTACGACAATTTTGTATTCCCGAATCGATGTGGGATTTGGTACGCGATAGCTGGATCCATAAAGCGCCCAGTTTGTATAGCCGTATGGACCTTGCCTACAATGGCAAAGGCCCCGCCAAATTACTCGAAAACAACGCAGACACGCCGACGAGTTTATATGAAACCGGATTCTGGCAGTGGCTGTGGTTAGAAGAACAAGTTCAAAGTGGCATATTGCCTCCTCATACTGACCAGTTTAATTCACTACAAGAGAAACTTGTGCACCGCTTTGCCAATCTGCGTGAGTACTATCAGATGTCGCAAATGCACTTTGCTTGCTGCAAAGACACGATCGAAGATCGCGGAACCGTTCAGTATTTACAAGATTGCGCGGCAGAAGCCGGACTAAGAGACTTTTTTGTTTTTATTGAAGACATGGGGGTCTCACCTGAGGGCTTTTATACCGACAAACTCGACCGCGTCATTTCGCATTGTTTCAAACTCTATCCATGGGAAAACATTTTTGCCGATCCCTTTGCTGAGCACCTTTATTCCAGTCAAGTGCATTGGCTAGAGCCTGCTTATAAAGCAATTATTTCGAATAAAGCCTTGTTGCCTATGCTGTGGAAACTCTTTCCCAATCACCCTAATCTATTGCCAGCCTATTTTGCTGATGAAGCCAACAACATAGATACCGGTAAATGGGTCAAAAAACCGATCTTTTCTCGCGAAGGTGCCAATATTATTATTATTAATGATGGACAAACAACTTATAGTTCAGATGGTCCTTATGGAAACGAAGGGTATATTTATCAGGCTTTTACCGAATTACCAAAGTTCGAACAACACTACACTCTGATTGGCTCCTGGCTTGTGGATGACTTACCTGCAGGGATATCGATTCGAGAAGATGCAAATATGATCACACAGGATATGTCACGCTTTATTCCACATGTCATAGTTTAAGGGATTGCATCGCTTAGCTTTTTGCGACAAACTAGTTTTTTATTTTCATTTTCCAGAGGCCGCAGTGAGCGCATCGACCAATACCAAACCCGCCCAACCACAAAATCAAAATTTCTTCGGTAACCTTGCCTTTAACATCATCATTCCTGTAATGATCATGTCATATGCTAGTAAAGAAGAGTATCTTGGTCCATTGTGGAGCATTGCGGTGGCATTGGCGTTCCCGCTTGGTTATGGTCTGTTTGAATTAGCCAAAGAAAAAAAGGTCAATTTTTTCTCGGTGTTAGGGATCATCAGTGTGTTATTGACCGGTGGGATCAGCTTACTTAAACTGCCTGCCGAATATATTGCAATCAAAGAGGCTGCCATTCCTGGGCTTATTGGCCTTGCGGTACTCATCACCCGTTATATGAAAAAACCCTTGATCAAAATTCTGGTGCTGAATGACACGCTCATCAACTGGCCAAAACTAGGCGAAGCATTAGCACACAACAACAATGAAGCTAGTTTTGAGAAAAAAATCGATATTAGTAACTATATTGTAGCAAGTTCATTCTTTTTATCATCAGCATTGAACTATGGTTTAGCGAAGTGGATATTGGTTTCTGAACCGGGTACCACCGCTTACACTGAAGAGCTTGCGCGCATGACCGCATTAAGTTACCCAGTCATTGTTATACCAAGTATGTTGTTATTATTTGGTGCGATTTGGTATATCTTTGGACAAATGAAACGCCTCACTGGCAAGCCAGTCGAGACGTTCCTCAATCAGTGATTTAATTGTCTAATATTGCAAAAATCGCTTTCGCAATATCCGTATTATCTTGCTGACCAGCAAACTTATCTGCATAAGGCCCTGATGCGTAAACTTGAACATCTATCGCCGTATGACCCGTGGTGGTCCAGCCGGTATTGGTTTTAGTGTCGATAAAGGGTTTGATTTGCGCGGTTAACGCGCGTAAGCCCTGCGATAAATCCATCAGCACCACAATTTCTTCTTGCTCAATCGTCAAATCAAACGCCAACACCTGCTCGAGATACTGTACTCTTTCGGTACCATTCATGTCTTTTTCTTGCATGGTGAGCACCATAGATTCAACGGATACAGGAATATTATGTAAATATTCTGGTGACCAGCGGTATTCACCGTCCTTCGCTAAGGTCAGCCCCCCCGTTGAGTGGTCAGCCGTTAAGATGACCAATGTATTTGGGTTCACTCGTTGAAACTCTTCAAGTAACAACAAGGTGTCGTGCAAATCTTGCATTTCGGCCATCACACCGGTAATGTCATTCGCATGTCCGGCCCAGTCTACTTGACTGGCCTCCACCAACAAGAAAAACCCCTCGTCATGTTGCAAATGCTTCAAAGCGTGCTCAGTCAAAGTGCGCAAGCGTTGAGGTTGCGGATCATCTATTGCCCAGGGTAAGCCCTTTTCAGCAAATAAACCCAACACACGTGATGGCTCCTCAATTTGTGCCAATGCATTATACTCAGTCACATAGGCATAACCGGCATCAATGAACTCCTGAGCTAAATTGCGATCCTCGCGGTCAAAATAAGCGGTCCCCCCCCCTAACATGACATCCACCCAAAAATCGTCTTGATAACGCAAATCAAAATACTGATCGGCAATCGCATCATAGTTACGACGCGATTCGTTATGGGCAATATAGGCTGCAGGTGTCGCATGTACGATCTGTGAGGTCACGGCCAAACCTGTTTTCATGCCTTTGGCTTTGGCCGCATGCAAAACAGTACGAACGGGTATTTTATCCACGTCCATACCAATTGCACCATTGTAGCTCTTCACCCCTGCGGCTAATGCCGTTGCACTTGCGGCGCTGTCTGTGACTAAGCCAGAGACTTTCGCCGGAAATGTAGTAGACATACCGACATGATGTCGGTCGAACCAAGTAGCTTCTAGTTCAGGAGTGGTAGCATTATCTTGATAATATTTATACGCACTAGTAAAGGCTGGACCCATTCCATCTGCTACCACCATGATAATGTTAAGAGGTTGATTGAGCTCACTGACTGGGGCAGGAGTGGTATCAGGCACCTGTGTGGATGAGCAAGCAAATAATATGGCACTTGCCGATGCGAAGAATATCTTTTTTAGCATAGTTATTTTCCCTATGAATATTTTGGCTATTATATACGATGATTCTGAATGATTAATGACATAGTTGTGACATTTTTTATTGCTAATGTCGCACAATTGACTAATACCTTAGGCTCATTCACGGCTTTTATAATCAGTATACATAGTCAGCCAGATTTTTGACGATCATTCGCTATGTCCCATCAAACCTAAGCGCAAAATAAAAAAGCTTCCACCCACCTACATCTCATTCATTATATGAATGATGGCAATGAAACTCATTGATTGTATTTATCAAAATAAACCTTCTAGGATGTATATGTGTTCGCGAGGCAACAACTTGTCTTCGCAATCGAATCAACCTGAAAGAAAGGATAAGACTATGTCTAATTATCAAGAAACGCAAAACGCATTTGCTGAGCTTATCGGTCAAAACCAAGCTTGGAATGCAATTAGCCCTGAATATGCGACTCGCATGAAATTACAAAACCGTTTCAAAACCGGTTTAGATATCGCTAAGTACACTGCAGGTATTATGCGTAAAGACATGGCTGAGTACGATGCAGATTCTGCACAGTACACTCAGTCTCTAGGTTGCTGGCACGGCTTCATCGGTCAACAAAAAATGATCGCTATCAAGAAGCACCAAAAAACAACTGACAAAAAGTATCTTTACCTTTCTGGTTGGATGGTTGCAGCACTTCGTTCAGAGTTTGGTCCTCTTCCTGACCAATCCATGCACGAAAAAACGTCTGTTGCTGACCTAATCGAAGAATTATACACGTTCCTACGTCAAGCTGACGCACGTGAACTTGGTAACCTTTTCAAAGAGCTAGACGATGCACGCGCTAACGGCGGTGACGTTGCAGCTGCACAAGCAGCGATCGATAACTTCGAAACGCACGTTGTACCAATTATTGCAGACATCGACGCTGGTTTTGGTAACGAAGAAGCGACTTACCTACTTGCTAAGAAATTCATCGAAGCGGGTGCGTGCTGTATCCAAATCGAAAACCAAGTATCTGACGCGAAGCAATGTGGTCACCAAGATGGTAAAGTTACCGTACCACACGAAGATTTCCTTGCGAAAATCAATGCAGTTCGTTACGCATTCTTAGAGCTAGGCGTAGATGACGGTGTTATCGTTGCACGTACTGACTCATTAGGTGCTGGCCTAACTCAGAAAATCCCAGTATCGACTTCTGAAGGTGACTTAGCAGAACAGTACAATGCATTCCTAGAAACTTCACCTGTAGGCAGTGTTGATGAGCTTAAGAATGGCGACACTGTAATGAAATTAAACGGTGAATTAGTTAAGCCTGTTCGTCTTCCTAATGGTCTTTACAAATTCAAAGAAAACACTGGTATCGACCGTGTTGTTCTTGACTGTGTAACATCACTACAAAATGGTGCTGACCTTCTTTGGATCGAAACTGAAAAGCCACACGTTGGTCAAATCGCAGAAATGGTTAACGAAATTCGTAAGACTGTTCCTAACGCGAAGCTTGTATACAACAACTCTCCTTCATTCAACTGGACGCTTAACTTCCGTCAGCAAGTATTTGATGCATGGTCAGAAGCAGGTAAAGATGTATCAGCATACATCCGTGCAGACCTAATGAATGCAGAATACGATAACTCTGAACTCGCTGCTGAAGCGGATGAGAAAGTACGTACTTTCCAAGCAGATGCTGCGCGTGAAGCAGGTATCTTCCACCACTTGATCACTCTACCGACTTACCACACTGCAGCATTGTCTACTGACAACTTAGCAAAAGGTTACTTCGGTGACGAAGGTATGTTGGCATACGTTCGCGGTGTTCAGCGTCAAGAAATCCGTCAAGGTCTAGCGTGTGTTAAGCACCAAGCAATGGCTGGTTCTGACCTAGGTGATACACACAAAGAATACTTCTCAGGTGACCAAGCGCTTAAAGCGTCTGGTGACGACAACACAATGAATCAGTTCGACTAATTGATTAGATTGTTTGTACTGAATTAGTACCCTACACAAAGCCCAGTTTTACTGGGCTTTTTTATAGATTATAAAAATATAAACATCGCCTTTCATTCATTAGACTAATAGCGTATCGCAAAGCGCATGGCAGTTTATATAATGATTTTAAGCAAGTAAGAAGGCGTAACCATGAACATTTCCAAGATTGATCTCAATCTCTTAGTCTATTTAGACGTGTTACTAAGAGAGGGAAGTGTAACCAAAGCAGCCAACCAGCTCAGTATTACACAACCAGCCATGAGTAATGGTTTAAAACGTCTACGTGACCTTTTTAAAGATCCATTACTCGTGCGTACGAGTGAGGGCATGACACCGACCAAACGCGCGTTAGAACTCAGACCGGTTATTCGAGACGTACTCAGTCAGCTAGAAACCTCGATTCAACCAGAAACCGATTTTGATCCTGAAACGTCTACCCGTACTTTCCGTATCATGACCTCTGATTACGCCGAATCCACTTTGTTACTCGAACTGATTGATACCATCAACGAACAAGCGCCTCATATCACGCTGGATTTGATTACGCCATCGGACGTGACGTTCCACGATGTCGAGCAAGGTCGCGTTGATATGGCGATAAACCGCTTCGATGACTTACCCCTATCATTCCATCAAAAAGTGATCTGGTATGATAATTTTTCATGCGTATTCGCCAAAAGTAACGATATTGCCAATAAATTCAATCTCGATAGCTACCTTAAAGCCAAGCATATATGGGTTAGTAAGACCGGATTTGGAATTGGTGTAGGGATTGATCCCAATGAAGTGCAAAAACTCGGATGGGTCGATGCAGAACTGACAAAACTAGGCAAAAAACGTAACATTCGGGTGTTTACTCGCCACTATCATGCTGCATTGCAGTTAGCCAAAACGCAAAACTTGATTGCCACATTGCCTTCTCGCGCCGCTCGCATTTACGCGGATGATCCAGAACTTGAAATTACTGCACCACCATTTGATATTCCGCCGATTGCACTAAAAATGGCATGGAGCGCTCTACTGCATCATGACGCTGGTCACATGTGGTTGAGACGTTTAATTGCAGAAGTTGCCGATAATATGGCAAATTATTAAAATCATTCACAGCGTGAATGTTTAACATCATTTTTATAATGTTAAGAATATAAAGTGTTGCTTTATAATTAATGCCAAAGCAAGTACCACTACCGGAGTCAGAATATGACGCAATATATCCGCCGCGGCAAATTGTCCGTAGCAACCGAACTCGACCAATTTATCGAACAACAAGCCATCGCCAACACAGGCGTAGACTTTGCTCATTTTTGGACAGCATTCGAACAAATCCTCGAAAACTTCGTGCCACGCAATCAGGCTTTATTAGAAAAGCGCGACCAACTGCAAGCCCAAATAGATGGTTTTCACGTTGGCCAACCTGAGGCGGATTTTGATCAATACAAAGCGTTCTTACAAGAAATCGGTTATCTCGTTGAAGCACCTTCAGAAAGTCGTGTCGAAACGGCCAATGTTGATGCGGAAATCGCGACCCTTGCCGGTCCTCAGCTGGTTGTCCCAATTAACAACGCTCGCTACGCTTTGAACGCAGTCAATGCGCGTTGGGGTAGCTTGTATGATGCTCTTTACGGCACGGATGTGATCAGTGAAGACGATGGTGCAGAAAAAACCAATGGCTACAATGCCACACGTGGTCAAAAGGTCATTGCTCAAGCTCGTCAATACCTCGATACTATTGCGCCTCTAGAAGTCGGTTCACATACTGATGCGACCGCTTATACCATTACTGAAGGACAGCTTGCGATAGCATTAAAAGACGGCTCGAGCACAAGCTTGCAACAACCGCAACAAGTAGTCGGATATCAAGGCAGTTTGACCAACCCAAGTGCAATCTTACTGCGCAATAACGGTTTACATGTTGAGTTACAGTTCGCTACCGACCATCCCATTGCCGATGCGGATCCTGCCAGCATCAAAGACATTGTGATTGAATCTGCTTTAACCACCATTATGGACTGCGAAGACTCTGTCGCAGCAGTGGATGCCGAAGACAAAACCTTGGTCTATCAAAACTGGTTAGGGCTGATGCAAGGTAGTCTATCTATCGAAATGAACAAAAATGGCAAGGCGATTACTCGTAAGATGCAAGCCGACCGTATTTATACCACGTTTGACAGCGGTAATTTGACCCTTTCTGGCCGCAGCCTCATGTTTGTGCGTAACGTGGGTCACTTGATGACAAATGACGCCATTTTATTCAATGATCAGCCCATCCCAGAAGGCATTATGGATGGAATGATCACTTCTTTGATCGGTATGCATGACCTCAAAGGCAACTCGCCTTTCCAAAATTCAAAAGAAAACAGCATTTATATCGTAAAACCGAAAATGCATGGACCTGAAGAAGTTGCATTTGCCAATGACTTATTTAATGCCATTGAAGATGCACTGGGTCTTGAACGCTATACCCTCAAAATCGGCATCATGGACGAAGAACGTCGTACTTCAGTAAACTTACAAGCGTGTATTGCCGCAGCGCGTTTCCGTACCGTTTTCATTAATACTGGTTTCTTAGACCGCACCGGTGATGAAATTCATACCTCAATGAAAGCCGGCGCCTTTGCGCCAAAAGGCGAACTCAAGCAACGTCCTTGGATTGGTGCATACGAAAAAGCCAACGTCACTACAGGTCTAGCATGTGAAATGTCAGGTAAAGCGCAAATTGGTAAAGGTATGTGGCCAATCCCTGATCAAATGGCCAATATGATGGAAGCCAAAGTCGCTCACCCACAAGCTGGAGCGAACACGGCATGGGTACCATCACCCACGGCAGCCACCTTACACGCTCTGCATTATCACCAAATCAATGTGTTTGCTTTGCAAGAGCAAATGAAAGCCGAAAGTTTTGACGGTATTGATACGATCCTTGATATTCCGTTAATGGAAGCTGGCCGTACCTTGAGTACGGATGAAATTCAACGTGAACTCGACAATAACATTCAAGGGATCCTTGGATATGTTGTACGTTGGGTACATCAAGGCGTAGGCTGTTCAAAAGTGCCTGACATCAATAATGTTGGCTTGATGGAAGACCGTGCAACCCTTCGTATTTCCGCCCAACACATTGCTAACTGGCTGGAACATAAGCTCGTATCGTTAGAACAAGTGGATGAAACCATGGCGCGTATGGCACAACTGGTAGATGAACAGAACGCCAACGACGCAGACTATATCCCAATGTGTCCGGATCTCGCTAATTCTATCGGCTATCAAGCTGCACGCGATTTGATTATCTTGGGTACCGTTCAACCGAGCGGTTATACTGAACCATTATTGCATGCACGTCGTCGTGAGATGAAAGCATTACACGGTGGATAAACCTAGAATTGCTTAGTTAATAAGCAAATTCGCAAAACATACCAACCTTGCCTAAGCTAATATTATCTTTGTTAGCTTGGGCTTTTTTTGTTCAAATAGTAGGGGTATCAGGAGGTAGCAGCATCGCTGTGATAGTTACGATACCATCGGATAAAGCGAGCCACGCCCTCTTCAACACCGACAGCTGGACGATAATCCACTGCGTTCACTAGCGCTTCAACGTCAGCAAACGTATCTTGTACATCGCCTGGTTGCATGGGTAGCATTTGTTTGTCGGCTGTTTTGCCAAGAGCATGTTCCAAAGTTTCGATGAAAGTCAATAAGTGCACTGGGGTTTGTGCACCAATGTTGTAGACGCGCCAAGGTGCTTTGGATGAAGCCGGTTTTGGTGCATCTCCTTGCCAATCAGGATCAGGTGTAGCGATATGATCACAAATGCGCACAACGCCGTTAACGATATCGTCGATATACGTAAAGTCTCGGCGATGATTACCATAGTTATATACCTTGATTGGTGCATCAGCCAAGATAGCTTTAGCAAACTTTATTGGGGCCATATCAGGACGTCCCCATGGGCCATAAACGGTAAAAAAGCGCAGTCCTGTGGTAGGTAACCCGAACAAATGACTATAGGTATGCGCCATCAATTCATTGGCTTTTTTGCTTGCTGCATATAAAGAAACTGGATGATCCACATTATCCGAGACCGAAAACGGCATAGACTCGTTCGCCCCGTAAACCGAACTGGATGACGCATACACAAGGTGATGTACTTGGTGGTGTCGACATCCTTCCAGAATATTCATAAACCCGACGATATTACTGTCAATATACGCATGTGGATTATCAATTGAGTAACGTACACCTGCTTGCGCGGCAAGGTGGATCACTCGCTCAAATCGCTCAGCGGCAAAAAGAGATGCCAGACTATCGCGGTCGGCCACATTGAGTTTATGAAAGGCAAACAGATTTCTATTGGGATGTGAGTTGATCCACTCAAGTCGGTCATATTTTAGTTGCGGGTCATAATAGTCATTCAGGTTATCTAACCCCACAACCTGATCACCGCGCTCTAATAAGGCGCGCACAACATGTGCACCAATAAAACCCGCTGCGCCTGTGACTAATATTTTCATCTATGCATCTCCCTTTGCATCTTGTGCGAACATTTTACATCCTGTCCCGTCTTAAGAGGTCCCAATAACTCTGGATCGGTCTTGGTAAAGATATGTCTACCGAGTACTATTTGAGCTGTGCTTCGGTAGGCTTTCATCATCATATGATACAGCAACAATGTCCAGGGCATTTTTAAGTAATGGCCTCTTAACCAAATGAATCTTTCACATACTTTACTTAAGCGACTCGCCACTAATGGATGAGAACTGGCAATAATGCGTTGATAAACAGCGACTAATGCGCGTGTTGATACTTTCTTTTGTATCCGTCCGGCTTGTTTTGCTATGGCTTCTGGTACCGAGAGGCTCAACATGTTTTGACATAAATCGATGGCCATGACACTTTCTCGAGCAAACCCTGTTTGTTGCGCCAACGCCCAATAGATATCCCAATCATCCAATGAAAATTGCTCAAACATCAATAGCAAATCAATCAGATCACGTAACGCGTATTCACATTCTTCATTGAATAACAAATGAATCGTGCTGTGCAGTGTTCGTGCTGGCAGTGATAACACTTTCACCCCCGAAGCGGTGACTTCTATGTGTTGAATAAAAAAACTCACATCCACAGCACGACCCGACACGGGAGGAACAATGTTATGATGCATATCCAGTACTGCGCCGGTACCACCGTGATACATTGGCGGGATCTCATGCGCCCATTCTCGATAATACCGGTCATCATAATCATCCATCTCACCACTGAACCAGCCCGTCAGCTTGAGTTGCTGTTCAGCGCCGGCAATATCGGATTGTTGCACCCAAATATCAATATCGCTGTAAATACGCCCTCGGCTAACGACATCCCCCAACAATGTATACGCCGCGCCTTTTAAGACAATCATCGGATAAGACTCGCCCAACAAACGATGGATGAGTTTTACCGTATGATGAACTTGATGAATATGCCGTGTGGTAACATCCATCGCGTTGTTAAAATGATGCTGAACAGATAAAGGCAATTGTTCTAATAGGTGATGATCGGCCAAGCGATGACCATATCGAGCGAGGAGTTTTTCATGACGCAATAACTGCACGATACCCGACCACTGTGTCTCATTATATTCCAGTGCGGTGTCAGGCATGACGAAGAGTCTGATTAAGTCTTGTTGACCAAGCTTAGACATATTCCAATACTTCTTGTTCTAGGAAGGCCTTGACGTCAGCGGCATCCCGATATTCAATATGATAACTGTCCGCTTGCTCCACCACACTCGTTAAAGCCTTAAAGCCTCGATGTGCCATTAATGAAAAATTAAATGCATTGTCCGCAAGTTGATGCATGGCTTGAGATTGGTTGAGTTGGGTGATCTGTATGTCTGTGATATCTGGATTGTACTTAGGAAACACAATGCCTTTAATTCGCGCTGGAGCAAAACGCTCGTCTTCGTTAAGCGGTGCTGATAAGTGAATAACATCTCCCTTATGAGTGTCTTTTGCAACAGTGGAAAACGGCGCATCAGGGAACCACGACTGCGCCAAATCAATGCTCTTATTTTTAAGGCAAATCGGTCTAGCAAAAGGGATTGCTTCAAATGTTTCGGGATCGATCACGGCCATTTCATCTGATAGCAAGCGCCAACCATTGAACGCCAAATACGCCGACATCGTACTCTTACCCGATCCAGGAGGTGCAGGGAAGAGAATGGCTTGATTGTGTTTGGCTAAGATCCCTGAGTGCACAATAACATGCTGCAATTCATGCGCAGCAATGGTCCAATTCATC
Organism: Alteromonas sp. LMIT006; assembly: GCF_024300645.1. NCBI lineage: Bacteria > Pseudomonadati > Pseudomonadota > Gammaproteobacteria > Alteromonadales > Alteromonadaceae > Alteromonas > Alteromonas sp. LMIT006. Next base: position 1,291,598 of record NZ_CP101291.1, on the reverse strand, counting down.
CCCCATTCCAGCATGGCAAACGCTTGGCTCAGATGCAAAGGCTTAAGCGGTTCGTGTTGGTCACAAAAAAACGAGGCTTGTGGCCGAAACCACCGTCTCAAGCCCGTCGAGTGGCGGACCGCAATATGATAGTCGATAAAAGGCAAAGACCCTTCAGGCAACACCTGTTGCCCGTATAGGGTGTGGAGGTTTTGTTCCACCAAGGCAATATCGGTTTGCACCCGAAAGTTAAACGGCGGTATCAATACATCATAAGTTGCTGTCACTGTCAGCGTCTCTTAGCTTGCTTAGCTCGCCTGTTGCAGTGGTTCTTGATAAATAAACTCTTGGCGAATTAACGATTTGACCATAGATAATTCATCGGCTGACAACGGAATTTGTTGAGAATAATCTGACAGGACTTGATTCAGCTTGTCCTGGGTAAAAAACACGGTGAGCATTTGTGTGGTTTTTTCATTAAACAATACCGTACCACTGCGGTCTGAAAAAGGGTGGACATGCACCCCTGCTTGTAAAAAATGTGATAATTGACTCATCCTTGAGCTCCTTTAAACAAATTCAATGTTTGGCGTTTACGCCGTGAGTGCATCATAAGCCATCTGGATGTCCATGGCGGATGCATTGGCTATCTTATCTTCAAAAACTGCCACCGTAAAGGACGGGTCAGCACTGAGATCCACCACAGGATAATTGATACCATGGCTTCCATCAAGAAGTTGGTTAAGTACAAATGCTGCGCGCATTTCTGCATCCGTAGGCATCATAGGGGTCGTTGAAGCGTTTATTGTATTGATTTCAGACTCGTATCCTACGTAACTGGTGGGATCCAAATTTAAGCTTTGCAACTGTTGTACGCTCAAAAAATTCACATCCATGCCGGTGCGACGATTGGCAAAATCTGAGCCATTGCCAGAGGCAACAATCGAATTGACCACGCCAGTTGCCCAAGCTGACTTAATGGGTAAGGCAGCCATGACTGTGGCAGCCCCTAAGCCTGTAGACGTTTTAATTAAAAACTTTCTGCGGGCTGACACCGAGTCATTTGCTTGGTTGTCTTGTCTCGAGACGTTGTTGTGTTCCATTATTCCACTCCTTCACATCAGTGAGAAAACTGCAGTGTTCACTACTTAATTTATGGTTTTTTATAAATCTGCAAATTTCACACCAGAAAATCAAGCTATTGATCTAACTAGTTATTTTCAAACCACGACCGAACGAGTGTCAAAATTTTTGACAGTATTTCCGATAGTCGTTGTTTGGTTATTGCTTTTATCGTTTTCATTCAGACTCACACTTGAATATTGTGTTTTTGCGCCAGTGCTCTGAGGTATTTCACGGGAATGGCGTAACTGATCCCAGTTGGCGTACTGATAGCCGATTCTTTGCCTTCACTCACAATGACTTTGTTGATGATCCCAACCACTTCGCCGGTGACAGGCGAATACAAGGGACTGCCGCTGTTGCCCGGATAGGCGGTACCATCCAGTTGATAGACCATAGAAGGCGCTTGTAGTTTATCGATGAGACGCTGACTGAGCCCTTGTGTGTTGTGCAAGGGGATTGCATCTGGGGTAATTGCTGCGATCATGGCTTGATGTGTGGCTGGATATAAACCAAGGACGGATCCAATTGGAAATCCAGTTAATGCCACCATCGAACCCTCTGGTAAAAACGCATCTTCACTGAGCACAAGGGGTGCCAACGGAGACTCTAACTGCAATATCGCCAAATCGTGAACCGGCTGAATCGCAACAATGGATAACTTATGCATCACAGGCGCACGCCCCTCTCCCGCTAACGCGACATAATTTTGTACGATACTTGGGTCGAGCGTTTGGGCGACGACGTGATAATTGGTCGCAATGTATCGACCGTTGCCAAACACAAACCCAGTACCTCGAATGGCTGGCGCACTCGACTCGAGTGGAGTATGCAGACCTATTGCCACCACCCCGTTCTTTACGGTCTTAATTGTGTGGACTAAGTCATTGGCACTGACACTCATTGTGGTGACAACCAACACTGCGACCAGTAAGACAAACTTCTTCATACTCATACCTTTGAATAAACTGACTATTAGTCTAGACTGTTTCGGTACGTTTGCTTATTAATTAAATGAAATCTGTGAAAAGTCTCATCATCGCGTTGTGCTCTCCCATCAATCAGTTTTTGTTAGGATTACTGTTTGCAGCTGTATTGATGGGCTTCAAAAGAACCGTACTGGCACAGCGCTTTGCAGTGTTGAGCGTGGCATGGTTGTTGGTCTGCTCCCAATATACGTTTTCCAGCTGGTTACTCAAACCGCTTGAGCATACTGCTCCGTCTATTGAGTTAACTGACCCAAGATTGCACAAGGCGACTCACATACTGCCGTTAGCTGGGTATTATTTTGCTAACAGTGACTTAGCCGAACATGCCTTGTGGTCCCGAGCAACCATACAGCGTCTCAGTAATGCGTATTTTTTATATCAACACATCAAAAAACCCATCATATTAACCGGGGGGCCGTTTTTGGCACAAAGCCAAACGCCTTATAACGAGTTTGCTGCACAATACTTTATGGCACGGGGCATCCCTAAGGAAGACCTTATCCTGGTGCCCAGTTCCCCAGAGGGTCCGTTTAACACCCAGACCGAGCTGCAAGAAGCTTTTGCTTATATCTCAGAAGGCAATCCAATCATTGTTTCCTCTGCCACGCACATGCGTCGCATCGATTTACTGATGTCGCAACTTGGGTTGGTCAACAAAATCCTGTTTCCGGTGGATTTTCTCACCAGTGGACAAATCAGACTACAGATAAATGCCCCTGCCATTGACTCATTACACAGAGTGTATATGGGGTTATACGAGTATCTTTCGTATTTTTACTACGATATCTCAATAAAAATTCGCAAATTCTCGGCGTAATTCAAAATTGTTGTCTACACTTCTGACTAGACCCGTAGTCAGTGGATATCAGTGTGGATATTGCAATCAATAAACCCAAACAGACCTCGCTTCTCAAAAAGTTAAAGCGACTGTGGGGGTTATTCTTAAAATTCAACGATGCGAGAAAGATTTCCAAACACTTCTCTCGGTATTTTTTGATGCTCGACGCACAAAAGCCAGAACTTAAGAATGTCGTATACGGTATCCGATACCAAGTCTATTGTATTGAAGAAGAATTTGAACCGGCTAATGATACGCAACAAGAACGAGATGAATTTGATGCCTATTCGTTACATTGCGTCTTACAACATTTGGGCTCGCAATCGTTTGCCGGAACCGTCCGAGTTGTGTGGCCAAAGCACGACAACGAAGTTCTCCCCATTGAGCGTTATTGTTCAGAGAGCATTACCGAACTAGAGTATCATCCAAGTAACTTCCCTCGAGGCTCGGTATGCGAAATCTCCCGACTCGCAGTGCCGTTTGATTTTCGCCGTAGACAAGCCGATAAGTTTGATGGTTCAGGAACAGGTGTGATCAACGAAAGTGATTATTCAGAAGATGAGTTGCGTTGCTTTCCATTTATCGCTATTGGTCTATACCTTGCCGCTGCCGGACAAGTATATAACCATCGCATTCCCCATACCTACGTCATGATGGAGCCCCGACTGGCGAAGAGTATGGCGTTTATTGGTATCAAGTTTAAACAAATTGGGCCACCGGTATACTATCATGGCATTCGCGCACCTTATTACATTAGCCAGGATGTGTTTTTTGAACATCTCTCTCCTAGTTTTAACGTCATGTTTGATCTCATTCGCAATCAACTCAAAGTACAGTCTCTAGGGTAAGGAGTGTATTAGGATGACCAGTCTATTTAATTATCAATCTGCTGTTTCTCGAAATATTGGTTGGGTGACAGAAGCCGAACAAGCGCTTCTTGCCACTAAGAAAATCGCTATAGCCGGACTGGGTGGTGTTGGAGGGGAACACCTAATAACATTGACTCGATTAGGGCTAACTCAATTTCATATTTCAGATTTTGATGAGTTTGATGTGCATAATTTCAATCGTCAAATCGGTGCTACCATGGACTCCATTGACCAGCCCAAGCTCGATACGCTTGAACAGATGACCCTTTCGATCAACCCAGAGGCGCAGATTAAAACTTTCCCCTTTGGAGTCAATCAAGACAATGTCGATGCGTTTCTAGAAGGTGTTGATGTGTACGTAGACAGCTTGGATTTTTTTGCGATGGAAGCCCGTGAATTGGTCTTTCGCAAATGTGCGGACAAAGGGATTCCTGTCATCACCACCGGTCCGATTGGCTTTGGCGTCGCCATGCTGTGTTTCATGCCAGGTTCGATGGATTTTGATGAATATTTTGGCTTTTCAAAATGTCACAGCAAACAAGAAAAGCTTTTAAAATTTATGGTGGGACTGACCCCAGCTCTATTGCAACGGGATTATTTGGTCGACCCGTCACGCGCAGATTTTGCCGCTGAAAAAGGCCCATCGGTCATTATGGGCGTCAAATTGTGCGCGGGTGTCAATGCCACGAATGTGCTCAAAATACTCCTGAACCGTGGGGACATCATCTGCGCGCCACATGGTTTGCATTTTGATGCGTACAAAAACAAACTGGTCAAAACCTGGTGCCCGTTTGGTAATGATGGGTTATTGCAGCGTATTAAGTATCAGATCGCCAAGCGCGTTGTCTTAAGTAACTAAGCGTATACATATATAAACTCCCATCTTCTAACTCTTTTCTTTTTCCTATCCTCATCTTTACTGTCAGCCTTTTTTACAACCGCTCAATTATTAAACAAAAAGAAAATAAAAAAAATAATAAAAACAAGCACTTATGGATTTGGCACATGCTATGCAGTGTATCTGTGTATGCAATCATATTTGCGTTCACAAACACCTTTAAAAGGATAGAAATATGAAAACTTATAGCAAAACACTTTTAGCGCTTGCTGCAGTTGGGGCTTTCTCAGCGAACGCAAGTATTATCAATGTTAATTTCCCTGGAACACCAACAGAAAGCATCACATTTGAAGAACTTGTACTAATAAGTGATTACAGCGCTTTTGGTGATTTTACTGCGACATCCTATTTTGTTGATTCAGATGACGATGGCACTATTGAGGCCGGTGAGTTAGTGGTTGACGCCGGTATCCAGAGAGTATTCTTTGGATATGATGACCCTACTTCAGGCAATCAGATATTCGACTTATCTGGTAATTACCTTGAATTAAACTATTTTGTATATGGTAATTCTACTCAAGTATCACCTACTGAGCTCGTATCAGGATTTTCAGGGGGGTTATTTAATATATTTACAGTTGACGGTAATGGTACATCTGGTGATCAATCTGATGATGTTCGAACTGAGTTAGCTGCTTCATTTTTACTGAATAATTTTGTCGTCAGTCCACCATCACTAACTGGTATTCCTCAATTCGAATTTGGTGGTGTTGCCATTGAAGCCGGCGATGATATCCTCACTGACCAATGGGGTGTTGGTTTTGATGACCTAATCGACGGAGGAAACGCCCCTTCATTTGCTGCACAAATTGATTTTGATGACGCATCTGATGCTTTTGTAGACCCAACTACTGATTTGACATTCGCTAATACTGACGCTGATGCATTTTTAAGATCCGTTTTAAACTCGAATAGTAGCGTGGATGGAACTTGTACATTTGGAGGTTGTAATCCGTTTATTGCTGCAACCAATAACCCCAATAATCCTGTAGGTTCAGATGATTTTTGGGATCTGTTTAAAGCAGATTTATTACAAGGCAATCCTTCGCTTGTTGGGCATGATGTTTTTTCTCGCACAGTCACCCTTGCTTCCGATGATGTAATCATCAACGCCAACGCACCTGCAACCATGGGAGTCCTCGGGGCTGGCTTACTTGTATTAGCGGGCTTACGTCGCCGTAAATCGTAACACATTACATTAGTAATCATCCCAAGAGTCAAAGAGAGGTTAGCCTCTCTTTTTTGGTATTTACAAAATAATTATCTATATTTGATGTGACAAGCCGATAAACCTAATTAGCTTTTGGGATTTGTAACCGGCACATGCAAGGGATGGTATGTCGATTTATGTAGACGCTCTGCGTTACCACGCAACAACTCACGATACAGTGAAGCAGTACTGGCTCTTTCTGCAAGAGAAGAGCCAGTGTAGCCCCTTTTTAACCTGGGCGTGGCAAGCATCCTGGTTGACAGAAGCAGACTCACCTTTATGTGTCCAGTTTTTTTACAACAATGAAATTGTTGGAATGTGTTTCGTGGGTGAGCAGACCATTCAACATATTGGGCTTGGCTATCAGATTGGATTATTGAATCAATCTGGTGTCCCAGAAATTGACCAAGCGTGGATCGAATACAATGATATCCTGGCTTTGCCCGAGCACATTGCTCAGTGCCGACACGCTCTTGTGCAATGGTGTTTTGAGCTCCAAAAAATGGATTGCTTTGATATTAATACATCACTCACTCATCCGGAACAATGGGGGCCTGAATCGCTTAAGCACTTTGATGGGATCGTCATAGAGCAAGAAGCGGTATTGGGGTATCGCACACAATTAACCAATGACTCTGTGTCGTCCAAAAGCAGGCTGGACCAAATACTATCTATTTTATCTGCAAACAAACGTTCTCAAATCAATCGCAGTATTCGGTATATAACAGAGCAATATGGCGATATTGGTATCCACGTCCACAAAGGCGGTGCACTTAACGAAGCGTTTGCTGACACTGGGCAATATCACAGTGCCCGCTGGCAAGAGAGTCAATATGGCAGCGGCTTTACCAATCCGAAGTTCGTTGGATTTCATCAACGTTTATTCCATGAAGCATCGGGACAGTTTGATATTCAGATCCTTGAATTTACCACCGACACCATCAAACTGGGTTATTTGTATTTTTTCATCAAGGACGGAATCGCTTACTTTTATTTATCTGGGATCAATTACTGCGACTCAGATAACAAGTATCGTGTAGGTTTGGTTATCCACGTGCTTGCCATGGCCTACTTTGCAAAGCGTGGCGTGCACACCTACGATTTTATGGGGGGAGAGTGTGCTTATAAGGCGTCATTGTCCACAGAGCAATATAGCTTTTATCACACTAGGGTTATCAAAAACAAAGCATTTCATTTATTACACCGTTCATTTAACAAGATTGCTCGAACGTTTGGCCAAGCGAAACATGGAGAACACACATGGGTGTAAATGAACAGGATACCTGTCTCACAACAGCCTTTGCTACCGTCTCGAACCCGAGTCACACAGCAATTCACCAACACTTGCTGTCAATCAGCGTGCCTTGCCCTAAAGGACAATTCACCTGCCAAGACTCGCTCTGTGTAGTGAATAAAGAAGGACAAGTGCTCAATACACATTGCCGTATATTAACTCTATGGCCCGATCACTCTGTTCGATTTGTACATGTTCGTTGCGCGGTATCGCTGGAACCTAATAGTGAATCTAGCTTATATCTGCAACGCTACAGCTCTACTGAAATCATTCCATCGGCCATACAACATCGTTCGACAAACCGACTGGATATCTCGATCCCCTGTGCCGTTCTGAACGATATCCAACCCATCACAGTAGTCCCTGAGGGGATCATGTTCGGGGAAACACTGATCCGCACTCAAGTGAGTGGTCGTGTGCATGGTACACAACAGAGCATCGAGCCCACGTCTGTTGTCTCGTGGTCTTTTCATGAAATATTGGGGCAGCAAGCACCCCTTGCTGTCGAGCTTTGCATAGTACGCCAGGCTCAAGCTGGCGAGATATCACTGAATATAGAAGAAACAGTCACCATTAACACCATGACCGGTGCAATGGATATGACGTTAACGTTGCACAACCCCAATAGCGCTCATCACCCCAATGGGCAGTGGGATCTGGGCGACGCACATTCCATCTTTGTTGACGAAATGGATTTTGAAGTGCGCTCGCCACACCGTGATGTTCAGGTTTGTATTAACCAGCATTGCTATACCAACATTCATCGTATTGAACAACTTGGCAGTGGTCGCAGTGAGTCGCGAAGTCGAGCGCATTTGATGCATACCGCCGAAGTTGCGCCGACGGAATCGTACACGTTTATCAATAACCAAATCTCCATTTATCGCAATGTGCAGCCGTATATCCGACATCAGAATAGACATTATGTGTTGACTGATTTTTGGCAACGTTTTCCATCGACGTTTACCTCTGGAGACGATGGCCTTGTCTTCTCCGGTGTGAATGCCAAATTAGCGGACTACTGTGAACTTCAACCTGGGGAAAAATGGACTCGGACTTTACATATATCGGCACAATCTTCACAGGTGCACTCTTGTGCCGTCCTCCCCAAGCCCATGTGTACTCTTTGTCCTGAATATGTCTATTCATGCCAGGCCATTGAGCGCATTGCGCCTTCAATGCTGACCAATAAATGGTGCGAAATCACTGGCTCTGTCCTATCCACTCATGATGGATTTGCAGCCAAGCGAGACCACATTGATTTATATGGATTTCGTCATTATGGAGACCTGCTTGCCGATCACGAATCGGCCTATCTTGATCCTGACAGCGCGCCTTTGATCAGCGTCTATAACAATCAATACGACCCATTATTTGGTTTATTGAAACAATACGTCATGAGTGGGGATCTCCGTTATTTTGAACTGGCGAACGATTTGGCAATACATGTTATCAATGTCGATATCTACCATACCCAAGCAGATAAGCCGGAATACAATGGCGGGTTATTTTGGCACACCGACCACTATGCCGATGCAGAAACGTCTTCGCATCGCACATACTCGTCTCGCCAACAAAGCGGTGTATACGATGGGCATGCAGGGGGAGGTGGTCCAGGAGGACAACATTGTTACACCACCGGACTCGCCTACTATTACCTCCTGACGGGTAACGAAGACGCCAAAGGCGCCGTGAACTCTCTATATCACTGGGTAACTCGATATTATGAAGGTGATGAGACGCTTTATTATCGATTACTCGCTTGGAAAAATCGAGACGTGCCTGGATTAAAAGATGTCAAAACAGGACGCTATCCACTGGATCGTGGAACGGCGAATTACCTTAATGCCATACTCGATATGCATCTATTGACCCAAAGCGAACAATACTTACATCATGGGCTATGGGTTGCATTGCACACCGTCTCCCTGGAAGACTCACTTGATGAACTGGGGTTGGATAACATCGAAGAAAATTGGTTTTATACGGTTTGGCTTCAAGCATTGATGAGGCTGATCGAGCGGCTGACAGACCTACCCAAATTTGCTACTGCACGAGGAAACTTATTAACGTTAGTTGGAAGATTTGCGACATGGATATGTGCACATGAATCCCCTTACCTAACCCGAGCAGATGAGCTGGAATACCCCAATCAAACCTGGTCTGCGCAAGATTTACGCAAAGTCGATTTGTTGATGTTTGCAGCCATTCAAGCCTCATCAAAACAAGATAAACAAGATTATCTGGCCAAAGCGTTAGAGATTGAGCAATACATCCATCAAGCATTAATGAACAGTGATGAACGTTTTTTCACGCGCATTCAAGCGCTGGTCATGCAAAATCAAATGGAGTGGGAATCCGCTCAGTACCTCTATACGGAGTGTGGAAAAACGACGCACTCAGAACATGCGCTTTGGACAACACAATCTGACCTGACTGTCGATATTGCACCAGAGGATATTTCACCCTATCGCCTCAAACGAAAACCCCCTTGGTCGATACAAAGAGAACTTAGCCAGCTCAAGCTACGTCATAAAGTACTACGCAAATGGATTTAAACATATGACGGACACCGGTTCTCAACACATCAATGATATACAAGAACGGGTCGCATTTATCATCCCTCACAAAGGAAGGGAAGAGATGCTACTCCAAACTTTACGCAGTATCGCGCAATTAGACCGTGATGGATTTGCGGTGGAAGTGCATTTGGTCACGCAAAATGATTCCGTGTCTGATGAAATACATGCAATACCGGATATAGATTTGAAAGTGCATAATCGCAAAGGTTGTGGAAACATTTCTGCATCTCGCAACTACGGAGTGAGTCAAACAAAGGCCTCCTTCATCGCGTTTATCGATGCGGATGTCGAGTTATCTCAACATTGGTTGCGCACTTTACACCAAGAACTTCAGGTTCCTGGTCGCTTGCTGGTAAGTGCCAAACAAATCACATCCGCCAACCCCACTGTACTAGAACGTATACGCACCTCATTATCCAATGTGGATATTGACCGAGATGTGACTTTTTTACCTGGACGCAATTTATTGGTTCGGCGTTCAGATGTTATCAAAGTCAACGGTTTTCCAGAACATCTTGAAACGTGTGAGGATTATTATTTTACCCATGCGCTCTCGCAACACGGTGCATTGCATTACACCAGCAAAACAGAGTACGTCCATATTGGTGAAGATAAAGTCTTAACAGAGATGGCGAAAAAGGAAGTCTGGCGAGGACAATCCAACATTGCATCGATGAAAGGTCGCGACATTCCGTTGCGTGAGATCCCGAGCTTTTTGATTCCTCCAGGGATGATGTTTGCCTTACTCAGTGCCCTATTCCTCGCCATAACTGGGTACTTTGATGCCGCATTCATCCTGATCGGGTTGTCTTTGCTGCCCTTTGTCGCTTACTGCATCCGCCTCAAACAACACGTCTCCCCTCCTGTTTCTTGGTGGGATATCACACAGTTTTACGCCTATTATTTTCCAGCGCGTGCCATCGGTACGGTCAGAGGAATATTTGGTGAATTGACCACGGACAGTCATTCATGAAACACACTTTAAACGTCATGCAGTTTATTTGCCCTACTGGATTTTATGGGGCGGAACGCTGGATCTTGGCATTGACCAAACATCTGCCTACGCACATTAACTCCATCATTGCTGTGACCCAAGAGCCAGAGAATCACAACACTCAGCTCATTCGTGCAGCCCAAACACTTGGTTTCGAAACGGCCGAGTTTCCCATGACCGGTAAATTCGATTGGTCTGTGGTCGCACACATGGTGCAATATATCAAAGCGCACAACATTGACATCATCCATACCCATGGTTACAAATCTGATATTTTAGGCGTGATTGTCGCCAAAAAAGCGGGCATCAAAGTCGTCGTTACCCCGCACGGTTTTGAAAATGCCTCAGACGTTAAATTACGTACTTTTATTTGGTTAGGCTGTCAGGCCATGCGCTTTGCTGATCATGTCGTACCCTTGTCTTCTGCTTTATATGAAGATGTGGAGAAGTTTAGTCTTACTCCACCCAAGTTACGCTATATTCAAAATGGTGTCGATCTATCGGAAGTATACAGCGTCAAACACGACGACACAGTGCCTGCTCAAACGGATAAAAAACGAATTGGCTTCATTGGGCAGATGATTTCGCGTAAAAATATCGACGCTATCCTGCAGATTTTTTCTGAATTAGCCGCCACTCGTCAGGACATTGAATTAGTGCTGCTCGGCGATGGGGATTGTCGTGAAGCGTTAGAGCGCCGAGCACAAGCACTTGATTGTCGAGACGATATTCATTTTTTGGGGTTTCGCGACGATAGATTGGCGTTGCTCAAAACCTTTGATTTGTTTGTAATGACTTCGACCTTGGAGGGGATCCCAAGATGTTTAATGGAAGCCTGTGCCATGGGGATCCCTGTTGCAGCGTATGACATCGACGGCATTGATCAATTGATCCATCATGAACAGACGGGATTACTAGCACCACTGCATGATATCGCTATGCTCAAGCGCCATTGGGAAACATTATTGGATGATGCAAATAGCGCTCAAGTCATTGCAGAAAATGCCGTTAACTATGTACAGCAACACTATTCTTCGCAACGAATGGCGAATGAATACGATGACTTATTTCAAGAGATGATGACTAAGGATAGTCGAGATTATGTCAAAGCCTGACGTACTGTTTGTACTGAGTATAGATACCGAAGAAGAATGGCAATGGGATGAACCTTTCCCAGAGTCTGATTTTGCGGTGGATAACGTCAAGCATTTGCCATCGTTTCAGTATCAGATGGAACAACTGGGGATCCGTCCTACTTACTTTGTTGACTATCCTGTACTGGATGACCCAACCTCGCTAGAACAAATTAAGCAGGTTATTAAACATCGACAGTGTGAAGTGGGCGCTCACTTGCACCCATGGTGTAACCCACCCTACTTTGGCCCAACGACAGAATTTGAATCGCATGTGGTGAATTTACCTAGAGAACACGTCGCGACCAAATTAGATGCCTTAATCCAAAAAACACAAGACACATTAGGGATCAGGCCGCAATCCTTTCGGACTGGGCGCTGGGGCATTAACGAGACCATTTTTGAGTTACTGGTCGAGCGCGGCATCTGGATAGACTCCAGTGTTTATCCGATGTATGACAATGATTATTTTAGCTGTTATGACGCACCGTTTGTACCCTACTACCCAGACTTCGGGTTGCCCAACTTTGCTGGGCAACAGCGTCACTTATTAGAACTGCCTGTCACTGTGGGATTTAACCGCATGGATGATGAGACAGGCAGACATTTGCAAACAAAAGCAGAAAAAGGCATCTGGCACTACTGTCGAGCCAATGCTTTGTTGTGGCATACCACGTTGTTGCGCAAGCTTTATCTCAGCCCAGAACTCTCTTCAATAGAGGATATGAAATCCTTGGTCGATAATTGCTTACGTCAAGAACGACCGGTCATTCACATGTATCTGCATAGCTCGAGTTTCTTAGACAATGGAACGGGTTTTTATCTAGATAGAGACGCCCATAAGCATATTTTAGATAGTGTGACTCGAGTGTTCAAACACCTATCACATCAAGCCAACGTGACGTGTGCAACGATTTCTGAAGCCGCGCATCTGCTCGGTATGCAAAATCAGGTTAACAGCCACACCCAGCCTTTATCAGCATCGAGACAAGATATCAGGATGGTGTCATGAGAACAGAATTTGTCGCGCTTTCACAACTTAATCGAGCGATTTATGATGAGTATGTAGAATGTCATGCAGGAGCTTCAGCTTATCATTTTAGCGCTTGGCTAGTGTGTGTGTATGAAGCCTATAATCACGATGCCATCATTGCCCTAGCATATGAAGATAATACGCTCGTCGGGGTAGCTCCTTTGGTGTTGTTTTCACGGTTCTGGGGTAAGCCATCATTTTGTGCACTGCCTTACTGTGATGTGGGGCATGTTCTGGCAGATTCTGATGCCATTAAACAAGAATTAATAAAAGATATCTGTGAGTATGGCGCATCACACTTCATCTCATCTTTCGTGCATCGAGATATTTGTTCAGTTAATGATAATCTAGATGACAACGCACTAACTGGCAAAAAAGTCGCCATGAAAATGCCCTTGCAATCCAATGCTTCGGAGCAGATGGCAAGTTACAAATCAAAGCTACGCAGCCAGATCCGCAAAGCGGAAAAAAATGGATTATCTATCAAACTGACTGAAGGGAATGATTTGATCAATGATTTCTATCAAGTTATTGCGCAAAACATGCGTGAACTGGGCTCTCCTGTTCACAAAAAAAGTTGGTATGAAGCAATTGTTAAGCATTATCAGGGACGCTTTTGCATGGGAGTGGTGTATGACCGAGATATGGCAATTGGCGCAGGTCTCATATTACTCCACCCTTATCAATGCAGTATCCCTTGGGCATCCACCCTAGCGAAGTACAATCGATTAGCACCCAATATGATGCTATATGGGGCATTGATTGGATATGCTGCTGACAAACAAATACCTGTTTTTGATTTTGGGCGTTCGACGTTTAATGAAGGGACTTATCGGTTTAAAAAACAGTGGGGGGCAAGGCCACATGCATTGGATTGGCAGGATTGTTTGGCAACTTCACCTAAACAAAAGAGAGGTGAAACTGGAGGTGAGCAACTAAAGCAAGTTGCGATTCAAGTTTGGCAACATTTGCCTCTCTCGATGACCACTTTGGTGGGGAGTCGGGTGCGTGGTTTGATCAGTTTGTAAAGGAATAAGATGTCTTACGCTATTTGCATGTTTGCATACAATGAAGAAAAACATATTGAAACCAGCCTTTCGAGCGTTTTTTCAAATATTGATAGTGAATGTAAAAATGTCACGCTGATGGCAAATGGGTGCACAGACCAAACCGTGTCAATTGCACAACAGATGGCAAATACAAACAACTTACTCAATGTAATCGAGTTATCTTTAGGAGACAAATGCAATGCATGGAATACGTATATTCATGAAAATGCTCCTGATGTAGATACGCATTTTTTTATTGATGCTGATGTAAAATTCACATCCAACGTGTTCCCAATTCTCCATGAACAGTTACAAAACTCATCAGCACATGCAGTTGCAGGGGTTCCAGCGTCTGGAAGGAATAAAGCGTACTATGAATCCTTGGTTACTGATAGGAGTTGTTTTTTCGGTAATTTATATGGCCTTTCAAATAACTTTATTCAGATGATAAAGAAAAAGTCATTTTATATGCCAGTAGGTTTAAATTGGATTGACTCTTTTTTAACAAAAGCCGTCAACACAGATATTCAATTTCTGGACTACAACTTACCCAACAGAGTGACCTATAAGCTTGGGCATGGATATGAATTTGATTCGCTATCTCCTTTTAAGTTTGATGATATCAAGCTCTATAAAAATCGTATTGCGAGATATGAGTTAGGGAAATTGCAAGAGGTCATACTGGACAGTATTCCAGTTAAAAGGTGGCCGAGGGATATGCATGAAATCAATCTACAAATTCATGCACAAAATATGGTGAAAAATGTTTCTCAACCAATAAAACGTTTATTAGTCAAGCAGCGATTGGAAAAGCTGTTATCTTCAGGCCCTAAAATTGTCATGGACGACTCGGTATGTGTGGAATAGCTGGTTTTCTAAAACAAGGATACGAGGATTTATCTGAGTCAAGTTTGGTTCAGATGGGAGAAGCGATACTTCATCGAGGACCAGATGCAAGTGATACCTATTTGGATGAACATATTGGATTAGTGCATCGTCGACTTAGTATCATCGACTTGTCAGATGCAGGAATTCAACCGATGTTTTCTGCAGACCGACAGTGTGTCATTGTCTTTAATGGCGAAATCTATAATTTCTCTGCACTTAGAGATGAGCTAGTTACGCAAGGCTATGAATTCCATTCTCAAACTGACACCGAAGTTATCCTCGCGTTGTATCAACGAGATGGTGTGGAGTGCTTGGAACACCTCAATGGCATGTTTGCATTTGCGTTATGGGATATTACCAAAGAAGAACTATTCATAGCGCGTGACCGCATTGGTAAAAAGCCACTGTATTACTACGAAGATGAGGGAAGATTTGCATTCGCATCGGAGATAAAAGCCCTGTTAACACTCCCCAATATTAAAAAAGACATTAGGGATGATGCTGTATACGACTTTTTTGCCTATCAATATGTGCCCGACCCTAAAACTATTTTTAAGCATGTGCATAAGCTATCTCCTGGGCATTTTATGTTACTCAAAAATGGAGAAAAGCATATTGAGCAATACTGGGATGTCTCGTTTGCCAACAAGACGACTGATAATGTTGCGCAAGCTAAAGACCGTCTTGCAACATTGCTATACGATAAAACCAAAGCCAGAATGCTTGCTGATGTAAAACTTGGTGCGTTTTTAAGTGGCGGGGTTGATTCTAGTGGTGTCGTTGCGATGATGTCTCAACTCTCAGATACCCCCGTTAACACCTGTACTATCGGCTTTGATGATCCGCGATTTAATGAGGCAGAGTTTGCGCGCCAAGTAGCTGAACAATATCAATGTCAGCATCATGAATTTATCGTACAAAAAGACGTAGCTCAGGAACTTGAGCATATTGTCAGCTATTTTGATGAGCCATTTGCCGATCCATCACTTGTCCCAACGTTTTTTGTCAGTGAATTAGCGCGAGATGCGGTGACCGTTGCGATTGCCGGTGATGGTGGCGATGAGGTATTTGCAGGCTATGAAAAATACACACTAGACGTGCTAGAAAATAAATTACGCGAGAAGTTTCCAAAAGGCATTCGCGAAAATGTATTTCCCAAATTGGCTAAACTCTTTCAGAAAAGCTCACATACGTTCTTTAAAAAAGGAAATTCATTACTTACGAGTTTAAGCCAAGACCCAGCCATGGGTTTTTATATTACGAACTCTCAAATAACCGATAAGACTTGGGATAAGATTGCGAAACCTGAATTTAAATCAGCTTTAGACAATTATCACCCTGCGCAGATCACGCTAGATGCTTATGATAAAGCTGATGGCGATAATCATTTTGACAAAATATTATACACCGACCTAAAGACATATTTACCAGGTGGAATACTAGTCAAAGTTGACCGCATGAGCATGGCAAATTCATTAGAAGTTCGTGCGCCCATTTTGGATAAGGATGTGATTGAGTTTGCAGCAACCTTGCCTATCGATATGAAATACAAAGATGGTGACAAGAAACACATTCTTAAAGAAACATTTAAACCACTCCTGCCCGATGATTTGTTGTATCGCAAGAAAATGGGATTTTTGGTACCTCTTGCGGCTTGGTTTAGAGAGCATATTCATGATCTAGCAAAGCGTTACTTATTTGATTCACCATCTGGAATTAGTGATTATTTTGATATTAGTGCCGTTAAACATTTGTGGGATGAACACCAGCAACAAAAAGCTGATCATAGTACGGTTTTATGGAGTTTATTGATGTTTCAGATGTGGTTTTCGAGGTATATGGCTTGAACATTTGCCACCTCACCTACGATATGCGTATTGGCGGTACAGAAAAGGTCATTGAAAACCTTGTGCTCGCACAACGCCCTGAACTCAAACAGCGAATTTTGTGTTTGCAGCCAAAGCTCGGGCCCTTTGGTACACAGTTAAAACAGCAGGGAGTTCCAATTGACTGTTTAACATGGGAAAGTGGTTTTAGCATCAATACCATATTGGCTATTCGCCAATTTTGCTCAAAACATAATATTGATATACTGCACTGCCATCAATATACGCCATGGAGCTACGGAGCACTTGGCTGCCTTGGTTTTTTGAAAACGAAAGTTATATTTACTGAACACGGGCGTTTCTACCCCGACGTTTCAAATCAGAAAAGACGCTTTATCAACCCTGTGCTTGCTGCATTTACAAGTGGGTTTACTTCTATTTCTGACGCTACTAGAAATGCGCTACATCGCTTTGAGTTCTTAAACCGCAATAAAATTCATGTGATTTATAATGGCATTGCTGATAACGCTCCTCCAATGCATAAACACGTTGCTGTCGAACTTCCGGATGATGCGCTTGTCTTTGGCACTGTGGCGAGATTTGACCCCATCAAAAATCACCCACTGATGGTTAAAGCTTTTTCTCGTGTTTTAGCACAATACCCTAAAGCAACACTCATGCTCGTAGGCGATGGCGAAACCCGCAATGAACTTCATTCGCTGGTTTCATCGCTTGGTATTCAAGACAAAGTGCTGTTCACTGGTTATCAAAGCGAGCCAGAGGTTTATTGCCAGCTAATCGACGTGTTCTTGTTAACATCGTTTAGCGAAGGTACCTCAATGACATTAATTGACGCATTAAGAATGGGTAAACCCGCCATCGTCACAAATGTGGGCGGCAATCCTGAAATAGTCAGTCACAGACAAAATGGTTTTGTTATCCAAAACGATAATGAAGACGAACTTGTGGATGCCATGATTGAACTTGCCGCTCCCGATTTGCGAACCCATCTTGGAGAACGTGCAAGAGCGACTTACCTTCATCGATTTACAGCACAAAAAATGCAGGACGAGTACTGCGCGCTATATGCGCAAGTCACCAATTAAGAGAACAAGATATGTTTAAAGGCCTAGTTTATTTAATCATCGCTTTTTTGGCACTTAGTATCGTCAAATTGCCTTGGTTAGCCAGTGCGGTATATTTGGCAACGTCTATTTTACAGCCTCAAGCGATATGGTTTTGGGCTTTAGACGGTATCCCGATTTACAAAATCAGTGCAGGCATGGCTATCATTGGCTTTATAATCATGGTGATGCGCAAAGAAATTGACTGGTCAGGGTACTGGTATAAACAAAACCTGTTCGTTATTCTAATTTGGGCACTAGTCAATTTATCCGATATTTTTTCGCCATTCCCAGTGTATACTGCTAACGTGAATTCGGAGATTTTATTAGGCACGTTCAACACCATTGTGCTGATGTACTTTATCTTGGTTGGCACACTCAATCACGAAAAAGGTCTCAAGGTTCTGACGTTCTTGTTTATGGGCGTTATTGCGTATTACATTTACTGGGCCAACAGCACGTACTTCAACCAAGAGTGGTCGCAATTTAGAAATAATCGCTTGATGGGGCCCGAAAATTCGCCGTTTAAAGATGGTAACGTCTTTGCCGTATTGTTTGTGATTATTATGCCGTTTTTCTTATTCGGCTTTTATTATTTCAAAACAAAAATTATTAGAGTGTCATGCCTGCTTATCATACCATTTTTGTGGCACGCGGTATTGTTAACTAGTTCACGTGGAGCCTTACTTGCCCTTGGCGTAATGACATTACTGTGCGCCTTTATGCTCAAATCCAAAATCCTCAACATTTTATTGTGTATTGGTTTTTCTGGATTTATATTAACGCAGGGACAAATCGTTATTGACCGTGCGTATGACACCTATCAAGTTGTTAAAGAAAATAGCGGAGAAACCGCCAACCCGCGCTTGGTATCATGGGAAATAGGGATTGATCTTGCCTTCAAACACCCTGTGCTAGGGGTGGGACCACAGCGCTTTGTCACAGCATCGCGTGCATATTTTCCCGGAAAGTCACCACACATTGCTCACAATACTCTAATATCTATTGCCGCAAATAATGGCATCATTGCCATGGTGTTTTATGCTTGGATGCTCTTAAGCGTGTGGGCACGTTTTCGCAATACTAAGCAGCATTTCAAGCATCACCAGGAGCAATCTTTCTGGGGCTATATTCGAGACGCATCAACGATTGGGATCCTAGGATTCTTTATCACGTCGCTCTTCTTGGATTTATTAATATTCGAAGCCTTTTATTTGCTCATATTAATTAATATGTTGGGCTATCACCAGTTCACCCAAACACTGAAAGTAGCCAGCGATAGTGAAGAAGAAGCGCTTGATTTTAGCGTGAGGAAACCAGCAAATGAATATTAACAAAATGCTTAGCGGCAGTTTGCTACTAGTATTTGATTCTTTTGCACGAAAGTTTATTGGTCTAATAAGTACACTCATCTTAGCGAGAGTGCTCACGCCCGATGACTTTGGATTGGTAGCAATTGCCACAATTATTAGTTTGTTTGTGAGTAGCTTTACACAGCTCGGCAGTGAAGCGTACATCATTCGCTCACGACGCCCCACACGTGCCGTGTTAAATACTGCTTTTACTTTAAGTATACTCATTCGCCTTCTCGTTACAGTACTAGTTATCGTATGTATTCCTCTGGCGGTAGTTTTCTTTGACGAGTCACGGCTGACTGCTTTAATCGTTGCTTTTTGTTATATCATTTTGATCGAAGGTTTCGAGAATCCAGCGTCATTTTTGTTAAGACGTCGTCAAGAATATAAACCACTGATAAAAGTCACCATTATTGCTAAATTTGTCTCTGTCATTTGCGCAGTGTCTATCGCTCTAATTTATCAAAGCTACTGGGCATTAGTGGTGGGATTAATGATCAGCAGTACCATTCAAATTCTAGGCAGTTATACTGCCTATCCGTATTTACCGCGTTTTTCTGTTCAGCACCTGGCGTCACAGTGGTCGTTTTCAAAATGGCTGATCCCGCAGGCGATCTTAGGTTTTGGGCGCACGCAATTTGATACATTCATTGCCAGTACTCTATTTGGTAAAGCAAGTTTAGGTAGCTACAACACGATGAAATACCTCGCCTATATCCCTAGCCAAAACATTATTACTCCAATGACTACTCCTCTACTTGCTCAGCTTGCGCATTTAAAAAATAAGCCCGAGCATTTTCAAAATCGTTTTTGTGTATCAGTTATCATATCGCTGGCATTATCGGTGCCAATAGGGATATTTTGTGTATTTAATGCAGAGCCTATTATTTGGGTATTGATGGGCGATAACTGGGTTAAATTTTCTGCAGTATTTGCCTGTTTCTCAGTGCTGATCATTACTATGTGCCTATACACTGCAGCAGCAAGATTATATTATATTTTTGCGCAAACTAAGCCCCTTCTCATCTTCGAGTTAACCAGCTGCATAGTGATTGGTGTAACCTTGTTATCCATAAAATTCCAGGACATCACGGAATTTGCTGTGACTAAAATTGCGGTTGAGCTATGTTTGATATTGCTATTTTTTACAATCTCTGTAATTCGCTATGTCAGTCTACAAAAATGCATCCTTAGCTTAGTTGCCTTATTTGGACTTCTGGGTCTAAGCGTCATTAGTGTATTCGCAGGAATAATACTTAACCCCTTCGAACACAAACTGCTTGAGGTGATATTTAACGGTCTGGTTTTCATTTTCTCTTATACCTTAGGATTTATAGCTTTATGCCGTCTAGCATCCAACACCATTTCAGAATTATCCTATATTAATGACCTTATCGACAGCCACTTCTTTTACAAAATTAACCGTTTTATCAACAAGGAAGCTACGTCATGAAAGCTCAATCACCATCCTATCAATACAGTATTGTGATCCCGACGTTTAATCGATTAAACGAACTCTTGCTCACCCTGCCGCAAATTGTAGACATGGTGTATGCGCAGGGCGAAATTATCATCATCGATCAGTCTGACGATGGACAGCCTGAGCAGCACAAAGTACAACTAGCCGAGATATGCGCGCAATGTAATATAAGATATTATATGGCACCATCTTTTGCTTCGGTGTCGATTGCAATTAATACGGGTGCACAACTAGCAAACGCCCCGATTGTGCTAATCATGGACGACGATTTAGATTTTGCCGACACAGATATTATTACGAAGCATCTAGAATATTACCGCGAACCCGATATCATTGCTGTAGCCGGTTGCTATTATGCGGGTCATATCGATTATCCCTGGATCCCGTCAGCTAAGCACGGCATTGCCACGTCAATGTCCTGTGCCCATATGTCAGCAAGAAAAACAACATTTGAACAGTACGGCGCAGCGTCTTGGTTGAAACCTCCATTCTCTACAATTGATTGGGAAATGGCAGAAGTATTTAATCGCCACGGTAAGGTCGCTTTAGGCGAAGATTGTTTTGTATTTCATCGCGCCCCCGCCGACGGCGGTTGTGGTAATCAAGGCACTCGCGGTGTTAATTGGTATCGCGGTACCTATCACAATCACACCCTATGGATGCTGTCTCGCCCCTTAAAAGACAAATTACTCAAATTACCTAAACACATCTACACGCTGTTGCGTTATTGCATACCTTCAAAGGACTTAATGTGGACACGGAAGTTTTGGAAGGAAGCCGTTGTTAATGGCATTAAGGATGGAGTTAGCACATTTAAAGCGCACGATAATAAACGAACTCATTTTGCTGAATGTGAAAATAAGCTAATCCTCTTGTTTGCCAATACTTATGAAGAGCCTACTGAATAGCAGTCTAAAGACATGTAAACTATCCTTAGTCGATAATGCTCTATAAATTTGTATAAACTTAGCTAAATACGTTTCGAGTGAAAATTCATTAACAAGCTTTTCTCTAGCTCGCTTAGCTCTGCAAAGTGCCTCCTCTGGCTGAGATAGGATTTTATGCACCTGTGCAGCAAGCATCTTTGGCGAATTGGGTTCCACTAAATAAGCGCACGTTTCATCTAAGGCCTCAGTAATACCATTCACATTTGTCGATACAATGACTTGTTGTGTAGCCATAGCCTCTAAAATAGACACAGGGAACGCTTCTTGATGTGAAGCACAAACATAAATATCAAGTTGTTCTAGTTGCTCTGATACATTCTCTACCTGCCCTGTAAACGTAAAGCGTGACGCCAAACCTAAGGTATTAACCTTTTCTTTTAGAATTGCATCACGTGGCATCGCTAAGATATCGCCACCGATTACGCGATACTGCGCATTAATGTTCGCATTTGTAAGTATGTTCGCCATATCAATAAAATCATCGTGACCTTTCCGTTCTTGTAAATTCGCAACTATGCCAATGACGGGTTCAATAAGATTAGGTGTGCGTTTTTTTGGTGGAAACGATTGATATTTAACACCATTATGCACGACACTTTGTAAGGTTTTAGGGCTTATTTTTGCGAGCACTGATCCTGTGGAAGTTTGTAATTCTTGGCTACAAAATACGGCTATATCTGGTGCGAAACGCCCATATGCCCAACGTATCACTTCCTCGCTAAATGGAAAATGAAAATGAGTTAACACCTTAACTCCTGCTATTTTACAGGCTGGCATTATGGCTTGGGTACAAAACGGGTCTGCCGTATGAACGATATCTATCTTCTCTTCTTTTAAGTATTGCACCCAACGAATGGTCTGCTTGATATATGCTATACTTTGACTCGCACTAAACTGGAGTTGTGTAAGGTATTTAACTGGCACGTTGTGCAACTTTGCCCAATCAGTAAAAGGCCCAACTTCTGGAGTTATCAATACCATATTAGCTTCGACGCCGTGGAGTTGTTCTAGAATAACTTGAGACATTCTTTCTGCTCCCCCCATTTCAGCTACACTATGAACAATGGCAACAGTGGGGCAATTTTTGTTTAATAACATACCCACTCCTTACGCTAATTCATCGAATACACGATTGAGTCGTTTTGTGTGTGATTGCCAATCAAATTGTTGATTCACATAATTGATTGCTCGTCGCTCATATTGGGCGCGCTCTGAAAAGTCAAGATAAGGACTAAGTTGTTCAATTAAAGAAGACACGCTAGCACAATCGATAATTTGACCGGTTTGTCCGGGTAGCATTGCCTCTTTTGTGCCACCTGAATCGCCGGCAATGACCATTTTCCCACATGCCTGAGCTTCTACGAGCACCATGCCAAACCCTTCAATATCATTATCAATCGTTCGGTTCGGCAAAATAAACAAATCGCACTGTTGATAACATGCCAGTAAGTCGTCATCACTCGCATTCGGCATGAAGCGCACATAATCTGAAACTCGACATTCTTCAACTAGCGATTTCAGCCTCGCCTCTTCTTCGCCATGTCCGATAATGACATAAAGCAATTTAGGATGATATTTGATAAGTTCAGGCAGCGCTTGGATCATATAATCCTGACCCTTTCTTGCTTGTAGACGTCCTACAGTTAACAACACAAATCGCTCATTCCAACCGTGTAGATTTCTAAAATCATGATCTGGAGAAGCTGGTAAATAGCGGGTCATATCTGCACCGGGGTGATGTACTTGAATTTTTTCTGGAAGACCGTAGCCCGACCTTAATAATATATTTCGAGAATTCTCGCTATTACAAATAATCACATCAGCGCGTTTAAATATAAACTTAGCTAGGGCATTATGTTCACGGCTGTATGCGGTCGTTTCAACATCCTCACCATGGACAAATACGACAAGTTTTAGATGCAACAAAAAGCTAACCAATGCTGCCGTTAAGCCCTCGTGTAGTATCCGACTTGCGTGAATTTGAGTTACTTTATTGCGTCTACAAAACTGTAAAACACGCCAACACTGAGAAATATAGAATCCTAATCCAGTCAGGCTTGCTATTCCCCATTCTGCACTTTGCATCGGCTGTCGTGTAATTACATGGGGAAAAGCGACAACTCTGTTTGCACTTTGCGAGTGCGTATAAACAAAAACTTGTTTATCGTTTATACGCCGGTATAACTCATAAAACCAACGTCCGCTGCCACCACTAGTCGGCGGGAAAATTTCGCTGAGCAGTAGAATAGTTTGCATGTATCGTCCTTAACCATAAACTTATAAACAATAAGAAGAGTGGCATCATCCAGATTGCCACGTATGAAAAGCGTTCAAAATAGTATTTTTGGGTAACAAAGTGCATCGCCCCATCCCATCGAGTAAAATCTCCCAAGTACCATTCTGATAAATACAAGCCATCATTTGGGTAACCCGCAGAACTGTAAGCAGTCTTGGTTAATTCAGGATTTTCATTTATCGCTATAAATGGAGCTTCAATATAAACACCAAAATCAGGGTCTAAAACCAAACCATCATCAATTGCTTCAACAACAACATGACCTTGTGTCGTAATGATTTGATTCGCAATACCGTTAACTCGCAAAATTTCGCTTAACAACATACTCACATCCCCACACAATCCAATCCCTCGCTCAATCGATTTGTCAATTTGTGTGAAGTGGTATTTTTCGAATTCAGGAATACCTGAAAACTCACCCATCGCCCATAAAATCCAATTTTCCCAAATTGGTATTTGTTGCATAAACTTTTCAGGCTGGTAATCTTCCCAATGAATGTGAGATATTCCATCCGCAATTAACTTGGTAATCCGTTTTGCAAAATCAGCATCACTCTCACCTCTTAGCTTGTTGATACCAGAACTTAACTGCTCACTAGAAATGAGTTTATCTCTGTCGCCAAAGCGCAAATGCTCAGATGATATATCATCCTGATTCATCGACTGTGTCAGACCGTATACATTAATGATACCTAACACAATGGATACAACCATGATTACAGATGAGAATACTTTCACTAATAAATACTCGTGATATGTAACTCAGTGGCTTTTTTTGAAAAGACGGCTAAAGATACCTCCTCGCTGACGGATAATTCATTTTGTGCAACATCCGCTGTGCCCCCGTCCCTTGACGAGATCTTTTTATTCACTTGGTTATTTTTTATTACAACGTTACTTGTTTCAGGGAAACGATACTCAATAGCTCGAGGGTAATTGTGATTAAGATATATAATATTATTTTCAATCAGCGTGTTTGGACTTTGTTCTAGTGCAATTCCGGTATCCGCAAAGGGTGTTGTCTTTGCGTGCAGAATGACATTATTTCGAATCGCACCACCGGAGTGATTGTGTTTTACATTTTTCTTTTGATGGCCTAAGCCAAAACCGATATGCCGATCATTATTAATAA